>NZ_JAUSUB010000008.1 GCF_030813235.1 Cytobacillus purgationiresistens | reverse complement strand
AATCAAGAAAAGGGTAAACTAGATGCTCAAACTAGTGCCCGGATGAGTGAGAAATCAAGAAAAGGGTAAACTAGATGCTCAAACTAGTGCCCGGACGAGTGCGAAATCAAGAAAAGGGTAAACTAGATGCTCAAACTAGTGCCCGGATGAGTGCGAAATCAAGAAAAGGGTTAACTAGATCTCAAACTAGTGCCCGGATGAGTGAGAAAAAAAGCAAAGGGTAAACTAGATGCTCGAACTAGTGCCCGGACGAGTGCGAAATCAAGAAGAGGGTTAACTAGATGCTCAAACTAGTGCCCGGATGAGTGAGAAAAAAAGCAAAGGGTTAACTAGTTGCTCGAACTAGTGCCCGGACGAGTGCGAAATCAAGAAAGGGTAAACTAGATGCTCAAACTAGTGCCCGGATGAGTGAGAAAAAAAGCAAAGGGTAAACTAGATGCTCAAACTAGTGCCCGGATGAGTGCGAAATCAAGAAAAGGGTAAACTAGATGCTCAAACTAGTGCCCGGACGAAGGAGAAAAAAAGAAAAGGGTAAACTAGATGCTCAAACTAGTGCCCAGACGAGGGAGAAAAAAAGAAAAGTGTAAACTAGATGCTCAAACTAGTGCCCGGAGGAGGGAGAAAAAAAGAAAAGTGTAAACTAGATGCTCAAACTAGTGCCCGGACGAGTGAGGAAAAAAGAAAAGGGTAAACTAGATGCTCGAACTAGTGCCCGGACGAGTGCGAAATCAAGAAAAGGGTTAACTAGATGCTCGAACTAGTGCCAAATGAAGCCGAAAAGCAAAAGATTGAGGAACTAGTTCCCCTAAAACCCGCATCAATATAGAACTCTCAGAAGATCAGCAGCAAAAAAGTTATCTGCCCAGAATCAATGTTTTTAATAGCGCAGCGTACTCCCGCACATATAATTGTACCTTCACAACAGCTGGTGTATCTGCAGCTAAGGTATTAGCTTCAATGCCAACTTTGTCTGCCAAAATGGAAGCGCGGTATAAATGGAAGTCACTGCTTACTATGACTGCATGTTCAATTTCAAATTGTTCTTTTGTAAAGGCAAGATTTTCATAGGTGGATGTAGATTGGTCTTCTAACCAAATTCTGTCGTCAGATATACCGTTTTCAGAAAAAAAGCGTCTTAGACTTTCTGCTTCGGAAATATCCTCTCCTTCTCCTTGGCCACCTGTTGCGATTACAATTGTATCTTGATTTTGTTTTAAATATTCTAAGGCGGCTTGTGCTCGATAAAGCAGGCTTAGTGACATGTCTTCTCCATTCACCTTTGCACCAAGGACAATGAGATAAGGACTATCAGCTGGTGGAGATTGTTTTGCTACACTTTGAATTTTGAAATGTAGAAAGGCGATAATAATAATTGCGATAATAGGAATACATAACGCTATAAGAAGTAGTCTTTTTTTCATTTTTTCCTCCGTCTATTCATGAAAATACTGTCTGTTTAATAGAATAGAAGTAAAGTTGCTATTATTGTACCTGATAATGTAATTAATCGGTAGCTTTTACTAAAATCACAGGGAGTATTAGATGATGAATATACAGCAGTACTACCATAAAGCAGCCGTCATTTCATTAAACGCGAGTTTAGCATCACTCATTCCTCCATTTTTTTTACTGGTATATAGTTTGATGTTGGTCCCGCCAAAAGTAGTGATAGGGTTTTCTATTCCTTTTTTGATATATAGCTTCATTAGTTTTCAAGCGTATGTAATGAATCAAAAACGTGCAAATGAAATAGGTGAAATGGATAGAAGCGAGGTAACTAGTGCCGATTCCTTATTTCAGCAACGAGTAATGTCCATCACTTTTCTGCCTGCACCGAGCTTAAGGGTGTTATTCTTCAATTCAGCTGGATGTGTCCTGGGCGAAATTAGAGATATCCATTCTCAAAGTTATCGGTGGTTTTTACCCTATTTCATCGATCGACTTTCACGGTATAAACATTATGGTTTATATGATCATCAGAACGAGGTTATTGCTTTTTTCAGCATGAGCCGTAAAAAAGTAGTGATCCAGTGCGAAGGTAAACAGAGCGAATTGCTATTTAACCATAAGGCCTCATCTAATCATATTGAATTTATGAATGAAGAGTCTGGCAAAAGCTATTACGTTGAACGTGCACGAATGTATATGGATTACAAAATATTTATTAACTCTAGTGTGGAAGCTGTTTCTTTGAAAAAGGGCTGGATGCCTGCGAGCTGGGGCCACCAGATAAAGGACGCCAATATTCCTTTTCTCACAATCAATCGAGAGCTTTCTTCGGATGATCAACTAGCTGTATTCGCTATGATTGCTTTTCATTTACGAACGCACAATCATTAACCATTCATAAGAGTTGAAAAAAATAGCCTATCAACATGAGTTATAGTATGATAAAAACAGCTTTGAAATCTGTTTTTATTTTTCTGCAACCTTGAGGTGTTTGTATGAGGAAATTTTTAATAATTGCTGCTACTCTTTTAATTGTATTAATTGTTGTGGATCGAACGGTATTAAAGGATAAAGGGATCATCAAACAAGTGAAAATTGAACAATATGAAAAAGTTGAAAATGTGGAGGAGCTTTCTGTTGGGCTAAATGAAGGTGATTTGGCCCCTGAAATAGAGCTTGAGGATATCGAAGGCAATTCGTTTAAGCTTAGTGATTATAAAGGAAAAACCGTGCTATTGAATTTCTGGGCAAGCTGGTGTGGCCCTTGTGAAGCCGAAATGCCTCATATGGAAAAGCTGCATAATAAGTATAAAGATGAGGGATTTGAAGTCATAGCTGTTAATATGACTAGAAGCGAAAGAGTGAAGAATGCACCGGAAAAGTTTGTCGACAAGCATCATTTAACTTTTCCTATTCCGATGGATAGAGAAGGAAAGGTCAGTGATGAATACGAAATTGTGGCCTATCCAACAAGCTATTTTATTGATTCCAATGGTGTCATTCGCAATAAAGTGTTAGGTGCTTTGAATGAAGAATATATGGAAAAAGAAATTCAAAAGCTTCCTTAAAATGCTTAAGTCCAATGCTAATTTCCTTTTAGGAGCTAGCATTGGACTTTTTTTCAGAACATAATATGCATTTTTCGGTTGAAAGAAATTTATACTGAATCAATCGTTAACTTATCATGACTAATTCGAGTAAGAGCGGCATAATAACCTTCTTTTTTTCTTTCTTCTAATGGAAATAGCCATTTCTAATTTTATCCAAATTAAATGGAATTAATATTCCAAAACAATGATTGTTGCAGGGCCCGAATTTCTGGAACCTGCAGGCATAAGGATTGGTTCATTTCCGGTTAATCCATCTTTTTTTCGTTAAAGGTTCATTTCCTCATAGGCCTGTATTCTTTCGTTAATCTTTCTCTTACGATAGAACATCATTCCTGCTTCGGCAATGTCACCGACACTTGAACGGTTAATAAAAGCGCCAAAAACGAAACCGGCGATTGGCACCATTTGAAATAGTTTTTTCCAGCCGACATGGTCGCGATAGGCCAGTACAACCTCTTTCCACCCTTGGAGTTCAGATACGATTTCTCTTTTAGCTTCACTATCTGCAGAATCAATGAGTGAAAGCTGTTTTAGTATCGTTTCTTTACCCACCACATCTGCAGATACAAATTGCAGAATCTTTACGATGTACAAACGTTCTTTTTTATCGTTAGGATCAAACCCATAGCAGATGGCAATGTCTTGTAAAGTTTTTAGTTGTGTCCCAAGAAGCATCGGAATATCGATGGAGATGGTAAAAATTCCGCCTACACCTGTACTTGCACCTTGAACAGTTGCAAAGCGCTTGCGATGGGTCGTCAATTTAGAGACGGCTTGATCCATTTCTGCGACCGATAATCGATCTAGGTTTGTAATAGTGTGGATGTTTTTTTTCGGATAATATGATTTTAATGATTCAATGGAACTCAAATATCTGCCGCCAGTTTGAACATATTGTCCAAGTTCATCCAGTATCATTCCGACCTTCTTTTGTATGAAGGTAGGAGTGACTTTATCAAGAAGTTTGAATGGAATCCTTCCAATTTTTTCCCAAAACCAAAGGCCGGATTGATTTTTTTCCCACTTTTCACAAGCTTTCCATTCTTTTAGAAGCTCTTCTTTAGTTTCCATTCATTTTTCCCCTCATCTACGAGATAGTGTATATACGTATTATATCTATTAATAGTTTCGAAAGAAAATCTAATATGATAAAAGGCCTGTAATAATGAATGAATGATATTGGGGAAAGTATGTAAATATACCCTTAATTTTGATAATCTGGAGTTTGTTTCACTCAATCTGATATGTTTTATGAATTTCAGGAGGAGAAACAATGTGTAATTCATACTATTTTCATATTTATCTCAATTACTTGGATGACTTCATATTGGAATATAGTAGGAATTATTCATAAAATTCCCTACCAACTGTTAAATAATATACATCCGTATGCAGTTTTATTTCGGGTGGTGAAAAGAAAATTTTCAAGATAAATCATGACTATATCTGGGATTATACTGAAATTAAGGAAGGATTCTTAAGTGTTTGGCCATTTTTCCTCATGAATAAATATCCCTAAAAGTAATAGCGGATGAATAAACTGAATTGTCATAAAATTAATACTATTGTCACTGCCTGTCTTCTCTCTATCATGCTATCGTTCATAGTGTAAGTAGTATTTTAATAGGGGGAGGGGTTCAATTGTTTAAGAGAAAGAAAGTCCTCAGTATATTGTTAGCCATGATTATGCTGATAACTGTGGATACAACATTCGCAGGGAGTGTCCAAGCGTCCGATGTTTTAGACGTTCCTGGTTATCAGCTAGAAAACGGTGTGACAGAGCCAATTTACTCTTATGATGATGCAATCAAAGAAACCATTTTTGTAGAATCATCATTGGATAGCGATCGTGACGGAAATCCGGACCGTATTGCTGCGGACATCATTCGTCCAAAGGAAACAGAGGAGGGTCTTGAAGTACCTGTGATCATGGATGCCAGTCCTTATTATGAAAGCATGGGGCGCGGAAATGAATCACAGATAAAAGATCCTGATGGGGATGGTGTCAATGAAATGTTCCCTCTTTACTATGATAACTATTTTGTCCCAAGAGGGTATGCAGTTGTCTTAGTAGATATGGTAGGAACAAATAATTCTGACGGGTGCCCGACAACCGGCGGCTATGAAGAAATTGAGAGTGCGAAGGTAGTAATTGATTGGTTAAATGGAAAAGGCAAAGCTTGGGATAAGGATGGCGAAGAAATAAGTGCAGATTGGTCTACAGGAAAAGTAGGGATGATCGGTAAATCTTATGATGGAACCATCGCTCAAGGTGCGGCAGCAACTGGGGTTGAAGGATTGGAAACCATCGTTCCAATCGGAGCAATCAGCAGCTGGTACTACTATTATCGTTATGAAGGAATTCCATATTATACAAATGGTCCAGGAAACTTAGCTAGACGAGTGACCAGCAGTGAAAGAGTCGAAGCGTGTGCGCAAGTGCGTGAAGATATGCGCGTTGCCTCTGATGATACAACTGGGGATTACAATCAATTTTGGGATGAACGCAACTATTATAAAGATGCTGATAATATAACAGCAAGTGTGCTTGCTATTCATGGACTCAATGATTACAACGTAAAAGCCAATCATTTTTCAAAATGGTGGGAGGCAATCAGTGAACATGATGTCCCTAGAAAAGTTTGGCTGACTCAAACCGGACATGTTGACCCATTTGATTTTAGAAGAGCGGAATGGGTTGATACGCTTCATCGCTGGTTTGATTATTGGTTATTAGATATCGATAACGGCATTATGGACGAGCCCATGGCTGATGTCCAACGCGGAGCTGATGAATGGGAAACACATGCCTCGTGGCCAGAAGAGCAAGCTGAAGATGTGAAGTTAAGGTTTGCACCAGAAACAGATGAGCTTCCAGGGTCTGTGATGACAAGTCCGTTATTGGATGATGCTCGTCAAGGCTTTATTGATAATCCTCGTCAAACAGAGCAGCAGATGGTGACTGGTGAATTTACACAAAAGGATAATCGTCTTCTCTATATGACTCCAGAGCTCGAAGGGGATATCCGCTTAAGCGGTGTACCAGAATTGAATATTCGTGCATCGGTAGATAAGGACGATACACATTTAACTGCGTTAATTGTTGATTATGGAACAGATACGAGAATCAATCATACAAGCAGTGGGGAAGGGGTCCGCACCACCAATGAGGTTTCATGTTGGGGTGAAAGCTCGGACGTTGACAGCAGCTGCTATAAAGAAGCTGAAATTACGACACATGAAGCACCATATGAGATTGTTACGCATGGATGGCTGGATGCGCAAAACAGGGAATCTCTTGAACTTTCCCAACCGTTAGTGCCTGGTCAGGAATATACATTTAAGTGGGACACGCTTCCTGAAGATTATGTCTTTAAAGAGGGGCATCGTATCGGTGTCATTATTGCTGGAAGTAGCACAAGATTAATGACTGATCAAAACAGAGCAACCTTTGATGTGTCACTTGGCGACAGCTATATTTCCTTACCGATAGTGGGAGGAAAACCTGCTCTCGATGGAGCTTTAGGGTTTAATGGAGGCTCTTCTCCAGAAACCGCTAAAGATATGAGTGACATCGTTGATTACTACAAAAAAGATGGTGAGATTAAAGAAGTTATCGCCGCGAAATCCTTACAAATGCATTTAACTTCTGTAGCTCTTTATGAAAAGCAGAATGCAGGAGCAAAAGTTGTGAAGCATTTGGAAGGATTCTACACTTTAATCGATCACCAGCTTGATAATGACTTGATAACAAAAGAGGTCTATCAGGTGCTGAAAGCAGATACAGACTATTTAATTTCAAAATGGAGATAAAAAACGCAAATAAAAAGGGGGAAGTTCAAAATGGGTATTAAAAAACAGATAACAATGGGTGTTATGTCAGCAGCGTTAGGGATTGTATTGATTGGTGGAGGAACTTACGCATATTTTAGTGACACGGAGACGACAAATAATACGTTCGCTGCTGGAACATTAGATTTGGCTGCAGAACCGCTTGAAATCATCAATGTAAATAACATCAAGCCCGGTGATTCAGTATTGCGCAGTTTCGAACTGCAGAATAACGGAACATTGGATATTGATAAAGTGCTGTTAAATACAGATTATACCGTAACTGATGCAAAGGGTGATAACATGGAAGATTTCGGTGAGCATATTGTGGTTGAATTCCTATATAACGCCGATAAGCTTGATGAAGTCATTTATAAAACAACATTAGCAGAGTTGAAATCAATGACGCCTGAAGCTGTAGGCGAAAGTGTGTTCTATCCGTTACTTGGTGAAAAAGGTCTGCCAGTAGGGACAATTGATGATTTAGTTGTGCAAATCAATTTTGAAGAAAATGGTGAAGATCAAAACCAATTCCAAGGGGATGCTCTAAATCTGGAGTGGACATTTACTGCTACACAAACGGCTGGGGAGCAGAAGTAAAAGATTCATAGTGAAAGAAAAGGGGGGGTAATACATGAAATTAGGTCGAACGTTATTTATTTCTGCAGTTTCATTTTTAATGATTTCAACGTCAGTTCAGGCTGCACCTACAGGACTTTCTGATTTTCCAGAGCCGATTGATAAGGAATCATGGGTACTGCCTGAGAACATGACATGGGATGATTACAATCCAGTCCCGGGCTTTGATTGGAGAAATACAGATATTGAGCCTGAAAAGGAAATTAAAGGGGCGCTTGTTGTTGTCGACTTTTCTGATCGTGATTTTATCTTAAGTATGGAGGAAGGCTCTGAGTTGGCTGGTAATCCAATTGTAGGTAATATTCCTCGGGAAGACATCCCGCAATATTGGGTGGATTTTTTAAATAAACCACAAGAACTAAATAATCACAGAACAATTGACGAATATTGGCGTGAAAACTCATTCGGCAAATGGGCAGTTGATTTAGAAGCCTTTGGACCTTATAAGATGTCTGGACGTGAATTTCAGTACGGCTTAAGCAGGGGACATGGTCAAGATGTGAATATGCCTCCAGGGTACGAAGCGCTGGATTTGAAAAATGAAGCGATGGCAGCAGCAGCAGCTGATATAGAAGCAACTGGAGAAGAATACGATTTTACATTTATTCTTCATGCGGGTTATGATGAATCAGGTGTCTGGCAAGAATTCGGAGAAATGATGTTCCAAGACAAGGAGGATGTCTCTGACCAGTTTGGTCCTCCCGCTGAATTTGCCAATATGCCAAAGTTTGCAAATACAAGATATGTAGACTGGACTTCATGGATTGCGGCAAGTAGCATTTGGTCAAGTGCAGATATTAGAAATGGGATCTCCATTCAAGGTGAAAATGATGGAATGGGAACGTTTGCCCATGAGTTTGGCCATATTATGAATCTATTAGACAACTATAATAACCCATATGCAAGTCCTGTATCCCGTACGTATTCAGGACCATGGGAATTAATGAGCCGAGGCAGCTTTAATGGTCCAGGTGGCCCGCACACTCGCTGGATGGTTATGCCTACTTTAGGTGCATCTGCACCATCACATCATATGCTGCGTAATAAAATCAAACAAGGCTTCTTGGCTGAGGAAGATTATATGAACGTAGACCGTGATGAGCTGGCTGAAACTGGACCGGTATTTGCTGACATTCTTGCCCGGGAAATTCCTGTAGGCAGTGAATTCGGCAGAGAAGATGTGTTTGCAGGTATCAACATTGAGATGGAGGATTTAACACCGCCAAACTCTTTAAGGGATGATTGGCGTGCGGATATGCAGCGCGGAGCTAAATGGTATGACAATTACACTGTTGAAGTTGTTGACCGTGTAGGTTATGACTCCTTCCAAACAGATGCAGGTGTTCTATTGGCAAAAACAAAAAATGCTGAATCTGCCCCGAATATCTGGGTTGTGGACGCAAATGATGAAGATATCGACCAAGTCGACTTTGTAAGGCCAAATGGGTCCATTGCGAAGTACTCTAAAGGGGATTATCGTCAATTAGCAGATGCTCTTTTCAAAGCTGGGACAGATGAAGGGATCATCAATGAATATGTAGACGAACATAACCGATTACATTTCTATATTCTTGCCAAGGATTATGATGATATTGGTGCACTTTCTTATCGCGTAGCTGTCAGACATTTGGATGGCGCAGGATCGTTTGCGAGAGGTGTAGAAGCTGAAGGAGGCACAGCTGCGAGAGCTGTACCAGGCAAAATTGCTACTCACAATTTTAAGGTAACTAATACAGGGGAGGAAACAGACCTTTTCCGACTCACAGCTGAAACAGAAGCAGGATGGGAAACTAGATTAATGCATAATGTTATCGAAGTAGAAGCAGGAGAAACTGTGGAAGTGCCTGTGTATGTTGAAGTCCCTGAAGACGAAACTGGATTAACTAAACTAAACTTCTCAGCGGCCTCAGAGACAGATGAAAGTAAAACGGGCTCAGCTACAGATGTGTTAACGAATGATATCAGTGCAAAAGGAATAAAAGCGGTAGCTAGCTATTATGAAGAACAAGGTGAATTTGCTAATTCTGCAGTAGCAAGACAAATTCAAACTCATTTAACTTCAGTAGCTCTTTATGAATCCCAAAAATCTTCAGAAAAAGTAATCAAGCATACAAATAGCTTCAAACAAATGGTGTCGAAGTTTAAGGACAGCGATCTGATTTCAGAAGATGCGGCTACTGCATTACTTGATTATAGTGACTACTTAGTACTTAAGTGGCAATAGCAGTTTAAAAAAATGAAGGATTTTAGGGTGGGGATATTGATCCTCACTCTTTTTCTTTGAGAGTGTAAAAAAACTCAAAATGGGGAATAGGATAAGAAGATATCATTATTTATTATGAAGAAATTCAGGGTGGTGCATTTTGAAAGATAAGGAGGTGTTAAATTGAAAACATCAACGATTTTAAAGTGGGTGACTGGAGCGTGTGAAGCCCTCCTAGGTATCCCTTTTCTTGGAGGCATATTTATTCTTTCCTATGTATGGACACCGTTAATGGTCATGCTCATTCTACATATTATTACTTTGGTTTTTTCTGTAAAGGAAAGGGAAAAAATCCATGGAAGCATTCTAGGAATTGTTGCGTCATGTATTGGCTGGGTTCCTATCGTTGGAATGATTCTGCACATTATTGCTGCGATTGCATTGATGGTCGATGCAGCGATGGGTAATAGGCAAAAACGCAGTAATATTGTATAAGCGAAGTAGAGCAGTGGAAATTTCATCCCTGCTCTTTTTGTTTTTCATATTTAAAAATGAAAAAAGCTGCTAACGTAGATCGCTAGCAGTTCTTTTCTCTTCCATTTACAGCAGCCTTTATTCTCAGTAATGCTTCTGTCAGAACCTCACGCGGACAGGCAATATTAATACGTTCAAATCCATAACCGCCTTTACCGAACTTCATTCCTTCATCCAGTCTTACTCTTCCATTCTCTAAGAAGAAAGTATGCAATTCTTCGGGCGGAATATGCAGATCACGACAATCCAGCCAAATCAAATGAGTGGCTTCTGGTTTAACTACTTTAATTGAAGGGATATATTCTTTTAGAAACGAACAAACATATTCAAGGTTGGCTTCTAAATATCCCTTTACCTCTTGAAGCCAAGGTAAACCCCTATAGTAGGCAGCAATCGTTCCTTCCACTGCAAAGGCATTTGGACGCATTAAACCGAATCCTGTTAAAAGTGCTTCATACTTTTCTTTCACATCTTTATTTGGAATAATGAAAATAGAGCTTTGCATTCCTGCAATATTAAATGTTTTACTCGGTGCAGCGCAAGTAACAGACAACTTTAAATGGTCTGGATGAACGGTTGCAAACGGTATATGTCTATTGCCTGAGTAAGTCAAATCTCCATGCATTTCATCTGAAATAACAAAGACTCCATGTTTATCGCAAATTTTGCCGATCCTTCGCAATTCTTCCTTAGTCCACACTCTCCCTACTGGATTGTGAGGGCTGCACAAAATAAATACTTTTGTATCTGGCTGTGATGCCTTTTCTTCAAAATCTTCAAAATTCATTTCGTATGAACCATTCGAGTAAACAAGAGAATTGTTTAAGATGGTACAACCTTGTGTTTCAATTGTAGAAAAGAATGGATAATATACAGGGTCTTGCACAATAACAGCATCACCTGGTTGTGTTAATGATTTTAATAATAGATTAATTCCAGGAATGATTCCAGGGCTAAAAGAAATCCACTCTCGTTTTAACTCCCAATCATATTGTGTTTTCCACCAATACTGAACTGCATCATAATATCGTTCACAAAAAGTACTATACCCGTAAATTCCGTGTGTTGCTTTCTGGGTTATAGCGTTTACAATTTCTTCTGAAACTTGAAAATCCATATCAGCAATACATAGTGGGATGATGTCCTGATCTTCTATATACCATTTAACCGAATGTGTCTTTCTTCGATCAATAAATTTTTCTAGTTGCACCGCTTTCTCTCCTATCTTTCACCGCTTATTAATACACCAGCCCCTATTATACAGGAATTGAAGCATGTTTATCCAATTGACTTGCACCTATTTTTCGAGAGGTAGACTTTTCTGTTTTTGTGCGCTTTTGTTCATATGATTTCAGCAATTAAAAGTGCTGTTTTATCGGTAGCAAATACTAATGATTGAATTAAGAGCAACAAATGCATCTCGGGGATATAAATAAAGCCTTCTTTAAATTTGAAAGAAATGTCATTTTTTTCAAGAATTTCTGTTAGAAAGCATACCTTTAGTGAATTTTTTAAAATCACCACAATTTAAAAATTGCGTAATTAGTGAAATTTATCAAATTTAATGGATTAGCAAAAGAGTTAATCGGCTTCCAAATAAAAAAGGAGAGCACTAATTGTGCTCCCATAGATACTAACGACGATGTTCAACAAGATCAATTGCACCTAAAACAATGTGGGCTAAACCGAATCCAAAAACAGTGTTTGCAACCATTTTATTTGATCCGCGTTTTTGCTTCAATGCGTATCCAGTAGCCGTAACAGCCGAACCTAATACAGTTGGGATTAAGCCTTCACGAATATACATTTCAATATCCCTCCACATCGAAGTTAGTAGGCGTAATTTTATTTACACCATAAATTACTATTTGCAAATCAACCAATATGTATGCAAAGAAACCTCATTTATTTTGAAGAACATCTCTAAAAGGAGTATTGTATTAAGTTTTAGGAAGCGGAAGAATAATAAATTTATTAGAAATTAACCATGAAACCTGGAATAAATATTTGGAGAACAAAATTAACGTAAAAAATTGGTATAACTATTCCGTAATGTAGTTTTTTAATGAACAACAAGACTAAAGGAACAAGCATTAGAAAAATGGAATTAAGAAAAGGTCTATTGGAAGACATTCCATATTTCACCGATCCTATTTCATTGCTAGAAAACAGTAGCTATAGAATGGTCAAAATAAATAAATAAAATTCAGTCAGTATTATTAAGATTAAAAAGTTAAGACTGTAATCCATGCATCATATGTACAAGTCAGTATGTTTGATTGGGAAAGTACATCAGGGTCTTTTGAAAATGAGAAAAGAGCCCTTTATCAGGCTTTAATCATGTCAAAAGCAATCACTCTTAAATATGTAGGGGGTATCACCAAGTGATTGGTATGGCGTTGGAGCAAAGATAAAAAAGTGATTCTAGGGTTTAACCTTGCCCAACATTTTTATTATATGGGTGAGTTAACTAATATATTCATTAATCACAGTAAGCAGAATGTATTATAGATGACTGAAGAATAAATGAGAAAGTCTAAGGTTTTCTCATAATTAGATCTTACAGTCTGAACTAGGCTCAAACTTTTCTCATCAAGTTTATCGTCATTTTGATTCCATAGAGGTTTTCTCCTTTAATTGCATGCTTTAGAATTTCCTCTTTCCCATGTGAGCGATCTATTAGTTGACTAATGAAAGATCGATCTTACCAATAACTCCCTGTTAGTCTCTGGTGTTCCTTGCAGTTCGTGAATTCGTTCTGAAAGCAATCCAACATGATGTTTTAAGTCCTTTTGGATTGTAATGAATCTGGACGGAGTGAGGAAGAGTCATCTAGATTCTTAATAAATTCTTCAAAAGCATGTACTCCCATATATTGACCTTGTAGTAACTTGTTTGAAATTTTTATAATCTTTTGATCGTTCATTCAAAATGATAGGAAAGAAAATCTCAGAATTGGATTTAATGGAGTAAGGATGTGGCAAATTTAATACTATAATTACATATGGAGATAGATAGAGTTGCAATCAGGTTTTCTATATATTTTGAGGGAATTGTTTTGTGTCTATAATTGATTCGGCCTATACAAAGTCAAAATAAAAAACAGAAGGTGAATACTCTATTCACCTTCAGTCTTAAAAGATATTTCTATTTGTCATTCTCATCTTTTAGTTCAGATAAGTCATTTTCTTCACCAAACTCTGTAGAATAATTTAAGTTCCTATTTCCCTGTGCATTTTCTCTTCTTTCGACTTCCTCATCCATTGGTGCAAACAAGAGAGTTAAACAAACTAATCCACTTAAACCCACAAGAGTATAAATTACTCTCGAAAATGCGGCATCTTGTCCTCCGAATAAAGTTGCAACCAAGTCAAATTGAAATAATCCAATTAGTCCCCAGTTTATAGCTCCGATAATCACTAATGCCAATGCAATACGTTGAATTATTTTCATGATTTTTACTCCTCATTATTAAATTTATTAATATGATTCGTAATTTGCATCATCTTTATACAGCTTTTTTTATGTAGGAAGAATCCTGCAACTAATTAAGCATAATATCAACGAAAGTATCAATGAAATAGAAAAATCTGAATGTTAGTATGTGAATTTCGAGTTTTTAGGAGAGTGAAAAGGGGAAAAATCTGAACAATTGGATTTAAGCAAGATACATCATTTGTGTTAGTCCTTGAACTAGTATACCTATTTTAATGGGGAAATTTGTATTCGTGGTGTCCAAGTCCATGCTTGTGTTGGTGTTGAGAAGTTTATAATTATAAATTGATCATCTAATGTTCAAACAAGTGTCTTTAGAATCCAATTTACGATTTTACATTTTTAAGCAAGGAGAAATGGAAGCAAAATTAGAGAATAGGATTGATTATAAATTATCTTTTATTGATGAAACAGGGGAAGAAGTTTATGATGAAATAACCATTTATTAATAAAACACTTGATTTAGCCTGATAAAGAATCTATGCTTATTTTAGGTGCTATATTGATGTAGTAGGAATGGAAGGGTTTTGGTAGGTTTTTTGTTTGAAATGGTAGGATTTATAGGAAATAACCCTATCACCAAAGGAAATGAAATTCTTTAGCTGAGCCTATAAATGCTGATATATCAATATTCTACAGTTACCTTTGGTAGCTTCTAGCACTTGAAAATTTAATAACGTTTCCTTCGGGGCAGGGTGAAATTCCCAACCGGCGGTGATGAGGGGGAACCCTCTTAGTCCGTGACCCGGGTTCAATGGATGTTGAAAACGGTGGATTTGGTGGAAATCCAAAGCCGACAGTATAGTCTGGATGGGAGAAGGAATGTGTCAAACTTACGTTAAAAAATTTACTTTATAACGTTTATTTTGTCATGGTTAACTCTCCCGCACATTTTGAATGTGTGGGGTTTATTTACTCATGGGGAAGAAACTTAAGTAGTGAGGTGAAGAGCATGTGAATATACAAATTGAATGTGAACCAATTACTTATCGAAATGACAAGAGCTTTTTATTGACGCTATTTCCAATTTTTAATTCCAGCATAAGTAAGACCTTTCCTATTTCCGCCCAAATGCCCCGAGCGGAACGAATCCCATTTGTTTTTTTTCGAACATATCATATTTTTTAAAGAAAGGTAGGTTCCATGTGTTTACAGGAATAATTGAAGAACTAGGTACTGTTAAGCGTGCGGTTCATCAAGGGAATACCATCGAATTGACGATTGCATCCTCAAAGGTGTTAACAGATGTGAAGGAAGGTGACAGCATTGCTGTCAACGGTGTTTGTTTAACTGTCACTCATTTCAATCATGCAGAGTTTACTGCAGATGTGATGCCTGAAACCTATCTAAGTACATCTTTATCAAAGATCAAGCCGCAAAGCAAAGTCAATTTAGAACGTGCCATGCCTGCGAATGGCCGATTCGGCGGCCATTTTGTTTCAGGGCATGTCGATGCGGTTGGCACGATATTAAGAAAAATTGTAAAAGAGAATGCTGTTTATTTTGATATCTCTATACCGACTGAATATCGATATTTATTATTGGATAAAGGCTCGGTGGCGATTGATGGTACGTCCTTGACTGTCATGGCATTGGACGATGACAAGATAACTGTATCCCTCATTCCACACACTAGAAATCAATCTGTATTAGGTGAGAAAAAAATTGGTGATCAAGTTAATTTAGAGTTCGATATGCTGGCTAAATATATCGATTCCATGGTGAACAAAAAACCGAAACAAAAGAATGCAGATTTAGAAATACTTTTGAAGGATAACGGGTTTTATTCTTGAGAGTTGAACGTTGATTATAAAATATATTAGAAAATGTCCAGCTCCAGTGCTTATCGCCTTTCGAATCTCAGGCTCTCCTCCCGCGATAAATCGGCATCGGTTCGCCGAACATATATCATTATCTTCTCGGTCGAAGTCTTTTCAGTTCGTATGGTGATGAGAAGGGGCTTGCGCTTTTCTTAAAAGATAAGTATAAATTTTTCAATAAGAAAGATGTCTAGCTCCAGCGCCTACCTCCTCGAGGTCTTAAGTCACACAGGAATTGAAGGTAAAGATCGACCTTCATTACCCTGTGCGCCTTAAGCTTGTCGGGGGTGAGCAAGGCGCTTGCGCTTTTCTATGAGGAGGAAGAAGGGTGTTTAACACAATTGAAGAGGCCATCACAGACTTAAAGGCTGGTAAAGTGATCATCGTTTGTGATGATGAAAACAGAGAGAATGAAGGGGATTTCCTGGCTATCGCAGAATATGCTAAACCCGAGACAATCAACTTTATGGCAACAGAAGGCAAGGGACTAATTTGTGTGCCCATTTCGCAATCCATTGCAAAAAAGCTTGCGCTTGATCCGATGGTTCAGAATAATACTGATTCCCATCAAACCGCTTTTACTGTCAGTATTGACCATAAAAGCACAACGACAGGCATTAGTGCTTTTGAGCGCGCATTAACTATCGAGAAAATGCTCGAAGGTGAAGCGATTCCTGAAGATTTTCATCGGCCAGGTCATATTTTTCCATTAATTGCAAAAGAGGGCGGCGTGATTGAAAGACCGGGCCATACGGAGGCTGCTGTTGATTTTGCGAAGCTAGCTGGTGCTAAATCGGCAGGAATTATATGTGAAATCATGAAGGAAGATGGCACAATGGCAAGAGTGCCTGACTTGAAAGAGAAAGCTAAGCTTTTTGATCTAAAGTTTATTACTATCAAACAATTAATCGAATATAGGAACAATCAATTACATCTCATAAAATAAATAAGAATGGAGAGAAGAGTATATGAATCATATGATAGAGGGACATTTAGTAGGAACAGGATTAAAAGTAGGGATTGTTGTATCAAGATTTAATGAGTTTATCACGAGCAAATTGTTAAGTGGTGCACAGGATGCCTTTCATCGCCATGATGTGGCTGATAGTGATGTGACAATTGTGTGGGTACCAGGAGCATTTGAAATCCCATTAGCTGCGAAAAAGCTTGCAGAAACAGGCAAGTATGATGCGGTTATCACACTCGGCACAGTAATCAGAGGAGCAACACCTCATTTTGACTATGTGAATGCTGAAGTTGCTAAAGGAGTGGCTGCCACCGCAATGCAAACGGGTGTACCAGTTATATTTGGTGTGTTAACAACTGATTCTATTGAACAAGCAATAGAACGCGCGGGAACAAAGGCAGGCAATAAAGGCTGGGATGCTGCAGTCAGCGCGATTGAAATGGGTAATCTATACAAGCAATTTGAGAATTGACCTTTCTTTTTGTATATTGGATAATTACAAATTAAACTTTGAAGTTTTTTAAACTTTAAAAGTATAATAGTAAATATCAATCTACATAAAAAGATGAAAGAGGGTATAACATGAAGCTTGAGTTAGTAAAATGCCATGGATCAGGTAATGATTTTTTCATAATAGATGAAATGTCCAACCAATATGAATTAACAGACGAAAAGCGTGCAGAATTGGCAAGGGCCTTTTGTGATCGCAGCACAGATTTAGGCGCAGATGGCATTCTGTATGTCCTTCATAGTGACCAGGTGGATGCAAGAATGCGCGTGTTTAATGCAGACGGATCTGAGGCATCTATGTGCGGAAATGGTTTGCGTTGTGTAGCCAGATATGTCTGTGAGAAGTTGTCTATTGAGGAAGCGACAATTGAAACGATGAAGGCCAATCTTCATGTGCAAAATCAACCGGATATATTTGAAGATATCCCGACTTACTTAGTGGAGATTTCACCGGTATCCTTCGAGTTAACCGACTTGCCTCTTCATCTTGAGCAAGAAAGTTTAGTCAACGGAAAAATACCGACGCTTTCAGAGGAACTTGAATTTACGGCGTTGTCTGTACCTAATCCGCATTTAGTGGCTATTGTTGAAAAGGAGCAGATCGGATCCAACCTGCAAAAAGAGATCAGTGAATATGTTAATGGTACGAATGAACTTTTTCCCGATGGTGTAAATGTCAGCTTTGTAAAGCCTTTGAAAAAGGGACATATTTATGTTCGTACATTTGAACGAGGTGTAGGTTTTACGAATGCATGTGGAACCGCCATGTCAGCTTCAAGCTTAGTCACTTGTTTAAATGGCATTAATGACAAAGAAACACCGATTGAGGTTTACAATAACGGTGGTAAAGTGCGTTGTGTAGTCCATGAACAGGAAGGTAAACAGTCAATTGATTTAATTGGAAATGCGAGCTATTTGTATAGCTGTACAGTTGATGTAGATGTTGAAAATCCTCATACCTTTACAGTGCAGGATAGCAATGAATTTGTTGACGAGATTATGCAATATGCCAAGCTTCAAAAGCATGCTTCAGAGTTTTTGAATGAATCGATGAATGCTTAATCTACAGGAAAGAGGCAAGGAGACGGTTGTCACCTTGCCTCTTTTTTTATGGAACTTTTTATTGATTCAATTATCCTTTCAATAGATAGGTTTTCGGTTATAAAGAAATCCTCCATCGGACAGTTTTCTTTTGATAGGCGTTCGATTATATAAGGAATATTATAGTGTTCTATTTTTAGATCACTATTTACTTCAGTCCAGCGAAGGGGTGCGGCAACTGTTGCGAATTCCCTGCCTCTTGGTGAATAAGGTGAAATGATTGTCTTGCCCTCAGCATGTTGAATGAAATCAATATAAAGCTTAGAACCGCGATTTTTTTTCAATCTTTCTATTGTAAAGTCTTGAGGGAACTTTTCTACTAAATAATTTGCAATGAACTCAGTGAAAAAGCGTGTATCCTCAAAGGTCAATGATGTATGGAGGATAGGGATATGAATTTGTATGCCTTTACTGCCTGATAATTTTGGAAAACTAGTAATATCTAGTCCGTCAAAGATGGTTTTCATTTCCTCGGCAGCTTTAATCGCTAATGAAAAATGGGTCCGGTCTGGCGGGTCTAGATCGAAGACAATTTCCAAAGGCCTAGTTTCTTGAATGGTTTGAAATGGGATATGGTATTCAATCGCTAATTGATTGCCAAGCCAAACAAGCGTCGAGAGCTGATTACAAACGATATAGTTGATACCCTCATGCATGCTCGTATCGATAAAAGCAGGCGCATAGTCTGGACAGTTTTTCTGGAAGAAAGATTCATCGCCAAATCCGTGCGGGTAACGTATCGTTGTTAATAAACGATTTGTTAAAAACGGCAGCATATAGGGTGAGATCTCGATCAGATAGGCAATAAACTGTTCTTTATTGAGAGCAGGTTCACTCCATATCGGTTTATCGGGATGGGTAATCTTTACTTCTGACTGAAAATCGGCTTGGTCGAAAATCAACTTCTCCCAGGTGCAAGATTCCCAAGATTGTTTAAAAAGGAAGGATTGGAATTTTGCTTGGATTAAGTGTTGGTCAGCTGATAACCCCTGAAATGATAGGAGGAGACAAATGCTTGGTTCAATATAATAGATGCCTTCTTTTTTGTGTGTATGGTTGTTGATGATAGTGCGTTTCAGTGTTTCTTTTTCCTCATTCTTTAATCCCTCTGAGAAATGCCCCATTGATGTAACGTGATTGTTTCTTAATACACCAACAATAAAATATTCATGGACTTCGTGCATTCCGAGTATAAAAAATGCCCCATTGTACTCCGTTGACTTGGTTTTAAAAAGATCATTTTTCATTTATATCTTCCTTACTTATTTAATTTTTTTATTGTTCGCAGTTTTGTTACACCCCATTCCCATAATTCATAAATTAGGCATCCTTTGTCCATAGTAAGGTTAAAAAGGATTTGTGATCGATGAAGCCAATTATTCCTTTCGAGCCGACAACTGCAGATTTGATACCAAAGGGTGATGACTGGATCGCTCAATTGAAATGGGATGGAACGCGGATATTAACCTATTTTGAAAACGGTGAGCTGCAGTTATTTAACAGGAAGTTAAATGAACGTACAAAGCAATATCCTGAGTTGCAAGATCCTTCGGAGTATTGTAAAGCGAGTTCCCTTATTTTAGATGGTGAAGTCATCTCGTTTAAAGATGGAAAGCCATCCTTTTATGACGTGATGAAAAGAGATCGTTTACGGAAATTTAATCATTTACAAAAAGCTATAGAGGAAACCCCAATTGTATATATGGTTTTTGATGTGCTTTTTTTTGATGGAGAATGGGTGTTAGATAGGACATTGCGAGAAAGACAGGCATTGTTGGAGGACATCATGCTCCCGCATGCTTCAGTACAGGTTGTTGAGAGTTTTGCTGACAAAGAAGGACTCTACCAGGCTTGCCTTCAAAGCGGATTAGAGGGAGTGGTTTTTAAAGATTTAAATAGTCGGTATACATTGAATGGGAAGGATTCACGCTGGCGGAAAATGAAGAAGGAATATGATCTTATTGCGGTTGTTGGCGGCGTTACCTACAGAGGAGATATTGTGAGTTCTTTGGATTTAGGATTATATAACGATCAGAATGAACTTATTTATATTGGGAGTGCAGGATCAGGAAAGCTGTCCTATAAGGACTGGAAGGATGTAACGACAGCCATCCAACAAATCATTACCGACCAAAGTCCCTTCGTAAATCTCAAACAACATGAAAACGCTCATCACACCTGGATTAGCCCTGCCCTAAAAATCAAAGTCACCTACCTCGAATGGACCCAAACCAACACCCTCAGACACCCCGTTATTCAGTCTTTTGTTTAGGGGGATGGGTAGATGATGGTGTGATGGTGCCTGTCACCCTCATGATTCTACAATTTTCGACAATGTGTGGTTTTTGTTAATTTTTATGGTTGAATTTGTGACCTTGGTTAATTTTCACGGTTTTCTCACATTTGGGTGATATAAATGGTTTGATGAAAGATGTGAAATTTATCATTTTTTAACATCCCTTTTCATACGATATATCGTGTTGGTCTAATAATAATGTTTTGCCTGTAGTATTTGTATTCCTGATGTTAAGAATCTGAACGAAATGGTGGGATGAAACATGTTGCCAATCGAAAGACAGCAACAAATTTTAACATGGCTTGAAAAAGAGGAAACGATGAAAGTTTCAGAGGTTAGTAGAAGATTAAATGTGTCAGAGATGACGATTTATAGGGATATTAAACAATTAGTAGATCAGAAGAAAATATTAAAAACACCTAATGGAATCACATATATTTCTTCAGAAAGCATTATCCCGGGCAATCATTGTGCCTATTGTTATAAGGAAGCAAAAAGCAGGCAGTCCATGCAAATTATCAGAACAAACCATACTGTGGAACAGACGTGTTGTCCTCATTGCGGACTTCTCAGGTACGATGAAATTGAAAAAGAGGTATCACAAATTATTTGTCATGACTTTTTATATGACACAACTATCAGTGCAAAGGTGGCAACTTTTCTACTTGAGCCGGAAATTAATCTGAATTGCTGTCAGCCTCAAGTCATTGCCTTCGAGTCTATTAAACAAGCAACGCAATTTCAAAAGGGCTTCGGCGGAAGAATATCCAATTTCAATGAAGCCATTCGTACTATAAAAACATTAATGCAAGGTAAAACCTGCAAGCATTAATAGGGGGAACTATGACAAACGCAAACTTAGAAAAACAACCTCAAACTCAACCTTCAAAAGAAAAGATAAATAAGAAAACAAAAACTGCCTTTTATCAAACTGTTTGGAGATGGCACTTTTATGCAGGGCTAATATTTTCGCCATTTCTAATCATTTTAGCCTTTAGTGGTGGGGTATATTTATTCAAACCACAAATAGAATCGGTATTATATGCTGATAAATATTATGTTCAAGAACAGGAATCAACTACTTTGGCTCCTAACCTGCAATTAGAAAAAGTGAATGAAGCTTTTCCGGATGGTACAGTTACATCGATTACATACTTTGATGATCCATTAAGAACGGCAGAATTTGGGTTAATGGAAAATGGTCAAATGAGTTCTATTTATGTGAATCAAAATAACGGAGAAATTACCGGAACAATATTAAATGAAAAGAAATTTACGGAAATATTTAAGAAGCTTCATAGTGAGCTAATTATTGGCGGAACATTCGCTAATCGTATCGTGGAACTGGCTGCTTGCTGGGCAGTGATTTTATTGGTTACTGGCCTATATATTTGGTGGCCGAGAAATAGGGCATCAATTTGGGGAACAGTCCTACCAAGATGGAGAAGCAAGGGAAGAATATTTTGGCGAGATATGCATGCGGTACCAGCATTCTGGCTATCTGCCTTCATTTTAATATTCATTGCAACAGGGTTGCCATGGTCTGGGGTAATGGGAGAGCAAATTAACCGAATGGCTGCTTCGACCAATACCGGATATCCTAACTATGCACAAAGCTGGGGCGAAAAGCCGGAATCAATCGTAAAAACGAAAGAGGTTGCGGATGAAGTCCCGTGGGCGGCAGAGAATCTGCCTGTACCGACATCGACAATGATTAACGGATATGTACCATTAACACTCAATGATATGACTTTTATTGCTGAAACAGAGAATATAAAGAAACCATATACCATTACAATGCCTCAGGGGGAAGCGGGAGTATTTACGATTGCTACTTCTCACGCTCGTCCGTGGAATGATGCGACATTACATGTTGACCAGTATACTGGTTCGATTTTAAGTGATGTCCGTTTTAATGATTACGGTATTATGGCTCAAGGGATTACTGTTGGAATTGCCCTACATGAAGGTCGCCTGTTTGGTTTGGCAAATCAGGTCATGGGTCTTATTGTTTGTATTGGTTTAATTGGTTTGATTATCAGTTCGTTTATCATGTGGAAAAAAAGAAAACCCGAAGATAAAATAGGTGCACCGCCAAAGTCAAAGGATAAAAAAATTACACGAATCGTCTTTGTTATTATGTTGATTTTTGGTGTATTTATGCCGCTTGTAGGTATTTCGATCATTATAGTTTTCTTACTCGATCGTCTTGTCTTTGCAAAAATCGAGCCTTTAAATAAATGGCTTCGGTAAAAAGGGAGAAATTTTGTCTTGAAAAAATTACAAAAAACGATCATATTACTATTCGTACTTTTTTTGATTTCTGGTTGCGCAACTAATCTTAAAGAGAAGGACCAAGATCAACTTGATCGCATCGATGCAGAGATAATGGTACCAGAAAAGATTCAACTAAATGAACAAGTGAGTCTTGCAGCTGAAGTCAAACAAGGGGATGAAGTTGTGGAAGAAGTAGATGAATTTCAATTTGAAATTCAGCGAGTGGGTGGTGAAGGTGATAATGAACTCATTAATGTGAGTCAAGCTGATAATGGCATTTACCAAATAAAAAAGGTTTTTAGTGAAGCTGGAGTTTATACTGTTCAAACTCACGTTACAGCAATGGGGCAGCATGTTATGCCAAAGAAGCGGTTCGTTGTAGGGAATCTAACAGAAGAAGAAATAAATGAGTTTCTGGAAAAATCTCAAACTGAAGAGGATACATCAGGAGGCAATCATCAACACCATTAAATAATGGCCAGAATTAACAAGAAATGAATGTGGTTGTAAATTTTCATTATTTCTCATATTAGGTTTATGCCTAGGTCAATGTAATTGTTTTTCCATAATCTAGAATGAACCTATTTCGAGGAGGGATAAGTATGACTCAACAGCATTTTGTTGTAAATCCAACTGTAGAAGATTTATATAGAAGGCCCTTTGGATTTGGCGGCGGTTTTGGAAGGCCCTTCGGAAGACCATTTTACGGAGGATTCGGCGGACCGTTTTTAGGTGGAGTAGCGACTGGCTTAATAGGGGGCGCATTATTATCATCTTATGCATACCCGCCATACCCATATTACGGAGGTTACGGCGGTTATCCTTACTCTTATTATTAAATAAAATACAGTGGAATGGCATCATATATGCCATTCCACTTTTTTTGATGAAATATGTCGAAATTTGGAGGTGACAGGCACCATGAAAACAACTTAACAACATATAAGATTTCCTCTAACCTCCGTTTGTTGCCATTAACTGATATACATGTTCTCTTTGTGTGGAAAGAAACTAAAGGTAATTATAATAATAGGAATGGAGAAGTGACTATGCATACAATGTGGAAAGGGAGCATTAGTTTTGGCTTGGTTAATATCCCAATCAAGCTTCATACTGCTACAGAAGATAAAGACATCAAACTGAGGAATCTGCACAAGAAATGTCATTCACCAATAAAGTATGAAAAGGTTTGTCCTGTGTGTGAGGAGAAGATCGAACAGGACGAAATCGTTAAGGGTTACGAGTATACGAAAGGAAAGTTCGTCATCCTTGAAGACGAAGACCTTGAAAAGCTGAAAAAAGAAAAGGAAGACAAAGCCGTTGAAATCATTGATTTTGTGAAGATAAAGGAAATCGATCCGATTTATTTTTCTCGCTCTTATTATATTTCTCCAGGTGATAGTGGAGCGAAAGCTTATTCCTTATTAAGAAAAGCGTTACAGGAATCCGAAAAAGTCGGGATTGCTAAAATTATTATCCGCTCAAAAGAGCAGCTTGCTTTAGTGAGAGTGTATGAAAATACACTTGTGATGGAGACCATACACTATCCGGATGAAGTCCGAAAAACGGGTGATGTACCTAATGTCCCTTCAGACGAAAAAGTAACAAAGAAGGAGCTCGATACCGCCATACTTCTCATAGATCAACTAACAACTGAATTCAATCCAGAAAAATATACGGATGACTATAGAAATGCTTTACTTGACCTAATTGAATCCAAACGGACGGGTGAAGACATTGTAACCCCAACAGCAAAACAGCCAGCTGCTTCAAATGTAACGGATTTAATGGCAGCGTTGCAAGCCTCTATCGACAATACGAAACCTGCAGCAGCTACAGCGAAAACAAAAACGGCGACTAAGAAAAAGCGGGCGCCTAAAACAAAAAAACAAGCATAGTACAATAAATGCGTCCGTAAAAAAAATATGGTAATCTAAGAAAAGGCCAGGAATGACTACAAAACCTGGCCTTTATTAGGTATTTAACCAACGTTGAATGAATACAAAATCAAAAGAAATGTTCCCAATTAGATTATTCTAAAAATGACACACAGATAGGTTTAGGTGTGAAAAATGAAAAAATCGACAGTGTATTACTCTGCATGTATAGGCATTATTGGACTATCTATTTTGTTATTTATGTTGATTGTCCGTGACTTTTCTCGCAATGATCTTGCGTGGTTTGATTGGGAAGTTATATCCTTCATACAATCATATATTTCTTCAAGGATGACAGGTATAGTCAATGTCATTACCTTTTTTGGTTCAGTCAAATGGTTTGTTTTTGCAGTTCTCTTCCTTCTTATTTTATTGGTAATGGCAAAAAAATATGCTCTTGCTGTATTTGTTGTGTTTTCCTCAGGTGCAGGCGGCTTATTCAATTGGTTCTTGAAATGGATTTTTCAGAGAGACCGTCCTGTTTTTCAGCCATTAATCGAAGTGACTGGCTTCAGCTTCCCGAGTGGACACTCTATGGGTTCATTTGTTTTTTATGGATCCCTTGCCTTTGTCCTAATTCACTTTGTGAAAAAAATAGCCTGGCGTATATTGATTTGTACTTTGTTGTTTTTAGTGATTGCAACAATCGGTGTTAGCAGAATTTATCTTGGGGTCCATTATCCAAGTGACGTTCTTGCTGGTTTTCTATCAGGCGCTGTATGGCTGATGGTTAATATTATTGCTTTTCAGGCATATGAAAATCGGGTGAAAAAGCTGGAAAGGATTGATTGAGTTGGATCAACAAATTTTACCTGCTTCATCAACAATGAAAGAATTTGAGCATTTCTTAAAGAGCCCTTATCAGATTGGTGTTTTTCTGGATATCCATATTTCTCAGCTCCAGCATGTCGCAAAGATGGCTAAAGAGCACGAGAAGAAAATGATTTATCATGTGGATTTAATCAAAGGATTGAAAAATGATGAATACGCTGTGGAATACTTAATTCAGGAATATCAGCCATATGGCTTAATCTCCACCAAATCGAGTGTGATTACAAAAACAAGGAAGAAGGGCATCGTGGCTATTCAGCGGATCTTTCTCATTGATTCCCATGCCTTAGAAAAAAATTACCGGCTTATAGAAAGAACGAAACCGGATTATATTGAAGTCCTGCCTGGTGCGATGCCTTGGATGATTACAGAGGTGAAAAATAGGACATTGACACCTATTTTAGCCGGAGGCCTTATTCGATCTTCGGAAGAAGTTAAAGCAGCGATCCAAGCAGGGGCGACTGCCATAACAACATCGCAAACAGAATTATGGAACTCACTACCTTAAACGCATATTTTACACATAGACTATAGAAAATATATAAGTAATGGAGGAGTCGGAGATGGAAAAATACATATTGTCACTTGACCAGGGCACAACAAGTTCGAGAGCCATATTATTTAATAAAAAAGGTGAAATCGTTCATACAGCACAAAAAGAAATCACTCAACACTTTCCACATCCTGGTTGGGTCGAGCATGATGCAAATGAAATATGGGGATCGATTTTAGCGGTTATTGCCGGTGTATTATCTGAATCAAAAATAAAACCGGAGCAAATACAAGGCATTGGTATTACGAACCAGCGTGAAACAACGGTTGTATGGGATAAAAAAACGGGAAATCCAATTTATCATGCTATTGTATGGCAGTCGAGACAAACAAATGATATTTGTAATAACCTAAAGGAGCAAGGCTTAAACGATGTTTTTCGTGATAAGACCGGTTTATTGATAGACCCGTATTTTTCAGGAACCAAGGTAAAATGGATTTTAGACAATGTAGAAGGGGCTCGTGAAAAGGCTGAAAATGGCCAGCTATTATTCGGCACGATCGACACATGGCTGATTTGGAAGTTATCTGGCGGAAGGGCACATGTCACTGATTACTCTAATGCAGCAAGAACGCTGATGTTTAATATCTATAAATTGGAATGGGATGACGAGCTTCTTGAGATACTAAATATTCCAAAGTCGCTGCTTCCTGAAGTCCGGGGTTCATCAGAAATTTATGCAAATACAATTGATTATCATTTCTTTGGTGCAGAAGTGCCGATTGCAGGAGCGGCAGGAGATCAGCAGGCAGCATTGTTCGGTCAAACATGCTTTGAACAGGGAATGGCAAAAAATACTTATGGTACGGGCTGCTTTATGCTAATGAATACCGGGGATAAGCCGGTACGGTCCAGTCATGGCCTTTTGACGACGATAGCCTGGGGAATAGATGGGAAGATCAGTTATGCATTAGAAGGCAGTATTTTCGTAGCTGGTTCGGCAATTCAATGGCTGCGTGATGGTCTAAGGATGTTCAAAGAAGCAAAGGATAGTGAGGAATACGCGGCAAGAGTAGAATCGACAGAAGGAGTTTACTTAGTGCCCGCATTTGTTGGTCTAGGCACACCTTATTGGGATAGCGATGTGCGAGGTGCGGTTTTTGGACTAACAAGAGGAACCGAAAAGGAGCATTTAGTCCGAGCGACAATTGAGTCTCTTGCCTACCAAACAAAGGATGTACTATCAGCAATGGAAGAAGATTCCGGCATAAAAGTAAAAGCTTTGAGAACGGATGGAGGAGCAGCCAAAAATGATTTTCTTATGCAATTTCAATCCGATCTTTTAGATGTTGATGTAGAAAGAGCTGCAATCAATGAAACAACAGCGCTCGGTGCAGCTTACCTTGCTGGTCTTGCTGTTGGTTATTTCTGTGATAAAGGGGAAATCGCAGAGAAGTGGTCCATTGATCAATCCTTCAGCCCTCAAATGGAGGAAAGCCAGCGGATGAAGCTTTATGAAGGATGGAAGAAAGCAGTCAATGCGGCAATAGCCTTCAAGTAAACTTCATCGATTGGCATTAATAAGACCATATGATACAATATAATTAAGTTAATAGGATGGCAGGAGAACGGGAGAGACCATAAAATCATTATCTATTTATAGATGATGGATTTTGTGGTCTCTTTTTTCTATCTGTAATTATTTTTTCTAAAACAGGAGGAAACTGGAATGTTATTTTCTAATATTAATCGCAATGAAGTTACTCATAATCTGGAAAATTCCCAATATGATGTGTTAATTATAGGAGGAGGCATAACTGGAGCTGGCATAGCACTTGATGCCGTAACGAGAGGAATGAAGGTGGCATTAATCGAGATGCAGGATTTTGCTGCGGGTACTTCCAGCAGATCCACTAAGCTTGTTCATGGCGGTCTCCGTTACTTGAAGCAATTGGAAGTTGGCGTAGTGGCAGAAGTGGGTAAAGAACGGGCTATTGTGTACGAAAATGGACCACATGTGACCACTCCGGAATGGATGGTGCTTCCGTTTCATACAGGTGGTACATTCGGAAAGTATTCCACTTCAATTGGATTAAAAGTATATGACTTTCTTGCAGGTGTGAAAAGGTCGGAACGGAGAAAAATGCTGACGGCGGACGAAACAATATTGAAGGAACCGCTCATCAAGAAGGAAGGTTTAAATGGCGGAGGATATTATGTGGAATATCGAACAGATGATGCACGATTAACGATTGAAGTGATAAAGGAGGCAGCAGCGAGGGGCGCGCATCTTATGAATTATGTTAAGGCGGATCGCCTGATTTACCATGATGGCAAAGTGGTTGGCATCCAAGCGGAAGATCAATTATCAGGGGGAAGATTAGAAGTAAGGGCAAAAAAGGTAATTAATGCAGCCGGTCCCTGGGTTGATTCTATCAGGAAAATGAATGGATCTCTTTCCAAAAAAACCTTAAAGCTTACAAAGGGCGTTCATATCGTACTTGATCAATCTGTTTTTCCGCTAAAACAAGCAATATATTATGATACCCCGGATAAACGGATGGTGTTTGCGATCCCGCGAGATGGTAAGACATATGTAGGAACGACAGACACCTTTTATCAGCATGACCCGAGACAGCCTAAAATCACAAAGGAAGACAGAAATTATTTACTTTCGAGCATTCATTATATGTTTCCAACGGTCAACATATCTGAAAAGGATATAGAATCGAGTTGGGCTGGAGTGCGCCCTCTTATTTATGAAGAAGGCAAGGACCCTTCAGAAATTTCTAGAAAAGATGAAATTTGGGAATCAGATACGGGATTGATTACGATTGCCGGCGGAAAATTAACAGGCTATCGGAAAATGGCGGAATCCATCGTTAATCTCATCGCGAAAAAGTTTAAAGACGAACATGACCGATTGTTTTCAAATTGCCTCACTAAAAACATGCCGATTTCTGGTGGCGATGTAGGAGGATCAAAGAACTTCTCTCATTATAAAGAGGAGCAAATTTCTAACGGGAAAAAAGCGGGGCTTACAATGGAAGAAAGTGAACAGCTATTGTCGGTTTATGGCTCAAACGCGCCTATTCTTTTTAGAATGATAGAAGAAGACGGGCAAGAAGCAGAAAGGTATGAAATATCAATTCTGCTTTGGGCAAAATTAAAATATGCAATAGATTGTGAAATGGCTGCAACACCAACAGACTTTTTCTATCGAAGAACGGGAGCTTTGTTATTTGATATAAAAACTGTCATAAACAACAAGGAAAAGGTCTGCAATTATATGGCTAAAATTTTCAGCTGGAGTAATAAAGAAAAAGCAGCGTATGAAAAAGAATTAGAAGAAAAAATCAAAGTGGCTGCAAGTCCGTCTCAAGAAGACTAATTAGAAAGCTTATGGTCTTATTTGAGCAGCATGGCTTTCTCATCTAATTCAGTGCAATTTTAGTGACTCAGCAGGGAATCCAGTCTATTCTCATCTGATTCAGTGCAATTCCAGTGTTTCAGCTGTGAAAACAGTCTATTCTCATCTGATTCAGTATAATTCCAGTGAATCAGATGAGAAAACACGCTTTTCTCATCTGATTCAGTACAATTCCAGTGATTCAGATAAGAAAACAGTCTATTCTCATCTGATTTTGTATAATTCCAGTGACTCAGCAGGGAATCCAGTCTATTCTCATCTGATTCAGTGCAATTCCAGTGTTTCAGCTGTGAAAACAGTCTATTCTCATCTGATTCAGTACAAATCCAGTGAATCAGCAGGGAATCCAGTCTATTCTCATCTGATTCAGTACAAATCCAGTGACTCAGCAGGGAATCCAGTCTATTCTCATCTGATTCAGTGCAATTCCAGTGTTTCAGATGAGAAAACAGTCTATTCTCATCTGATTCAGTACAAATCCAGTGACTCAGCAGGGAATCCAGTCTATTTTCATCTGATTCCTATCTATTATTATGACTCTGCTTAGAATACATTTAACAAAGGAAAAACTGACCTCCATAGCGAATGTATATTACACATTATATTGAATGGAGGCATCCTGATTTTTGATGACTAAAAAACGAATAATAGGACTCATCTTCATCTTTTCTAGCATCGCGCTCCTTTGTTCTCTTACCCTTTTTGTCTTTTTTGGAGGAGAGAAAAGTCTCCCATCTATTATTGGTAAAAAGGATGGACCTGTTGGGAAGGAAGAGACTGTCAGTGCTGAGCAAGGCGCATATGATGAAATCCAAGATGATATAGGCAGTTTTATAGCTGTTAATCATGAATTCTATAATGAGACACTCGGATGGGGAAGAGAAAATAATATAAAATGGCATAAGCAAAAAGAACAGGCGGAAAGAATTCAAGCCAATTTAAAGGCTCTTTCAACAGATAATAGTGATTTGCAAGAGGATTTTACTGCTATTGATCAAATGGCAGAAAGTATTATTGATGGGACAGAAGATAAAAAGACTGCCCTAATGCTGCATCGGTACTTTCATGATTTAGATGTTGTATTTAATGAATATAAAGATACAAAGGACTTTTATAACCTAATCGAATTCAAGGGTGAATAAATTTTCGCCCTTGACATGAATTAGGAAGTTTGATATGATATTCAATGTAATATTTGAGGTACAATTAGCAAGTCGTAAAATCATTATTTATGTCGGCGTTGTTACTCCTTCATAGATAAATGTAACGGCTTTTTCTTGTTGTTAAAGTTACTCTTTAGAGTAAGGTTTGAGCAACGGGTTTATTATTAAGAACAGTTTTGTGGACCAGCATGCGGAAATGCTGAAATTCTTCTTAAATCATCTTCTGTTAAACCAGAGCTTTTATATGGTTACCTTCAATTGGATAAGAATCGATTAATGTTGAAGGCTTGAGTTGCGGCCTTATACCTTTCTTATTCCCCTTCAATTAAATATTCTATAAAGAGTTACTTTTTCTCAGGACAATTATTCGAAAACCTGATTCCCGCTGGCGTGGCCTAGGAGCTGCAAGGATGGAAGAGAGGCAGGGCTTTCATTGTTTTAGGTAAAAGAACTTTTCATGATAATCTCAAATATTCGGCGGACAACGACATGTTGTCCGTCTTTTGGTTTCTTTATAACGATTTTGGATCATATAAATTCCCTTAAGTGCTTATAATAGAAATAAACAGATTCTCTTACTGTAAATGGCCTTGTGCTAATTTTCAAAAAAAGCGAACGTTCGTATTTAAAATAATTGAATCATATGTGTTTTATGGTATAATTAAACGGTGATAATCATATAGCTTCACGAAATCGCAGTGACTGACGACGATGCGGAATGAACCGCTGGGGAGCTGCGTCTATGTATAGCCGGTCGTCTGGGCAGAGATAAGGATACCCTTGTCTCTTTTCTAATTTTCGGAGGGAAAATACATGGCAGACAAATTAATTCTAGATGGAAAAATTGTTTCAAATGAAGTAAAGATGAAATTAAAGGATAGAGTCGATAAGCTAGCTGACATCGGCATTACCCCTTGCCTAGCAACGATCCTTGTTGGTGAGGATCCTTCATCAGAAACATATGTAAAAATGAAGGGCAATGCTTGTGAAAAGCTGGGCATTATTTCAAAAAGAATCCACCTATCAGCCGATATCACTACTGATACTCTATTACAAACGATCAGCGAATTAAATGAGGACGACGGGGTTCATGGAATCTTGCTACAGCATCCCGTGCCTGATCATATCGATGAAAGGTGCGCGTTTGAGTCGATTGCCATTGAAAAGGATGTAGATGGTGTAACAAGTTTAGGGTATGGTCAAACCGCTTTTGGTTTTGGTGTTTATCCATCATGTACTCCAGCTGCAATTATGCAAATCATTGATTACTTCGATATTCAGGTAGAAGGAAAAAATGCAGTTGTAGTTGGAAGAAGTCCGATTTTAGGGAAACCCGTTTCGGCGCTTTTATTGAATCGCAATGCGACAGTTACGACATGTCATTCCTATACTGAAAACTTAGAGCTGCATTTAAGCCAAGCGGATATTGTTGTGGCGGCGGTAGGGAAGCCGAACTTTATTCAAGGCAGCTGGCTTAAAGAAGGAGCGGTCGTTATAGACGCAGGGTATAATAAAGGAAATGTCGGCGATGTCGATTATGAAAGCTGCTATAAAAAAGCATCAGCGATCACGCCTGTACCTGGTGGTGTAGGCCCTGTGACGATATCTATGCTGTTGAAGCATACGGTAGAATCAGCAGAGAGAACAGTAAAAATTTAAAGAAAACTAATTGACTTATTGGCTGTAATGACTTATGATAAAGTCAACGCTGTAAAGTTCGTTATATATTATTATTTGGATAAGTGGTCGTAACTGCAAAAGAAATGTAGGCGATTTATTTCCTCATTTCATACAGTTGCGGCCTTTTTTGCTGGAGATGAAAGTAACAAGGCTGTTTCCACTTCTCTATCTAAGCTCATATAATTAAGACTTATAGTGAAACATATTTTTGGAGGTATTATTATGAACAACGGTAAAGTAAAATGGTTTAACGCAGAAAAAGGTTTTGGTTTCATCGAATCAGCAGAAGGGCAAGATGTATTCGTACATTTCAGCGCTATCCAAACTGACGGTTTCAAAACTCTAGAAGAAGGTCAAGACGTAACTTTCGAAATCGTTGAAGGTAACCGTGGACCTCAAGCTGCTAACGTAGTTAAAGCATAATAATGCTTAAAATGAGGTGATGCATGTCAAATCATGCATCACCTTTTTATGTTAATTCATGCGGTTGGTAATGCGATTAAAGTGTATCACACTCCGCTTTGTACTTCATTCGTTCCTCAAAAGCGATTCCATCCAATTATCCTTTTCGGGAATATTAAATACAGACTCCTTCCATGTGCGCATATTGTATGCTCTTTTCCATTAATGGATATTATGTTTGAAAGTTTATATGAAGGAAATGTTAAAAAGAGAAGCAAACTGGAAAGACTCATAATAAGTGAATTAATAATGAAAATGACTTTGAATCAGTGAGATATAAGGAGGAAATATTATTTTGGCAAATTTTTCAGATTTTGGACTAAGTAGTGAGCTAGAAAAAGCATTATCAAATATGGGGTTTGAAGAGCCTACACCAATCCAGGCACAGGCGCTTCCAATTGCTCTTCAAGGGAAAGATATGATCGGGCAAGCTCAAACAGGTACAGGGAAAACAACAGCATTCGGTGTACCGCTTTTAGAAAAAATCGTAAAAGAAGACGGTATTCAAGGGTTAGTACTTGCACCTACACGTGAACTTGCTGTTCAGGTAGCAGAGGAATTAAACCGTATTGGTCAAGTTAAAGGAATTCGTACATTACCGATTTATGGCGGGCAGGATATCGGCCGTCAAATTCGTGCCTTGAAAAACAGACCGCAAATCATTGCTGCAACACCTGGTCGTCTAATTGACCATATTGAAAGAAAAACAATTCGCCTAGGCACCATTAAAACTGTTATCCTTGATGAAGCAGATGAAATGCTTAACATGGGATTCATTGAGGATATTGAAAGAATCCTTAGTGAAATTGAAGGTGAAAGACAAACCCTTCTTTTCTCAGCGACAATGCCAAAAAGAATTCAGTCACTAGCAGAGAAATTCATGCATGAGCCTGAAGTTGTTAAAGTTAAGTCGAAAGAACTGACAGTGAAAAATATTGAACAAACTTATATAGAAGTACATGAAAAGCAAAAATTTGATGTGCTTTGCAGCTTGTTGGATATTCAATCTCCAGAATTAGCTATCGTTTTTGGCCGTACTAAACGCCGTGTAGATGAAGTTGTAGAAGGTTTAATTAAACGCGGTTATTCTGCAGAAGGAATTCATGGCGATATTCCTCAAGCAAAACGTGATCAAGTTATCCGCCGCTTTAAAGATCAAACAATTGAAATTATGGTAGCGACAGATGTAGCTGCTCGTGGACTTGATATTTCTGGTGTATCACATGTATATAACTTTGATATTCCACAAGATCCAGAAAGCTATGTACACAGAATTGGCCGTACTGGCCGTGCTGGTAACAAAGGCTTAGCAATCACTTTTGTTTCACCAAGAGAAATCGATCATTTGAAAATCATTGAAAGTGTAACGAAAACGAAGATGAACAAGCAACCAGTTCCGTCGATTAAAGACGTACTGGCTGGTAATCAGCAAGCGACAATCAATCGTTTAATGGAAACGATCGAAAAAAATGCTTACAATGATTATAAACGCATTGCTGAAAATCTGCTTGAAGACACAGATTCAGTTACTCTGCTTGCAGCAGCACTTAAGCTGTTGACAAAAGATCCTGATGTTACTCCTGTTAAAATCACAGCAGTTGAACCACTGCGTGCGAGAAAACCTAAAGGCGGCGGTAGTGGCGGTGGTGGCCGTGACCGCAAGCGTTTTGGTGGTGGAGACCGTTCAAGAGGTGGACGTGATCGCAGAGACGGCGGCAGAGACAGAAACGGCAGAGGCGAACGCAGTGAAAGTGGCAGCAGAGAAAGAAGAAGACCAAGAAATAACAGTAAATGATTATAAAATCTTTGGAAATGTGACATATTAGTAAATGCAGGAAATCATTTTCTTGTGATTTATGATTATTAGGAGGAAAAGAAAAAATGGCAACTGGTAAAGTAAAATGGTTTAACTCAGAAAAAGGCTTTGGCTTCATAGAAGTAGAAGGCGGAGACGACGTATTTGTACACTTTTCAGCTATTCAAACTGATGGATTCAAAACTCTTGACGAAGGTCAAGAAGTGAGTTTTGATATAGAAGAGGGACAACGCGGGCCTCAAGCTGTAAACGTTACAAAAGCATAATTGATGAAAAAGCCCCTAATTAAAAGGGGCTTTTTCTTGTTTATATCCAGTATTAGCAGAGGTCATGTCAAATGAGACTTAATGCTAATGGGTATCAAAGTGTTTTTAAATCAAAGGTATAATATGCTTGTTCTCCGACGATTTCAAATCCAACATCTTTATACAGTCGCAACGCATGCTCATTGTTAGCCTCTACCTCTAAGTGTATGGATTTATCCTGACCTTCACTATTTGCAATATGTGTTAACACACTTCTGCCAATCCCTTTACCTTGATATTCTGGATGTATTGCAAACCCATAAATCCAAGTTTCGGTCGATAACCGCTGCAATCGGACTTTTCCTATCTTTTTATCCTCATAACAGATGGTATATAATGTATTTTCCGGTGTATTCATTCTTTCTTGATTCATTAAATAGGCATCTTCTTCAGATAAGTTGAAGCAAAGAACATCGAGCTTTTGTATAAGAGATAAGTCATCGTTCTTGGCTTCTAATAAAAGAATTTTTTCTTTTGGCTGTGATCGTGTTCTTTGTGTGCATTTCATTTCAAATTCGGTAAAAGCATATTGACAAGGCTGTGATTCAGTAAAGGCTTTTCCCGAATCAGATGCTGCAGGAAAGTTAAATAAGAGTTCTTCTGCATCAAGGAAGGTTTGTCTAGCTTGGTTAAATAATCTTGTGAAAATGCCTTTCTTGCGATGGTTGGGATGTACCATGCCGCATAGTTCAAACTTTTTTCCAAAACGGTATAAACCAAGATAGCCTACTAATTCTTCTTCATAAGCGAAATAGTCTAATTTATTATCAGATTTCCGTGAAGAGACCATTTCTAAGTTGAGTTTTAAATTATAGCCATCCTTACCTTCACATATTTCTTTTAAAGCAATAATCTCATTCATTTTTCTATTAGTTAGCAAGAGACTCACTCCTTTTCCATTACAGAATCATTTTAACGAAAGTTTGTGAAAGTAGATAGCTTTATTTTCTAATGGAATGTTTCATTACATAGAAGAGGGTAATAATAGGAATATAAGCATAAGTATGCTATTATCAGTTAGAAAGTGAGGGAGAATGATGAAACAATTTACAGTTAACTTCCATAAAGAAGATCAAGTAGAAACGATGAATGTAACGAAACTATCTGAAGATGATTTTGAACGTGTAACTGAAGGCGGGACAAGACATTTGTTCGAACTTGATACAAATATTGGCTTTTTCGTTTATTTCGATGGGGTAGATACAGAAGGTACGGAATCTTATATGGTTCTCCATTATGAAGGAGAAGAGGAAGATCCGAATGCTTGCTACAGCTTCGATTTAAAAGATTTTTATCAATTTACAGCTTTACACTTAAATGACCTGGAATTCAATGAGGAAAATGAAGAAAGGGAAGACGAAGAAGAAGAAGAAGTTTACGGACCTATTCATCATTTAGCACATTTAATGTTTCATATTATTGAAGAGGGTAAAGACATAGAGCTATAAAAAAGAAAAGCTGGGATGTTTTTAGGCAACCCAGCTGGCTATAAAGAGCTTGGGATCATTTCCAGGCTCTTTGTTCATTCTATTCTGCTAATTGTGCCTTGCAAAATTTGCCGATGATGATTTCTTCTTCTTCATCTAAAGCGAAATCTAATATACTTTTTGTAGCGTTGTCTTGAAAATGATAATTTAAGATTTTTTCATCTTCTTCGCCTTTATAATAAAGGACGCGGAGACGAATACCTTGGTCTGAGTATAGCTCATCATCTTCATCCACATCAATATCTAAAAAGAATTCATATCTTTTCCCTGTAAGAATACCTGTTGGGTCTTTAATCTCTTCCGCTGTAAAACTGGAGATATCCATATTATTCACCCTTTCCTTATGTACCATAACTAACCTATTATACACTTTTCTCAATAAAATATGAAAGTATTATCTTTTTTTATATTTTTATTAAAAATATTCTTGGAACAATCATTTCATAACGGAAAATGATTTCCTATTCCAATTTTGACATATTAATGACAATGTGATATACTAATTACATAAATAAAAATATAATTCTGAGTACACTTGTTATATAGGCATGTATTTATTCGCTATATATGACGGGTGATTTTTATTTTGTTGAAGCAGTGTTCTACTCTCTAGGAGGTGCCTTTAGATGGCAATGGGATTTGGAAGAAAGAACATGGAAGAGATCAAGACTGAAGAGATTAAGGTTTGGGAATGTTCATCAGAAACTTGTAATGCTTGGATACGGGATAACTTTAAAAGTACACCTAAATGTCCAATATGCAGCAGCGAAATGGTCGAGAATATAAAAGAACTACAAGTTGTGAACAATAATAGCATATATTCTAAATGAATTATATAACTTGTAAGAAGAGTAATCAAATGATTACTCTTTTCTTTTTTGGAAAAATGTTGTAAAAAGCCGTTTGGGAGCCCCTAAACGGCTTTTAAATTTATTTAGTCGACTGGAATAAGTCTGTCAGTGCTGGCCTGTTTTTTGAAATATCATCGAGTGTGACTTCATCTAACACGCTTAAATAGGCTTGTAATGCACTATTTAAAACATGGCGAAGCCCGCAAACAGGTGATATTACACAGTGATTGTTTTCGGGATCAAAGCATTCAACTAAATGAAAATCTTCCTCTGTTTTTCTTACGACCTCACCAATATTGATTTGAGATGGGTCAAGTGCAAGTCGAATACCGCCGTTTCTTCCTCTGATGGTTTCAATATACCCATTTTTACCAAGCTGATAAATGACTTTCATTAAATGATTCTTCGAGATTCCATATGCATGAGCTATTTCTTTAATATTTGAAAGCTTTGATGTATCGGTTGTTGTTGATAAGTAAATTAACACGCGCAATGAATAATCGGTGTAATTTGTTAACCTCATGTCTATCCTCACCTTAGTTTAATCATTAACTCTATTATACATTGTGAACAGCATTAGAACAAAAAGTGACAACTTTTCTAAAGATGTATTTTAAATATTGCTTTTAACTTATAAAGAGTTTAACTTAAAGAAGTATTTAAAATATATCTTATTTCTGCTAAGGAGTGGACTTCAATGTTATCACAGCAAACAATTGACATCATTAAATCTACAGTTCCTGTACTTGAAGCAAAAGGAACGGACATAACGAAGCATTTTTATAAAAGGTTATTTGACCATCATCCGGAATTATTGAATATATTCAATCATGCGAATCAAGCGCAAGGCAGACAACAAACTGCTTTAGCGAATACGCTCTATGCTGCTGCCCAATATGTAGACCAACTTGAAGTGCTTGTTCCTGCTGTTACACAAATCAGTCACAAGCATCGCAGCTTAGGTGTGAAAAAGGAACATTACCCGATTGTCGGGCACCATCTTTTAGCGTCCATGGAAGAAGTGTTAGGAGATTCGGCAACAGAAGAAATCATTGGCGCATGGGGTGAAGCGTATCATGTCATTTCACAAATATTTATCGATGTAGAGGATGGGATGTATCAACATTCAGAAGGCCAGCCGGGTGGGTGGAAAGGTTTTAAACCATTCACTATTGTGAGGAAGGTCGAAGAAAGCGCATTAATTACCTCGTTTTATTTAAAACCGAAAGAGGGTATGAAGTTACCAGCATTTTCATCGGGACAGTATGTAACTATACAAGTGAAGCCTGAAGAGGACAAATATACTTCCAATCGCCAATATAGTTTATCAGATGCCAGTGGGAAGGATTATTTACGGATATCTGTGAAGAAAGAAGACAAAGGAAAAGTATCAAATTATCTTCATAACCATGCCAACATTGGTGATGAAATAAGCTTGAGTGCGCCTGCAGGCAACTTTGTTTTAAATACTGACTCAGCCAGCCCAGTTGTGCTTTTGAGCGGTGGAGTAGGCATTACACCATTAATGAGCATGTTCAATGACATGGCTGAAAACAATCATACCCGTGAAGTTACCTTTGTACATGCGTGTAAAAACGAACAGGTTCATGCTTTTAAAAAGGATGCCATCGCTTCAATTGAAGCGATGCCGAATGCAACCTTAAAGGTGAAATATGAAGAGACTGAAGGGTTATTAACGAAGGAAGACTTAGAAGGCATAATAACGAAAGACGCAGATTTCTATATATGCGGCCCGATGCTATTTATGAAAGCGGTTATTTCGGGCTTGGTTGAATTAGGTGTGGAGGAGGAGAAAATTCATTTTGAGTTCTTTGGTCCAGCTTTATCATTTGATCAGGTGAATGAATTAACTAGTGTGTAAGTTGTACTAATCCAAAACGTAAACAATAAAAAGCTTGGACAATAAAGGCCGGTGTTCTTCACTTGTGCCTTTATTGTCCATTTTTACATTTGAAAAAACTATTTATTGTTGATTTTTTCAATAATTCCTGTTAAATCATCAGGTTTATGAAATTCGATTGGTGAAACCCCTTTTTCAAACACAATCGATTCGGACTCAATTAATAATACATAACGTCCGTTTATCTTTCCGAGATGAACATGATCGCCAAAGTCGGAAAGCAAACCCTTAACAGAGGTGTTGCCGATCTTCATTCTCAGCTCAGCCTCTGGTGTGTGTTCAACGATTTGGGCTGCTGCTTCCATCACTTGATGGGTATCCAGGCGCTCTTGAATTTCCCTTTTTTCACTCGCTTCCCAAATTTCTAATGACTCCTCGAATTGCTGCATTTCCTCACTATTATCAGCAAAGGTTTCCTGCGCATGCTCTTGCACCATATGCATTACTTGGGATTTCATAATCACAGGCATGGAGTCTTCATATTCGACAAACTTTAAAAAATCCTCAAAGTAGCGTGCATGAGAGGCTTGGTGAATTTTTAATTCACCTTCTTCAACCATGCCTTCTTCAGGCATAAATGGGTATTGGATAGACTTCATATTTTTCGTTGTAATGGCCATTTCGACATTTCGAATTAATGTGGATTCATCTGAAATCGTGGCCACCTTTGGCTCGAAGTCGCATTTCATAATAAATAAAAATGGTTCATCAAAGTATTTTCGTAATTTGGCTGTCGCTACTAACACGACCCCTCCACGGACAGCTGCTGCATCAATATAGGCATTAACAATTTGTTCATTTCCTTCCTTAAAAGTCTCCATAGATTTCGCAAATCGAACTTTATGAAAAAGATTATAGTTAGGGTTTGAGTTGAGTTCATGACCAGGCTCAACAATAAAGCGACCGATTTTTGTCGGTGCTTGATCCGTTTTAGGATGCCGTTCTACTTTTCGCTTAGATATTTTTAATAACTCTCCATCAAGAAAGTCCTTTAGTGCGCTGCGTTCATATCCTTCTTGATCTAGTGTTTGAAAATGCTTTATGAATTTATTTGTTTTGTCTCCCTTGCCCTCTACTTGGATAACGTAGAATGAAATAAAATTTATATCAAAATCCATAATAGTTCCACCTAATTTCATAAATTTGAACTTTAACAGTATAAAAAATGATGGCAAGAACGTCAACCTGCAGCTATTAGTAAAAAGATAGAATATTTATTATAATAAAAACATCCTGATTTCTTTTGGAGGTAATAAAAGTTGAAAGGACTTATTCATCATCTTGAAATAAATGTATCGAATTTACAGCAATCTATCGAATTTTGGAGCTGGCTTTTAGAAGATTTAGGATATAAACCATTTCAAAAATGGGATAAGGGAAAGAGCTGGAAGCTGGGTGATTCCTACTTAGTATTTGTCCAAACAGAGGATAGATTCCTTTCCACAGCCTTCCATCGAGGCCGAACCGGATTAAATCATATTGCTTTTCACGGAGAGTCAAGAGAGCATGTCAATCATATGACCGCAAAGCTGGAGGAAAGAGGAGTCAGTATTTTATATAGAAATCATCATCCTTTTGCAGGCGGAGAACAACATTATGCTGTTTTCTTCGAGGACCCAGATCGAATGAAAGTGGAAATTGTCTCTCCTAATTAATCATCCTTTTTTAAAGATAATGTGCATAATATCTCCAACTTCTCAAAAAATAAAAAGATATTATTGAGGAGTGTGATCGAATGGAGTCCAAACGATTAAAGCAAATTCTGTCTTCTACAAGTGATGTGAAAGTGCAATACAATGGAACATCAGTATGGGTCGATCAATTGCATGAAGATGACAGAACGGTCACCGTTCATTTACGCGGAGTCCCTTTAGAAGAGAGAACTGAAGTGGATGTATCTGATTTGAAGGAGATTTGAACAAAACAGCCACCTTTTAACCAAGGTGGCTGTTTCTGAGTCTAAATATTGGAATCTAACAGGAATATATGAAATGATTTATTTAAATACTAAGCATTTTGGTAGGACAAGTAGGTGCTGTCCATTTAGTTTTGGAACATATTAATCATTTTTTATCAATTAATCACTTTACATAGGGTACCGGGGTATAATATAATGAAGTTGTGAAGGAGGTGATTCAATGGCTGCTGAATTTGATCAAGAAGAAAATGAGAATGAATCCTGTACGGTAACCTCTAATAGACAAAGTCACCATTCAGATAAAGTGAAGAAGAACTTAGTGACTCGCTTAAATCGGATTGAAGGGCAGATTCGCGGAATTAAAGGTTTGATTGAAAAAGACACGTATTGTGATGATGTGATCACTCAAATCTCAGCGACCCAATCTGCATTAAATAGTGTAGCGAAGTTATTGCTTGAAGGCCATTTGAAAAGCTGTGTAGTCGAAAGAATCCATGAAGGCGATGATGAAGTCCTTGATGAGTTTCTAATAACCGTTCAAAAATTAATGAAAAAATAAGGAGGATATATAGCATGGAAAGTGTAACTTTAAATGTAACTGGAATGACTTGTGGACATTGTGTCAAAGCGGTAGAAGGCAGTGTAGGAGAATTAAAGGGTGTTGACAAGGTAGCTGTAGATCTTGCAAATGGCCAAGTGAAGGTCAATTATGATTCATCTGCAGTCAGTCTTAAAGATATCAAAGAAACGATCGATGACCAAGGTTATGACGTTAATTAATGAAATAAGAGTGTTGCGTGCATACTAAGGCACGTCCTCTTTTTTGGCTTTTATATAGGGTAGATGGGTATAGTATAGTTGACATATGAAGGAGTTGTCCGATAATGAGTAGTTCCTCTAATAAAGAGGTTAACTTACCGATCGCGGGTATGACCTGCGCAGCCTGTTCAACAAGAATTGAAAAGGGTTTAAAAAAGCTAGAAGGCGTAGAGGATGCGAATGTGAATTTGGCGCTTGAAAAAGCTTCAATCAAATATAATTCTGACATTATAAGCGAAAAACAATTCAATGAAAAAATTGAAGCCCTTGGCTATTCAGTTGTTTCAGAAAAGGCGGAGTTTGATATTGCAGGTATGACCTGTGCCGCCTGTTCTTCACGTATCGAAAAAGTTCTTAACAAGCAACCGGGTGTTAAAAGCGCAAATGTTAATCTGGCTTTGGAAACCGGAACGGTCGAGTATAATCCAGAGCAAGTATCTGTGCAAGAATTAATTGAGAAAGTAGATAAGATTGGTTATCAGGCAAAATTGAAGAAAGATGATGAGGCAAGCGATTTTCGTGAAAAGGCGATAGAGAAGCAAAAGTGGAAATTTATTGCGGCACTTATATTGTCTCTTCCTCTCCTTTGGACGATGGTCGGTCACTTTGAATTTACTTCATTCATTTATATGCCAGATTTCCTTATGAACCCTTGGGTACAGCTCGCACTGGCGACACCCGTGCAATTTATAATTGGCTGGCAGTTCTATGTAGGTGCGTATAAAGCGCTTCGCAATGGAAGCGCCAATATGGATGTCCTTGTCGCATTAGGGACGTCCGCAGCCTATTTTTATAGCCTGTATCTAGGAATTCAATCGTTAGGTCAAACACATGCACACCATGTTGATTTATATTTTGAAACAAGTGCGATCATCATCACGCTCATTTTATTAGGGAAATTATTCGAAGCACGTGCTAAAGGCCGCTCTTCAGAAGCAATAAAGAAATTGATGGGCTTGCAGGCAAAGACGGCAACCGTTTTACGAGATGGAGAAGAAATGGTTGTAGAGATTGAAGAAGTGCGTAAAGGTGATGTTGTCTTCGTCAAGCCAGGAGAAAAGGTTCCAGTAGATGGAATCATTCTCGAAGGCCATTCCGCATTAGATGAATCAATGCTAACTGGCGAGAGCGTGCCGGTAGATAAAACAGCTGGCGATGAGGTAATTGGCTCAACCGTTAATAAAAATGGTTTTTTAAAAGTAGAAGCAACAAAGGTAGGCAGGGAAACGGCCCTGGCTCAAATTGTTAAAGTCGTTGAACAAGCACAAGGTTCAAAAGCGCCGATTCAACGATTAGCCGATAAGATTTCTGGAATCTTCGTGCCAATCGTTATCGGCATAGCTGTTATTACCTTTTTCATTTGGTACCTATGGCTCAGTCCTGGTGACTTTGGCGGTGCATTAGAAAAAGTAATTGCCGTCCTAGTAATCGCGTGCCCTTGTGCATTAGGATTAGCTACACCTACTTCTATCATGGCAGGATCAGGAAGAGCAGCTGAAAATGGGATACTGTTTAAAGGCGGCGAACATTTAGAATTAACACATCTAATCAATACTGTTGTGGTTGATAAAACTGGAACAGTTACAAATGGGAAACCCGTTTTAACTGATGTCATTGATGCAGGGAAAATGGAAAAGTCAGAATTTCTGAAGCTTGTAGGATCTGCTGAAAAGTCATCTGAGCATCCTTTAGCTGAAGCGATTGTACAAGGGATTGAAGGAAAGGGAATCGCGATAGACAGCCCTGAGCAATTCGAAGCCATTCCTGGGTATGGCGTAAAAGCGCAAGTGGGAGGCAAGGCAGTTCTAATCGGTACAAGAAGATTAATGAAGAGCAATCAGATTGATATCAAGTCTGTTTTGCCAATAATGGAAGATTTAGAATCCAATGGTAAAACAGCGATGCTCGTAGCTGTGGATGGTAATTATATGGGAATGATTGCAGTGGCAGACACAGTCAAGGATTCTTCAAAGGAAGCGATCCGCAGATTAAAAGATATGGGCCTCGATGTCATTATGATGACTGGAGATAATCAATTGACTGCAAATGCGATTGCTAAGGAAGTTGGAATCGACAGAACGATTGCAGAAGTGCTTCCAGAAGGAAAAGCGGAAGAAGTGAAAAAACTTCAGCAGCAAGGCAAAAAGGTCGCAATGGTTGGAGATGGTATTAACGATGCCCCAGCCCTAGCTGTTGCTGATATCGGTATGGCAATTGGCACAGGAACAGATATTGCTATGGAAGCGGCAGATATCACCTTGATGCGCGGAGACCTGAACAGCATTGCTGATGCTATTCTTATGAGTAAAAAGACAATCAAAAATATTAAGCAGAACCTATTCTGGGCATTTGGATATAACACTTTAGGTATTCCAATTGCAGCAGCAGGTTTTCTGGCCCCTTGGCTTGCTGGGGCAGCAATGGCATTCAGTTCGGTATCCGTTGTCTTAAATGCTTTAAGATTACAGCGAGTGAAACTTTAAGATTATGGGTTTTGAACTTTTATACAAATGATGTTACAATAAACGCCGCTCTGTAAATTTGGGTGGCGTTTATTTTTTACATTTATTTTATCTTTAGGAACTTGAAGATCGAACTAATAACCGGAAGTGATAGGTGAAGGATAAACGGGTAACTAGATGATCGAACTAGTGCCCGAATGGGATGGAAAAGAACAAAAGGGTAAACTAGATGATCGAACTAGTGCCCGAACAGGCTGGAAAAGAGTAAAAGGGTAAACTAGATGATCAAACTAATGCCCGAATGAGCTGGAAAAGAGTAAAAGGGTTAACTAGATGATCAAACTAGTGCCCGAATGGGATGGAAAAGAACAAGAGGGTAAACTAGATGATCAAACTAATGCCCGAACGAGCTGGAAAAGAGTAAAAGGGTAAACTAGATGATCAAACTAATGCCCGAACAGGCTGGAAAAGAGTAAAAGGGTTAACTAGATAATCAAACTAATGCCCGAATGAGCTGGAAAAGAGTAAAAGGGTAAACTAGATGATCAAACTAGTGCCCGAATGAGCTGGAAAAGAACAAAAGGGTAAACTAGATAATCAAACTAGTGCCCGAACAGGCTGGAAAAGAGTAAAAGGGTAAACTAGATGATCAAACTAGTGCCCGAATGAGCTGGAAAAGAGTAAAAGGGTAAACTAGATGATCAAACTAGTGCCCGAATGAGCTGGAAAAGAGTAAAAGGGTTAACTAGATGATCAAACTAGTGCCCGAATGAGCTGGAAAAGAGTAAAAGGGTTAACTAGATAATCAAACTAATGCCCGAATGAGCTGGAAAAGAACAATAGGGTAAAGAAGATGATCGAACTAGTGCCCGAACAAGAGGGCAAATGATAAATCTGTAAATCAAAATAAGATCGAACTAATACCTCGAACGAGATAGTTAAAAAAGAAATGGGGAACGAGATTCTCTCTTTAAAAGAAAAATAATTTGAAATCTGTAATTCCTTATGATAGAATTACTCATACAATATATTGTGTATGGAAATGAAAACAACAACTACATATAGTGATTAAGCGATGGTGTTCTATCAGAACATAATAGGGAATCCGGTCTAAATCCGGAGCTGTCCCCGCAACTGTAAGTGTCGACGAACAAAGCATGCCACTGTTTCATCCGAAAATATTCGGAGAAACGGGAAGGGCTTTTAGTAGAATGAAGCATGAGCCAGGAGACCTGCCACCTTAATCTAAAGTTTCTTTTTCTTCGGGGGTTGGGAAGATGAAACGATAGTACATAGTGAAGGTGCGTCATGCTTTATTATTATTCTGTCGTTTTATCCGCTCAAATCCTTGAGCGGATTTTTTTTGTTCAATTTCAGCTCTGTCAACCCTTGAGGATTAAGATTTCCATAAAAGTCGGGCCTGATCAAGGCGCCTACGCATTTCGTTTGCCTAGCTTCAGCGCCTAGCCCCTCGAGGTCTTAAGCCAAATCGTCAGGAAGGTGAAGAACAACCTTCCTGCCAATCCGTCTTAAGCTTGTCGGGCCTGAACAAGGCGCCTACGCATTTCGTTTCACATTTGGAGGAGGAATTAATTTGAAAATATTAGAAGTAAGTTATGAAATCAATTTTGACGAACTAATGAAATCATTCCCTAAATTACCTATACAATCATTGAAAAATAGAGCGGAGCAAATGGATCATTTAGATTCATCAACAATATATGAGCAACTCATTCTGGAATGCTTATCCTACATATCGATGGATGAGCCTGATTGGACCTATGTTGCAGCACAATTATATTCGAAAAAGATATATAAAGAAGCTGCACTCAATAGGAATTATTCAGATGAACAAGCTTACGGAGATTTCTATTCTCTACTAAAGAAGCTTACTGAACTGGATATCTATGAAAAAGACTTACTAAACACTTATTCAAAAGAAGATATTGATGAGTTAGGTACATTCATTTCTCCAGAACGCGATCAGCTTTTCACCTATTTAGGTGTGAAAATGCTGGCAGACCGATACTTAGCAAAGGATAGAATGAAGAATATTTATGAATTGCCACAGGAGCGATTCATGATTATAGCTATGGTATTAATGAAAAAAGAAACTTCCAATAGATTGGAATTGGTTAAAGAAGCTTATTGGGCGATGAGCAATCTGTATATGACTGTTGCAACACCAACGTTAACGAACGCAGGGAAAAACTGGGGGCAGCTATCCAGCTGTTTTATTGAAACAGTGGATGATAGCCTCGATTCCATTTATGACAGTAATACAGATATTGCAGCTCTATCTAAAAACGGTGGGGGAATTGGCGTTTATCTTGGGAAAATCCGCAGCCGCGGCAGTGAAATAAAGGGCTTCAAAGGTGCTTCTTCAGGTGTTCTTCCTTGGATGAAACAGTTGAATAACACGGCTGTAAGTGTGGATCAGCTTGGTCAAAGACAAGGCGCAATCAGTGTGTATCTTGATGTATGGCATAAAGACATCTTTTCTTTCTTAGATGCAAAGCTAAATAATGGCGATGAGAGATTGCGCACACATGATTTATTTACTGGAGTATGTCTTCCTGACTTATTTATGGAAAAAGTAGAAAACAGAGAAGAATGGTATTTATTTGATCCCCATGAGGTCAGACAAAAAATGGGTTATTCCCTAGAGGATTTCTATGATGAATCTGAAGGATCAGGTTCATTCCGTCAGAAGTATGAGGAATGTGTTCAGCATGCTGGATTGTCAAAAGAAACTGTACCGGCGATCGAAATAATGAAAATGATTATGAGAAGCCAGCTTGAGACAGGAACGCCTTTCATGTTTTATCGGGATGAAGTCAATCGTAAAAACGCAAATGCTCATGCAGGGATGATATATTGTACAAATCTATGTACAGAAATTGTTCAAAACCAAAGTGTAACAAAGCGGGAGGAAGAGTATACGAGGGATGGAAGAATCATTATTGAAAAAATCCCAGGAGATTTTGTCGTTTGCAATCTATCGTCTATAAATCTCGCACGAGCGTACAATGATCAAGTATTAGAAAGATTAGTCCCCATTCAAGTTAGAATGCTTGATAATGTGATTGATATCAATACGATTCCAGTATTGCAAGGTCAACTGACCAATCAGAAATATCGCGCAATTGGCCTTGGAACCTTCGGATGGCACCATCTGTTAGCAACAAATAAAATAATCTGGGAGAGCCCAGAGTCTCTCGATTTTGCAGATGAGATTTATGAGAAGATCGCTTATTTAACGATTGATAGCTCAATGAAGTTAGCAGCAGAAAAAGGAGCTTATCCAGCATTTCCAGGATCGGATTGGGATACGGGTGCTTATTTTACAAAACGTGGATATTTGGCATCCGAAAGTCAATATGATTGGTCTGGTTTGATGGCAGATGTTAAGAAAAATGGGATGAGAAACGGTTACTTGCAGGCCGTAGCTCCAAATGCATCTACAGCTTTAATCGCTGGGAGCACTCCGAGCATTGATCCAATTTTCAATAAGCAATATTCCGAGGAAAAGAAGGATTACCGCATCCCTGTAACAGCACCTGACTTGAACAGCCAAACGACTTGGTATTATAAATCGGCTTATCATATCGATCAAAAATGGAGCATTGAGCAAAACGCGCGCAGACAAAAACATATTGATCAAGCCATTTCTTTTAACCTTTATATTCAAAATAATGTTAAAGCAAAAGAACTATTAGATCTGCATGTTTCCGCTTGGAAAAACAAATTTAAAACAACTTATTATCTGCGGTCAACATCAACAGAAGTTGAGGACTGTGAATCTTGTTCCAGCTAAAAAAAGTTAGGAGAGTTTAATAAAATGGATGTTATAAAAAAACGCCCGATTATGAATCACGAGGCACCCAACCGTTCCACAGGGATTTTAAATGGTGAATGCTCAAATATTCTAAATTGGGATGATGTCAGATATTCATGGGCGTACCCGAAATATAAAAAAATGCTCGCAAATTTTTGGACACCTTTTGAAATAAATATGTCTCAGGATATAAGGCAATTCCCTCAATTAACTGATGACGAACAAGATGCCTTTTTAAAGATTATCGGTCTGTTAGCATTGCTTGATAGCATTCAAACCGACTATGCGGGGAAAACAGCAGACTATCTGACAGATTCCAGCCTGTCTGCATTGATGATCATTTTGGCACAACAAGAAGTGATTCACAATCATTCCTATTCTTATATCCTTTCCTCGCTTGTTCCTAAAAAGAAACAGGATGAAGTGTTTGATTATTGGAGAACAGAGCCAACATTGAGAAAAAGAAATGACTTTATTACGAACGGTTATAAAGATTTTGCAGAAAACCCAACAGCTGAAAACTTATTAAAATCCATAGTATATGATGTAGTTCTCGAAGGGTTATTCTTTTACTCAGGTTTTGCCTTCTTTTATTATCTTGCTCGCAATCAGAAGATGGTTTCGACTTCAACGATGATAAATTATATTAATCGTGATGAACAGATCCATGTTGATTTATTTGTGAAGATATTTAAAGAAATACTGAATGAAAACCCGGAACTAAACACATTAGAGTTGCAAGAATTTGTAAAAGAAACATTTAAAGAAGCGGCCGAGCTTGAAATTGAATGGGCCCATTATATCATTGGAGATAAAATGGATGGTATTTTAATCAGTGACTTAGAAGCTTATATTAAGTTCTATGCCAATGTTAGAAGCAATCAGCTAGGTTTTGAAAGACCCTTCGAAGGCTACCGCAAGAATCCTCTTCGATGGATTGTTGCCTATGAAGAAGTCGATCAAGGTAAATCAGACTTTTTCGAGCAGAAATCAAGACAATATACAAAAGTAAATCAAGTTGATAATGGATTTGACGAACTATAACACATATAATAAACCTTGCAAATACTGCAAGGTTTATTTTTATAAGAAAAGCGCAGGCAGCTCGCCCAGCCCCGACAAGCTAAAGGCCTCGAGGGGCTAGCCGCCGAAGCTGGACAAAGAGAAGCGCAAAAGGTATAAGAGATGAGTCACATGCGCTCGGTCCCACTGGTGTGTAGGATTTAACCCACGTTCATGGATTGGGCATGTCCGCCATAAGTCAAAAAGTCAGCCTACGAATGTAGATAAAAAGAATAGAGGGATTGAAAATGAAGACTGTTTTAATCGTTGACGATGATCAGCATGTCAGATATTTAGTGAAGGATTTATTGTTAAAGGAAGGATTTCGTGCAGTTGAAGCAGCAGATGGAAATGAAGCATTGGCTGAGCTCGAAAAAAGAGACTTCGATTTAGCGATAGCTGATATAATGATGCCTAATTTGGACGGATACGGACTAACAGAGCAGATTCGTACCAATTACGATATTCCGGTTATTTTATTAACTGCAAAAGGCCAAATAGAGGATAAGGAAAAGGGCTATCTTCTTGGTACAGATGATTATTTAGTAAAGCCATTCGAGCCTAAAGAGCTCCTTTTTAGAGTGAATGCACTATTAAGAAGGTATGGTAAAGCAGCGGAATCGAGTGTGAAGGCCGGCCCATTATTTATAAATAAAAAAAGCTACGAAGTAGAAGTAAACGGAAAAACATACATCCTTCCATTAAAGGAGTTTGATTTGCTTCATTTCTTTGCTTCACGTCCGAACCAAGTGTTCAGCCGAGCGCAATTAATTGAAAATGTCTGGGGTCTGGGTTTTGAAGGAGATGAACGGACTGTAGATGTACATATTAAGCGGTTAAGAGAAAGATTTACGAAACTAGGTATAGCTGTCAGCATAAAAACCATCCGAGGAGTAGGCTATTCACTGGAGGTCAATTAATGAAAACCTTATATTCAAAAATTGCCATCACCACAATTGTGATCATGCTTATTAGCAGTTTGCTTTCTTTTTTTATTTCGAATCTGTATTATCAAAAAACCCTTAAACCGCTGAATGATGAAAAAGTAACGAATATCGGTTTAGAATTAGTGGCTTTTTTAAATCATCATCAACAATTAAATATTGATGAATATTTGCACCATATTGGCGATATCGGTTATCAGCTTTATGTAACAGATGGACAGAATGATCATCGTTTTTATGGAGCAGAGTACCGTGAAACGAACTTGCCCAATACTGCGGTCGGTCAGGTTTTGAGAGGAGATATTTATCACGGCATATCCAACTTCCCAATTACAACATTTGTAACGGGTTTCTTTGCCAACGAATTAAAGAATTCAGTCGGTGTTCAATTTGAACATGGAGGTCATACATATGCACTTTTCATTAGACCGGATATTAAATTATTATTTAGTGAAATGCATATCATGTTTGGTTGGTTACTTTTCGGAATTCTTGTGCTCAGCATCCTTTTTGTATTAATTAGTACGAAGTATATTGTGAAACCGATTAGTAAATTAAATGAGGCAACCGCAATTATTGCAGATGGAAGGTTTGGCATTCAGCTTAATACTTCACAAAAAGATGAAATTGGTGAGCTCTCAGCAAGTTTTATGAAAATGGCCAGGAAACTAGATAAAGCTAATGAAATGAGAAAGGAATTTATTTCTAATATTTCTCATGATATTCAATCGCCATTATCCAACATTAAAGGGTACCTAAATCTGTTTAAAAAGAAAACATTATCAGCAGAAGAAAGAGATTATATTCATGTAGTAGAGGGAGAGGTCGACCGCTTATCAAACTTGACGAATCAACTATTACTATTATCGTCTATTGATACGAAAAAGGATTTGGTCAACCGATCATCTTTTGATATAAGCGATCAGATAAAACTCGTCATTAAACAAAATCAATGGTATTTAGAGGAAAAGGGAATAATGGTGAGCTATGCTTTGCCCCCATTTCAATATACAGGCGACCCGTCATTGCTCTATTCCATATGGGAAAATTTGATGACGAATGCGATAAAATATAGTGATGAAAATGGCGAAATAGATATCCGTTTAGAAGAGAAAGCAGATAGTGTGCATATTCATTTCCAAGATGATGGCATCGGTTTAACTAACGCTGAAATTGAGAGAATCTTTGAACGCCTTTATCGTGCAGATATATCAAGGAATCGAGCGGTTAAAGGTACCGGATTAGGCTTAGCCATAGTTCAATCAATTATAGAACTGCATGATGGCAAGATATTTGTTGAAAGTGAAAAAACAAAAGGAACAACTTTTACCATCATTCTTCCAAAAAATGCGGATTTATAGTAATCGAATTTAATTATAAAAAAGTAAAATCGATTGATTCAATTGTAAATTTCTATTCATATTCCGTTCATATTCATCTTGTAAATTGAAGGAGAAGTAAAGGAAAGGTGTTCATGAGACAACTTTCATACTTTATAATAATATATACTTGAATTGAACTTATATTTATATTGATGAAAAGAGGGGAATTATATGAATAAATATAGTAAGCTTTTATTAAGATTATCCGCAATATTTGCACTAGTTGGCGCATTTTTAGGCTCACATATGGCAGGAGAGGGCAGTTACTTATATAAGCCCATTCATGCCCATAGCTTGGTTGTTGGCTGGCTTTCACTATTTGCCTGGGCGGTCTATTATAAAGTATTCACGCCAAAACTGGGCTTGCTTGCTAAACTCCATGTAGGGTCAGCTGTTATAGGGTCCATTGGGCTGACTGGAGGAATGGCAATGTTTATTTTTAAACCAGCCTTCTTGCCTGATGTTGTAAACACGATTTTTTATATCGTTGGCGGCAGTATCTTATTGTTAAGCTTTTTATTTTTCTTAATCCTTACTTTTACTAATTCAAATGTAGAAAAACCATAATATAGAACGAGAGCCTCTCAACCAAGAGGTTTTTTTTTTGCGCTTTTAAAGGATTAGAAAAGAAGAGTATGAAGTACGCACCCAACTAATCTTCTTAACTCCCAGAGTCTACACTTCAATCTTATATTCTCTCAAATTAGTGAACTCTCATGCTCATGTACAGTCATTATTCTACAGTGAATATGTTCAATTAAACAATAAATCATAACCATATGGTTATGATTTATTGTGCAAATATGTATTATATTTAATACTATTCAGATAGTATAATTGTCCTTGAGTTAATTGTAGTCATATAAATAATTCTTAATATTCCTTCTCTCACCCGAGAAGGCTGTTGTTATGCAGAACATTAACAGAATAAAAGTCAAAGGAGGAGCATTCTTGGAGAATCATCACGCTTATTCTGAGATTAGGATGTTGAATCAGGTGATTGCACCGATATTTATCATTGCTAATTTTGGCTACTTCCTCTCATTATACATGCCTGAATTCCCTGGGTTAAGCTTTATAGCAGCCAGTATAGGACTTGCAATTATTTTAATTTCTTGGCTAGGGAAACGGTCTTTCCTTTTTACATTTGCTTTAATTGCTGTCACTCTCATCTATTCGATCGTGTTTAGTTGGGAAATGCTTTTTTAACGTCTAGATAGAATAGTCGGAGAAGTAGTAATTTAAGAAGAGACTGTTTGAACAATTATCTCGAATTAATGAATTTTTCTTTTCGAAATAATTTATGATTGTTTTATTTTTTATGGGGGGTATTCGTATGTCTGAAAATGAAAATCAAAAAGTGGATCATCATCTTAAATCAAGACGTACATTTTTGAAAAATTCAGGATTGACTGTTGGCGGTATCGTTTTGGGCGGGGCAGTGGCAAATCTTTTAGGTGTGAATACTGGAGGATCCTCTGAGCATGTACATACATCACCTCAAGAGCCAGTGTCTTATCCTAATGAAGCATTAATGTTTTTCACGATGGATCAATATCGATTGACAGCTGCCGCAGCTGAACGGATCTTTCCTAAAGATGAATTAGGACCTGGTGCGATTGAATTAAATGTCGCCATTTATATAGATCATCAGCTGGCAAGTCCATGGGGTGCAAATGTAAAGGATTATATGCAAGGTCCTTTTTATTCTCCAGATCAGCTTCAAGGGACTCAGCTGCGACTATTGCGTAAGGATTTATTCCTTTTAGGCCTTGAAGGTTTGGACAAGTACAGCAATAAAAAGTTCAAGAAAAACTTTATTGAGCTAGAAGTAAATGAACAGGATGAGGTGCTAACTGACTTTGAAAGTGGCGAGAAATATAAACTTTCAGGTATCTCCTCATCACATTTCTTTTCGATGCTGCGAACATTGACGATAGAAGGAGCATATGCGGATCCTTTATATGGAGGAAACAAAGAGATGAAAGGCTGGAAGATGAGGAAGTATCCAGGTTCTTATATGAGTTATACGAATGACATTCAAAGCAATTCATTTGTAGAGAAGAAGCCGCAAAGCCTAAACAGTCATATGGGCCATTAATCAATGAAAGGATTGACAATCATGAGTACAAAGTTACCTAAAGTGCCTGTTGTTATTGTAGGTATGGGCTGGGCAGGAGGCATCATTGCCTCAGAATTAACAAAGGCAGGGTTGAAGGTTGTTGGTCTTGAGCGGGGAAAAGCAAGATCAACACAGGATTACTCAATGGGGCATGATGAGCTTCGCTTTCAGCATCGAACAGAACTGATGCAGGATTTATCAAAAGAAACAATTACTTCACGTAATAATAGTAAGACGAGAGCTTTACCGATGAGGCATTACGGCACATTTATCGTCGGAGATGGTATCGGTGGTGCAGGAAGCCACTGGAACGGACAAACTTACCGCTTTTTACCCTATGACTTTGAAATAAAAACGCTGACAGAGAAGCGCTACGGAAAAAACAAAATAAAAAAAGGCTATACTGTCCAGGATTGGGGCATGACTTATGATGAATTAGAGCCCTATTATGATACTTTTGAAAAGATGGCAGGTATCTCTGGTGAAACCGTAGAGCTATATGGCAAAAGGTCAAATCCTTATCCGACTGGACCGATGTTGAAAACGCCGATTATGGAAGAGTTTGAAAAGGCTACAAAAAAGCTCGGCTATAAACCCTATATTTTGCCCTCTGGAAACCTGTCTGAAAATTACACAAATCCAGATGGCATTAGCCGAAGTGCTTGTCAATATTGTGCTTATTGTGAGAACTTTGGGTGCGAATATGGGGCAAAAGCGGACCCGGTTGTAACCGTTATTCCTGTAGCGAAGCAGACTGGAAATCTTGACTTGCGTACACATTCCAATGTCACAAAAATTGTGAATGACGGTCAAAAAGCTACTGGCGTTATTTATGTAAATACACTAACAGGAGAAGAGTTTGAACAGCCTGCAGAAGTCGTAGTTATCGCGAGCTATGTATTTAACAATGTACGCCTATTGCTTAACTCAAATCTTGGCAAGCCATATGACCCGCAAACAGGTGCAGGTGCTGTTGGTAAAAACTACGCCTACCAAATCTCTGCAGGTGGCTCTACACTATTTTTCGATAATAAAGAGTTCAATTTATATGGAGGTGCTGGAGCACTAGGCATAGAAATTGCTGAATTTACAGGGGATAATTTTGATCACACGAATGAAAATTTCATTCATGGAGCTGGTATTCGGACCACCCAATATGGCGACCGTCCGATTGCAGTCAACAGAGTGCCAAATGGTACAGCATCATGGGGTAGTGAATTTAAAAAGCAATCGATTAAATATGCAAACAGCACGTTTCCTGTTAAGATACAAGGTGCGAGCTTACCCCATCAACAAAATTATCTGGATCTCGATCCAACCTATAAAGACGCATACGGTATGCCTTTATTACGGATGACCTATGATTATACTGAGCAGGATAAAGAAATGGTTAAGTATATGTCAAAGGTGACGAGAAACATAGCAGAGAATATAGGTCCGGATCATATCGAAACCTCTGAAGAACAAGCGCCGTTTAATGTAAATAAAGACACGAACACGCATAATACAGGAGGCGTCATAATGGGGGCAGACCCGCAAACTTCTGCTGTTAATTCCTATTTGCAAATGTGGGATGCTGAAAATGTATTTGTAGCGGGTGCCTCAGCATTTCCTCATAATAGCTGCTTTAATCCTACTGGTACATTAGGTGCGCTATCTTACAGAGCTGCAGAAGGAATCATTCGATATATGAAGGATGGAGGATCTCTAGTTTAATACTATTTCCTATAAATACCTGGCTTCATTCCTTATGAAGGCAGGTGTTTTTTGCATTGATAAGCGATTTAATTTTACAATATGAATATCCTATCTTTAATCTAAGGAGGCTGCTCAGTGGATTTATTACAGATGAAGTATTTTGAAGCGGTTGCACGCCATCAGCATTTAACAAAGGCTGCTGCTGAGCTGAATGTTTCTCAGCCTGCATTAAGTAAAATGATTTCAAAGCTTGAACAAGATTTAGGCTATGAACTATTTGATCGTACGGGAAGACAGATTAAACTAAATAAGTACGGAGAGGCTTACAAAGGGACTGTTGAGAAAGTATTTTTAGAAATGAAAATCGGCGAAAGAGAGCTGGCATTTTTAGCGGAAAAACAAAATGATTTGATTACAGTTGCAGTAACCATTCCCTTAATCTTGCCAGACTTGTTTGGAGGATTTTTGGAAAAACAGCCAAGAGTGAGATTCAGACAATACCATGCCTCTTCAGAAAGAATGAGTCATCAGCTTCAAATAGGGGAAATTGATGTTGGGATTTCGACTGTGCCGATCATAGGTAACGACATTGAATGGTATCCAGTATTGGAGGAAGATATCCTAATGTCCGTACCCATTACTCATCCATTAGCGAACAGGGAATCTATTTTTCTAAAAGAGCTGGAGCATGATCCGTTTATCGTGATGTCAGCTGGTTACGGCTTTAGAGATATGACGGAGCGTTTCTGTGAAAAGGCAGGGTTTTATCCGAATTTTGCTTTTGAGGGGGACGAAACAGGTGTCACTTATGAATTGGTGGAAAAAGGTCTGGGTGTTGCCTTCTGTCCTTCCATCATTAAAAGTAAAAGAAGTGAGAGTCTAAATATAGCGAAGTTGAAAATAAAAGAACCTGAGTGCACAAGAATAGTTGGTGTTGTGTGGCATAAAAGGCGGGCCCAATCGGAAATGGTTAAAGAATTTATTGCATTTACAATCAATTTTTTAAAAAAGCAAATTTGACAAGGTTATTGAATAAAGCAGGCTGGTGTCATGCTTCACCTGCTTTGTTGTAACACTTAGCTTTAGTTCCCTATGTTTTAATATAAACCGCTTTTACAAAAAAAGAGTAAAAAAACCAACCGATGATAGCACCAAAAACATTCAAAATGATGTCATCGATATCAAAGCTCCCCCTTTTAGTAAGCAGTTGCATCGTTTCAATAAATGAAATAGTTAAAAACATAATGACAACGGTTTTAAGAAAATTTAGTCCTTTTATTCTTAAAAATAGGCCATAGGGTATGAATAAGCCAATATTAGCAGCTAGATTATAAAAAGAGATGAGCGAGTTAACTTCATTAGAAAGATAAAAGGAAATAGTAGCAAACGGAATGATGTTCATCGAATCATAGCTTTGATCATTTGGACGGAAAAATAACAAAATTAATAACGCGATGGAATATATAACTGCCAAATAATATCCGATCCTTAATGAAATCATTATCCTTTTACCTGAAATGTATGATATTAAAAAGAATACAATAGAAAATAAGCAAAAAAACACAACTGGCAACACAACCACATTCAAATAAAAAACCAGCTCATACATAACAGGTGAAACAAGCAAATATAAACAAATAGCTATAAGTAATGAAAAAACCAGACTTCTCTTCATAATTACTCCCCTCCCTCAATCACAAACCGAATTTCATAAACATTCTATCATAAATAATACCAAAATTTGTACAAGGATAGTTGGTTGACAATATACCCTATTGGGTATAAAGTTAATTTTGTAAGTTAATTAAATCATTTAGGGGGATCAATCAGTATGCTATTATTGCTTTTGATAGCAGTGATCATTGCCGTTTATTTAAATCTAAGAAATCGTCCAATAAAAGGGGTGGAAGCTGCTGATTCATTTGACCAGCATCCAGCTGATGTAAAGATACTTGATGTGAGGGATTATAACCAATCATATCAAAGTCCTATTTTGGATAGTATTAATATACCTGTTGCCTATTTAAATAGGTATTATCATGCGTCGAGTCAAATTGAAGAAAATATGAGTATCCGTTTTCTGAGAAAGAAAGGCTTTTCTGTTATTGGTTATCCATTAACGAATAAACAAATATAAAATTAACGGAAGGAGAATGAGCGGATGGAATATGGTGACCAAATGAAAAATAGAGTAAAGCGTATGGAAGGACAGCTTCGCGGAATATTGAAAATGATGGAAGATGGTAAAGATTGCCGTGATATCGTGACCCAACTTTCAGCAGTCCGCTCTGCAGCAGACAGAACAATCGGCTTGGTGGTAAGTTCCAATCTAGTGGAATGTGTATTAAAGGCCGATCAATCGAATGATGAAAGTAGTGAAATCATCAAAGAAGCTGTCAATATGCTTGTAAAAAGCAGATGAAATTTAGCGGTTGACATTTTTTATTTTGTTTATTAATATACCCATAGGGGTAATGGTATATTAATAAGGTGGCGGTTGGAGTGACTAAAAATTGAATTGGAATGACCAAAAAATGCAATTAGAGAGTTAAAACTAAGCAAAAGTGCCTAATAGGTGCCTATTGGTGGCGAAACATCGCTTCAGATTCACACTCAATAAATGAAATGATTACAAAAAGTGCTTTCAGCAACAATAAAAAGGAGGTAAAAAAATGAATGTAAAACAAGTATTAGATGTAAAAGGAATCGCATGCCCAATGCCAATTGTAAAAACTAAAAAAGCAATAAGGCAATTAGAAACTGGCGAGGTTTTAGAAATCCATGCTACAGATAAGGGTGCAAAGAATGATTTAACTGCTTGGGCAAAATCGGGCGGGCATGAATTATTAGAGCATATCGAAGAAAATGACGTATTAAAGTTTTGGATTAAAAAAGGATAAAAAAATTTACAATTCTATATACCTATACGGGTATATGTAAAAATATAAGGAGGCAATTATGACAGAGAAAAAGAGAACAACGATAATATTATTTAGTGGTGATTATGATAAGGCGATGGCGGCGTACATTATAGCGAATGGTGCAGCGGCATACGATCATGAGGTGACCATTTTTCACACTTTCTGGGGCCTGAACGCTCTGAGAAAAGACGAACAAGTAACAGTTAAAAAAGGTTTTATGGAAAAAATGTTTGCCAAAATGATGCCGCGTGGCGCAGATAAAATGGGGTTATCGAATATGAATTTTGCTGGTTTCGGTCCCAAGATGATTAAAGGTGTCATGAAAAAGCATAATGCTGTTCCGCTTCCAGATTTAATTGAGATGGCGCAGGACCAAGATATAAAGCTTGTTGCATGTACGATGACAATGGATTTACTCGGCTTACATCAAGAAGAATTACTAGATGGCATTGAATATGCTGGTGTAGCAGCTTATCTTGCAGATGCCGAAGATGGAAAGGTGAACTTATTTATCTAATTTATAGGGGGATACTTCCCTTATAAAAGGAGGTATTCATTCAATTGGATTATCTAAATTTTCTTCTTTTCGCTCTTATAGCTCTATTTCTGCTCAGTCGAATTCTCCCAACTAAAGGAATAAGGCATATTACAATGGCGGAATTAAGAACCGAATTAGGTGCAAAAGATAAGCAATTTATCGATGTTCGTACACAAGGAGAGTATAAAGCCCGCTCGATCAATCAATTTAAAAATATTCCCTTGCATGATATAACAGTAAAAGCATCTGGTCTTTCAAAGGATCAAGAAGTGGTTGTGATTTGTCAGAGCGGAATGAGAAGCAATAAAGCAAGTAAATTATTGAAACAACAAGGGTTTCAAAAGATAACAAATGTCAGAGGCGGCATGAATGCCTGGTAATCATAATGGGAGGTGGAACAAGAATGGAACAAATCTTACCATCTGAAGTCGAGCAATTCATAAAAAGTGATAAGGATCGCCAAATCATTGATGTGCGAGAAGTAGAAGAAGCAGCAAAAGGGAAAATCCCAGGCGCGGTCCATATACCTCTAGGATTACTGGAGTTCCGTTTGCATGAATTAGATAAAACGAAGGAATATGTGATGGTATGCCGCTCAGGTGGCAGAAGTGAAAGGGCAACGCGGCTATTAGAAGACCATGGCTACAAGGTGAAAAATATGGCTGGTGGCATGATGGCATGGGAAGGAAAAACTGAATAAACGGTTAACAAAATATATCATACCGATAGCGGTATAATTGGAGGCTTTATAATGGAAAAAATGAAAGTGAACCAAACGCTAGATGCAAAGGGATTAGCTTGTCCAATGCCGATCGTCAAAACAAAGAAAGCAATGAAGGATTTAGAATCTGGTCACGTGCTGGAAATACAAGCAACTGACAAAGGATCCAAAGCTGATATTAAAGCATGGTCTGAAAGTACAGGCCATCAATATTTAGGTACGATAGAAGAAGGTGGGGTTTTAAATCATTTTATAAGAAAATCGTCTCATGATGAAACCACTTCAGAAACAAAGTATCCGTATACAATCAGCAACGAAGACCTTATGAAAACATTGGAAGATAATGAACAAGTAGTTGTACTAGATGTACGTGAAACTGCAGAATATGCTTTCAATCATATTCCAGGTGCAATCTCTATTCCATTAGGAGAGCTTGAAGATCATTTTGACCAATTAAATAAAGCATCAAAGACTTTTGTTATATGCCGAACAGGAACCCGAAGTGATTTAGCTTCACAAAAGTTGGCGAGTAATGGTTTTACAAATGTATTTAACGTCTTACCAGGTATGAGTGGATGGTTTGGGAAAACAGTCAACTTCAATCAATAAGAATAATGCATACACATGCAACACTCTATTTTTTTACAAACTAATATACCGTGGGGGGTAATAAAAATGACAGTAAAAGCTATGAAGCCACATGAAGTTACGAAAAAGGTATTTAATAAGGAAGAGCTATTTATTATTGACGTTCGTAACGAAGCTGATTTTCAAGATTGGAAAATCGAAGGAGTGAACTTTGAATATTTGAATGTCCCGTATTTTGATTTGCTAGATGGTGTGGAAAGAATAATGGATCAGATTCCAGCCAATAAAGAAATCATTGTAGTATGCGCGAAAGAAGGCTCCTCCATTATGATTGCGGAAATGCTTTTGGAAGAAGGGCTTGAAGTGTCCTACTTGGAAGGTGGCATGAAAGCTTGGAGTGAGCATTTAGAACCAGTTAAGCTGGGTGAGTTGAAAAACGGTGGAGAACTATATCAATTTGTGAGAATCGGTAAAGGCTGTTTATCATATATGGCCGTTTCGGAAGGTGAGGCAGCTCTAATTGATGCGACAAGAATGACCGATGTTTATCTTAAGTTTGCCGAAAGTATTGGTGCAAAGATTATTCATGTTTTCGATACACATTTGCATGCTGATCATATTTCAGGCGGTCGTATCATTGCTGAAGAAACAGGCGCTGCCTATTGGCTGTCGCCAAAGGATGCAGAAGAGGTAACTTTTGAATACAACCGATTAGAAGATGGAAATGAAGTGAAGATAGGCAGTACAGCGATTAATATTCACGCATTATATTCCCCTGGACATACAATTGGTTCTACATCGTTTGTCATCGATGAGAAATACTTGCTAACTGGAGATATTCTGTTTATTGATTCTATCGGTAGACCTGACCTTGCAGGATTAGCAGGAGACTGGGTTGGTGATTTAAGAGAAAGCTTATATCAACGTTATAAAGAATTATCCAGTGAATTAATGGTTTTACCTGCTCATTTTATGATTATCGACGAGTTAAATGATGACGGAAGCGTTGCAGAGAAATTAGGTGTTTTATTTGAAAAGAATCATGGATTAAATATAGACGACGAAACAGAATTTAGAAAAATGGTCACTGAAAATCTTCCGCCGCAGCCAAATGCTTATCAGGAAATCCGCGAAACTAATATGGGGAAATTTGCACCTGATGAAGAAAAGCAGCGCGAAATGGAAATCGGTCCTAATCGATGTGCAGTGCGATAATAAAATCAGGGGGAAAACAAAATGGAAACAGCAAAACTACTAGATGCAAAAGGGCTTGCATGTCCGCTGCCAATTGTGAAAACAAAAAAGCGATGAATGATCTTGAACAAAGGCAAGTGCTAGAAGTGCATTCTACAGATAAAGGATCAATAAATGATATCAGTGCATGGACTAAATCTTGTGGCCATACTCTTTTAAAGCAAGAGGAAGAGGACGGAGTCTATAAATTTTGGATTCAAAAAAAATAATGAAAAAAAGGAACCGGTCTTGGTTCCCTTTTTCAAAGTACATGATAAGAGAGGAGAAGTAAAATGGATTTTGCATTTATTATCACAATCTTCCTGATTGGATTTATTGGCTCTTATTTATCAGGTATGCTCGGCATTGGTGGCTCAATTATCAAATATCCGATGCTATTATATATTCCTTCTTTATTAGGAGTTGCTACCTTTACAGCCCATGAAGTGTCCGGAATTAGTGCAGTCCAAGTGTTCTTTGCGACGATTGGCGGTGTATGGGCATATAGGAAAGGCGGGTACTTAAATAAAACGCTCATTGCTTATATGGGTATTAGTATATTGATCGGCAGCTTCGTTGGTGGATTTGGGTCAAAGCTTATGCCAGAGAGCGGAATTAATCTCGTCTATGGTGTATTGGCACTCATCGCAGCAATCATGATGTTTATTCCGAAGAAAGGCTTAGACGATATACCTTATGATCAAGTAAAATTCAATAAATGGCTGGCAGCTGTTTTAGCATTAATTGTCGGTTTGGGTGCTGGGATTGTCGGGGCAGCAGGTGCGTTTTTACTAGTGCCAATCATGCTCACTGTTTTAAAAATCCCAACAAGAATGACGATTGCATCCTCCTTGGCCATTACATTAATTTCTTCTATTGGCGCTACAGTAGGGAAAGTTTCGACTGGTCAGGTGGATTATTATCCGGCAATTATCATGGTTGTTGCCAGTTTAATCGCTTCTCCACTCGGTGCAATGGCAGGTAAAAAAATGAATACAAAGATTCTGCAAATTATTCTTGCCATACTTATCTTTGCAACAGCAGTTAAAATTTGGATTGATATTTTATAAGGTGAGGAGATATAAAGAGGAAAAGAATCATAAATGCAGTAATTGCCAATTTAGAGAAGAAAAACCGCGGAGACAATTTATTCCTTCCATATGACCCGGGGTTTTAGTTTTGCTCCTGGTTGAGTCATTATATTGATTTATCATATGAAGAACTGACAATTAAAATCACGGAATGTCAGTTTAAATTGATTTGGCGGTCTGTGATTTTTATTTATACAAGATAAAAAAATAATGGATAACGATAATAGAAAAAGGAGTGGTTGAAAATGAACATTTGTGAAGAGTATGATCCAACTTGTTAGCACAAACATTTTATATATACTTTTTTAATGCAGAGTTTCCGTTTACTGCGCATTATTCTAATTTCACTACAGGGGCATTAAACAAAAAATAAAATACCCTTCAGTGTTTGTTTATCAAGCTGTGATTGGTAATGAAGTTCATATTTCAATCTTCCAAAAAACACCCTTTCACTTGAAAGAGGGTGTTTTTTACAGAACTTAACATTAATTGTATATTATTCAGAATTATAAGTCTATATTTTTTAAAAAATTACTTTATAATCAATCCTATCAAATGATTGAAAGGTGGTTTTAAGTTTGTTTGAACAATCTCCTTATGAAGTGAGAGTGGAATGGGGAAGGCGTGGGGCTAGAGATGCAGCGAGTAGGGGGGATATTGTAATAATTGTGGATGTCCTTAGTTTTTCTTCAACTGTAATTTCAGCTTTGCGATATGGATCTATTATTTATCCTTTTCCACCAAATTTGGATGGAAGGGGGTACGCAAATAAAGTAGGTGCTAATTATATTCTAGGTAGAGCTGAGGCAACTAAAATAGGAAATCCGACTTTATCACCAGGTACCTTTAACCATGGTCACTCTAATAAAAAATATGTATTATCCTCGCTTAATGGTGCATTTTGTACTTGGGTAGCTTCTAAGGTTCCAGCACTTTTAATAGGCTCGTTAATTAATGCTTCATCAGTTGCTTCCGTTGCTAATCAATTAAGAATAAAAACAAAGGCAAATATTACTGTCATTCCTTGTGGTGAACAATGGAGTGATGCTAGAGAGAATGAAGATGCTCTTCGGCCTTCTATTGAAGATTATTTAGGTGCTGGTGCGATACTTTCATACTTAAACGGGAAAAAGTCCCCTGAAGTCGAAGTGTGTATTGGTGCGTTTAAGCATTCAAAACAAAAATTAAATGAATTAGTTTGGGAGTGTGGAAGTGGGCGTGAATTACGTGAACGAGGGTTTGCGGAGGATGTGAAATATTGTAGTCATTTAAATGTTGATCAAACGGTTCCAATATTAAATAAGGATCATTTTGTAACTGTGAGTGAAAAATGAAAAAAATTATCTTTAACAGAAGATGGCAGTGTTTCTTTTGAGCAGTTAAGCATTTCAGTAGACTGTTAAAAAAAAAGGCGCAGTTCTATAAAAAAGACTACACCCATTTTGGAATATTTAAGCTTGTTGATTTGTCGGACGAACAATTACTTCGTTGACAGCAACATCTGCTGGTTCTTCAATTGCAAAAGCGATTATACGTGCGATACTTTCAGGCGCAATTGCTCCTTTATATAATTCATCATAGGCACTCTTTAATTCTGTATCTGTGATTGTTTCTGTTAGCTCAGTATTGATCGCACCCGGTGAAATGTTTGTGGTGCGAATATTTGACCCATTAGCTGCTTCTTCTTGTCGTAAACCTTCTGTGATCGCTCTTACGGCATGTTTAGTACCACTATACACAGCACCACCTGCGTAGACATGGTGACCAGCAATCGATGATAAATTGATGATATGACCAGATTTCTGTTCTCTCATTGTTGGTAAAACTGATCCAATGCCATATAATAACCCTTTAATATTGACATCAATCATCATATCCCACTCATCAACTTTTTTCTTGAAAAGAGGAGATTGTGGCATAGTCCCCGCATTATTAATTAAAACATCAATTCTCTTATAATTATTTAAAGCATATTCTGCTAATGCTTCAACTTCTGTTCTTGAAGTGACATCTGTTACTTGATATACAGCTTGACCACCATTTTTTTCTATCTCATCCTTTAACATTTTTAAGCGATCCTCACGACGTGCTCCAAGAACTACTTTTGCACCTCTAGAAGCAAGTTCTTTTGCTGTAGCTTCTCCTATACCACTTGATGCACCTGTAATAATGACAACCTTATCTTTAATTCCCGACATGTTCATTCCTCCAAGTTTTTATCTTTATTTAATATTTTCCTAATTTTACACACATAGTGAACGTTTCCTTCTTTAAATGGGTTGTTTCAGGTATCACCTCCTGTGTAATATGTGCTTAGTTTATTTGCTAGAGTTATCTCTAAGTCAAGTGCTTTTTATTATTTTTTAAGGCTGTTTTCGTTTCCTTTGTTGCTTTTCGCAGGTAGTCGTTGATTTCCTCTCCAAGTGAGCCTCATCGTCCGCTTCACTTCCGCAGGAGTCTCGCACACCCGTTCCAATCACCTTTTTTATCAATGGTTTGTTTTATTAAAACCTATGAAAAAACAACAATCTATTAGAAAAGAGCCTTTTTTAATCTGTACTTTGATTTTTTTCTTGAACAAAACTTTCAAATAAATCTTTTCTGCCGTTTTTGGTAATATAGTCTTGGTAAAGGTCGATCTTCTTATCTAAAAGAGAAAGGTTGTTTTCATAAGTCTTTAACTTTGCTTTTACATTCGCTCGATGGTCTTCTAATAATTGCACAAGCTCATCTAACCCCTCATCACCTAATTCCCATAAAGCCTTGTATCGTTTCAAATCCTCTAAGGTCATGCCGGTATCTTTCATATGCAACAAAAATTCTATCCATAAACGATTTTCTTCAGTGTAACTGCGGATGTTACCTTTATTTCTCTTGGGAATAACAAGCCCTTCTTTTTCATAAAACCTCAAAGTATGTTCGCTCACACCAATCACTTTTGCTAACTGACCAATTCGATATGTTTTCTCAGTCAATTCTACACCCCCTAATCATTTGATTTACTGAGCGTTTGTTTTATTCAGCTACTTACTTAAGTGATCCTATAATAGGTGTTAGAGTTAACTCTAAGTCAAGAATAAATACTATTATCATGAATTTGTTCTTGAATAAATGAAATAAAGTGTCAAAAATTTGTTTGAGTAGGTTAAATAAGCCAAAAAGTTGGTCTTTTGGAATATAGAGAAAGGAAAAAAATGATGATGATATTCAAGTGCATTAACCGTCTATTGAACGAGATCCAAAACTTAACATTCAAGTTATTATATTTTGAACCATTCTTTGGGGAAAGGGACAGCATTCCTGTTATGTATGAAGATTGTTTTTAAAAATCCTGATTAATAGATAAATTATTTTTTATTACAGTTTTTCTTTTGTCTGGTTAGTAAATGAGCCTCAAATGTTTAACCAAAGAGAAATGAGTGTATGAACTATATAAAGTAGAATTGATGATACAAGATATGGAGGAGAATTTAATGACTAAATTAACAGGAGTAAAGGTATTAGTTCAAAATGAGATGGAACAGTATTTTGATGATGATAATGAAGACAAAAATGTTTCAAATCATTTATTAAGAGTGGATACAGTCCTTTTTTATGGAGAAAATGAAGAGATATTAAATGATTATGAACCAGCTAAGGAATGGGATCACTTCTTTGATTACGAGTTTCATTCTATTGATGATATTAAAAAGGATATTGCGATGAGATTAGAGATTGAACCAGAAAAGGTTGACGTAGAATGAGGTAGTAAATCGAATGAGCCAGTTTAGAATTGGCTTGTCTTTCATTTATCGAGTTCGAAAGATTCAAGGTATTAGACATTTACATATTTAGAACTGTAATGGAACTAAATAAAGTGGTCATCCGGTGACCTTTTTATACGGAGGGATAGCTTTAATTGAATAACATGATAGACTCTTATCGCGATGGAAGTGGATTGAATGGGTGATTACTCAAGCATCATTTTCTTTTATTAAAGAGATTGAGCGGTTGAAAAGTAACACCAGAACAGCGTGGACAAGCAATGGCAGAAAAGAGAGTATAGCAGAGCACTCTTGGCGGCTGACTATGTTTTGTATGGTATTAGAGGAATACCTTCCTAATTTAGATTTTAATAGAGTCTTACGTTTGTCTCTAATACATGATCTTGGAGAAGCTTTTGATGGGGATATATCTGCTAAAATTGAAGTGAATTCTGAAATGAAGTTCATGAAGGAAGGAGACGCCCTTAAGAGTCTGATCGCTTCTCTCTCCAAAAATAATCAACAAAAATTCATGGAATGATGGTACGAATATAATAAAGAGGAAACCAATGAAGCTAAGTTGGTAAAGGCAATTGATAAAATAGAAACGATTATTCAACATAATCAAGGTGCTAATCCTCCTGATTTTGATTACTTTTTTAATCTTGAATACGGAAAGAAGCAAGCTCTTTTCGATCCAATCATCCAATCCATCAGAGAAATGGTGGATCAAGAAACCCAGATTCAAATAGATAAGAGCAAACAAGCAGACTCATTAGAATGATATAATTTTCTTTCGTATGAATGATTACACCTATTCATTTTGTTGCATAAGAGTGGATCAGTGTCCTATTATCGCTGAAACTGAAATACCAACATTAGTGGTCCTTTTGTTGGTATTTTTTTATGGGTGATGGGGTTCTTTTATACAATTTAAAGAACAAACCAAGATTTTTTAAGTTTGTATAACTTTTCATTTATTCAGAGTGGTTTCCAGCTTATATAATAGGGAATACCCTTTTTATGAAAGAGAAGAGGCAGGAAAGTTGAAGAAGAATATAGAATTAAATGAAAAACGACGAAAACCTCTAAATCATTTTAGGTTTAGCCGTTCGATTTGCATATGAAAAAACACTTCAAACGAATGAGGGATTATTTATGAAAACGATTGGGTTAATAGGCGGGATGAGTTGGGAGTCTTCCGTTGAATATTATCGGATAATCAATGAAGAGATAAAAAATAAATTAGGTGGATTGCATTCAGCAAAATGCATTCTATACAGTATTGACTTCGAAGAGATTGAACGTTTCCAGGTAGAGGGGAACTGGGAAAAAGCAGGTATGTTATTAAGTGATGTTGCACAGGCTTTAGAAAAGGCAGGAGCAGAATTTATCGTGATTTGTACAAATACCATGCACAAAGTGATTAAATATATAGAAGAGAAAATTAGGATTCCGATTTTACATATTGCAGATGCAACAGCAAGACAAATTCAAAACTCGAAAATGAGTAAGGTAGGATTACTTGGAACGAAATATACGATGGAGCAAGACTTTTACAGATCACGCATCGAGGCATATGGTATTGAGGTTTTAGTCCCTAATAATGCAGATAGAGAGAGTGTAAATAAAGTCATTTATGAGGAGTTATGCTTAGGTGAAATTAATCAATCATCAAGGGAGCAATACCAAAAAATAATCAAGCGTTTAATAGATAAGGGAGCTGAAGGCATCATATTAGGTTGTACTGAAATTGGATTACTTGTAAAGCCAGATAATTCTGACGTGCCTTTATTTGATACAACAGTTATACACGCGATTGAATCAGTTAATATTGCACTTGAAGGATAATAAGACTTAACCAGGTCCCTGATGAGATGGTCTTTATTAAATCTCTAATGAACTAAAAATTATGCTCGGCTTTGAGTGTCACCATTAGATAAACATCGTATAATCTTATCTTATTCATAAAAGGTTTCTCAACCTTATATAAATAAGTGGATAGAATATCATTCCTTGAAATAAAAAGTATATAATATTTTTTTCCTTGTCTTATTACTGTATTCTATTCGATTCTCAATCTATAATTATATTAATTGAATTATTTGGAATTCGAGTTTAAGGGATTGTAAGTAAGGGGGAGGAATAATGGGGTTAGAAATGAGAAATCAATGCGAAAAGTGTAGCAGAGGAATGATGGATCACTCTGATGCTTATATTTGCATTCATGAATGCACATTTTGCTCATCCTGTACAGAAAGGATGAATTCTTTATGTCCTAATTGCGGTGGTGAACTTGTCCGACGACCAAAGGCTGGGAAAGTGATAAGATCATAGGCATCTTTCAAATTTAGGATTTGGCTATGTTTTTTTAAAAGTATAAAACTAGAAATTTATGATTTAATAAGAAGTTCATACCGCAACAAAAATAAAAAAGCCGTGAGGAGAGATGTTATTGAATCAAGCATTGTTAATCATTGATGCTCAGCAAGAGTTAATTGATGGAAACCAGGAAGAAAAAGAAGTGTTCAAGAAAAATAGATTGATTGCCAATATTAATAGCGTGATTAATCAAGCCTTAGTGGAAGGTGCACACCTCATTTTTGTAAGAGATAAGGATGTTGCCAATGGGGAAGGACCTGGATTTCAAGTTCACAGCGACATTAAGATTCCAGCCAGTAACGCCATTTTTTTTGACAAAGAAGCAACCAATGCTTTTTATAAGACAGATCTGCTTCAATACTTAAAAGAAAATCAAGTATCCCATTTAGTGATTATGGGATGTAAAACTGAGCATTGCATCGATACGGCTGTTAGAACTGCTACAGTGAACTCCTTTGATGTAACCCTCGTAGGGAATGGTCATTCAACGACTGACTCTGAGGTTTTATCTGCTGAGAATATCATTAATCACCACAATAAAACGCTACATGGGCATTATAATGTAGATAATTTTTCTGTTGTTAGGAATGCTGAAGAGCGTTTATTCGAGCCTAATCACAATCAATATCGGTAAATGCTTATTTTTAGCGGTTATTTTTGCTTGGCGATCCCGCTGGAAAAACCTTTGTGCATGATAAAGCAATAGCAACAAAGTATGAATAATGTTCTCGAATTTTGTAAAGTACAGGACTTATGCTGTCAATAGCGAAGCCCCTTCCATTATGTGAGGGGCTTATTATACGGAGAAGCTAAAATCTTCTGTAACTTTAAAAAGAAATTATTCAAAAGACCTCAGTCCTTTTTTAGCCTTTAGCCTTTCCAAAACATAAATATCAATTGCAGCATAAAGTGAGTAAAATCTATCTTCATCTGGTTTAAATCTTCTATTGAAAAACAAATAGATGATTTAAACATTTCAAACAAGCCAAATGATCTTCCTCGATACTAGCGAACCATCTTTTAATAAATTTCGTGACAGGTAACCTCATTGTTTATTCTATTATTGCACTACCTTATCCATTGCTGCTAAGAGAAGGCCTTACTACTTAAATAATAGTAGAGAAAAACAGCGACAGGCTACACGATTATAGGAAGCTAAGAGTAATTAATAATCAGTATTGTCCCCGAATAAAACTTAGGCGAAAAAAATGCTTAATTCTACTTGCCAAAAATAATTTTCATACAGTTGAAATGATCTGAAGTTAAACGGCTTTGGTAATTAGGTGTAGAAAGAACGCTCAGAATTTATGATGCGGCCACCTGCAAATTTCATAATATTAAATCCTCGCTTTAACGATCTTAATATTATCGTGGCTTAACCATGCAAAAATATGAATGGGGAATATTCCTTTGTACTTCATAAACTGTACAAGCAGCAGTAACAATACACTATTACTTAATCATCCGGACAAAATTATCGGCAGCCCTGGACAAGCTATGGTTCTTGAGCCATATCAATCCGACAGAAGTAAATAATTGTTCGCCGCCTTCAATTTTATAAGCTTGAATTGGATATTTGGGATGTTTTTTAAGAATCGCCTCTGGAACAATAGATGTACCGAAGTCGGTAGAAATTAACTCCATTAATAGTGAAATGTCGGAACATTCTCCGGTAATTTTGGGAATAAGCTTGAAACGGGAAAATGCTTCTAAAATTAAATAATGGACTCCTAACCCCTCTGTACTTGGCAGGATGAGTGAATCGTTATGAATATCAGAAAGTGAGACTGTTTTCTGATCAAAGCCTTTATGTTTCATGGAGGTAATAAAGTAAAAAGGCTCTGTATGAAGGTGGCAAACTGTAAAATCCTCCAGGTCGAGCGGCATCTGTATAATCCCGAGTTCGATTTTCCTTTCTCTTACCAACTCGCAAATTTGCGATGATTCATTTTGTTGAATTTTATATGTGACATTGGGATATTGTGCTTTGTATCGATGAAGGGTATTGCTTAATTCAGCGACGGAAAACGTATTGACGCCAATGGCCAGTGTTCCGTTAACACCGGTGCCAACAGCTTTTACATCCGATAACGCTTCTTCCATTAAGTGAGTAATTTGCAGAGCGTATTTATATAATGCTTTACCCGCTTCGGTTACTTCAAAATATCTCCCGCTCCTTTCCACTAGCCTTGAGCCGAGCTCTTCTTCCATTGCTTTCAACTGTTGGCTTAACGGTGGTTGGGAGATGTGAAGTCTTGCGGCAGCAGCAGAGATTTTTCTTTCCTCTACAATTGCAATAAAATAACGCAGTTGTCTGATATCCATTTGATTAAACACTCCTAAAGTATATGAAAAACATAATCAAATCTTACTTTTTTAATATTTTGCATATAATTGTTCTCATGATACCATATTTGAAAAGGAGGGTATCAACTATGATGATAATCTATCGAATCTCGATTATACTTTTTATATTCTTGATGGCGGGGTGCCAAGCGAATTCTAATACCTCTGAAGATATATCGACAGAAAAACACCAACAGAAAGAACAAGGGGAAGATAAAAAGATGGATCAAGAGATTATTTTATCAGCAGAGAATGGTGATGTTGAGAAGGTTAAGAAGCTGATAAAAACCGGCGCGAACATTGATGCAACGGATGAAAGCGGAAGAACAGCGGTATTGGCAGCAGCTCAGAACAACAGGGTAGATACGGTGAAACTGTTAATTCAAGAGGGAGTAGATATCAATATTCGTAATGATAACTCAGATAACGTCCTTTTATACGCTGGAGCAGAAGGACAGCTTGATATCGTTAAATTAGCTATTGAGGCGGGTGCTGATACCACACTTACGAATCGTTTCGGTGGCACTGCACTTATACCTGCTTCAGACCGCGGACATGATGAGGTCGTCAACCAACTTCTTGCCCATTCGGATATCGATGTCGATCATATCAATCACCTTAATTGGACAGCCTTACTGGAAGCGGTAATACTAGGTGATGGAAGTGGCGACTATCAAAAGATTGTCCAATTACTTGTTGACCATGGCGCAGATGTTCATATTGCAGATAAAGATGGGGTAACTCCTTTGGAACATGCAGAATCAAGAGGGTATCATGAGATTGCCAACATACTCAAACAAGCAGGAGCTTAAATTGACAAAAATGCCTCTCTCTAAAGATTAATTTTCGAAACATAGAATGAAAGTGATCAAGTAATAAAATAACAATAAGAAACAGAATATTCATATACAGGGAAGGGTTGAGAATGATGAAAAAACCATACTGGTTAACCAATGTTCGGCTAGAAGTCAGTTATAATTATCAGAATGGTTCAGTTGCCGGAACTGACACAAAGGGTTTTCACATTCGAATGGAAGCTGGAAAAATAAATAAAATAATGTCAGCTGACCAGCAGTTAGTGACCGAAGAGCCTATGCTGGATGCTAAAGAATATTTAATGCTCCCATCGTTTCGAGATATGCATATCCATATTGATAAAACTTATTATGGCGGACCATGGAAAGCTCCTACCATCCCTGCTAAAGGCATTTTTACCAGGTTGGAAGAAGAAGAAGAATTGCTGCCGAGATTATTGCCATTCTCGGAGGAAAGAGCGGGATTATTGCTTGAGTTGCTAATCAATTCAGGTTCGACACGCATTCGCACGCATGGCAATGTCGATCCAATCATCGGTTTGAAAAACCTTGAAGCAACGTTGCGAGCCGTGGAATCTTATAAAAGCAAAGCTTCTGTAGAGATTGTCGCTTTCCCGCAGCATGGATTGCTTCGCAGCCAATCGGTTCAGCTTGTAAGGGAAGCATTGCGAAGCGGGGCCTCTTTGGTAGGCGGGGTCGATCCTGCGACTGTTGACGGAAATATAGAAAAATCGCTGCAAACGATGATGGAACTAGCAGTGGAAGGAAACGCGGATATTGACATTCACCTCCATGAACCGGGTCATCTAGGGCTATTTACACTAAGGAGATTAGCGGCTCTAACTGAGGAGGCAGGCTGGGAGGGAAGAGTCACCATTAGTCACGCATTGGCACTAGCCGATGTTTCCAATGAGGAAGCAGGCGAAGTTGCTGAATTGTTGGCTCATCTGGACATTTCAGTTACATCAGCTGTCCCTATAGGCAGGACAATTCCGATTCCTCTCTTGCGTGAAAAAGGAGTGGGCGTATCTTTAGGTGATGATAGCATTATTGATCATTGGTCTCCTTTTGGTAAAGGCGATAGTCTATTAAAAGCAGGAACATTGGCTGAAAGGTTTGGCTTAAGTGATGAACGCTCACTTGGGCAAACGTTAGGGTGCATTACTGGAGGCATCACTCCATTGAATCAAGAAGGAAAGCAGGTTTGGCCTCAAGTTGGAGATAGCGCTGACCTTGTGCTCGTTGATGCACGCTGTTCAGCTGAAGCGGTGGCAAGAAATGCAACCAGAAGAGCAGTTTTGTTCAAAGGAGCAATAGTAGCAGGCGCGCTTTGATTTGTTTAAAAAGGAGGATGGCAAAATGAGTAATGCTTTTTGGTTAACAAATGTCCTTTTAGAGAGCGGCTACCAGATGAAACAGGGATTGATCAGCAGCACTAAGGCGGAACGCTTTAATCTGTTAATCAAAGAAGGCAAAATTGCTAAGGTTCAGCATGCTGATGAGGCGAATCCAGACAATTTGCCCCAAAAAGATGCAAGAGGACTGCTGGTTCTGCCTTCATTTACAGAAAAACATTGTCATTTGGATAAAACATTGCTAGGGGATCGATGGCGCTCGGTTACGCCAGCTAACCATATTTTTGAACGGTTGGAAATTGAGAAAAACACGCTTCCATCACTAGAAACGACAACGAAAGAACGTGCGGAAAAACTAATAGATATATATTTAAAAAATGGAGTCACTCATATTCGCACTCATGTGGATATTTATCCGGAAGTAGGTTTATCCAATTTAAAAGAAGTGCAAAAAGCTTTACACACATTTGAGGGGAAGCTTAGTTATGAAATTGTGGCTTTTCCACAGCACGGATTCCTTCGTTCTAATTCATTACAGTTGGTTAGAGAAGCTCTTCAGCAAGGGGCATGCATAATAGGCGGGGTTGATCCTGCTACAGTTGACGGAGATATTGAGGCATCACTTCAGGCAATGGTTGACTTGGCTGTTGCAGAAAATGCTGGAATCGATTTGCACTTGCATGACGCGGATCACTTGGGCATCTATACAATAAAAAGATTAGCCAAATTGACAAAGGAAGCCGGACTTCAAGGAAGAGTGACAATTAGTCATGCCTACTGTCTTGGGGAAATTCCTCGGGAACAGGTGAAATCAGTGGCCGAACAATTAGCTGATGCAGGAATTACAATTGTCACTAGTGTTCCAATTGATAGTAACCTCCCCCCGGTCGAGCTGTTAAGAAGCGAAGATGTACCTGTTGCTATCGGATGCGATAATATTTTCGATGTATGGTCACCATTTGGGAATGGTGATATTTTAGAACGAGCTGGCCGATTAGCAGAAATATCAAAGTGGACAGATGAACGCTCTTTAGCGCAGACTCTCGCGTATATAACCGATGGGAAGACGCCACTTAACTCTGAAGGTAAACAAATATGGCCGCAAGAAGGAAGCGATGCCAATCTCGTATTTATAGAGGCAACATGTTCCGCAGAAGCAATTGCGAGAAAATCTAAACGAATAGCAACGATGTTCCAAGGGAAGATGGTGTCGGGTAATTTATAGGAAATGCAACACAGCCAATATTTTGGCTGTTTTTTTGTGGGCAAATTTAGCCTTTAGTCTGCAATTAAGGTAGATGAATTAATTAATGAAAGGAATGGTATACATTGGGATTATGATAGATCCATGCTATAATAAATATTAAGAATGATCAATCAATTCTAACAATTGGAGGATATAATATGATTTCTTTTCCTAAGCCTGATGTAGCTCAGTTTCTGAAGACGTTTGCTATTGGAGATTTCTCTGTTAGTCCTGATGAAAGCCAAGTCGTATTCAGCACAAATTTAAGCGGGAAATATAACCTTTGGGCAATGAATTTGCCTAGTCAATTTCCTGTACAGCTTACCTTTAAGGATCAAGCCTGTCAGGGGCTATTATATGATAAGCAAGGCAGATTCATTGTTGCTGGCTTCGATACGGATGGAGACGAAAATACGCAATTTTATGCTCTGCCATTGCAAGGCGGAACGGTTAAGCAAATCGTTAATAATAAAAAAACGCGTAATTTCTTCCCTATATTATCTGAGGATGGCACAAAGCTCTACTATACATCCGCCAAGGGAAATCCATCTTTTTTCAATGTGTTTTCACTTGATTTGGAATCTGGTCACGAAGAGAAGATTTCAGAAGGAAAAGACGCGTCAACTTATTTGTATGCTTTAAGCCCCGAAGAAACCTGCAAACTATACTATCGCCACTTTTCAAATACTTACACACTTATGAATGTGAAAAAAGGCGAAGAAGATATGCTAATCACGCCTCAAACGGATGAACAGCATACTGTGAATGATGCAGTATTTGTCTCTGAATCACTCATTTACTTATTAACGGATTATAATGAGGATTTTACATATTTGGCCTCATTTGATGTAGACAAGAAAAAATTCACGAAAATTAAAGCGTTAGAAAACGAAAGCTTTAACACAGTAAAATATGACAAGGGCAATAATCTATTATATCTTTCCTCAGAGAAAGGTGTTGTAGATCATTTATATCAATTTGATTTGGCGACAGGGGACTTAGTGAGAGTCGATGCACCATGCAGCATAATAGAAAAGCTGATAGTTGCTAAATCCGGTGCAGCATATGTGCTTGGCAGAAGTGCGACCAAGCCCCATAATATCTATAAATATGATAATAACGAATGGGAAGCGCTGACGCATTATGCAGTTCCTGGGGTAGCCGAAAAGGATCTGGTAGAGCCGGACATCGTTACTTATGCCTCCTATGATGGATTGAAAATAGAAGCATTGTTTTTTAAAGCAAAGCCTGAAAATGATAATGGAGAAATTGTCTACTGGCCTCATGGAGGTCCGCAAGCAGCTGAACGAAAATTCTTTAGAGCTTCCTTCCAGTTCTTGCTGAATCATGGCTATAGCATATTCGTACCTAATTTTAGAGGATCAACTGGTTATGGGCTGAAATTTTCGAAAATGGTAGAAGGCGATTGGGGCAACGGTCCCAGATTGGATAATGTAGCTGCTCTCGATTGGTTAATTGATGAAGGATATGCGGAAAAAGGAAATATTTTATTAATGGGTGGAAGCTATGGAGGCTATATGGCGCTTCTTCTTCATGGCAGGCATGCAGATTACTTCAAGGCTGTCGTTGACATTTTTGGACCATCTGATTTATTCTCCTTTATCAACTCCGTCCCTGAAGACTGGAAACCTGTAATGGATCAATGGGTAGGGAATCCGGAAAGAGACAGAGAGAAACTGATTGAATTCTCTCCTATTACTTATTTGGATTCAATGACTAAGCCAATGCTAGTTATCCAAGGGGCGAATGATCCTCGGGTTGTGAAGGAAGAATCCGACCAAATCGTTCAAGCGCTTCAGGGTAAAGGCAGAGATGTGGAATATATGCTGCTTGAGGATGAGGGCCATGGTTTTTCTAAGAAAGAGAATGAAATTGCAGTATATGAAAAAATCCTTTCATTCCTTAATAAATTTTCAAATAAAAAGGTGAATGTGTAAGCATTTCTAGAACCAAGCCCCTGCCTTCATTGTATAAGAAGGCAGGGCTTTCATTTACATAAATTAGCTAGATTCCTAAGGAGGGGTCACTATGACACTTCAACTTCAAACTGCATATGCCATCATGATGACGGATGATGAAGATATAATCATAGAAGTCAATGATAAACTAAAACAATCCGTAAACAAAAACTTGGAAAATCACCATGTGAATGAAGTGTTCAAACGCTGGATTCCTTATGAAGATGGGAAGGTCGTCATTGCTGAGGCAACAGAAGAATTGTCGCTGTTATTTTTAAAAGGAGAGTCACAACTCAATCGCAATCTCTACTTTGGTATTATTTCATCTGAAATGAAAGAATTGATGGTTAAATTAGATGAGTTAATCAAAGCAAATAGTCGGCTTCAAGCCATTATTGAAAGCTCTTATGATGGCATTTACTTAACGGATATAGAAGGTAATACATTGCTGACAAACTCAGCAATGGAACGGATAACTGGTATCCCAAAAGAATACTATATGGGGAAAAAGGTAGAATCATTAATCAAGCGCGGAATACTGGAATCCTCTGTCACCAAAAGAGTGATTGAAACAAAAGAAAGCATTTCCCGTGTGCAATTTAATCGAGCGGGAAACGAGTCATTATTGCTGACTGGCAGCCCTGTTTTTAATGAAAAGCGGGAAGTTGAAAGCGTCGTCACGAATATTAGGGATTTATCTCAATTGATAGAATTGCAAAATGCATTGAAAGAGGCGAATGAGCTAAATCACAGCTACCGCAAAGAAATCGAACGGTTAAAGAAAAAGGAAAATGAGCAATCCTCAAGTATCATCATGAAAAGTGAAAAAATGAGAGAGATCTATGATACTGTTGACCGGCTCGTAAACGTAGATGCCACCGTCCTTGTACTTGGAGAAACAGGTGTTGGAAAGGATGTATTGGCAAAGTATATTTATGAACATAGTGATAGAAACCGTAAAGGTAAATATATCAAGTTGAATTGTGGAGCCATTCCGTCAGAATTAATAGAATCTGAGCTTTTTGGTTATGAAAAGGGGGCGTTTACAGGAGCAGGGCAGCAAGGAAAGCCAGGAATGTTTGAGCTTGCCGATCAAGGTGTTTTATTTTTGGACGAAGTTGGGGAGCTTCCTCTATCTGCCCAAGTCAAGCTGCTACGTGTAATCCAAGAAAAAGAGGTACAAAGAATTGGAGCAGTTGCTGCACAGCAGATTAATGTTCGCCTAATTGCTGCAACAAATCGCAACCTGAAAAGCATGGTGGATGAAGGCTTATTCCGTGAAGATCTTTATTATCGTTTAAATGTCATTCCAATTCATATCCCTCGTCTATCAGAAAGACCAAAGGATATTCATCCGTTATTAGAATACTTTCTTGCGAAAAACAATCAGAAATACAATTTTCAGAAACAGTTTAGTGAGGAATTGAAATCGTTTTTCCATCAGCATAGCTGGCCAGGGAATATTCGTGAATTATCAAATCTAGTAGAACGCCTATTATTAGTTTCTAAGGAAACAATCATTACTTTAAAAGATTTACCACAAGAATATCAACTGGCGATCCACTCCGTGAATTTACCTCCAGAATCACTTACTCTAAAAGAAGCAATTGAGCTTGCTGAAAAACAAGTGATCTGCCATGCAATGAAAACTTGTACCTCAACCTATGAACTAGCAACGAAATTAGAAACAAGTCAGCCAACGATATCGAGAAAACTGAAAAAATATGGTCTTCATATGATTCAATAATGAATCGATGAATCATTTTTGAATCACTCTAAACGTACCATTTAGCCATTGGGTGATTCAAAAATAAATAATGATAAAAAGTAAGCGGATACAATCCTTGATATATAAGGTTTCTTATAGTTGGCACACTCCTTGCAATATAAGTGATAGAACATTTATAAGGAGGAAACGTGCATGTTTACAGTAAAAGATCCAGAAATTGAACAAATGGCACAAATGGTGCACAATTTTGTAGAAAATGAAGTAGAACCATATGCACAGCAGATTGAGGACGAGGATAAAATACCACAACATCTAATTGATCAGGTAAAAGAATTAGGATTGTTTGGAATGAGTATTCCAGAAGAGTTTGGCGGAATTGGCCTTGGCATGGTCGGTAAAGCAGCAGTTCTTGAGAAGCTTGGCCGCACACATAATGGATTTGTCAGTTTAATAAGTGCCCATACAGGAATCGGAAGTACAGGTCTTGTGCGTCTTGCGTCTCCGTACTTAAAAGAAAAATATTTACCTGATTTAGCAGCTGGAAATAAAATTGCTGCATTTGCACTATCAGAGCCTGGTGCGGGTTCTGATGCAACCAACTTAGCTACACGCGCAGAAAAATATGGAGATAAATGGATATTAAATGGTACGAAGCATTTTATTACAAATGCACCTGTAGCAGATGTATTCACCGTATTTGCCGTAACAGATAAGGAAAAAGGAGCAAAGGGAATTACAGCCTTTTTGATTGAGCGTGGCTTCCCAGGCTTTACAGTTGGTAAAAAAGATAAAAAGATGGGTCTTCGCGGCTCGTATACTGCGCAGCTTATTTTTGAAAATTGCGAGGTCCCTGACGAAAACGTGATTGGTGATGTGGGAATGGGTTATGTCGCAGCTTTAAAAATCTTGAGCGAAGGTCGAATTGGATTAGCTGCCAGAGCAGTAGGCTCATGTGATAAATTGATTGAATTATCAGCTAAATATGCACAGGAACGCATCCAGTTTGGCAAACCAATTGCATCGAATCAAGCCATTCAATGGATGATTGCAGATATGGCAACAGAAACAGAGGCAGCAAGAACATTAACATTGAAAGCTGCCCATCTAGTGGATGAAGGCAAAAAAGTGGTGAAAGAATCATCCATGGCAAAATTATATGCCTCAGAAGTATTTAACCGAGTTGCAGATAAAGCTGTACAAATTCATGGCGGCATGGGCTATGTGTCTGATTATCCTGTAGAACGCTTCTATCGCGATGCACGGATAACAAAAATCTACGAGGGAACAAATGAAATTCAGCGGCTCATTATCTCTAGAAGCGTACTGAACGAATTTTAAACTATCTAGAGAGAGTGGGTGAGGGAAAATGCGCTGGACAGTACTCGTATTATTATTTTTCGGTATGATTGTTAACTTTGCAGATAAATCAATTATCGGCTTAGCAGCAAAGCCGATTATGGAGGATCTTAATCTTTCATATGCTGAATGGGGAATTGTAGGGAGTGCATATTACTGGCTATACCCTATTACTGGTATTTTTGGAGCCGCATGGGCAGACAAAATAGGTGCCAAAAAAGTGCTTAGCTTCCTTATGCTGACTTGGGCAGTATTACAATTTGGTGTCATAGCAATCACGGCATTGCCGCTTTTAATTGTCTATCGAATTTTATTAGGAGCTTTCGAAGGGCCGTTTAGCCCAGTTGCATACAGCCATGCAGATCGCTGGTTTCCTCCTAAATTAAAAGGTTTTGCCAATTCAGTGCTTGTTTCAGGCGCAACGGTTGGTGCAATGGTGGTTGCGCCATTACTCGTAGCGATGATTGTTGCTTGGGGATGGAAGGTTGCCTTTGCTGCACTTGGTGGAGTCAGTATCATTTGGTTCTTCCTTTTTATGTTTTTAACAAAGGAATCACCTGTAGAAGCCTATGAAAAGGTGAAAAAGAAGAAAAAACTTGAGAAGTTCACACTTAAAGATTTAAAACATATAGCCACTTCCAAAGTAGCCTTATTTACAACATTAGCTTATTTCTCTACTTATTTCATCGTCGTTTGGATTGCAACATGGCTTCCATTATATCTAGTAGATGTAATTGGAATGAGCACGGGGCAAATGGGATTTGCAGTCGCTGCCATAGGGATTGTCTCAGTTGCAATCTATATGGGTGTATCAGTCATTTCCGATTATCTATTTAAGAAAACGAAGGATTGGAAGCTTTCTCGAGTATATGTTACTGGTTTATCTATGCTTTTAGGGGCAGCATGCATGCTTTCCGTCGTTGTTTACCAAAACCCGATTTGGGTTATCATAGCTATGTGTCTTGCGAAAGGGCTTACATATGCAATTCTGCCAATTGGACCCACAATAATGATTAATGAATTGCCTGAGAGAGGCGGTTTGATGACAAGTATTCTCACGTCTTCAGGAAATTTAGCAGGGATTGTGGCTCCACTTGCGACAGGGTTTGTCGTTAATCTTGCCAGCACAAAATTATTGGGCTATAACCTATCAATCGGTGCAATGGCCATACTCGTTTTAGTCTTTTCATTGTTATTTTTACTAGTGGTTAGACCAAAAACAACAGAAAATACATCTGAATTAAGTGAAGAAGCAAGTTAATAGATAAAGAATTCTTGCAGATGGGAGTGATAAAACGTTGAGTACAACACCACAAACAAAGGTGTGGGAGGAATATTATGAAGACATTATCGATACTTTTAATATTCCAGAAATCAGTCTGTATGAAATGTTTGACCAGGCAGCAAATCGCTTTGGGAACCAGACTGCCACAATTTTCAAGGATGAAACCTTATCTTATAAAGAACTAAAGCGCCGCATTGATGGCCTAGCAGCGGAATGGGTAGAGAAAGGATATAAAAAGGGTGATCGAATTGGCTTAATGCTTGCAAATCACCCAGATTATATTACCGCTTACTATGCCGCTCAAGCATTAGGTGCAATTGTTGTACAAATGAACCCATCTTATACAGCAAGAGAAGTACTGCAAATCTTGCACGATACACAAATTAATTATGTGGTTGCAGATGCCAAGTCTATTGATACTGTTAGACAAATTAAAGAGTTATATAGCTTTCAACATATCACTCTATCAACGACAGTAGGCGAAGAAGCTACTATTCACAATGCATCAAAAATGAGTGAAGTTTTCATGAATGCCAAGCCCCTACAAGCATCTGCCAAAGTAGACTCAGTAGAGGATGTTGCAGTAATCCAATACACTGGGGGAACCTCCGGCAAGGTAAAAGGAGCGATGCTCACTCATCATAATTTAGTAGCAAATGTCTATCAAAGCTATGTTCTGTATAGACAGAGGGTCGAATTTGGCCGCGAAACAGTCTTGGCAGCGACGCCTTTCTATCATGTGTATGCGATGACAAGCGCTATGAATTTAGGAATCTACCTTGGAGCAAGAATTCTCATCATTGAGAAATTCCAGGTGGATGATGTGTTAAGGCAAGTGAAAGAGTATCGGCCGACCATGTTTCCAGGTGTCCCAAAAATGTATATATCTTTCGTCAATCACCCTGATGCCGGTGTATCTGGATTGAATTCATTGAAAGTTTGTTCAAGCGGCTCTGCTCCCCTGCCAATAGAAATCATCAAAAAATTCAAAGAGATAACAGGTTCCAATATTCTAGAAGGGTTTGGTATGTCAGAAACCTCCCCAACCACCCATCGTACACCAATTAATGGCAAGCATAAGCATGGCAGTATTGGTATCCCAGTTCCAGCAACAGATTGCCGGATTGTGGATAAAGAGCATCATTTTCTCGGACCAAATCAAGTCGGTGAACTGCTGATCAAAGGTCCACAGGTAATGAAGGGCTATTGGAATAAGCCGGAAGAAACAGCTGAAAATTTAAAAGATGGCTGGTTATATACGGGCGATTTAGCAACCATGGATGATGAAGGCTACTTCTATATCGTGGGCCGCAAAAAAGAAATGATCATCTTTGGTGGATTCAATGTCTATCCTCAGGAAGTGGAGGGGGTTCTTTATGAACATCCATCCATTCAGGAAGCTGCAGTTGTTGGCTTACCAGATGCTGAGTCCGGAGAAATTGCTAAAGCATTTATTGTTGCGAAAGAGGGAACTGAACTCGACTTAGAAGAAATAAGAGCCTATTGCTATACAAAGCTTACACCTTATAAAGTACCAAGATTATTTGAAAAGATTGATCAGCTGCCACGAAATGGTGTGGGCAAACTACTCAAACGTTTACTTGTAAAAGATGAAATGGAAAAGAGGGGTGTTCATAATGGCGAATCAACAAATTAAGAATGTCGGTGTCGTTGGTGCTGGCGCAATGGGTGCACAAATTGCAGTGGTCGCCGCATTACATGGCTATCCGGTTGTATTGCAGGATATTTCAAGTGAGAGCTTGGAAAAAGCAGAAGGTATTTTACGAACACAATTAGAAAAGCGTGTAACTAAAGGAAAGTTTACGAGAGAGCAAGTAGATGAAGCTTTTGCTCACTTAGTCTTTACAACAAAGCTTGAAGATTTAAGTGATGCGGATATCGTGATTGAAGCGATTATCGAGAATTTAGATGCGAAGACAGCGTTATATGCAAAACTCGATGATATTTTACCTTCTCATGCGATTTTAGCAACCAATAGCTCAACAATCGTTAGCTCCAAACTTGCGGATGCAGTAACAAGAAAAGATAAGGTATGTAATATCCACTTCTTCAATCCAGTTCTTGTAATGGATCTTGTAGAGGTGGTTAAGGGACCTCATACTTCAGATGAAACAGCAGATACGAGTATGGAATTTATTAAAACGATTGGAAAAACGCCAGTTCTGCTCAAAAAGGAGATTTCAGGCTTTGTCGCTAATCGAATTTTAGCTAGGCTAATGGATGAAGCAATCTACCTCTATGAAAATGGCTATGCCACTTATGAAGAGATAGATATAGTGGTTACGAAGGCATTAGGACATCCAATTGGACCATTTGCCCTTATGGATTTGACAGGCCTTGACGTCAATTATGCTGTGAGGAAGCAGCGTTATTCCGAGTCAGGTGATGAACGTGATAAGCCGACTAAATCAGTGGAAGAGAAGGTGCAAAAAGGAGAGCTTGGCCGCAAAACTGGCAAGGGCTGGTATGAATACGATGAAAATGGAAAGCGTATTCAAGGAGAGACGATACAGCAATAAAAGAGGTGCGTAATAGATGGAAAGAATTACAATAATCGGAGCAGGTACGATGGGCAAAGGCATTGCCCTTGTGTGCGCTCAAGCAGGCTTTGAGGTCATTGTTCAAGATATCCAACAGGAATCTCTGGATAAATGTAAGTCATATATTGATAGATTTTTAGATGCAGGGAACATTCGTTATATGACAAGTCTTGAGGAAGCAGTAGCTTCTTCTGATTTAGTCATTGAGGCAGTACTAGAAATCATGGATTTGAAAAAATCCATCTTTAAAACAATGGATCAGTTTTCACCACGGCATGCGATTTTGGCAACGAACACTTCGACGATGAGTCCGACTGAAATCGCATCACATACATCTCGTCCAGAAAAATGCATCGCACTCCATTTTTTTAACCCTGTCCATAAAATGAAACTGATTGAGGTTGTTACAGGATTGGAGACAAGTAAAGAGACGGTAAAAGCGGCTTTTGATTTCGGCAGTAAAATCGGAAAAGAATGTGTGAAAATCAATGAATTCCCAGGTTTTGCAACGAGCCGTATGAACTGCCTTATTGGAAACGAGGCGATGAATATGGTTATGGAAGGTGTCGGATCAATTGCAGACATCGACCAAGCGATGAAACTGGGGTTAAATCATCCAATGGGGCCGCTTGAGCTAGCGGATCTAGTTGGCTTAGATTCAAGATTGCGCAATATGGAATATTTGCATAAAACACTCGGAGAGAAATTCAGACCTTGCCCCATTCTCCAAAAATACGTCAGCGCAGGCTGGACTGGCAAAAAGGCCGGAAGAGGCTTTTATCAATACGATGAGAGGGGAAATAAAATATGAGCTATTTAGTAAGTGAAGATATAGAAATGTTAAAAAGGAATGTACGTGAATTCGTACAAACAGAGGTAGAAGCAGTCGCAATGCAAATTGAAAAAGAAAACAAAATACCCGAGAGAATTGTTGATATGGCAAAAGAGATGGGTTTATTTGGACTAAGTATTCCTGAAGAATATGGTGGATTAGGAATAGGAATGGTTGGTAAATGTGCACTTTATGAAGAAATCGGTGCGACTCATAATGGCTTCACAACCTTAATTGGCGGCCATACAGGAATTGGATCAGTCGGAATTGTGGAAATGGGTAACGAGCAGCAAAAACAAAAATACCTTCCAGCTATGGCATCAGGAGAGAAGATTGGTGCATTTGCATTGACAGAACCGCAAGCGGGTTCAAATGCAACAAATTTAAAAACGACTGCCGTCCGTAAAGGCGATAAATATATCTTAAATGGCTTAAAGCATTATATTACTAACGCAACAGAAGCAGATGTTTTTACAGTGATGGCAGTTACCGATCCATCAATGGGAGCCAAAGGCATCACTTCATTTATTGTAGAAAAGGACTTCTCTGGCTTTAAGGTTGGTGCAGTAGAAAACAAAATGGGACTGCGCGGCTCACATTCTGCTGAAATCATTATGGAAGATTGCGAGGTTCCAGTAGAAAACGTACTTGGTCAAGAAGGAAGAGGCTATGTCAATGCCCTCACAATTCTCACTAATGGGCGTGCTGGTCTTGCTGCCAGAAATTTGGGCTCATCACAAAAACTATTGGATCTATCTATGGCTTACGCAAAAGAGCGCATCCAATTCAATGTTCCTATTATTGAGCATCAAGCCGTTGCACATATGCTGGCCGAGATGGCGGTTGATATTGAAGCACTTCGTTCCTTTACATACCGAGTTGCTAATATGGTTGATGAAGGAAAAAAAGTCATTAAAGAAGCAGCAATGATTAAATTATATGGTTCAGAAGTATATAATCGTGTCGCTGATAAAGCAGTGCAAATCCACGGGGGCATCGGTTACATCTCTGATTATCCAATTGAACGTTTTTACAGAGATGCTAGAATTACACGAATTTACGAAGGTACATCAGAGATTCAAAAAAATATCATTGTTGGTCAGTTAAACAAGGAATATAGCTAAATAAGGGAGGGTTTTCTATGAGTACAAAAAATCGTATTGTTATTGTTGAAGGTGTGCGAACAGCAATCGGCCGTTATGGCGGTGTACTGAAAGAGGCAGGTTCAGCTTATTTGGCTTCACATGTCATTTCAGAAGTGTTGCAAAGGTCTGGTGTAGAAGCAAGCGCAGTAGAGGAAGTAATTCTGGGGGAAGTACGTCAAACTTCACAATCCTCTAATGTTGCTCGTGTAGCAGCTTTACGTGCTGGGATTTCCGAATCTGCTCCAGCATTTACGGTCAATCGTTTATGTGCTTCAGGAATGCAGGCGATTGCTTCTGGCATTCAACAAATTCAATCAGAGCAAGCGAAGGTCGTCATTGCTGGTGGAACAGAAAGTATGAGCAACGCGCCAATATTCATTAGAGGCTCACGGTTTGGCGGCGATAAAACGCATCTGGTAGATTCAAATAGCGAAAATGGGCAGCAGCCTCAGGAGATCTATGGTGACCACTTAGGCATGGGCGTAACTGCAGAAAATGTAGCAGAAAGGTTCAATGTAACACGTGAGGACCAAGATCAATTCTCTTATGACAGTCAGCAAAAAACGGATCGTGCCATCAAATCTGGTGCATTCAAAAGTGAAATCGCACCCTATGTAGCGAAATCGAAAAAATCAGAAATCACAGTTGATACAGATGAGCATCCAAGACCTGAAACAACACTTGTAAAACTGTCTACATTAAAGCCGGTCTTTAAAAAAGGCGGCAGTGTCACAGCAGGCAATGCATGTGGAAGAAACGACGGTGCTGCCGCTGTTCTTTTAATGAAGGAAGAGGAAGCAGCTTCAAGAAACCTTTCTCCACATGCAGCGATCGTTGATTGGACCTCTGTAGGTGTTTCACCTGAAATTATGGGTATCGGTCCTGTTCCTGCGATTAAGAAACTGCTTGAGCGCACAGGCGTAACCTTGGATGAAATTGATCTATTTGAGGTGAATGAAGCATTTGCTTCCCAAGCCTTAGCTGTTCAACGTGAACTGGGCATTGATGCAGACAAGTTAAATATTAATGGCGGAGCAATTGCACTCGGACACCCGCTTGGAGCAACCGGTGCCCGAATCGTCGTCACCCTTATGCATGCCCTTTCGAAAAAAGGCGGTAAATATGGAATCGCTTCTCTCTGTGTTGGCGGCGGCCAAGGGATGGCCATCCTGATTGAAAACTTGCGTCATGAAGAGGGGGCGTAAGGATGTATGATTCTATTTTAGTAAAAAAAGAAGGTCAGCTTGCATACATCAGCATCAATCTTCCAGACGTCCGCAATCGTTTAAGTAAGGAAACGGTAGGCGAAATCATAAATGCACTTGAAGGGCTAAAGAGCGATGCAGAAGTCGGCTGTATTGTATTTACTGGCGAAGGTGACAAGGCCTTTGCTGCAGGTGCTGATATAAAGCAGCTAAATAACCGTGAACCACTGGATGTTTTAAAATCGGGTGGTATGCAGGAAGCATATGATTATATTGAAGCTTACGAAAAGCCAACAATAGCGATGATCAATGGCTTGGCATTAGGAGGAGGATGTGAGCTCGCACTCGCCTCTGATATTCGTGTTATGGCAGACCATGCCAAAATAGGACTTCCTGAGCTAAACCTTTCAATCATACCTGGAGCAGGTGGAACGCAACGTTTAACTAGAATTGTCGGGCGCGGCAAAGCATTAGAAATGATTTTGCTCGGAAAGTTTATATCGGCAGAGGAAGCAAAAACTTGTGGACTCGTATCAGAAGTAGTGCCCCTAGCTGATCTGAAGGCGAAAGTAGAGGAAATGGCAGCACAAATCCTCGCTAAAGGCCCGCTTGCCGTAAGATTAGCTAAAATCGCCGTTCAATTAGGCGCAGATACAGATTTAAAAACAGGACAAATGATTGAACGTCTTGCCCAAGCTGTCCTTTTTGCAACAGATGATAAAAAAGAAGGCACAGCCGCATTCATCGAAAAGCGAAAACCTGAATTTACAGCAAAATAAAACGTGTTCGGCTTAGCCGATCACGTTTTTTTGATGATAAGAGCAATTAAATTGGCGGTTCTGTGATTAATTCAGCGAAAATCGTAATTAATTCGGCAGAAAAAGGAATAATCCGGCGAAAACCGCAATTAATCCGGCGGGAATCATAGATAATCCGATGAAATGGAATATATATCCTGAAATTTCTAAATAAAACCCTCACTCAATTTCTCTTAATAAACCTTATCTCCATTAAAGATAGAGTTTTTCACAACAACGTAGTCAACATTGCGGATGGACTCTAATTTATTGCCTCCTGCATAAGAAATAGAAGATTGCAGGTCTTGCTCCATTTCTTTAAGCGTATCGACAAGTGAGCCTTTATGCTCGACGAACATTTTTTTACCTTCGACGTTTTTCTTTTCGCCTTTTTGGAACTCTGATGCTGAACCGAAGTATTCTTTGAATAGCTTTCCGTCTTTTTCAAAAGTTTCGCCTGGTGATTCTTCGTGTCCGGCAAATAGAGAACCAATCATAACCATTGTTGCGCCGAAACGGATTGATTTTGCGATGTCGCCATGAGTACGAATGCCGCCGTCAGCGATAATTGGTTTGCTTGCTGCTTTTGCGCACCAGCGAAGTGCTGCTAATTGCCAGCCTCCAGTACCAAAGCCTGTTTTAATTTTTGTGATACAAACTTTACCTGGTCCAATGCCGACTTTAGTTGCGTCAGCCCCGGCATTTTCTAATTCTCTTACTGCCTCAGGCGTACCAACATTTCCAGCAATGACGAAGCTTTCAGGTAAGTGCACTTTAATATGTTGAATCATTTTAATTACAGCATTTGAATGTCCGTGTGCAATATCAATGGTAATATATTCTGGAATAATATTTTCATTAGCTAAATGTTCAATGAAGCCATATTCTTCTTCTTTTACCCCAACACTGATAGAGGCGATTAAATTTCTTGCTTGCATATCTTGGATAAAAGCTTGACGCTTTTCTGGTTGAAAACGATGCATAACATAGAAATATCCGTTTTCTGCAAGGTAAATAGCTATTTTTTCATCTATGATTGTTTGCATATTTGCTGGAACAACTGGCAATGTAAATGTATGTTTTCCTAAAGTGATAGATGTATCACATTCTGATCGGCTGTTAACAATGCATTTTGCAGGAATTAGTTGAATATCTTCATAATCAAATACGTTTTCCATAGATGGCACCCCTAAATACGAATATTATTAGACGTTATTTATAAAATTGTTCGTCCATAAGGTAATTTACATTATTTTAAATGAGATGTCAAAGTTTTTATTCCGCAATTCTCATAAATTTGACTGTTCAAATGGTTGAAATCCCTTATAATGCCGGTATGATGGCGAATTAAGAAAATTATTTTTATTTGAATATTGAATGACTAGTCGTTCAATTCGTTGACAGTAAGCTCTTTGCATACTAATATTAAAATATCAAAATATTTAATTTGTTTGAATTGATAGATTTTCTTAATGGATGATGTAGCTAGGGGGATAAAAATGAAAACGGTTACTGAAGGCAGTTTATTATGGGAACCATCACAACAACAAATTAAAACATCAGGTGTCACTTTATTCATGAATTGGCTTAAGGAAGAGAAGGGGCATACCTTTAGCAATCAACTGGAGCTATGGAAATGGTCTGTTGATGAACTGGAAGAGTTTTGGGGAAGCATTTGGACATATTGTAATGTCATCTCGAAAACGCCATATGATCAAGTATTAGACTCAAGAAAAATGCCAGGCGCAAAATGGTTTGCTGGTTCAACTATTAATTATGCAGAGCATGTTTTCCGCAACCATAGCAAATCAAAGCCTGCGTTAATTTTTCAATCGGAAACGTTACAACGAACTGAAATTAGTTGGGACCAGCTCCAGGAAAAAACAGCATCAGTTGCCCATTATTTAAGAAAGCTTGGCGTAAAGGCTGGAGATCGAGTGGTTGGTTATATGCCTAATATCCCGGAAACGATTGCAGCTTTCCTTGCCTGTGCAAGCCTCGGTGCAATTTGGTCCAGCAGTTCACCGGACTTCGGGACAGGTAGTGTCATAGATCGCTTAAAACAAATTGAGCCGACTGTTTTATTTGCTGTAGATGGCTATTCTTATAATGGCAAGCTGCATAACCGTCTTTCAAGTGTTGCTGAGTTGCAGGCTGCACTGCCTTCGTTAAAGCAGACAGTTCTCATCTCGAATATAAATGCGAATGATATTGAGTTGACTAAGTCTACAGTGAAATGGGAAGAGGTTTTACAGGAAAAGAGCGAGCTTATTTTTGAAAGTTTGCCATTCGACCATCCTCTTTGGATTCTCTTTTCTTCTGGCACAACAGGATTGCCGAAACCGATTGTACAGAGTCAAGGCGGTATCCTAATCGAACATCTGAAAACTTTAATAGTGGAACAAGGTGTGAATGAGGAGGATGTCTTTTTCTGGTTTACAACAACTGGCTGGATGATGTGGAACTTGCTAGTCGGCGGTCTTCTTGCTGGAGGAACAGTCGTCCTTTATGATGGCAGCCCTTCCTATCCGAATATCGATGTGCTTTGGAATTTAGCAGATGAAGCTGGTGTAACCTTCTTCGGCACAAGCGCAGCCTTCCTAAGTGCAAACTTGAAGTTTGGAGTGAAACCAAATGGAAGATACCGCTTTGATAAATTGAAAGCGATATGCTCTACAGGCTCGCCGCTTACTGTTGATGGATTCAATTGGGTTTATGATAATGTGAAAAAAGATGTGTGGCTCGTCTCTACTAGCGGAGGTACGGATGTATGCACCGCGTTTGTTGGCGGCTCGCCTATCCTGCCTGTTTACGCTGGAGAGATTCAAGGGCGTTCATTAGGTGCAAATGTGCAGTCATTTGATGATGACGGCAATGAGGTGATTAATGAGGTAGGAGAACTTGTAATTACAGATCCTATGCCTTCCATGCCGCTTTATTTCTGGAAGGATGAAAATAACGAGCGCTATCATGAAAGTTATTTTGATATGTATCCTGGCATTTGGCGTCATGGTGACTGGATTCAGATTGATGAAAAGGGCAGCTGTGTCATTTATGGACGTTCAGATTCAACAATCAATCGCCACGGGGTCCGCTTAGGAACCAGTGAAATCTATCGAGCTGCTGAAGGATTGGAAGAAGTCACCGAAAGCATGGTGATTGATCTGGAGCTGCTGGGCAGAGAATCATTTATGCTATTGTTTGTCGTTTTAAAAGAGGGTACAGAGCTCAATAACGATTTGAAAAATAAAATTAAGTCGAAAATCAAACAGATGGTATCTCCTCGCTTCGTACCAAATGAAATTTACGAGGTGAACGAAATTCCTAAAACATTAACAGGCAAAAAGCTCGAAGTACCTGTAAGAAAAATTTTATTAGGAATGCCACTGGAAAAGGTCGTCAACCCAGGGTCGATGGCAAACCCCGGAACATTGCAATATTATATCGATTTAGCAGAAAAACTAAATATAAAGAAGTAAAATTAAAACAGCTTGGGGAATGTACACATTCTCTAAGCTGTTTTTTCTTAGCTGGGAACATAATTATTTCTATGAAAAGCAGAAACAGGGACGTTAGCATATGCAGACAAAGCTAACAGAACAAGATGATAATGTTAAGTTTGCCTGGATATATAACTGATGTAAGCCCTCGAATGGATCAATTTGGCGAGTAGTACATCGTTAATCGGATGCCAGATGAATAGGAGGTATAAGTATATCCTCTTCTGTAAGCTTCCAGTTGGCAGGAAGAAATCTATTTTTTACCATCGAATTTACTCCTTTAATGAGTCTAGAAGCAGTTTAATATTCCTATTTGGTTTCGTTCCTTTCGTAAGTACATATGAAAATGCTCGTCTTTCGTAAAGCCCTTCAATTGGAACAATTTCAAGTGTTCCATGGTTGAGCTCTTCTTGGATGGCTGCTTCTGAAAGCAAGGCGATGCCCATTCCATTAATGACGCTTCCTTTGATTCCTTGGGTTGAGCTAAATATGAAGGTAGAACCCACTCGGATGTTATTGGTTGTAATCAAGTGTTCAAAGGATTGCCTAGTGCCTGAACCCTCTTCACGAATAATCCATACTTGTTCATGCAGGTCTTCCAAAGTATGAATGGGCTTTTTAAATAGAGGAGAGCGGACAATGACAAGCAGATCCTCCTGAAAGGGTGTTTGAACTACATCCTTGGAGTGACCGTGCCCTTCAACTAAACCGATGTCGACTTCCAGTCGGCGAACAGCATTAATCATCGCATCTGTGTTTCCAATTGTAATATGGAAATCCAATTGCCCATAGGATGAATGCATGCTTGCAATAACCTTTGGCAGCAAATATTCACCTATTGTAAAGCTCGCACCGATTCGAATGAGTCCAGACGCTTCCAGCTTTTTCTGATAAAGAGATTCTTGGATATTCTTATACAAAGCTCTCATTTGCAAAACATGATCATAAAAGAGTTCACCCTCTGCCGTCAAGCTGACATGCTTCGTTGTCCGCGTAATAAGTGAAGTGGAAAATTCATTCTCCAAATTCTTGATATGTACGCTTACAGTAGGCTGAGATAATCCCCGTTTAACAGCTGTTTTTGTGAAATTCTTCTCTTGCACCAATGTGATAAACGTCTCAAGTTCATCCATATGCATATAGATACCTCATTTATTAATATTTTGTATAAATATAATTATATATATTCATTTAACAAATAGGAAGGGGAGGAGTATGCTTAAAAGAGTCAGGAGGAAATAACATGCAGATGAAGAAAGAATATCAAAAACGTTCTTTTTATATGGGGTTATTAATCACTTTAATTATTGCCATGACAGCTGCTATACTAGCCCAGCTTCCATACCTTGCAATCGTTGGTCAGCTCGTGTTAGCCATTGTTCTTGGTATTATTTGGAGCCATACGGTGAATGTGCAGCCACAATATTTGAGCGGCATTGAGTTTTCAAGTAAAAAGCTATTGCGCATAGGGATTATTTTATTAGGGATGAGGTTGAATTTAGGAGATATTTACGAAGCTGGAATCTTTCCATTCCTGTATGCTAGCATCTTGCTAAGCATGACATTAGCTGTCGTATATGCACTGGCGAGGTTGTTTAAAGTCGATAAGACTTTAAGCATCTTAACGGCTTGCGGCACAGCGATTTGCGGAGCAGCTGCAATTGTAGCTATTGCTCCGCTTGTAAAGGCTAAGGAAAATGTAACGGCTGTTAGTGTAGCGGTGATAGCTGTTCTTGGTACATTGTTCACAATTCTCTATACACTGCTGTTTCCTATGCTGCCATTGACAACTTATCAGTTTGGTATATTCTCAGGTGGAACCTTGCATGAAATTGCCCATGCAATTGCTGCGTCATCAGCAGGTGGGGCCGAGTCAGAAGACATTGCCATAGTTGTTAAGCTGACCAGAGTTGTTCTGCTTGTACCCGTAGCGGTTCTAATTGGCCTCTATGTGAGTAAAACAGAGAACAAGACACAAGAAAAGAAAAGTTTTTCTATAAAAAAATTGCCGATTCCCTGGTTTATCTTTGGCTTTCTTGCTATGAGCGCTGTGAATACTTCGGGGATATTGCCTGAAGCTATAGTTAACGGATCTGTGACAGTCTCATATCTGCTGTTAGGGATGGCTATGGCTGGACTAGGATTAAAAGTGGAGTTGTCCGTTTTCAAGAAGCTAGGATTTAATATTTTCTATGCAGCATTCTTAGGAACGGTTGTCCTCATGGTGATTGGGTTTGCACTCATCTATTTTTTGCGAATTAATTAAAAAATAATAAAGAGCGATTAGGCAGCCGTAAAAGGATGATTTGAGATTCCTTTTATGGTTGCCCACTTTCTGTTCATTTTTAGTATCTCAAGCAATCAAAAACATTAAATAAAGCGCTTACAAAATTAGGTTAAAATCCCTCTTCTAATTAATAATCCAACAGCATGTGCCCGATTATGTGCACTCAGCTTCTTTATGGAAGACTTGACGTATTGATTAATTGTTAACTCGCTAATTTGCATTGCCGCAGCCATATCCTTTGTTCGTTCTCCCCATGAAATGCGTTTCATCACTTCAAGCTCTCGTTTTGATAACCCTGTACCTTGACTGGGCAGATCAGATTCTTCCACAAATTTTCCGACAAGCTTTCCAAAAAGGGTAAGAGAAGACAGCATATCTTCATCTATGGTTGTTCCTTTTTCATTACCCATTCACGTACTTTATGTATGATTACTTTAGTTTTTATTATTCTCCTCCAGAAAGCTCCGTTATAATGCGCCCCTTTTTGATGAAATTCTCAAATAGTAAACACTTGTCTCTCGAAAATAAGACAATGTCTTTTTCATCAGACAGTTATAATGATAAATTCCTGACATTGAGGAAAAAAGGGAACTGGCATATAAATTGCATCAATATAATAAGGTTCTATTGAGTGTTAATCAATTGAATGGATATCAAACGGGGTATTCAAAATAAAATGCAAGCGCATTCAGTGGGTCGCTAGGCATGATCATTTTTAATTTTAGAAGAGGGGGATATTTGATGAATATTAGTCAATTGTTATTCAACTCAGCAGAGACCTATCCATCAGAAGCATTCATTTTTTTTCGAAATCAATCTTTTTCGTATGAGGCAATTGCCGATCAAGTAAAAAGAAAAGCAGTGGGCTTTAGGGAATATGGCATTAAGGATAGGTCACATGTTGGGCTAATGATGGGGAATAAGCCTGAATATGTCATCGCCTATTTTTCATTACTTTCTCTTGGAGCGACAGTAATACCAATTAATCCAGCGTTTAAGGAATCAGAAATCACCTATATTCTTAATGATTCAGAAGCAGAAGCGGTTATTGCAGATGAGATTGCTATAGAAGCAGTATTAAAGGCACTGCCGCCTGTATCCACCGTGAAAACGGTCTTTTCTTTAAGGAAGGAGAAGAACTGTGTTTCATGGGAGGACGTTAATGGAATGATACAAGACTTTTTTCTTGAAGACAAAGGGAAAGAGGATCCAGCGCAAATTATTTATACTTCGGGAACAACAGGTAAACCAAAGGGTGCGATTATTACACATAGTAATCTTGATTGGATGTCACATACTTGTGCTGAAATGAGTGAGGTGACAAAGGATGACCGCATTCTCGTCGTTTTGCCAATCTTTCATGCCTATGCCAAGCTGCAAGGAATATGGCAGGCTGTATATAAAGGCAGTAAAGTTTATTTAGAGGAACGATTTGTTGCCGACGAAATTCTGAATAAGATAGCGCAAAAAAAAATCACGATTTTTCTTGGTGTACCGACAATGTATACATTGTTTCTAAGTAACCCATCAATTAAGGAGCTTGATTTTACTGATTTACGGATTGCAGGGTGTGGTGGGGCAAACCTGCCTTTAGATACTCTCGAAAAGGTGAATGAAGCGATGGGTGTTCAATTAAAAGAGGGCTACGGCCAGACTGAAAGTACAGTGATGATCAGCTGCTTTCCACCTGGAGTGGATCGGAAATATGGATCTGTCGGACTGCCTTTGCCAGGTATTGAACTGCAGGTGATCGATCCAAATGGGCGGGAAGTGCCTGCAGGAGAAGTGGGCGAAATCATCTTCCGTGGGCCAAATGCGATGAGTGGCTATTACAAAAAAGAACAGGAGACGAGTGAAACAATCAGAGGCGGCTGGGTATTTACAGGTGATCTAGCCAAACGTGATGAGCAAGGGTATCTTTATATTGTTGATCGAAAAAAAGATATGATTATCCGCGGCGGTTATAATGTGTATCCACGAGAAATAGAGGAGACGCTTTACAATCATCCCAATATAATTGAATGTGCTGTATTGGGTGAATCTGATCCGGTCTTTGGTGAGGAAATAGCAGCCTATGTGGTGACAAAAATAGATACTTCTACTGAGGAAATTATTGCTTTTTGCAAGCAGCATCTTGCCCATTATAAAGTACCAAGAAAAGTTTATTTACTAGATTCTTTACCGAAGAATGCAACCGGAAAAATATTAAAAGCACCTTTGAAAAATCGTTCATTTCAGTAAAGAGTCTAAAGTTAATGAATAGCAGTTGGTAAAAAGAATGATCGGGAAAGCAGCATTTTAGTTTATCCGAGAAAAGATGAAAGGAAGGGAGGTTTATTTGGAGTTGGTATTGAAAGTAGTTTAGTAAGAGGAACAGGATATAGGTTAAATAATCTAAATATTCATATTAATAAAAAATATAGACTGACTGGAGTGGTTTTGATGCAAAAAGTTCAATATGAAACGATAAAAACGGAAATAAAAGATCATATTTTGATGATCACTTTAAGCAGGGAAAATATGAATGCGTTTAATCGTCAGATGCTATCAGAATTACTGCAAGTGTTTGATGAAGCGGATGAGAATGATCAAATCCGGGTGATTATAATGACTGGGGATGGGAAGGCATTTTGTGCAGGGGCGGACTTAGGACGCGGTGGAGAAACATTTGAGAATAAAGAGACACCAGTCGGTGAGTATCGCGATGGAGGTGGAATACTAAGTCTGCGAATATTCGACCTTAAAAAACCGATTATTGCTGCGATTAATGGGGCGGCGGTGGGTGTTGGAGCGACCATGACACTTCCCATGGATATTAGAATTGCCTCATCAAAGGCAAAAATGGGCTTTGTATTTTCCAAAAGAGGTATCACTCCGGAAGCTTGCAGCGGCTGGTTTTTACCCAGAGTTGTTGGCATTAGCCGTGCAACCGAATTGGTGTTTACTGGAAAGATAATTCCTGCGGAGGAAGCATTGAATTTAGGGTTAGTAAGTCAAGTTGTACCTCCTGAAGAATTACTCGCAACTGCAGAGGCGCTTGCGAAAGATATTGCGGATAACACTTCTGCTACCTCAGTAACCCTGTCAAGGCAGCTATTATGGAAAATGCTCGGTGCTGACCACCCAAAGGAGTCACATTTAATAGAATCAAAGATGATTCAATGGGCTGGGCAGCAAGCAGATGCTCGGGAAGGAGTTCATTCCTTCTTAGAAAAAAGAAAACCGGATTTTACAATGAAGCCAAGTAAGGACTTACCTGATTTTTATCCATGGTGGGAATAAGTAAGGCATGGGTAAAGGAATGTGGGGGTTCTTGCCCTATTAATTTGAAAAGAATAGGAGAGGGGTAAGATATGGAGATTATAACGGAAATAATCGTGCAACAAGAAGACATTGATCATCTTGGACATATGAATTATATGAAGTATCTAACGTATTTAGAAAAAGGTGTGATTGAATGGTATGCCAAGTCTGGGGTAGGTAAAGAAGGCTTGGACAAAAGAAACCTTGGGACAGTACTGATTAAATTTGATGTATCCTATATACATGAAGCTAGATTAGGAGATAAGTTAAGGATCATGACGAATCTTACATATGTAGGGAATAAAAGCTTTGTATTAAAACAAGATATCTATAATGAAAACCAAGAACATTTAACAGATTGCAAAAAAACATTTGTCATGTTCAATCTAGAAACAAGAAAGGGTGTTCCTGTAATAGAAGAGATTGCCCAACAGTTCTCCCCAGCTGACAAGACCTCATGAATCCATTAAGACTGCAGCTTTTAGATTGAATTAGAATAAATAGGCTGTATTGGAGTGAATTAAAATGACAGAAGGATTGGATATAGGAAAGGTCATACCATTAATCGGCGCGGTTAACTTTCGTGATATGGGCGGACTACTTACAGCTGACGGAAGGAGAATAAAAATCGGTCAACTCTATCGTGCAGCTGCGCTAACCAGTCTAACAGATGAAGATAGACATACCCTTGCCAGGTTGGAAATCAAACGAATCTTTGATTATCGCACACAGGCTGAAGCGGAAAGGCAGCCTGACCCGAATATTGGACTTGAGATCAATGAAAGAATTTCTGTTATGAAGGAAGACAATATTACAACAAATATGTTCAAGGAAAAAGGGTATAATGAGGATTATTATAAAAAGTTTACAAGAGAAAGATTCCTGAGAATATATGCAGAAATGCCTATCAAAAATCCATCCTATGCAAGGTTAATGGAGCTGATAAGAAATCCTAAGGAAAATCTGCCTCTAGTCCATCATTGCACGGGTGGCCGTGATCGTACGGGTGTTGGTTCCATGTTGATATTGTTAACTTTGGGTGTGCCTTTTCAAACAGTAATGGAAGATTATTTATTTTCGAATGAAGCGTTAGAAGCCTACCATAATCGGATTTTTAAAAGGACAGCTATGTTTTTTAACGAGGTGCAGTCTGCTGCATTTCAGCAAGCCTTTCTTTTGCAGGAGGAGTATTTGCACGCTGCAATGAACGCGATTATCCATACCTATGGAAATTTTGAAACGTATCTCGAAAAAGAATTTGATATTACAGAAGAAATTAGGACCCTTATACAAGATGAAATATTAGAATAAAGAAAAAATGCTGAGATTCACTCAGCATTTTTTACTGCTCTTTTTTATTCAAAGGAGTCCTTTTGTCTTTCTAATTCCAATTCCATATCACATAAAACAGTGACGCCAAAAGAAACCAATAAAATAATCCAGAGCTCTGTTCCTGAGAGGGTATGCCCGACATAACTCCTTTTTAAAAGAACGCTAATACCGATTACTGCAACAAAGATGATCATAGATCCCATAAAGTATAAAAAAATTTTTTCAGATATACTCTGATCTTCCATCGAGATGATCCCCTTAAATTAAAAAGTTTTACAATGCACAGAAATATGTCTCGGTTTTTTTAATATATATAATACCATCTTTATGATGAAAAGGAACTAATTTTTCTAAAGATTTAAAATGCTTAATCTTGGATAGGCTGCCTATTATTTGGTTAATCCTCGTATAGCTACATCAAATAATAAATCTTGTTCTGATGATAAGGAATACTGTCCTTTACTTATGCTCCAATCATAAAGAATTCCACGAATCATACGGGCTAAAATCGTTACCATTTGTTCGGAAGTGATATCGGTTCTAAAAAGTCCTGCTTCTTGCCCCTCTTCACATAGGTTTTTCAGGATTTGATATAAAGGTCTGTCAGGAATAAGGAAGAATGATTCTCTTTCAACATTTAATTCAGCTTCATAAATGGAACGCGTGACATCCCAGCCAAATTCTGACTCAATAAATTCCATTTCTATTTTGAAAAATGTTTTAAGCTTTACATTTGCAGGGGCATCTTTTTCTAATTGTGGGAGCAGTTCATCTAAATAAAAGTGATCAATCTCTTTGAATTTTTCAAAAAAGATATCATGCTTGCTTTTAAAGTGGTTATAGAATGCTCCTTTGGAAGAATTGGTTTTTTCGATAATTTCATCAACTGTTACATTGCTAAAGCCTTTTTCATTAAATAAAGACAGGGCTGCTGTCAGAATTTTATTCTTTGTTTGAAGCGCTTTTTTTTGCCGGATATTCATCCATTACACCTTCTTATCAGAAAATTAAAATTATATTGACAAACAGACTACAGTCTGAGAAATTATTAATAGACTAGAGTCTATGTAATCTTCTCAAAGTTTGGTAGAAAAAGTCAAATTTTTTCAAGGGAATGAAAGCGCTTTTATCTAAAAACCAAGGAGGAATTGGGATGTCGGATCAAGCAATCGCTAAGAGCACGATCAGTAAAACAATGAAAAGGATATTGCCATTTATTTTGATTCTTTACATTATTGCATATTTAGACAGAGTGAATATGGGATATGCTGCTCTAGAAATGAATGCAGATTTAGCGTTATCTGCTGAAGTTTTCGGTCTGTTATCAGGTATTTTCTTTATTGGCTATTTCTTTTTTGAGGTTCCCAGCAATATCATAATGCACAAGGTAGGGGCTCGAATTTGGATTGCCAGGATCATGATTTCATGGGGGATTGTGGTTATCCTTACAGGGTTTGTGCAAACAGCCACACATTTATATATTTTACGCTTTTTGTTAGGCGTAGCAGAAGCCGGGTTTTTTCCTGGGATTATTCTCTATTTAACTTATTGGTTCAGGTCAACTGAGAGAGGCAAAGCAACGGCTGTACTGCTGCTCGCACTTCCGATCGGCGGCCTGGTTGGTGCCCCATTATCAACTTGGATTATAGACAATATTGCATGGTTCAATCTTGAAGGATGGAGATGGATGTTCATTCTGGAAGGCATCCCTGCACTGTTTTTAGGTGCTGCCGTTCTAGTATGGCTTACTAACAAACCTTCTCAGGCAAAATGGCTGACAAAGGAGGAAAGCACGTGGCTTGAAAGCGAGATAGCACGAGAAAGAGCAGCAAGTGCAAAGGTAAACAAAGCAACATTGCCTGAAATGTTAAAGGATGTCAAAGTGTGGCAGTTATCTCTTCTCTACTTTTCCGCCTATACAGGGGTATATGGGCTATCTTTTTGGATGCCGACAATCATTAAGTCCTTTACAGAATCAACCACAACGAACTTGGAAATCGGCTGGATGGCGATGATTCCGTCACTTGTAGGCATTCCAGCGATCTTATTTGTTGGCTGGAACGCTGATCGGACAAATGCATATAAAGCCCATTTAATGGTTTGCTTTATCATCTCTATTCTTGGTTTTATCGGCTGTGCATTGGCAGATAGTTTATTTATGATGGTCCTGTTGCTGACAATTACTTCTTTAGGGCTTTATGGCTTTATCGGCTGTTTCTTTGCCTATATGACCTTCTTCTTTACAGAATCAACGGCACCAGTCGGTATTGCTCTTGTTAACTCTTTTGCTGCGCTAGGCGGTTTCGTGGGGCCGATGATCTTAGGTTTAGTTGCTGTTTCAGAAGGAATGTTCATTCTTGCAGGATTATTATTGATCGGTATGATTGCACATATTGCCTTAAAGCAGAGAAAGGCAAATAATACCATTGATAAAGACCCGTCGCACAAAGCTAGCTTGTAACGTATTTCTCTCATTTTTAGAAAAGGAGGATCCTTATGTTAACACATGGAAATCACACAATCTATACTTATTTGGTGAAACAGGCAGAAGTCTATCGGGATAAACCGTTTCTATACTTTAGGGATGAATCAATATCCTATGCATCTATGTTGGAAAGAAGCAATCAAGTGGCACATTGGTTAATAAACAAAGGAATAAAAAAGGGAGATACCGTTGCAGTTATGTCCAAGAATTCTCCTCATTTCTATGATTTATGGTTCGGCTGCGCTGCTATAGGGGCCATTATTCTTCCTATAAACACAGCTTCAACTGCAAGAGAATTGGAATACTTTTTATCGCATTCAGATAGCAAGGCCATTCTTTATGATGAAGATTTTAAGAGCAATGATTTGCAGCAAGTTTCTGACGAGCTTCAGCTAAAGACGTGCCACTCCATATCAGGTGCTTGGAGAAAAGAAGTAAAAGCCTGTAAAAAAGATTTTGTTGAAATGGTTAGTGTAAGTGGTGATGATGTTTGTACTATTATGTATACATCGGGCACAACTTCCATGCCAAAGGGCGTAATGATTACGCATGAAAACTACCTTTTTGCTGGCCATTCATCTGTCCTTTATCAAGGATTATCATCCTATGACCGGTATTTAATCCTGCTGCCCTTATTCCACGCCAATGCACAATACTATACATCTATGGCCATGCTGGTTGTTGGCGGAACAATAGTATTGCTTGAGAAATTTAGCGTGTCAACCTTTTGGGAAGATGTGGAGAAATATAAACCAACCGTATCCAGCTTTGTGGCAACGATTATTAAGATTTTACTAGAATTGCCTGTACACCCTTACGAAAGGGTACATGCGATAAGGCAAATTGGATACGGATTATTTGTTAATAAACAGGATATCGAAAATTTCCAAAGTCGATTTGGAATTAGGTTGTTTCAATGGTATGGAATGACTGAGTCGATCACTACAAACATCGTGACACCTTTGTATGAAAATATGCCTTATGACCCGAATACTGGAATATCAGCGATTGGAAAACCTGCTTTAGGGCATGAGGTAAAAATGGTCGATGAAAATGGCAACGAGGTGCCTCCATTTACTGCCGGACAAATGATCATAAAAGGACCATCTTTAATGAAGGGCTATTACAAAAATGAGGAAGCAACCAGACAAACAATTAGAACTGGCTGGTTATATACAGGAGATCAAGGCTATGCCAATCATGAGGGATACATTTGGTTCGTTGATCGAGATAAAGACGTAATCAAGCGTGCAGGTGAAAACGTATCCTCCATTGAAGTGGAAAATGTCATCTCAGGCTTTCCTGGAATAAGCGATTGTGCAGTGATTGGTGTCCCGGATAAACTGCGTGATGAATCCATCATTGCATTCATTCAAACAGCTCATGAAACTATTTCATTGGAAGAATTACAATCATTTTGTGAAAAGAATCTTTCATATTTTAAAATACCTCAAGCGTTTCAGATGATAGAAGAATTCCCAAGGACTTCAATTGGAAAAGTGAAAAAGAATGTCCTTCGCGAGCGATATAGCCAGCAGATTAAATAGCTTCATTTATTGATACAAGCCAATCTTCGTTTGAGATTGGCTTTTTTTTATGTATTTTTTAAATAAAAGACCTTTGATAAATTAGATGGAAATGAGGAGATAGTTCGTTTTATAAAATTGATTGTAAACTATGTGGATTGTCTAGAAGGTGAATCCCAATCAAGATTCTTGCTTCAATTTGAAGTAGGAGATGTCGATAAGAATGATAATCGGTTCTTAGAAAATGGAATTAAATTTGTTAATAAACCGCATGATCGAAAGGAATGGGGAGAACGTGTTGCACATTTTCGAGACCCTGAGGGGAACCTGATTGAAATATATATAATGCTGTGATTGATATACAAATTAAAACAAATGCAATGTTTCTAAGAAACCTCAAAAAAATATAGGTTTTAAACAACTTGATTGTTACTGATTTTTATTAGTATGAGTTTAGGTTAGAAATTTTTAACAACAATAACAACTCCTTATCGATTTATTTGAATGGAATTATTTTTGTTTGTGAGATTTAAAATTATTCATCTTTATTGATACTGAACACCCAACATTCTAATAGATATCTTATTCTTGAATAGTGGAAAATGGATAAATTTTAGTTTGATGAATGATGAACAATCAAAACTAAAAATCACTTTAATTATTGAACAATTTATTAAAATTGAACATAACTTAACTAAGGAAAAGACCCAACTTTCATATTAATATGAAAAAAATGATGAAGTGCTACTTAATTTAAAGTTTTCAGGTACCTCTTCTAATTTCAAATAAGCATAAAGAGGGTTCAACCCTTAAAACCATAAATAATCAAAAGAGAAGGGAAACGCTGGAAAGGAATTATAGGTTTATGATAATTAGCGGGGAAGAAATGGTGATATCAGGAGCGTGGATACTGGCTATTGGCTCCTTAATCGAGGGTATTGGGCAAACTAAACAATCCTTTACCGGGACAGATCTAGGAAAAGACGTAATCAGTAATGGAAATGCGATTGAAGCTTTCGGAAATTCCCTGCAGGCTGTTGGACGTACAACATTACTAAATCCAGAGAGTGGGCCTCCCGAAATATATGCCATCACCGGAGCATGGCTTGAGGCGGCAGGAAACACGGGAAATGCTATAGGAATTGATATTGCACTAAACGTTTCAGAAGAAGAGGGAGTTAGAATCGATACTCTCGGTAGTGAAGTGCAGGGGCTTGGAGCTGCTCTTGAAGGATTTGGTGCAGCTATTTCAGCAGATTCATCGTTCAAAACACTAAGTGTAACGGGAAACAGCCTTATTTCTCTCGGTTCCTTTTTAGTAGCAATGGGGAACATTTTTATAATGAATGAAAAGGTTGAAACAGGAGAACAAATACTCTTCATCGGAGGCTGGATTCAGGTTATTGGCTCATTCACAATGCTGGTAGCAATTCTCATTGAGTTCAGCAGCGAGGAGACAATATAGCTGCCTACTTAAGACAAACTACTTCGTTAGGATCTTCTGAATCTCCTATTTTTCGTCATTCTCTGACCGATACTTGTAACCTCTTACGAGCATAGCGTCTTTTAATTTTTCCAGGTAGGGTTGGCGGGCATATTCCGTTACCCCATATTAATATCATTTTGAATGTATAACTCGGTTCCACTTTTTATCTTCATTTCAATGATAAGTATGATGGAGGAATTAACAACGAAGATTACAGAGGAATTTATTTCTTATTATGACCTTAATAGTGGAGAGGTTGAAACCGCAGATTCTAATGAGACGGTAATGAAATCTACATTGAAGATATGCAGACATATTCTAAGATATAAAAACTTTTACAATGAGCAGTTCAAAAAGCCAAATTTCATTCATTATTTATCGCAAGAATTATATACGCAATTAATCAAAGTTTATTCCAATAATGGTTATGCTATTTTTGCTAGCTATGGTACAGTTGGCTATCTATCACAATGGGTACATGAAGATTAGCCCGGAAGAAGCGTCAAAGGGATTGGCAAATATCGGAATGGCAAATTGGGCTAAATTCACTTAAAATTATCGTGATTAGAACCGCTTAATCTTTTGGAGCATTCCTATTATCGAGTTCAGCCAGATAGAACTGGTTGAACTTTTTTTTGCATTTAACTACCAGGAGCAGCATAGAAAGACTATGGCGAAGATATTGATCCGATAGCTTAATTTCCCCGCTACTCGAGAAGCAAAGGATCAGGCTGTCATTTCACATTTCTTTCTTAGACTACAGAAGGATTTTCCAGTACGATTTAACTCATTAAGGTCAACCCTAGGACCTTCGAACTCATGTCTAGACCCATACTATACGCACATTGACTTTAGAAAATTTTAGCATTAGTATGAAAATATACTTTAATTAAAGTACTTTGGATTTAATTAAAAGTGAGAACTTATACAAAATTCAAGAGGAGGATTATTTTTGAATAAAGAAGTAATATCATATGAAGATATTAAAGTATTTACGACGAGATCAGAACAATTCCATCCACTCAATTGGTATAAGCAAATGCTATTAAATGAACCTATCAGCTATAACAAATCATCGAAAACATGGAATGCATTCAGGTATGATGATGTCAAAAGAGTGTTAAGTGATTATGAACATTTTTCAAGTGAAGGCGACCGTACAACGATTTCAGTAAAATTTAGTGAAGACAACTTTAATGATAGTAAAGTAAATTTCGTTACCCTTGATCCACCTAAAAACAGAAGAGGAAGAGCGTTGCTAGCAGCGGCTTTTACACCTCGGAGTCTAGCAAATTGGGAACCTCGCATTCACCAAGTTGCTAACAATTTATTAGACCAGCTAGGTGACGAAGAATTGATTGATGTGGTTGACGGCATTTCCAATCCTCTGCTTACGATCGTGATGTCAGATTTATTAGGACTCCCCTCACCTGATATCGCATTATTTAAAAGCTGGGTAGATATATTATTCCTGCCATATAAAAAAGAAAATCAAGAAATAATTAATCAAAGGAAGAACATGGCTATTCGGGAGTTCTTCACGTATTTACTTCCAATTATAATGGAAAAGCGAAAAAATCCAGGAGTTGATATTATATCAGATCTGATTAAGGCAGAAGTTGACGGAGAAAAGCTTACCGATCAGGAAATTGTGGAAATGACTATGGCGATCCTAGGAGCTGGTGTAGAAACGACTAGTCATATGATTTCTACTACTTTTTATTCTCTATTATATGATGACGCAAAATTGTATTCAGAATTACGCAGTAATCCAGATCTTATTCCTGCTGCTGTTGAAGAAATGCTGCGTTATCGTTTCCATATGAGCAGGAGAGACCGTACCGTTAAGAAAGATAACAATTTACTAGGAGTGGATTTAAAAAAAGGAGACGTTATTGTCGCGTGGATGAGTGCAGCAAATATGGACCAAAACATGTTCAGTGATCCGTTTACTCTTAATATTCATCGTCCAAATAATAAAAAACATTTAACATTCGGCAACGGACCTCACTTTTGCCTGGGTGCTCCACTTGCGCGACTAGAATTAAAAATCATTCTTACAAACTTTCTGCAAAGGTATTCAAGAATTGAATCAGTGGAATCATTTGAATTAGAAAAAAATTTAACAGATTCAGCCACAGGACAATCATTAACTCATCTTCCTCTAAAAGCTTATAAATAATCTTTTTAACATTATCTAAGTATCCCAGTGGGGGATACTTAGATAATGTTTTTTATATTTTTCTTTTAAATAAAACTTATTTTAAAAAACTATGTGGAAATAAATGCGGTTTAATAAGATAATATAGGTCTTGAGATACTAAAAAGGAGGTTTAATGTTGATACGGATATATATATTAGGAATGTTGGCTCAGACTGTCAATTACCCTTACATGATAAGGAAGAGATTACTAGAAGTTCAACCTTACACTTCGCTGAGTGAAGGGAAATTTTACTACGACTTTGAGTCACTAAGAAAAAAGCAATACATTGAAACAGTGGAAACAATACAAGAAGAAAAACGCCCAGACAAAACAATGTATACGATAACTAACTTGGGCAGAGATTATCTTGAAGAAGAACTCTACAAATGTTTCAAAAAAAACTCTGAGTTAGAAGACTTATACATTGCCATTAATTTTCTAGATTATATCGATACAAAAAAAGCCGGCTTGATTTTCGAAGATACAATACAAAAAGAAAAAAAGCGTTGGAAAAAGTTCGAAGAGAAGAAAAAAATACTTCTATCAGGTGAAAAATCCTCAAATACTACCCAATTCATAACTGATCATGCTTTTAATAAAGCTTACTTTAATATTGAATGGATGGAGAAACTACTTGCATTTATAAAAAAATATTAGTGTACTATAAAGTGAATCCAGAAATTAAATTTAGTAACTTTTATAGAAAGCTACTTGTGACTAATGAATAGAAAGTGTTTACCAGCTTCGATTATAGATTTATAAAATTCTGCACAAATGGAACAATATTAAGAAGTTTAGGCTATCGATATTTGAGAATCCGACTAGGTAAAGAATGATGTAAAAATGACGAGTCGCAAATTATTTGTATAACCGGAAAATCCTGGTTGTGCACTATTTTAAGAGGATTGGCAACAATCACTCTCAAGTTGAATTCAGTTTATAAGACTTACCAATTTCTTCAGAAAAATAAATGTAAAGGCATTATCTTAGGCATCTCCCAAAAGAACGCCAAAGATAATGCCCCATAATCAGATTTTCTTTCTAATTGACTATTTAAGCTGATTATATTCATGGGAATTTGTGTCCTTTTGAATATATAAAGCTCAGTCCTAAAAAAGACTGAGCTTTATATTGATAAGCTACTTACCTTGTGTAGTAGAGTGATAAATGTTTTCTTCCTCTAAAATGGAAAGTGCAATATTCATTGCATAAACTCCACCAGCCGGCTTTGTGCCTTCAATATGAACAGCAAAGAAAAAAGTATTATCTCCATTCTCTATATAACCTACAAACCAGCCATTAGTATTTTCCCCGTTTACTTCTAAGGTTCCTGTTTTTCCAGATAACCGATTGCCGTCTGATACTTCTAGAAGTAGAGAGTCTTTAACTGTTTGGATATTAGATTGTTCAAAAGCCAATTCATTATTATAGAATTTTTTTAACATATCTACCTGTTCAATCGGAGAAATTTTTAGAGATCCATCTATCCAATAATTAGAAATATGACCTGCAAAATTTTCATTTCCATAATTAATTTTTTCGAAGTAATTCTTCAATTGCTCTTTGCCCATCTTTGAATCGAGATTTTGAAAATACCATGAGGCAGACCTTTCCATAGCAGAGAATAAATCGAGGTCTTGATTCCATTCCTCATAAGGATTTTGATTTCCATTCCAAGACATTTGAGAATGCTCCCTTGTAATAATTCCAGATTCTAACGCAAACAATGCACTAAAAATCTTATATGTGGAACTTGGCTCGAATCTAGTAGTACTTTCTTCTTTATTGTGTATCGTGTACTTCTTTTTATTTGAATCATATATTACAGCACTGCCTGAAAGTTCATCGAAAAAACGACTGTAATCTCTGTATACTACATTTGTACTAGCAAAAGTATGCGTCTCTTTATCTACCGCTAATGCAGATATTGTAGGAATACTAATCAAAGTGACCGCGAGAACAATGGTAAACACAAGATAACTTTTCATCTTAAGCTGATTTGATTCTACTTGGAAATTAACGATCTCAACTATACGTCTCTTTACTTGTTTGAAAGAGCTGCTGATTTCTGAAGCAGACGACAAAAAGCTTGAGGATCGTTTTGATGGTGAAGCAAGTTTTAATATTACCTCGCCATATTTGATATGCGATTGCTTATCTAACGTTTTTAATACGGCATAATCGCATGAAATCTCCATTTCTGTTTTCATCTCTCTTAAGAAATACCATACGAGAGGATTAAACCAATACACAATTCTAGATAAGCACATCAGATAATTTATTAGTATGTCTCTGCGCTTACAATGATGCAGCTCGTGAAGCAAGACAAACTTCATTTCGTGACTTGAAAGAGTAGAATTATCTTTCGGTATAACAATAAATGGACGAATAAGCCCGAAAGTAATTGGTGATGTCACCAATGAAGAATATCCAAAAATAATCTCCTTATTAAAATGCATTTCTTCTTTACATGTATAAAAAAGTGTTGATAATTCTTTGTTTTTCACTTCTTGTACGCTTTTTTTTATTTTATAGATTCTTAGATTGCTATATAAAGTAGCGGTAAACATAACAATCATTCCTAATATCCATACAATAAAAAAGACAGTATTCATCGGACCAAGTGACGATTGTTCAATTGACATAGAAAAGTCTTGCAGCCAATTTGCATTTTGATCAATTGTGTCAGCAGCATTGCCTATGGAATTTATATCAGAAAATTTCGGATAATCTATTCCGAAATTTACCAACCAGTCAAATAAAGAATTTATTTTTAGAGATTGAAAGGGGATAAAAGGAACTATCAATGAGAAAAGCGCAATTAAACTAATATGAAATTGAGTATTTACAGTTGTTTGCGCCCTTAATGATTTTTTAAAGAATATGATGATGCAAAAAATCAAGGATAAAATGAGATTACTAATAAAAAAAAGAGTAAAGAAAGAACCTTCCATGTTATTCCTTCTTTCTATTCTTACGTTCTTCTAATATTTGATGCAACTCATTAATTTCATCATCTGATAGCTTATCTTTTTCCAAAAAGTTTAATACCATAGAGTTAAGCGTACCATTATAAAAACGATTTAAAAAACTATGACTTTCAACTTCAATGTAATCACTTTCAGCTACATTCGGTGTGTAAACAAACACACGGCCTTCCTTGCCATGATTCAGTGCACCTTTTTTTATGAGCCTTAGCAACATTGTTTGAATGGTTTTAGGATTCCAATCACTTGTTTTGGATAACTTTTCAATGACCTCATTTGTATTAATTTGGGGATGTTTCCAAACAATTTTCATTACTTCTAATTCTGCCTCTGAGATTTGAGGTAATTTTTTCATTTTAACCACCCTTAAACTTACAATTGTAATATTATAATTATATGGTTCATATCTTTATTAGTCAAATCACCCCTGCAATTTAATTATAAGTATTGCAATTAAATCTTACATATGTAATACTTTTAAAAACTACAACTGTAAGATTTGGTTCTTAGGAGGTTACTAATGATTAAAAATAAACCGTTAATGAAACGTTTTGGGATTGGCGAAGAATTGAAAATTGGCTATCCATTAACCACAAGCCAAATCTCAAATGATGGCAGCATGAACAGTGATATTCTCCTTGCTGATTCAGGGTATGGACAAGGAGAAATTATGGTTACTTCATTAAATATGGCTCTAGCTTATAGTGGTTTGTCAAATAATGGAGATATCATGACGCCATCACTTGTTCAAACAGGTAATCAAAAAGCGGAAGTTTGGAAAGAGGGAGCGATATCATCCGAGCATCTGAATACATTGCATGATGCATTCACTGCTGTCATTCATGAAGAAGGCGGCACCGCAATTAATTCTAAAATCTCTGACGTTCTATTAGCTAGTAAAACAGGAACAGCAGAAATAAAAGTATCTAAGGATGATGAAGCCGGAAGTGAAAATGGCTGGTTCATTGCAACAGATTTAGATACCTCTAAAATATCACTTGCAATAGTGTTAGAGGATGTAAAAGCGAAAGGTGGAAGCCGCGCTGCTATACCAGTTGGTAAAAATGCATTGTCAGACTACTTGCAAAGATGATGGTAGTTAATAGCTTGTGGCAAGTGTTAAAAAGAATTAAATTGCCTATAAACAATTGGCAATCCAAAAATATAATGAATGGAGTTAGATATTTATGAAATTATTAAACACGTTTTTTACCACATCTAAAATGAAAAAAGTAGTTCCTATACTACTTCTCTCATGTTTAACGCTAGCAGGCTGTTCTGGTGATAAAGCCAATACTACTGAACCTATAACCAAAAATAAAGAAGCTGCAATAGCAGATAATCTTAGCAGGCTTGAAGAGAAATTCGATGCTAGACTAGGTGTCTTTGCAGTGGATACTGGCACGAATCAATCAGTGGCCTATAGATCAGATGAGCGTTTTCCCTTTGCATCAACTCATAAAGCTTTAGCTGTTGGAGCACTATTACAACAAAAATCAATCGAGGAACTTAACGAAAGAATTACCTATAATCGTGATGATCTTGTTGATTATAGTCCGATAACAGAGAAGCATATTGATACAGGAATGACTTTAAAAGAGCTTTGCGACGCATCTATTCGTTACAGTGACAACACTGCAGGCAACCTTATACTTAAAGAACTGGGCGGACCTAGTGGTTTTAAAAAATCACTCAGAGAGATTGGGGATAAAGTTATCAATCCAGAAAGATTTGAGCCAGAGCTAAATGATGTAAAACCAGGAGAAATTCAGGATACTAGCACACCGAAAGCATTAGCTGCGAGCCTACAGGCTTTCGTGATTGAAGACATACTCCCAGAAGAGAAACGTGTTATTTTAACTGATTGGCTTAAGAGAAACACCACTGGAGATCATTTAATTCGTGCGGGCGTTCCGAAAGGCTGGGAAGTTGGAGATAAAACGGGTTCAGCATCATATGGAACACGAAATGACATTGCTATCATTTGGCCGCCGAATGGAGAACCTATTGTTCTTGCCATACTTTCCAGCCGTGATATAAAGGACGCTGATACAAACGACAAACTGATTGCAGAGGCTACAAAGGAAGTCATCGATGCCCTTAAAGGCAAAAAATCATATTAAACACAGTATAAAAGAAAAGATAGCTGAATCTATTTCCTTATTAAATAGATCCAGCTATTTTAATTTTGGATTGGGTAATCCTAAACATCAATTTTTAACCGGTTAATGTTTACTTCAACAATAGGATATAAGTTTGTGTCTGCTGTTTTACCATTTCGATGCGGCTTACATAGTAAATTCTTTTCTTCATACCATATGAAGGAGGGAAGAGTTTTATAGATGCTGAGTCACTCCTGCTTTTTAATAGTAGGATTAATTTTAGCATATATTGTATATAACATCTTTTCTAATTAAAAATTACATCATTATTCTTTTAATATTACGCTCAACCCATATCAGTTATATGGGAAATGATCTTCTATCTTTGTTTGATATTTTTTATAGCAGGTTTATTTGGTGGTGTTTACTTACTTGCAAATATATCAGCTGTCTTTATTCTATTATCAAGCTTTAAAAAGGAAAAAAATAGGGGAAGTCTTTTTTGCTATAGCTCCATTTGTTTTATTTTTTCTCGTGCAAAACTGATTAAACTAATGGGGACTTTTTTAGAAATATGAAGGAAAGTACGAAAAAAGAAATATATTCTTGGGTAAAATCTATTGTATTTGCTTTCATCATTACTTTTATTTGTAGAGTATTTATTTTTATACCTACAACTGTATTCGGAGAATCAATGTTACCTACTTTTAATAATGAAGATAGGATTGTAGTGAGTAAAACGTCAGAAATACAACGATCTGATGTGATTGTGTTCGATGCTCCAGATATGGCTGGTAAACAATATATTAAAAGGGTAATAGGTCTTCCAGGAGACAGTATTGAGATGAAAGATGATGTGCTTTTGAATGATTCCAACGGTGCCTTTTATTCAATCCCTGAAGGATTTACTTTTCCTCTGCAACAAAGCGACAGATTGGTTGAACAAACAATTGGGGATAAATACAAATAAAAACAACTAGGGTAATTGTATCTATCCCTGTTGTTTTCGACTTAATTAGATAATATCGGACTGTTCATTTCAAAGAATTATTGAGTAATTTCATTAACAATTTGAGTATGTGCCTCTATAGTTGATGTAATTGGTCGTCCAAGAAGTTTTTCAAAATCATTGCTCTCGACCTCTAATGTGCCTTCTCGAATATCCTTCTGAATGTCAACAAGCATAGAAATAAGTAAATCTGGTAAACCAGCACCTTTCATAATATCGGCATAAGTAACGTCATAAACCTGCTTCACTTGTACTTCTTTACCTAATACCGTGCTAAGAGCAGATATAAGTTCTTTTTGAGTCAATAGCTGGCCAGAAAGCTCGTTGATGGTATTTTCGTGTCCTTGACCAGATAGTACTGTTGCCGCAGCGCCCAGCCACGGCAGCTCAGGGAATTAGAAGAAGACCAAATGGTTCACAGAGAGGTATATAAAGAAGTTCCTCCCAAAGTAGAATACTCACTAACACCAAAAGGTTTAGCTTTATTCCTATACTGGATAAGATGGGAGAGTGGGGAAAAAAACTAAAAGAATTAGCCAAAGGAGAAGTAACTCATCAAATAACAAAAAGTAATAGGGCGATCGATCCCTTCTATACAGGCATTAACTAGAGAGAGCGTTTCTTCATAACGATTGAACGCTTTTTTGTATGCAATAATAGAAGCGGTTTAACAAAAAAAGTGATGAATAAGAATTAAACACTATTTTTAAAAAACTATTAGATCTGATTCTCTATCATAATCCCATATTCGTAAGTTTTTGATTCTACCAGTACAAAATCTATAGTTTTCATGGCTGCCGATTATTCCTGATGCAGATATAAGTAATGCATTAGTTAAAAATTATTCTAAATTCTCTTTGACTTTTTGTATACAATTGTATACGATTTAAATATATTTTATGTATACAATTGTATACAAGAAAGGAGCCTTCTATTGGAAAAAGAAGGATTTAAGGGTCATAGCAAAGATAGTCACCATTGGGGTGATGGAAGAGATCACAAGAAGAGCAGACATGGTGCTAAAACGTTTCGCCGAGGAAGAGCCATTGCATTTTTAGAAAGGATGAATCTTAAACGTTCGATATTAAAACAACAATTAGAAACACCAGAGCTTCAATCTATTAATCCAATTTTAGTCGGGGAATTAAAAGCAATTGATATGGTCATCAATGAATTTGTTCAACTATTTGAAATTCATGAAAGTGAAGTAATAGAATTGCCTAATGAGAAGAAAGAACCAACGAAATCATCATTAATGGATAGTAAACAATCTGGTGAAGAAAGGAATTCATTTTAATGAAACAAACGAACAGTTATATCGATTCAGTGTATAATGCACAAGATGCTCTTTTGGAGGAAGTGATAACATCTATAAAAGAAAATGGAATGCCATCCATTTCGGTATCTCCCTCTTCGGGAAAATTACTAACTTTGCTTGTATCAATTTCAGGAGCTAAAAATGTTCTGGAGATAGGGGCTCTTGGGGGATATAGTGGAATTTGCCTTGCCCGAGGATTCGGGAGCGAAGGGGAACTGACTTCTCTTGAATTAGAAGAAAAATACGCTAAATTAGCACACAGGAATCTATCAATTGCTGGCTTTGCCGATCAAGTATCATATATTACTGGGGAAGCTTTGCAGAGCTTGGAAAAACTAGTTAGTGATAATAAGCAATTTGATTTTTTCTTTATCGATGCTGACAAAGAAAATTATGAACATTACCTAGGATATTGTATTAATCTAGCTGAATCGGGTGCTTTAATAGTAACTGATAACGTACTTGCCGGCGGTAGTGTAGTAGATCCCGGTGCTAAACGTAAACGTTATACAGAAATAATGAAGAATTTCAATGAAACTGTGGCCAATCATCCTCAATTAGAATCTTTGCTTATTCCAATCGGAGATGGTATGACCATTTCAAAAGTTAAGAAATAAACAGCAAAGTACTGAACTAAGAACCATTAAGCAGCTGGTTAGAATAACAAAATCACAGTGATAACGGTATTTAATAGCGTTGTTGATTTCCCAATGCTAATGAAGTGTCTTTATTAATTCACTGTAAATTAGTTGATGATAATAGGTGATTATTGTTTAACAAGCAAAAGCGAAAAAATCCGTAACTTGACGATTCTAAATTTATATTCGTGAGTGAATTTAAGAACATCGAATTGGCAAATATGTTAATTCTATTGGTTTTGTAATTATTTCATCAATTACTATTGTATATTGTAATTCATCATATTTTAATTTTTTCAAGTCAATAGAGGATTAGGTACTGTTGTTATGAAAATAACAACAGGAGCAAGTACATGGAATTGAAGGTTACGTGCTGAAAAATTATTCCTTTTTCGTTTGCATCCATGGTGATTGGTGGACAAATAATTGGAGAAAGCGGGAAAGCTAAACGAATTGATGTATTAGCAACAGCATTACATAATAAAATGGCCATAGATCAATTGTTAGATTTAGCTTATGCAGCTCCATATAATGGAGTATGAGGTCCCTTTAGGTGAAAAACTTGTAATTTATGTTTTAATCGCGATATTGGAACATGATTTAGGTAAAAAACCTGTAATTCATGTTCTAATCGCGATATTAGAACATGATTCAGGTGAAAAACCTGCAATATATGTTCTAATCGCGATATTGGAACATGATTCAGGAGAAAAACTCGGAATATATGTTCTAATCGCGATATTAGAACATGATTCAGGTAAAAAACTCGGAATATATGTTCTAATCGCGATATTGGAACATGAATCAGGTAAAAAACTTGGAATATATGTTCTAATCGCGATATTGGAACATGATTCAGGTAAAAAACCTGTAATATATGTTCTAATCGCGATATTGGAACATGATTCAGGAGAAAAACTCGGAATATATGTTCTAATCGCGATATTGGAACATGATTTAGGTAAAAAACCTGAAATATATGTTCTAATCGCGATATTGGAACATGAATCAGGTAAAAAACCTGTAATATATGTTCTAATCGTGATATTGGAACATGAATCAGGTAAAAAACTCGGAATATATGTTCTAATCGCGACATTGGAACATGATTCAGGTAAAAAACCTGTAATATATGTTCTAATCGCGATATTAGAGCATGAAAATCCAACAATCGGCTAGCAAGAATAAATTAAAGTGTTAGAAACCCAATCATTTTGTGGAATTTTCAATCACAAAATAAGGTTCGGTCTGCACTTTCCCTATGAAGGGATATTTCAATACCATTAATTTCAACATTGTTTATTGCACTTATTACCTTTTTTTCCTCAGACCATTCTGCACAGAAGATTTTTTATATTATTGTAGCCTTCACGTTTAATTGATTCCATTAACCACGCAGAATCTTTTCAGATTTTCTCAAGGCCTCTGCCAACTACTTCTCATTCGTCAACTAATACTAAAGAAGGTTGGTTATCTTTAGCCTCAATTTCCCCCAGTTCAGGAGTAAAAGGCCCATTTTTTCAGAAACTTTTGCACGCTTAAGCCACCGCTCGTCTCAAGATAGGCGTTCTTTACTTTATTCATGCTTAATATCCCTGTTGCTCTTAACAAAGTCCTGAACTGCTCCATTTTAAGCTGGTTTTATTGCATTTCCTTAACATTAGATAAATGTGTACCTTTTTGCCGACTTTCTTTGCACGATAGTAATTTTTTTTGTGCAACATCGATAGCTGAATATTATCACCCGATTGCACCACTCTAACCGTTTTTTGCACCACTGAATATCATAAAACGCACCACCAAAATAAATTACACCAGATCGATATGTGAACCTGACAGAATCATGAATTTCGTCAGGTTCTTTCTGCATTCTGGCTCTTGTTAAATCAAAGTAATCTAAGCAAACGTAAAGGTATTTGATGTTTTTGTATAAGTTTACTTTACTTTTGTAAAAATTGAGTTTATAATTTGATTCAAGAGGTGGTTATCATGAAGAAAGATTTTGGTGATTCGATATCAAATAAGGTTTATGAATATCGTGTACTTGCCAGAATGTCTCAGCAAGAATTAGCAGAGAAAGTCGGGGTTTCCAAACAAACCATCTTCGTAATGGAAAAAGGAAATTATGTTCCGACTCTGCTGTTAGCTTTTCGAATTGCCGAATTTTTTAATGTTGATGTAAACGATGTTTTTACTTATGTGAAAGGAAATGATCAAAATGAAAATTAAGTCTATCTCTGATATCCCTAACGCAATTTTTTACCCTTTAAAGTCTTGGGCTGAACAATCTTCGGGAAATTGGAATATTCTCATTGGGGTTGGTGGGTTACTGCTTATTGGAAGTGCGATTTTTGCCTATTTTTTTTATAAGAAGATTGGGCAAGACGACGAACGGACAAATAAAATCTTTTTGAAAAGCAGTTACTATATGCTGTTGGCAATTATTCTATGTGACATGATTTTTCCCAATGACTATATGTGGAACATCTTTTTCTTGTTCAAATATACGTTGGCATTTTTAGCTGGTGGAATTTACTTGGCCGTCCAATATAAAAAGGATTTTTCATAAGGAAAGGTCGATGAGCGAGATCCGGCCATGGATGGAGGATTAGACAATACTGATAAATATGCTAACTAAGCGATATGGAAATTCAATAGTTTTAAAAGATCTCTCTTTAGATTTCAACCAAGGAGAAATCGTTGGTCTGATTGGAAGAAACGGCGCTGGAAAAAGTACCTGCTGAAGATTATAACGCAATCCATTCAACCTATGATGGGTCAGTTACAGACAATCATCAGGTAGGGTACTTGATCGAGGAACCAAAGCTATTCAATAATAAGACAGGATTATTCCACTTAACTTATTTTCGGGAATTTACGGAAACACCTTCAAACTCAATGAATACGAGAGGCTCTTACGGAACCTGCAATTATTCGATGTGTTGAATAAAAAGGTGAAGAAATATTCTTTAGGAATGCGGCAGAAGTTAGGAATTGTCATTAGCCTACTAAATAATCCACGCTACATTGTATTAGATGAACCTACTAACGGCATGGATGTGGAGACTCTTTTGAGGTTTTGGAAGAATTGAGAAGTATGGCTGAGGAATGGAATGTCGGTATTTTGATTTCTAGCCATAAGCTATAAGATATTGAGGCTATTTGCGATCGAGTTTTATTCTTAAAGCCTGTCTTTTGAAGCTTCAAGTCTCGATATACTCCATGTTAGAACAGTGTGATTATTCCTCTGAGGATTTCAAGGAATAGATAGTAAATATGGGGAAACATGAAATTGACAGCTACATTGCCAGTATCAGGCTGCCTGATGATAATCAACCGCTTAAGCCTGAGATTGATGATTTACCATTTTAAGAAGCCACCAATCACCGTGTTTTAATGATGATTGGTGGCTTTTTTATATGCGGTGGTGCAACTTTTGATATTCAGTGGTGCAATTGGTGATAATATTCGATAGCTGCCGAGATAACTTCATCAAGCTGGAATATTGTATTTTGCTGTTAGTGATTGCTAATTAATAAACGCTTCCAACAGCAGATGGGAAAGCAATAGGGTTTCCATTTTAAGCCCTATTTAAAGGATTTTAAAGCACATTACTAATACAAAAAGATATGTTGAAAATAAAAATAGGGAAAATATCATGAGAAGAGGCCAAATTAGTATTCATGTTAGAGGAGAAATATTTAGATAGTCTAAAGATATTAGTTGACTGCTGGAAGACTATCGAAATTGCGGCAAATAGTAAGAGAAATCAAGTTTTGTTAATAATATAAAAGTAATAATGTCAGAGAATAACCTACTTGCAATTTTGTCAATTGAGTAGTAAAGTGAAAACAAACACAAGAACAGGAGGGTGATGAATGCGGGAAAATACCTTGGGGTCGTTGATTTGGCTTCGATTAATGCGTTTTACTAACCAAAGCAATCAGATGTCGAATGATTTCTTGAAGCGATTTGATCTAACGACGGCTCAATTTGATGTCCTGATGCAGGTGCGAATTTATCAGCCGCTTACACAAATGGAGCTGGCAGAAAAAGTGACCGTTACGCAGGGCGGGATCTCTCGCATGCTTGTAAGACTTGAAAAAGAAGGCTATATTGTGAGAAAGCTTGATTGGAAAACAAAAACGATCAGCTTGACAGACAAGGCAGAGAGTATTTTAGATAGAGCTATGCCGGAACAGCTGGCGTTTCAATCGTCCTTTTTTGATGATGTTTTGAGTGCAGAAGAGCAGCAAACACTGTACAGCTTGATGACACGTATTCATAAGCATAGCCAAAAAAAGGAATTGCCGCCTGAGTGATTTTTTTTGCTTTATCATTTGACTAGTCAAGTTAGGGGAGGGAAATTTATGTATACAATACCCGGACATCATCATATTTCGATGATCACGAAGAATGGGCAATTAAATAATCAATTTTACACAAAGGTTTTAGGTCTTCGCCGTGTGAAAAAGACAGTCAATCAGGATGATCCATCCATGTATCACTTATTTTATGGAGATTTAATAGGGAGCCCTGGAACAGAGCTGTCTTTTTTTGAAATGCCGCTTGCAGGAAGAACTTATCGAGGGACGAATGCCATTACACAAATTGGTTTGCTTGTACCTTCATCTGAAAGTCTCCGCTATTGGAGGAAACGCTTTGAGTTATTTAAGGTTAAGCATGACGATATAACAACCTTCGCCGGCAGAAAAGCGTTGCCTTTTGAAGATTCAGAGGGTTTGCGGATGGTCTTAATAAACAATAATGGAGAAGATATTCCTGAGGAATGGTCAGCTTGGAATGAATCTGAGGTTAATCAAAAGCATCGCATTTTAGGAATGGGAACAATTGAAATAACCGTAAGATACGAAAGGAAATTGGCAGAAACACTTAAGGAAATGTTTGGCTATACAGATGCGAGCCGTACTGATGAAGAATTGATTTTTCAATCTGTACCTGGCCGTGCCTTTGGAGAGATCGTGATCAAACAGCAGCCAGGTCCGAGCGAAAAGCCCGGCAGAGGAAGTATTCATCATCTAGCCATTCGGGTGCGAAATGAAGTGGAACTGCAATATTGGAACAAGGTTGTTCAAGCAAACGGATTCCAATCAACAGGTATTGTGGATCGATTTTATTTTCAAAGCTTATACTTCCGCGAATCAAATGGCATTTTATTTGAAATAGCAACAGATGGTCCGGGCTTTACAGCGGATTCATCTGTAGAAAATCTTGGAAAGACGTTGAATTTACCTCCGTTTTTAGAAAAAAGAAGAACAGAAATAGAAGCAAAGCTAGCACCACTTGAATAGGGAAAGGGGAGAATAGCAATGGAACAATTTCGCATTGCGAAGAACAAAGGGGTTGAATTTGGCCTTTATTCAATAGGGGATCATCTTTTTAATCCACATACAGGAATCAAAATAAGCGCCCAACAGCGTATTCAAGAATTAGTTGATGCAAGCAAACTTGCCGATGAAGCAGGATTGGATGTATTTGCAGTGGGGGAGAGCCATCAGACTTACTTCACAACACAGGCTCACACAGTCATATTAGGTGCAATTGCTCAGGCGACGAATCAAATTAAAATTGCCAGCTCTGCTACTGTCCTAAGCACATCAGATCCTGTTCGTGTATACGAGGATTTCGCGACAATCGATCTTTTATCCAATGGACGCGCTGAAATCGTTGCTGGACGTGGCTCTCGTATAGGTGCTTATAGTTTATTAGGGTATGATGTTCGAGATTATGAAGAACTGTTTGAAGAAAAAATGGATCTACTCTTAAAGTTGAATAAGGAAGAGGCTGTTTCTTGGGAAGGTCAATTCCGTGCAGCATTGAAAAATGCATCGATCTATCCACAGCCATTAAATGGTCACTTGCCGATATGGCGAGCAGTAGGTGGTCCACCAGCAAGTGCAATCAAGGCTGGACATGCTGGTGTGCCGATGATGCTCACAACACTCGGCGGCCCGGCGATTAATTTTAAGGTATCGGTTGATGCCTATCGTGAAGCCGCAGAACAGAATGGATTTGACTCAAGCAATTTACCAATCGCAACGACTAGTTTATTCTATACGGCAGAAGATTCCAAAGACGCTTTGCGTGAATATTATCCGCATATTAACTCAGGCATGCAGGCATTACGCGGTGGCGGATATCCAAAACAGCAATTTGCCCAATCGGTTGATTATCGTGATGCACTAATGGTTGGAAGCCCTCAACAAATCGTAGAAAAAATGCTTTATCAATACGAATTATATGGCCATCAGCGTTTTATGGCACAAATAGACTTTGGCGGAGTGCCATTCGATAAAATAGCGAAAAACATTGAATTAATCGCAACAAAAATCATGCCGGAAATAAAGAAACACACAGCACAGGATTAAGGGGGGATTGGATGAAACTCGTAGGAATAGCAGGATCAAATGTTGGCTCTAAAACGCGTACCGCTATGGATTACACCCTGAAAATTGCTCGAGAAAAGTACCCGCAAGCAGACATTACCCTGCTGGATTTAGCAGAATATGATATGGCATTTAGTGATGGACGCAACTATTGGGAATACGATGGTGATACCAAATATGTAACAGAAACAATTATGGACGCAGACGCACTGATCATTGGGACACCAACCTTTCAGGCTTCCATTCCAGCTACATTGAAAAATATATTTGATTTGCTTCCAGTCAATGCTTTTCGTGACAAGGTTGTAAGTATGGTTGTAACTGCAGGGACAGCTAAGCATTATTTAATGGCCGAGCAGCAATTAAAGCCAATTCTAGCATACATGAAAGCTCATATTGTCCCCACTTACGTATTTATAGAAGAAAAGGATTATCTCAGAAGAGAAATTGTCAACGATGATGTTCTTTTTCGGATGGAAAGGTTAGTGGAAGATACTGTACTGCTTGTGGATGCCTACTCGCAAATACGTGAAAAGAAAGATGCAGAGTACGATTTTTAATATCAAATAAAAGTTTTTAAGAATCATACGGTATATTGGCCTGACTTTATCTAAAAAAGAAGACGTACAAAATAGACTTTGTACGTCTTTCTTTTTATTATATAAATCGAAACTACTCCACTTCAATACTAAAAGCATAAAAGGCATCGCCATTTGACATGTTCGAGTCCTCTTCATCCAGCCACCAAACCCCGTAGGAATAAAAGTAAACCCCTTTGCTGGAGGGTCCAGTAAACTGGTGATCTTGCAATGATATCTCTGTATCTTTATTGTTTTCCTTCACTTGATAGAGCTCATACTCTTTAGGCTTTGGTTTGTAGTCCATTAGGATGGTAATGCTCTCACCTGGTTTAACCTTGATAGGCTCCCTGTCCTTCAAGAGTTCGATTGGCCCTGCAGTATCAACGCAAGTGCTGTGGAAGCCTTCACTCCAGCAGTAAGATCCAAGAACGGTTTCGTAAGTTTTTCCATTTGCTTCAATTAACACATCGGGTGGACGGTTACCGCTTAACTTATCGGTAGAACAGGCTGTAAGAGAAAGTAATAATAAAATGAAAACAATTGAAACGGAATGTTTCATGTGAATTCCTCCTTACCTTATGGACGAAGATAGAGAGAACGAGGTTGCAAGGAAGGAGTGCTCTTTCAATAAAATATAATATTCTAACTCAACTTTAATCTGACTTAAAAACTCATCAATTTGCCTTTTATGATGATGATCATGCCAAACAAACCCCCATAATAATTAAACAATGAATGAGGATAACCGGAATATTCATCAATTGTCTCTCCCTTAATTAGGAAGGCGGGGGATAAATTCTTCCTCGGGTTTTTTTTAATCCTGAAATAAATGCATTCCTAATCTCCTGCTGCTCTGTTATTAATGCTTCAACGGTTATTCCAAATAAGGCATACTTTGAAGCCCTTTTGATTAAGTGGCACAAACTCAATACTTTGGATGACAGCATCTTGTTTCATTATCGGCAGCATATCTTCAAGAACAATAATTTGGCTAATAATTACTGCCATAGACCATTTCCCTTCAGCAATCGGTTTGTAAAAGATATCTTCCTCTATTTTATGAGTGATTCCACCCAGAAATTAAAACGTCTTCCTTGAGATGATGAATGGTATACATCATTGTTCATCTCCTCGCGTTTGTTTAGTATTTATTCCTTTTTACGTACTTAAAACCCTCTCTCAACTTAGATTGATTATGTATGTGAAATGTTAAATCTTTCAATTTGTCAATAATGTAGACTGAACTTGTTAAGATCAGATGGAATAATAAAAAAATCAACATAAAAAAGTCCGCTCCATGCAGAAGCGGAAAAGAGACCATAAATCAAGGTTAGTTCAAATGAATGATACAATATATAGTGTGGTCAATCGATAAAAACGTCTATATATTGTTGTAATTGATTTTATCATACATTTTCACCTAGAGCAAACAGCTATTGAAAATCTGCAAAAAAAGTTGAAATTTATTAAATAGGATTGCTTTTATGTCCTAGTTTTGTAAGATTTATATATATCGAAAGTAAAGGGCTGTGATTTCATGATTTACACATTGACGTTAAATCCTTCAGTTGATTATCATTTACAGCTTGAAAAATTAAGAATAGGTGAACTTAATCGTTCAGTATATGAAGAGAAGCAGCCTGGAGGTAAAGGGATTAATGTCTCTCGTGTTTTAAACGAAATGGGAGTAAACAGCATTGCGCTTGGATATGTAGGCGGATTGACAGGTGAATATATTAAAGATTGTTTGGCTCGTGAACAAATCGAGACGAGTTTTATTCATGTGAACGAAGATACTAGGATAAATATAAAAATAAGTGCAGAAGAAGAGACCGAGGTGAATCAATCCGGTCCCATCATTTCAGATACCAATTATGCAGATCTTTTAAGAATAATGAACACTCTAACAAATGAGGATATGGTAATTATTTCTGGGAATCCTCCAACTGGAATAGATTATATCGATATTTTTCAAATCTGTATGAAAAATGCCATTCCATTTGTCCTTGATGCAGAAGCTGAGCATATTAACATTGCTTTAGCATATCGTCCATTTTTTCTGAAGCCGAATCATAAAGAACTAGGAGCTTTATTTAATACATCGTTTTCTGCTCTTAATGAGATGATTCCTTATTGCTTGAAGCTGGTGAAAATGGGAGCGCAGCATGTCATGGTTTCTATGGGGGACAAAGGGGCAGTCTTGGCGACAAAGGAAAAGGTTTATCAAGCGGAAGCGCCAACTGGAAAAGTCCTTAGTACAATTGGTGCAGGAGATTCAATGGTCGCAGGGTTTTTGGCTAAATACATAATGGGTGAAGATATTGAGCGTGCTTTCGCAGGTAGTGTGGCAGCAGGCAGTGCGACAGCTTTTACAAATGGTATATGTCGAAGAGAGCAGGCTGACTGCTTAGTAGAGCGTGTAATTGTCACAAAGGAAGAGGTGGAAGGGTGTTGAGAATCACAGATTTAATGACAGAAGACACTATACTTCTCAAGATGGAGGAAAGGACTAAGACAGAAGTAATCAATAGAATGGTCGAGAAGCTCGATGAAGCAGGGGTCTTGTATAATCGCCAGGAGTTTTTACAATCTGTTCTAAAGAGAGAAGAACAAAGTACAACTGGATTTGGTAATGGAATAGCGATTCCACATGCAAAATCGAAGTCAGTTAAGAAGGTCACAATCGCCTTTGCGAAATCGGTTGAAGGTGTCCACTTCGAGTCATTAGATGGGAAACCAGTCAATCTTCTTTTTATGATTGCTGTCCCTGAAAATGCCAATCAAACTCATTTAGATATTTTGGCGAAGCTGGCAACCGTTTTAATGAAAGACGATGCAAGGATAGAGCTGTTGAAGGCGGAATCGACTGATAAAATTAGAGAAATCCTGCATTCTTTTGATGAAAGTGAATTCAGTGGGGATAAAGAGGGTATAAGTGAGGAATCTCCCTATATTGTTGCAGTAACAGGATGTCCAACAGGCATTGCTCACACTTATATGGCTGCTCAGGCTTTAGAGGAGCAGGCTGCAAAGCTCGGGATAGGGCTTAAAGTGGAAACGAACGGTGCGGCAGGTGTGAAAAATCATCTGACAAAAAGAGAAATCGAAAACGCGGCTTCTGTCATTATTGCTTCAGATACGAAGGTGAATCTAGCGAGGTTCAGTGGCAAGCATTTAATCATTGCATCGGTCGCAGATGGCATGATTAAGCCGGAAGTGCTACTTGAAAAAGCGCTAAAGCAAGATGGCCCTTTTTATGATTATTATGATGGTCTCGAAACGAGTAACGGGAGAAGAAGAGATTTTTATCAGCATTTAATGAGTGGGTTGTCCAATATGCTGCCATTTGCTGTAGGCGGCGGTATTTTGTTCTCGATTGCTTATTTAATTGGCTTTAATGAGAATCCTTTTGCTCAGTCATTACATTTTATAGGTGGTCAAAGTGTTTTTAGCTTGCTGCTTCCTATTCTGTCAGGCTATATTGCTAAAAGTATTGCAGATCGCCCTGGTTTTGCCCCAGGAGCTGTTGGGGGATTGCTAGCTGCGATGGATGGAGCGGGCTTGCTTGGTGGTATAATTGCCGGATTTCTATCAGGGTGGATCGTGAATTTATTGAAAAGGGCTGTCAGTCGCATCTCTCCTTCATTTTCAGCAATGACGACTATTCTTGTTTATCCTGTACTTGGTATGCTCTTAATTGGAATGATTATGCTACCGGTAAATCCTTATATTGAATTTTTTAATGATAGAATAGCTAACACTTTTTTTGGACTCAGTCCAAGCTTAGAAATAATTATTGGTGCATTATTGGGTATGCTCATGGCAATTGATATGGGAGGACCTATCAATAAAATCGTCTATTTAATTGGCATTGGATTTTTAGTCGGCGGGATATATGAACCGATGGCTGCAATTATGGCAGGAGGAATGATACCGCCGCTTGCAGTGGCCTTGGCATCAACTTTGTTCAAACATAAATTTTCGTTAGCCGAGCAGAAATTATATAGGGGAAATTATGTAAAGGGACTTTGTTTCATGACAGAAGGAGCGGTTCCGTTTGTTAACACTTATCGAAAACGTTATCTCTTGCCTATACTGATTGGCTCGGGATGTGCGGGTGCCATTTCGATGGCTGCAGGTGTCGGACTTGCCACACCCCATGGGGGAATCTTTGTTGTTCCACTCGTATTTGGTCAATGGTATTTATATGTATTGGCTATCATAATCAGCAGTTTAATTTCAGCGCTTTTAATAGGAGTCTTAAAAAAACAATCAGCATGATAGGCTGTTAGACTCAATTTCGAAAAATAGAACATGTGTTCTGATAAATATGCTGTAATATGATATAATGAAATGGCAATAGATCGTTCATATGGGTGGTCGGCTAACCCCGTTTTGAAAGGGGGTGATGCCTTTTGACAGTATTTGAATCGTTGATGCTTATGATTTCTTTTTCAACTTTGATTATGGCTGTCTTAGCTTTTAAGCATAAAAAATAGACCTCCCTTGATCTGATAACCTGAGGGTAAGGTCTACGTCTTTTTCTGGCCGACCCCTAAGGGACAAACCTATTGCAGATGACCGTGGGTGCAGCAACACCTGCGGTCATTTTTTTCATATGATATCTCTTTTAGGATATCATATGAATTTTCGAAAGTCACGGTTAAATGCACACGGCATACATATTATCTTTACGATTGTCATTTGAAAACTATGCGTGTCCACTATGATTTCACATTCCCTGGCTTAATTGCGAATAATGTTGCGAGGGCTGCTAAAAGGATTAGGCCGCTTAATAAATAAAATAGCATATTGTCCGATTGTTTTAACATTACGGCAACAACAGGTGGCCCTGCAGCAACACCTATAAATCGCATGGAACTATAAATTGATGAAATCGTTCCCCGTTCTTCTTTTTCAATTCCTTCTGTAATCAGCGCATCTAAACATGGCAAAGCAACGCCAATACCGATTCCGCTAAATAAGAACAAAACGATTAAGAACCACAGTTTATCTGAAAAGCTTAAAATAATGATGGCTACAGAAGACAACGCGCATCCGCAAAAGGTTATCCATTTCATCAATTTTTTGTTTTCTTTTATCAGTTTTCCTGTGATGAAGGAGGAAGCACATAGTGCAGATAAAGGAACTGCGAGTAAAAGCCCCTTTTTTATATCTTTAATATGATATGTTTTTTCAAGCACATCTGACAAATAAAATAACACACCAAATAGGGCAAACATTAGAATTGCGCCGATTGCAAAAATAGCATAAAGCCATTTTCCCTTTTGAGTGAAAGTTTCTTTTACCTTCTTAAAGAACTGCTTAAACGGAATGGGCTTTTCCCTTTTCTTTGGTGTTTTTACAAGAAAGAGCATAAGAATAATGGATATTGCACAAAAAACCGGAATTGAGAAAAAGGGTAAAAACCAGAAAATTCCTGCCAGTAATGCACCCAAAATAGGGCTTAAAACTTTTCCGAAAGTGTTGGATGTCTCAATTAATCCAAGTGAGCTGCTGACATCGTCATCATTTTTAAACATATCGCCTACAAGAGGCATGACAATGGGGGATGCCCCCGCAGCTCCTACTCCTTGCAATGCGCGCCCGATTAATATTACCCAATAGGGATCCTTGAATTTCCACGCTGCCCAGCCGGATATAATGCCGCCAATCCCTGCTATCAATAGACTCGGAATAATGACTTTCTTTCTCCCAATATGGTCAGACAAATATCCTGCAATCGGAATTAGAAAAATCGCGACAATGGAGTAAACTGTTATAATCATACTTACCTGAAAGGATGAAATGGACAGCTCCTTCTCCATTGCAGGTAACACCGGGATGAGCATAGAGTTTCCTAATGTCATCACAAGTGGGATCGAGGATATCGAGAGAATTGCCCATTTCTGATTATTTGCTCCGTCATTTTTTTTCTTTTTTCCTTTATCAGTAGATTTGCTCACCGCATCTTCAATATGTTCCATTACATCATCCTACTCGCCTTCATTTATTATTCAGCTATGTATTAATATGAGCTAATCACGAAAGAAAAAAAGCTTACTTTTTTTGGGAATAAAAATATGAGAACAATTTGATTGGTCAAAATCGTAATTTGCCGATAAAATATGATGTATAACAAATGGTATAGAGGTGACTTAAATGAATAATAGGAAATTGATCTCATTAAGCATTGGTAAACCCAAAGCTTATGATTGGAAAGGTAAAAAGATAGAGTCTGCAATTGGGAAAACGATTGTAGCGGAGGCTTATTTAACTAAAGAAGCATTTTCAGACGACGGAGTTGCAAACCCTGTTTTTCATGGCGGACCGGATCGAGCAGTTTGTCTTTATCCATACGAACATTATCATATGTGGAAGAAGGAGTTTAATCAAGAATTTCAGCCGCCATCTTTTGGTGAAAATATTTGTATGACTGGCATGCTTGAAAAAGATGTTTACATAGGTGATATTTTTTCCTTAGGCGAAACAACCATTCAAGTTACACAAGGAAGGATTCCATGTTCAACGATTTCTATGCATAATGATGTAAATCCATTATTAAGCCGTATTGTTGAAACGTGTTATACGGGTTATTTCTTCCGCGTATTAGAAGAAGGCAAGATAACAAAAGATTCGAGCATAAAGTTGATTGAACGAACACAAGTTAAAATGTCTGTACTTGATGCAACTCAAATTATTTTACATAAGAAAAGAGATCGAGAAGCAGTTGAATCTTTACTGCAAATCAAGGGGTTAGCAGAAGATTGGAAAAATCGTTTAAATAAAGCAATGCAAAAGTAATTAAATTTTCTGTTGACTTTTTCAATCATAAGGAATAGTATAATAATCAATATATAGCACGGCAATGACGAAGAGGAGTAACTTTTACGGAAACTTAAGAGAGCTGATGGTTGGTGAGAATCAGTGTGGACGTAATGGTGAATGGACTTCCGAGCTCCCAGACCGAACCTTATTAACTAGTAGGCTCTGGCGAAAAGTCTCATCGTTACAAGAGACAGGTATTATAGCCTTTTGGCTTTGATATCTGTTCAAGTGAGCTGTTTTTTACAGCTAATGAAGGTGGCACCACGGGTTTCTCGTCCTTTTTTTATAGGAGAGAGCCCTTTTTTATTTGAAAAAAATAAGTAAAATCGTTTGAACAAGAGGAGTACATTAATCTTGAATCGTTACAGAGAGCCGGTGTGGGTGGAATCCGGTACGATGGATTAGTCGAATGGGCTTGTGAGAGGTACCCTGAAATAATAGTATGGGACCCGGACTTCCTCCGTTAAAAGGATAGGGTATCGATAAATAAATCTATTTATCCGTACCTGAAGAAGGGAGCAGATATTGCTCTAAATTGAGGTGGCACCGCGTCTTAGCAAATACGTCCTCTATATGCACAGGTTTACCTGTGTGTATAGGGGACTTTTTTATTTTCTGCCTGTCGTGGCAGCTTGGGATCCACTTCCATCATTCAAATAAAGGAGTAGTGAAAATTATGCAAAGTATGCAAGATCAGATTGTCACGATAGAGCTTGAGGGAGATACATTAACGCCTATACTCATCTATCAGCGATTAAAAGGAAAGAAAAAATTCCTTTTTGAGAGCTCGTTAAAACATGAAAAGTCAGGGAGGTATTCCTTTATCGGAGCGGATCCGCTCTTTGAAATCACAGGGTTCGGCGGAAAGACGATCGTACTCAAGGATGACAAGGAGGAATTAATAGAGAAAAAACCTCTGGACGTTTTAAGCGAACTTTTACCTCATATAGATGAAAGCGAAATGGCTTCCTTGCCATTTATCGGCGGAGCGGTTGGCTATGCTGGGTATGACGCAATCAGGGAGTATGAAAAAATTGGTGGCCCGCTTAATGACGAGATTGAAGTACCGGATGTTCATTTCATGTTCTTTGAAGAGATAGCAGTCTTTGATCACTTAGAACAAAAAGTCACACTCCTTGGCATTCCAATCCAAACGAGCCGGATTGATTTGGAAAAAAAGTTAACGCAACGAAAAAAAGAGATCATAGAAAATACCGCTGCAATTCAAAGAAAAGAGTTGAAATTATCAAGCTTTAAGGCATCCATGGAACAGAGCAAATATATCGAGAAGGTGAAGGAAGCAAAGGAGCATATTGTCGAGGGTGACATCTTTCAGGTAGTTTTATCTCAGCGTTTAACAGCGGATATTGAAGGTGACCCATTTACTTTTTATCGCAGGTTGCGTGTGCAGAATCCTTCACCATATATGTATTACATTGATTTTGGTGATTACGTAATTGCTGGTGCTTCACCTGAAAGCTTAGTAAAAGTAACAGGAAATCAAGTCATAACTAATCCGATCGCAGGTACGAGGCCAAGGGGGAAAACGGAGCAAGAGGATAAGAGATTGGAGAAAGAACTCGCAGAAGACGAGAAAGAGATTGCCGAACACCGTATGCTATTAGATTTAGGGAGAAATGATTTAGGCAGGGTGTGTGAATTTGGAACTGTGGCTATTAGTAAGTATATGGAAATAGAAAAGTATAAACATGTGATGCATCTTGTGTCTGAGGTGGGTGGGACGCTCCGTGAAGGAATATCAAATTTAGAGGCATTGGTTGCTTGTTTGCCTGCTGGAACAGTATCGGGTGCGCCCAAAATCAGAGCAATGGAAATCATCAATGAGCTGGAAGAGGTAAAGAGAGGGATTTATTCAGGAGCAATCGGGTATTTATCGGCTAATGGAAATATGGATTTCGCGTTAGCCATTCGGACGATGGTTGCAAAAGGTAATAAAGCGTATATCCAAGCTGGTGCTGGCATTGTCCATGATTCCATCCCTGAAAAAGAATATGAAGAAACAATTCATAAATTAAGTGCTTTTCTGGAGGCAGACCATGATTTTATTGATTGATAATTATGATTCTTTTACTTATAACCTCTATCAATATTTAGGAGAGCTTGGCGAAGAAGTGCAAGTCGTTCGCAATGACAGTATAACTATCGTGCAAATCAAGGAAATGGAACCGGATGCTATCATTTTATCGCCTGGTCCGGGGAGACCTGAAAAGGCAGGGATTTGTATCGATGTAATTCAGCAATTGCATCAACAGATACCGATGTTAGGCATTTGCCTTGGACACCAGGCAATCGGGTATTCATTCGGTGCCACTATTGATAAAGCCAAAAAAATTATGCATGGGAAAACGTCGAAACTAATGCATAATGGCTCGGAGCTTTTTCAATATATGCCTCAGCCAATTGATATTATGAGATACCACTCACTAGTGATTAAACAAGGAACTTTGCCCTCAACCTTTAAAGTGCTGGCAAAATCAATGGATGATAATGAAATGATGGCAATCAAGCATGAAGCCTATCCGCTTTATGGACTGCAATTCCATCCAGAGTCAGTCGGTACTGACTATGGGAAGAAAATCCTTGCTCATTTTTTACAATTAACTAGGAGGGAACAGAAAGATGAAAAACATACTGCAACAATTATCTGAACGACAATCCTTATCAGAAGCAGAAATGCAGGATGCGATGGATCATATATTTTCACCGGAAGTGACTGATAGTGAAATTGCTGCATTTCTTATCGGTTTAAAAACAAAAGGTGAAACAGTGGAAGAGATTGCGGGAATTGTGCATTCATTAAGGAAAAGATCGATGAAATTTAACAAGAAGATTCCTAATATTCTTGATAATTGCGGAACAGGCGGTGATGGATCAAAGAGTTTTAATATTAGTACTACGTCGGCTTTCGTAATAGCAGCCGCAGGAATTCCGGTCGCAAAGCATGGGAATCGCAGTGTATCAAGTAAAACCGGAAGTGCGGATGTCCTTGAACATCTGGGCATCAACTTAAACTTATCCGTTGAACGCACAGAGGAAATTCTTGATGAAATCGGCATCGCCTTTTTGTTTGCACCCCATGTGCATCCGCAAATTAAAAGAATTATGAAGGTACGGCAGGATTTAAGGATCCCGACTACTTTTAACTTAATTGGTCCACTCATTAATCCTGTGCAATTAGATCATCAGTTATTAGGCATTTACCGTAGAGATTTAGTAGAGATGTTTGCTGAAGTCCTGCAAACATTAGGGCGGAAGAGAGCCGTTGTTCTCAACGGTGCAGGTTATATGGATGAGGCTTCACTTCAAGGAGATAACTATTTAGCCATTCTAAAGGATGACAGGATTACTGCGAGAACCCTTCATCCAGAAGAGGTAGGTTTATCAGTCTATTCTAATGAAGAAATACGCGGCGGAGATTCGAAGGAAAACGCAGAAATTTTATATAAGGTATTAAAAGGAGAAAAAGGAGGATACAGAGAGACTGTACTCCTTAATGCAGGGATTGGTATTTTTACTGGTGGGAAGGCAAACAGCATTCGAGAAGGCGTAAAAGCTGCACAAGAAATAATTGACACAGGAGCCGCGTTAAATAAATTGGAGCAGCTTATTCAACTAAGTAAGATATCGAAAGAAAAGGTGATTTAATTGGATACAATCTTAGACAAAATCATTGCTGAAAAAGAAAAGGAAGTTGCGGTTTTATCGAATGCAGCCATTTACGAAGATAACCTTGTAAGAGAGAAAAGGTCATTATTGTCACGGTTGCAGAAGGGTGAAGAGCTCGCTATCATTGCTGAATTTAAGCGTGCATCTCCATCTAAAGGAGAAATTAATGCAACTCTCGACCCAAGTGAGCAAGCGAGAATGTATAAGGCTTATGGTGCAGACGCCATATCTGTGTTAACGGATAAAACCTTTTTTAAAGGGAGTCATGAAGACTTGACAGTAGTCTATGAAACGGTTGATGTGCCGATATTATGCAAAGACTTTATCATTGATGAAAAGCAGATCATTCAGGCAAAAAATGCAGGTGCAAGTTTAATTCTATTGATCGTTGCTGCGTTGGAGCGTGAAAGGCTACAAACATTATTTGACTTCGCTGTCAAGAATGACCTTGAGGTATTAGTGGAGGTTCATAATGATGCAGAGGCAGCGTTAGCGATAGGATTGGGTGCTCAAATAATCGGCGTGAATAACCGTGACTTGAAAACATTCCAGGTTGATATCGGAATGACAGAGAAACTTGCGCCAGTGATTAAACAGGCAGGAGCATTCTTAATTAGTGAGAGCGGGTTGAAAACAGAGGAAGATGTGGCAAGGGTGATCCGTGCTGGAGCAGATGGTATCTTAGTCGGCGAAGCCTTTATGAAAGCGGAGAATTTAGAAGGCTTGTTAATAAGCATGAAGCAGCCAGTGAAGGGAGTCAAGCGGTAATGAAAGTGAAAATCTGCGGGATAACAGAAGTGGAAACAGCCAAATTTGCAGTAGAGTCAGGAGCAGATGCCTTAGGTTTCGTCTTTGCCAACAGCAAAAGAAAAATCGACCCTGAAAAAGCAAAACAAATCATCGATCAACTGCCAGATTCCATACTAAAAGTCGGCGTCTTCGTCAACGAAACCAAAGAAACAATCAGACAAATCACAAACCAAACCGGCATCAACGCCATCCAACTCCACGGCGACGAATCCCCCGAATTTTGTCGAAATTTGGAGGTGACAGGCACCACAAATGCTGCAAAAAGCACCGCGAAAATAAAAGCCTTCAGCATTAATGCGAGAGAGGATTTGCAGCAGCTTGAGGGGTATGATTGTGATTATGTTTTGTTGGATAGTGCGAGAGGGAAGTATCATGGAGGCAATGGTGTTGCGTTTGATTGGACGATGCTTGAGGGAATTGAGTTGGTTGATAAGAAGGTAATTCTCGCTGGTGGTCTCAGCCCGCAAAATGTGGCAGAAGCAATAACACAAACAAACCCTTATATGGTGGATGTCAGCAGTGGCGTAGAAACCAATGGTAAAAAGGATATGGAGAAAATAAAAGCCTTCATTAAAGAGGCTAAAAGTAATTTAAAGGAGGAAGTCAGATGACTATGACAAGCACATTACCTGATGAAAAAGGCCAATTCGGTATATATGGTGGCAGATACGTTCCTGAAACATTAATGCAGGCTATACTCGAACTGGAAGAAGAGTATAAAAAAGCAGTAAATGACGAATCCTTTCAAGCTGAGCTTGATGATCTCCTTAAAGACTACGTCGGCCGCGAAACACCGCTTTATTATGCCAAGCGCCTTACAGCATATGCCGGTGGCGCTAAAATCTACTTAAAGCGTGAGGACTTAAACCATACAGGAGCTCATAAAATTAATAACTCTTTAGGCCAGGCGCTTTTAACTAAACGCATGGGTAAAAAAAAGGTAGTTGCTGAAACAGGGGCAGGACAGCACGGTGTCGCAACCGCAACAGCGTGTGCACTCTTAAATCTAGAATGCGTCATTTTCATGGGAGAAGAAGATATTAAGCGTCAGCAGCTTAATGTTTTTCGGATGGAAATGCTGGGTGCCAAAGTAGTGGGGGTGAACTCCGGCAGCTCAACTTTAAAAGATGCAGTCAATGAGGCATTGCGCTACTGGGTCACGAATGTTGAAGATACTCATTATATTCTTGGCTCTGCTATGGGACCCCATCCATTCCCAATGATGGTTCGCGACTTTCAAAGTGTAATAGGCAAAGAGACAAGACAGCAATTTTTGAAAAAGGAAGATAAATTGCCAGATGCAGTCGTTGCTTGTATTGGCGGAGGCAGTAACTCTATAGGGATGTTCTACCCCTTTATTGAGGATGAATCTGTCAACCTTTACGGAGTAGAAGCAGCAGGGTTAGGCTTGGATACCGATAAGCATGCAGCATCGTTAACTAAAGGAAAACCAGGTGTTCTCCACGGAGCGCTTATGTATTTATTACAGGATGAGCATGGACAAATTCAAGAAGCACACTCCATCTCAGCCGGGTTAGACTATCCAGGAATTGGTCCAGAGCATTGCTACTTAAAAGAAATTGGCCGCATAAGCTATGAGTCAATTACAGATGAAGAAGCGCTAAATGCCCTGCAGATTCTATGCAAAACAGAAGGGATCATTCCTGCATTAGAGAGCGCTCATGCAATTGCTTATGCATTAAAGTTGGCGCCAACAATGAAAAGTGAAGAAAGCCTTGTCATTTGCTTATCTGGACGAGGGGATAAAGATGTAGAAACAGTACGAGCAAGACTAGGAGGCGAAAATAAATGAACAGGATAGAAAAGGTATTCCAAACTTTAAAGCAAAAGAATCAAAAGGCATTCGTTCCTTATATTATGGCGGGTGATGGCGGGCTCAAAAGCTTACAGGAAAAAATCACTTTTTTAGAAAAGGCAGGGGCTACCGCCATTGAAATTGGAATTCCGTTTTCTGATCCAGTTGCGGATGGACCAGTGATTCAACAAGCTGGCATTCGTGCATTGAAGGAAGGTACCACCCTTAGGGATGTTGTATCTGCTATTGCGGAAATTCGTCCGATTGTTCATATTCCATTATTATTCATGACCTATACAAACCCAGTAATGGCTTATGGAGTGGAGGCGTTTATTCATGACATTAAAAAATCAGGTGTGGACGGTCTAATCATTCCAGACATGCCGATTGAACAAGAGGACATCATTTCACCATACTTAGAGGAAGAGAATATTGAGCTGATTCGCCTCGTTACTCTGCAAAGCCCGCTCAGCCGAATTGAAGCAATCGCGAAAAAAGGAAAAGGCTTTGTTTATGCGGTGACTGTTAATGGGATAACAGGCTCAAGAAGCGGATTTAATGAGAAGTTGGGAGAGCATTTAAAAAAGGTAAAAGAGGTAAGTCCGATTCCGGTTCTAGCTGGCTTTGGCATTTCAACTCCTGAGCATGTCGAGGAAATGATCAGTTATTGTGATGGTGTCATTGTTGGCAGCAAAACGATAGAATTACTTGAAAAAGGGGATTATCAAGGGATTGTAAATCTCATTGATGCCTCAAAAACTACAATAAAATTATAATGAAGAAAAACCTCCATTACTCTGTAAAATTCAAGACAAGTGAATGTTTGTTTTTATAGACAGAGTAAGAGTTCATCTTTAATGTCACACATTAAATAAAATGAAGCATATCACTTTTATCCAGTGGTATGCCTTTTTTATTAATTAGACCACTAAATGGTCTCACTTACTACAACAACAATCATAAAATTGCTATCATTTTACATTGGCAAAAGCGCATTTCATCAATACTGAGTGATGCATTTTCTTATTTAGTTGAATAAGGTTAAGTGACAAAAATAATTGTGAAAGTATTTTTTTGTGATAATCATTACTCTTTTTCCATTTCATTTAAAATAGAGAACGTGATTGTAGTACCATTCTTCACTTGAAATTTAACTTGCATGTTACGTAACCTCATACCCTATAGTAAGATTGAGTGAAGGGTTATTTTTATATGAAAAGAAAAAAGGCATGGATTATTTTAGCTGTAATTTCTTTCGTTTTATTCTTACGATTGTCCGTTATCGGGTTTCTTTTTAAAGATGATGGTTCAATAAGTGGTTTTGTTACAGATGAAGGTAAGGAAGAATATGTGCAATCATATAATGAAGCGATGAATTTTTTACCACAACCTGTAGAGTCAAAAATAATCAGCACGGATTTTGGCGAGGTGCAGCTATACAAATTTCAAGAAGATGAAACGCCGAATAAACACCTATATTGTTACTTTCCGGAAAAGGGTCTGCGACACCCATGGGGGAAGCAAATCTCCATGATTTCCTAAGACACCGTCCTGTTTACACAGTTGATTTGATAGGTGAGCCAGGGCTAAGTGCAGGAAACTTGAGCCTTGATACGATTATTACTGAAAATCATCGATGCAGCCAAGAGGTAAGAGCTTTTTTTAAGTCAGTGATTAGTTCTAAATTTCATTTTTCTACTTTCATTCAAACCTACTTCAAAAACAATGTAGGTAAAACATATCGTGATGTTGTAGATGTATGGTACGAGGAAGAGGAGAGAAAAAGAGACCCCTTGTACATGAAGAGCATCGCTCCTCAATTCGAATACAATCAATTCATTCGTGATTTCTTCTTAGACTCGGCAAATAAAGGAGAAACCCGTGAAAAAGCGATTGAAGCTTGGAATGAAATAAAAAAACTTGCCGGAAGTAATCAAAAAAATAAGTCTCTATCTACATTTTATTATTAATACTGAAGACATACCTATAGGCTTAAAAGAGCTGTGGTACTTTGCATGATTTCATGGGTTCAATTACTCCGTCCATAATTTTCACCCAGACGGCTATTATCTAAAGGTCAAATCCATCACCCTTACAAGGAGTGAAATCTCTCTGATTATGCTCCCCCCTTAAAAGCCTGTTTAGCTTCCAAGGATAAAAACAACTATTCTGGAAAAAATATAAATAGCAAATAAATAATAAAGGGTGATGGTGATGGATTATGGAATGGAGCAATATCAAAATGATCTTGAACGGTATGTAAACGATATTCAAGGACAATTGAATCATCTATCCCATTCCTGGAGAGAATTTAATTGCTGTATCATGACTGAGTTTGAAACATTGCAGAAGCTCGTAAATGAAGCCCATAATATCACATCAACCTATTATTTACAGCACTATTTATCTCCTTATACGGAACACTTCGCAACCTTATCTCTAGCTGCTCAACATTTATCAAATAAACGGCATGGTGGATTAATTGTCATTGAACGCGATATCAATGTTGATCCGTATATACATAGTGGAACCCCAATTGGAGCAAAGGTCAGTCATACCTTATTAGAGACGATTTTTTATCCAGGCAATCCAATTCATGATGGCGGGACGTTAATTAGAAAGGATGAGATTGTCTCTGCAGGTAATATTCTCCCTGTAACAGAAAAGCAAATTGCAGGAAAAATCCTTGGAACCCGCCATCGTGCAGCCATCGGTATGACAGAGCAGACTGATGCAGTTGCCATTGTTGTTTCAGAGGAAACCGGCAGAATTTCATTTGCATTTGAAGGTGAATTATATGTTGTTCGCCCATAAGTAAACATAATGTAGAGCATGAATTCCTCTGTTCATAAGCCTTATGTTGAACACGTTATCGTTCATGACTCCAAAATCCATACGATCCACTTACAACGAGTCCTCTGTTGGAGTCGTTTTATATACCTCTTGCTCCTCGTTGTGAAAGGGATAGCAAAGTATGAATATGATTGAAGTGAATAAGTGCTTCAATTAATTAATCACCAGGCTGCTTGCTCTTTTTTTTACAGATCTATTTATTCCGCTTGCATTATATTTCTTAAAATGGATAAATAGAAAATGCTGTAATGGGGAACATTGTTAATAGTTCCCAAAGGAGGATAATCATGAACAATAATGAAAATGATACAAACTATGAAACGGATGAAACGTTAACGACAAGGCAGGGACATCCGGTTACAAACAACCAAAATATTCGTACGGTAGGCAATCGTGGACCTGCAACCCTTGAAAATTATGATTTTATTGAAAAGATCAGTCATTTTGACAGAGAACGTATACCAGAGCGAGTCGTTCATGCCCGCGGAGCTGGTGCACATGGGTATTTTGAAGCGACAGGGATGGCGGGAGACGAACCTGTATCTAAGTATACTCGAGCAAAGCTATTTCAGGAAAAAGGCAAACAAACTCCTGTTTTTGTCCGTTTTTCTTCGGTTATTCACGGCGGTCATTCTCCGGAAACTTTGCGTGACCCACGAGGGTTTGCGACAAAATTCTATACGGAGGAAGGCAATTGGGATTTAGTGGGAAATAACCTTAAAGTGTTTTTTATCCGTGATGCGATGAAATTTCCTGATATGGTTCATGCCTTTAAGCCTGACCCTTTAACAAATATTCAGGATGCAGAGAGGTTCTTTGATTTCTGTGCGAATTCTCCTGAAAGTTTCCATATGGTTACTTTCTTATATTCACCATGGGGAATCCCAGCCAACTATCGTCAAATGCAAGGTTCAGGTGTCAATACATACAAATGGGTGAATGAGAAGGGCGAGGCAGTTCTTGTTAAATACCATTGGGAGCCGAAGCAGGGTATCAAAAACCTAACACAAAAAGATGCAGAAGAAATTCAAGCGAAGAACTTTAACCATGCTACCCAAGATTTATACGATGCCATCGAACGTGGAGATTACCCTGAATGGGAGTTCTATGTGCAAATGATGAGCGATGATGATCATCCGGAACTTGATTTTGATCCGCTTGATGATACAAAGCTTTGGCCGGAGGACCAATTTCCATTTAAGCTTATCGGGAAAATGGTGCTGAATAAAAATCCGGAAGATTACTTTAATGAGGTAGAGCAAGTTGCTTTTGGAACAGGAGTCTTAGTAGATGGACTTGATTTCTCTGATGACAAGATGCTTCAAGGCAGAACGTTCTCTTATTCCGATACACAGCGTTACCGTGTTGGACCGAACTACTTACAGCTGCCAATTAATGCACCGAAAAAGCAGTCACAAACGAACCAAAGAGGCGGTCAAATGTCATATTATGTAGACAAGGCGCCTGGTCAAAACCCGCATATCAACTATGAACCATCAGATCTTGGCGGGTTAAAGGAAGCGAAGCAATCTGGTAAAGAATATACGCCGATGATTAAAGGCAATCTAGTTCGTGAATCAATTGACCGTGCGGATAATACAAAGCAAGCAGGACATACTTATCGTGAATTTGAGAGCTGGGAACAGGCTGAATTGGTTTCGAATCTTGTTGGAGACTTATCAATTTGTGCAAAAGTCATTCAAGATAAGATGATTGCACTTGCTGAAGAAGCAGATGAAGATTATGGACGCCGTTTACGCGAAGGTCTTTCGAGTGCACGTAAGGAAACGGGCACTCATAAAGGACGACCATTAGGTGATAAAGATGGCGATGATGCCCCACAAACAGCTGAGGACAAAGGCCATGAAGCGGACCGCTATTAATATTTAACAAAGGAAGGCTGCTTGTGCCTTCCTTTTTCTTTTGGGGAAAGGGATATAATCAAGGAGATTTTAACAAACTTTGTTCATAAAATCCTATTAATAAATTGATTATGATTGATGAAAACGGTTAGACTTCATAAATAATATGAATGTTTTTTGAACGTTTACAAACGATAGATTTTTCTAGGGGTGATATTAATGTGCGGTCGATTTTCATTAACAGAAGCAGTATTTGAATTGCAAAAGGTGTTTGATTTTTATTTTGCAGAAGAAGAGGCACCGAGATATAATATTGCTCCAGGGCAACAGATTTTAACAATCATTGAGGAGGAAGGAGCAAGGATTGGAACAAAGATGAAGTGGGGACTTGTTCCTTATTGGTCTAAGGAAGCGAAAATTAGCTATAAAATGATTAATGCACGTGCTGAAGGAATTGAAACAAAACCGAGTTATAAAGTTCCTTTTAAAAAAAGAAGATGTATAATATTGACAGATGGGTTCTATGAGTGGAAGAAAACAGAAGAAGGCAAACAGCCTTATCGGTTTACTATGAATAACGGCAAGCCTTTTGCATTTGCAGGTTTATGGGATGTGTGGGATAAAGGAGAAGAACCGCTTAAGAGCTGTACAATCATTACAACGGGTCCTAATGAAGTCACAGAAACGATACATGATCGTATGCCTGTCATATTAAAAGAAAAGGACTATGATTTCTGGCTTAATTCATCTGAGCAGGATTTGGAACAATTAAAATCACTAATGAAGCCTTACGACGGTGGTGAAATGAAGAGGTATCCTGTTTCCACACTCGTCAATTCATCCAAGTTTGATACACCTGATATGATACAAAAATTAAATAGTTTATAAATATGCAAGGTCATTTAGTGAAGATTCACTAAATGACCTTATTTTCACAGCTTAAAATGTATTAAATGTGGCTTAGAAACTTACTAAAGGATGTGGCGAGTGAATAGCGAATCCATCATCGACAAAGTCGATTTCTGTGCCTTTTAAGTAACGGAGGTCAGACGGATGATACACAACCGTAACTCCATCAAATGTTATATGCTCTTCTTTCTTATGTACTTCAGTTGTAATGGATAAATCATACTGCAATTGATTACAGCATTCGCTTGTCACACGGTATCGAAGAATAGATGCATCATTGATTCCCTTATCAAATGACCGTATAGCATGGATGGCATTTGCGGTTAAGATAAACATACCATCATCCTTGGCTGACATACATCGGTAATTCAATGTGACCCATTTCCCTTACGTAGACAAAAAGCTGGCCTTTATGGTTAATTTCATGATCCATGCCCATTTGGAAGAGCTGCTGCCCCGTGATTTCTGAACCAAATATTTTACTTAAATCTAATGAACGAGCTAAGTCCTCTGCGGTCACTTCAGAAAGCAATTCTGCTGTTATTTCAGTAAGCATTGTCGCTGCATCGTAAAGGTCTTCCGGTATGTTCTCTGCAGGTTTGAAAATAAGGGCAGGGTTGCCAGTTTTAATCGTTTTAGCAAAGCCGTAAAAAGTATTAAGCATATGAATGACTAATTTATCAGTAGCCATGGAAGTTTCTGTTGGCTTATAATCATAATGCTTTTCACTAATCTTATGGATCAATTCATTTGTAACTTTACGGTGAGATAAAAAGTAATTAACTAATTGGTTTGTTTCAGTCATGGTTTTTCCCTCCTAATATGCTAACCACTATCTATCTTAACCAAATCAATATACGTTCATCAAATTCTTTGCCTGTACAACCGATCATTGCAGCCTTCATTTAATCCATGGCATGTCTTATAAAAAAGAAATCAAATACAAAAAATGTGGAATGAGGTCGGATGAGGTTTAAACCGGTCTATAGCTGCATATTAAGTGAAGATTAAGAGGGGATGTTTTTAATTTTTTTCCTTTTAATCATGTTCGTTAATTTACTCCATCTCTTCTCCTTTATCTCTGTACTTTGACCAACGAGACGACGAATCATGAATTGAATAGTCTCTTCGATGAAAGCAATAATAAGTATAGGTCCTGCAATGACAGCGATCCAAAGCCACATATTGATGCACCTCTTTTACTTTAGAAGTAATAATCATATTATATATATTTATATTATCCTAAGAAATATACCTCTTTCTCTAAGAAATTACTTTACCAATTAAAAGGATATCCGCAAGAACTAGCTGTTTTATCTCTTCATCTTTACATCTATAATATTCACCAAATAAAAGTCCTAATTCATTTACGAATATTAGATATTCAGTTTCTTCTATCATCTATTTAACTCCCTATCTCTTAATTGATACTATAAACATTTCCGATTTAGCCCAAAGTTAAACTCTTTACTATTTACAGTAATAGAAATAAATGTTAATTATTCTGATGGTTATTCATTATGAGCACCGCATGATTTGGAAATGTGTACAAAGAGATACAGCTGTGTTTACGATAGGACGGAAAGTGTGTAGTCGAGAAAGATTAAGTTTTACAATGTTACATTGACTGATGTCCATTGTGGCACGGTATTTGCAAGAAATATTACAAGTGAAAATAAAGCGCTTTCTTTATTGTATGATCAGGGTTCGTCAGGGGGGAGAACAATTGAAGTAATAAATGGATGATAAACAGTGATGTTTTCCGACTATTCCACCTTATTCCAAGAAACATTGAGAGGAGTGAAGTCTGTTGAATAAACGGTGGCATAAATATTATCCAGAATGAGTCACACGCAATGAAATAACGATTCCTGAATGGACAATTATTGATTTACTTGATCAATCTGCAAAAAAATATCCAGGGAAAATTGCAGTGATAGACGGGGAACGACCATTGACTTTTAAAATTGGTCGATTAGCAACCGTTTAGCTGCAGCGATGCACCAGAGGGGTTTCAGGAGAGGTGAAAAATCCTTCGTCAAAGTTTAAAAGAAGAACCTTTGCAAGAACCATTATGAAGTTTTTGATGACTAAAAATATTGAATTCCAAGGGGATGAGGGCCGATGCGTTGGGTAATATTAGGATTCTTGTTTTTTCTCTACATTATTAATTATGCGGATAAAGCAATCGCAGGGTACGCTGCAGTAGAAATAACGAATGACTTTTCCTTAACGCCCACACAATGGGGCTTAGTAGGGAGCAGCTTTTTCTGGTCCTTCGCTTTAGCAAATATATTTGGAAGCGGTTTAGCTGATCGCTTCGGTACAAAAAGGATGCTGTCTATCATGGCATTAAGCTGGACGATTCTTCAATTTGGAGTTTATTTCATCACTAGTCTAGAGATGCTGATTGTCTATCGAATTCTTTTAGGAATATTTGAAGGTCCATTTTTCGCAACAGCTATCACACATTTAAATAGATGGTTCAAACCGGAATCACGCGGTTTGTCTACTTCGATTTTAAACTTTGGGGCGACAGTCGGCGGATTAATTAGTGCCCCTGTATTAGTGTATTTAATTGTCAATCATGGGTGGAGGTTCTCCTTTGCTTCTCTAGGTTTTCTTAGTCTAGTCTGGGCAATTCTATGGTTGATTTTTGGCAAGGACGCCCCAAAGGATGGAAGCTATGTTGAAGTCAAGGTCCAAAAGGAAAAGCCGAAATTCAAATGGGCAGATATGAGTAAAGTACTGCTTTCTATCCATTTTCTCATTCCATTGTTCGCATCGTTTGCCGTTTATTGGTATATCTCATGGAATCAAGTTTGGATGCCGTCGTTCCTTGTCCAATCCGTAGGCGTTTCACCAACTCAAATGGGCTATTTTGCCGCTCTGATCGGATTAACAGCCGGATTGTTCACGATCGGGCTTGCCATGTTTTCGGATTATTTGTTTAAGAAGAATGGCAGTTACAAAATTTCCCGTGTCGTTGTACTGGGGTTTCATTGATCATTGGTGCAGGTTTGTTTTATTCATTGACTCAATTCCGCAATGTCGCTTGGATTCTTATAGCATTTATTATTGGTAAAGGTTTGCTCAATGCGACCTTTACATTGGGACCACATATTGTGAGCAAGTTGATGCCCGAACGCGCCACGATGCTAATTGGCACATTTATTGGTGTAGGTACGATGGCTGGAGCTGTAGGGCCGCTTGTTAGCGGAAGCCTTGTGCAAATGGGTGGAGCTGATGTTGTTAAAGGCTATGATTATACGATTCTATTAATGGCTGGTTTTGCCCTGGCAGCAGGTCTCTTGCTGTTACTATTTACTAACCCTGATAAATTTGCGAAGAAGAACGCTGCCATCCGTTTGGATGAAAGTGAGAATCCAGGGGTAAAGGGTTAAATTGTGAGGCAGTTGGTTGGAGCAGTTTTTGTATATGAAATAAAACTGTCTCCTTTAGTGGACATTGTCTCATTTACCGTCCATATAAGGAACGTTTTACTTGAGAATATACCCGAAAAGAGTGGGTTTCTTACCCGCTCTTGTTTTGGCATACTTTTTGCATTAAATATAAGTAAACGCTTGCAAGGAAAAGTATTTTTTTAAGAGAGAGGAGAACGCATTATGTTAAAAGGGATTCGTGTCATTGATTTTTCTCAGTACCTTCCAGCTCCTCATACAACATTGAGACTTGCAGATTTAGGAGCGGAGGTAATTAAGGTGGAATCACCAACTGGAGATCCATCGAGAGCGCCATCAGGCAAAGAGGATATGGGATACGTTTTTTTAGCACAAAACCGCAATAAAAAGAGTGTTGCGCTGAATTTAAAAGAAGAAGCCGACCGAGATGCTGCCTTACAGTTAATTGCAAGTGCTGATATTGTCATAGAAAGCTATCGGCCAGGTGTTGCTGACCGCCTTGGTATTGGATATGAGGATGCTTTAAAAGTTAAAAAAGATATTATTTATTGCTCCTTATCAGGGTATGGCGGAACAGAAGTAATGCGTCATTTAGGCGGTCATGATTTAAATTATTTAGCAATAAGCGGGCTGCTTTCACAGCTCAAGGATGAAAACGGCCGCCCTATTCAGCCGGGGACACAGCTAGCTGACTTTATTGGAGGTATCACTGCAAGTGAGGCCATTCTTGGTGCGCTTGTTAATAAGGAAAGAACAGGAGAGCCCAGTTATTTGGATGTTTCCCTTACTGATTCCGTCTTGCCGCTTATGTCGAACCACATTCTAATTGAAAGTCTTACTGGGGAACAGAATGGTGTAGCAAAACTTGGCGGTAAACATGTTTGTTACTTTATTTATGAGACGAAAGATGGTCGATATGTGAGTTTGGGTGCATTGGAGCTTAAGTTTTGGAGAAATTTTTGCTATGGCTTACACAAAGAATCATGGCTGACAGAGCATTATTCCTTAGCTTCAGATGAAAATCCAATTTTTACAGAAATGAAAGCAGTATTTGCCAGTCGTACATTAGATGAGTGGGCACAATTCTCGTTGGAAGTCGATTGCTGTTTAGCGCCTATTCTGGAAACGGCAGAAGTGGTTAAGCATCCATTGTTCAAAAGCCGTCAATTCATATTCAACGAAGAGGGTGTCAACTATACATCTACAAGGTTCACTGAGGAAGCACAAGAATTCACCCGAGCGCCACAACTTGATCAGCATGCAAATGAATTAAAGCAAACAAAGTAAAAATAAATTAACGAAACGAGTTTTCATCAAAGGGAGGAAAGGAAATGAAAGGGATTATTTCTTATGGGGCTTACATACCTTACAATCGCCTGCAAAGGAAGAAGATCGGTGAATTTTTTAATAAACCCGTTTTTGGTGGAGAAAAAGCAATCGCTGGCTATGATGAAGACAGTGTGTCAATGGGAGTCGAGTCTGCTATCGATTGTCTGGCTGAAATGGAAGCAACAAACATTGATCGCATCTACTATACAACCACAAGCGCACCTTACAAGGAAAAAGGATCGGTGTCTACGATTACAGCTGCCTTGAATCTGACCGCAAATATTCATGCAATTGAAGCTGCCTCATCTTTAAGGAGCGGTACTTCCGCTATTATGGCAGCAAATGAATCTGAAAAAACATTAGTCATTACAGCTGATTGCCGCATAGGCGCACCGACTGGTCAAAATGAACAATGGTTCGGAGATGGGGCAGCCTCATTTTTGATTGGATCAGGTGAAGATGTCATCGCTGAAATTGTGGACTCAGGTACGGTTCAAGGTGAAATCATTACTGCGTGGCGAAGTCAAGGTGATAGCTTTACACAAGACTGGGAAGAAAGATTAGGAACAACTGTCTTTCTTGATCAAGTGAAATCGAATGTTCAGCCATTTCTAGAGAAGAATAACTTAACAGCAGATGCTCTAACAAAGGTGATTATCTCAGGACCGGGGACACGTGCGCATACTGCAGCAGCACGATCATTAGGCCTCCAGACACATCAAATTCAAGATCCGCTGTTTGATAAAGTTGGGCGGACAGGAAATGCACATGCCCCAATGATGATGGTCTCTGCTTTAGAGTCAGCTCAGCCAAATGACCAACTGTTGATCATCAACTTTGCTGAAGGGCTTGATATGATTCTATTAAAAGTAACAGAAGCCATCACACAGCTCACACAGCGGAAAGGTGTAAAAGGCTATCTCGAAAGAAAGAGTGATAAGGTCACTTATAGTGATTATTTGAAATGGAGAAATCTCATAGAAACAGAGCCGCCAAGAAGACCTGATACCGATCGGCCCTCAGCTCCTGCTTTGTATAGAGGGTATCGTCAGAATCTCTCTTTCACTGGGTCAAAATGTAAAAGCTGCGGGACACCGCAATTTCCAAAGCAGCGAGTGTGTGTACAATGCCAGGCAAAAGATGAAATGGAGGATTATCGCTTTGTTGGTCAATCAGCTAAAGTAACAACCTTCACGCTCGATCATTTAGCTGCTTCTCCAGCACCCCCGATGATTGTTGCCGTTATTGATTTTGAAAAAGGCGGGCGAATCATCTGTGAGGTCACGGATTGCAATCCAAAGGAAATAAAGATCGGGATGAATGTAGAAATGACTTTTAGGAGATTATCCGAAGCTGGCGGCATCAGCAACTATTTTTGGAAAGCAAGGCCGATAAGGCAGAAGGAGAGTAGCTGAGATGAGTAAAAAAGGGATAACAGATAAGGTAGCTGTAATCGGAATGGGTTGTACCCGATTTGCCGAGCATTGGGATAAAAGTGTCGATGATTTATTAGTGGAAGCTGCTTATGAAGCATTTACGGATGCAGGGATTGAGCCTTCAGATGTTGAGGCCGCTTGGCTTGGAACAATGATATCAGGCTATGCAGGCATTACTCTCTCAGGTCCTTTAAAAACACAATTCATTCCCGTAACAAGAGTGGAAAATATGTGTGCCACAGGGTCAGAGGCGTTTAGAAATGCATGTTATGCAGTAGCATCCGGGGCATATGACATCGTGCTTGCAATTGGAGTGGAAAAATTAAAGGATTCAGGGTATAGCGGATTAAATGCACCGAGACCAGCTAGTGATGGCACATCACCAAATATTTCTGCACCTGCCTCCTTTTCATTCTTAGCACCGGCCTACTATAACAAGTACGGGCTATCTGACGAGCAAGGCAGGGAAGTACTGTCAAAAATTGCATGGAAAAACCATTATAATGGCTCATTAAATCCGAAAGCACAATATAGAAATGAAGTATCGATGGAGAAAATCACGAAATCTCCTATGGTGGCAGCTCCATTAGGAATTATGGATTGTTCGGGAGTAGCAGATGGGGCAGCGGCAGCGATTATCGTTAGGTCAGAAGATGCCCAAAAATATAGAAAAGATCCAATGTATGTAAAAGCGCTTTCCATTGCTGCAGGTCCAGGAGATGGGAAGCTGCGACAAGATTATGATTTTACTACTTTCAAAGAGAATGTTGCGGCTGCACAAGCTGCCTATAAGCAAGCTGGCATACAAAATCCGCGTAAAGAGATTGATATGGCTGAAGTGCATGACTGTTTTACTCCTACTGAATTGGTTATCTATGAAGATTTAGGTTTCAGTGAAAGAGGTCAGGGCTGGAAAGATGTTTTAAAGGGTGTATTTGAATTAGGCGGGGAGCTGCCTATTAATCCAGATGGCGGACTAAAATCATTTGGACATCCGATAGGAGCAAGCGGACTTAGAATGCTCTATGAAATGTACTTGCAATTTCAAGGGAAGGCTGGAAAACGGCAATTGGATGATCCAAAAATTGGCTTGACCCATAATCTAGGAGGCACGCCGATGCAATGTGTATCCTTTATTTCAATTGTAGGCAAAGAAATTTCATAAAATATGAGGAGTGAGGTACATCGCAGCTGTATTGGAAGAGAAGATTGGCATTAAATTAAAATCGCTCTCATTTAAAGTGGAAAGCGGAAAAATCCCAACTAGTGCCCGAAAGAGTCAATTATGAGTAAAAGGGGTAACTAGATCGCCCAACTAGTGCCCGAAAGAGTCAATTATGAGTAAAAGGGGTAACTAGATCGCTCAACTAGTGCCCGAAAGAGTCAATTATGAGTAAAAGGGGTAACTAGATTGCCCAACTAGTGCCTGGCATTATCAATCTTGAAGCAGTAAGGGAACTACTTCAAACATCAAACCACAATACACAAAAAATACACGTCAGAATTAATCTCAGACGTGTATTTTCTTTGATTAAACTAAGTTTTCAAATGAAGTAAGGGCTATCCATATACGATTAGCTCAAGTTCGCTATCATTCAAAGAATATCCAACTTCCGCAACTTTTTATAAAATTGTGATCTGCTAATTCCTAATAGTTTAGCAGCAGCTGTGCGATTTCCATTGGTTTGATTTAATGCGAAGGTAATTGTGTCCTTCTCTGCATTGTCCATATTCAACTTATAAAAATCAGATATGGACACTTGTTCAACATTGGTTTTTTTAAGAGCAGGAGGCTCGGAAGATTGATTGATTTTCTGTTTTTGGATATATTCCGGAAGATGCTCGATTTCCAACACATCACTTTCGATTGCATTCAATGCTCGTTCAACAGCATTTTCTAATTCGCGCACATTACCAGGCCATTGATACATAGATAAAGCCATTAAAACAGTTTTACTTAGATGGACATTGCCTAACCCCATTAAGTGACATAATTTTTTCGTTATTGATTTGGCAAGCAATGGTATATCATGAGCTCGTTCACGTAACGGCGGGATATTGAGGACGATTACGTTTAATCTATAAAATAAATCCTCTCTGAATTCATTTTTTGCGACCATTTCAGTTAAATTCTTATTGGTGGCTGCGATTATGCGAACATTGACATTGATCGTTTCGTTACCGCCAACTCTCTCAAACTCTTTCTCTTGTAAAACCCTAAGCAGCTTAACCTGCATTAATAAAGGCATATCGCCAATTTCATCTAAAAATAGGGTGCCATTATGAGCTAGCTCAAATTTACCCGGCTTTCCGCCCTTTTTTGCCCCGGTAAAGGCTCCATCTGCATAGCCAAAAAACTCAGATTCCCATAATTCCTCAGGGATGGCAGCACAGTTCACCTTAATGAACTTTCCAGTACGATGGGATGCGTTATGGATGCCCCTTGCAAAAAGCTCTTTACCTGTGCCGCTTTCACCTAATAAGAGGACGTTTGAAAATCCAGAAGCAGACTGTCTGGCAAAGTGCTTCAATTTCTTTAACTCTGGATCTTGTGTAATAATATCGTCCAAATCAAAAGGAGTTCCGCCTATTAATGATAACTCTCCTCGATAAAAAGACACCTCTTTCTCTAGGTCTGTTAAAGTTTTAATCACGCTTTTCCATTTATTTAAATCTTTATATATAATCTTTGCAATCGTTCCAACTCGTTGATGGTCTTTAAAGATTGGCGTCTTCTGAACTAGACATTTGCGTTTTTCGATGATCATGGCCTCTAGCTTCTCACCTTGGAAATCATCATTTAGCGCTTCTTCTAAATGAATTTCAGGAATGGCCAACTTAACGGATCGTCCTAAAAGCTGCTGCTTTGGTTTTTTTGTAAAATCCATAGCTGCTTCATTAATCATATCAATTTTTCCTGTTTGATCGATGACGATGTAGGCGTCGTTTGTTGTGTTTAAAACGGTTTGCAATGTTCTCTCCAGCCTTTTTGTGATCTCCAATTCCTTAGCAATTTCTTCATAATCTGTTAAATCGGAAATCAAGATAATGCCCCCCCAGTATTTGCTTTCCCGGGATAGAGATTTATATTTTACTAAAAGCTTTTTATGATCAATGGTAATACGTTGAAGTGGGATATCAGTCATTTGCGGATTATCACTTTTAAATTCTATTAGATCAGGGAATATTTCCGAAAAGTGATGGCCGATGCTGTAATCTCTTTTGATGTTGCACATGGATTCGGCCGCATGATTAGCAACGAGAATTCGCCCTTTGTAATCTAAGGCCAGAATGCCTGTTTGCATGTGCTGAAAGAGAGATTCTAAAGAATAACCATACGTATCACTTCGTGTTTTATAGGCTTGAATAATGTTTTTCGTGTCTAAAACGCCGCTTACTCTATTATCAGCTGAAAGTACTACAGCTTGGCCAACCTGTTTTTCTAGGAGAAAGGAACGTACTTCTGTTAAATCGTCCGTTTCATATACAGTAATCGTATTTTTTATGATGTAGGGTAGGATAGGTTCATCTATGGAAGCGTTTTCCGAAAGGGCTTTAAATATCGCGGAAGGTGTCAACGCACCGACAAACAAATTTTGTTCATCCATGACAGGGAGAATCCATATTTTATCTTTTCTGAATATTTTAACTGCATCAAGGATCGTATGTTGGTCGGTTAATTTAGGAACATGCCTATTCATATAATTACTAACCGTCTGCGTAAAGGAATTTTTTATAAGCATATCTTCACCCCGTTGTTTTGTATTTAATATGAGACATTATATGTATTCTCCATAATACAACAAATTCCTTTATGTATTTAAATACACTTGTTTTGAAAAATTGTGTGTAATAAGAAACACTGTCTACAAAAAAACACAGAAATAGATAGATAAAATACCATGAATCGCCTGAAATCAGCGTTTGTTTGTGTTGGCATGTTATTTGCATCATATTATATTAAACAATTGGATAGTCATATGTTGAATCATCGATCACTTGGGCATTTCCTGATTAAAGTAATTGTTAGAAGGGAGAATCGAAAATAAGTGAGTATACCAAACTTAGCTCATCAATTATTAATTGGAGAAGCGTTGAAATATGCAGCCCACAGGTCACCTGAACGAACGGCATTTGCTTTTGAAAATGAAAGTTTAACATATAGGGGATTAATGGAACGTGCCGATCATTTGGCAAGATGGCTGAGGGATCATGAAATTGGCAAGGATGAGAAAATTGGCTGTTTGTTTAAGAATGGTTTGTCGTTTGTAGAAGTTTACTTTGGTGTGAGTTTATCGGAGGGTGTGCTCGTACCAGTCAATTTTCGCCTGGTACCGAATGAAATCGAATATATCTTAAACCATTCGGATGTCAAAATCCTTTTTATCGAAGAAGAATTATTAAGCCAGATAGAGCCTATCATTGCAGAGCTAACAAAGATTGAATTAGTGGTAATAGTAGGAACTGCTCAAAAGCATTTTCATAAAAATATGATTAACTATGATTCGATTTATAATGCTGCCGTCAGCATCAGTGAAATTAAAGGACAAAAGGATGATGATGCCCATGTTATCATCTATACTTCAGGGACGACGGGAAGACCAAAGGGAGCGGTACTTACTCATAAAAACCTCTACATAAATGGTATGAACAAGTGCTATCATGGCCAGAACAAGCGCGGAACAAAACTTTTACTCATCCCACCGCTTTTTCATGTAGCTGCCTTATCTCTACTGGTCTCGAATTGCATGATGGAAGGTACGATAGTGATTCACCGAGATTTTCAACCAGAGAAAATTTTGCAAACGATAGAAAAAGAAGAGATTAACTCAATGTTTCTGGTTCCTGCTATGTGGAATATGCTTCTCCAAGTCCCCAATTTGCAACAATATCGGTTAGATTCTATTAACAGCTGTTCAACTGGAGGGGCCATTTGTCCGCTGGAGTTGAAGAAAAAAATTATGGATACCTTTGAAAATGCCGGTCTGCACGAAGCGTTTGGACAAACGGAAATGAGTCCATCCACGACCTATTTGTCAGGTGAGGAATCAATCCATGCTAACAAGGCAGAATCCGTCGGGAAGCCATCGTTAAATGTGAGAGTGAGAGTAGTAGATGACGAGATGAATGATGTACCCGTTGGGGAAGTGGGAGAGATCATCTATCAAGGTCCGACAATGATGAAGGAATATTATAAAAATCCTGAAGCGACAGCAGAAGCTTTCAAAGGTGGCTGGTTCCATAGCGAAGATTTAGTGCGCATGGATGAAGAAGGCTATATTTATGTCGTCGATCGGAAAAAAGATATGATCATTAGCGGTGGAGAAAACATCTATCCTAAAGAGTTAGAAGAAGTTTTATACACGCATCCGTCCATATTGGAAGCGGCTGTTGTCGGCATACCAGACCCGAAATGGGGCGAAACAGTAAAGGCTTATATTGTTCTAAAAAAAGGAGCGCAATTATCCGCAGAAGAGGTCATCTCTTTTAGTCAAACCAAGATAGCCTCATATAAAAAACCTAGAGTAATAGAATTTTTGGAAGCGTTGCCACGAAACGCTACAGGTAAGGTATTAAAAACTGTTTTGCGTGCTGATGTTTTAATAAATAATAGAAAAGAAGGATGATGAGAAATGGGAAAACTAGATGGAAAAGTAGCAATTGTAACGGGTTCAGGTAGGGGAATAGGCAGGGAGGTTGCTCTCCTTTTAGCAAAGGAAGGCGCTAGTATAGTTGTCAATGATTTAGGAGGCGGTTCTGACGGCAATGGCAATGATACGCAGGTGGCGGATGAAGTGGTAGCAGAAATAAAGGCATTCGGCGGTTCTGCAGTCGCTAACGGTCAATCAGTAACTGAACTGGAGAATGCGCAGAACATAGTAAATACCGCTGTTAAAGAATTTGGGAAAATTGATATTATTGTTAATAATGCAGGCATCTTGCGGGATCGGATGCTGTTTAAAATGAGTGAAGAGGAATGGGATGCGGTCATAGCGGTGCATCTTAAAGGCTCGTTTAACATGACTAGGGCAGCTTCGCCATTTTTTAAAGAACAGAAAAGCGGAAGGTTCATTAATTTCACCTCCACTTCAGGGTTAATCGGCAATATCGGGCAGGCAAACTATGCTGCTGCAAAGCTGGGGATAGTAGGCTTAAATAAGATTACAGCATTAGATATGGCCAGATATAATGTAACAGCCAATGCGGTTGCACCGTTTGCATGGAGCCGGTTAATCGGATCCATTCCAACTGATACAGATAAAGAGAAAGATCGAGTTGGAAAGTTGAAAAAGCTTTCTCCAGCGCATATTGCACCGCTTGTCGCTTTCTTAAGCTCAGATGAAGCGGATGATGTGTCAGGTCAAATCTTTGGGGTGAGAGGTAAGGAAATCATGGTCTTCTCTCAGCCACGTCCAGTGCGCTCTGTTTACAGAGAAGAAGGCTGGTCGATTGAGAGTTTAAGCGAAATGAAAGGCTCGTTGCAATCCAGCTTCACTCCACTTGAAGTAAGTGCGGATGTATTTCCTTATGAACCGCTTGTCTAACAGCTGAAGGAGTTGAATGAAGATGATTAATACTGATGTTTTATCAAAGCTATCCCTTTATGAGTTATTACAGCAAACCGTTCAGGAATTTCCAGAAACAATCGCAGTCATTGATGGTCCTATGCAGCTTACTTATGAAGAATTAAAGGAGGCTGTAGATTCATTTGCATCCGTTCTTTTTAAACAGGGACTTAAAAAGGGTGATCGCGTTGGATTAATGCTTCCGAATTGCATTCATTATATCGTTTCATATTATGCAGTTCAGCGTTTGGGTGGGGTAATTGTACAGGTCAATCCGCAATATCAAACATTTGAATTGGCATACATTTTAGATGACGCTGCACCAGCATGGTTTATCTGCGAGAGAAAGCAGCGGGATAAAGTTGTGCTGGTCCAGGCTTTCAACGATGTGCATGTGATTTATACAAAAGATGAAAACGATAAGGATCAGGTTTTTCAAAGGACAGAAAAGATGGAGCTCCCTCCGATTGATATAGAGACAAAGGAAGATGTCGCTGTCATTCAATATACCGGCGGGACGACTGGCCAGTCTAAAGGTGTAATGCTTACTCATTTTAATATTGTGTGCAATATTCATCAATCTGGAGCTGCCTTTGCAGACGCACTTATAAAAGGGGAAGAAAGAATTCTTGGGGTGGCACCACTAACGCACGCCATGTCCATGACAAATATGAGCAATACCGTTAGACTTGCTTCCACCTTTATTATTCTTGAAAAATTTATTGCGACTAAAGTCATTCAGCTCATTCGTAAATATAAGCCAACGATGATGCTGGGTTCCCCAACCATGTATATTGCATTATTGAATCATCCCGACCTGCAGCATGATGATTTATCTTGCTTTAAAGTCTGTATATCCGGTTCAGCACCGATTCCAGCACAGGTCTTGAAAAGTCTTGAAGAAAAATCAGGAGCGAATATTTTTGAAGGATTCGGTCTTTCTGAGGCAACAACATCCACACATCGGACACCGCTAAACGGTAAAAGGAAAATAGGCAGCGTCGGTTCACCAATTGCTTTAACTGAAGCGAAAATCGTGGATGAACTAACAGGCATGACAGAACTGCCTCCTGGTGAAAAAGGGGAATTAATTATCAAAGGTCCACAAGTCATGAAAGGCTATTGGAATAAGCCTAATGAGACAGATTTAGTCATTCGCGATGGATGGTTATATACAGGAGATATCGCTGTCCGCGATGAAGAAGACTATTATTTTATCGTTGGCAGAAAAAAAGACATGGTTATTGCCGGTGGTTTAAATATCTATCCAGCTGAGGTGGAGGAAGTGATTTATCAGCATCCTTCAGTAGCTGAAGCTTGTACATTTGGAGTGCCGGATCCATATTTAGGTGAGAAATTATATGCAGTCGTTATTTTAAAAGAAGGCGCATCGTTATCAGCGGAAGAATTAGCCAAGTGGTGTGAAGACAAAATTGCCCGTTATAAGGTGCCGCGTGTAATCGAATTCCGCGATGCGCTTCCAAAGACAATCGTAGGAAAAATACTAAGGCGCAAGCTTGTAGATGAGTTTACTGAAAAAGCAAAATCTTAAACCATTTTCCTAAAATAGAGGTGTTGATATGAAAGGGAAGACAGTGATTGTAACCGGTGGAGGAAGCGGAATAGGCAAAGCGATGGCGAGGAAGTTTGCTGACCAAGGTGCCAATGTAGTTCTTACTGGGCGCAATGGAGAGAAATTAGCTGGGGCACAGAAAGATATAGAACAATTTGATGGCCAGGTTTTAACTTTTCAGATGGATGTGAGAAATCCCGAGAATGTGCAGGAGATGGTGAAAGTCACAAAGGATGCATTCCAGAATATTGATACATTGATAAATAATGCAGCAGGCAATTTTATTTGTGCAGCGGAGGATCTCTCCATTAATGGCTGGAATTCTGTCATTGATATCGTATTAAATGGAACATGGTATTGCTCTCAAACTGTAGGAAAGGATTGGATTGCATCAGGTCAAAGTGGAAGCATTCTAAATATAGCTGCTACGTATGCCTGGGGTGCTGGGGTTGGAACAATTCACTCTGCAAGTGCAAAAGCAGGCGTGCTTGCGATGACCCGTACACTGGCAGTAGAGTGGGGCAAGAAGTATGGAATCCGAGCGAATGCGATTGCCCCAGGACCTATTGAAGATACAGAAGGAGTAGCAAGACTGGTTGCAACACCTGAAGCAATGGAAAGAGCAATAAAGTCCATTCCATTAAGCCGTTTAGGCAAGGTTGAAGAAATTGCTCACTTGGCATACCTACTGTCTACACCAGAATTAAGCTATATCAATGGCGAATGCATCACGATGGATGGAGGCAAATGGTTAAATAATCAAACGAGGGATATATAGGTGCTAGGTTCCTTATAAGAATAGAGGTACAGGAAAAACTATTTTGTTTTTCCTGTACCTCTATTTTGTTTTGATTTTGTTTAGTGACGATAGGGTTACGACTCCCTTTTCGGATAAAGGAGAAAGCTTTATGCTACAGTTTTGCAGTGGAGGCTAAAATCGCTCATATATTATCCTTTTTTTCTTAAAACACATTACCTTTGAACTGATTTTCTTTCATCCATGTTAAGACTTAGTCGTTTTTATCAAAACAGAAAACTCATAACAGTGATATATACTTAATTTTCAGAAATATTGAATTGAATTTGATTCTAACTCTAACTCGTGTGCATAGAGGGTTATTAACTAATTAATTTCCTTTTTAAGCATTCTTAAGCACTAATTGATTATTTGTTCTTTATTACGATTAACTCATATTACATAACTCGACAACTTCACTTCGTTTTATTAGGTAAAGTATGTAACGAGACGAGGTTTTCAACATGATTAACACTACTTGAAATATATTGTGAGGTGAAGATTTTCTATTTGTGTTTGTTGGAAGTTACCATTATCGATTCATGGAGGGGAAAAACTTGAAAAGGGAAAGAAAAAACACTTTCCGATGGATCAACATCCTGATGATTGCTTTCTTAATCGTCTCAATGATGTTTTCTAGTGTCGGATCAGCAGAAGGTAAAAAGCAAGTGGAAAGTCCATTAATAACAAAATCTGCAACTGAAGCAACCGGGGATAAAATTAGTAAATCTTTAACTAAAGAATTTGATAAAAAAGATAAAATTACCTTTTTAATTAAATTTAAAGAAAAAGCAAATCCTGCTGCTTCTGCTAAGAAAGCTGAAAAAGCAGCTTCAACCCAAAAACAAACAGCTGCACAAGCAATATACATGAAAAGATCTGCAATCATTGCAGATTTAAAAACAACAGCGATTGAAGCTCAAGGCGAGGTCACTGATTTCGTTGAAAAACAAGAGGAATCTGGCCAAGTCACAGGCATTCAGTCCTTTTATATTGTGAATGCAATGGCTGTTACTGCAACTGAAGAAGTGATGGAGAAAATCGCCGCATTCCCGGAAGTGGAAAAAATTCTTCCGAATAAAACCATGCAGCTTCATACACCTGCTAAGACAGAGGAAGCTTCTAATGTTAAAAAAGCTGGAGGAACCAATTCTATTGAATGGAATATTGATCATATAGGAGCACCCGCTGTATGGGAAATGGGCATTGATGGTTCTGGTACCGTCGTAGCCTCGATTGATTCAGGCGTTCAAGGGATCATCCGGCATTAAAGGAAAAGTATCGTGGCTTCTCTAGTGATAAAGCTTTCGGAACTAAACTTGCTGGGAATTATGAAAACCGCGGCGGTTGGGTTTAGTATTGCCGCTTATTACTTGATTCTAGGTGGATCAGCGGGAAGAATGCGTCCCGTCCCTTGGTTAATCGGAGGTGCAGCAGGTTTAATCCTACTAATGGGCGCACGTCCAATCGCAGAAAGCATTGACGGGAACGTGCAATTTCAGTTCATTCAAACGCTGTTAAATATGCTTTAAAGGGGAGATAGCGAATGATGTCAATTCTTATAACGATCATTTGCTTTCAACGTTTGGTTTCCTTGCATTAAGGTGAAATCGGTTTGTTTCCCCTTTGTTCTTTGGTTGCGCGTTGTAGCCTTGTGTCAAGGCGTAGGCTTCGGCAAAGGGGTACTTGTGGAACTCTTGAATCCCCTCAATGCCGCAATTCTTAAATCCGACTTCAATCACGGCGCTTCCTCCTTTCTTGTTCTTTTGACACGACATCCATCTCAGCTTTTCCTTCTCGAAAATACTTGCCCATCAACTTGTTTTGAACAAAGGAAAGGAAAATAGACTCTCCAACGAGGCTCATTAGATGGATGAACATAGCACCGATAACTAGCGCCATAATCATCCATGTTGACAGGATAACCATGTTCTCCCCTCCTTATTTTCTTGGCCGATTAAAAACAAAAAAACCCGCTGAAAAGACGATCACTAAAGTGTGACATCCAGTGGTCGGATCGGTGTTGTAAAACAATTAAGAAAAGATGATATGATGTCCGTCTTTGAAATGGCAAACTGATTTTATGAGAAAAAAGAGCAAAGGTCCTTGATCCAAACCAGGCACAGGCAGTTATGTTCATAAAAATGGTCAACCAGAAATACCTGGCTGACCTTATAATACGAATGGGGAAGCATTCCTGTAATAACTGAAAATGCGAAAGACCTCTTGGTAAGATGAATGTGTCCTGAGCTGGCCAGCTAAAAAGGACAAAACATCTACTCGGAGGACTCACCATGAATTATAACCAAAAT
>NZ_JAUSUB010000007.1 GCF_030813235.1 Cytobacillus purgationiresistens | reverse complement strand
CCTAGCCCCTCGAGGTCTTAAGTCACGAAGGAACTGAAGGAAAGAGCACCTTCATTTCCTTCGCACCATAAGCTTGTCGGGGCTGAGCGAGGCCCTTCCGCCTTTCTTGTTGTTATATACGTGTTTTTTAGTGTAATATTTATAAACAAATAGCTAAATATCAATAAATCATGTAAAATATAATACGCCTATTCTCTATTTAAAGAACGGGGAATATGTAGTCCGGATATATCGTAAGGTTAAATTAGAGAAGTTTTAGTAACGAGAGGAATGGATTTCTATGAATCTACATACATTGCTGCTTAAATTGCAGCCATATCTCATATATGATGGGGAAAATTTAGAGATTACCTCAATCGAAAATGATAATCGAAAAGTGGTAGAGGGAAGCTTATTTGTATGTATTAAAGGGTATACAGTGGACGGCCATAATTTTGCTGCTTCGGCAATTGAAAAAGGCGCAGTCGCTGTCATTGCAGAAAGAGATTTAAATCTCCCAGTACCTGTAATCGTGGTAAAAAGTACAAGGCGGGCTATGGCACTTCTTGCTGATGCTTTTTACGGCCATCCGAGTCAGAAAATGCATTTAATTGGTGTAACCGGTACAAATGGAAAAACGACGACCAGCCATATCATTGATAAAATTTTAGCAGATGCCGGTCAACAAACAGGTTTAATTGGCACGATGTATACGAAAATTGGTGATGAAACATTTGAAGTAAAAAATACAACTCCAGAAAGCCTAACCCTTCAGCGTACTTTTAAACAAATGAAGGATGCAGGTGTAACCACTGCAGTTATGGAGGTTTCTTCTCATTCATTGGATGAGGGTAGGGTTCATGGCTGTGATTATGACATTGCTGTGTTTACTAACTTAACTCAGGATCATTTAGATTATCATCAAACAATGGATGAATATAGAAGAGCCAAAGGTTTGCTTTTCGCTCAGCTCGGTAATGCCTTTCATTATGAACGTCCCAAATATGCAATCTTAAATGCAGATGATGCAGCTTCATATGACTATGAAAAGTCAACTTCAGCTTATGTATTAACTTATGGAATTGATCAGGACGCAGATTTCCGTGCAACTCACATAAAAATGACTTCATCGGGAACAAATTTTGATATGTCCACACCAGTAGGCAGTTATTCGTTAAATATGAAGCTGATTGGTAAGTTTAGTGTATATAATGTACTAGCGAGTATTACAGCAGCATTTGCTTCAAACATCCCAATGGAGAGCATTATCCGATCTGTTGAGGATGTCAAAGGAGTTTCAGGCAGATTTGAAACGGTGGATGCCGGCCAAGATTTTTCTGTAATAGTTGATTACTCCCATACGCCGGATAGTCTTGAGAATGCGTTAAAAACAGTCCAGCAATTTGCGGAAAAGAGAATTTTCTCTATCGTTGGCTGCGGTGGAGATAGAGACCGATCTAAGCGTCCTATCATGGCAGAAATTGCTTGTAAATATAGTACAGATCCAATCTTTACATCGGATAATCCTCGCAGTGAAGATCCAGAAGCCATTCTTAAGGATATGGAAGCTGGCGTTGAGGGACATTCTTATAAAGTGATAGTCGATCGCAAAGAAGCTATTCGTGAGGCAGTGCATAATGCGCAGGCTGGAGATGTTATTTTAATTGCAGGAAAAGGCCATGAAACCTATCAGCAAATTGGAGATAGAATATTGGATTTTGATGATCGACTTGTAGCGAAAGCTGCAATTGAGGAGCGATAGAATGCATTTAACGTATGGAGACTTGATGTCCATATTCCCTAATCGGGCTGGCGTTCAGAATGAAGAATTGATTTTTCGTTTGATTGCCACTTCCTCAAAGCTGATACAGGGGAAGGGATTATATATTCCGATTGAAGAAGAAATACCAGACTTAAAACAGGCATTGGAAAATGGTGCGGTAGCTGCGGTATGGAAAGCTGGAGAAAAACTGCCTGCTTTTACCCCTAATCATTTTCCAATCCTTTTTACAAATGACTTATTGAAAGGTTTAGAGGATATGATGAATGTATATGTGAATAAATTACAACAGACTGACGGAGAACAGCTCACTGAAACAAAGCTAATGTTCTCAAATAAAGATGAGATCCAAACTAAAAGAATGAAAAAGATAATAGGCTCACGATTTGATTCATTCTCATTTATTCAACAGCAAGGATGTGATGAGGAATGATGGAGCAAGTAATCTTCTTTACAATTTTATTAGGGTTTTTAATTACAGTTTTACTATCACCAATCTTCATTCCTTTTTTACGAAGACTGAAGTTCGGTCAAAGCATAAGAGAAGAAGGACCGCAATCTCACCTTAAGAAAACAGGTACACCTACGATGGGGGGGGTCATGATTCTTCTTTCAATCGCAGTAACGACATTGATTATGACTGCGAAATTTTCTGAACCAACTAGCACTACCTATTTATTGCTGCTTGTGACCCTTGGTTTCGGACTATTAGGATTTCTTGATGATTTTATTAAAGTAGCCTTAAAAAGAAATCTTGGTCTTACGTCTAAGCAAAAGCTGCTTGGGCAAATCATTATTTCTATCATCTTTTATTTAGTTATTAGTCAAACTGGATTTTCTACAGAGATACATATCCCATTAACTGATTTCTCTTTTGATTTAGGATGGGGCTACGCTCTCTTCATTATCTTCTGGCTTGTAGGATTCTCTAATGCAGTTAACTTAACGGATGGGCTTGACGGTCTTGTGTCAGGTACAGCTGCCATTGCATTTGGGGCCTTTGCTGTCCTAGCTTGGAATCAATCCTTGTTTGAAGTATCCATATTTTCTGTAGCAGTAGTCGGAGCTGTTCTTGGATTTCTAGTGTTTAATGCACACCCTGCTAAAGTATTTATGGGAGATACCGGATCGCTTGCCCTTGGTGGAGCCATTGCTGCAGTTGCGATTTTGACTAAGCTTGAGATTATTCTATTAATAATCGGTGGCGTATTTGTGGTTGAAACACTTTCTGTTATCATTCAGGTTATTTCTTTCAAAACGACAGGTAAAAGAGTGTTTAGAATGAGTCCTCTACACCATCACTATGAACTAGTAGGATGGTCTGAATGGCGTGTCGTCGTCACATTTTGGACAGTTGGACTGCTTTGTGCAATCCTAGGAATCTATATAGAGGTGTGGATGTAATTGAAAAAAGTCAATCGTTATCATCATAAAAAAATACTGGTGTTAGGATTAGCAAAAAGCGGAGTGGGGGCAGCAGCACTTCTACATAAGCTGGGAGCATTCGTAACCGTTAATGATTATAAACCATTATCTGAGAACCCAGAAGCACAAAATCTGTTAGAACAAGGGATCACGGTCATATGCGGGGGGCATCCAATGGAGCTTCTTGACGAAGGATTCGAGTTGATTGTGAAAAACCCTGGAATCCCTTACCATAATCCAATGATTAAAGAAGCGACTCAGCGAGGAATTCCTATTTTAACGGAAGTGGAATTGGCCTATCAAATATCAGAGGCACCATTTGTTGCGATTACAGGTACGAATGGGAAAACGACCACGACCACCTTGCTTGCAGATATACTTGAAGCAGGGGATAAGGCTCCGTTGATCGCTGGTAATATCGGGACGGTTGCTTCTGTAGTAGCTGAAGAGGCTAGCGCAAAGAATACAATCGTAATTGAGCTTTCGTCCTTTCAATTAATGGGGATAGACGAGTTCAAACCGAAAATTTCTATACTGACGAATCTGTATGATGCTCATTTGGATTATCATGGAACTAGAGAAGAGTATGTGGCTGCTAAGGCAAACATCACTCGCAACCAAACAGAAAGTGATTACTTTATTGTTAATTCCGATCAGGATGAAGTGATGAAAGTAGCCACACAGTCGAAGGCGAGCATTATTCCTTTTTCAACCAAAAGAGTGCTTGACAAAGGTGCGTATGTTGAAAATGGCTGGATTTGTTTTAATGGCGAAAAAATCATGGAAACAAAAGATATTGTCCTTCCAGGAGCCCATAATTTAGAAAACATTCTTTCCTCGGTCATTGCTGCTAAATTATTAGGCGTACATAATGAGGCCATTTATATGGTGTTAAATCGTTTTGCTGGAGTGAAACATAGACTTCAATATATTGGTGAAGTGAAAGAACGCAGATTTTATAATGATTCTAAAGCAACAAATATATTAGCGACACAAAATGCACTTGCAGCCTTTGATGCACCGATTGTTTTACTTGCAGGCGGACTTGATCGAGGAAATGACTTCGATGAGCTCATTCCTGCATTAAACAAGGTGAAGGCAATTGTGACATTTGGTCAAACCGCACCCAAAATTGAAGATATCGCAAAAAGATCAGGAATAAAAATGATTCAGCGTGTCGATAATGTTGAAAAAGCGGTGCCCGAAGCATTTCAGCTTTCAGAACCAGGAGATGTCATTCTTTTATCACCTGCTTGTGCTAGTTGGGATCAGTATAAAACTTTTGAAGTTAGAGGAGACATTTTTATCGCGGCGGTGCATAAGCTTAAGTAAAGGGCTTGTCTGTAGAATCAACTGATGCATCATACTATTTTAGCAAAGGTCAACTCAGGCAGATTCGCAGCATGTTTTAGCTATATAAGATAAGAATGAAGTTTTTATTTTTTTCTTAAGCCCTAAAACTTGCATTTGAGGTGTGTTGATTTGCCAACCAAAAAAACAACTCCCGATTTAATTTTAGTAATTGTCACACTCTTGCTTTTAGCCGTTGGTTTAACAATGGTCTATAGTGCAAGCGCTATATGGGCGGAGTATAAGTTTGATGATTCGTTTTTCTTTGCTAAAAGGCAAATGCTTTTCGCAGTCGTGGGAATAGTTGCTATGTTCTTTATAATGAATGTTGATTATTGGACATGGCGTACTTGGGCTAAGTTAATTATCATTGTTTGTTTTGTTCTTTTACTCCTCGTTTTGGTCCCGGGGATTGGGAATGTCAGAAACGGATCGAGAAGCTGGATAGGAGTTGGCGCTTTTTCCATCCAGCCATCTGAGTTTATGAAGCTTGCGATGATTACCTTTCTCGCCAAGTACTTATCAGAAAGGCAAAAGCTCATCACTTCATTTAAGAAAGGACTTATTCCTTCTTTAGGACTTGTTTTTCTTGCTTTTGGCTTAATTATGGCCCAGCCTGACCTGGGGACAGGCACTGTTATGGTCGGCACTTGTATCGTGATGATATTTGTTGCTGGAGCAAGAGTTAGTCATTTTGCAGTCTTGGGATTGATAGGTGTGGCTGGATTCATAGGGTTAGTGTTGTCGGCTCCTTATCGGATAAAAAGGATTACTTCATTTTTAGACCCGTGGGAAGATCCGCTTGGCAGTGGATTCCAGATCATACAATCCTTATATGCAATCGGGCCAGGAGGGTTATTTGGTTTAGGTCTTGGTCAAAGCAGACAAAAGTTCTTTTATCTGCCTGAGCCGCAGACGGATTTTATCTTTGCAATTCTTTCTGAGGAACTTGGCTTTATTGGAGGTTCATTTGTTATCCTTTTATTTGCACTTTTGTTATGGAGGGGTATAAGGATTGCTCTTGGTGCCCCGGACTTATATGGGAGCTTCCTTGCTGTAGGCATCATTGCCATGGTTGCTATTCAAGTAATGATCAATATCGGGGTTGTCACCGGGCTGATGCCAGTAACAGGCATCACATTACCATTTCTCAGTTATGGAGGATCATCTCTCACATTGATGCTCATGGCCATTGGCGTTTTATTAAATATTAGTCGATATGCACGGTACTAATAAACCCTATGTGAGAGGGTTTATTTTTTTGCTTGAAAAGGTAGTAATTATGAGTCTAAAATGATGGAAAAATGGCTTTAACCAAAGGAAGGAAATGAATGAATATCTTATTAATCAGGCGAATTGTATGAATCCTTTGCATCATTAAACGAGGATGACGATTTTCCAATTTCATTACAATTGCATGACATTATGGGTTATCATTTCTTCCTTGAGATGTAAATATAGTAGAATAGGATAGAGCAACGTAGATAATTGAAATAAAAAAAGAATGAGATTAAATCACATCTTAGTTTTTAAATCATTGTTTGAGGTGAAAGAATGAAAATCGCAGTGAGCGGCGGTGGGACTGGTGGACATATTTATCCAGCTCTTGCCCTAATTAGAGAGATACAAAAAAATGACAAAAATGCTGAATTTTTATACATAGGTACTGAAAATGGGCTTGAAAGCAGCATTGTTCCAAGAGAGAACATTCCGTTTAGCTCCATTCATATTACTGGTTTCAAGAGAAAACTTTCCTTTGAAAACGTGAAGACAATCATGAGGTTTTTAAAAGGTGTAAAAGATAGCAAAAGATTATTAAAGGAATTTGATGCGGATATAGTTATTGGCACTGGCGGCTATGTATGCGGTCCTGTGGTATATGCTGCTGCAAAGCTCGGCATCCCAACAATTATTCATGAGCAAAACAGTGTTCCTGGGCTTACAAATAAATTTTTAAGCCGATATGTTGATCGAATTGCCGTTTGCTTTGAAGAGGCAGCAAACTTTTTCCCGAAAGATAAAGTCGTTATGACTGGCAATCCAAGGGCAACTGAAGTACTTGGACAGAATGCGGTAAAAGGAAAACTTTCTGCCGGTTTAGATCCAGCGAAGAAATCAGTTCTTATTTTTGGAGGAAGCCGTGGTGCAAAACCGATTAATAACGCGGTTTTACAAACACTTTCTCAACTGTCATCAAAGCCATATGAGATTTTATATGTGACTGGAGAAGTTCATTATGAAGGGGTTAAAAAAGAAGCGGAACTTGCTGGTAATCCAGAAAATATAGTCATTAAGCCATTCATCCACAATATGCCCGAGGTGTTGGCAGGAACAGATCTTGCAGTGACTCGTGCTGGGGCAACTACATTAGCTGAACTAACTTCACTTGGGATACCAAGTATATTAATCCCTAGTCCCTACGTGACAAATAACCATCAAGAAAAAAATGCAAGAGCATTGAGCGATCATGGTGCTGCAAAAATTTTATTAGAGAAAGATTTAACCGGCAGTAAATTAGTGGGTGCAATTGATCGTATTATGACAAATGATGATATCGTAAAAGAAATGAAAGTTGCTGCAAAGAAAATAGGGGTACCAGATTCAGCAGACAGAATGTATACAATGATGAAGGACCTAGTTTCAAAAAAGAATAAGTAGCCCGCCAATAAAAAATTGCATAATATAAGAGAATAGACAGAGAAAGGGCGGTATGTATGACAGAATTAATCAATCAACTAAAGGATTTAAATATAGGGATCGTCAAGGAAGGTGAGCCTCTAGCCAATCATACAACAATGAAAATCGGTGGACCAGCTGATATATTTATTGAACCTTCATCGGTTGAAGGCTTACAAAAAACGATGGAGCTCCTTGTGGATAATCAAGTAGAATGGACTGCAATCGGAAGAGGTTCTAATTTGCTCGTATCTGATGATGGAATTGCGGGAGCTGTGATTAAGCTTGGACGCGGTTTAAACGAGATGGAGCTGGACGATGGACAACTGCGTGTTGGCGGAGGATATCCGCTTGTTGCACTTGCAACTCAAATTAGCCGCAAGGGATTCTCTGGTTTAGAATTTGCCAGCGGGATTCCTGGTTCTGTTGGTGGAGCAGTCTACATGAATGCTGGTGCACATGGATCAGATATTTCAAAGGTGCTGACAAAAGCATACATCTTGTTTCCTAATGGAAAAATGGAATGGCTTGATCACGAAGAGATGGATTTTTCTTATCGCACTTCTGTTTTACAAAAGAAACGGCCGGGCATCGTGGTAGAAGCCATCTTTAAATTGACAGAAGGCGATAAAGATCTTATTTCCGCGGAAATGCAAAAAAATAAGGATTATCGTAAAACTACGCAGCCATATAATTCGCCATGTGCGGGGAGTATATTTAGAAACCCATTACCTGAATATGCGGGACAATTAATCGAATCTGCTGGACTTAAAGGTCATTCGATAGGCGGAGCACAAATTTCAGAAATGCATGGAAACTTCATTGTTAACACAGGAAATGCAACGGCTACAGATGTAGTGGCACTAATTGAGCATGCCAAAGATACTGTTTTTGCAAAATATGATGTGAAAATTGAAACGGAAGTAGAAATAATAGGTCGAAAGTAATGATTAAAACGCATCCGTCATTCCAGTTATTGTGATATAATCATTCATTAGATATACTAATTGGAATTCGTAAAATAGGATGATAGACATAGATGCACCAAACATTTACTTTCCGCTTGGTTTACTTAAATGGCTAATAATTTTTATTGTGGACAGGCTTTTTAGGATAAAGAAATGACCGTGCTTGGTTAGAGGTGATGAGGTTGGAAAAGAGCAAAGTTGTCTCCTTAGAGGATCGTATTCCCAAACTTAAGCAGCAAAGAAAAAAGAAAGCAAATAAGAGGCTTATTTTTCTTCTTTTATTATTTTTTATTTTAATTGTTTTTGTGATATACTTCCAATCGCCTTTAAGTAATATCAAAAAAATAGAGATTCTTGGGAACAATATCTACAGTAAGGAAGAAATAATAAAAATAAGCGGAATAAATGACAGTACGAATATTTGGAAGGTGGATAAGAAGGAAGTAATCAATCAACTGAAAGGGCTTCCTGAAATGCAATCTGCTGAAGTGAAAATTCAATTTCCCAATACTGTCAGTTTAGAGGTTAGTGAATATAAACGAATGGCCTATATTATGAAGGATAAAGGTTATCTTCCCGTTTTGGAGAATGGAAAAGTTTTAGATAATCAAGCAAATGAGGAGATTCCTGCAAATGCACCCATTCTAATTGGTTTTTCTGAAGGGAATCCGCTAGAAACAATGATTCAAGAGCTTGAAAGTTTGCCTGAAGAGGTACAGAATTCCATATCTGAAATTCACCATACGCCAAAGAAAACGGATAAATATCATATTACTCTCTATATGAACGACGGTTTTGAAGTCATTGCTTCTTTAAGAAGTTTTGCTGAGAAAATGACACACTATCCCTCTATCATTGCACAGCTTGATGGAAATCAAAAAGGTGTCATAGATTTGGAAGTAGGCTCTTACTTCAAGCCATATAAAGATGAAGGAGCTGAAAAAGATGAAGAGGGATCAGAAGATGTGGAGTAACCGTGTTTTTTTCTCTCTAGTCTTTATCGGCCTTGGTTTCATTATTGCTTACTCCTATCAAATGGCCAATGAGGAGAATGAGGTTGGGCAGATTACGAGCAATCAATGGGAAAGAGATTTAGCCTTGCGAAACCAGTTAGTTGAGGTGGAAGAGAAAAACCGAGAGCTACAAAATGAATTACATGACAAACAAGAAGACATTCAAGATATTGAAAAGAACCTCGCTCAAGAAGAACAGGTTTATTATAACTTAGCGGAAGATACAGAGAAATACAGGATGTATCTAGGCAAAGTGAAGGTAAAGGGCCAAGGTGTACAAGTCACCTTGGAAGATAGTGATTATAAGCCAGATGAGGACAATGTAAATCAATATATTGTCCACGAGCATCATGTGTTTAATGTTATAAATGAACTATATATTTCCGGAGCTTCTGCAATCTCTATTAATGGTCAAAGGCTGACACATAATTCCTATATTGTTTGTAATGGTCCTGTTATAGAAGTGGACGGTTTTCAACACCCAGCGCCATTTGTTATTTCTGCTATTGGTGATGCGGATGTGATGGCATCGGCACTCAATCTTACGGGTGGAGTGAAAGAATTTTTAGTGAATGATAATGTCCAATTCTCATTGGAAATCAAACCTGAAATTGTAATGGAGCCACTGTTAGGCAGTTAGAGCTGCTTAGCCATATGGATTATGTTCATTATGACCCCTTAAAGAAGTGCTATCGAGGAAAGTAAGGTGGGAATGTGAGCAGAAAACAAATCAGTTTTACTTTTATTATGATAATTATTGGTTTAATGATTGCTATTCAATTCAAAGCAGTGAAAGAACCAATTGTCCGTGATACACGTGATACATGGCAGCTGAGGGAAGACTTGCAAAAAGAAAAGGACTTAGAGCTTAAACTGCTGCGTGAGATTCGCTCAAATGAAGAAAAAATCGTTCAGTATGAAACAGAAAGAAAACATAGCAAAGAAAAAATATTGCGTGATACTTTGGATGAGCTGAAAATGGAAGCTGGGTTAAGTGAAGTCACTGGAGACGGGATAATTATTACCATTACTCCTGTATATGAAAAGTTGCTTCTAGGGCATGCGATTACATCTGTAACACCTGATCTAATAAAGAGACTGCTTAATGAAATTAATCGATATGGAGCACAGTATGTTTCAATTGCTGGTCATCGGGTGATTAATACAACCGTTATCCGTGAGATTAATGATGAAACAAAGATTGATGGTTATCCGTTAAGCCAATTACCGCTAGAAGTCAAAGTGATAGCAGAAAATAATAAAGCTGCAGAATTATTATATAAACGTATGCAAGTGTCTAAATCAGCAGAAGACTTTTTTATTGATAACCTTAGGATTGAAGTGATGAGGCCGGATGAACAAATAACGATTCCTGCCTATGAAGACACAATTCGAATTTTGCATATGAAACCTGTAAAGCCAAAGAATGGAGGCGATTCTTAATGTGGCTTCCTGTATTAGGGTTAATCATTGGGCTTTTCTTTGGCTTTATGACTGATATTAAAATTCCAGAGGAATACTCTAATTATCTATCAATCGCCGTACTTGCCGCTCTTGACACATTATTTGGAGGAATACGTGCTCACCTGCAAGATATATACGATGAGAAAGTATTTGTATCCGGATTCTTTTTTAATATTATTCTAGCAGCAGGTCTTGCTTTTCTAGGGGTACATCTTGGTGTAGACTTATATTTAGCTGCTGTATTTGCATTCGGTGTCAGGTTATTTCAAAATATAGCCGTCATTAGAAGAATATTATTGTCAAAATGGACAAGTAAGAGAGAAAAAATAGAAAAAATTGATATTTAAAAAAGGGAATACTTTATTTTTGACGAATAATTTTATTAATATCAAAAAAAAATTATGTTTACTAATACTTCAAAAATGGGAATGAAGAATTATCGTCTGTTTGTTGTTCAAAAGTCTGATTCGCATAAGGGAGGTGCCAAAGAATGAACAGCAATGAAATATATGTCGGCCTCGACATCGGTACATCCAGTGTAAAAGTAATCATTGGTGAAATGTCCAATGACTCCTTAAACATTATTGGTGTAGGCAATGTGCAGTCTGAAGGCTTGCGAAAAGGCTCCATTGTTGATATAGATGAAACCGTTCATTCTATTAAGAGAGCAATTGAACAAGCTGAAAGAATGATTGGCATGGAGATCAAGAGAGTAATTGTCGGCATTACTGGCAACCATGTCATGCTCCAGCCATCACATGGTGTTGTAGCTGTTTCCAGTGATAATAGGGAAATTACAGATGAAGATGTTGCTAGAGTAATAGATGCAGCACAAGTTGTCTCAATTCCTCCCGAAAGAGATATTATTGACGTCATACCAAAGCAATTTATTGTTGATGGTCTAGATGAAATAAATGACCCGAGAGGCATGATTGGGGTTAGGCTTGAAATGGAAGGCACAATCATTACAGGCTCAAAAACTTTATTACATAATACTTTACGTTGCGTGGAGCGTGCAGGTTTAGAAATTATGGATATTACCTTACAGCCATTGGCTGCCGGGGCTTTCGCATTATCTAAGGATGAGAAGAACCTCGGTGTTGCATTAATAGATATTGGTGGTGGTTCAACGACAATTGCAGTCTTTGAACAAGGGGTTTTAAAAGAAACAACTGTTTTACCAGTAGGTGGGGATCATATTACGAAGGATCTATCTATCGGGCTGAGAACATCTACTGAAGATGCTGAAAAGATTAAAGTGAAATATGGTTACGCGTATTATGATCATGCCTCTGAAGAAGAGGTGTTCAGTGTTCCAATTATAGGAAGTGACCAACATCAACAATTCAACCAATTGGAAATATCAGATATAATCGAAGCGAGAATGGAAGAGATTTTTGACCTCATCCAACATGAAGTAAAACGCTTAGGAGCTGATGACCTTCCAGGAGGATACGTGTTGTGTGGTGGTGTCGCCAATACACAAGGACTGCTGGAACTAGCTCAAGTTGTTTTTCAAAATAGAATTCGAATTGCCGTTCCTGACTATATAGGAGTCAGAGAGCCTCAATATTGTACAGCAGTTGGTCTGATCAAATTTGCATATAAAAATGCAAAAGTACAAGGTCGAAAAATGGAAACGCTTGTTGAACAAACAGATGTAAAGGAAAAACGTGTACAAAAGCAAACACAATCCAAAAAGAAGCCGGAAAAAGAACCGGATGAGAAAATCACATCAAGAGTTAAAAAGTTCCTTGGATACTTTTTCGAGTAACTGAAGATTCGCAGTTAATTTAAGTTAATTCACAATCAAAAGTGCAATCTGCTAAAAAGGGTGAAACAAAAGGTTTACCAAGCGAAAGAGTAAAGATAATCATTCTTTTATTCTTACTTGGCTTATTTGAAAATTTAGCGAATCAGAAAAAGGTGTTCTTAGGAATATCGACGAATTAGGAGGCTTTGTCATGTTAGAATTTGATACTAATTTAGATTCATTAGCAACTATAAAGGTAATTGGTGTCGGTGGTGGTGGTAACAACGCCGTTAACCGAATGATTGAACATGGTGTACAAGGTGTAGAGTTTATTGCGGTAAATACTGATGCACAAGCACTGAATCTTTCCAAAGCAGAAGTGAAAATGCAAATTGGCGGCAAGCTAACAAGGGGTCTTGGTGCAGGAGCAAACCCTGAAGTTGGTAAGAAAGCAGCTGAAGAAAGCAAAGAACAAGTTGAAGAGGCTCTAAAAGGAGCTGATATGGTATTTGTCACTGCTGGAATGGGTGGAGGTACTGGTACAGGTGCTGCTCCTGTCATTGCTCAAATCGCTCGTGATTTAGGTGCTTTAACAGTGGGTGTTGTAACACGTCCATTCACTTTTGAAGGCAGAAAACGCTCAACTCAAGCGGCTGGAGGAATAGCATCTATGAAGGATGCAGTGGATACCCTTATTGTTATCCCCAATGATCGTCTATTGGAGATTGTTGATAAGAGCACACCGATGCTTGAAGCTTTCCGTGAAGCAGACAATGTGCTTAGGCAGGGTGTTCAAGGTATTTCTGACTTAATTGCTACCCCTGGATTAATTAACTTGGACTTTGCTGATGTGAAGACAATCATGTCCAATAAAGGATCTGCTCTTATGGGTATTGGTCTTGCTGCAGGTGAAAATCGTGCAGCAGAAGCAGCAAAGAAAGCTATCTCATCTCCATTATTAGAAAAATCAATAGATGGTGCTCAAGGTGTATTGATGAATATCACTGGAGGATCAAATCTAAGTTTATACGAAGTACAAGAAGCAGCTGATATTGTCGCTTCAGCTTCAGATCAAGATGTTAATATGATTTTCGGATCTGTTATTAACGAGGAACTAAAAGATGAAATTGTAGTAACTGTTATTGCTACAGGCTTCAATGAAGAAGTTGTTCAACCGAAACCAACAAGACCTTCCTTCGGTCAAAGTAAATCTCCGGTTAGCGGAGGAACAGGAAAACGTGAGCAAGTAAGAGAAAGAGAAAGAGAAGAGGCTGCATCACAAGAGCTTCCAACGAGAAGCACAAGTAAAGAACAGCCTGAGGATACCCTCGATATCCCAACATTTCTGCGCAATCGCAATCGCAGAAGATAATAAGTGGAAAAAGCTGATGCTTAAAGGACCTGAACCTTTAAGCGTTAGCTTTTTTTGTTTCTCTACTAAATTATAAAGAGTTTTAAACGCCTGTCTTCTTTTTACCAGCCTCGTAATTTATTTTCCTTCTTTAATTTTGATCAAGTCTGCTTCAGTATAGGCAGATTTTTTTCCCTTACAAGAAATATTGACAAAATCCGAATAGAATAGTGAAAATTTCTGCTGTTTTACCAACAGGAAGTGACATCTTTATCTAGCAGGTTGAGCTATACTCTTTTTAACAGAATTTATAAGCAGGATCACAAGTAATGGAATTAATTAGTTCTAACACAAGGGGGAAGAGGGTTGGCCATTTATTTGGATATAATCTGGGCTTTAAACTTTTTGTTTGATAGCCTTCTCCTTTATTTAACAGCCATTCTTCTTAAAAGAGAAATTCGCTTTTGGAGAATTTTAACAGGGGGTTTGATAGGCTCAGTAATTATCATATTATCGATTACGCCAGTTCATTCTTATTCCAGTCATCCCGCGATAAAATTATTATTTTCAATCTTGATGGTGTTATGTGCTTTTGGCTATAAAAGATTGACTTTTTTTTTAAAAGGATTGATGACGTTTTATTTAACGACCTTTTTAATTGGAGGATCTTTAATCGGTGTCCATTACTTTTTGAAATTTGATTATGAACTTACTAGTTCAGTAATGATTGCAAGTGTAAAGGGTTTTGGTGATCCGATTAGCTGGTTGTTTGTTATTATAGGTTTTCCGATTGCCTGGCATCTTTCCAAAAGAAATTTGGAATCAATGGAAATGACAAAAATTCAATATGATTCACTCATAAATGTGGCAATTAAAATAAACGGTGTATCCTATCGCTTTAAAGGGCTTGTCGATAGTGGCAATCAACTATACGATCCCATTTCAAGAATGCCTGTCATGTTTGTTTCAATCAAGAATCATGTGCAGGAGTTTCCCGAAGGCTTGGTGAAAATTGCCTCCAATCCAGATGAAGCGATCCTTGGAAATGACAAAATTCCGCGTGAATGGGAACAGCATATACGGGTCATTCCTTCAAAGGTTGTTGGAAGTGATCATCAACTCATACTAGCGTTAAAGCCTGAAAGCATTCATTTGGAAAAGGGGGATGAAGTGATTCAAGTAGATAAAGGCCTTGTATCACTATCCATGCAGCAATTATCAGCTGATGATGCATTTCAATGTATTGTCCATCCTAAAATGCTCATTGGAACAAAGAAAGTCAGTTAATTAAGTAAGAAAAGCGTAAGCGTCTTGCTCATCGCCGTACAGACGCAGAAGGGCTTGTTCCATCGATAAAGGCAACAAGGTGAGCGTGACCCGAACCGATGTTGACTAATCTTGGTGAATAGACCTGAAGTTTGAAGGGCTATAGGCGCTGGAGCTGGATATTTTTCTAATTGAAAATTTATACTTTCTTATTTTTAAAAAAAGACTTAATAACACTATACTCACTTTAATAAAAATTAGAAGGAGGACATATGTTGAAAAAACTTAAACTTCGCTTATCTTATTATTGGTATAAATTATTAATAAAGCTGGGCTTGAAAACAGACGAGATATACTATATTGGTGGAAGCGAAGCACTACCTCCTCCATTAAGCAAAGAAGAAGAGGAATTATTATTAGTCAAACTGCCAAAAGGTGACAAAGCAGCCCGCTCAATCTTAATTGAAAGAAATTTAAGATTAGTCGTTTATATCGCACGAAAATTTGAGAATACAGGGATAAATATTGAAGATTTAATTAGTATTGGCACGATTGGTTTAATAAAGGCAGTAAATACCTTTAATCCTGAGAAGAAAATTAAACTGGCTACATATGCCTCTCGTTGTATCGAGAATGAAATATTGATGTATTTAAGAAGGAATAATAAAATTCGTTCTGAAGTTTCATTTGATGAACCGCTGAATATTGACTGGGATGGCAATGAGCTGTTGTTATCCGATGTTTTAGGAACAGAGGATGACATCATAACAAAGGATCTCGAGGCAAATGTGGATAAAAAGTTATTGCTCAAGGCTTTACATCAACTATCTGATCGAGAGAAACAGATTATGGAATTACGTTTTGGCCTTGGAGTAGATGAAGAAAAAACACAAAAGGATGTAGCTGATATGTTAGGGATTTCCCAATCATATATATCTCGCCTTGAAAAAAGAATTATTAAAAGATTAAAGAAAGAGTTTAATAAAATGGTGTAATTCTATTCAGGGAAATATTTTTATAAAAAAATATTTTTCTATAAAAAAATCGCTCTATTCCAGTATTCATCATTCTTTATTCTTATAGATGATTTTAGTCATCCAAAGTCATGCATATTTTTCCTCCTGGGGGAGATACTGTTTTTTGTACAGCAGCTCCTGTGAGGAGGGAAATGAATTGACTCGTAATAAAGTTGAAATTTGCGGTGTAGACACATCAAAGCTTCCAGTATTAAAGAACGAAGAAATGAGAGAACTCTTCAAGCAAATGCATAAGGGCGATATATCCGCAAGAGAGAGTCTTGTTAACGGTAATCTTCGACTTGTGTTAAGCGTAATTCAGCGTTTTAACAATAGAGGAGAATTTGTGGATGATCTATTTCAGGTTGGCTGTATCGGTCTCATGAAATCTATTGATAATTTTGATTTAAGTCAAAACGTGAAGTTCTCCACTTATGCTGTTCCGATGATTATTGGCGAAATCAGAAGGTATTTGCGTGATAATAATCCGATAAGAGTTTCGCGGTCGCTGAGGGATATTGCATACAAAGCATTGCAAGTAAGAGAACGCCTTATGAGTAAAACTTCAAAGGAACCTACAGCAGAGGAAATTGCAAAAGAGCTGGATATTCCTCACGAGGAAATTGTCTTTGCCCTAGACGCCATTCAAGATCCAGTCTCTTTATTTGAGCCAATTTATAATGATGGCGGGGACCCGATATTTGTTATGGATCAATTGAGTGATGAGAAAAATAAAGACATTCAATGGATCGAAGAACTTGCTTTAAAAGAAGGTATGAGAAGATTAAATGATCGTGAAAAGCTTATACTCAGAAAGCGCTTCTTCCAAGGTAAAACACAAATGGAGGTAGCTGAGGAAATTGGCATTTCACAAGCGCAAGTTTCACGTCTGGAAAAAGCTGCAATCAAACAAATGAATAAGAATATTCAAAGCTAAGCTGCCATTTATTGGCGGCTTTTTATTATTTATAGCGATTACTTTCATCTCATTATGATTTTTTCTTAAGATTAGTTGTAAACTAACATTTTTACCCCATCTCCTCTCATATATTTTATTAGACTAATTCTAGTGGGAGTGGATGAAATTTGATTCGTATATCTGATTTTCAGATGAAAGATGTAGTCAATGTAGCCGATGGGAAAAAATTAGGAAATGTAGGAGATATAGATATTAATTTAAATAATGGGAAGATTGATGCTGTTATAATCGGGGGTCCTGGAAAAGTGTTGGGCTTCTTTGGTAAGGAAGAAGAGGTAGTCATACCATGGGGGAATATTTTGAAAATTGGCGAAGATGTCATATTGGTCAGATTTAAAGAGCAATCTTTTGAGAAATTTGAAGAAGAGGAAACGGATTCATAGTTATAGCTGTAAACGTCAACATCAATATGGTAAACTAAAGAAAAAAATGGGGATAGAAGAAATGGAACCTTTTGTTTTACAACAGGAAGAATTTTTCACCATTAAGGATTGGCACCAGATACCTGGATTAGTGGCTGGTTTTACAACAAAGCTTGGTGGATCTAGTCAAGGGGTATTCTCCTCTTTGAACATGGGTTTACATGTGCATGATTCCAGTGAGGCTGTATTGAAGAATCGCAGGCAGATTGCAAAGCAGTTAGGCTTTCCTGTAGAGCATTGGGCTGGTGCTGAACAAACCCATGAAATTCATATTGAAAATGTAACAAAGCAGCAAAGAGGAAAAGGCGCGCTGAAATACGAAGAATCCTATAAAGGGACCGATGGTTTTTTTACGCAAGAAAAGGGTATTATGTTGACAATGTGTTATGCTGATTGTATCCCTTTATATTTTTTTCATCCACAATCTAAATCAATTGGTGTGGTTCATGCTGGCTGGAAGGGGTCAGTGAATGGAATTGCTATGAAAATGGTTGACAAATTTAAAGCGGTGCATGTTCCATTAAATGAGATACAGGTAGTCATTGGGCCTGGTATTTGTGAACAATGCTATGTGGTAGATGACAGAGTGATAACACATGTAGATAAACTACTGGAAGATGTCGATGAAAAGCCATATAATTTAAGAGAAGATGGTCAATATCATTTGAACTTAAAGGAACTGAACAGACAAATTCTAATACATGCTGGATTGAATGAAGATAATCTGAAAATGACAAATTATTGCACCAGCTGTCATCATGAATATTTTTTCTCTCATCGCAGAGATGCAGGGAAAACAGGCAGAATGATGAGTTTTATTGGCTGGAAGGAGGATTCATTAAGCTAGATGAGAGTGCAAGAAAACCTAAATATGATAAAAGCAAATATAGACAGCGCATGTGAGAAGGTAAAAAGGGATCCAAAGGATATTAGGATCATTGCAGTGACAAAATACGTATCTATTGATAGAGCTGCTGAAGCGGTTGAAGCTGGGATTTTAGATTTAGGTGAAAACCGGGATGAAGGTCTACAGGCAAAGTGGGATGTGCTAAAGGACAAGCCTACATGGCACTTTATCGGCACTTTGCAGACAAGGAAAGTGAAAAATATCATTGATAAAGTTGATTGTATACATTCACTTGACCGATTGTCATTGGCAAAAGAAATTAATAAAAGAACAGATAAAGTAGTGGATTGCCTCGTCCAGGTAAATGTATCTGGTGAAGAATCCAAACAAGGGATTGATCCAAACGATGCAATAGAGTTTATAAATGCATTGAAACCCTTAACGAATATTCGCGTTATCGGTTTAATGACCATGGCACCTTTTACTTCTGATGAAGAAATCCTGCGTTCAAGCTTCAAAAGGCTCAAAGGATTACAAGAACAAGTGCAATTCTTACGTCTTGCCCACGCTCCATGTAATGAGCTCTCAATGGGGATGTCAAATGATTTCATCATTGCGATTGAAGAAGGAGCAACTATGGTTCGAATCGGTACAGCATTGGTAGGAAATGAGTCGTGAGGAGGCCAGTAATTATATGAGCATTAAATCGAAGTTTAAGACATTCTTCTTTTTGGATGACGAATATGATGATAGAGATGATGAATACATTAAAGAAGAAGAAACATCATCTGAAAAACAGTCCCAAAAACAGCAGCCTGCTCAAAAGCAAAATGTGGTCAGTCTTCAAAGTGTTCAAAAATCTTCAAAGGTTGTTTTGGTTGAACCAAGAGTCTATGCCGAAGCACAGGATATTGCTGATCAGTTGAAGAACAGGAAGGCTGTAGTAGTGAATCTGCAGAGAATTGAAAAGGATCAAGCGAAAAGAATCGTCGACTTTTTAAGTGGAACCGTCTATGCAATCGGTGGGGACATTCAAAAGATTGGCACAGATATTTTCTTATGCACTCCTGAAAATGTCGAGGTTTCAGGGAATATTTCTCAGCTTCTTCAAGATCAGGATATCGAAAACACGAGGTGGTAGTATTTTATGGTAATTATTTTTAATGTAATATTGAATTTGGTTGAGTTTTATTCCTGGGCCCTGATTATTTACATATTATTATCATGGTTTCCGAATGCAAGAGAATCCTCCATTGGCCAATTTTTAGCAAGAATTTGTGAACCTTATTTGGAACCATTTAGAAAGATTGTTCCGCCGCTTGGAATGATTGATATTTCCCCAATCGTAGCAATATTGGTTCTCCGCCTTGCTTCATATGGATTAATTCAAGTGTTTCAATGGCTGGTATAACGGATAAATGGGCTTTAGAAGAGCCCTTTTTTCTATATAGCGCAGGTGAAATGAAAGGGTTATGATATGACAACGATTTATCAGCATTTCAGGTCAGAGGAGAAGGGCTTTATTGATCAAGTTCTAAATTGGAAGGAACAAGTCGAGCAAACCTATGCCCCAAAATTAACTGATTTCCTTGACCCTAGGGAGCAGGAAATTTTGAAGGTGATAATCGGGAAAAATACTGAAGTAAGATGTCAGCTATTTGGCGGTTATCAGGGTGCTGAAAGACAAAGAGCTTTGGTTTATCCTGATTATTATATCCCTGAGGAAGAAGACTATCAGTTAACGTTGTTTGAAGTGGATTATCCGAAGAAGTTTATCAAAATAGAGCATCCGCAAGTATTAGGCAGCCTTATGTCACTTGGCTTAAAACGCAGTAAATTTGGCGACCTTCTTTTCAAAGAAGCGGATATCCAAATGATTGTTTCAAGCGAGATTGCTGACTACTTAAGCATGCAATTAGAATCAATTGGACGAGCTTCAGTGAAGTTAAAGGTGCTTCCTTTGAACGACGCTAGTAGCGTATCAGATCAATGGCAAGAGAGGGTAATCACAGCCACATCTCTGCGCCTAGATACAATAGTTGCTTCGATTTATAATCTTTCCCGACAAAAAGCGCAGACATATATCCAGTCAAAGCTTGTCAAAGTAAATTGGTCGTCGCTTGAAAACCCTGCTTTTGAATGCAGAGAAGGCGATATGATAAGTGTGCGTGGCCAAGGGAGATCCAAAATCATTGTCATAGAAGGGAAAACAAAAAAAGCAAAGTGGAAGGTTGTCGCTGGACTGCAAAAATAATTTACTCTTTGCAGGAATTTAAGAGAACATGTCGAATATATGTTTAACAGAGTACATATTTAAGAACAACTGATCTGGGAGGTGGCATATATGCCATTAACACCGTTAGATATCCATAACAAAGAATTCAGCAAGGGATTCCGCGGCTATGATGAAGATGAAGTCAATGAATTTCTTGACCAGGTAATTAAGGATTATGAAATTATAATCCGTGAAAAAAAGGAATTGGAAGAGCGGCTGAGTGATTTGAATGAAAGAATCAGCCATTTTAATACGATTGAGGAAACATTAAATAAATCCATTGTGGTTGCCCAAGAAGCAGCTGAAGAAGTAAAACGCAACGCGCAAAAAGAAGCAAAGCTTATTATCCGCGAGGCGGAGAAAAATGCCGACCGTATTGTGAATGAATCACTATCAAAGGCACGTAAAATTGCCATAGATATTGAAGATTTGAAGAAGCAATCAAAAGTATTCAGAACTCGGTTTAAAATGCTGATCGAAGCACAACTAGACATGTTAAACAATGATGATTGGGATCATCTTATGGAGTATGAGCTTGATTCAACAGAATTGAAATCTTCTAAAGAAGAAGAGGACTCACTTGCTTGACGAATAGTATTTATATCGCATATAATTTTAAAATAATAATAAATGTATGAAACGTTGATAGGGACAGTAAAATTCTATTTTTACTTATTGACGGATGGATCAATCCAGTCTGTCATTAGCGATTCAGGGATGGTGAAAGCCTGATATAAGTGAAGGATTTGAAAATCACCCTTTAGTTCCTTGATTGAACACCTTTTAGGTTTATAGGTCAAGGCGAGTCATTCACGTTAAGAATGCTTGAGCGGATAGGATTATTTTCTATCTACAAGGGTGGTACCGCGGGAAAATATAAACCTCTCGTCCCTTTTTGGGATGAGAGGTTTTTTATTTTGTATAAAAACAACATATTTTAGGTCATGTCAGGTTCTTTTAATAGGCTGTAATATCATGGATAAATCATATGCTTCTCAGGAATATCTCGAGCGGCTGGTGAACGCCATGTTCTGCCTTATGGATAAGTAGCAACTTGGCTATAATGATAGTGATTTGTAACAGGAGGAATTAGGAATGGATTTTAAAGACACATTATTGATGCCAAAAACAGATTTCCCAATGCGTGGCAATCTCCCAAAAAGAGAGCCAGAGCTTCAAGCGGAGTGGGAAGAAAACAATATGTATGAGAAAGTTCTAAAGCATACAGAAGGACGTCCGAAGTTTATACTTCATGATGGGCCTCCATATGCCAATGGAGATCTTCATATTGGACATGCGTTGAACAAAATCTTAAAGGATTTTATCGGCCGCTATAAATCCATGAGCGGCTATCAAGCACCATATGTCCCAGGCTGGGATACACATGGTCTTCCAATTGAACAAGCACTGACTAATAAAGGGGTAAAACGTAAAGAAATGACTGTTGCTGAATTCCGTAAGCTTTGCGAAGAGTATGCTTATGGGCAAATTGACAGTCAGCGAACACAATTTAAGCGTTTAGGTGTGCGTGGAGATTGGGACAACCCATACATTACATTAAAGCCAGAGTATGAAGCACAGCAAATTAAAGTATTCGGAGAAATGGCGAAAAAAGGTTATATTTACAAAGGTAAAAAACCTGTCTACTGGTCTCCATCATCAGAATCTGCATTAGCTGAGGCTGAAATTGAATATAAAGATAAACGCTCTGCATCTATTTATGTAGGTTTTAAGGTTAAGGACGGAAAAGATGTTCTTGATACCGATGTGCAAATCGTCATTTGGACGACAACACCTTGGACAATGCCGGCTAATATGGGGATTTCCGTACATCCAAAACTAAGCTATGTAGTTGTGAAAGTCGAAGATCACCAGTATCTAATTGCAGAGGATTTACTATCTGCAGTCGCTGAGGAGATCGGCTGGAGCAATCCTGAAATTGTCAAAACAATCAAAGGAAGCGAACTAGAATACGTAGTGGCGGAACATCCGATTTACGGTCGAGATTCACTCGTGATGTTAGGAGAGCATGTAACAACTGATGCGGGGACTGGCTGTGTACATACTGCTCCAGGACATGGGGAAGATGACTTCTATGTTGGCAGCAAATATGGTCTTGACATCCTTTGCCCAGTTGATGATAAAGGAGTCATGACAGATGAGGCACCTGGCTTCGAGGGTCTGTTCTATGATGCGGCTAACAAGCCAATTACTGAGAAGCTGGAAGAAGCTGGAGCCTTATTGAAGCTTTCATTTATCTCTCACTCATACCCACATGATTGGAGAACAAAGAAGCCTGTCATTTTCCGTGCAACGGCTCAATGGTTTGCTTCCATTAAAGATTTCCGTGCAGATTTATTGCAAGCTATTAATGATACAGCGTTTACTCCTGCTTGGGGTGAAACTCGATTATATAATATGGTGCGCGATCGTGGCGATTGGTGTATTTCGCGTCAGCGTGCGTGGGGAGTGCCAATTCCGGTGTTCTACGCAGAAAATGGCGAAGAAATCATCACAGATGAAACAATCAACCATATTTCATCTGTTTTCCGCGAGAATGGTTCAAACATTTGGTTTGAAAGGGAAGCAAAGGAACTTCTACCTGAAGGCTTCACACATCCTGGCAGCCCGAATGGCGAGTTTACAAAGGAAACTGATATTATGGACGTATGGTTCGATTCAGGTTCTTCTCATCAGGCTGTTTTACTTGAAAGAGACGATTTACAACGCCCGGCTGACCTATATTTGGAAGGCTCTGACCAATACAGAGGCTGGTTTAATTCATCACTTTCAACTGGTGTGGCTGTCACAGGCAAAGCACCTTATAAAGGTATTTTAAGTCATGGATTTGTATTAGACGGCGAAGGCAGAAAAATGAGTAAATCAATTGGAAACGTGATTGTTCCTGCTAAAGTAATGAATCAGCTTGGAGCGGATATTCTTCGTCTTTGGGTATCATCTGTCGATTATCAAGCAGACGTTCGTGTCTCAGATGCAATCCTAAAACAAGTAGCAGAAGTATATCGTAAAATCCGCAATACATTCCGATTCTTACTCGGAAACCTTGCAGACTTCAATCCTGCTACAGATGCTGTATCGTTTGATAATTTACGTGAAGTCGATCAATTTATGCTTGTTAAGCTGAATCAATTAATTAAGACATCGCGCAATGCCTATGATAACTATGAGTTTGCAGGAATTTATCATGCAGTAAATAATTTCTGTACTTTAGATTTAAGTTCTTTCTATCTCGATTTTGCAAAAGATATTCTTTATATTGAAGCCAAGGATCATGAGGATCGTCGCGCGATTCAAACGGTTTTATATGAAAGCTTGGTAACATTAACGAAACTTGTTTCACCAATTCTTTCACATACAGCAGATGAAGTATGGCGTTTCATTCCAAATGTGGACGAAGAAAGCGTTCAGCTTACTGATATGCCTGAATTTCAAGAGTTGGCAAATGAGGAAGCACTAGAGGAAAAATGGACAGCATTTATGAAACTTCGCGATAATGTGTTAAAAGCATTAGAAGAAGCAAGGAATGCAAAGGTTATCGGGAAATCCTTAACTGCCAAAGTCACACTTTATGTGGATGACAGTTCTAAGGAGTTACTGGACTCAATTTCTGAAAATCTTCATCAGCTCTTTATTGTTTCTGCATTTGAGGTTGCCGGCAGCCTTAATGAGGCACCAGCAGAAGCGTTAAAATTTGAAAATACAGCAATTGTCGTAACTAAGGCAGAAGGCGACACTTGTGACCGCTGCTGGACTGTTACTCCTGAAGTTGGACAGGTGGATGGCTACGAGAGCCTATGCCCACGCTGTGCGAGCGTAGTAAAGGAAAACTACAGCCACTTAAGCTAATTTAAAAATGAACCTCTCTCATCTCACTGAGAGGGGTTCATTTGTGTTGGATAAGAAAAAAGAAGCAAATCCCTGAAAGAAAATTAATTCTCAAAAAAATAATCATGTACATACGAAGAAGTTATAAAATCAATTTAAATGACGAAGTTATACCCTGTCTCATTATTCATCTTGAAAACAGAAAAATAATTCCTTCTTCACTAAATGTTGTTCTCTCTGTTAAATGTTTGTCCGGGTCATTCAATCGATAAGAGAAATAATAAGGGAAACATCATTTGAAACGGAGGAAAACAACATGGGCGAAAAAGAAATGAAGTTAATTTTCGAGCTCCGTAACACAAGGCAGGAATTACTTGAAAGACTAATGGTGGATAATGGAGATTCGTTCATGAAGGACATTATAATGGCTGAGCTTTTTGATATAGAAGAAACGATTGATAAATTACAAAGTGGTGCATTTGGCACATGTGAAATCTCAGGAGAGTTTCTTCCGCAAGATTTGTTGGAAATGGTTCCGACAATCAAATCTTATGATGACTGTCAGCATCTAAAAAGCTTTTTTAGAAAAGCGATATACCATTAAACTGACCAAAACTATCGTTTTTATTCCGATTATGCTAAAATGCAAAGGTAATCAAATGAATGATGGGGGTTGCCTTTGTGTTTTACTACATAATTGCATTACTAATTATTGCCCTAGACCAATTAACGAAATGGCTGATCGTAAAGAATTATTCTATAGGGGAAAGCGTAACGGTAATTGAAGACTTATTCTATATCACATCCCATCGCAACACTGGAGCAGCATGGGGTATTTTAGAGGGTCAAATGTGGTTTTTTTATATCATTACAGTAGTTGTGATTGTAGGTATTATTTATTACATGCAAACGCAGGCAAAAGGCAAATGGCTTCTTGGTGTGTCGCTGGCATTCGTGCTGGGGGGGGCAATCGGTAATTTTATTGATCGGGTTTTTCGGAAAGAGGTAGTAGATTTCATTAATACTTATCCTTTCGGTTATAATTTCCCAATCTTTAATATTGCAGATTCTGCTCTTTGTATCGGTGTAGCGATGTTGATGATTCAAATGATACTTGAAGAAAGAGAAGCAAAGAAGGAGAAAGTAAATGAACATAGTGGAACAAATCGTCCTTGAAGATCATGCAGGGGATAGAATAGACAAAGTATTAGCTAAAATGAATGCGGAATGGTCCCGTACACAAGCGCAAGCATGGATCAAAGATGGGCATGTCCTTGTTAATGGGCAACCAACTAAGACAAACTATAAGTGTGTTGTGAATGACAAAATTGAGGTCAATATTCCAGAGCCAGAAGAATTAGATGTTGTGGCAGAAGAAATGGATTTGGAAATCTTTTATGAAGATAGCGATGTGCTTGTTGTAAACAAGCCAAAAGGAATGGTGGTTCATCCTGCATCAGGCCATGTGACTGGAACACTTGTAAATGGACTTATGGCTCATTGCAAAGACCTTTCAGGTATAAACGGTGTAATGAGACCTGGAATTGTTCACCGTATTGATAAAGATACTTCTGGCCTATTGATGATCGCCAAAAATGATATGGCGCATGAAAGTCTTGTCAATCAACTCGTGAATAAAACTGTAACAAGAAAATATAAAGCGGTTGTCCATGGGAATATCGCTCATGATTATGGAACAATTGACGCTCCTATCGGGCGTGATCCAAAAGACCGTCAAAGTATGGCAGTCGTGGATAATGGAAAAAACGCCGTTACCCATTTTCATGTTTTGGACAAATTTAAAGATTTCACATTCGTGGAATGTCAACTAGAAACGGGACGCACGCATCAAATTCGCGTTCATATGAAATATATTGGTTTTCCGCTTGCTGGTGATCCAAAATACGGCCCAAGGAAAACGATTGATTTTGGCGGTCAAGCATTACATGCCGGCTTACTTGGGTTTGATCACCCTAGAACTGGAGAGTATATGGAGTTTGAAGCGCCTTTACCACAGGATTTTGAAAGATTAATCACTATTCTGCAAAAATAGGCGTTGACAAAAGCTTTTGCCTGTTTTAAGATTAACTTAGTTGAATAAGTCCTTTAACTACAGTCCCGAGAGGCTGAGAAGGAAACGGTATGAATATTGGTATTTCTATGCCTGTATTCAAAATTAATTACGATCGTTTACCCTCTCATCCATCAGGTGAGAGGGTTTTTTTAGTATATTGCGAGGTGAGAACAATGCCACAAAAAGCCAATGTGTTGGATGAGCAAGCTATACGAAGAGCATTAACTCGAATAGCGCACGAGATTATTGAAAAGAATAAAGGCATTGAGGATTGTGTATTAATTGGAATTAAAACGAGAGGAATTTATTTGGCCAACCGCTTAGCGGAAAAAATCGAGCAAATCGAAGGAGCCCAAGTTGCTGTCGGTGAGATTGATATCACATTATATCGCGATGACCTTACTAAAAAAACGGATAATCAAGAACCATTAGTAAAAGGCTCAGATATCCCAATTGACATTAATGAGAAAAAAGTGATTGTCATTGATGATGTACTTTATACTGGACGAACAGTAAGAGCTGCATTAGATGCTCTAATTGATATCGGGCGACCAGCTTCTATTCAACTGGCAGTGCTTGTTGATCGCGGTCATAGAGAACTGCCGATTCGTGCAGACTTTGTAGGCAAGAACATCCCAACATCCAGCTCTGAAAGAATTGTTGTAGAGCTTAACGAAGTGGATGAATCAGATCAGGTAACAATTTACGAAAAATAGAATAGCCCTTTTTAAATGCAGTCCAGAGAGGCTGACAAAGGGGAGCAGAAGCAATGAGTTGCACCATGCATTGCTGTGCCCTAGCCCCCTTTGTCAACAATGCAAAGAGGGTTTTTTACTTAAAGGGGAGATATACAGCAATGAATAAACCAGTCCTAGACATACATGATCGACCAAATCCGGTCCATTGGCTAACATTAAGCTTGCAGCATTTATTCGCCATGTTTGGCGCAACTATCTTAGTACCATTTTTAGTGGATTTAAGTCCAGCAATCGCATTGATTTCAAGTGGAATCGGAACGCTGGCGTTCCTGATGATTACAAAATGGCAAGTCCCAGCCTATCTGGGCTCATCCTTTGCTTTCATTATACCAATAACAGCAGCGCAAGCAGGCGGCGGTCCTGGTGCAGCAATGATAGGAAGCTTTATCGCAGGTTTGGTATATGGTTTGGTCGCACTAATTATAAAAATGGCAGGCTATCGTTGGATTATGAAACTTCTTCCACCTATCGTCGTCGGACCAGTCATCATCGTCATCGGGTTGGCGCTGTCAGGTACAGCAGTCGGTATGGCAATGAATGACCCGGTGTCAGGAGAATATAGCATGATCCATTTCTCAGCGGCCCTTGTAACATTAGCATCAACGATTCTCTTCTCGGTGTACGCTAGAGGAATGCTTGGAATGGTCCCAATCCTAGCCGGCATCATTATAGGGTATGTTTACTCCCTGTCGATTGGCATTGTCGATTTCTCAATTGTAGCAGCTGCATCCTGGTTTGAAATGCCGGAATTTATCTTCCCTTTCTTAGACTACGATGTACGGGTAACATTGGATTTAGCCCTGTTGATGATTCCGGTCGCAGTGGTTACACTTTCAGAACATATCGGTCATCAGCTTGTCCTTGGTAAGGTAGTTGGCAGAGATTATGTGAAAAACCCTGGTCTTCACCGCTCAATCCTTGGAGACGGTACTGCAACAATGATATCAGCATTAATCGGTGGTCCTCCAAAGACAACATACGGTGAAAACATCGGTGTACTGGCCATCACAAAAATATATAGTGTGTATGTATTAGCTGGAGCAGCAGTTATTGCCATCATTTTCGGCTTTGTTGGTAAAATCACAGCGTTAATCAGCTCGATCCCAACTCCCGTGATGGGAGGCGTATCAATCCTCTTATTCGGAATCATCGCTTCATCTGGATTAAGAATGCTTGTAGATAGCCAGGTGGATTTTGGCAATAACAGAAATTTAGCCATTGCTGCGGTCATCCTTGTTATCGGAATTGGCGGTGCACATATAGAAATTTGGAGATTTAATCTTGAAGGTATGGCACTGGCAGCTATTGCAGGTGTGTTTCTAAACTTAATCCTTCCAGGAAAAGAAGCAAATGAGGATATGATTGAATCTTAATAAAAAAGAATAAAGATAAACGCCTTTTAAAATAAATCCAGAGAGGTTTACAAGGGTGTTGAAGATATAATTAATAAGGGGGCTCTATTCCTCTTATCTAATTATGAAGATTCTAACTTCGACACCTTGGCGGTTTTGCCAAGGTGTTTTTAACATAAGAAAGATAAGTTTTTCAATTAGAGTAATGTCTAGCTCCAGCGCCTACCCCTACCCCCTTGAGGATCTAAGGGCAATCCTCCCAGAAAGGTAAAAAACACCTTTCCGTGAGACTTGTCTTACGCTTGTCGGGGGTAAGCAAGGCGCTTGCGCTTTTCATACAAAGGAGGCGTTTAAGTATGAAGCATTTGCTAACGACAACTGATCTCGCTATAAATGAAATCAACGAAATATTAACAGATGCACAGCATTTCATCGAAGGCGGAACTTGGAATCCTGATAAGAAGATCTTTATTGCGAACCTGTTTTTTGAAAATAGCACACGAACAAAATGCAGCTTTGAAGTAGCAGAAAGACGGCTAGGTCTGGATATCATCCCATTTGAAGTGAGCACGTCCAGTGTATCAAAGGGTGAAACCCTGTACGACACAGTTAAAACGCTAGAGGCCATTGGCGTAAATGCGGTTGTCATCAGACATAGCGAAGATCGTTATTTTGATGAACTGGAAGGGACGACGAACAGTTCAATCATTAATGCAGGTGATGGATGCGGTCATCATCCTACTCAATCCTTGCTTGATCTGCTGACAATTAAACAGGAGTTTGGCCGGTTTGAAGGGTTGAAGATAGCTATAGTTGGGGATATTCGCCACAGTCGCGTTGCGAGGTCAAATGCAGAAGCTCTAACGAGGCTAGGAGCTAAGGTAGTATTCTCGGGGCCGGAAGAGTGGTTTGATAAAGATATGTTGAAAAATGGTGAATATGAACACATCGATCGAGCAGTGAAGTCTGCTGATGTGGTCATGCTTTTACGTATTCAACATGAACGCCACGGAGAGAATAGTGAACATTCAGCAGACCAATATCATCAAGCCTTTGGGTTAACAGAACAAAGGGAAAAAACCATGAAGAAGGATAGCATTATTATGCACCCCGCCCCAGTAAACAGGGGAGTTGAAATTGCGGATAGTTTAGTAGAGTGTGATCGGTCAAGAATATTCAAACAAATGCAAAATGGTGTATTTATTAGAATGGCAGTACTTAAGAGAATATTCAAACATACTGAAGGGAGCGGTAAAGATGTCAATACTCATCAAAAATGGCCAATTGCTTACTAATGAAGGTGAATTGCAGCAAAACGATATTTATATAGAAAAAGGTAAAATCATTGAGATTAGTAAAGAAATCAGCAAGCAAGCAGATGAAGTCATCGATGCGAAGGGATTGCTTATAGCTCCAGGATTGATTGATCTCCACGTTCATTTGCGTGAACCTGGCGGAGAAAAGAAAGAAACCATTGCTACAGGTACATTAGCAGCAGCAAAAGGCGGATTTACAACCGTTGCAGCAATGCCTAATACACGACCGGTGCCAGACACGCAGGAACAGATGGAAAAGTTACATAATCGAATTAATGAAACAGGCGTGGTTAAGGTGCTTCCATATGCCTCAATAACCGTACGTGAAGCAGGTAAAGAACTAACAGATTTTAAAGCTTTAAAAGAAGCGGGTGCATTTGCATTCACAGATGATGGCGTAGGCGTGCAATCAGCAGATATGATGCTGCAAGCGATGAGAAGAGCAGCAGAGGCTGATATGGCCATTGTCGCTCATTGTGAGGAAAACACATTGATTAATAAAGGCTCTGTCCATGAGGGGAAGTTTTCACAAGTGAATGGCATTGGTGGTATTCCGTCCGTTTGTGAATCCGTCCATATAGCTAGAGATGTGTTATTAGCTGAGGCTGCGAACTGCCACTATCATGTATGTCATATTAGTACAAAGGAATCTGTGAGGGTCGTCAGAGACGCGAAGCGTGCAGGCATCAAAGTTACAGCTGAGGTCACTCCACATCATCTGCTGTTATGTGAAGATGACATTCCAGGAATGGATACTAATTATAAAATGAATCCGCCGCTTAGAGGTGCTTCTGATAAAGCTGCTTTAATTGAAGGGCTGCTTGATGGAACGATCGATTTTATTGCAACAGACCACGCGCCACATACTGCAGAAGATAAGAGTGAAGGTATGCAGCTCTCACCTTTCGGAATTGTAGGATTAGAAACAGCGTTCCCGCTCCTTTATACACACTTTGTTGATACAGGCATCATTTCATTAAAGCAGTTGATTGATTACTTAACAATCAAACCTGCACAAGCCTTCGGACTTTCAAATGGAGTGATTGAAGCAGGAGCAGACGCAGATATCGTCTTAATAGATTTGAAGCAACAGGAAAAAATTGATCCGCAAAACTTCTTATCAAAGGGTAAAAATACTCCATTTACGAGTTGGGAATGTAAAGGCTGGCCAGTTCTTACGATAGTAGATGGAAAGATTGCATGGCATAAAGGGAGTGTGACAGCATGAAAAAACAATTGATTCTTGAAGATGGAACAGTGTTTATTGGTGAAGGATTTGGCAGTGACAAATATTCAATTGGTGAAGTCGTGTTTAATACAGGGATGACAGGCTATCAGGAAATCCTGTCTGATCCTTCTTACTGCGGACAAATCGTCACACTGACCTATCCGCTCGTAGGAAACTATGGGATTAACCGAGATGATTTTGAATCAATCAAACCGGCAATTCAAGGGTTCATTGTTAAGGAAGCGGCAGAATTTCCTTCTAACTGGAGAAGTGAACAATCACTTCATGATTACTTCCAAATTCATAATATTCCTGGAATTGCAGGAATCGACACAAGAAAATTAACAAGGATCATTCGCCAGCATGGAACTTTAAAAGGTGCCATTTGCAGCATTGAAGAGAATGTGGATGACATCTTAGAAAAATTACGCGCAACAAAGCTGCGGAATGATCAAGTCAAACAAGTCTCAACAAAAACCCCTTATCCAAGCCCAGGCAGAGGTCGGAGAGTGGTGCTGGTAGACTTCGGTATGAAACATGGCATTTTGAGAGAGCTCAATAAAAGAGACTGCGACGTAATTGTGGTGCCTTACAATACAAGTGCGCAAGAAATATTGAATTTAAGCCCTGATGGTGTCATGTTATCAAATGGTCCTGGGGATCCAAAGGATGTATCGGAAGCCATTGAAATGATTAAAGAATTACTCGGGAAAGTGCCTTTGTTCGGAATTTGCCTTGGTCATCAGCTCTTTGCCCTTGCATGTGGGGCCAATACAGAAAGACTAAAGTTCGGTCATAGGGGATCCAACCATCCAGTAAAGGATTTACAAATAGGAAAAGTGGCAATAACTTCACAAAATCATGGTTATTCAGTGGAAGAGGCATCAATTAAAAATACTAGTCTTGAAGTGACTCATATCGCATTAAATGATGGAACAATTGAAGGATTAAAGCATAAAGAGTATCCAGCTTTTACTGTACAGTATCATCCAGAAGCTTCACCCGGACCAGAAGACGCTAACGGATTATTTGAGCAATTTTTACAGCTGATTGAATCTCATGAACAGGAAGGTGCATGCACATGTCAAAACGTACAGATATAAAAAGTATTTTAGTCATCGGTTCCGGTCCCATTGTAATCGGTCAGGCAGCAGAATTTGATTATGCAGGAACACAGGCATGCATCGCGTTAAAAGAAGAAGGATACCGCGTTGTTCTTATTAACTCGAACCCAGCAACCATCATGACAGATACAGAAATTGCTGATGCAGTGTATATAGAGCCGCTAACATTAGAATTTGTAAGTAAAATCATTAGAAAAGAACGCCCAGATGCACTTGTGCCAACCTTGGGAGGGCAAACAGGACTCAATCTAGCGGTGGAGCTTGCAAAGTCAGGTGTTCTGGAAGAATGTGGTGTTGAAATACTGGGAACAAAGCTATCAGCAATAGAACAGGCTGAGGATCGTGACCTTTTCAGAAACTTAATGAATGAGCTTGGAGAACCTGTCCCGGATAGTGAAATCATCCATAATATAGAAGAGGCAGAAGCTTTCGTTCAATTGGTAGGCTACCCAGTCATTGTACGTCCAGCCTTCACTTTAGGCGGAACAGGTGGAGGGATTTGCAACGATGAAGAAGAATTACTCGAGATCGTAACGAGCGGATTAAAGCATAGTCCAGTCACACAATGCTTGCTTGAAAAAAGCATTGCTGGTTTCAAAGAGATAGAATACGAGGTTATGAGAGATTCGAATGACAATGCAATTGTAGTATGTAACATGGAAAATATCGATCCTGTCGGAGTTCATACGGGTGATTCCATCGTAGTTGCTCCAAGCCAAACTTTGAGTGACCGTGAATATCAAATGTTAAGAAATACATCTTTGAAAATCATTCGTGCATTGGGAATTGAAGGTGGATGTAATGTCCAGTTAGCCCTTGATCCTGATAGCTTCCAATACTATATCATCGAGGTCAACCCTCGTGTTAGCCGTTCGTCTGCGCTTGCATCAAAAGCGACTGGCTATCCAATTGCTAAGCTTGCAGCTAAAATCGCTGTTGGATTGACGCTTGATGAAATGATGAACCCTGTAACGGGAAAAACCTATGCAAGCTTCGAACCAGCCCTTGACTATATCGTAACGAAAATTCCTCGCTGGCCGTTCGATAAATTTGAGTCTGCCAATCGTTCTCTAGGAACACAAATGAAGGCGACTGGTGAAGTAATGGCCATCGGAAGAACATTTGAAGAATCAATCTTAAAAGCGGTACGATCACTTGAAGCGAATGTTTATCATTTATCCTTACAGGATGCTAATGAAATCGATGATGCACTACTGGAAAAAAGAATACGAAAAGCGGGCGATGAGCGCTTGTTCTACATCGGTGAGGCATTAAGAAGAGGAATCACAATTGAAACCATTCATGAATGGAGCAAAATCGACCTTTTCTTCCTTTACAAGTTTAATAAAATCGTAGCCTTAGAAAATGAGATAAAGGAAAATACCTTCTGTGCAGAAACAGTCAAAAAAGCAAAGCAATTTGGTTACGCAGATTCAACTTTAGCAAATCTTTGGAATACAACGGAATCAAAGGTATACGACTTTAGAAAAGAAAACAGCATTGTCCCAGTTTATAAAATGGTTGATACATGCGCTGCAGAATTTGAATCAGAAACACCATATTATTATGGTACGTATGAAGAGGAAAATGAATCAATCGTAACCGATATAAAAAGTGTGGTTGTCCTAGGGTCTGGTCCAATTAGAATTGGGCAAGGAGTAGAATTTGATTATTCTACAGTTCATGCAGTGTGGGCAATTAAAGAAGCAGGTTATGAAGCAATCATCATCAATAATAACCCTGAAACAGTGTCAACAGACTTCAGCATTTCTGACAAGCTTTATTTTGAACCATTAACGATTGAAGATGTGATGCATATTATCGACTTGGAAAAGCCTGAAGGGGTTGTCGTACAGTTCGGTGGGCAAACAGCGATTAACTTAGCAAGTGCCCTTGTTGAAAAAGGCGTAAAGATCCTTGGGACATCGCTGGAAAATCTAGATCGAGCAGAGGATAGGGATAAATTTGAACATGCGTTGCATGATCTTGATATCCCGATGCCGAAAGGGAAAACAGCTTTATCTGTAGAACAAGCGGTGAAAATTGCTAGTAATATCGGCTACCCGGTTCTTGTTCGGCCGTCCTATGTCCTTGGCGGAAGAGCAATGGAAATCGTTTATAAAGAAGATGAGCTTCTTCACTACATGAAAAATGCGGTAAAAGTAAATCCAGAACATCCAGTCTTAATTGACCGCTACTTAACAGGTAAAGAAATTGAAGTCGACGCGATCTGCGATGGAGAAACAGTTGTCATTCCGGGAATAATGGAGCATATCGAAAGGGCTGGAGTCCATTCCGGGGATTCAATTGCAGTGTACCCACCACAAAATATTAGCGAACAAGTGAAAGAGAAGCTGATTGAATATACAGAGAAAATGGCAAAGGGCTTAGGTATTATTGGATTGTTGAATATCCAATATGTTGTTGCTAAAGGAGATGTCTTTGTTCTCGAAGTGAATCCAAGATCAAGTCGTACAGTACCATTCTTGAGTAAAATTACGAATGTGCCCATGGCGAAAATTGCAACAAAAGTCATTCTTGGCCAGTCTCTTAAGGAGCAAGGCTATGAATCAGGCTTGGTTCCCGAAAAGAAAGGTGTTTTCGTAAAGGTCCCAGTCTTCTCCTTCGCCAAGCTAAGAAGAGTGGATATTACACTCGGACCAGAAATGAAATCAACTGGAGAAGTGATGGGCAAGGATACCACATTGGAAAAGGCGCTATATAAAGGTCTTGTTGCATCTGGCATTACCATCCATAAATTCGGTACTGTGTTAATGACGGTTGCAGACAAGGATAAGGAAGAAGCATTGGAGCTTGCTAAAAGATTCGTATCAATCGGATACCGTCTAATGGCAACAAGCGGTACTGCTGAATTCCTTCAAGCAGCAGGCATACCAGTAGAGGTGACAAATAAAATCGGGTCTGAAGGTCCAAACCTGATTGACGTCATTCGCAACGGCCAAGCACAAATCGTCATCAATACTCTAACTAAAGGCAAACAACCGGCAAGGGATGGTTTCAGAATACGTCGTGAATCTGTTGAGAATGGTGTACCATGCCTTACTTCATTAGATACAGCAGCAGCGATTCTGCAAGTGATTGAATCAATGAACTTCTCAGCAGATGCAATGGAGAAATCAGCATATGTCGAGGAGGAGGTATTCGCATGATCAAACAAGAAATGTGTGAGGTCATCTCACAATCACAAATTGCATCTCATATATACAAGCTCACCCTTAGAGGCGGGCTTGTCCATGAGATGGATGAACCCGGCCAATTTGTTCACTTGAAAATTGCTGAACAAATGGATCCCATTTTGAGAAGACCGATCAGCATTGCTGAAATTGATCATAAGCATAGCGAATTTACAATGATTTATCGAGCGGAAGGCAAAGGAACGAAACTTTTGGCTAACAAAAAGCAAGGTGATGTCATTGATGTGCTTGGTCCGCTAGGACATGGATTCCCGATTGCAGCGACAGAGAAAGGCGAGACCGCTCTCTTAGTCGGAGGCGGAATTGGCGTACCCCCATTATTTGAACTATCAAAACAGCTTGTAAAAAAAGGAGTAAAGGTCGTTCATGTTTTAGGGTTTCAAGCAAGTGAAGCCGTATTTTATGAAAAAGAGTTTACTACCCTTGGAACAACGTATGTAGCGACAGTTGATGGCAGTTATGGCTCAAAAGGGTTTGTGACTGACATCATCGGCGATAATAAGCTTTCATTTGATGTACTTTATACATGTGGACCTACACCAATGTTAAAAGCACTTGAACAGAAATATATTGATAAGGAAGTTTATTTGTCACTTGAGGAACGGATGGGTTGCGGAATTGGGGCATGCTTTGCATGTGTATGCCATACAGGTGATGATCCGCAAGGCCATTCATACAAAAAAGTATGCAGTGATGGGCCAGTCTTTAGAGCGGGGGAGGTAGTATTATGAGCCATTCATTAGAAATTAGCCTTCCTGGGTTAAATTTAAAAAATCCAATCATGCCAGCTTCCGGTTGCTTTGGCTTCGGAAGAGAATTCAGCCAACTTTACGATTTAAGTGAGTTGGGTGCAATCATGATAAAAGCGACCACTTTAGAACCGCGATTTGGCAACCCAACACCCCGAGTAGCAGAGACGACAGCAGGGATGCTGAATGCAATTGGGTTGCAGAACCCTGGTCTTGATAAAGTCATGAGCGAAGAGCTAGCATGGTTGGAACAATATGATGTACCGGTCATTGCCAATGTCGCAGGCTCGATCGAAGAGGATTATATCGCAGTTGCGAAGGAGCTATCTAAAGCAAAAAATGTTCATGCATTAGAGCTGAATATCTCATGTCCAAATGTAAAAACAGGCGGAATAGCTTTTGGTACCATTCCTGAAGTGGCAAAGGACTTAACTAGAAAAGTTAAAAATGTTTCTGAAGTCCCTGTCTATGTGAAGCTTTCACCGAATGTGACTAATATCGTCGAAATGGCTAAAGCGGTAGAGGACGGCGGAGCAGACGGCTTAACGATGATCAACACGCTTGTTGGCATGCGCATCGACATCAATACAGGTGTACCGGTGATAGCGAATAAAACTGGTGGCTTGTCAGGTCCAGCAATCAAGCCGGTGGCAATTAGGATGATTCATGAAGTCAGTCAGCAAGTGTCGATTCCCATTATCGGGATGGGCGGGGTCCAGTCAGCTGAGGATGTAATTGAGTATTATTACGCTGGTGCAAGTGCGGTAGCAGTAGGTACAGCGAACTTCGTCGATCCATTTATCTGTCCAAAAATCATCAAAGAGCTTCCAGATTTGCTTAATCGCTTAGGATTTGATCACATTTCTGAATGTACAGGAAGGAGCTGGAAGAAGCATGAACAACTCGTTCATCATCGCGCTTGATTTTCCCGACAAAAAAGGTGTTACTCAATTTTTACAGCCATTTGAGAATGAAAAGTTATTTTTAAAAGTAGGGATGGAGTTATATTATCAAGAAGGACCGCAAATGATTCTAGACTTAAAGTCACAAGGTCATCAAATTTTTCTTGATTTGAAACTCCACGATATACCAAACACAGTAAAGAGTGCAATGAAAGGTCTTGCTCGCTTGGAATGTGACCTCGTTAATGTTCATGCAGCAGGTGGAGCGGAGATGATGTCTGCAGCCCTTGAAGGACTGGAGCAAGGAACGGCAACTGGGAAGAAGCGTCCTTTATGTATCGGTGTCACTCAACTGACAAGTACATCTGAAGAGCAAATGCAAGCAGAGCAGCTGATTCAAGTGCCTCTGCAGGAATCGGTATTGCACTATGCATCATTGTCGAAACAGGCTGGCCTTGATGGGGTTGTATGTTCACCTTTTGAAGCAAGAGATATTCGTGAGCAGTGTGGTTCCTCATTCTTAACAGTCACTCCGGGTATCAGGCTATCCACAGATGATATACAAGATCAAAAAAGAGCAGCAACACCAGATTTTGCAAGAGAAGAAGGCGTTTCAGCTATCGTTGTCGGACGCTCAATTACCAGAGCTGAGGATTCTGCAGTTGCCTATCACCATATTAAACAACTTTGGGAGGGTGTAAGATTATGAGAAAAAGAATTGCAGAGAGTCTATTAAATATACAAGCTGTTGCCTTAAACCCGAAAGATCCGTTTACTTGGTCTTCTGGTTTGCGCTCTCCGATTTATTGTGATAATCGTTTAACACTGTCATTCCCTGCTGTAAGAAAGGACATTGCAGCTGGGTTGAAAACATTGATTGAGGAGCATTATCCAGAGGCGGAGATTATCGCTGGTACTGCAACAGCAGGGATCCCGCACGCAGCTTGGGTGAGTGACTTATTGGAATTGCCGATGTGCTATGTACGCTCAAAAGCGAAGGGCCATGGTAAAGGGAAACAAATCGAAGGCAAGGCTGATAAAGGGAAAAAGGTAGTAATTGTAGAAGATCTCATCTCTACCGGCGGAAGTGCCATCACAGCCGCTAAAGCATTAAGGGAAGCAGGATGTGAAGTGCTCGGCGTTGTGGCTATCTTTACCTACCAACTAGAAAAAGGGCAAAAGATGCTTGAAGAAGCTCAAGTATGCGCACATGCCTTATCTGATTTTGATGCCTTAACAGAAGTAGCTAAAGAAAAAGGTTTCATTGAAGAGTCTGATATTGCAGCATTGACCGAATGGCGAAAGGACCCGGCTGATTGGGGAAAGTCATTTGTATAAAGAGAAAAGATTAATTTTACATACCACAGTGATTGATTCTGTGGTATTTTTTGTATATAGAAAAGAAAGGATGATATGTATTTGATGATTGTAAAACCTCGATCTCCTGCCCCTCAGCTGACTTTTATGGAATGCCTGAACAACCATCTGGATTTATCTCTTAAAGAAAAGCAATACTTAGAGAATTTGCGAAAAGGAGAAGTAGGTGAACGCGCCTGGGAAAAACAATTGAACACGCTAAGCGCTGAAGTGCTTATTCTCTATGATTTAACCCTAGAAATAAATCACACACTCTTTCAAATTGATGCTTTATGCATTTTTCAAAATGAAATTATCGCCTTTGAAGTAAAAAATTATCAAGGGGAATTCCACATCAAAAATAATCTATGGTACAGCTCGTCCTTAAATGAAATAAAAAATCCTCTTCTGCAGGTCAGACGGAATGAATCACTTTTAAGACAGATTGCAAAAAGACATAAAATAAGGCTGCCCATTAAATATCCACTCATATTCGTCCATCCCGAGTTCATGCTTTATGAGATTCCTCCCAATGAAAACATAATCTTAATTCCGCAGATCAGACGCTTTATAGAAACATTAAACAAAAAACCGTCTATTCTAAATAAATCACACCATCAAATCGCAGAAATGCTTATTTCAATGAATATTCAAAGAGATGATTATTCATTGAAATTTAATTATTGTTTTGAAGGGATGCGGAAGGGGATATGGTGCAACAAGTGTAATGGAAAGATAGTACGCTGGGGCAAAAGCAATTTATTTTGTGAACAATGCCAAACAGAAGAATCTATCGCGACCGGGGTTTTAAGAAGCATACAAAACTTAAAAATCCTCTTTCCAAGCCAAAAAATCTCAACCGCATTAGTCCATGAATGGTGCGGTGAACTAGCTTCTAAAATAACCATCCAAAGAATCCTGAAAAGAGATCTGAATAAGATGGGAGGCTCTAAAAATATTTATTATGTTTAATAGTGCATGCTGTTAAGGATATTTTTTGGTTTCAGGCAGAGAAACCATCTGAAAGCCCGAGTTCATGCGATATGAGATAAGAATCCCTCATATTCTCAGCTAAAAAACGGATTTTACATGATTTGAGATAAGAATCCCTCGCATTCTCATCTGAAAAACGGAATTCACATGATTTGAGATAAGAATCCCCCGCATTCTCATCTAAAAAACGGATTTCACATGATTTGAGATAAGAATCCCCCGTATTCTCATCTAAAAAACGGAATTCACATGATTTGAGATAAGAATCCCCCGCATTCTCATCTAAAAAACGGAATTCACATGATTTGAGATAAGAATCCCCCGCATTCTCATCTGAAAAACGGAATTCACGTGATTTGAGATAAGAATCCCCCGCATTCTCATCTAAAAAACGGATTTCACATGATTTGAGATAAGAATCCCCCGCATTCTCATCTAAAAAACGGATTCACATGATTTGAGATAAGAATCCCCCGCATTCTCATCTAAAAAACGGAAATCACATGATTTGAGATAAGAATCCCTCGCATTCTCATCTAAAAAACGGATATCACATGATTTGAGATAAGAATCCCCCACATTCTCATCTGAAAAACGGAATTCACATGATTTGAGATAAGAATCCCTCGCATTCTCATCTAAAAAACGGATATCACATGATTTGAGATAAGAATCCCCCGCATTCTCATCTAAAAAACGGATATCACATGATTTGAGATAAGAATCCCCCGCATTCTCATCTAAAAAACGGATATCGCTTGATTTGAGATAAGAATCCATCCCATCTTCATCTAAAAAACGGAATTCACATAATCTCAGATAAGAATCCCCCACATGAGTCTAGGACAGTATTAAAGATTACATCCTAACAAGATTACTTAAAAAAACTCCCGAACCTGTTCATAATGGGAACAGCGGGAGTTTTTTTATACATTATTAATATTATTTTGCCGCCAGCCTCAATACAATGTCTTCATCAGGCGTGACATATACAGTCTGCTGGTTGTCGTATATAACGAATCCTGGTTTTGCTCCGTTTGGTTTCTTTACATGTCTGACGAGTGTAAAATCGACAGGTACAGAACTCGAACTTCTTGCTTTGCTATAATAGGCAGCCAGACTAGCAGCCTCAAGAATTGTATCCTCATGTGGCTCTCGGCTTCGAATGACAACATGTGAGCCTGGTATATCCTTCGTATGCAGCCATATTTCATCTCTAGCGGCTAATTTATTCGTTAGATAATCATTTTGTTTATTGTTTTTACCTACGATGATTTCGGTTCCATCAGAGGCAATAAAGTGATCTAAAACCGGTTTATGATTTTGCGCTTTTTTCGATTGTTTCTTTTGTCGCTCTTTCAAATAGCCTCCTTCAACTAATTCCTCTCTAATTTCCCGAATATCTTTTGGGGAAGCTGTTTGCACCTGTTGCAGCAGTGAATCAAAGTATGATACTTCTTCATTTGCTTTCTCCATCTGTTCTTGAACAATCGTTCGCGCATTTTTGGCTTTTTGATAGCGAGTGAAATATTTTTGTGCATTTTCAGAAGGCGTTTTTTGCGGATTTAATGGAATAAGGACGGTCCCGCCGTTTTCATCATAATAATTGCTTACCTCGATCTCCTTCATACCCTTTTGAATCGCATAAATATTTGCTGTGATGAGCTCACCAAAGAGTTGATGTGCATTTGCTTGTTCCGCCTCTTTGAGGGTTGCTTGCAGCTTAACAATCTTCTTCTCATTTTTCTCTTTTTCATTGATGATGTAGCGCTCTAGATCATTCGCCTGCTGTTTGACGCGATCTCGTTCTGCTTTGCCAAAGTAAAAGCGATCAAGCATCTCACTCAAGCTAGGGAAAGTCTTTGCTAGTCCTTTTATATGGTCAAGAGGATAAAGATAGAAATATTCTTTATCTGAGCCAAGTGTAATCGCCGGATTGATTTCTCCTTTTCTAACGCGCTCAATATGATCAATGAAGGTGGCTGGTACTGTGGATCTGTTTGCCAGACCTGCATGGAAAAGTACTTCCTTAGCAAACAACGGCGAAACTCCTGCGAAATTTGCGACAAGCTGCTTATCCATTTTTCCGCTATTAAAGTCTAATTTTCTTAAAATCTCTGTTTCATCAGCAGTGAATGGATCTTCTTTATTTTGCTTTGGTGGAGCTATATATTCTTGTCCAGGAAGAATCGCCCGGTGGCTGTTAACAGCATAAGATACATGCTTCACACTATCTAAAATAATATTGCGGGATTTATCGACAAGTGTGATATTGCTATGTCTGCCCATAATCTCCACAATCAGTTGCTTGTATGAAATATCGCCAATTTCATTTCTGCCTTTTACATCAAAGATGATGATGCGGTCAAGCCCGTCCTGACGTATGTCCTCTAAGATGAAGCCCTCAAGATGCTTTCTTAGCAACATGCAGAACATCGGCGCCTCTAAAGGGTTGTCATAGCTTTCATTCGTTAATTGGACCCGTGCATAGCTTGGGTGAACGGACAGCAATAATTTATGATTTTTTCCATTTGCTCTTATAACTAAAATGATTTCATTTTTATAAGGCTGGTGAATTTTATTAATTCTGCCCCCTTTAAGTGTTTCGGAGAGCTCTTCTGACATTGCTTTTGTAAATAAACCATCAAATGACATATGGAACATCCTTTTCTAGACTGAGTGTCTTTTCATTTTTCTTTTTAATGATAGCATAGCATTTTTTTGGACGAGACTGAATAAGCTTTCTGTAGAGTGATGAATGTAGGACAACTCTGCACAAGTATTATAGCAGTTGAAGCAGGTTGGTTCGCTAATCTATTAGTGAATTCTCTTAAAATGAAAAGGAGGAAGTGTGATGTCTGAATGAATTTCCATGAAATGGATACAAGAGAGGTTGAGGAAACGCTCAATGCCAATCGACATGATGGAATGACTGAAGAGGATGCGCAAAAGCGTTTAAAACAATTTGGCTATAATGAATTAGAAGAAGGGGAAAAGCAATCTGCTTTACTCTTATTTTTTAGTCAATTTAAAGATTTTATGACACTCGTGCTATTAGCAGCGACCCTGATATCTGGGCTGCTTGGTGAATATATCGACGCGATTGCAATTATTGCCATTGTATTGATCAATGGCTTGTTAGGGTTTTTTCAAGAAAGAAAAGCGGAGAAATCATTAAGTGCTTTAAAAGAGCTTTCCGCTCCGCAAGTCATTGCGCTAAGGGATGGAGAATGGAAAAAGATTTCATCTAAGGAAGTCGTAGTTGGAGACCTGCTTAAATTTATTTCAGGTGATCGAATCGGTGCAGATGTTAGAATAATGGAATCTAATAATCTTGAAATTGAAGAATCAGCATTGACTGGTGAATCTCTTCCTGTGTCAAAAACGGCCTCCCCGATCAAAACGGAAAACCCGGGGATAGGCGATATGGAGAATATGGCCTTCATGGGTACGATGGTTACTAGGGGAAATGGAGTAGGAATTGTTGTAGGTACAGGTATGAAAACGGCTATGGGACAAATCGCTGATCTTCTGCAAAGTGCAGAATCAATGACCACACCGCTGCAAAGACGTCTTGAACAATTAGGAAAGATCCTTATTGTCGTCGCCTTATTGCTGACTGTTTTGGTTGTTGCCATTGGGGTACTTCAAGGGCAGGAGCTTTATACGATGTTTCTTGCTGGCGTTTCTTTAGCCGTTGCAGCCATTCCTGAAGGACTGCCGGCTATCGTTACTGTCGCCCTCTCGCTTGGTGTTCAACGGATGATTAAACAAAAGGCAATTGTAAGAAAACTTCCTGCTGTCGAAACACTCGGCTGTGCTTCTGTCATTTGTTCTGATAAGACGGGTACTTTAACTCAAAATAAAATGACAGTCACTCATATTTGGAGCGGTGGGTCAGAATGGACCATTGATGGGGTAGGTTATGCACCAAAGGGCCACTTTTATAAACGAGAAAATCGCATTGAACCTAAAAATGATAAGGCACTGCAGCAAATGCTTATTTTTGGGATGCTATGTAATAATGCCGAAATCAAACAGAAAAAAGACGAAATCATTATTGATGGGGATCCAACGGAAGGCGCTCTATTAGTTGCTGGGATGAAAGCCGGTTATGATCGGACTCATTTGCTGAATCAATATGAAATCATAAATGAGTTCCCATTTGATTCAACAAGAAAAATGATGAGTATCATCGTCAAGGACCATACGGGCAGACGTTTTATCGTCACTAAAGGCGCCCCAGATATCCTTGCAAATATAAGCGATACAATTTTGTGGAACGGAAAGCGGCAAATCGTGTCAAAGGAATCCACTGCTCATATTCAGGGAGCGATAGAAGACTTGGCGTCACAAGCGTTAAGGACCATTGCCATTGGGTATAAAGAGATCTCTGCCAGTACTGTCATATTAGATGAAAAAGAGGCGGAGAAAAACCTTACATTCATTGGCTTACAAGGGATGATTGACCCTCCTCGTTCTGAAGTGAGATCTGCGGTGAAGGAATGCAAGGCTGCTGGAATCAAAACAGTAATGATCACAGGAGATCATGTCATCACAGCTAAAGCAATCGCAAAACAGCTAGGGATTTTAACGAAATCATCTAAAGTAATGGATGGGAAAACATTATCTGGAATGGATATGGAAGAGTTGGAGGCTCATGTTGAAGAGGTTTCCGTTTTTGCAAGGGTTTCACCTGAGCATAAACTAAAAATCGTTAAGGCTTTGCAAAATCGCGGCCATATCGTTGCAATGACCGGGGATGGAATTAATGATGCACCAGCGATTAAGGCAGCTGATATTGGGATTGCAATGGGGATTACTGGAACGGATGTCGCTAAAGAAGCGTCATCATTAATTCTATTAGATGATAATTTTGCGACAATCAAGTCAGCGATTAAAGAAGGCAGAAATATATATGAGAATATTAGAAAGTTTGTTCGTTACTTGCTTGCTTCAAATGTCGGAGAAATTCTCGTCATGCTGTTTGCGATGATTATGGCATTACCACTGCCATTAGTTCCTATTCAAATATTATGGGTAAACTTAGTTACAGATGGATTGCCAGCGATGGCCCTTGGATTGGACCGGCCAGAGGAAGATGTGATGAAGAGAAAACCTCGAAATCCAAAAGAAGGCATCTTTTCAAGAGGGTTGGGCTGGAAAGTAGTCTCACGCGGTTTCTTAATTGGAATTGTAACATTACTCGCCTTCATTTTTGCTTATGATGGTGATCCAGAAAAATTGGCCTATGCTCAAACCGTTGCTTTTGCAACGCTCGTATTAGCTCAGCTCATCCATGTCTTTGATTGCCGCAGCGAAAAATCTGTCTTTGCCCGCAATCCTTTTGGGAATAAATATTTAGTTGGAGCTGTTATTTCCTCTCTCCTCCTCATGCTTGTTGTCATCTACTGGGAGCCGTTGCAGCCTATTTTTCACACGATTCCAATCGTGCCTAGAGACTGGTTAATGATTGTCGGACTATCTGCTGTGCCAACATTTTTACTGGGCTTCACATATTTGGCAAGAAAAACGAAATAAAATATGATATAATCCTTAAGGTAGTAGAGCTTACTCTATTACCTTTTATTTTTTCGAGGCCCATAAATAAACCATTTTGAACTGATACATAATGTTTAATATAAATGACAACATTGCTTGTAGAAAGCAGGTTGCACAGTTCTTAATAACGATGATCAAGAGTGCCAGCATCATTTGTAAACAGAGAATACGGCACTTCACGCTTTTGCGAAAGGAAGTGTTAACAGCTATGGTGGCAAGCATGACAGGGTATGGACAAGGAAAAAAAGAAAATAAATACTTTTCCATTACAATTGAAGTGAAAACGGTCAATCATCGTTTTACCGAATATTTTTTGCGTATGCCAAAGCAGTTTCTTAAACTCGAGGATCAAATTAAGAAAAAGCTCGGCCAATATATAAAACGTGGAAGAATTGAAGTGTATGCAACGATTGAAGGAAGAGGCATGAATCGCCGAAAGGTCAGTATTGACTGGGAGCTGTTGGAAGAGTACTATCAATCCATTACACAAGTTAAAAAAAAGTATCAGCTAAACAGCGAGCCAGCCATCCAAGACTTTCTCAGGGATGATTTAATTAGCATCATTGAGGTGGAAGAAGGCAGTGAAGAGATTGATCAGATCATTCTGTCTGCTGTTGCGGAGGCAGCTGAAAAGCTGAAAAATATGCGATTAGATGAGGGATTGGAGCTTGAAAAGGATTTGCGGCACCAGCTTGATCTACTAGGTAGTTGTACTAAACGGCTATATGAGCTTGCGGATGCAGTCGTTAACCAGTATGAGGATCGATTGAAAAAGCGTATGCAAGAGTATTCTTCGGGTATGATCGATGAATCGCGCATTATCACGGAAGTAGCGATTTTCGCCGATAAGGCCGATATCAATGAAGAGTTAACAAGGTTAACCAGTCACCGTAACCAGTTCGCGAAAGCATTAGACCTTCAGGAACCGGTTGGAAGGAAACTGGACTTCATGATTCAAGAGATGAATCGGGAAGTCAATACGATTGGCTCTAAGGCTAATAATTCTACTATTGCTTCAGAAGTGGTTGAGATGAAAGGTTTATTAGAGAAGATGAAGGAGCAAGTGCAAAATATTGAATAGACGCGGTTTAGAACAGTGCATTAAAGGTCAAAATAGTAAACTGATGACGGGAGGACGCATATGTCAATAAAATTAATCAATATTGGCTTCGGTAATATCGTTTCTGCTAATAGAATCATATCCATTGTAAGTCCGGAATCTGCGCCAATAAAGAGAATCATCCAAGATGCCAGAGATCGAGGGGTATTAATAGATGCAACATACGGCAGAAGAACGAGGGCAGTCATCGTGATGGATAGTGATCATGTGATACTATCTGCGGTACAACCTGAAACAGTAGCAGCACGTTTAAATGACCGCGATGATATCATCGATGAAGGGTAGGATTTTTGAATGAAGGAAAAAGGATTATTAATTGTTTTATCCGGGCCCTCTGGTGTTGGAAAAGGAACAGTGAGGAAACAGATTTTTTCACATCCAGAGACGGCATTTGAATACTCTATTTCTATGACAACACGAAACCCGCGTGAGGGTGAAGTGGATGGTGTGGATTATTTCTTTAAGAGCCGCGAAGATTTTGAAGCTTTAATACAGCAAGATAAACTCCTTGAATACGCTGAATTTGTAGGGAATTATTACGGGACACCTGTGGACTATGTAAAAGAAACGCTTGAAAGCGGCAAAGATGTTTTCTTGGAGATAGAAGTACAGGGAGCAAGACAAGTAAGAGAAAAGTTCCCTGATGGCTTATTTATTTTCCTTGTACCACCAAGTCTTTCTGAGCTTAAAAACCGAATTGTGACAAGAGGAACAGAGTCAGAAGATGTCATTAATAATCGGATGACAGTGGCGAAGGAAGAAATTGAAATGATGAACCTGTATGATTATGTTGTAGAAAACGACCAGGTTGAATTGGCATGTGATAGAATTAATGCAATTGTTGTTGCTGAACATTGCCGAAGAGAACGAGTAGAGCCAAGATATATTAAAATGCTGGAGGTTGAATAAAATGCTATATCCTTCTATTGATTCATTAATGACGAAGATTGACTCAAAATATTCACTTGTATCAGTTGCGGCTAAGCGAGCGCGCAAAATGCAGGTGCATGCAAAACCGCTTCTTACTGATTATGTATCCCACAAAAATGTTGGTAAGGCACTTGAAGAAATTAATGCAAATGAACTTTTTTATCGTTTAGGTGAAAAAACTGATAACGGAGCGTAATGGATGAAGTACATCCACTCTGAAATAATAAAAATAACAACCTCTCAAGCAGGTTGTTATTTTTGTTATGGCTGGTAATTGCAGCACATAAATAGACAAAATCAAACTTTTCAACGTTTATTTGATGAAAAAATATATCTATTCTTGCATAATAAAAGATAGTATTGAAGAGTGAAGATGGAGGTACTAAAAAATGCTGAACGGTCAAAATATCCTGCTGTGTGTTACTGGCGGAATAGCGGTATATAAGGCAGCGGCTTTAACGAGCAAATTAACACAAACAGGTGCCAATGTAAAAGTCATCATGAGTGAATCAGCGATGCAGTTTGTCACACCATTAACTTTTCAGGCGCTATCCAGAAATGATGTGTTTACTGATACATTTGATGAGAAGGACTCAAAAGTGATTGCTCATATTGATCTAGCTGATTGGGCAGACCTTATATTAATTGCACCAGCCACAGCGAATATCATTGGCAAGCTGGCAAATGGTATTGCGGACGATATGATTTCTACTACATTACTTGCAGCAACTGCACCCGTTTGGATTGCACCTGCAATGAATGTTCATATGTATAGCCATCCAGCAGTAATGAATAATATCGAGACATTATATAAATTTGGTTATCGCTTTATTGAACCAGGCGAAGGCTATCTTGCTTGCGGTTATGTCGGTAAAGGAAGGCTGGAGGAGCCTGAAAAAATCATTGGTCATATTGCGCGATTTTTTGGAAGTCCAGAACCATTATTATTACAAGGGAAAAATGTGATTGTTACAGCTGGACCAACAAGAGAGAAAATCGACCCCGTCCGCTACTTGACTAACCATTCCTCGGGGAAAATGGGTTATGCGATTGCTGAAGAAGCGGCTTCCCTAGGTGCGAATGTACTGTTGGTTTCCGGTCCTGTTTCTCTTGATGCGCCTAAAGGTGTAAAGCTTGTGAAGGTGGAAAGTGCTGAAGAGATGTATGGTGCTGTTCTTGATAACTATGAAAATGCGGATGTGGTGATTAAAACAGCAGCCGTTGCAGACTATAAACCGAAAATAGCCTACGATCATAAAGTGAAAAAGCAGCCTGGAGAGCAGGTATTAGAACTTGCAAGAACAAAAGATATTTTATTAGAGTTAGGAAAAAGAAAAACCAAACAAGTACTCATCGGTTTTGCCGCAGAAACAGAACGTTTGGATGTTTATGCCAAAGGCAAGCTAGAAAAGAAAAATGCGGATATGATTGTGGCAAACAATGTAACGAATGAAGGCGCCGGTTTCGGTACAGATACAAATGTTGTGACTTTTTATAAGCGAGATGGGAGTGCAACTGAATTACCCATCATGTCCAAACGAGAAGTTGCAGCAAAGATATTGAAGGAAGCCTCTAAGTTATTAAAGGATGATCAAAAATGAACATAGCCAGCGTCATCGTTGATGTTCCAGCAAAACAAACAGATCGTCCATTTGACTATCTCATACCTGAGCATCTTATCGACGTCATCAAGCCTGGAATGAGGGTCTCTGTCCCATTTGGTCCTCGTAAAATTCAAGGGTTTGTCGTTGGATTAAAAAGCGAATCTCAATTTAATAAGTTGAAGAAAATTAGTGAACCACTAGACTTATCCCCGGTACTAAATCCGGATTTGCTTTCACTTGGAAATTGGCTGTCAGAACAGACTTTAAGCTATAAAATTTCAGCGTATCAAGCCATGCTTCCAGCTGCGTTAAAAGCAAAATATGAAAAAAAACTCAAGCTTGCAAGAGATATCGCAAAGGATCAGCTCCTAGAAGAATTGCAGCCGCTCTATGAAAAGATAGATACCATTACATGGGAGGAAGCCAAACAATCAGGGATGCTCTCCATGTTGCAGAAGGAAGCTGCAAAAGGTCAAATTGATATCGTGTATGAAGTGAAGGATAGAGTAAAGAAAAAGAAGCTGAAATCCGTTCATTCAATCATGTCTGCATCAGAGCTTGAGCACTACCGAAAATCTTTGTCTCCGCAAGCGAGTAAGCAGCTGAAGGTGATCAATTACTTTATCGAAAATCAGCAGCCAATTATCCTCCGTGAGCTTGCCAATCTGCTTAATATCTCAACATCGGTTATTAAAGAATTGGTGAAAAAAGGGGTATTAGCAGAACAAAACATGGAAGTATACAGAGATCCATTTGAGGATCGCGATTTTGCAAGAACACAGCCACTCCAACTAACTGACGAACAGGGCAAAGCTATTGCACCTATTCTTTCTTCAATAGAAGAATGGCGACATGAGGTTTTTCTTTTATATGGCGTAACAGGCAGCGGAAAGACGGAAGTCTATTTACAATCCATCCAAAACGTATTAGAGGCTGGAAAAGAGGCGATTGTGCTTGTGCCGGAAATTTCCTTAACCCCACAGATGGTTAAGCGGTTTAAAGGCAGATTCGGCGATCAAGTGGCTGTGATGCACAGCGGTTTATCTGCCGGAGAAAAGTATGATGAATGGAGAAAAATCCAAAGAAAAGAAGTGAAAGTGGTTGTCGGGGCAAGGTCGGCCGTTTTTGCACCATTTGAAAATCTGGGGATAGTCATTATTGATGAAGAGCATGAAACAAGCTATAAGCAAGAAGAAAATCCTAAATACCATGCAAGGGATGTTGCGATTGAAAGAGCGTTTCAAAACAACTGCCCTGTCATTTTAGGAAGTGCCACGCCTTCATTAGAAACGTTTGCAAGGGCAAAAAAGGGAGTTTATCAGCTTTTATCCTTGCCAAAACGAATGAATAATCAAGAGATGCCAGCTGTCGAGATTATTGATATGCGTGAAGAGCTTCGTTCCGGCAATCGTTCGATGTTTTCAAGTGCTTTGCTTGAAAAGCTGAAAGACCGACTGGAGAAAAAGGAGCAAACCGTATTATTTTTAAATAAACGAGGGCATTCTTCCTTTGTGATGTGCCGAGATTGCGGCTTTGTAATGAATTGTCCTAACTGTGATATCTCCCTTACGTACCATCGATACAGCCAGCAAATGAAATGTCATTATTGCGGGCATGAAGCAGGTGTTCCATCGGTCTGTCCTGAATGTCAAAGCGAGCATATTCGCTATTTTGGAACGGGTACGCAAAAGGTGGAGGAAGAGCTTGTTAAAGTCCTTCCAGAAGCCAGAGTTATTCGCATGGACGTGGATACTACAAGCAGAAAAGGTTCTCATGAGAAGTTATTGGATCAATTCGAAGAAGGTCAAGCCGATATTTTGTTGGGCACACAGATGATTGCGAAGGGACTTGATTTCCCTAATATCACCTTGGTTGGTGTATTGTCTGCCGATACAATGCTACATTTGCCAGATTTCAGGTCTTCTGAAAAGACCTTTCAATTATTAACGCAGGTGAGTGGAAGAGCAGGCCGTCATGAGTTGCCGGGAGAGGTCATCATTCAAACATATAGCCCTGAGCATTATAGTATTGAATTGGCTTCACTTCAGGATTTTGACCGTTTTTATGAACATGAAATGACGATGAGGAAACTGCATAAGTATACACCATTCTATTATATATCTCTTATTACTGTGAGTCATGAGCAATTAATGAAGGCAGTTTCTGTTACAGAAACCATCACCTCCTATGTTCGTTCGAAACTGACATCAAGTGCAATCGTTTTAGGTCCAGTCGCTTCACCGATTCCCAGAATCAATAATAGATATCGGTACCAATGTTTGATAAAATACAAACGGGAGCCTGAGCTAAATCAGGCGTTAAAAACGGTTTTGGATCAATATCAGCAAGAGATGTCTTCGGGAGGGCTTCAAATCGCAGTGGATGTGAACCCATTTATTTTAATGTAATCCTGCAATTTGATTCGAAACAATGTTATGAAGTTAGTGGAAATAGTTGAGACTATATAAAAAGTGGTGAAATCTAACCCACATCAATTTTGATTAATCAGCTTAGCTTGGAGGAAGTATTTTGACAGTGAGAAAAATTGTAATGTACCCAGCCGATATTTTAGAGGAACAGTGTGAGCTTGTGTCAGTGTTCGATAAAAAGCTGGTGAAATTATTAGATGATATGTACGATACAATGATTGAATTTGATGGCGTCGGTCTTGCTGCCCCGCAAATAGGAATTAATCAGCAAATCGCAATCGTTGATATAGATGATGATTATGGAACAATTGAAATGATTAATCCTGAAATTCTTGAAACAAAGGGTGAGCAAACGGATCCTGAAGGATGTTTGAGCTTTCCTGGTATTTATGGTGTAGTAACTAGGCCAAGCTATGTGAAAATTAAAGCGCAGAATCGAAAAGGAAAAGTTTTTACATTTGAAGCGGAAGATTTTCTAGCAAGAGCAATACAACATGAGATCGATCATTTAGAGGGTGTGCTATTCACATCTAAAGTGAGTAGATATCTTGAGGAAGATGAGTTGGAAGGATTGAGTGAGGAATGACAAATATTATTTTTATGGGGACACCGGATTTTTCTGTACCGGTACTGCAGCAGGTGCTTGCTGATGGATATAAGGTGATTGCAGTGGTCACTCAGCCAGATCGTCCTGTTGGCCGAAAACGAGTGATGACACCACCACCAGTAAAGGTAGAGGCTGTAAAAAGGAATATACCTGTTTATCAGCCTGAGAAAATACGCCAGCCTGAAGAACTGCAGGAAATTCTTGATTTAAAACCAGACCTCATTATTACCGCTGCATTTGGCCAAATTCTGCCCAACGAATTGTTAGAGGCACCAAAGTATGGCTGTATCAATGTTCATGCATCGCTGTTACCTGAATTGCGCGGGGGAGCACCGATTCATTATTCTATTATCCAAGGTAAAGAGAAAACGGGCATTACTATTATGTATATGGCAGAAAAGCTGGATGCAGGGGATATCCTTACACAAGTTGAAGTCGCGATTGATAGGAAGGATAATGTGGGAAGCCTTCATGATAAATTAAGTGAAGCGGGAAGCAAGCTGCTAAAAGACACATTGCCGAAACTATTGAATGGTGAATTGAAGCCGATTCCTCAAGATGACAGCAAAGCAACTTTCGCCTCTAATATCAAAAGAGAACAGGAAAAAATTGATTGGAATAAACCGGGCGAAGAAATCTACAATCATATAAGGGGATTGAACCCATGGCCAGTTGCTTACACAACATTGGATGGTGCAGTGATGAAGGTTTGGTCTGCTGAGACGGCCACTTTCAATACAGCGGAAAAACCAGGAACAGTTCTTGCACTGGATGACGAAGGTTTAACGGTTTCGACTGGAGATAATACGGCAGTTAAAATCACCCTGCTTCAGCCTTCAGGTAAGAAAAAAATGTCGGCTGGTCAATATTTAAGAGGTGCAGGTGCACATATTACAATGGGTAACCGTTTAGGGGAAATAGAATGAAAAAGACAGAAAAGAAAAATGTGCGGGAGACCGTTTTAGAGCTTTTGGAGATGATTGAAAAAAATCAATCTTACAGTAATATTCTTCTTAATCATGCAATTAATAAAAATAAAATCAATTCCAAAGATATAGGATTGCTGACTGAATTGACTTACGGTACCTTACAAAGGCGCATGAACCTAGATTATTACTTACAGCCATTTTTAAAAAATCCCAAGAAAATCGAAGGCTGGGTCGTGCATTTGCTTAGATTGACATTATATCAGATGATCTTTCTAGATAAGATTCCTGACCACGCTGCATTAAATGAAGCAGTTGAAATAGCAAAAAAGCGTGGGCATAAAGGGATTTCTTCTATGGTTAATGGTGTATTGCGCAACGTTCAAAGACAGGGTGTCCCTTCTCTGGAAGACATAAAGGATCCTATTGAACGTTTATCCATTAAAACAAGTCATCCATTATGGCTAGTAAAGCGATGGGTTGAGCAATTTGGCTTTGAAGAGACGGAAAAAATGTGTGAGTTAAATTTAACTGCCCCGACCCAAACTGCAAGAGTCAACACAATTAAAGCAACTCGTGAGCATGTCTTGGCTATGTTGGAGGAAGAAGGGATTGAGGCGAAGCCAAGTCCAGTCATTCCTGAAGGGATTCATTTTTTACGAGGGAATATTGCAAATGCGCAAGCGTTTAAAGAGGGCTTACTGACTATCCAAGATGAAAGTTCAATGCTCGCTGCTTATGCACTCGGACCAGAAAAGAATGAAACTATTCTTGACGCTTGCGCTGCACCGGGAGGAAAAACCACTCATATTGGTGAAAAGTTAGGTAATAGCGGTAAAGTCATCGCGCTTGATTTGCACGAGCATAAGGTGAAGCTGATATCTGATAATGCTGACCGTCTAGGTATCTCAAACCTTGATACACGTGCAATGGATAGCAGGAAAGTACAGGAAGTTTTTGATGATGAGAGCTTTGATCGAATCTTGCTTGATGCACCTTGTTCAGGCTTAGGTGTCATGCGAAGAAAGCCGGATATGAAATATACAAAAAAAGAAGAAGATTTACTTCATCTGCAGTCCGTACAGACGAATTTATTAAAAGCAGTTTCGCCATTGTTGAAAAAAGGTGGTATTCTAGTCTATAGTACGTGTACCGTTGATAAAGTGGAAAATCAAGAAGTGGTTTCAGCATTTTTAAATGAGCAGATTGACTTTGAAGGCGATCGTTCGATTAAAGAACGCATGCCAGAGGCTATCCAGCCATTAGTCGATGGTTTCCAATTACAAATTTTACCTCAACATATAGGGTCTGATGGGTTTTATATTGCCTGTCTAAGAAAGAAGGTGCAATAAATGGTACAAACAACGAAGAAAAAAACAGAAACAGATCATAAACCTTCCATTTATTCCTTACAGCTTCATGATGTAAAGGAATGGCTGAAGGAGAATAATGAAAAAGCTTTCCGTGCAGAGCAGATTTTTGACTGGTTGTATACGAAGAGAGTAACCACTTTTGATGATATGTCGAATTTATCAAAAGGATTAAGAGAAAAGTTAGAGAACCAGTTTACTTTAACTACTTTAAAAACAATCATCCAACAGCAATCTGCAGATGGAACAATTAAGTTTTTATTTGAACTCCATGATGGTTACTCTATCGAAACGGTTTTAATGAGACATGATTATGGCAATTCTGTATGTGTAACTACTCAAGTAGGCTGCCGAATTGGCTGTACGTTTTGTGCTTCCACATTAGGGGGATTAAAGCGTCATCTAGAAGCAGGAGAAATTGTAGCTCAAGTTGTAAAATGCCAGCAAGCACTTGATGAAACAGATGAGCGTGTGAGTTCAGTCGTGATCATGGGTATTGGCGAACCATTTGATAACTACGATCAAATGATGCCATTCTTGAAAATCATCAATCATGATAATGGACTAAATATTGGTGCGCGTCATATTACGGTTTCAACAAGTGGAATCATTCCAAAGATTTATAAGTTTGCCGATGAAGATATGCAAATCAATTTTGCGGTGTCCTTACATGCTCCAAATAATGAGATAAGAAGCAGATTGATGCCTATCAATCGTGCCTACAAATTACCTGATTTAATGGAAGCCATTCGCTATTATATCGATAAAACGGGTAGACGTGTCAGCTTTGAATATGGTTTATTCGGTGGAGTGAATGATCAGGAAGAGCATGCTGAAGAGCTTGCTGAACTTGTGAAGGATATTAAATGTCATATCAATTTAATTCCTGTCAATTATGTACCTGAAAGAGATTATGTAAGAACTCCAAGAGATCAAATCTTTGACTTTGAAAAAACATTGAAAAAACATGGTGTGAATGTAACTATTCGCAGAGAGCACGGTCATGATATTGATGCAGCATGTGGACAACTTCGTGCAAAGGAGCGAAAAGAGGAGACGAGGTGACAGTATGAAGGCTGTTTTTATGACTGATGTAGGCAGAATTCGTCAACGTAATGAAGATAATGGCGGAATCTTCATCAACCTAAGTGGAGATCGCCTTGCCATCGTAGCAGATGGCATGGGCGGTCACCGTGCAGGTGATGTTGCGAGTGAAATGGCGAAAAAGAATTTAGAAGATCTTTGGATGAAGTCAGAAAAAATTCAAACCGCAGAGCAAGCAGAAGAATGGCTAACACATAATATTAAAGACGTAAATAAAGTATTGTTTGAACATGCAAAAAAAGAACCTGAGTGCGAAGGTATGGGTACAACAGTTGTAGCGGCTATTACTACAGACCGCTTTGCCACTATTGCGAATCTTGGCGACAGTCGTGGCTATATTCATAACGAATCAGGATTTCAACAACTTACTGATGACCATTCACTGGTAAATGAGTTGGTTCGTTCAGGGCAGATTTCCAAGGAAGATGCTGAACATCATCCGATGAAAAATGTTGTTCTAAGAGTTCTAGGTACTGAAGAAGAGGTTAATCTCGACCTTAAAACGATAATATTTGAGGAGGGAGATGTCCTGCTTCTATGCTCAGACGGTCTTTCAAATAAGGTGACTGAAGATGAAATGAAGAAAGTTATTATCAGTGACTCAAATTTGGAAGAAAAGGCTTCTATGCTTATTGAATTAGCCAATAACTATGGAGGCGAGGATAATATCACCCTTGTTATCGTTGAGTTCTTAGATGGCAGTGAAAGAGGGTGATGAGGTGTGATGATTGGAAAGCGCCTGAGCGGACGCTATAAGATTCTAGAAATGATTGGCGGCGGAGGTATGGCCAATGTTTACCTTGCCCATGACATGATTTTGGACAGGGATGTGGCTGTGAAAATGCTACGCCTTGACTTCGCTGAAGATGATGAATTTATCAGAAGATTTCATCGGGAAGCCCAATCAGCTACAAGCTTGGCTCATCAGAATATAGTTAGTATTTACGACGTGGGTGAAGAAGATACACTTTACTATATTGTTATGGAATATGTTGAAGGTCAAACCTTAAAGCAATACATACAAAAAAACAGCCCTGTACCAATTGAAACAGCGCTTAATATTATGAAGCAACTAACTTCAGCGATCTCACATGCACATCACAATCAAATCATTCACCGCGATATTAAACCGCATAATATCTTAGTTGACCCTGATGGTAATATTAAGATTACAGATTTTGGGATTGCAATGGCGCTGAGTGCAACGAGCATTACACAAACGAATTCTGTTCTTGGATCTGTCCATTATTTATCACCGGAGCAGGCTAGAGGCGGAATGGCGAATAGAAAATCAGATATATACTCTCTGGGTATAGTCATGTTTGAATTATTAACAGGTCGATTGCCGTTTTCTGGTGAGTCGGCTGTTGCAATCGCTTTAAAGCATCTGCAGTCAGAAACCCCTTCTTTACGGAGATGGAATCCAGAAATTCCGCAAAGTGTGGAAAACATCGTTTTGAAAGCAACGGCAAAGGATTCTTTTCATCGTTATAATAATGCGGATGAAATGGGAGAGGATATATCCTCTGCTCTTGATTCAGATCGCCAAAACGAACGAAAATTTTCCATACCGGATGATGATGATGCTACTAAGGCAATTCCGATTATAACTGGTGATGAAGCCTTTCCTGTTAGCGATGAAACAATTGTTCATAGTAACGAGGTAAAATCAGATAGTCCGAATCAAGTGAAAACTAAGAAGGAGAAAAAGAAGAAGGATAAGAAATCAACGGATAAAAAGAAGAAGAAAAAATGGTCGGTTATCCTCGTTGCTGTCTTTGTTTTACTTCTAATTATTGGTGTACTGGCTATAACAGTTGTCCCAGATTTGCTGTCTCCAAAAGATATTGTCGTACCTGATGTAACTGGAGAAGAAGTCGAGAAAGCGGTATCTGAGTTGGTAGAGGCTGGGTTTACAGTGGGTGAAATTCATGAAATCAACGATGAAGAAATTGTTGAGGGCTCAGTAGTACGCACAACTCCCAAAGCCGGAAAAACACAGAAAGAAGGGGCAACAATCGATATCTACCAAAGTATGGGCAAGGATAAATATGAGTTAGATGACTACAGTGGCCTCTCCTTTGATGATGTTGAAAGCGAGTTAAGGGACGAAGGGTTTAAATCTATTGAAACAGAAGAAGTTTATGATGATGAAATAGCTGAGGGTAAGATTGTTGATCAAAATATCAATCCAGGAACCTATGTTGTTCCAGAGGATGAAGAGATCGTATTTAAGGTTAGCCTCGGACCAACGCCAGTCGTACTAGAGGACTTAAGAGAATATAACGAAAAAGGTTTGGATGTATATGCTTCTTCAACAGGACTGAAAATTGATATCGATAAAGTTCATGATGATGAAATTACTAAGGGCTTGGTTATCTCCCAAGACCCCGAAGCTGGTGCAGAGTTAACTAAAGGTTCAACTGTTAAGGTTACCCTCTCTTTAGGCAAAGAAGAGCTTCCGCAAGAAGTTGAAAAGTCAGTAGAAATTCCGTATGAGCCGATCAATGAAGGGGAGCCTCAAGAGATTCAAATATATGTTGATGATATGGATTCAAATATGTCTGAGCCGTTTGATACGTTTACTATAACGGAAAATACCAAGTATGACATAAAAATGCGAATCCAGCCTGGAGGGGAAGCGGTTTATCTAATAAGACGTGATAATACTGTCCTTGATGAGCAAACGGTTCCATATTCAGAATAAAGTCTAAGGAGGGCTGCTATGCCTGAAGGCAAAATTATAAAAGCTTTAAGCGGTTTTTATTATGTTCTAAGTGAAAAGGATGAAATCACTCAATGCCGTGGAAGAGGAGTATTCCGCAAAAAAAAAATTACACCTCTTGTCGGGGATGAGGTTGTCTTTCAAGCAGAAAATGATAAAGAAGGCTATATCCTGGAAATAAAGGATAGAAAGAATGAGCTTGTTCGTCCGCCGATTGCAAATGTCGATCAAGCCATTCTCGTTTTTTCCAGTGTTGAGCCAACTTTTAGCACCGCTTTATTGGATCGCTTTTTAGTGTTAGTAGAATTTAATCAAATAACACCGATTATTTGTATCACAAAAATGGATTTAGCCAACCCGGAGCAACAAATAAAAATCCGCGGTTATGCGGAGGATTACCGCAAAGCTGGTTATGAAGTGATTCTAACTTCCTCAGAGACAGAGGAAGGAATCAACGAATTATTCCCTTTTTTAGATAATGCGATTTCTGTATTTGCTGGACAATCTGGTGTAGGTAAATCTTCGCTGTTGAATGTTCTCCGTCCAGATTTGGATATAAAAACAGATGATATTTCCTCCCACTTAGGGAGAGGAAAGCATACAACAAGGCATGTAGAATTAATAGCAATTAATGAAGGTCTTGTTGCAGATACACCTGGATTTAGCTCGTTAGAGTTCACAGATATTGAACTGGAAGATTTAAATTCATGCTTTCCCGACATTCAGGCGAAAAGTGAAGAATGCAAATTCCGCGGCTGCCTGCATTTAAAAGAGCCTAAGTGCGCAGTAAAGGCTGCTAATGAGTCAGGAGAAATCCCAGCTTACAGATATGAGCATTACATCGCATTTCTACAAGAGATTAAAGAGAGAAAGCCGAGGTATTGAAAATGGTAAAGATCGCACCATCGATATTATCTGCAGATTTTTCCAGATTGGGAGAGGAAATAAAGGATGTTGAGCGTGGCGGAGCAGATTATATCCATGTCGATGTCATGGATGGCCACTTTGTACCGAATATCACGATTGGTCCACTGATCGTTGATGCCATTCGTCCAGTCACTAATCTTCCGTTGGATGTACATCTAATGATTGAAAACCCGGATAACTATATTGAAGCCTTCGCCAAGGCAGGGGCAGATTATATTACTGTGCATGTTGAAGCGTGCCGCCATCTGCATCGAACTATTCAACACATAAAATCCTACGGTGTGAAAGCCGGTGTTGTTTTAAATCCTGCCACTCCAGTAGATTCGATTTTGCATGTGATAGGTGATGTAGATATGGTTTTACTGATGACTGTAAATCCTGGGTTTGGTGGACAGAAATTCATTCATAATGTTCTACCTAAAATAGCAGATGTGAAAAAAATGATAGACGATAGAAACCTGGATGTCGAAATTGAAGTAGATGGCGGAGTAAATGAAGACACGGCTAAGCTTTGCATAGAAGCAGGGGCCGATGTACTTGTAGCGGGTTCTGCTGTCTATAATAAGAAAGACCGTGCCCAAGCTATTTCTGTCCTTCGTGGATAATAAAAAAAGAATAAGTATATCATCGCTGATTTCAAAGGTAATTTTGAAATCAGCTTTTTTTTAGGAAAATAAAATGTGATTGCACCTTCTACCACTCTTAAGTCATTTGAACTAACTTCGAAAATCCATCCTTTGCGGTTTTCGATTAAATTCCAGCATCAGTATACTTATAAAAAGTATAGGAAATGGGGGCTAAAAGAGGGGATAGAGCGATTGTGATAGGTGGAAGTATAGCTAGCAGGTTAAAATCATAGCAAAAGCATTGTCACACTTTTATCGTCATGTACGAATCATAGAGTCAGGTCCTAAATGGGATGAAAGGGCTCCGCGAAAAGTGTACCGCAAACATTTCATCCTCATGTCGTATTAAAAGGCGGGCATAATGACCTTAATAAATTATTTCCAAGAATTCATGAAAGCTTGATAGAAGATGGTGCACTAGTAAATAATTTCACCAGAGATTTAAGGTGGTATCATTACGGCAGTGGAAAGAACGGTTTACAGTGAATTAACTGGTGCAGCAAAGTCGTCCATTGCTAGAATGGCATATTCAACAATTCATAGTTGATACGCCTAATATTGGATTTGAATATGAATCTGAAGTAAAAGGCTATTTGCATGATAAAAGTCCACGGAAAATCACTGGTGTATCAGTCCATAATAAGCAAAGTGGTAAGGAAGAAGAAAATTTGCTGATATTGTTGTAGACACTAGCGGTTTCGGCTCTAATAGTGTGCAATGGCTGAAAAGTCATGATATCGATATCAAAGAAGAAAAAATAGGCTTTTATGCAACACAATATTTTCACCGAAAGGACCATAAAAAGGTTGATTGGACCAATCTGTTAGTTTCACCAAGTTTTGCAGACCATCCTTATGGGGCTTTTATTCAAAGTGTTGAAAGAGGTCGATATTCAGTCACTTTTAGCGGTTATGCAAAGGAAACACCTCCAGATGATGAGGAAGCTTTTCGAAGCTATGCAGAAAAATTTCCAGTAACGGATGTAAACCAATTTTTTGAGTTAGCAGAACCGATTTCAGATATTTATGTCTTTAAAATACCGCAGCAAGTGTAGAGAAGGTATGATTTAGCCAGTTTGCCTGATGGACTATTAATTGTGGGTGATGCTCATTGCCGGTTCGATCCTGTCTTTGGTCAAGGGATATCAGTCGCTGCTATGGAAGCAACTGCATTAATGGGAATGCTGGACGAGAGCAAACATACTAAACCAGGATTTAATCAGAGGTTCCATACGAAAGCGAGCAGAATAATCGCAACACCTTGGAAAATGTCATCAACAGCGGTATTCAGACATCCAAAAGTAATCGGCAATAGAAAATGGACGGTCCCATTATTACAAAGGTACAGCAAAAGGGTCTATGAGCGCTCAAGTGATAATCGTGATACCTATACACGTCTAATAAAAGTGATGAACCTCCTTCAGCCATCAACCCATTTACTCCATCCAAAAGTGGCAAAAGATATTTTATTAAAGAGCCATGTACAAATCACATGAATTTTTACTCCTCTAATAGTAAAATGAAGGTTATCAAACGGTAGCTGGGTGGATGAGCCGGCTCTTATACTGACAATAATAAATGAGGTGTATAAAAATGATTATTAATATTCTAGCTGCAGGTCCAACTGAAAACCTGGCCGACTTAGAAAATTATCAGACAGAAGATGATAGATGGGTAGGAGTGGACAAAGGGGCTATGATTTTATTATCCAAAGATATACAACCAATCATGGCTTTCGGAGATTTTGATTCCGTTTCTAAAAACGAGATGGATAAGATTAAGCAAGGGGTTTCACAGCTCAATCGATTTAAGCCCGAGAAGGATGAGACCGATATGGAACTCGCACTAAACTGGGCGCTGCAACAGGAGCCGGATTTGATTCGTTTATTTGGTGCTACAGGAGGAAGGCTGGATCATTTCTTTGCCAATGTACAGCTTTTAGTTAAGCCTGTTCTTCAACAGCAAGCCATCCCGATTGAAATCATTGACGATAAAAATATTCTTTACATAAAAAATCCAGGAGAATATTCAATCGGGAAAAATAGCCTTCATCCCTATATTTCATTCATTCCCATGACAATGGCGGTTGAAGCTTTAACATTAACAGGTTTTAAATATCCATTAACCAATCGTCATATTCCGTTCGGATCTACATTATGTATAAGTAATGAACTTCTTGATGATTGTGGTACTTTTTCTTTTACAGAAGGCATATTATTGGTGATAAGGAGCAAGGATTAAGAAAGAAAACTTGTTGCAAGTACTTATTTCTTTAATATGAATAGGATAAAAGGGGTGCCAAACAGCCCGATGCGTGAGATTTTGAGGAGGGACATGAATGAGATTCTATACAATTAAATTGCCCAAATTTTTAGGCGGCATCGTCCGCGCCATGCTGGGAACCTTTAAAAAGGGATAAAAATAATAATGATCATCGCAATGGGATTTTTACTTTTTAGCACCTTTTTTAGGTGCTTTTATTTTTCTTCACAGATATTTCTACACATCTAAAGCAGCAAAATAAAAAAATAAATGCTGCGAAAGAAAGCAAATGAATCAAAGTTTCTTAAAAGCCTTTTATTTTTGTAAGTAAAAAAAGTAATAGTGATAAAAAAGAGGGTGTCCGATTAGGGACACCCTCTTATGCTTTATACGCGTTCTACTTTACCTGATCTAAGCGCTCTTGCAGAAACCCAAACACGTTTAGGTTTACCGTCAACAAGGATACGCACCTTTTGAAGGTTTGCTCCCCAAGTACGTTTATTAGCGTTCATTGCGTGTGAACGAGCGTTACCTGAAGATGTTTTTCTTCCAGTTACAACACATTTACGTGGCATGTATATTCCCTCCTTACTAAAACATGACATTAAACTATTTTCATGCTTTCGTTTACAATTGTCAGATACATCTGTTAATAAGAAAACAATTCGCACTGCTTTCATATTAAAAAGATACTTTAATAATTTATCATACAACCTAATACAATGCAATAGTTGTAAATAAATCTATCAAGAAAAAATCCTTGACATATGATAGGCTAATATAAGCTATAATAACATGAGGTAAGTATGGCTTTTAAAATCTTTACTCGTATAGTAAAATGTTCTTTATGAAATGCAGTAAAGTGTGTATTATAGAAACACGAATAGGTATGACTGTCTAATTCTCGTGCATTTTATAAAGACAGACATGCTATACTAAGCAGCAATTTTCCAAAAGGGGGAACGAAAAATGTCCATTGAATTAAAAAATAATTACGGGCAAATCGATATCTCAAATGATGTTATCGCAACAATTGCGGGCGGAGCAGCTATTGACTGCTATGGAATTGTTGGCATGGCATCCAAAAATCAAATCAAGGATGGCCTGACCGATATTTTACGTAAAGAGAACTTTACTAGAGGAGTCGTCGTTCGCCAGGAAAATGATGAAGTACATATCGATATGTACATTATTGTTAGCTATGGAACAAAAATATCCGAAGTTGCCCATAATGTGCAATCAAAAGTAAAGTATACCTTGGATCAAACAGTCGGGCTCAGTACTGACTCGGTTAATATTTATGTTCAAGGAGTTCGAGTAACGAACCCGTAATGAGGAGGAAAGGTCTGTGTCAATTAAAGTTTTAGATGGGAAACAATTTGCGCGCATGGTTGTGCAGGGTGCCAACCATTTGTCGGCAAATGCCAATTATGTCGACGCATTAAATGTTTTCCCTGTTCCAGATGGTGATACTGGAACAAATATGAATCTGTCAATGACTTCCGGAGCAAAGGAAGTAAAGAACAATGTAAATCCACATATCGGTAAAGTAGGGATTGCGCTTTCCAAGGGCTTACTTATGGGAGCACGAGGGAACTCAGGCGTTATCCTTTCCCAGCTTTTCCGAGGCTTCTCAAAAGCGATTGAGCATAAAGAGAGCTTGAATGGTAGTGAATTTGCTGCTGCATTTGAAGCAGGTGTTGAAACGGCGTATAAGGCTGTAATGAAGCCAGTCGAAGGTACCATTCTTACGGTCGCGAAGGATGCGGCGAAGAAGGCTGTCCAGGCGGCAAAAAAAGAGGATGACCTCATTGTCATAATGGAAGCGATCGTAAAAGAGGCTAAAGCTTCTTTACAACGTACACCAGACCTACTCCCTGTACTAAAAGAAGTCGGAGTTGTCGATAGTGGCGGCCAAGGTTTGTTATTCGTATATGAAGGTTTCTTAAGCGAGTTAAAAGGTGAGGAATTGCCTGATTCAACGCAAACGCTTCCAAAAATGGATGACCTTGTCAATGCAGAACATCATAAAAGCGTACAAAGCCATATGAATACTGCAGATATCGTTTTTGGATATTGCACAGAGTTCATGGTGAGATTCGAGCCAGAAAAAATTGCTGAGCAAGCCTTCTCTGAAGAGCAATTTCGTCAAGATCTAAGCGAGCTTGGAGACTCCTTGCTTGTTATCGCAGATGAAGACCTCGTTAAGGTTCATATTCACTCTGAACAGCCTGGTGATTGCTTATCATACGCTCAGCGCTATGGCAGTTTAATCAATATGAAGATTGAAAATATGCGTCAGCAACATACAGATATTTTAGATGATGATACTCGTCCAGTTGCTGAAACAAAGATGGCAAAACCAGCTGAGAAGCTAGAATATGGGATTGTTACTGTTTCTATGGGCAAGGGTGTGGCTGATTTATTCAAAAGCATTGGTGCTCATGCAGTGATTGAGGGCGGACAAACGATGAATCCAAGCACTGAGGATATCGTTAAGGCAATCAAAGATGTAAATGCAAAGAAAGTAATCATCTTGCCTAATAATAAGAACATTATTATGGCTGCGCAGCAGGCTGCGGAAGTTACGGAGGAGGAAGTGGTTGTCATTCCTACTAAAACCGTTCCTCAAGGGATGTCTGCACTGCTTGCGTTTAACCCAGGTGCAGCATTATCCGAGAATGAAGGAAGCATGTCTGAGGCATTGTCACATGTGAAATCTGGCCAAATCACCTATGCTGTTCGCGATACAAGCATTGATGGCCTTGAAATCGAAAAAGATGATTTCATGGGTATTGAAGAGGGTAAAATAATTGTAAAGAACAAGGATAAAGTGCAATCTGCCAAAGATTTATTATCTTCAATGATGGATGAGGATTCTGAAATTCTTACCATTTTAAAAGGTGAAGATGCAAGTGATGAAGAGGTTGAATTACTAGTTTCCTTTATTGAAGAGAATTATGAAGATGTAGAGGTTGAAGTTCATGATGGAAAACAGCCTTTATATGCATTTATCTTTTCAGTTGAATAATATAATTGATTGCTAAAAACCATGAGGGGCGGATAATGATTGCTCCTCATGGTTTTTTGTTGGCTGAATAGGCTTTAAATGGAATTGGCTCAAGAAAGTATGGTAGGATGAGTTAGAATAAAGGCAAATACATACAAATCAATATATAGGAGGAGGTTGGCGGTTTTAGAAATAGGAATCAATAAGCCGCTAAACAAAGTGAATATGTTAAATCAGTCAATTACTGCCGTAAAAGGTATAGGCGGAGAAACAGCTGAAGCGCTAGCTGAAATGAATCTATTGACCGTAAAGGATTTACTGGAACACTTTCCATATAGATATGAGGATTATCGCTTAAAGGACCTTGCTGAAATCAAACACGACGAGAGAGTGACTGTAGAAGGGAAGGTTCATAGCGAGCCTTCTCTTGTCTATTATGGTAGAAAAAGGTCTAGGCTTACGCTAAGAGTGCTGGTTGACCGCTATTTAATTCAGGCGGTCGTTTTTAATCAACCGTATTTAAAAAATAAAGTCAATCTAAATGAGACAGTGACGATTACTGGCAAATGGGATCAGCATCGGCAAACCATTACAGTTAATCAACTGTATACAGGAGAATCAGCTCAGAATAAAGATTTTGAACCAGTATACGCCGTAAAAGGAAAAATAACTGTGAAAGGCATCCGCAGATTTATCAAGCTTGCTTTCTCGCAATTTGGAAATGAAATAGCAGAAACTTTACCAGATCATTACATGACAGCCTATCGGTTAATGAATCGCAGAGATGCGTTGCAAATCATGCATTTTCCGTCTGGACCTAATGATATGAAACAAGCAAGGCGTAGATTCGTATATGAGGAATTCTTTTATTTTCAGTTGAAAATGCAGGCTCTGCGAAAAATAGAAAGAGAAAATTCGCACGGAATCGGCCAGCATTATGAGTTAGCGCGATTAATGAAGTTTATTGACAGCTTACCTTTTTCTTTAACTGATGCACAGAAAAGGGTAGTCAATGAAATACTCGCAGATATGAAATCTCCCTACCGAATGAATCGCTTGCTCCAAGGTGATGTCGGCTCCGGGAAAACGGCTGTTGCCTCCATTGCTTTATTTGCAGCAAAAACAGCAGGATATCAAGGAGCACTCATGGTGCCAACCGAAATCCTAGCTGAACAGCATGCCCAATCTTTAACATCTTTGCTGGAACCTTTCAATATTCGCTGCGAGTTATTAACAAGCTCTGTAAAAGGGAAAAGAAGAAAGCAATTATTAGCAGCCTTACAGAGTGGTGAAATTGATATATTAATTGGGACTCATGCACTCATTCAGGAAGAAGTGGAATTTAAGAAGCTAGGACTTGTCATTACAGATGAACAGCATCGATTTGGCGTCGGCCAAAGAAGGATATTGAGGGAGAAGGGTGAAAGTCCAGACGTTCTCTTTATGACAGCTACACCAATCCCTAGGACACTTGCTATCACTGTGTTTGGAGAAATGGATGTATCCATTATTGATGAAATGCCAGCAGGAAGAAAAGCGATTGAAACTTATTGGACAAAACCAGACACCCTCGATCGTGTGTTAGGGTTTATGGAGAAGGAACTTTCTGCAGGTCAGCAGGTTTATGTCATCTGTCCGTTAATAGAAGAGTCAGATAAGCTCGATGTTCAGAATGCGATTGATGTACATGCAGTCATGTCACATCATTTTCACGGGCGCTATGAGGCAGGTCTGATGCATGGCAGATTGAATTCAGAAGAAAAAGAAAAGGTAATGACCGACTTTAGCCAGAATAAGGTACAGCTTCTCGTTTCTACTACAGTTGTTGAGGTGGGTGTAAATGTACCTAACGCGACGATGATGGTGATTTATGATGCAGAAAGGTTTGGACTCGCTCAATTACATCAGCTGAGAGGCCGTGTAGGACGGGGGGACAAGCAATCCTATTGTATCCTCTTAGCAGATCCTAAATCTGAGGTCGGTAAAGAACGAATGAAGATTATGACTGAAACAAATGATGGCTTTGTGCTAAGTGAAAAAGACTTGGAGCTTCGAGGACCTGGGGATTTCTTCGGAAGAAAACAAAGCGGCTTGCCTGAGTTTAAAGTTGCAGACATGGTTCATGATTACCGCGCATTAGAGACGGCTCGAAATGATGCGGCGCTGTTAATTCAATCAGAGGAATTTTGGACGAAGGAGGAATACTTGCCTCTAAGAGTTTATTTGCAGGAACAAGGTGTATTAGAAGGAGAAAAACTAGACTGAAAAAGATGAATGGGCATTGAGGAAAGGTGAATGATCTAAAAAGTTCTTATATAAATAAGCGAATCTTTCTTGCAATATGATTTTATAGATTATATACTACTATTAGTACCTAGTCTTAATTATTGTGGACGGTGGAAATGATGAAAAGAAATAAAAAAGAACGGCAAACATTATTAATTGAAACGATAAAGGAAAATCCCTTCATCACAGATGAAGACCTTGCTGATCATTTTTCAGTAAGTGTACAGACGATTCGCCTTGATAGATTAGAGCTCTCTATTCCAGAGCTTCGCGAAAGAATTAAGAATGTGGCGGAAAAAACCTTTGAGGATGAAGTTCGCTCATTACCTATAGATGAAGTCATCGGAGAGATGATTGATATACAGCTTGATCAAACAGCCATTTCAATTTTTGATGTGAAGGCTGACCATGTTTTTAAACGAAATCAAATTGCCCGCGGACATCATTTGTTTGCCCAGGCCAATTCTTTAGCAGTAGCTGTTATTAATGATGAACTAGCATTAACAGCAAAGGCAAATATCCACTTCACACGCTCGGTCAAACAAGGGGAGCGTGTGATTGCTAAGGCAAGAGTGGTTTCAATTGAAAAAGATCGCACAAGGGTTGAAGTGCAAAGCTATGTGAATAATGAGTGTGTATTTAAAGGTGAGTTTGATATGTATCGCTCACATATGATGGAACAATAACCTACCTGTTTAGTGCATCAATGTCTCAGTTAGCGTGCAGGTGTAAAAAATAATTCCACTGTAAAAGGATGAAGCAACATGAAAATAGCAATAGATGCCATGGGCGGTGATCATGCGCCTAAGGAAATTGTACTTGGAGCAATGAAAGCAATCGAGGACTTTAAAGATTTGGAAATTCTCCTTGTCGGAAATGAAGAGCAAATCAAACAACACTTAACTGCAGAACAAAGAATATCTATCCTACATACAGATGAAGTCATATTGGGAACGGATGAGCCGGTTAGAGCGGTGCGAAGAAAGAAGACAGCTTCAATGGTATTAGCCGCGCAGCAAGTAGCGGATGGCGTTGCGGATGCATGCATTTCTGCAGGAAATACAGGTGCTTTAATGGCTGCAGGCCTTTTTGTTGTTGGAAGAATAGACGGGATCGAACGCCCGGCATTAACGCCTACTTTGCCAACAATTGATGGTCAAGGTTTTCTCCTTCTAGATGTTGGTGCGAATGTAGATGCCAAACCTGAGCATCTTCTGCAGTATGCGTTGATGGGCTCTATTTACGCAGAAAAAGTTCGTGGCATTCAAAATCCAAGGGTAGGGCTGTTGAATATTGGCACCGAAGAAAAGAAGGGGAATGAGTTGGCGAAAAATACATTCTCCCTATTGAAAGAAGCAAATATTAATTTCATCGGAAACGTAGAGGCTAGAGATTTGCTTGATGGTGCAGCAGATGTTGTGGTAACAGACGGCTTTACAGGGAATATGGTTTTAAAAACGATAGAAGGCACTGCCATGTCTGTTTTTAAGATGCTTAAAGGCGCTTTGACCAGCAGCATGAAAAGCAAGCTGGCAGCTGCGGTATTAAAACCGGATTTAAAAGAGCTAAAAGGAAAAATGGACTATAGCGAATATGGTGGTGCAGGGTTATTTGGACTGAAAGCGCCAGTCATTAAAGCTCATGGGTCTTCCAATGCAAATGCATTATACAACGCTATTAAACAAACGAAGAACATGGTCGAAAATAACGTTTCTGAAAAAATAAAAGAAGCGGTTAAAAAGTAGCTTGGCACTTTACTTTTTAATATTCAAAACTAGGGGGAAGCTTTATGAGGAAAATTGCTTTTATGTTTCCAGGGCAAGGTTCGCAAATAGTCGGAATGGGGAAACAGCTGGCTGACGCGGATGAGAATATAAAGTCCTACTTTGAAAGGGCAGATCAACGACTTGGTTATTCGCTTTCAAATCTTATTTTTGAAGGTCCTCAAAGTGATCTCACCTTAACAACAAATACTCAGCCTGCTTTATTAACAACAAGTATGGCTATTTTATCCTATTTTAAACGGTCTGGTATAGAGCCTGATTATGTAGCAGGTCACAGCCTAGGAGAATATACCGCTTTAGTTGCTGCAAAAGCGATTTCTTTTGAAGATGCTGTGTATGCAGTTCGAAAAAGAGGCGAGTTTATGGAGGCAGCTGTTCCGCATGGTGAGGGAACAATGGCGGCTATTCTTGGGTTAGATCGTGAAAAATTAGGTGTAGTGACGGCAAACGTAACCGATGAAGGACACTCTGTTCAGCTGGCTAATTTAAACTGCCCTGGTCAAATCGTCATTTCCGGAACAAAAAAGGGTGTTGAGTTAGCAGGGATTCAGGCGAAGGAAGCTGGTGCCAAACGTGTACTGCCTTTAGAAGTAAGCGGTCCCTTTCACTCTCAACTAATGAAGCCTGCTGCTGAAAAACTCCAAGCGGTATTAGATGATATTACGCTGCAAGATGCAGCTGTTCCTGTCATTGCTAATGTAACAGCTGAAGAAATGATTGCTGCTTCAGAGATAAAAACAAGATTGATTGAGCAATTATATTCTCCAGTGTTATGGGAAGATACGGTTCGGAAAATGCTTGAAAATGGTGTGGACACTTTTATTGAAATTGGTCCAGGTAAAGTACTGTCCGGGCTAGTAAAGAAAATTGATCGTTCCGCCACCATTTTTGCTATATCAGATGAAGATTCAATTAACAAAGCAATAGAAGGATTAAAGGAGGCAAGCCGATGAATTTTGCAGGAAAAACAGCAATTGTAACAGGTGCATCACGCGGTATCGGTAAAGAGATTGCATTGAAGCTTGCAAGTCTGGGTGCTAGTGTAGCCGTCAATTATGCTGGAAGTGAAGCGAGAGCGAATGAAGTGGTTGACGAAATCAAAGCGATTGGTATGGATGCCTTTGCAGTTCAATGTGACGTGTCTAATAGTGATTCTGTCACTGCTATGATTAAAGAAGTGATGGAGAAGTTCGGTAAAATTGATATTCTCGTTAATAATGCGGGTATAACTAAAGATAACCTGCTTATGCGTATGAAAGAGGATGAGTGGGACGATGTTATCAATACCAATTTAAAAGGTGTTTTCCTTTGCACAAAAGGTGTCACTAGACAAATGATGAAGCAGAGAAGTGGAAGAATCATCAATATTTCTTCTATCGTGGGTGTAAGCGGCAACCCTGGACAAGCTAATTATGTAGCAGCTAAATCAGGTGTAATTGGTTTAACAAAAACGACTGCGAAGGAGCTTGCTTCGCGCGGAATTACAGTCAATGCAATTGCACCAGGATTTATCACTACTGATATGACGGATCAACTAAATGATGATCTAAGAGAGCAAATGCTGAAACAAATACCGCTAGCAAAATTTGGGGAGCCGGAAGATATTGCGAACGTTGTTGCTTTCTTGGCATCTGATGAGAGTAAATATATGACGGGGCAAACGCTTCATGTTGATGGCGGAATGGTAATGTGATTTTTCTTTATTAATAATGAATAATCATCTATAATATCTTGAGGGGAGGTGAACAAGCATGGCAGAAGTATTAGAACGTGTAACTAAAATTATCGTTGACCGTCTTGGTGTTGAAGAGTCCGAAGTGAAAATGGAGGCTTCTTTCAAAGATGATCTTGGCGCTGATTCCCTTGATGTCGTTGAACTAGTAATGGAATTGGAAGATGAATTTGACATGGAAATCTCTGACGATGATGCTGAAAAAATTGCAACAGTCGGTGACGCTGTTAATTACATAAAAGCTCTATAATCGTTGGACACAAATGTTTCAGCCAGTGAGGGCACTGCTCTCACTGGAATAAAAATGAATACTAGCTTCTTTGTTTTAAAAGGTGAGCTGAATAAGAATTAGGCTATGTGTGTATTTTTTGTCCGATGTTACTTGGGTGCATGGCTTCAGGTGATTACGGACAGTAAGTACACCGTTAAATTTTCCTCTCACTCGTAAGTAAACTTGGCATGGATTTAAAATCTGCCAAGTTTCTTTGTGTTTTTCAGTGAAATTACGTAAACTTATGGAAGACAGACAAACGATGTATTATTGAAATTACAAATGAACAAGGTGGATGTAAACATGCGCAATTATAAGGATAAAGACAAGGAAAAAAAAGGCCGCGCGCTTGAAAAGAAATTTAAAGACTTTCAACAGAGACTTGGTGTTGAATTTCATAATGATAAATTGTTGAAGCAAGCTTTTACCCATTCATCTTATGTGAATGAGCATAGAAGAAAGCCATATGAAGATAATGAGCGTCTTGAATTTCTTGGCGATGCTGTCTTGGAATTAACCGTATCAAAATTTTTGTATATCAAATACCCAATGATGAGTGAAGGAGAACTAACCAAGCTGAGAGCAGCTGTTGTTTGTGAGCCATCATTAGTCGCATTCGCGAATGAACTTTCATTTGGTGAGCTTGTATTACTCGGTAAAGGCGAGGAGATGACAGGCGGAAGAATGAGACCTGCATTGCTTGCTGATGTGTTCGAAGCATTTATAGGTGCGCTTTATTTAGATCTCGGCATAGACCCGGTTGTTACCTTTTTAGAAAATGTCGTATATCCTAAAATTGACTCAGGTGCTTTCGCGCACGTGATGGATTTTAAAAGCCAGTTACAGGAGCTTGTGCAAAGGGATGGAGCAGGAGTTATTGAGTATAAAATACTTCATGAAAAAGGGCCTGCGCATAATCGTGAATTTGTTTCGATCGTCTCTCTTAGCGGCAAGGAATTAGGAACTGGTACCGGACGCTCTAAAAAGCAAGCAGAACAACACGCTGCTCAAATGGCTCTAGAAGTTTTGAAGAACCATGTTAAATAACCCTGACAACAAGAATGAACATGAGTAGATAAGGGAGGCAGGAATTTGTTTCTAAAACAGCTTGATTTAGTTGGATTTAAATCCTTTGCTGAACGGGTAACAGTGGATTTTGTTACTGGAGTTACAGCGGTTGTAGGACCGAACGGAAGCGGAAAGAGCAATATAACTGATGCCATCCGCTGGGTGCTTGGAGAGCAATCAGCAAAATCTCTCAGAGGAGTAAAAATGGGAGATATCATTTTTGCTGGAAGTGATTCAAGAAAGGCATTAAACTTTGCAGAAGTAACTTTGACATTAGATAACAACGATCAATTTTTACCTGTTGATTATAATGAAGTCAGTGTGACAAGACGTGTCTATCGTTCGGGTGATAGTGAATATTTAATAAATAAACAACAATGCAGACTTAAAGATATCGTCGATTTGTTTATGGATTCAGGGCTTGGCAGAGAAGCGTTCTCTATCATAAGCCAAGGCAGAGTGGAAGAAATACTTAATAGTAAACCAGAAGAGCGCAGAACAATCTTTGAAGAAGCTGCTGGAGTACTAAAATATAAAACGAGGAAGAAAAAAGCTGAAGTGAAATTGACTGAGACGAGAGATAATTTGAATCGGGTTAATGATATTTTATTTGAGCTAGAAACACAGGTTGAACCATTAAAGGTGCAAGCTTCTATTGCGAAAGATTATTTACAGCAAAAAGAGGAGCTTGAAAAAATCGAGGTAGCGCTCACTGTGTTTGAAATTGAAGACCTCCATAAACAATGGGAACAGCTGTCACAGCTTTTCGAAAGCCATCAAAAGGGAGAATTGGAGCTTTCAACGATTCTTCAAGGAAAAGAAGCGAAGATTGTCGAAGTACGGGATCATGTCACTGCTCTGGATGAATCAGTTAATGATCTCCAAAATGTCCTTCTTCATGCAAGTGAGGAATTAGAAAAGCTTGAAGGAAGAAAAGAAGTTTTGAAGGAAAGAAAAAAGAATGCCTCGCAAAATAAGGAGCAGCTGAGAAAAAATCTTGATGAGCTTTCATCAAGAGAAGTGGAATTGAAAGAGCAAAAGATTACACAACAAGCAGCGAAAGAGATTTTAGAAGATGCTGCTAAGGCACTTCAGCTGGCATTGAATGAAAAGCAAGAACAGCTAAAGCTTTATAGTGAAAACACAGAAGCACAAATTGAACGCTTAAAAAGCGAGTATATTGATATGCTCAACAGCCAGGCTGCAGCAAAAAATGAGCGACAAATGATTGACCGTCAAGTACAGCAGCATGAAGTCCGCCATGTTAAATTGGATTCTGATAATGAAAAATATTTACAAGAGCGTAAAGAAATTGCAGAGAAAAAGCAATCTTTACAAACCATGCTAGCAAAAATGGAACAAGACATCGAAACACATACCCACCTCTATCGTAAAGAAGAGAGAAAGTTAGAAACATTAAAGAACACCTATGATAAACAAGAAAAAACGCTTTATCAAGCATATCAATATATCCAACAGGCAAAATCTCGCCAGGAAATGCTGGCAGAGCTGGAAGAGGATTATTCTGGGTTTTTCCAAGGTGTAAAAGAAGTATTAAAGGCTAGAAATTCTAAACTTCAAGGGATTGAGGGTGCGGTTGCTGAATTGATTCATGTGCCTAAGGAGTATGAAACGGCAATTGAAATTGCACTTGGCGGAGCGATGCAGCATGTTGTTGTACAATCAGAGACTGATGGAAGACAAGCTATCCAATATTTAAAGAACAATTCATTTGGTCGTGCAACTTTTCTCCCGTTACATATTCTTAAACGGAAATATTTGAATGAGGGACAGCTCCATTTGATTCAAAGCCACCATGCTTTTATCGGTGTTGGAGCGAAGCTTATTCAATTTAATGAGAAATATAGCCCTGCGATAGAAAGCTTGCTTGGGAATGTCGTGATAGCCCATGATTTAAAAGGTGCCAATGAACTGGCTAAGCTGCTGCAATATCGTGTTCGAATCGTCACGCTAGACGGCGATGTGGTCAATCCAGGCGGCTCAATGACTGGCGGAGCAGTTAAACAAAGTAAATCATCCATATTAAGTAGAAAAAGTGAATTGGAAGAGCTTAAAGCTAGAATATCAGATATGGATACGAAAACTGGCAGCATGGAAGTACAAGTAAAGCAATTGAAAAGCGATGTTCAAAAGCAAACTGCATTAATAGAAGAACTGAAAACAACAAGCAATTCTTTAAGAACAAAAGAGCAAGGGATAAACAATGATTTTCGAGAAATAGAATATGAGGAAAAACGCGTGAATGAACGCTTATCTTTATATGATATGGATAAAGTGCAGTATTCTGAGGAGAATGAGCGGCTGCTTAAAAGAAGGGTGGAACTTGAAGCCCTTTTAACAACGCATCAGTCAGAAATTGGCACTCTTGATCAGAAAATCAAAGAGTTAACTGAAATGAAAAACTCTCAACAAACTTCGAAAGAAGAAGTGCTTGATGAGATTAATGAACTCAAAATTAGCCTTGCTTCAAAGAATGAACAGCTTAACTATGCGACGGATAAATACAATGAAATCACATCAGAAATAGAAGAAAATGGTGATCGTCTAAACTTGGTCAAGGAAGACCTCCAGTTATTATCCTCTGAAATGACCAATAACTCATCAGGTGAGCATCATTTAGAAGAAGCAGCTAAACGGAAGCTTCAGGATAAAAATGAAACACTAAACTTAATTTCAACTAGGCGCGAAGAACGCTTAAAGCTTCAAACAGTACTTGAAGACCTTGAGCGTGAGGTGAAAGAGTTAAATCGTCAGCATAAAGGGATGATAGAGGGACTGAAGGATGAAGAGGTGAAGATCAATCGTCTGGATGTTGAACTAGAGACAAGGCTAACTCACCTTCGTGAAGAGTATTTGTTATCGTATGAGGCTGCAAAGGAAGAATATCCTTTAGCCATTGAAGTCGATGTGGCACGAAAGAGAGTAAAACTGATTAAGTTAGCGATAGAAGAGCTTGGCACGGTTAATCTTGGTGCGATTGAAGAATACGAGAGAGTTTCTGAACGCTATGAATTTTTACTAGAACAAAAAAATGATCTTCAAGAAGCAAAGGATACACTTTTCCAAGTGATTGATGAAATGGATGTGGAAATGAAACGCAGATTTCAAGAAACATTTGAAGGGATTCGCTTTCATTTTGAATCAGTATTCCAATCCTTATTTGGAGGAGGCCGAGCGGATTTGAGATTTACAGATCCGGATGATCTTTTAAATACCGGGATAGATATCGTTGCCCAGCCACCGGGGAAAAAATTGCAAAACCTTGGACTGCTATCTGGAGGGGAACGGGCATTGACCGCAATCGCCTTATTATTCTCCATTTTGAAGGTAAGACCTGTTCCTTTTTGCATCTTGGATGAAGTAGAGGCGGCACTGGATGAAGCCAATGTTCATCGATATGCGCAATATTTAAAACGCTACAGCCACGAAACTCAATTTATTGTGATTACACACCGTAAAGGTACAATGGAGGAAGCCGATGTCCTCTACGGAGTAACCATGCAAGAATCTGGCGTATCGAAAATGGTATCAGTCAGATTAGAAGAATCGAAAGAATTGGTTCTTGGCTAAAAACATAAAGCTTAATATGTGGGGTGTGTAAACGCACCTCCGATACATATATTTTGAAAAAATGAAAAATAGGAAGTGAAGAGATGAGCTTTTTTAAAAAGTTAAAAGAACGAATTACGCTACAGACTGATACGGTAACGGAAAAATTTAAAGACGGATTATCAAAAACAAGAGATAATTTCTCAGGTAAGGTAAATGACCTCGTTGCTCGCTATCGAAAAGTCGATGAGGACTTTTTTGAAGAACTTGAGGAAATACTTATCCAGGCGGATGTTGGATTTGACACAGTCATGACGCTTATTGAAGAGCTGAAAATGGAAGTGAAAAGAAAGAACATCCAGGATCCTGCAGAAGTTCATGCTGTCATCTCAGAAAAGCTGGTTGATATTTATGAAAAGGGCGGAAACGCTTCGTCTGCTTTGAATATTCAAGCTGACGGATTAACTGTCATATTGTTTGTCGGAGTAAATGGCGTCGGAAAAACGACAACGATTGGCAAGCTGGCCCATAAGTTTAAAGGCGAAGGAAAAAAAGTAGTGCTTGCTGCAGGTGATACATTCCGCGCAGGTGCAATTGAACAGCTGGAAGTATGGGGAGAAAGAGTAGGCGTTGATGTAATTAAGCAAGGAGCAGGCTCAGATCCAGCCGCGGTGATGTTTGACGCTGTTCAGGCTGCAAAAGCACGGCAAGCAGACATTCTCATTTGCGATACGGCTGGTCGCCTGCAAAACAAAGTAAATTTGATGAAGGAGCTTGAAAAGGTAAAGCGTGTCATCGAGAGAGAAATACCAGGTGCACCTCACGAAGTCCTGCTGGCATTAGATGCAACAACAGGACAGAATGCGATGGTACAAGCCAAAACCTTTAAAGAAGCGACAAATGTAAGCGGCATTGTACTTACTAAGCTCGATGGGACAGCTAAAGGCGGCATTGTCTTAGCGATTCGCAATGAACTAGACATCCCGGTTAAGTTCGTTGGACTGGGAGAGAAAATGGATGATTTACAAGAATTTAATGCTGAGCAATATGTTTATGGATTGTTTTCAGACACGATAGAAGCGGAAGAAAAATAGAATATTTGATGCGACAGGGTGAGCCTTAATTGGCTCACCCTTTTTGTATGGAGGATCTTTTCATAATAAAGGAATTTATATAAGAAAATCGAACTCTAATAAAGATATTTAGCTTATGTGTAGGGGACAAGGGAAATATAATCGTCCAATATATAGAAATATTTTTTAAAATGCAGAACTTTTTAAATTGTTTTTTCGTCAATGAATATGTGGAATGAAAACAGGGGGAGATTTTGTGCAGAAAAGAGTAAAAATATCCATTATAATATTATTTACAGTCCTGCTATGCTTCAATTGGACACACCCTGCAACGGCAGCGGCAGAAAAAATAAAAATATCTGTCGAAGCTGGATTTGATGGAAAAGTAAAAAGTGGGGAAGGTTTTCCGTTAAGAGTTGTAGCGGAAAATTCAGGGGGGGACTTCAGCGGCTATTTACTAGTTGAGTTTTATCCTACATATAATGCCGGTGGATCCGTACCGGTTAAAATAGAGCTGCCTGCCAACAGTTCTAAATCGTTTGAAGTAGCATTGCCTGGTGTGACAGAGGATTATCAATCCTATAATCAAAATGAGCCAACGATTCATTTATTTAAAGGCGACTGGAGGGATGGAAAGGCAGTTCCCTATAAGGGCGACAAAACAATTAAACCGAAGTTTATTGACATTGATGATCATATAATTGGCGTATTAAGCGAACAATACGATCGTTTAAAAGAGTTGAGGGTTCTTCCAAAAACACAGACGCAATTGGTGCAAATGAAAGAAGAGCATGTTCCGAAACATGCATTAAGCTTAGAAACGCTTGATGTTTTGCTTATTGATAAGTTTGCTGTTTCTGCTTTATCAGAAGAACAACAAGCAGCTATAAGCGAATGGATTGCAGGAGGGGGCGTATTTATTGCAGGCGGTACACCAAATGCCAGTCAATTTTATGGGCCGCTTTATTCATTATTGCCGCTACAAACAACTAATGAAACAAAGGGTGATGCATCATTTTTAAATACGAATAAAGATAAAGACTTTCCGATAAAAGAACTGCAATTATTTACAGGGGAGCTTGAAAAGGATGCGACCGTGCTGGCAAAGAGCGGGGAAACCCCTGCAGTCGTCAAGAAATCCTATGGCCAAGGTATCATTCTCCAAACCGCATTTTCACTAGGTGATGAGCCTTTATCTTCGTGGTCGAATTATAGTGATTGGTTTGAGCAGCTTTTAAAACACGCTGATATAAGCAATATTACAAGCGGTTATTATGGATCTGACATGTTGGATCAGCTTTATTGGGATTTTGCAGAAGTAAATGAATATTTTCCGTCGTCCAGCTTTTCAATTGGCCAGTTGATTGCGCTGTTGGCCGGATACATTATTCTTGTTGTCCCTATTTTGTATTTTATTCTTCGTAAGTTAGATAAACGGGAGCAAGCATGGTGGATTATTCCATCGATTTCGATTCTCATGGCCGTTGTCATTTTCACAATCGGTGCGAAGGACAGATTGGGTAATCCGCAATTGAATCAAATGGGATTCTATATTCAGGATGGGCAACAGCTGAAAGGCTATCAAGCTGCGACAACTCTTGCAAATAATAAGGGGTCCTATACGGTTAGCTATCCTAAAAATGAATTTACGCCAGTAATGAGCACAATGAACTCAGCAAGTGTTGATCCTTTAAGAGGCGCCGTAATGGAGAAAAAGGCAAAGCGGGATAGTGTGGTATTCCCGAGCATCGAATATTGGTCTGCTAAAACAGTATATGGACCTGCCCAGCACGATTCTGCCGGTTCATATAAAAGTGATTTAACCTTTAAGAACGGCGTATTGACAGGTACGATTGAAAACCTTTATGACTATGATTTTGCCGAGCTTTATCTTTGGACAGGAAACCGCCAAGTTAAACTCGGACCAGTGAAAAAGGGAGAAACAATATCTGTAAAAGCCGAAGTGAAATCCAGCTTTCTAACCCGTCCATATTCAAATGGGTACGGAGGTTCTAATCAACAGGGTATTAATGAGATGAAGCAAGAAAGGTTATTTTCTGCTGCATCCAACTTTCTCCTGGATTATTACTATAAAGATAACCAGCCAGTGCTCGCAGGGATCTTAACAGATTCAGTCATTGATATAAAAATGGAGGATAAGGAAGAAAAACAGCATAATCTGAACCTCATAATTGAAAAAACGGAAGCAAAACAAGAAATTACCGGAAAGTTCACTTTAAAAAATGACCATTTAAATGCCCGCTTTAAAATCATTGAAGGTCAGATACATGAGGATTGGTACAGCACTGCTAATAATGAAGCTTTATTAGAAGACGGAGAATATGATTATATTTATCAATTACCAGCTGATATGATTGGCAAGAATTATAGTATTAATGAATTAAAGCTTGTGATAAATAGTCATGGTGTGAATTATTCGATTTATCATCAGACTAAAAATGAATGGATTGAGATTGACTTAAGTAAAAACAATACATTCCAACTGACAGAAAAAGATTCGATTGATGAATATATATCTGACAAAGGTGAAGTGATGATCAAATTTAACAAAAACACAAACGGAGATCCTTATACCCAATTGCCTAATATAACAATTAAAGGGGAATTGTCACCATGATAGAAATCATAGATTTAACAAAAAGATATGGAAAATTTACTGCGCTTGATTCATTAAATTTAAAAATAGAAAAAGGAACCGTGTTTGGGTTTGTTGGACAAAATGGAGCTGGTAAATCGACCACCTTTTCCATCTTATCCACTTTGCTTGCCCCTACAGCTGGTACAGCCTTTGTCAATGGCTATAATGTGCAAAAGGAAGCGAAGATGGTGCGCAGGCAAATAGGTTATATGCCAGACTTTTTTGGGGTATATGACCAGCTGAAGGCAAACGAATACCTGCATTTCTATGGAGCAAGCTACGGTATACCTTTGTCAGAAAGAGAAAAATTAATTCCTCAACTCCTTGATTTAGTGAATTTGACTCATAAGCGCGATGCATATGTGGATTTGCTTTCACGGGGTATGAAGCAGCGTCTTTGTTTAGCGCGTAGCTTAATCCATGATCCGGAGGTGCTGATTTTAGATGAACCTGCGTCTGGATTAGATCCACGAGCAAGAATTGAAATGCGTGAAATTTTAAAAGAATTAAAGGAAATGGGGAAAACCATCTTAATTTCCTCACACATCTTACCTGAGCTTGCAGAGATGTGTGATCGCATCGGGATAATTGATCAAGGGAAGCTCGTTGCTGAAGGCGGGGTAGCTGAGATTCAAGCTCAGCTAAAAGGTGAAAAAGTCATAACGGTCATGCTTGCAGGACATGCGGAAAATGCGATTGCCTTTTTTGAAGATGAACCGCTAGTGGCAAGACTTCAATATCAGCCTGAAAGTCACACAATTGAGTTTACTTTTAAAGGGACTGATCAAGAGCAGGTGGAGCTCCTGCGCAGTGCAATTAAATACGGTCTTGCCATTAGAAGCTTTGCAGAAGCGCAGGTTGATCTTGAAGATATCTTTATGGAAATTACGAAAGGGGTGGAGCTGTCTTGAAGCATTTCGTCATCAACCCGGTATTAAATAAAGAGTTTAAGTTAAGGTTCCGCTCATTTAAAAGCTTTCTTGGCCTTTTGTTTTATTTATTGGCGCTCGCCATTTTAATCATTGGTTTTGTCTTTATTGAATCTTTAACCAGTTCACAAGGTTTCTTTAAACCTGAACAAAGCAGAATGATGTTTATGATGCTTTCCATTCTGCAGCTGATTCTTATTCTTTTCATTACTCCAGGACTGACAGCGGGTGTAATTTCAAGTGAGAGAGAAAGACAAACGTTGAACATTATGCTAACGACAGCCCAGAGCTCAGCAAGTATTGTTCTGTCGAAACTTATTTCGTCCATTTCTTATTTAATGTTATTGATTATCGCAAGTCTGCCTCTATATAGCTTTGTGTTTTTATATGGAGGAATTTCACCGATACAAGTACTAACTACTGTTGTATATTATTCTTTTACAATATTAGCGTTTGGAAGTTTAGGCGTACTTTTTTCCACCTTAATTAGGAAAACGATTGTTTCGATGGTAACTACGTATGCGGTCACACTATTTCTTGTAGGTGGAACGGCCTTTTTGACATTGATATCGCTGCAATTCGGTCAAGGCTATTATCATATGTCTTCATCAGGGACGCCGCCTACAACGCCATATGCCTATTTTATGGCTATGCTGAATCCAGTCATCGTCTTGGCGGGTTCATTTGAGCCAGAAATTCATGATGAAATTCATCGAATAACAGGGATTAAAACACCTCTGTGGGTGTCATATGTTATTTCATATACTATCATTTTTGTCGGTGCAATCCTGTTAAGTATTAAAAAGCTCCGTCCGAATATGAAAAAGGGATAATTTATTTAATCCGAAAAGGAATGAATGTGATGACTAATTGGAATAGATTCATTAAGCTATTAAAACCGGTCAAGCGCCAGCTATTTTTAGAAGTCATCTTGAAAGAGTTTCAGTTGTTCCTCCTCATAAGCGGGGCAGCTACTCTTTTTCTTCTGCTACTTTCAAGATTTGTAGTAACGCCATATTTGATTAATTATGTCATTGGCATTTTTTCAGTTACTACAGTTTTGTTTATTATTCGTATATGGAGGGCAAGGCCTACATTGAAACAGGCTGCCCTTATTTATAATCGCTATGTTTCAGATGATCGGGTGATAACCGCTGCCACATTTATGGATGATGATGGCTTAATGGCACAGTTGCAGCTCGGTGATGCTGTTCATTTTATGAAACAAGAATCAGAAAGAGTGTTAAAAAGAAAAAAGAAATGTTTCCATCCAAGGTTACTTCTTTTATTTGCAGCCTTTGCGCTTGGAGGAGTTCTCTTATACAGTTTCCCTAATGAAACGATGAAGCTCGCTAGTCAGCTGGAAAAGGAAAAAGAGCTTATTGAAGAAGCAGAAAAAAAGCTTGCTGAGAAAATAAAAGAAGAGAAAAATCCTGTTGTGAAGAAGAAAATTGAAGAAGCGAAGGAAAAAATAGCACAGCAGAAAACGGCTGAAAAGGCCCTCGAGGAATTGGCAAAAGAGATGAAGAACATAGAGCTTCAGCAAATGAAGGAAAAAGAAAAACTAGATGTCTTGGAACAGTGGAAGAAAGAGCTGGATGACCAGAAAATGGAAGAGTTAGCGAAACTTCTTGATGAGAAGCAGCTGGATGATTTCAAAGAGGAGCTGGCAGCCTTAAATGAGGATTGGGATAAATTAACCGAGGAGCAAAAAGAACTGTTGAGCCAAATGACAGAATCTGATGGTCAATTAACCGAAGAAGATATGGAAAAGCTGGTTGCGCAAATAGAGGAAGCGTTAAATTCTGAAGAGTTATTAAAACAATTAGCTGCGGCACAAAATGCAATGCAAAGCACTGGGAATTCAATGCAAGGTCAAATGGCTGCTAGCGGCATGCCTCCAAAAAATATAGCTTTTGCACCGTCTTCCGGTTCGAATAATCAAGGAAACCAATCCAATCAGTCATCATCGAACACATCAGATGAAAGTAGTGATGAGGATAGTGATAGCGATAATGGTGACGGATCAGGAAATGGATCAGGATCAGGAAATGGATCAGGATCCGGTTCGGGTTCAGGAAATGGTTCAGGGTCTGGCGGCTCTGGCGGTGGTGGATCAGGTAGCGGCTCAGGGAACGGTGCTGGTGTTGGCCAGGGATCTAGAGAGTTGCTGACCATTCCAGAACGCATCCAAGGAAAGGAAAATGTAGAAACGGAGAAAGGTGAGCTCGGAAACGGTAAATCTGCAGAATCGTATGAAAGCGAAGGTCCAGTAATGAAAGGCAATAGCAGACCTTACGAAGAAGTGTATCGAGAGTATGAAAAAGCTTATCGTCAAAGTACAGAGCGTTACCGTTTACCTGCAGATTTAGAAGAAATCGTGCAATTATATTTCACAAATATTGACCCGAATAAGGAGTGACAAAATGTCTGTTATAGAAGAGAAAGCGCAGGAGTTTTCACAAGCAGCTGAATTAATAGTAAAGGTAAAGGAAGAGGTGCAGTCCTTTATAGTCGGTCAGGAGGAGGTAATCGATCAAGTATTGTGGAGTATGTTTGCTTGCGGACATGTACTGTTAGAAGGGCTGCCTGGACTCGGAAAGACAATGCTAATTAAAACGATATCTGAGTGTCTCGATTTAAAGTTTTCCCGTATTCAATTCACCCCGGATATTATGCCTTCTGATATTACAGGAACGATGCTTTTGCAGCCAGATGATAAAGGGAAACAAAGCTTTATTTTTCATGAAGGTCCATTGTTTGCCAACATGGTATTAGCTGATGAAATCAATCGGGCCACCCCGAAAACACAAAGTGCATTGCTTGAAGCGATGGGTGAAAAGACGGTAACCATTATGGGGGAAACGAAAATAATGGCAAAGCCTTTCTTTGTATTGGCAACCCAAAACCCTATTGATATGGAGGGGACGTATCCCTTGCCAGAAGCGCAGACGGATCGGTTTATTTGCAAAGTAGATGTTAATTATCCGACAAAAGCTGAGTTAAAAGAAATTGTAAAGAGAACAACAGGAGCCTCAGAAAGGTCATTGGAAAAAGTGGCAAGCGTAGATGATGTTGTATTTTTGCAAAAGCTGGCAAAAGAAATTCTCATTTCTGAAGACTTGATAGAATATGCAGTGGATCTTATCTCAAGTACTCACCCTGGTGCGAGTGATGCGCCAGAGATTGTGAAGCAATATGTTCAATATGGCAGTGGACCACGCGGATTGCAAAGTTTAATTAGTATGGCGAAGTCACGTGCGTTATGCCTAGGCCGATATCATGTTTCCGTTGGAGATTTAAAGCAAACAGTAAAAGCGGTTTTAAGACATCGTCTTCTTTTAAACTTTGAAGCTGAAGCAAACGGAATGACAACAGATATGATCATCGATCGATTGATTGAGGAAGTGGGTGCATTGAATAAATGAATCGGTCGGAGGGATATTTGCGGAAGTTACAGCAAAAACGGCTGGTCGTGCGCTCGAAAAAAAGAGGGCTTCATAACGGGACGAGGCAATCAAGTAAATTCGGATCCTCATTGGAGTTTTCAGATTATCGTGTCTATCAGCCTGGTGATGATGTCAGGCAGATTGATTGGAATGTATATGGAAGAACACAGAAGCATTATATTAAACGATTTTTAGATGAGCAGGAAATTTCTATTGCAATCTATCTTGATGGAACCACTTCGATGAGACATATAGCGACAAAGTGGCATTTAGCAAAAGAGTTGGCAGCTGCATTAAGCTACCTTGTACTTAAAGAAGAAGATCGTTTGTTTTTTTCATTAATACCAACAAGCGGCACCCGCCCACTGAAGAAAAAAGGATCTATTTATAGCAAAAAAACTTTTTTGGATATTATCAATCTCGATACAAAAGCAAAAACGGGTGAATTTGTAAAACTACTTGAACAATCGCTTGTCAAAAAGCATCAATTGTCCATTCTCATTACAGATGGAATGGAGGATATTAGCCTTCTTGACTCTGTATTTAAAAAAATGAAAGCATTTAAACAGGAAATTTGGTTGTTTCAGGTGTTATCAACAGAAGAGGTGTCACCGTCATATAGTGGAGATATGAAATTAATAGATAGCGAGCGGGAAACGGCTGTGAATGTAAGCATGAACGATGCTATTTTAATAGATTATCAAAAGCGTATGGAGCGGCATACAGAGGAGTTAGAACGGTTATGCCGCCGCTATGGAGGAGCTTTTATGCAATTGACGGAGGAGAGAGATCTGTCCACCTTCCTATTAAGAGATATGGTTAAAAAAAGGTTGATTCAATAACTAAATCGTATCAACAATATTGGATCAAGAAGCGTATTAGACAAACGGGGGTGAGATTCCCTTTGAATGTTAAGTGAACAGAGGTGGAGCGATGCAGTTTTTAAATCCCTATTTTTTCTTTTTCGGCATCTTTATTGCAGCTGTTATCCTGTTTTATTTTTTTCGCAAACAGTATAAGGAGCAATCGGTTGCTTCAAATATGCTTTGGCAGCAAGTATTAAATGAATGGCAGGCTTCGCCATGGCTTAAGAAGCTGCAGCAAAACTTGATTTTTTGGCTGCAAATTTTGGCGTTGCTGTTACTGATGCTCGCGCTTGTTCGTCCATTTTTTATGGGACAGCAAATAAAGGGAGAGCATTTAATCTTTATAGTGGATACTTCTGCCTCCATGGCGGCAGTTGATGATGGTGATACAAGGTTTGACAAGGCAAAAGCAATGATGGGTGAATTAATTAAAAAAACGAATGGACAGCCTGTAACACTCATCCAAGCAGGTGATAAGCCATCCATTCTTTTGAATCAGGAAGCTGACAAGGCGATTATCAACGAAAAGATTCAAAGTCTTGAACTTACTTATAATCACGAAAACATCGCGAAAACATTAAACCTTGCTGCTTCCCTTGCAGATAACAGGGATACAGCCATACATATTTTTTCTGATGCAGTCAAAAAGAAAGAAGTGGCAGAAATTCTTGATGATCAATATGCAGAAGTGCATAACATCGGCGGCGAAATTCAAAATATATCCCTGCAATCTTTTGGTGTTGCTCCTATCGAGGGGAAGATTGCCGGCGTTGCAGTAATAGCTAATCAAACTGATGCGGAGAAAAAAGCAATCTTATCCGTACGAACTGAAAACAATGAATGGTTCAAGGAAGAGGTATCAATTCCCAGCAATGACCAAGTCATTGTCAATATTGCCGATCTTCCTAAGGAGACATATTATGAGGCAGTACTTGATGCAAATGATGGCTACCAAGTCGATAATGCTGCGATAGCCATTTATAGTGAGAATAATCCTTCAGTGTATGCATTGAATAAAATCAACCCTTTTACAATTAAAGGGTTCCAAATTATTGGAACAGATATCATTCAGGTAAAAGAGAAGCGTGATAACATGAATGGAATTATGATCGCGGAAGGAGAGTCGTTACAAGACTTGCCCATGCAGCCAGCTATCTTTTTTCGGACAAATGGAGAAAAACAAAAAATAACAGAGCAGCTTATTACAAAAGATGAACAGCTACTTCAATACGTAGACGCTAAAAATATTTATATTGATTCAGTTGTGACATCGTCAGAAGGGAACCTTGAACCAGTGCTTATGAGTGGTGATGTCCCGGTCATTCAAAAGGGTATGAATAATGGCTATCCTATTATTGTCATTAACTTTTCTCTTACTGATTCCGATTGGCCACTGCAGCCAGGCTTCCCTATCTTTTTATATAATGCTTATCAATATTTGTCACAAACAAATGAGTTTTTAGGATACTTTAGTGCAAACGAAGAAAGATGGATTAGCATGGGTGAAGGTGAAGATGCGCAAATAGTGGAGATTTTTAATCAGGCGGATGAAAATCTATATTCTCTTAATTTGGCAGAAGAGAGCTTTACAGCCCCTGCTACGCCAGGTATTTATCAAGCAGTTATTGATGAGCGAATCTATTATTTCTCAGTTTTGCTAGATGAAAGAGAGAAGCATGCTTCTTTAGAAGATGCATTTACAATCAATGAGAAATCATTAAGTGAAGTTGGGGTACAAAGGCCAGTGGGACATATTTGGTATTGGCTCACATTCATTGCTCTATGTCTTTGTTTCGTGGAATGGGAGGTATACCGACGTGGGCATCGAATTTAAATACCCTCTGCTATTGCTATTATTACTTCCTGCCTTCTTTGTCGTATTTTTATATTTAAAGAATGGGAACAGTTTTAAAAAAGGAGAAGCGCGAATCATCTCAGCAATTAGAATCACCGTCTTTACTTTACTCATTCTTGCACTATCGATTCCGCAATTGTATCTGCCTATAAAAGGTGAAAGGGTGGTTTTTTTAGTGGACCGTTCAGCAAGTGTGACTGGAACAGAAGCGGAATCACTTGCTTGGATTGAAGAAAGTGTGAAACATAAGGGGGCCAAAGATGAATTTGCTATTGCCTCATTTGCTGAAAATATTGTGTTAGACCAAAATTTAGGGAATCAATCAGAATCGCTAACGGAATTTAATGGGGCTATTAATGAAACAGAGACGAACATGGAATCAGGTCTTCAGTTTGCGTCTTCGCTTATCCCTCAAAATTCAAGCGGAAGAATCGTTGCATTCACCGATGGAAATGAGACGATAGGCAATAGTACGGAGGCGGCGAAGCTATTAAAAAATAGAGGAATTGAGCTGGACTATGTTCAAGTCAACAGCAAAGTTGGAGAAGACATGGCACTATCTGACTTAAAAGTTTCCCCTTCTCTATATGAAGGGGAGGAGGCATCTGTCTCTTTAAGTGTTAATAGCAATATTAATCAGACCGCACAAATTCGTTTGTTTTTGAATAATAAAGAAATTCTCCAGCAAAAGATTGACGTGAAGGAAGGAAAGAATGAATACGCATTTAGTTACGAAGCGCTAGGCAGCGGTCTGCAAGTATTGAAGGCTGAAATAGAATCTGAGGGCGATACTTTTATCGAAAATAACGCCTTACAAGCAATTACGAATATAAAAGGAAAACCAAAGGTGCTTATCGTGCAAAGTGATGAGTCTGATCATTTGCAAAAAGCTTTGCAAAGTTCCGATTTAGAAATGAACACGGTGATGCCTGAAAAAATGCCAACGAATTTATCTGGCTACCTTCAGTACCAATCCATCATTTTTAACAATGTCCAGGCAACAGGAATCACTGAGAAACAGATGGAGCTGATTGAACAGGCAGTCAGGGAGTTTGGTGTAGGGTTTATGATGGCTGGCGGTGAAGAGAGCTTCGGTCTAGGCGGGTATTTTAAAACACCGATAGAAAAGCTCCTTCCAGTTGAAATGGAGATAAAAGGCAAGGAAGAAATGCCTTCACTCGGTTTGATGATTGTGTTAGACAGGTCAGGCAGCATGGATGGACAGAAGCTGGAATTAGCGAAGGAAGCAGCTGCCAGATCTGTAGAATTATTAAGGGAAGAGGATACTTTAGGATTTATTGCCTTCGATGATCGGCCATGGGTGATCGTCGAAACAGGCCCTTTAAAGGATAAAGAAGATGCGGTAGAAAAAATTCTCTCTGTTACGCCAGGCGGGGGAACAGAAATTTTCACTTCACTGGAAAAAGCTTATTCGGAATTAGAAGATTTAAAGCTGCAGCGTAAACATATTATTCTTCTGACTGATGGACAATCTTCGGGCGGTGGTGATTATGATGCCATTATCGAGAACGGAAAGGAAAAAAATATCACTTTATCTACAGTAGCAATTGGCCAAGATGCCGATCGAGCACTGCTTGAAGATTTGGCGGAACAAGGTTCAGGGAGATATTATGATGTGACTGATGCTTCAGTGATTCCGAGTATATTATCCAGGGAGACAGTGATGGCTACAAGAACGTATATAGAGGATAATCCTTTTTACCCGCTCGTTCAAAATGATCCAGAATGGTCAAGCCTATTTAAAGACGGCATCCCGCAGATGAATGCCTATATTGCGGTTACAGCCAAACCGAGAGCGAAAATTCCTCTCTTAAGTGAAAAGGAGGATCCAATTCTAGCTCAATGGCAATATGGAATTGGGCGCACAATCGCGTTCACATCCGACTTCTCTGGCAAATGGTCTGGCGATTGGGCAAGATGGAATAAGTGGTCTGATTTTATTAATCAGCTTGTAACTGCCACACTACCACAATATGACAGCGAACCTTTTCGAGTATCCGTTTCAAAGGGGTCGGAGCAAACGACTGTTAATCTTGAATCCTTAACAAATCAATCTTTGCCTATTGAAACGACCGTCCTAACTGAAGATGGCGGCGAAGTGAAAACGAATGCTAAGCTCGTAGCGCCCGGCAAATATGAAGTGATGGTTCCGGAAAAGGAAGGGATGTACTTTTTAAGTATTAAACAAGCGAATGAGCATGGCGAAATGATTAATTATCAAACAGGGTTCGCGATTCCCTATTCAGATGAATATTTACTGGAAGGGACAAACCACGATTTGCTTGGAGAACTTGCTTCAATAACAACTGGAAAAAAACTTGATAAAGAAGCGGATGCCTTTCGTCCGCTCCAACAAAAGGCATTTAGCCAACAAGACTTTAGTATTGTGTTAGTTGCCTTCGCATTTTTACTTTATTTTGTGGAGATTGCTATAAGGCGATTTGGTTTACCTTCATTCTTAAGAAAAAGACAGCAGGCATACGCAACGGAGGAATCGAATGGAGTAAATGCTCACAAGGTTATTCAAACAAATCCATCTGCCCAATATAAGACAACAGAAAGCAATATAAAAGTTGTAAAAGAAAAAACGGCTAATAAGAAGAAGGCTGTTAAGAAACAGAAAATAAGAGAGAATCCAATAACGGATGAGGAGCGAGAAGAAAGAATGAGACGGCTGCTGGAAGCGAAAAAGCGGAGGAGTTAGGTTTTTTCTTGCAATTTTTAACATAAAATGGACGGATGTAAATCTACACTCGGTTATGAAAGGATATTTCCTTGACATGCACACAGCATATAGGTAAACTTACTTTTGTAAAGGCTTTTCACTTAACAAGGGGGAATAGTGGATGCTTGAAAAGACAACGAGGATGAATTACCTCTATGACTTTTATCAATCTTTGTTAACACCAAAACAAAGCAGCTATATGTCCCTGTACTACCTCGATGACTTTTCGCTTGGAGAAATTGCCGAAGAGTATGGAGTAAGCCGACAAGCGGTCTATGATAACATCAAGCGTACAGAAGCAATGCTTGAAGAATATGAAGAAAAGCTGTTATTATTTCATAAATTTAAAGAGCGCTGTAAGATGATTGAGCATATGAAAGAACTTCTAAAAACAGATTCCCCACATGCGGAGATCAGTGAATTACTTGAAGAACTTGAGAAATTAGATTAGGAGGCGGCACTACTATGGCATTTGAAGGATTAGCCGACCGACTGCAAAGTACCATCCAAAAAATTCGCGGCAAAGGTAAAATTAATGAAGCTGATGTAAAGGAAATGATGCGTGAAGTCCGTCTGGCTCTGTTAGAGGCCGATGTTAACTTTAAAGTCGTCAAGGAATTTGTTAAAAAGGTCAGCGAACGTGCTGTAGGTCAGGAAGTAATGAAAAGCCTGACACCAGGACAGCAGGTCATTAAGGTTGTTAAAGAAGAACTGACAGAATTAATGGGTGGTGAGCAAAGTAAAATTGCTGTAGCAAACCGTCCCCCAACCGTTATTATGATGGTTGGCTTACAAGGTGCTGGTAAGACAACAACTACAGGAAAGCTTGCTAACCTGCTAAGAAAAAAATACAATCGCAACCCGATGCTTGTTGCTGCAGATATTTATCGTCCAGCAGCGATTAAGCAGCTGGAAACATTGGGCAAGCAGTTAAGCATGCCTGTGTTCTCTTTAGGCGATCAAGTAAGCCCTGTAGAGATTGCTAAGCAAGCGATCGCAAAGGCGAAGGAAGATCATAATGATTATGTCCTAATTGATACAGCAGGCCGATTGCATGTTGATGAAGCTTTAATGGATGAGTTGAAACAAATAAAAGAATTGTCTAGTCCAGATGAGATTTTCCTTGTTGTAGATGCAATGACAGGACAAGATGCAGTTAATGTAGCCCAAAGCTTTAATGAACAGCTAGGCTTGACTGGCGTCGTTTTAACTAAACTTGATGGCGATACACGTGGTGGGGCAGCTCTATCTATTCGCTCTGTTACTCAAACACCGATTAAGTTTGTTGGGCTCGGTGAAAAGCTTGATGCACTCGAAGCATTCCATCCAGAAAGAATGGCTTCCCGTATTTTAGGTATGGGTGATGTCTTATCGCTTATAGAAAAGGCACAAGCAAATGTTGATGAAGAAAAAGCAAAAGAACTGGAGCAGAAAATGCGCACGGCTTCTTTCACTTTGGATGACTTCTTAGAGCAGCTTGGCCAAGTGAAAACGATGGGGCCGCTGGATGAACTTTTAAAAATGATGCCCGGCGCCAATAAAATGAAGGGTCTTAATAATCTTAAGATCGATGATAAGCAAATTACGCATGTAGAGGCGATCATTCAATCGATGACAAAAGATGAAAAAATTCATCCTGAAACGATTAATGCAAATCGTCGAAAAAGAATTGCGAAAGGCAGCGGAACATCTGTACCTGAGGTTAACCGTCTGTTGAAACAATTTGAAGAAATGAAAAAAATGATGAAGCAGATGACAGGCACGCAGCAAAAAGGCAAGAAAAAAGGTGGCTTTAAGCTGCCATTTAACCCCTTTTAAAGGGTTGAAACAGTTTTTTGAAGTATGTAAAGAAAAAAACCTTTACAAACTAACTAACTATTGATATTATACTATCTTGTGTGAAACTATTCGGAGGTGCTTTTTAAAATGGCAGTAAAAATTCGTTTAAAACGTATGGGAGCAAAAAAATCTCCTTTTTATCGTATCGTAGTAGCTGATTCTCGTTCACCACGTGATGGACGTTACATCGAAGTAGTTGGAACTTACAACCCAGTTGCAAATCCAGCAATTGTTGATATTAATGAAGAATTAGCTCTTAAATGGTTACAAACAGGTGCGAAACCATCTGATACAGTACGTAACCTATTCTCAAACGAAGGCATTATGGAAAAATTCCATAACGCTAAACACGGTAAGTAATTCATAATCCTATGAAAAAGCTTATCGAAACGATTGTGAAGCCCCTCGTTGATTTTCCGGAAGATATTCGAGTGAATGTTCAAGAAGAAGACAACACAGTGACCTATTTGCTCTCAGTCAACAAGAGTGACATGGGGAAGGTAATTGGGAAGCAAGGGCGCGTTGCGAAAGCGATCAGAACAGTTGTTTATGCAGCAGGAACATCTCAAGAAAAGAAAATTTTCTTAGAGATTAAATGAAAAGCGAAGGCGACTGATCAGGGGCGACAAGCATAATACGCAAAGGAAATGAAGGTTGAACTTTACCTTCAATTCCTATGTGGCTTAAGACCTCGAGCCCCTAGGAGCCGCAGCTAGACAAAATGAAAAGCGAAGGCGACTGATCAGGGGCGACAAGCTTAAGCCGCAAAGGAAATGAAGGTTGAACTTTACCTTCAATTCCTATGTGGCTTAAGACCTCGAGCCCCTAGGAGCCGCAGCTAGACATCGATAAGGGTCACCATCTCCTTATCCTTAATTAGACGGTGACCCTTAGTCAATTCATAGCTTAATAAACAACAATGAAAAGGAGGGGAAACCCCTCCTTTTTTTACCATTTTTCCATTATCTAAAATTCAAATCAGTAGCTGATTTATGAGGTCAATACACCCAAGTACAATGGAGGGCTGTCATGATGCAAATTATTCAAACGGTAACAGTTAAACAAGTGTTAACGGAAAACAGCAAAAAAGAATTGCTGTCTAATTATGAATTGAAAAAACAGCAGCTTCAAAAGGAATGTGATCAATTTAGATTTGAGATGAAGAAATGGGAAAAAAATAAAAAGTCGCAATTGAGTAATTTAAAAACTTATTTTGATAAAGAAATTCAATCGAGAAATGAAAAAATCAAATTACTCGATTTTCAAATAGAACAATTACATATGCTACCATTAGGAAGCGAACTGAAAGAAAAAGAAGTTCAAGCGATTATTCAATTGGAAAAAGGGGATCGCTGGGAAGACATAGAGAATGGAAGAACAATTATTGTAAAAGACGGGATCATCGATGAGATCCGCTAGAGGTGAATAGATATGGAAAAGTGGTTTAATGTAGGTAAAGTTGTTAATACGCATGGAGTAAAGGGCGAGGCAAGGGTTGTTTCAAGAACTGACTTTGCTGACGAGCGGTATTTGCCAGGAAATAAGTTGTATTTATTTATGCCAGATGCCAAAGAGCCAATTGAATTGACTGTAGCTTCACATCGCACTCATAAATCATTTAACCTTCTTACTTTTGAAGGACTTAATAATATGAACGATATTGAAAAGATGAAAGGCGGTATTTTAAAAATACCTGAAACCCAGCTTTCAGAACTTGAAGAAGATGAGTTTTATTATCATGAAATTATTGGGTGTTTAGTGAAAACGGTAAACGGTGAAGAGGTTGGGGAAATAAAAGAAATTCTTTCACCAGGTGCCAATGATGTTTGGGTCATTACAGGAAAAAAAGGGAAGGATATTTTAATCCCTTATATAGAGCAGGTTGTTAAGGAAGTAGATATAGATGAGAAAACAATTATTATTGAACCGATGGAAGGGTTACTTTCATGATGAAAATTGATGTATTGACCCTTTTTCCAGAAATGTTTGAAGGTGTCCTAGGTCATTCTATCTTAAGGAAGGCAGCTGACCAGAATGCTGTTAACTACAATATAGTTAACTTCAGGGATTACGCGGATAACAAGCATCTAACAGTAGATGATTATCCGTATGGCGGCGGAGCGGGAATGGTATTGAAACCTCAGCCAATCTTTGACGCTGTTGAAGCATTGAAGGAAAACACGAATACTTCTCCAAGAGTTGTCCTTTTGTGCCCGCAGGGGGAAAGATTAACCCAAAGGAAATCGGAGGAACTCTCGACACATGATCATCTAATCTTTATTTGTGGTCATTATGAAGGCTATGACGAAAGAATAAGAGAGCATGTTGTAACAGATGAAATATCGATTGGTGATTATGTTTTAACAGGCGGAGAGCTCGGTGCAATGGTGGTCATTGACAGTGTTGTTCGCTTGCTCCCTGACGTTTTAGGGAATGCCGAATCTCATATGAAGGATTCATTTAGTACGGGGCTGCTTGAACATCCCCATTATACGAGGCCAGCCGATTTTCGGGGAATGAAGGTGCCTGATGTACTGGTATCTGGAAATCATCGTTTAATTGATGACTGGAGAGAAAAGGAATCGTTAAAAAGGACATATATGAGACGTCCGGATTTGCTTGAAAACATGCAGTTGACAGATATACAGAAGAAATGGCTTGATGATATAAAAAAAGAGTGTAAATAACATTGAAGTCAACCGCTTATTATGGTATGATATTTTTTGTGACTTGTGCTAACTATGTTTAGCTCATTGTCTTATAACGGTGTTCCGCTGCAATCTATCATGTTGTGCAAGAGCATCTTGGGAGGAGTTGAAAACGATGCAAAAATTAATTCAAGAAATCACTCAAGATCAACTTCGTACTGATCTTCCTGCGTTCCGTCCTGGTGATACTGTACGTGTACACGTAAGTATTGTTGAGGGAACTCGTGAACGTGTTCAGGTATACGAAGGTGTTGTGATTAAGCGTCGTGGTGGTGGAATTAGCGAAACTTTTACAGTACGTAAGATTTCTTACGGTGTAGGCGTTGAGCGTACATTCCCTGTACACACACCTAAAATTGCGAAGCTTGAAGTAATCCGCCGCGGTAAAGTACGCCGTGCGAAACTTTATTACCTACGTAATCTTCGTGGTAAAAAAGCTCGTATTAAAGAAATTCGATAAAAATAGCATAACCGCTTTTTTAAGGGATGAGAGTTTTAAAGCAAGCTAGTAATAGCGGACTTTAAATCTCTTTTTCCTAGCGATAAAGCTAATGATGAATTGCCGGAGGAGCTTGTATATACAAGCTCCTTTTCTATGACATATGAACTTTTCTTTTGCATTTCCAATTATTTGCTTGTAATATTACATAATAATTAAATAATATATAAAATAACCATCCCATCGTGTTTATTAGGCAAAATTTATGTAAAATAAGTAGTAGAGTCATTTCTTATTAAAGTATAGTGGAAGATAAGAGATGGATACTCATATCACATATAAAAGGATGCAGTAAAAATAGCTTGTTTCACTTTTTACAGAAGAATGGTGGGGAAACGATGGCAAAAAAGAAAAATGAATTATGGGAATGGACAAAAGCGCTAGTCATCGCAGTTCTATTAGCTGCAGTAATCAGGTACTTTCTATTTGCGCCGATTGTTGTTGATGGACTATCAATGATGCCAACACTGCAAGATCAGGATCGAATGATTGTTAATAAATTCAGCTATACAATCGGAGAGCCGGATCGATTTGATATTATCGTTTTCCATGCACCGGAAAATAAGGATTATATTAAAAGGATTATTGGTTTACCCGGGGATAGAATCGAATATAAAGATGATATTTTATATGTAAACGGTGAAGCGTTTGAAGAGCCCTACCTTGATGAATATAAACAACAAGTAGTAGATGGTCCTTTAACAGAGCCGTTTACGCTAGAAGAGAAGATTGGGCAGGAAACAGTTCCGGAAGGGCATCTTTTTGTTATGGGCGATAATCGCCGCTTTAGCAAGGATAGCCGCCATATAGGTCCTGTGCCAATGGAAGAAGTATTAGGAAGCGCTGGTGTTATTTACTGGCCGCTTGAAGATATACGCTTTGTTAAATAAGGTAGAATAAAAAGAAATCACAGGTTGTGGTGATTTCTTTTTATTTGTCCAGGACCTATGCCTCCGCTCAAGCTTAAGCTTGAGGCCCACAGGAATGTGGGTTATATGGGCGTTGCCATAGGACGTGGCCCTTTTAGCTTGTGTTCCAGGTGAGCGAGGCGGTTGCACATTTCGATTTGTCTAGTTTCACCGCCTAGCCCCTCGAGGTCTTAAGCCACATAGGAATTGAAGGTAAAGTTCAACCTTCATTTCCTATGCGTCTTAAGCTTGTCGGGGCTGAACGAGGCGGTTGCACATTTCGATTTGTCTAGTTTCACTGCCTAGCCCCTCGAGGTCTTAAGCCACATAGGAATTGAAGGTAAAGTTCAACCTTCATTTCCTATGCGTCTTAAGCTTGTCGGGGCTGAGCGAGGCGGTTGCACATTTCGATTTGTCTAGTTTCACCGCCTAGCCCCTCGAGGTCTTAAGCCACATAGGAATTGAAGGTAAAGTTCAACCTTCATTTCCTATGCGTCTTAAGCTTGTCGGGGCTGAGCGAGGCGGTTGCACATTTCGATTTAGAATGAAAAATAGAATAAAATAAAATAAAAGCGAGGTGGGGACCTTGACGATACAATGGTTTCCTGGCCATATGGCCAAAGCGCGCAGGCAAGTGACAGAAAAGCTAAAACTGGTAGACATTATTTTTGAGCTGATCGACGCAAGAATTCCCTATTCATCAAGAAATCCAATGATAGAGGAAATCATTCAACAAAAGCCAAGGATTGTCCTTTTAAATAAAGCAGATATGGCTGATCCGGAAATGACCAAAAAGTGGATCGCTTATTTTGGTAAACAAGGAATTAGAGCAATCGCTATTAATTCTCAAGCCGGACAAGGAATGAAAGATATAGTAGCAACAGCTAAGGATCTGCTTTCAGAGAAGTTTGACAGAATGAAGGCAAAAGGAGTTAAACCTAGGGCGATTAGAGCGATGATTGTTGGTATTCCAAACGCGGGTAAGTCCACATTGATTAATCGTTTAGCAAAAAAGAATATTGCAAAGACTGGGAATACGCCCGGGGTAACGAAAGCGCAAGCTTGGATTAAAGTCGGCAAGGAACTCGAGCTTCTGGACACCCCGGGGATTCTATGGCCAAAATTTGAAGATCAAGAAGTCGGTATGAAGTTAGCCTTAACTGGTGCGATTAAAGATACGATTCTCAATTTACAGGATGTTGCCGTGTATGCACTTCGGTTTTTAATAGCCAATTATCCAAATAAGTTAAAAGAGCGTTTTAGTTTAACGGAAATACCTGAAGATATTGTTCAGCTCTTTGATGAAATTGGCAAACGAAGAGGATGTTTAATGGGCGGTGGTGAGGTAGACTATGATAAGGTAACTGAGCTTGTCATAAGAGAATTTCGTTCAGAAAAATTCGGCCGCATCTCTTTAGAGAATCCTGCTGACCTAATCACTGCAGAAGAAGATATAGTTAAATAAAGGTCTTTCACATGAAGACCTTTATTTTTTTTGAACTAAGTCGATATTATTCTAAATAGGAGAAACTGAAATGGCAAAACAATCAATTAAAGAAATCGAAAAAAAGTTGCAGCAGTTGAATGAGAAAGATGAATTTATTAATGAGCTCATGAAGGATGATAGAAAAGGAGTTCAAGCCGCATTAAAAAAATGGCATCGCAAACAAGATCAATATAATCAATTAATTCAAAAATACGAGAATATGATGATGTTTGAAAAAAAGTATAGAGCAGAAGGCTTTAAATACATAGCCGGTGTGGATGAAGTAGGAAGAGGTCCGCTGGCAGGCCCTGTCGTGGCAGCTGCTGTGATTCTTCCAGCAAATTTTTATTTGCCTGGAATAGATGATTCCAAGAAGCTAACAGAGAGAAAGCGAAATGATTTTTATGAGTATATCCTTCAAGAAGCTGTCGCTTTTGGTGTAGGAATCATTGAAGCGGACGAAATCGACCGAATAAACATTTTAGAAGCTTCAAAGAAAGCGATGCTGTCTGCCGTTGCCGGTTTAGATGCTATTCCGGATTTTTTATTGATCGATGCAGTAAAGCTAAATACACCTTACCCATATGAAGCATTGATCAAAGGGGATGCACGAAGCATTTCCATTGCAGCCGCTTCTATTGTTGCAAAAGTGACAAGAGACAGGCTGATGTTAAAGCTCAGTGAGCACTATCCTCAATATCGTTTTTCAAAAAATATGGGCTATGGAACGAAAGACCATTTAGATGCATTAGAGGCATTCGGAATCACATCGATTCACCGCAAGAGCTTTGCACCTGTTAAAGCATATAGTGATTAATTGTGACCAGAGGTGAAGGGATTGGGATTATGAAAATATTAACAGATCAGCTAATAAAAGTAGAAAAACCGGAACAAACGCCAGTAGCTTTACGTTCAGGGCAAATTTTAAGTGGTACAATCAAACGTTACTTTCCTAACGAAACAGCTGAAGTCCAAATAGGCAAACAATCTTTTATTGCACGTATCAGTATACCGCTGTCTGTCGGTGAGAGCTATTGGCTCCAGGTCCAAAAGGAAGATGGGCTTGTGCAATTAAAAGTTTTAGAAACAATTGTTCATGGGAAACAGGCAATAGCTTCAGCAGAAAGTTTACTGCATCAACTCAACATCCCTGTTACAAAGGAAAATATTTCACTGGTCCAATTTTTTCTAAAAGAGCAATTGCCTTTATCGAAGGAAGTGTTAGAAAGATCCTTGGAATGGGTCAAATCCTCGCCGTCCATTGAAACAAGCCAAAAGGCTATGCAAATGATGATTGAGCGGAATTGGCCTTTTAAAGCTGAAGTATTTCAAGCTGTTTTATCTATTATCTCCGAAGGACCAATCACTCCCCAATTAAACAAGCTTCAGTTAGAACTAAAAAACTATCAGGGGCTGCAATCAGCCAGAGAACTATCTTATAGACTCCAGCAGCTGACTGAAGCTGATTCTCTTCAATTAATCAATAAACTTGTCCAAGCATGGGTAAAGAATAGCTCTCCCCAATCCCTCGCTGCCTTCAGTATGTTGAAGAACATAGGGATACATTCTGGAACTGGAAATGAAGGGGAAGCATTAGCAAAAACGCTGGAGAAATTATTTAACGGAGAACGGACTTCATTGCCAATATCTAAAGTCCTCTCAGAAGTCTTAACCAATAACCAGACAGGCAACAAGCCGGCATTTATTCTAAGTTTAGCTAAATTGGATACTGTCCTGCGCCAAATGGGGTTATCACATCAACACTTGGATGTTCAACACCTAATAAATGAGGTAAGGACAAAAGAAAACCAATTCCCAGTTTCTGAACAGCGGATTATTGCGATCTTGAAGGATGCACTCTCACCATATATAACTAAACAGGGAAACGATTCAAATTTAATTAGTTCCATGATAATAAATAGCGAACGTAGTCCGGCATTTGTGATGGAACAAGTGAAGAATTTAATGGATCATCCTGCTTTAATTCATCCAAAAATGCAATCAAACCAAGAGCGATTGTTGCTTTCCTCACTAAGGGGGGAAATGTCTCTGGAGCTACAGTCAATAGAGACACCGCAAATAAAAGATTTATTAAAAATGGCTATTAAAACACTTGGACTGTCACATGAACAACATCTTATTCAGTATCTTCAGAGTGACGACAACCAAGATGCTTTTAAGCAAGACATGCTCAAACCTCTGTTGTTGCGTCTATTAGCTGAAGAATTGCCGATTGGGATAAAAGATACTGCGAAAGAGCTATTGAATAAATTGACGGGCTTCCAGCTGCTCTCGCAAGAGGTGGGTCCTATCCAGCAATATGCCTATCAAATTCCGTTGCCATTCTTAAAAAAGTCAACTGATTTGTCGATTCAGTGGAGTGGGAAAAAGACTTCAAACGGAGAAATTGACCCTGATCATTGCCGAATTTTATTTTACTTGAATTTGCAGTCTTTAGACGAAACAATAGTAGACTTGCTCATCCAAAAGCGTGTGATGAATATCACAGTTATTAATAAGCATGATTGGATTGATAGAGCTGCTAGACCCTTTATAGATCAATTAAAGCACAACTTAGAGGCGCAGGACTATATGGTATCATCCATCCGTTTTATTAAAGAACAAAAAGTGATAAAACCTGCTCGTTCAACCTTGAACATAACAAAACCATTCAATGGGGTGGACATAAGAGTATGAAGAAACTAGATAATAAGAGAAGAGAAGCTGTTGCGCTTACATATGAACCATTCAAACCTTCTCCGCGGGTGGCAGCTAAAGGAAAAGGGCTGGTTGCAGATCAAATTGTCGAAAAAGCGAAGGAGCATGGCATTCCGATCCAAGAGGATGCTTCCTTAGTTGAGCTTTTAGGTAATCTTGATCTAAATGAAAATATACCCGAGGAATTATATCAAGCAGTCGCTGAAGTATTTGCCTTTATTTACAAGATTGACCAAGCAGAAATAGGGAAAAAATAGGATTTAATCTCTTTGAAATTAGAAAATGTGGAATTTGGTGGGAAATGAACAGCTTCCTTTGTAATAAAATTAAAATTATTTTGTCACTAGTCAAAATCCCATGAGATAAGGGTATTCTATCATTTTTTCTATTAAATCTATTTAGATTAATCCAATATTTCTTTTATTACAGTAGACAACTAATGTGTCATTTAATAAAATGGAAACGCAGTCTATTTTTGAAGACTAAGATAGGAGGATGGGAAATGAATATACATGAGTATCAAGGAAAAGAAGTCCTCAGACAATACGGGGTATTAGTTCCAAATGGTAAAGTTGCTTTCACAGTAGAAGAAGCTGTAGAAGCTGCAAAGGAATTAGGCACAGACGTATGTGTTGTTAAGGCGCAAATCCATGCAGGTGGCCGCGGTAAAGCAGGCGGGGTAAAGGTTGCCAAAAACTTGGATGAAGTACGTACATATGCAGAAGAAATCTTAGGTAAAACACTTGTTACCCACCAAACAGGTCCAGAAGGCAAAGAAGTTAAGCGCCTTTTGATTGAAGAAGGCTGTGACATCCAAAAAGAATACTATGTAGGTTTAGTATTGGATCGTGCAACTTCTCGTGTAACGCTAATGGCGTCAGAAGAAGGTGGAACTGAAATTGAAGAAGTAGCAGAAAAAACTCCGGAAAAAATCTTCAAAGAAGAAATTGATCCGGTTGTTGGTCTAACGGCATTCCAAGCTCGTCGTGTTGCTTTCAATATCAATATTCCTACAAAATTGGTCAATCAAGCAGTTAAATTTATGATGGGCCTATATAATGCATATATAGAAAAGGATTGCTCTATCGCTGAAATCAACCCTCTTGTTGTAACAGGAGACGGGAAAGTTATGGCTTTAGATGCAAAGTTAAACTTTGATGGAAGTGCTCTTTATCGTCAAAAGGAAATCGTCGATATGCGCGACCTTGAAGAAGAAGATACTAAAGAAATTGAAGCATCTAAATATGACCTTAGCTACATCGCGTTAGATGGAAATATCGGCTGTATGGTTAATGGTGCCGGACTTGCCATGGCAACGATGGATATTGTTAAACATTATGGCGGAGACCCCGCTAACTTCCTGGATGTTGGGGGCGGTGCTACAGCTGAGAAAGTTACAGAAGCATTCAAAATCATCCTTTCTGATGAACATGTAAAAGGAATCTTTGTAAATATTTTTGGCGGAATCATGAAATGTGACGTCATTGCAACTGGTGTTGTAGAAGCTGCGAAGCAAGTAGGCTTAAAAGTTCCTTTAGTCGTTCGTTTAGAAGGAACAAACGTTGAACTTGGCAAGCAAATTCTTGCTGAATCAGATGTGGAAATCGTAGCTGCAAGCTCTATGGCAGATGGTGCAGAAAAAATCGTTTCTTTAGTAGGCTAAAAATAATATAGGATAACTTCCTATTTGCAGAGAAACTTTGCAGAACGATGTTTGCATGTACAAATGTTTATGCAGACGTAATGAAAGTAAGAACCTCAACCTTAAGGTCATACCTGATTTGTATGATTTATCAGGGATTGTTGGCATATTTGGAATTCAGGAAGGAGAATGAACGTGAGCGTATTTATCAATAAAGATACAAAGGTTATTGTACAAGGGATCACTGGTTCAACAGCCCTTTTCCATACAAAGCAGATGCTTGAATACGGTACAAAAATTGTCGGCGGAGTAACACCTGGTAAAGGTGGAATGGAAGTGGAAGGTGTACCTGTTTTCAATACTGTTCAAGAAGCAGTAGAAGCTACAGGAGCAACTGCATCAGTTATTTATGTTCCAGCAGCATTTGCAGCAGATTCTATCCTTGAAGCGGTGGATGCAGAGCTTGATCTTGCAATTTGTATTACTGAACATATTCCAGTATTGGATATGGTTAAAGTGAAACGCTATATGGAAGGCAAAAAGACTCGTCTAGTAGGTCCAAACTGCCCAGGTGTTATCACTGCTGATGAATGTAAAATTGGTATTATGCCAGGTTATATTCATACAAAAGGCCATGTAGGTGTGGTTTCCCGTTCAGGAACTTTAACATATGAAGCGGTTCATCAATTAACTCAAGCTGGAATTGGTCAAACAACAGCTGTTGGTATTGGTGGAGACCCTGTTAATGGAACAAACTTCATTGATGTGTTACAAGCATTCAATGAAGATCCAGAAACATATGCTGTAATCATGATCGGTGAAATTGGCGGTACAGCTGAAGAAGAAGCTGCAGAATGGGTGAAAGCAAATATGACTAAACCTGTTGTTGGCTTCATCGGCGGTCGTACAGCACCTCCAGGGAAGCGTATGGGCCATGCTGGTGCCATTATTTCTGGCGGTAAAGGCACAGCTGACGAGAAAATTCGTGTAATGAATGAGTGTGGAATTGAAGTGGCTGACACTCCATCTGTAATGGGAGAAACTTTAATTAAAGTGCTTAAAGAAGAAGGACTTTATGACAAGTGTAAAACACACTAAGACTACATTCTCAATAAATAGTCCCCTAACAAGGGGATTATTTATTGATTTGAATTTATCGAAAATTCCAAATATCATCATTCGATGAGAAAATGAGTTTTCTTGTTGTTTTCGACAAAATCGCTTTAGAAATTGAATTAATTTTCCCGCAAGAAACCCGCTAAAATTCGTAAAAATTGACACCATATTTAAGCTGCTTTCCTCGAAAAAACGAAGGCGCTGGAACCCCGTATTTACAATGAAAAACACTCCATTTCTTATACCATTCCACTCTAAAACAAATCAAATTCGCTCATCCCCATTGTTGATTATCATTCCGAAAAGGAGGTTGAATATGGACGATTTAACCATGCGTCTTGCCCTGCTTCACCATTGCCGAGGTATTGGCTGGAAGACAAACTATCATATATTAAAAAAAGACCCCTCATTGCAATCACTCTACACCCCTTCCAAAGACCTTTTAATTCAGGAGCTTCCCTTAAAGCAACAATCCATTAAGATGATTTTGGAGGATTTACAGTCAAAAAATATACAGAATGAGATTCGACAATATGAGTTGAATGAGATCAAAATGATAAGTATTTTTGATGATACCTATCCTCAACTGTTGAAAGAAACTTATGAACCGCCATGGATGCTGTATGCAAAGGGAAATCTTTCATTGCTAAACAAAAAGAAATTATCAGTAGTTGGTTCAAGACAAGCAACTGAATACGGCCACCATGTAATTGAACGCCTTTTTCCAAAGTTGATTGACAATGGAATCGTCATTGTCAGTGGTTTAGCCAAAGGAATAGATACGTTGGCTCATAGAGAAGCTATGTATTCAGGAGGCAACACAATCGCTATTATAGGCGGAGGATTCTATCATATTTATCCACAATCTAATAATCAGCTAGCTGTTGAGATGATGAAAAACCATTTGATATTGTCTGAGTACCCGCCCAATACGAGGCCTGCCAGATGGCATTTTCCAATGAGGAACCGTATTATTAGCGGTATAAGTCGGGGGACATTAATTATACAAGCCAAAAGCAAGAGTGGTTCGTTAATAACAGCAAATTCAGCTTTGCAGGAAGGACGAGAGGTATTTGCAGTTCCAGGAAATATATTCAGCCCACATGCCGAAGGAACGAATGATCTCATTAAACAAGGAGCAAAACTTGTACAAACTGCTGAAGATATTCTAGAGGAATTGGTATATTAGGGACAAATATCATAAATTTTACAGGAATTTTAACAAAAAGGTTGAAATTCAGTAAAAACTGTTATACATTTTGCATCAGAAGTGTGAAAACAATAAACTGGCCAAGTGGGAAGCGATGGTTCATTAATGACCTTTCCTAAAGCTCATATTTGACAAACTTCAATTAATTGATTAATAATAGTGGATATTTCATGAGAATAAATATTTCTAAAAATCACAAGTGAAATTAATCTAAAAAAATTGGCTTAAACAAGGGGAGCGAGTATGCTTCGCTCCCTTTTAGATAGAATGAAACATAATGACGAATGTGGAAAAGTGAGAACAGAATCTAACCTAGTAAAGATTTTGTTACTAATTAATTCCCTCTTAAGGAGGACTAATGGATGTCAGAATTTCTAGTAATTGTTGAATCCCCCGCAAAAGCGAAGACGATAGAGCGCTACTTGGGGAAGAAATATAAAGTAAAAGCATCCATGGGGCATGTTAGGGACCTACCTAAAAGCCAAATGGGCGTAGATGTCGAGAATAACTATGAACCAAAGTATATAACGATACGCGGGAAAGGCCCTGTTTTAAAAGAATTGAAAACGGCCGCCAAAAAAGCAAAGAAAATCTATCTCGCAGCTGACCCCGACAGAGAAGGGGAAGCAATCGCCTGGCACTTAGCGCATAGTTTGGATATAGACTTAACTTCAGAATGCAGAGTCGTGTTTAATGAGATTACGAAGGATGCAATAAAAGAATCTTTTAAGCACCCCCGAGCGATTAATATGGATCTTGTAGATGCTCAACAGGCAAGAAGGTTACTCGATCGCCTCGTTGGATACAATATCAGCCCGTTGCTTTGGAAAAAAGTTAAAAAGGGCTTAAGTGCTGGCCGGGTTCAATCCGTTGCAGTCAGGTTAATAATTGAACGCGAAAAAGAAATAGAAGCATTTATTCCAGAAGAATATTGGAGCATTGATGGAGAGTTCTTAAAAGGGAAATCAAGCTTTGAGGCGAGTTTTTTCGGCCTTGAAAAAGAAAAAATCAGCTTGAAGTCTGAAAAGGATGTTAAAAATATTTTAAAGCAATTGAAAGATGATAAGTTCCTTGTGAACTCAGTGACGAAAAAAGAAAGACGCCGCAACCCAGCAGTACCTTTTACGACTTCATCTCTTCAACAGGAAGCCGCAAGAAAATTAAACTTCCGCGCGAAGAAGACCATGATGCTTGCTCAGCAATTATATGAAGGAATCGATCTTGGTAAAGAAGGAACAGTTGGTTTAATTACTTATATGAGAACTGATTCCACTAGAATTTCTGATGTCGCATTAAATGAGGCTGCACAGTATATTGAAAGCAGTTATGGAAAAGAGTACTTATCTGGAGAAAAGAAAAAAGAGAAAAAGAACACAAATAGCCAAGATGCTCATGAAGCGGTTCGACCTACAAGTATTATGCGTGAGCCTACATCATTAAAAGAGTATCTATCAAGAGATCAATTAAGGCTATATAGATTAATTTGGGAGCGTTTTACGTCTAGCCAGATGGCTCCGGCGGTCATGGATACGATGAGTGTTGACTTGAAAAATGGCCCTGTCATTTTTAGAGCCAATGGATCTAAAGTTAAATTTCCTGGGTTTATGAAGGTATATGTTGAAGGGTCTGATGACCAGACTGAAGAAAAGAATAATATGCTTCCTAACCTAAAAGAAGGCGATGAAGTGTTGAAAAAGGATATTGAGCCGAAACAACATTTCACTCAGCCGCCGCCAAGGTATACTGAGGCTCGACTTGTGAAAACGCTGGAAGAGCGGGGGATTGGGAGACCTTCAACATTTGCTCCAACGCTTGATACCATTCAAAAGCGTGGCTATGTATCCCTTGATAATAAACGCTTTATTCCTACTGAACTTGGTGGAATCGTCTTGGAACTCATTTTGGAATTCTTCCCTGAAATTCTTGATGTGGAATTTACAGCTAAGATGGAAAAAGACTTAGACCATATTGAAGATGGCAAAGAGAACTGGGTAAAAATCATTGACGACTTTTACGTTGGTTTTGAGAAAAATCTCGAAAAAGCTGAAAAGGAAATGCAAGAGGTTGAGATCAAGGATGAGCCAGCAGGTGAAGATTGTGAACAATGCGGCAGCCCGATGGTCTTTAAGATGGGACGTTATGGAAAATTCATGGCTTGCAGTAATTTCCCTGAATGTCGTAATACAAAAGCGATTGTAAAAGATATTGGAGTCAAATGTCCAACTTGTAAAGAAGGCAATATTATAGAGAGAAAAAGTAAGAAACGTCGAATTTTTTATGGCTGTGACCGTTTTCCAGAATGCGAATTTATCTCTTGGGATAAACCATTGGCGCGGAACTGTCCGAAATGTGATAAAATTCTTGTTGAGAAAAAACTCAAAAAAGGCGTTCAAGTCCAGTGTGTGGAATGTGACTATAAAGAAGAAAAGCAAAGTTAAGAGTGAGCGCAAGGCTCACTCTTTTCTAATGCCATTCTAATGGTATGATGACTAGCTGATGCTGTTTAGCTAGCGCCTTAAATTATTTGAATAGAGGTAATTATCGATAAAATGAAAAGAAAAGTCGATAAGTCAATTTTTTTGCCGATATATTCATTGGTGCGGCTGATTAGTCTGTTACCTTAGGCATTAAAATACGAACTCGTTTTTACTCCGGGTCTAAAGCTACATATGAATTGAAGGAAAGGTCAACCCTCATTTCGCATAGATCTTATGCATATAGCACCTGAGCAAGCCACCTCCGCTTTTTTTGCTAATACATAAAGCTTTCTTATTTTTTTGTTGTATTGTACAATGCAGGATGGGTAAGGTTCATTTAATAAGTAATATGTTTAGTTAACATATACAAATAGTAGTTTTTTCTGATAATTTTTCCATTTGGGGGTTTAGTTATGAGTGAAATGACAGTTAATGTTGTTGGTGCAGGTTTGGCGGGCAGTGAGGCTGCTTGGCAAATTGCGAAACGCGGGATAAAGGTAAGACTTTATGAAATGAGACCAGTCAGACAAACGCCTGCACATCATACAGATAAATTCGCGGAGCTTGTTTGCAGTAATTCACTTCGGGCGAATACACTTACAAATGCAGTAGGTGTTTTAAAAGAAGAGATGAGAAAATTGGATTCAGTTATTATTCAATCTGCAGATGAGAGCTCAGTACCTGCTGGCGGTGCATTAGCTGTGGATCGTCATGAGTTTGCTGGGAAAGTTACAGATATGGTTAAAAATCACCCGAATGTAACCGTTATAAATGAAGAGGTTAGCGAGATTCCCGAAGGACCTACTGTAATTGCGACTGGTCCGTTAACGAGTGAAGCGTTATCAGTTAAATTAAAGGAGCTATCAGGAGAAGATTACTTATACTTTTACGACGCCGCAGCACCAATAATTGAAAAAGATTCGATTAATATGGAGAAAGTTTATTTAAAATCACGCTACGATAAAGGCGAGGCAGCTTATTTAAATTGTCCGCTGACAGAAGAGGAATTTAATCGTTTCCATGAAGCTTTAATAGAAGCTGAAACTGTCCCTTTGAAAGAGTTTGAAAAGGAAGTCTTTTTTGAGGGCTGCATGCCAATTGAAGTCATGGCTTCCCGCGGCAGAAAAACAATGCTATTTGGACCAATGAAACCAGTGGGGCTTGAAGACCCAAGAACAGGCAAAAGACCTTACGCGGTCGTACAGCTTCGTCAAGATGATGCTGCGGGTACCCTTTTCAATATTGTTGGATTTCAGACACATTTAAAATGGGGACCGCAAAAGGAAGTTCTACGCATGATACCTGGACTTGAAAATGCGGAAATTGTTCGCTATGGAGTGATGCATCGCAATACATTTATCAACTCTCCCAAAGTATTGCGTGCAACCTATCAGTTTAAAAATCGTGACGATCTATTCTTCGCTGGGCAAATGACAGGAGTGGAAGGATATGTTGAGTCTGCAGCTAGTGGACTTATAGCGGGGATAAATGCGGCTCGTCTAGTTAATGGACAAGAGCTGCTTGAATTTCCACATGAAACGGCAATTGGCAGTATGGCTCGTTATATCTCATCAGCTAATCCGAAGAATTTTCAGCCTATGAACGCAAATTTTGGTCTATTTCCTGATTTGCCGTTAAAGATTAAGGGTAAAAAGGAACGAAGTGAAAAGCACGCGGAACGAGCGTTGAAAACAATTCAGAACTTTGTGAAAAATTTGTAAATTTTATTGCGTGGGCTACTTTAATATGATAATATTTAGTAGCCCTTGTGAGGTGAGTATAAATTTGGACGAAAATGTGAACATTTCTTTAAATTTATTTATTGAATATTTACAAATAGAGAAAAATTATTCACAATATACAATTGAGCATTATCAGCAAGATATAAAAGGGTTTTTTATGTTCATGTCTGAACAAGGTATAAAAAGCTTGGATAAAGTCGAATATTTTGATATCAGGATTTTTTTAACCAAGCTTTATGACCAAGGATATGCAAGAAGGACTGCAGCAAGGAAAATTTCATGTTTACGTAGTTTTTACAAGCTGCTTGTCAGAGAAGATGTTGTTAAAGAGAATCCTTTCTCTTTAGTTTCCATGCCAAAGGGAGAAAAGAAGCTTCCAAACTTTTTTTATGAAGAGGAACTTTCTCAGCTTTTTGAAGCGTGTGAAACTGTTAGTCCTCTTGGGCAGCGGAACAAAGCGTTATTAGAGCTATTGTATGCAACAGGTATGCGTGTGGGGGAATGTTCACAGATAAAAATGAAGGATCTGGATATGGATGTTTCAATTGTTCTAGTACATGGGAAAGGGAATAAAGAGCGTTATATTCCTTTTGGAAGCTTTGCACATGATGCATTGAAATTGTACATACAGAACGGTAGGCAGGAATTGATTAAGGACGAAAAAAGTCACTACCATTTATTTGTTAATCATCGAGGAGGCCCTTTAACAGCAAGAGGAATTAGAGGGATACTAAATAAATTAATAGACCAATCTTCGTTATCTGGAAGTATACATCCACATATGATCAGGCATTCGTTTGCTACACATCTAATGGCGAACGGGGCTGATATGAGAACTGTTCAAGAACTGCTCGGTCACGCTTTTTTATCTTCCACACAAGTTTATACACATGTGACCAATGAATATTTAAGAAAGACGTATATGAATCATCATCCTAGAGCATGAGCGCATAGAACGTTTTACTCTTAAGGGAAATGAAGCTTGATGACTATTGAATGTTGTTGTGATTCATACACATTGAATAAACCAATTTGCTACAATGAAGTAATGAGAAAATGTTCATGTTTCATATATAGTCAGTAAATGTAAAATGACTCCAAAAGGAGGAAATGAAAATGTCTCAATTTCATGCGACTACTATTTTTGCAGTACAGCATAATGGCCAATCTGCCATGGCAGGTGATGGGCAGGTAACTTTCGGAAACTCAGTAGTAATGAAACATACCGCAAGGAAGGTTAGAAAGCTATTTAACGGAAAAGTTATAGCTGGATTTGCAGGATCAGTTGCAGATGCATTTACCTTATTTGAAATGTTTGAAGGTAAGCTGGAAGAGTTTAACGGAAATATACAGCGTTCAGCTGTAGAACTTGCTAAGCAATGGCGAAGTGATAAGGTCCTTCGTAAGCTGGAAGCAATGCTAATTGTCATGAATGACGATAATTTATTATTAATATCTGGCACCGGAGAAGTAATTGAACCAGATGATGGCATTTTAGCGATTGGCTCAGGAGGAAACTATGCATTAGCAGCGGGACGTTCATTGAAAAGATTCGCAGGTGAACATTTAACTGCCAATGACATTGCAAAAGCATCACTCGAAATGGCCGCAGAAATTTGTGTATATACAAACCACAATATTATTGTGGAAGAACTGTAAAAAGGAGTGCTGAATAATGGTCAATAGTACAAATTTAACTCCCCGTCAAATAGTTGAGCGCCTTGACCAATTCATAATCGGTCAAAAGGATGCAAAAAAAGCAGTAGCTGTTGCCTTAAGGAATCGATATCGTCGCAGCCTGCTTGATGAAAAACTTCGTGACGAAATCAATCCTAAGAATATACTTATGATTGGACCTACTGGGGTGGGTAAAACTGAAATTGCAAGAAGGATTGCCAAGCTTGTTGCTGCGCCATTCGTGAAAGTAGAGGCAACTAAATTTACAGAGGTTGGGTATGTTGGCCGCGATGTTGAGTCAATGGTAAGAGATTTAGTTGAGACATCTGTTCGTCTTGTCAAAGAAGATAAGCTGGCTAGTGTAAAGGATTTGGCTGAAAAGAATGCCAACCGAAGAATGGTTGAATTGCTCGTTCCCAGCAATAAAAAATCTGCAAATTATAAAAACCCTCTTGAAATGCTTTTTGGCGGCGGAAATGAACAATCTGAGCAGGAAAATAGCACAAATGAGGATATGAATATACAAGAAAAGCGAAAAGTGATACAATCAAAGCTTGAGCTTGGAGAACTTGAGAATGAAGTAATTACTGTCGAGGTAGAGGAACAACAGCCATCGATGTTTGATATGCTCCAAGGTTCGGGTATGGAACAAATGGGAATGAACATGCAAGATGCTCTGGGAGGGCTCATGCCTAAAAAGAGAAAGAAAAGAAAACTGACAGTCCGTGAAGCGAGAAAAGTGCTGACAAGTGAAGAGGCAGGTAAACTTATTGACATGGATGAAGTAAGCCAGGAGGCTGTTTTCCGAGCTGAACAATCTGGAATCATCTTCATCGATGAGATTGATAAAATTGCCAGTAAAAATACTGGAGGCTCTTCTGCCGATGTTTCCCGCGAAGGTGTGCAGCGGGATATCCTACCGGTTGTTGAAGGTTCAACAGTTGTCACTAAGCATGGTACAGTTAAAACGGATCATGTATTGTTTATTGCAGCCGGCGCGTTTCATATTGCTAAACCGTCGGATCTAATACCTGAATTACAAGGACGTTTTCCAATTAGGGTGGAACTGACAAAACTAACAGTTGATGATTTTGTAAAAATATTAATTGAACCGGATAATGCATTAATTAAACAATATCAAGCATTATTGGAAACAGAGGGTATACAAATAGAATTTTCTGACGATGCTATTCGTAGGATTGCAGAATTTGCTTTTGAAGTAAACCAAAACACAGATAATATTGGCGCAAGGCGTCTCCATACGATAATGGAAAAAATGTTAGAAGATTTATCTTTTGAAGCACCTGAAGTAACACTGGAGAAAATTACAATCACTCCTCAATATGTTGAAGAAAAATTAGGAGCCATCTCAAAGAATAAAGATTTGAGTCAGTTTATTCTTTAAGGATAGTTAGTGATTATCGATGAGGAAGACGGTTTTTCTCCTGTCGCAGTAATGATCTGCTCAAGAAAAGTATTCATAGTAGAAATAGGAAAAAGTATATTGTTTAAGCAAATAGGAGGAAGAAATAATGGATTTATTAACAAAAACAAGAAAAATTAACGCAATGCTTCAAAAAGCAGCTGGGAAGCCAGTTAACTTTAAAGAAATGGCTGAAACTTTAAGCGGTGTAATTGAAGCGAACATCTATGTAGTTAGCCGCAGAGGTAAACTTCTTGGATATGCAGCAAATCAGCAAATTGAAAATGAAAGAATGAAAAAAATGCTTGAGGATCGTCAATTCCCTGAAGAATATACGAAAAACCTCTTCAATATTCAAGAAACGTCTTCAAACTTAGATGTAAACAGTGAATACTCTGCTTTCCCCGTGGAAAATAAAGAACTATTCGTTGAAGGGTTAACTACAATTGTACCAATCATCGGCGGAGGCGAACGTTTAGGAACATTGATTCTAGCTCGTGTTCAGGACCAATTCCATGATGATGATCTAATCCTTGCTGAATATGGCGCTACGGTTGTTGGAATGGAAATCCTTCGTGAGAAAGCGGAAGAGATTGAAGAAGAAGCAAGAAGCAAAGCGGTTGTTCAAATGGCGATTAGCTCGCTATCTTATAGTGAACTTGAAGCAATCGAACATATCTTTGAAGAATTAGACGGCAAAGAAGGTTTACTTGTTGCTTCTAAGATCGCAGACCGTGTAGGAATCACTCGTTCAGTAATTGTTAATGCACTTAGAAAGCTTGAGAGTGCTGGAGTTATTGAATCTAGATCTCTCGGGATGAAAGGTACTTATATAAAAGTCCTTAATGATAAGTTTTTAAATGAATTAGAAAAGTTGAAATCAAACTAATCTTGTTTCTTAAATAGTTTGGATTTAAGGAAACTGATACGATTTGGGCCGTTTTAAAAACGGCTTAATTGTATCAGTTTTTTTTTGTGGAGTATTTTAGATATCGCTTATTATTACAAAAGGGTTACATATTATTGGTTGATAATTAATTTAGATTTAAATAGTAAATTATACTCATTTTATTTTAGAGGAATAATGCATAGTCCTAAAGAACTAATAATTTTTAAATGTCGGATCCCGCACTTCATGCGTTTATCTGCTTATTATTTAATAGAGTTTTTAGTTATCGATGAAAACCAAACTTATCTCCTGTGTTCGAAAATTGTCGAAAATAGGTCGAAAGGATTATTAAAATTAACCTAATGGACATAGACTTATTATTTCATATTCTTTACAATAATGTTAGATTAATTTTATTGTAGCAAATATGTGTGCCATAAGAAAAAAGAGAATGAGGTGGTTGTTGTGAAAATCTTCTCGCAATCCATGTCAACAATTGAGAGTGCATTAAACCAAGCGTCATTAAAACAGAAAGTCATTTCACAAAATGTAGCAAATGTCGATACACCAGGATATAAAGCGAAGGATGTAACATTTAAAGAGACATTTCAATCTGCAATGAATCAGTCAATACAGGCCAACAGGACGAATTTGAGGCATTTTGAGTTTAGTCGAAATGAAGGGAAGCAGACAGGGGTCATTACAAGACAAGGTGTATCATTTAATGAAAGTGGCAATAGCGTTGATATGGACCAGGAGATGTCAGAGCTGGCAGCTAATCAAATACAGTATAATGCCTTGATTGATCGGATGAATGGAAAGTTTTCCAGCTTGCAGAATGTGATAAAAGGAGGAAGGTAGGTTGTCTATTTTTCATAGTATGAACACTACAGCTTCAGCACTTACCGCCGGACGTTTGAGAATGGATGTCATTTCTTCAAATATGGCGAATGTTGATTCTACAAGAGGTGTAACTGGTGCAGATCCATATAGAAGAAAATCGGTCGTAATGGAGCCTAAAGAAGGGCAATTTTCTTCTTTTCTAAATACAGCCATGAACCGATCGGATAGTGCTGGAAGTGGAGTAAAGGTGTCTAGAATTGTGGCAGACGAAACTCCTTTCAAAATGGTATTTGATCCTTCCCACCCTGATGCAAATGGAGAAGGATATGTGGAGATGTCTAATGTAGACCCTTTGCGCGAAATGGTTGATCTGATAAGCGCCACAAGATCATATGAAGCAAACGTAACAGTGTTTAACGCAAATAAAGGTATGTTAATGAAGGCGTTAGAAATCGGTAAGTAAGGAGGGAACTCATGAATAACTTAACATTTTCACCCGTATCGCAAACTTTAAAGCCTAATATTCAAACAAATGTAAAGACGGTTTCACCGAATGAAGTACACCAAAGTTTTGCTGAGATGTTAAAGCATTCGATTGATACTGTCAATGATGGGCAAATTCAATCAGATCAAATGACTGAAAAGCTAGCTCGTGGCGAGAAGGTAGATCTTCATGATGTGATGATTGCGTCTCAGAAGGCGAGTGTTTCCATGCAACTGACTTTAGAAGTAAGAAATAAAGCTGTTGAAGCGTATCAAGAGATAATGAGAATGCAAGTATAATACATAAGCAAACTTCGAAATCTTGCATTTATATTAAAAAGAAAAATGAAAAAGACCAAATTTATTAAATAACAGAAAATCATACTTTTTTAGATTAATAAATTCCTTATTTTGTTTCGATCCATCTATCTTTTAAGAAAGGTATTAGCCGATACACTTTCCTGTGATATGGATGATCACTTAACCGCAAATCATCGGGGGATTAAGATGAAAGAACCTTTGCAAACCTATGTAAATAAAACGAAAGAATTTTGGGGAAGCCGAACAAGAAACCAAAAATTTTCACTTATTGGCTTACCGATATTATTAATTATTATATTATCAGTTATTGTTGCAACAGCAACTAAGACGACGCTAGTACCCTTATACAGCAATCTTACTCCATCTGAGACTGGTACCATTAAAGAGAATCTTGATGCAAGAGCAATCAAGTCAGAGATTGCTGATGGCGGTACAACGATAAAAGTACCTGAGCAATCCGTTGATACTCTGAAAGTAGAGCTTGCTGCAGAGGGGATACCGAATTCGGGAAATATCGATTATTCATTCTTTAGTCAAAATGCGGGCATTGGAATGACTGAAAACGAATTTAATGTACTTAAATTAGATGCGATGCAGTCTGAACTTGCCAATTTGATGAAAGGAATCGATGGGATCAATGATGCAAAGGTTATGATTAACCTTCCAAAGCAAGGTATCTTTGTGAGTGATGAGGCTGAAACTGCAACTGCTTCAATTGTTTTAAACACCAAACCGGGTTATCAGTTTAAAGAACAGCAAATTCAAGCACTCTATCATTTGGTTTCCAAAAGTGTGCCAAATCTTCCTACGGATAATATCGTCATAACCAATCAAAACTTTGAGTATTTTGACATAAATAATCATGAAAATTTTTCAGCTTCCAGTCAATTCGCTGCTCAACATGAAATCAAAAAAGAAATTGAGCGTGATGTTCAGCGTCAAGTTCAAACGATGCTGGGGACATTGATGGGGCAAGATAAGGTTGTTGCAACTGTAACTGCTGATATTGACTTTACCCAGGAAAATAGAGAAGAAAACCTCATAGAGCCTGTTGATGAAGACAATATGGAAGGAATTGCAATCAGCGCGCAGAAGTTGACAGAAACATTTACAGGCAATGCAGACCAGGCAGGCGGCATACCCCAAGGAGAGGATACATCCGATGCACTTGGTTCTTCTTATTTAGAAGGAAACAATGCCAATGGTGATTACGAAAGAATTGAAGAAACAATCAATAATGAAGTCAATAGGATTCGTAAAGAAATTGTAGAGAGTCCTTATAAAATAAGAGACTTAGGGATTCAAGTAATGGTAGAACCACCTGTAGCTGATAATCCTAATTCCCTTCCACAGGAGAGAATTAATGATATTTCGCAAATCTTAGGTACAATCGTGAGAACCTCCATTGATAAAGGAACACTGGATGAAGAACTTACGAATGAAGCGATTCAGGATAAAATAGTCGTGTCTGTTCAGCCGTTTAATGGAAAAGTCGAATTTACGGACGACCAGCCGTCAAGTCTCCCTTGGTGGATATACTTGATAGGAGCAATTTTACTCATCATTATCGCGATTCTCATCTTCTTATTTATACGAGCGAGAAAGCCTGTCGTGGAAGAAGAAGAGTATATTAAAGTTGAAGAATCCTATCCGCTACCAGATGTAAATGTGGAAAAGGAAACAGAAAGCACAGTTAGAATGAAACAATTGGAAAAAATGGCAAAAGATAAACCTGAAGACTTTGCAAAACTCCTAAGGACATGGATTACGGAAGACTAGGGGGTCATTGATTATGGCTAAAAGGGAACAAAAGGGATTAACGGGAAAGCAAAAGGCAGCCATCTTGCTTATATCACTAGGACCGGATGTAGCATCAAACGTATATAAGCATTTAAGCGAAGATGAAATCGAAAAATTAACGCTTGAAATTTCAGGTGTGAGAAAAGTAGAATCAGCTGAAAAAGAGGGTATTCTCGAAGAATTTCATCAAATTGCCCTAGCGCAAGATTATATTTCTCAAGGTGGAATTGGCTATGCAAAGACTGTGTTAGAAAAAGCTTTAGGTTCGGACCAAGCAGCAATGATCATCAATCGTCTTACGACTTCTTTACAAGTGAGGCCGTTTGATTTTGCCAGAAAAGCAGACCCTGCGCAAATTTTGAATTTTATTCAAAATGAACATCCGCAAACAATAGCTCTGATCCTTTCTTATTTAGATCCACCACAGGCTGGGCAAATATTATCTGAGCTGCCCCATGAAATGCAAGCGGATATCGCAAAGAGAATTGCTGTAATGGAAAGTACATCACCGGAGATTATCAATGATGTCGAACAAATCTTAGAAAGAAAGCTTTCTACGACAGTAACCCAAGATTATACTCAAACGGGTGGCGTTGAAGCAGTTGTAGAAGTCTTGAATGGGGTCGATCGTTCAACTGAAAGAACCATACTAGATGCACTTGAGATTCAGGATCCTGAATTAGCAGAGGAAATTAAGAAGCGAATGTTTGTATTTGAAGACATTGTTACATTGGATAGCCGTGCAATTCAGAGAGTCATCAGAGAATGTGAAAGTGATGATCTCATGCTTTCTCTTAAGGTTTCCAGCGATGAAGTCAAAGAGATTATATATAAAAATATGTCATTGAGAACGGTTGAGGCATTTAAGGAAGAAATGGAATTCATGGGACCAGTACGTCTGCGTGAAGTGGAAGAAGCTCAGTCTAGAATTGTTGCTATCGTCCGCAGACTAGAGGAATCTGGTGAAATTATCGTGGCACGTGGTGGAGGGGATGACATCATTGTCTAGATTATATAAAGTTCAACAGCCATTATCCCATGAGCAAGCTAAAATGAAAGTGATTTCTGTTAAGCAATTATCTGACAGCAGCGGGAGCTTGGATAAGGAAACACCCATTCCTAATCTCAAACAAATGGAGAAAATGATCAAGGATGCGGAAGCTAAGGCAGATCAAATCATCATCACTGCCAGACAGGAAGCAGACAAATTGAGAGAAGCACTAGTAGCTGAAAGACAAGCTCTGCAGATTGAGCGGGAGCAAGTGTTAGAACAGGCAATCCAAGAAGGGCATCAGTCGGGTTTGGAAAGTGGCAGAACAACAGGCTATGAAGAATACATTGCAATAATTAACGAAGCTAAAGGTATCGTTCATTCTGCTAAGGTGGACCATGATGATCATATTCAATCAGCTGAACAAACCATTTTATTACTTGGAATGAAGGTTGCTGAAAAAATCACAGGCAATGTTATTCATCAGCAGGACAATCACTTCTTATCTTATGTGAAAAGAAGCTTAAAGGAAGCACGCCAATATCGCGATATTCAGCTTCATGTTCATCCTGAACGATATGAGTATATACTTTCCTTTAAAGATGAACTTCTTTCATTATTTCCAAATGAAATATCCTTGTATGTTTTCCCGAATGAAGAGATAACCAAGGATAATTGTCTCATTGAGTCGGATAATGGAAGAATTGATGCGAGTGTTAAAAGTCAAATTGAAGAAATAAAACTCAAGCTTTTAGAAGTATTGGAGACTGGCGGGCATGAATCTAGAGCAGCTTTTGGAAGAAATTGATCATATAGATAGCTTTAAGCGTTATGGAAGAGTGAAACGTGTAGTAGGGCTAATGATTGAATCACAAGGCCCAGTAAGCTCCATTGGTGATGTTTGCTATATTCACCTTAATAATAAGCGAAAAAAAACCATTCAGGCGGAAGTTGTAGGTTTCAAGGATGAAAAGGTTATTTTGATGCCTTATACTTCAGTAACAGATATATCACCTGGGAGTTTAGTAGAAACAACTTCTAAGCCGCTGGAGATAAAAGTCGGTCCTTCACTGGTTGGAAAGGTGGTTGATTCACTTGGCCAGCCGCTGGATGGGACGCCATTGCCAAAAGGGCTTACGTCAGTATTGACTGAAGAAGAACCGCCTAATCCACTAAGCCGCCCGCCAATCTCACAGCCGATTGAAGTAGGTGTAAGGCTAATAGATAGTTTACTAACGGTTGGCAATGGTCAGCGAGTAGGGATATTTGCAGGAAGTGGTGTGGGTAAAAGCACTTTGCTGGGAATGATTGCTAGGAATACGAAAGCCGATATCAATGTGATTGCGCTAATAGGAGAGAGGGGCAGGGAGGTCCGGGAATTTATTGAAAGAGATCTTGGACCTGAAGGCTTGGAACGATCAATTGTGATTGTAGCCACCTCAGATCAGCCTCCTTTAATGAGAATTAAAGGTGCATATACAGCAACAGCCATTGCTGAATACTTTCGCAACAAAGGATTAAACGTAATGATGTTGATGGACTCTGTCACTCGGGTAGCGATGGCGCAGCGGGAGGTAGGACTAGCAATAGGTGAGCCTCCAACCACAAAAGGATATACTCCATCTGTTTTTTCCACACTGCCTAAGTTATTAGAACGAACAGGGACAAATGAAAATGGATCGATTACAGCTTTTTATACCGTCCTGGTTGATGGGGATGACATGAATGAGCCGATTGCGGATACAGTCAGAGGTATATTGGACGGGCACTTCGTACTCGATCGAAATCTAGCGAATAAAGGTCAATATCCTGCAGTGGATGTTTTGAAAAGTGTCAGTCGTGTTATGAATCATATTTCTGTAAAAGAACATGTTAAAGCAGCAGAGAAATTGCGAGAAATGCTAAGCACTTATATTCAATCAGAAGACTTAATTAACATTGGAGCCTATAAAAAAGGGTCTTCAGCAGAAATAGATGAAGCCATTGCCTTATACCCTAAAATTACATCATTTTTAAAGCAAAGGACAGATGAAAAAGCTTCTATGGAAGAAAGCATTCAGAAACTATATAGGCTAATTGGTAAAGGGGAGTAAAGGGATGGCTTATCATTTCAAATTTAAAAAAGTGCTGACTGTTAAGGAAAGAGAAAAAGACGAAGCGCTTGATATGTACAATCAATCAGTAAAAAGGTTTGAGGAGACAGCGAATGAGCTATACAGCCTAATGAAGAAAAAAGAAGATCTCGAGACCTATCAATCCGAAAGGCTCGTTGTCGGTCTACCTGTACTTGAAATCAGACATCATCAGCATTTTGTACATAATTTAGAAAAGTCTATAGATCATTTCCAGAAGGTGGTTATCAATGCACGTAACCAAATGAGCTATTATCAAGAAAGGTTAATGGAAAAGAATACTGAAGTGAAGAAGTTCGAAATTATGAAAGAAAAAAGTGAGTTAGCATTTTTAACAGAGATGAAACAGGCAGAAGGGAAGCAAATGGACGATATCTCAATTCAGCAATTCATGAATAGAGAAAATTAGGTGGTTTAAATGATGAAAGTAAAAGAAGAACAAGAAAAGAAAAAAGGGAATCTTCTTCAAAAAACATTGATGATTGGCATCTTCTCTTTGTTCGGTATCATTGCGATCGTACTCCTTATCTCAACAATACTTGGCTTTAATATTTTTGAAGCAACTAAGAAATATGGACAAAACATTCCGATTATTTCTGCCATCTTCCAAGAGGATCAGACAAAGGTAATTGCAGCTATGGAAGAGCAAATGCTTGAGTTAGAAGCGGAAGTAAAGGATCGTGAAGCTTTTATTTCTCAGTTAGAAGGTCAGCTGGAAAATAAGGACAAGGATCTAAAAAGGTCGCAACTGGAGAAGGATCGACTAGATGGGGAAATAAATGAATTGCTTGCAATCAAGAATGACAATAAGAGAGCCTTTAAAGATATTGTGAAAACCTATGAAGCAATGTCTCCAAAAAAAGCTGCACCGATTCTCGCGGGAATGAATGAAGAAGACGCTATACGTATTTTGTCTGAAATAAAACCGAACACACTTGCAGGTATACTAGAGAAAATGGATCCGAATGTTGCTGCTAAATATACCAATCTATTAACTGCGAGCTTAGAAAATAACCAAACGGCTAACGAGTAAACCGCTCGTTGAAAGGAGGTGAAAAATTGGAGATTACTGGCCGAATTGCCTTAGTACAACCATTAGCAAGTGACATGACAACAAATGGGGAAACGAAAAATGGGTTTTCTGACCTTTTTGGACAGCTGTTGGGCAAGTCGTTAGATGACACAGCGGAGATCGTACATAAAACAGATGGCTTAACAAAAGAAGAAATAACAGAACTCATAAATTTTTTACAGCAAGAAACTCCATTTGAACTGGAAGAAGGATTACAATTCCTTACTGGTATTGATTTGCGTGAAGAAGAACAGGTTATCAAGGGCTTTGCGGAAGAAATGAATATGAATGTAGCAGATGTAAAACAATCTATCTTTCATTTATTTGAGGCGATGCAGTCTATGATTGCAACCGAAACGGAAGAAAGCAATAACATCCCTGATCAAATTAAATTGCTTGACGAGCAAATTTCATTAGAGGATGTATCATTATCGCAAGTGATTCAAATGATTACGGCATTAAATGCGGATGAGGCGTTTTCTCCGACTGAACAGACAAAAGCAGCGATTCAATTGTTTAAGCTGTTTGAGTTAATGAATGCCAATCAACAAAGTCAATTTGTTGATGGACAAAAACTGAAAGACTTCTTGCAGAAAATTGGAGAAAAATTAGTAAAAATGGGAGAAGATCAGACTGATGCCGTTTTAGACAAACCATTTAATAAAATGGAATTTTTACAAAAAACATTTGCACCAGTTGCTGTGAACTTTAACCAAAATTCCGAACGTTCGAATATTGTGGTTTCTGAAGTGAATGGTAAAGCTGATTTGATTACACCTCCTGGAGTGATTCCTTTGCAGCAGATGTCCAAAGTCGAACAGTTGACTATTATGTTGAATCCAAATGGGAAATTAGTATCTACTGAGCAGCTGATACAACAATTTGAAAATATTCTTTCCAGAAGTCAATTTTCTAAAAATGGACAGACTCAAAGATTATTAATTAGGTTGGCACCTGAACATTTAGGCTCATTAAGGGTAGAAATCGTTCAAAAGGATTCGATGATTATCGCACGAATCCTAACGTCCTCTGCAATGGCCAAGGACATTCTGGATACCAATATAAATGGCTTACGTCAGGCGTTTGTCGGACAAAATTTACAGGTGGAGCGCATCGAAGTTGCACAGCAAATGCACTCTCAGCAGGATAAACCACTTTCTAAAGAACAGCAAAATCAACAGGAACAAGGACATCATCCCGACGAGCAAAACAAAGAGAATAACCAGGAACGCAATTCTTTTTTACAAAATTTTGAAGAAGAATTACTCAATATAGAAATATAGGTGAGGATAATATGGCAAACATGATAGATCCATCATTGATGTTAAAAAACTATCAAAATGAACAGCGTAAGACCGGGTCAGATGTGTTAGGCAAGGACGACTTTCTTAAATTACTAATGGTTCAGCTCCAAAATCAAGACCCTACAAGCCCCATGGATGACAAAGAGTTTATATCGCAAATGGCTCAGTTTTCCACTTTGGAGCAAATGACAAATATTGGTTCGAGTATGAATAAAATGATTAGCTTACAGGAGCAGAATCAATTAATCTCATATAATCAATTTGTTGGGAAAGAAATCGTCTGGCATAAACTAAAGGAATCAAGTGATGGGAATTTCGAAATAGAAGAGGGTACAGGCACCATTGCATCAATTCAGTTTAAGGATCAAAGTGTTTTATTTATTCTAGACGACGGTACTAAACTAGAACCTGGAAATATATCACAGGTGAAAGAATCAGGTTCAAGTGAAAATTATATGATTCAGGCAAGCATGATGATTGGAAAGAAAGTGACTTATATGGATGAAGAAAAAGCGGAACACTCTGCCATCATTCAATCCGTTTCCTTTAAGGATGGAAAGGCATTATTTCAACTGGATAATGAGGAAGGAACAAAGGTATCTTCATCCCAAATCATCAAAATAGAAACAAAATAAGGGTTGATTTCATGAATGATTTGACCATTCAATCGTTACACTCACGTCCTATCGTTCATACAAAGCTGTCTCCTAAATTCACTGGAGAAAAGGTTGCGCTATCAGGCAGCAAGTTTGCGCAACACTTTCAGTCTGCGTTGCAGCCTGAAACAAGCTTAACGATAAGCAAGCATGCGAAGGACCGGATGGAAAAAAGAGGTATAGAAATAGATAGCGAACGGTGGGAACAAATCACCAATAAAGTAAAACAAGCAAAGAACTTGGGTGTAAATGACTCGCTCGTGCTTTTATCGGACGCGGCATTGGTTGTCAGTGCAAAGAATCAGACAGTTATTACAGCCATGAATAGAGCTGAGGCGGCAACACAAATATTCACCAATATAAATGGGACAATCATTATCGATCAATAATAGCTGGACCTAATAAAAGGAAGCTATGGCAAGCCGAATGACAGAAGCTGCCAAAAATCGAAAGGGGAAATGAGCATTATGCTACGTTCAATGTATTCTGGAATTAGCGGGATGAAGAATTTTCAAACCAAGTTAGATGTAATCGGGAACAATATTGCAAATGTAAATACAGCAGGTTTTAAGAAGAGCAGGGTAACCTTTAAGGATACAATGAATCAGATGGTTGCTGGTGCAGCATCACCGACCGATATACGTGGCGGGCGAAATGCCACACAAGTGGGTCTCGGTTCTACGTTAGCGACAATCGATGTCATTCACTCGGGCTCCAGTCTTCAAACAACTGGAAGAGCGCTGGATTTAGGTATCGAAGGCGATGGTTATTTTATTGTAAACCAAGGGAATTCTCAGTTTTACAGTAGGGCTGGGAACTTTTATTTGGATGATAACGGAAGCCTAGTAAACAGTGATGGACTAAAGGTGCAAGCTTATAATAATAACGGGGTTTTAGGCGACGTAATTGTTAATGTCAATGCCTCTCTTCCAGCAGTAACAACAAAGGAAATTGCTTTTGAAGGCAATTTAGCGGCTGATGCAAATATCGGCACGGTGTTTAGCCAGCAAATTAAAACAGTTGATGAGAATGGGAATGCACATGCTTCAACTGTCTATTTCAAGAAGATGGCGAATGATCAGTGGGGCGTGTTTATTAATGAGGAGCCTAAGCCTTCATCGGTGGGGGCTGTTACGAACAGTATAGATAATGCAAATGGCTCAGCTGGGAATATTTCAGTGACAAATCCAACAGGATATATGGGAACAGAGAATGGAGATTGGAAAGTCACTTTTACAAATAATCAATATCAGGTGACTGCTAACGGTGTAACGACAAATATTCCAGCTGATGATGTAAAAGATAATAAGTTTTCTGTTAATGGATTAGAAATTGACTTATCAAATGTAGATCCATTACCTCCAACAGACGGAGATACTTGGCAGTTCACTGTAACAGCGCCAGTACAACCCAAACCAGGATTCACACTTAATTTTGATGCAAACGGAAATATCATTAATGCGAATGCCGTACAAAACAACATTCGAGTGGATATTCCTTCTGGAAAAATCGATGATTCTACTACTCCGGTAAATGAAAGCCACCTTGTTGTTGATCTCGATTTCTCCAAACTAACACAAGTAAAAGGTTCAACCAATGCAAATGTATTTCCTGACGGCTATACCGATGGAAAACTAGAAAGTTTTAATATTGGACCTTCGGGTGAGATTAATGGCGTGTATTCCAATGGTCTTATTGATGTTTTAGGGACAATTGCGATCGCTAAATTCAGCAATAGCTCGGGTTTAACAAAAGCAGGAAATAATTTATTCCAAGCATCTGTCAACTCAGGCACAGCAAATATTGGGGTAGCAGGAGATGGAAGAGGAACCCTTGCAGCGGGGTCGTTGGAAATGTCCAATGTTGATTTATCAGAAGAATTTACAGAGATGATCACAGCACAACGTGGATTCCAGGCAAATACGAGGATAATCACAACTTCAGATGAAATTTTACAAGAATTAGTCAACTTAAAACGTTAATTAGAGGAGGGAAGGGCTGAAGGCTCAAGCTTTTAGCCCTGATATTTATTGTGATAAAAGTATCGCGTTTGAATGGTAAACCATTTTTCTTGAATGCTATATACATAGAAAACATTGAATCCTTCCCAGACACGACCATCACTCTTACGAATGGCCGTAAATATGTGGTGAAGGAAGACGAAGCTTCAGTTTTGAACATGGTCAATTCGTTTTATCAATCAGTGGGCTTGATTGGATTGCAATTAAGGAGGGATGAATATGAAGAAGAGTAAATGGATAATGGGAGCCGTGATCACTTTTTCTCTTCTGCTTGTTGTGGTTGCAGTCATGTACTTTACTGAAATTGGTTATACCCAAAAGGCCAATGCTGAACCGACAATTGATGAAATCTTAGAATCATCCGTCAATATACCGCAAATTACTACCAACCTTGCAAGCAATGATTTTATTCGGATTTCCTTTACAATCCAAACGGATAGTAAGCAAGCGAAAGTCGAATTAGAAAAAAGAGATTTTCAAGTGAAGAATCTTATTATCCAAGAGTTATCTGAAATGAATGCGGAGGAAATCCAAGGTAAGGAAGGGCAAGTAAACCTACAGGACGAGTTGAAAGTGAAAATCAACTCCCTCATGCATACAGGGAAAATTGAACAAGTATATATTACCGAGTCAATCCTCCAATAGAACCTTAGGTTTCAGGTATGCGATATGATTATGTAACATGGCAGACTGTGATGCTTAAATAAAACGATGATTGAATCTACATGGAGGTGAATTTTTTTGCCAGGGGAAGTATTATCTCAAAATGAAATTGATGCGTTGCTTTCAGCTCTTTCTACAGGTGAGATGGATGCAGATGAGCTCAAAAAGGAAGAAAATGAAAAAAAGGTTAAAGTCTATGACTTTAAACGGGCATTGCGGTTTTCGAAAGATCAAATTCGCAGCTTAACGAGGATTCATGAGAATTTTTCCAGGCTCCTTACCACCTTTTTCTCAGCGCAACTCAGAACTTATGTGCAAATTTCCGTTACATCAACAGACCAAATTCCATATGAGGAATTTATCCGATCGGTTCCTAAAATGACGATATTAAATGTATTTGAGGTCCCGCCTCTTGAAGGAAGAATATTGATGGAGGTCAATCCCAATATTGCCTATGCAATGATGGATCGAATGATGGGCGGAAAAGGTTCGAGTATTAATAAAGTAGAGAACTTAACAGAAATAGAAACTAAAATTATGTCAAATGCATTTGAAAAGGCATTTGAACATATTAAAGAAGCCTGGAGCAATGTAATTGATATAGATCCGGTTTATTCTGATTTTGAAGTGAATCCACAGTTCTTACAAATGGTTTCCCCGAATGAAACGGTTGTGGTCATTTCTTTGAGCACAACGATAGGGGAAGCGAGCGGGATGATTAATATTTGTATCCCTCATGTTGTATTAGAGCCAATCATTCCGAAGCTATCTGTGCGCTATTGGATGCAAGCGGATAACAAAAACCGGGAGCCGGGAGAAATTCATTTATTAAAGAGCAATATTCAAATTGCAGAAATTCCGATTGTGAGTGAATTGGGTGATACTGATATTTCGATTCAGGATTTTCTGAATCTTGATATTGGTGACGTGATCGAGCTTAATCAAATGATTAATGACCCATTAGTAATTAAGGTAGGCGACATCCCTAAATTTATTGGACAGCCAGGGAAAGTAAATAAAAAAGTAGCTGTTCAAATTATGGACTTTGTGAAAGGAGGAGATGGCGAAAATGAGTAATGACATGCTTTCACAAGATGAAATTGATGCGTTATTAAAGGGGTCAGATGATAGTGATGATGATATTTCCTTTGATACAAATGAATTGGATACTCATGGTTTCTTATCTCCAATGGAAGAAGACGCTTTAGGAGAAATTGGTAATATTTCATTTGGAAGTTCCACTACTGCTTTATCTACATTATTAAATCAGAAGGTTGAAATAACAACTCCTTCTGTTTCAATTATACAATACAGTGAGCTTGCAGAAGAGTTTCCCCACCCCTATGTGGCGATTAAGGTTAATTATACAGAAGGGTTTCGGGGTACCAATATATTAGTGATTAATCAGTCTGATGCTGTTATAATTGCAGACTTGATGTTAGGTGGAGACGGTACAAACCCTGCAGCAGAGATGGATGAAATTCATTTAAGTGCAGTGCAAGAAGCTATGAATCAAATGATGGGGTCTGCAGCCACTTCGATGTCAACGATTTTTGGGAAAAGAGTAGATATTTCACCTCCAACCATTGATCTGATCAATATCCCGTCAGGTGAGGGCAAAGAGACGATTCCAAATGAGGACAGTCTTGTAAAGATATCTTTTAGAATTACGATTGGTAGTTTAATTGATTCAAATATTATGCAGCTTTTGCCATTGAAATTTGCAAAGGAGCTTGTAAGTGAATTGCTTAATCCAGCTGTTGAAGACAATCAAATGGAATCACCTGTAGGAAATCAACCATTCAATCAGAGCAGTGAAAAACTAGATCACCTATTAGACAATGAATTTCCGACGATAACTGAAGATAAGCTTGGGTATCCACATAACGAAAGTTCGAATAACAATGTTGGTTTGCCAAATCCAGCGCAGTTAAACCAACATGAACCGCAAATTATCGGTTCTGCTTCATACGGACAAGAGCAGCCAACGATACAGCCTGCGATGTTTTCGGAGTTTGAACCTATGCAAGTAAAGGCACCAGAAACAAAGAATCTTGATATGCTGCTTGATATTCCGTTGCAATTAACTGTTGAACTTGGAAGAACAAAACGTTCTGTTAAAGAGATATTAGAGTTGTCTGCTGGCTCAATTATCGAGCTTGATAAATTAGCAGGTGAGCCAGTTGATATCTTAATAAACAGCCACCTCATTGCACAAGGGGAAGTTGTTGTAATTGATGAAAATTTTGGTGTGCGTGTTACATCTATTATTAGCCCAACTGACCGCATAAAAAAACTTAGATAACTTTGGAGGAAAAACATTATGTCCCAAAAAATATTGATTGTAGATGACGCAGCGTTTATGAGAATGATGATTAAAGATATTTTGATTAAAAATGGCTTTGAAGTGGTTGGTGAGGCAGCGGACGGTGCACAGGCTGTAGAGAAGTATAAAGAAACATCACCTGATTTAGTGACAATGGATATTACAATGCCTGAGATGGATGGTATTACGGCATTGAAGGAAATAAAGAAGATTAATAGCAATGCGAAAGTGATTATGTGCTCTGCAATGGGTCAGCAAGCTATGGTAATTGATGCGATCCAGGCTGGAGCTAAAGATTTTATTGTTAAACCATTTCAGGCGGATAGAGTAATCGAAGCGATATCAAAAACGTTAAGCTAAAGAATCCATTTTAGGAGCGAGATGTGCAAAACATGAAGCAATCAATGAGAAAAATCGTCTGTCTGCTTTTTCTCGCTCTTTCTCTCATAGGAATACAAACGCCTGTTCATGCAGAGCAATTAGATAATGTGAAAAATTGGATTGAGCCTGAGGGGAAAGAAGCGAAGGTAGTAAAGGATGAAAAGGAAGGTTCAGGAGAAGAACAAAAGCAAACACCTGAGCCAGTCGTGGAAAATAGTCAGATTGGTGTTACTGCATGGGATTTTATGAAAATGATCATTGCGACGATTTTTGTCGTTGCCCTTTTGTATTTTGTTCTTAAGTTTATCAATAAGAAAAGTAAAGTATATAAAAGCTCACAGTTAGTAGAAAATATGGGCGGGGCTTCACTCGGGCAAAACCGATCTGTGCAAATGATTAAAGTGGGTGATCGTTTATTAGTTGTAGGTGTAGGTGAAAATATTCAACTGCTTAAAGAGATTGAAGATGAGCAGGAAAGACAGCAAATTTTCCAAGAATACAACGACCAGCTCGATCAACTTTTACAACCAAGCGATATCGTTTCTAAACTTGTCACAAAGGTTAAAAGTAAGCAGCAGCCTGAAAAAGAAGTGAAAAATCCATTTCAGCAGGTTTTGACTGATCGGCTTGAAAAGATAACCAAAGAAAGAAAAAAAGTGCTCGATGATATAGAGAAGAAAGGTCCAGACAAGCAATGAATGAAGTAATGGAAATTTTTAATACTAGCTCGCCTGAAAATATATCAACGTCAGTTAAATTAATGCTTCTCTTAACTGTGCTATCATTGGCGCCTAGTATACTCATATTAATGACATGCTTTACAAGAATAGTCATTGTGCTTTCATTTGTTAGAACCGCACTTGCTACGCAACAAATGCCGCCTAATCAAGTGATTATTGGCTTATCATTATTTCTTACCTTTTTTATCATGGCACCAACATTTCAGGAAGTAAATCAACAAGCTCTGACACCACTATTTAACGAAGAAATTGATCTTGAAGAAGCGTATGAGAAAGCAGCACTTCCGTTTAAGGAATTTATGAGTGCTCATACACGAGAAAAAGACCTCGCTTTGTTTCTAGAATATTCACAAGCAGAAAAGCCTGAATCAATTGCGGAAATTCCGTTAACTGCACTTGTACCAGCCTTTGCAATTAGTGAAATAAAGACGGCCTTCCAGATAGGTTTTATGATATTTATTCCCTTTCTAGTTATTGATATGGTTGTTGCCAGTGTCCTGATGTCAATGGGAATGATGATGTTACCGCCGGTGATGATTTCATTGCCATTTAAAATTCTGCTATTTGTTTTAGTGGATGGATGGTATTTAGTTGTAAAATCTCTCTTACAAAGTTTTTAAGCAGGTGAATGAAAAAAATGACACCAGAAGCAGTAATTTCAATTGCCGAACAAGGCATAATCGCTGTTCTAATGATTTGCGGCCCATTACTAGTGCTAGCGCTTGTGGTAGGGCTCGTAGTCAGTATCTTTCAAGCAACCACCCAAATTCAGGAGCAAACACTAGCTTTTATTCCTAAAATTGTGGCCGTGTTGGTCGGCCTTGTCGTGTTTGGACCGTGGATGCTGAATTATGCAGTTTCATATACAAATGATATATTATCCAATTTAACTAGGTTTATAGGATGATTGTATGATAGACATACTTCAATACTTTCCCAACTTACTGCTGGTATTTGTAAGGGTTACATCCTTTTTCCTGCTGATGCCACTCTTTTCGTATCGCTCGATTCCAACTGTTGCTAAGATTGGTTTAGGCTTTTTCTTGGCTTGGATAATGATTTTTACAATTGATGCACCTGTTATGGAAATTGACGGGTTCTATTTCCTATTAATTATTAAGGAAGCCTTAGTAGGGATATTTGTTGGATTTATTGCTTACTTAATGCTTTCAGCTATCCAAATAGCTGGAGGATTCATAGATTTTCAAATGGGATTTGCCATTGCAAATGTCATTGATCCGCAAACAGGAGCACAGAGTCCTTTAACAGGGCAATATTTATATATGATTGCTCTGCTTTTTTTATTATCAGTAAATGGACACCATTTGTTATTAGATGGTATCTTCTATAGTTATCAATTTATCCCGCTTGATCAGCCATGGATTTCCTTTGGAAATGAGAGCATGGCAGAATATGTGATTAAAGCCTTTAATGCAATGTTTATCATTGCTTTTCAGATGGCGATTCCAGTTGTCGGTTCATTGTTTCTCGTAGATGTCGCATTAGGAATTGTCGCAAGAACGGTTCCGCAACTTAACGTCTTTGTCGTGGGCTTGCCTGTGAAAATCGGTGTCAGCTTTATCGTACTGGTCATTGTGATGAGTGTATTAATGCTCGTAGTTTCCCAACTGTTTGAAACGATGCTGGAAACGATGCGTGGCTTAATGAATCTTATCGGAGGTTCATAACATGAAATTACTACTTTCACTAGATTTACAGCTTTTTGCAGGTGAGAAATCTGAAAAAGCTACACCAAAGAAAAAGCAGGACACACGTAAAAAAGGACAGGTAGCTAAGAGCCAGGATGTGAATACAGCTATTCTTCTATTAGCTGTTTTTATCTTTTTGTTTTTCGCAGGGGATTACTTGCTAGAGAATACGCTTTACATAATGAAGCATTCGTTTCAAGAATATTTAAGCATGGAGTTAACAGAGGCACAAGCTCATATCCTCTTTCTCGATGTGCTTAAAGAGCTGGTAATGTTATTAGGTCCGATTATGCTGGTTGCGATGGTAGCTGGTGTGATTGCCAATTATGTACAAGTAGGCGTTTTATTCACAGCTAAACCGATTGAACCTAAGCTCGAGAAGCTGGACCCAATTAAAGGATTTAAAAGGATTTTTTCAATTAGAGCGATCGTTGAAATGGTTAAATCCATCCTAAAAATTAGTTTCGTTGGGATGGTCGCTTTTGCAGTACTATGGAGCAGGATTGATGAAATACTGATCTTATCTCAGAAATCAGTCGGTACTGCTCTTATAACCATTGCAAATTTGACTGTGCAAATGGGACTGTTCGCTGCAATTGCCTTGCTTTTCCTATCTATATTAGATTATTTATATCAGAAATTTGATTATGAAAAAAACATCCGTATGTCAAAGCAGGATATAAAAGATGAGCATAAGAACTCTGAAGGAGACCCATTAATAAAATCAAAAATTAAACAGCGGCAGCGTGAGATGGCCATGCGCAGAATGATGCAGGAGGTTCCAAAAGCAGATGTAATCATCACCAATCCTACACATTTTGCTATCGCCTTAAAATATGATGAATCTAAATCAGATGCCCCTATCGTCATTGGTAAAGGGGTGGACACGATTGCTCAGAAGATTAAGCTCATAGCTAAAGAGAATGATATCATCATGGTCGAAAACCGTCCGCTTGCCAGGTCCTTATATGATCAGGCTGAAATTGGAGACGCAATACCAGAGGAGTTTTTTAAAGCAGTCGCTGAAATCCTTGCTTATGTTTATCGGATTAAAAATAAAATTTGATACCTGTCTGCCGTATTAAGGGAGATAGGTTAGTTAATAGATAAATAGCTTTCTTTAATGCTTTAATTATTGTTAGGAGAGAAATGTATGGCAGTTAAAGACTTGTCCGTTTTGCTGAGCGTAATATTAATTGTTGCAATGCTCGTTATCCCTTTTCCGCCATGGCTTTTGAGTATTCTCATAATCATCAATATGGCATTGGCACTCTTGGTCCTTTTAACCGCTATGAATATGAAAGAGGCGCTTGAGTTTTCAATCTTTCCTTCGCTAGTCCTATTGTTGACATTATTTAGAATTGGGCTAAATGTATCTACTATGCGTGCGATTTTATCTGAAGGCGATGCAGGTAAAGTGGTTGAAGCTTTTGGCTCATTTGTAACAGGTGGAAATGTCATAGTTGGTTTAGTTGTGTTTTTAATCTTGGTCATTATTCAGTTTATTGTTATTACTAAAGGAACTGAGCGTGTTTCAGAGGTAGCTGCAAGATTTACCCTTGATGCAATGCCTGGGAAGCAAATGAGTATTGATGCCGATTTGAATGCTGGTATGATCTCGGAACATGATGCGCGTGATCGCCGTGAAAAGGTGAGTCGCGAAGCGGATTTTTATGGTGCGATGGATGGAGCCAGTAAATTTGTAAAAGGTGATGCCATTGCCTCAATCATTATTACCTTAATCAATTTAATTGTTGGGATTATTATTGGGATGACGCAATTAGGCTTACCTATTGGTGAAGCAGCAATGAAGTTTTCTATGTTGACAATTGGTGATGGGTTAGTCAGCCAAATCCCCGCATTATTAATATCTACTGCAACAGGAATAGTTGTGACCAGAGCAGCTTCAGATGGAAACATCGGTTCAGACATTACCAAGCAGCTTTTTGCCTATCCAAAAATGCTCTATATTACGGGTATTACGCTTATCTTGCTGGGGATTCTTTCGCCAATCGGAATTTTACTAACAATGCCAGTCGGCGGGTTATTGATTTTCGGAGGCTATATGATTTCTCGGACACCTGAACCTGATAAGGAACAGCTGCAGGAGTTGGAAGAAGAAGTTCAGACTGATGAGATGAAAAGTCCTGAAAGTGTCGTGAACTTGTTGAATGTAGATCAAATTGAATTTGAATTTGGGTACGGATTAATTCCGCTGGCAGATGCGAATCAAGGCGGTGATTTGCTCGACCGAATTGTAATGATTCGCAGGCAGTTAGCGATTGAGTTAGGTCTCGTTATTCCTGTTGTTCGCATTAGGGATAATATTCAATTACAGCCAAATGAATATCGTTTAAAGATAAAAGGAAGTGTCTTGGCAAAAGGAGAGCTTTTGTTAGACCATTATTTAGCAATGAGCCCTGGGATAGAAGATCATTCGATTGAGGGAATAGATACGATTGAGCCTTCATTTGGCTTACCTGCAAAATGGATTACTGAAGCCATGAAAGAGCAGGCTGAGATGTTTGGTTATACAGTAGTCGATCCACCATCAGTTGTATCTACACATTTAACAGAAGTGATAAAAAATAATGCCTATGAATTAATTGGCAGACAGGAAACAAAGCAATTGGTTGACCACCTGCAGCAAAGTTATCCTATTCTTGTCGAAGAAGTGACTCCTAATCCATTATCAGTGGGTGAAGTTCAAAAGGTACTTGGGAAGCTTTTAAAGGAAAATGTTTCAATCAGAAACTTGCCAATCATTTTTGAAACGTTAGCAGATTATGGTAAAACCACGACTGATACGGATTTATTAACGGAATATGTGAGACAAGCGTTGGCAAGGCAAATAACGAACCAATTTTATGATGAGGGTGAAGCGCTAAAAGTTGTTACACTTTCTGGTAAAGTTGAGAAGCTAATAGCAGATGGCATACAACAGACGGAGCATGGCCGATTTTTATCAATAGATCCTACGAATTCACAAACGATATTAGAGTCCATTGCGTCTCAAGTGGAGCAATTATCAATGATGGAGCAAACACCAATCGTGTTATGCTCACCAGCAGTACGTATGTATGTAAGGCAGCTGACAGAAAGATATTTCCCTCAAGTCCCAATACTTTCTTATAACGAACTTGAGGCCAATGCTGAAGTACAGAGTGTCGGGGTGGTGAATGTATAGTGAAAGTTAAGAAATTTATAGCATCATCCATGCCAGAAGCAATGAAGCAGATCAGGGCAGAGCTTGGAAATGATGCAGTTATATTAAATACAAGAAATATAAAAACAGGCGGCTTTCTTGGCCTATTTCAGAAGGAAAGTTTAGAAGTGTTAGCTGCAATTGATCCTGTCCACTCAGCAGAGAAGAAAATGCAGCAGCAAATAAATAGGCAGTTAACCACAGACAATCATATTACTGCCACTCAAACATTGCATGCTTCAACATCAAATGATGCCACGTTGCTGTTGGAGGAAATAACCAATTTAAAAAAACTAGTTTCAGGCCTTAACCCAAACGGGCAAACTCCGTCTGCTGAAACCCCTGCGCCTATTCATCATGCTCTAGAGTTATTGATTAGACAGGAATTCGATGATGAATACATCCAAATAATGAAAGTTTCATTATTGGAAAAATGGTATATGAGCGGGTCAGATGCCACTAATGAGGAAGTATTTCAATGGCTGAGAGCTTTGTTGAAAGATCAAATAAAAGATATTCCTTTTGGAGGGGTATCTTTTTCGAAAAAATATGTAAATGTCGTTGGTCCGACAGGTGTGGGTAAAACAACCACATTAGCGAAAATGGCGGCAGAAAGTGTAATTAAGCATCAGAAAAGGGTCGCATTTATTACAACTGATACATATAGAATTGCTGCAATAGATCAGTTGAAAACCTATGCGAAAATTCTGGATGTACCACTCGAGGTCTGCTATTCATCTGAAGATTTTAAACAAGCAATCGCTGCTTTCTCTCATTATGATGCAGTGTTTATCGATACGGCTGGACGTAACTTTAGAAACGAGCAATATGTGATTGAGCTAAATGAGATGTTAGGAATGTCGGATGAATTAGAAACATTTTTGGTTTTGGCTTTAACGGCAAAGCAAACAGATATGAAGGATATTTGCAATCAGTTTTCTGCTATGGATATCGATCGCTTCATTTTTACTAAAATAGATGAAACATCAAGTACGGGCTCGTTATATAATCTCGTCCTTTCAAATAAAAAAGGAATTGCTTATATCACAAACGGTCAGGATGTTCCAGATGACCTGATTGTAGGCAGCGCTGAGGAACTGTTGAATGTAGTGATGGAGGGCAAATAAATGTTTGATCAAGCTGAAAATTTGCGCTCCAAATTAAAGAATACAAAGCACAAATCACCTCATGCTAAAACCTTAGCCATAATGAGTGGAAAAGGCGGAGTGGGGAAATCGAATATATCTTTAAGCCTAGCGCTTTCACTATGTAATAAGGGGTATAAAGTGTTATTGTTCGATATGGATATAGGAATGGGAAACCTGGATATTTTAATGGGGAATTCATCAGAGTATTCGATTGCTGACGTTTTTGATGGAAGAGCTGAACTAGATGAAGTGATTATGAATGGACCAAACGGCCTTCAATATATCGCTGGCGGGACGGGTTTAAACCAGCTATTTACACTAGATCAAACTCGGCTTTCCCCGTTTTTTTTTCAACTTGATCATCTTTTGACAAACTATGACTTTATACTTTTTGATATGGGTGCCGGGATCACAATTGATTTTGCAAAAATCATTCTCTCAGTTGAAGAAATATTGATCGTAACTACTCCTGAACCTACTTCAATTACGGATGCATATGCGGCCATGAAGTATATTCATCTAATGGATACTCAAATCCCTTTCCATATACTCGTGAATCGGATTCATAATGATAAAGAGGGGCTAGAGACTCATCGGAGAATAGCACTTGTAATGAACCAGTTTTTAAATAGAGAAGTTAACTATTTTGGCGGAATGCGGGAAGATAGAAGCGTGCAGCAAGCGGTAAGAAGGCAGATTCCTTTTATACTATATAATCATAAATCTCTGGCAGCTACTAACATGAAGAAAATGGTTGACAAGTATTGTGAAGATAATAGGAATCAAGCTTCTGAGGGAAATATGCATATATTTCTCTCAAAGTTAAAGCGGCTGCTGTTTGAAGGGTAGTGTTTTTTTGAAGAGAATAAAAGTGCTGATAATCGATGATTCTGCTTTTATGAGAAAGCTCATTTCAGACTTTTTATCAGAAGATACCGGAATCGAAGTGATTGGTACTGCGAGAAATGGAGCAGACGGGGTAGCTAAAGTAATGGCGTTAAAGCCGGATGTGGTTACATTGGATATTGAAATGCCAATTATGGATGGCCTTAAAGCCTTGAAGCAAATTATGCATGTGCAGCCATTGCCAGTAATTATGTTATCCAGCACGACCAAAGATGGTGCGGATAATACGATATTCGCTATGAAGAATGGTGCATTTGACTTTATTGCCAAACCATCAGGCCCTATTTCACTAGATTTAGAAAAAATTAAGGAAGAATTAATCGAAAAAGTGAAATTTGCAAGTGGTGCAAACATAAATGAATTACTAAACTCTCCAAATTCTGATAAAAAGGCTATAAAAGCACAGTTAGGATATAGTAAAATAGAACTGGGTATAAATAATCAATCAGATGAGGCTGTTCAATTTAGGACGAACCATAGTCCTTCGCTTATATGTATTGGAACATCAACTGGGGGCCCGAGGGCACTGACAAAAGTCCTCTCGGAATTACCGAAAACCATTAATGCGGTTATATTAATTGTGCAGCACATGCCGCCTGGGTTTACAAAATCCCTCGCTAATCGCTTGGATCAGTTATCAAATATTTCTGTCAAAGAAGCTGAGAATGGTGAGGTTTTGCATAAGGGAACTGCTTACATTGCACCAGGGGGTTACCATTTAACAGTTAAACAGTCACTGCAGACTCTTAAAGCCAACCTTTCACAAATGCCACCGAGAAATGGTCATCGGCCATCAGTGGATATTTTGTTTGATTCTGTTAGTGAAATAGTTAGCTATCCAAAGATAGCAGTCATCATGACTGGAATGGGGTCAGATGGAGCAGAAGGGCTGACGTTAATGAAAAAAAGAGGAACTGTCATAGCAATTGCGGAATCGAAAGACACAGCTATTGTCTATGGGATGCCTAAAGCAGCCGTTGCTACTAATCATATTGATGAAGTCAAATCTATTAACGAAATAGCTGAAACGATAATGAAATACGTATAAAGCTGGGGAGTGCGGACTATATGGAAATGAGTCAATATTTAGAAGTGTTCATTGAAGAAAGTAAAGAGCATTTACAAGCTTGTAATCAACTATTACTAGATTTAGAGAAAAATCCCACTGATTTAAAAATTGTCAACGATATTTTTCGGTCTGCACATACATTAAAAGGAATGTCTGCAACGATGGGATATGAGGATCTAGCTAGTTTAACCCATCAGATGGAAAATGTGCTCGACGCCATCAGGAACCAAAAGATAATTGTGGATACAAATGTTTTAGATGTTGTCTTTCAATCTGTCGATGATCTTGAAGCAATGGTTGAGTCTATCGCGAATGGCGGAGACGGAAAGCGTGATGTTTCGAATGTAGTTACCAAGCTTAAAATGATTGAAGACGGTGAAAGTCCTGTTCAAGTTGACCAAACTGCTGCAACCTTAGAAGAATTAAAGCCATCAAGCGGAGCCAGTCAGCCGAACGTATTATATGATGATTACGAAATGACAATCATTATGCAATCTAAGGAACTAGGATATGAAGCGTATGAGATGACTATAACACTTAGAGAAGATTGTTTGCTGAAAGCGGCTCGGGTGTTCATGATATTTGAAGTGTTGGAGAAAAACGGCGAAATCGTCAAAGCAATGCCTTCTACAGTGCAGCTGGAAGAAGAGGACTTCGACCAAAGCTTTGCTGTAACCATGATCACAAATGAAAATATTGACATGATTAAAGGTCAGGTATTAAAAGTATCGGAAGTAGAATCGGTCATGATATCTACGGTTCAAAATCAGGGAAGCAGCAGCTCTTCTGACAGTGAGTGGGATGAGCCGCAATTACCTGATGAATTAAAAACTCTGTCAGGGCCAGCTATATCAGAAAAGGACAATGATGCAAAGCCGGTAAAGCCGCAAAATAATAAAACGATTCGTGTCAATATTGAACGATTGGACATCCTGATGAATCTATTTGAAGAATTGGTCATAGATCGCGGTCGTTTAGCGCAAATTTCCCAAGACATGGATAATCAAGAGCTACAGGAAACCGTTGAGCATATGTCGAGAATCTCCAGCGATCTTCAGAATATCATTTTAAATATGAGAATGGTCCCAGTGGAGACTGTCTTTAATCGATTTCCGAGGATGGTTCGTCAGCTGGCACGTGATTTAAATAAAAAGGTGGATTTAGAGATTATTGGCGCGGAAACCGAACTGGATCGTACAGTCATTGATGAAATCGGTGATCCACTTGTCCATTTACTTAGGAATGCACTTGACCATGGCATTGAAACACCGGAAGAGAGACGCCTGAATGGGAAGCCAGAAGCGGGGACAGTGGTATTAAAAGCGTTTCATAGCGGAAATCACGTATTTATTGAGATAGAAGATGATGGATCAGGTATTAACAAGGATAATGTCTTAAGAAAGGCCATGAAAAAAGGAATTATCAACGAACATGAGATGATTAATCTATCTGAGCAGGAAATATACCAATTAATCTTTTCATCTGGCTTTTCAACGGCAGATAGAATTTCGGATGTATCTGGGCGTGGCGTAGGTCTCGATGTAGTAAAAAGTACAATTGAGTCTCTTGGAGGGTCTGTGTCAATTGATTCGCAAGAAGGAAAAGGTTCTATTTTCTCCATCCAACTACCTTTAACATTGTCTATTATTTCTGCGATGCTGGTTGAAATACAATCAGAGAAATATGCTATCCCGTTGTCATCCATTATAGAGACGGCGATTGTTAAGAAAGCGGACGTTATGCATACGCATAACCAGCAAGTAATAGATTTCCGCGGAAAGGTCGTCCCGTTATTGTACTTAAAAGATATATTCGAAATAGAAACTAGCTATCCTGAAGATGATAATGTATTATCTGTAGTCATTGTCCGTAAGGGTGAGAAAATGGCAGGAATTGTTGTTAATTCCTTTATTGGGCAACAGGAAATTGTTTTAAAGTCATTAGGTGATTATTTAGCAAATGTGTTTGCAATTTCTGGTGCTACCATTCTAGGAGATGGTCAAGTAGCGCTAATTCTGGATTGTAATGCATTGATTAAATAGTTTAATAGGGCATGGTGGAGAAACTATTCTTTAATAGAGGAATAATTAGTTGAAATGTACTGACCATGTACCTCGGTGATTGCTTCGTACATATCAATTTAGGGGAGTGAAGAAATGGTAGAAACGATAACTGACCATATAAAATTAATTGTATTTCAGCTTAAGGACAAGGAATATGCGATTGCAGTAAATGAAGTGCTCTCAATAGAAAAAGTAGACCATATTACGAGGGTGCCGGGCACATCGAAGTACGTAAAAGGTGTAATTAATTTACGCGGAATCGTTGTACCTATCATAGACCTAAGATCTAGATTTGAAATTGATGAAGCCGTTTATACTGAAAATACTCGAGTGATTATTGCTGCAATCAATGAAATACAAGTGGGACTCATCGTTGATTCTGCCAATGATGTGATCGATATTGCTGGAGATGCATTAGAACCTTCTCCAGAGGTCATTGGGACAGAAGTAGCGGACTACATTAAAGCAGTAGCGAAAATAAACAGCCGATTACTTATCCTAATCGATCTTGAGAAGGTTTTAGCTGCATCAGAGGAGAGTTAAAGTGGTGACTAATAACCCGCCCTTCGTTTTGCAGCAATTTTCAGACAAACAGATGGATTTATTAAAGGAAGTCGGGAATATTGGTTCAGGACATGCTGCGACCGCTTTATCAACTTTATTGAATAGAAAAATTGAAATGAAGGTTCCGAATGTCGAGTTTGTCACTTTTGAAGAAATGTTTGACTTGGCAGGTGGAGCAGAAAACAAGATCGTTGGTCTTTTTTTACGAGTGGATGGAGAGGCTGCAGGTAATATGTTTTGCCTTTTATCTGTAGACCAAGCGCAAATAATTGCTAAGGAAATGCTTCAACAGCAAGGCTTTCCATTTGAGGGACTACATCATGAAATGTCCAAATCACTGTTGCAAGAATTAGGCAATATTCTTTCAGGTTCGTATCTGGCAGCCATAGCCGATTTAACAAATTTATCTTTATATCCTACTGTCCCGTCCATCAGCATTGATATGGCCGGGGCGATTATCAGTCATGGACTTCTTGAATTATCAACAGCCAGTGATGTTGCGATTGTGGTCAATACTTCTTTGCATGAAGTCGATGAGACAAGTTCTATATTTAATGGAGATATTATTCTCTTATTAGACTCATCATCCTTTTCACAGCTTTTTCAAGCTTTGGACGTTAGGGGAAAATGTGAAACATGTTAGAAATTGTGAAAGTTGGTATAGCAGATTTAAATATTGTAAAAGCACCACAATTAATCAGGACTTCTGGATTAGGTTCATGCGTTGGAGTTGTTTTATATGATGAAGAAAAAAAAGTGGCTGGTCTTGTTCACGTGATGCTTCCCGATTCTGCACTAGCAAAGGCAAATATGCTGAATCCAGCAAAGTTCGCAGACACCGGAATTCAAGAACTGCTCGTTCAATTAGCTAAGAATGGCGCTAGAAGATCTAAGCTTAAGGCCAAGATTGCCGGTGGAGCACAGATGTTTCAATTTGAATCTGGCAGGGATTTAATCCGGATAGGTAGCAGAAATATCGAGGCGGTGAAACAGGAGCTTCGTTCTTTGGAAATTAATTTAATTGCTGAAGATATTGGCGGAAACAACGGAAGAACGATTGAGTTCAATCCGGATGATAGTAGTTTAATGATAAGAACAGTAAATAAAAGTATAAAGTATATATAAAACTATTATATAGGTATTTAGACTGATCAAATATATCATTCATCTTACTAATTACGGGTTATAATTTGATAAAAGGAAATTGTTTTAAAGGGGGTGTAACTCTGGCAGCTATTACTAATTTGATGGATAAAATATTATATCCAGAATAATGATAGATTCAGTATAATAGCTTCCAGATACTACATGGTACAACAAGTGACAGAAGATCTAGCTTGGCAAAATTGGGTATGTAATCGCGATGCAAACTCAGGAGATTTCCTAGTAAAAAAATATATGCCTCTTGTTAGTTATCATGTGCAGCGCATTTCAGTTGGCCTTCCGAAAAATGTCGCACGAGATGAACTTACAAGTCTTGGTATGATTGGATTATTTGATGCACTGGAAAAATATGACCCTAGCCGGGATTTGAAGTTTGATACTTATGCCTCCTTTCGCGTAAGGGGAGCTATAATTGATGGGTTAAGAAAAGAAGATTGGCTTTCAAGAAGTACGAGAGAGAAAACGAAAAAAGTCGAGGCTGCAATTGAAAAGCTGGAACAGCGTTATATGAGGAATGCTACAGTTGAAGAAATAGCCCATGAAACAAATATGACCGTGGGTGAAGTATATAATTTAATGAATGAACAATTGGTTGCCAACGTTCTCTCAATTGATGAAAAACCCGTAGACAACGAATTTGAAGATTACTCTTATGTTATAAATGATGACAGAGCGATACTTCCAGAGAAAAGAATATTGAAAAATGAAACCTTGGCTGAATTATCAGAACGGATTACTCAGTTGAATGACAAGGAGCAGCTCGTTATTAGCTTGTTTTATAAAGAAGAATTGACATTAACTGAAATAGGGGAAGTAATGAGCCTTTCTACTTCAAGAATCTCCCAAATCCATTCTAAAGCAATTAGTAAGCTAAAGATTGCCTTAGAAAAAGTAATCTAGTGAAAATCACTATGATCGGTAATTGTAAAGGAGGAGTGTTATGGATGGGCATTGGAAAGTAACCATTTCCGAGGATCGTTTGCAGGCTGAACTTGAGCTTTGCTCTACAGATCACAAGTGGTCCTTTGATGAACTTTTACACATGCTTAAGACTAAGGGAATTATCCATGGTGTGAAAGAAGATGTAATAGAAAGAATGAATCAACATCCAACTTTAGTCGAATATCCCGTTCTTATTGCAGTAGGGACTCCTCCGAAAAGCGGTAAAGATGCCTATCTTTTAAAAGAGGAATATAATGAAGAAAGTGGCAGAAGAGAAAGACTGAATTACTTAAATTATCGATATACTGCCAGTGTAAAACAGGGGAGTTTAATAGCCACTATGATTCCTCCAACACCAGGATTCAACGGAATGGATGTCCTTGGTCATGTCATTCCTGCGAATAACGGAGAATTATCAAAGGTGAGTGCTGGCAGGAATGTCATTCAAAATAACCACCACTTCTATTCACTGATTGACGGCGAAATTAGTTTAACTGAGAAAAATCTATCAGTGAATCCTATTTTTCAGGTAGATGGTGATCTTGAATATAAGCAAGGCGAGATTAATTTTGACGGGAATGTCATAATTAAAGGAAATGTTTTATCCGGCTGCATCATCAAGGCTAATGGTGATATTAAGATTTTTGGAATGGTTGAAGAAGCGACTCTCCAAGCGAATGGTCATATCCTTATCAAAGGAGGAGTATCAGGAGGGAAGACAGGGTTTATCCGTGCGAACGGCAGCATTCATGTGAATTATCTTAACCAAGCCGCTGTTTGGTCAGGGCAGGACATCCATGTACATAAATCAATTTTACATAGTAGATTAGAAGCGAAAGGTTCAATCCTCTCTCATCAAGCTATTCTCATAGGCGGCACCCTCACATCAAAAGGAAATATCCATGTTAAAGAAATAGGTAACCATTTGTTTGCAAAAACAGAGATATGTTTAGAAGAAAATAATCAATCTTATTTGAGGTTATGTGAAATAACCTCTGATTTAATGAGGCTTAAAGAAAATCATACTAAATTAACGAAGATTGAAGAAAAAATTCTTAAAGCTGCAAGATTGGCCGGCAGAATGTCTGTGGAGCATAGGCAGCTGCTTATTAAACAAAAGGCTACTAAAAATCACCTTTCTACTAAAATATCCAAATTAATGGATGAGCAGGCAAAGCTTGCGAAACATAATCTTGCCCATACAGGGGGGCAATTATTTGTCTATGAATCTCTTTTTCCAAATACAAAGATTAATTATGGAAAATACGCAAAGCTCTTTAGCCAAAAGTATCATCACATAACCATTTCATTTTCAAAAAGCGAATTTATCATCGCACCAATAAATGAAATAGAAAAGAATAAAAACCAATCAACTGAGACACCGCTTCTAAGATCATAATAGGGGTGAATTTAATATGAGTTTAAAGTTGATTGAACTTCAAGTTGCACTTCCCAGAATTCAGGATGCTGGTAAGCTCCAAGAGCAGTTGCAGCAGCGTGGGCAAAATATGAGTGATATCGTTGCACAAATGGGGCAAAGGGATGCTGACAAATTAAAGAGCACGATCATAAAAAATGAGCAAAGCAATAAGATCAATAATGAACGGAACAGGGAAAGAGGAAGCGACTGCGAGTCAGGCGGAAGCGAGAAGGAAACGGATGAACAGAAGTGTGATCACCCATACAAAGGGAACGTTATCGACTATAGCGGATAGAGGGATGAGATGACTACTTTTCTACTTTTACTTAGTATATTTTTAAATCTGGTTGCATTATTTGCGATCGTGATATTATATACAAGACAAAATCGTTTAAGCGAAACAGAAAAAACACAAGAACGAAATCTTGAATTAATGGAAGAGGTTCTTTCTGCTTATATGATACAAATGAAAGAAGAAAACGAAGCGTTTATTAAACGTATGAGCCAAGCAGAATCAGCACCAATTGAAAAGGCACCAATCGAAGGCGATAAGCTGGACGAAAAGTCTTTTTCAGCCTATTTAGACAGGTCGACAGCATATCGGGCATCACAAGCATATAAGAGCCATGCCGAAAACATGGCAGGTGACAATGATAAGATTTTGTTACATGAACTGGACGATTCAATCGATATGCCCGGAGAGAAACAACCGATTGTGCCTGAAGTACACTTCTCAAAGGAAAACCAAGAAACAGCGGATCAGCAACAAACGCTAATCAATCAAGTGATTCTTTTGAAAAATCAAGGTTTAACTAATAATGATATCGCTAAAAAACTACATAAAGGCAAAACAGAAATAGAACTACTTCTGAAATTTCGGCAAAAAGACACATAAAAACTTGATTACAAATGATAGTTATGCTATATTAACAAATGGTGTTAATACACACGCTTATTGATTTAGCTGGATGGTGCTGTTGATACAGTTACCAGTTGAAGATGATGTAAGCGGAGGAAAACAAAAACCATTAGGAGGAAATTCACATGTCAGTAATTTCAATGAAACAATTGCTTGAAGCTGGTGTACACTTCGGACACCAAACACGCCGTTGGAACCCAAAAATGAAAAGATACATTTTCACAGAGCGTAACGGTATCTACATCATCGACCTTCAAAAAACAGTTAAAAAGGTTGAAGAAGCTTATAACTTCGTTAAGGACCTTGCTGGTAACGGCGGAACAGTTCTTTTCGTTGGTACAAAAAAACAAGCACAAGATTCTGTTAAAGAGGAAGCAATCCGTTCTGGTATGTATTATGTAAACCAACGTTGGTTGGGTGGAACTTTAACAAACTTTGAAACAATCCAAAAACGTATTTCACGTCTTAAAGATATCGAAAGAATGTCTGAGGATGGAACTTTCGAAGTACTTCCTAAAAAAGAAGTTGTTCAATTGAAAAAACAACAAGAGCGCTTAGAAAAATTCTTAGGCGGAATTAAAGATATGAAGGGCCTTCCTGATGCTTTATTCATCATTGACCCTCGTAAAGAGCGTATTGCAGTAGCAGAAGCACATAAATTGAATATCCCGATCGTTGGTATCGTTGATACAAACTGTGATCCGGATGAAATCGATGTTGTAATCCCTGCAAATGATGACGCTATTCGTGCGGTAAAACTTTTAACTGGTAAAATGGCAGATGCAATTCTTGAAGCTAAACAAGGTGAAGAAGTTACAACTGCTTAATTGAAAAGCGAAGTCGCCTTGCTCAGCCTCGCGCGAGCTAAAATCGCCACGCCCTGTGGCAACACTCGCATGACCCACATCCTGTGTGGGCCTCAAGCTTAAGACGGATTAGAAATGAATGAAGGCTATTTCGCCTTCGATTATATTTTGGTATGTGAGCTCGAGAAAGGCTAGGCGGTAGAAGCTGGACAAAAGAAAAGCGTAATTTTTAAAAAAGGTGATAATAGGGAGCCCCTTTATCACCTTTTTTTAAGAAAAAGAATCAATTATTTGAATTCGCAAATAGTTAAATGAAAATAATGATGTTTTTCGAAACAGAAATTTGGTAAAGACTATCATTACATAAATGATTATAAGGAGGATTCCATAATGGCAATTACTGCGCAAATGGTAAAAGAATTACGTGAAAAAACAGGTGCTGGAATGATGGACTGTAAAAAAGCACTTCAAGAAGTAGACGGTGATATGGAAAAAGCAATCGACTTCCTTCGTGAAAAAGGGATTGCGAAAGCTGCTAAAAAAGGCGATCGTATTGCTGCTGAAGGTTTAACTGCTATTAAAGTAGACGGAAATGAAGCTGTAATCATCGAAGTTAACTCTGAAACTGATTTCGTTGCTAAGAACGAAGGATTCCAAAATCTTGTTCAAGAATTAGCCGATCACATACTAAGCACTAAACCTGCTTCTATTGAAGATGCAGTTGCTGCAACAATGTCAAACGGTGCTACTGTTGAATCACATATTAACTCTGCAATTGCAAAAATTGGGGAAAAATTAAGTCTTCGTCGTTTCGAAGTGAAAACTAAAACTGATAACGATGCTTTTGGTGCTTATCTTCATATGGGTGGTCGCATTGGTGTGTTAACAGTAGTTGAAGGATCAAATGACTCAGATGCAGCTAAAGATGTTGCGATGCATATCGCTGCATTAAATCCTAAATACGTTTCTCGTGACGAAGTTTCTTCTGATGAAGTTGAGCGCGAGCGTCAAGTATTAACTCAACAAGCATTAAACGAAGGCAAGCCAGAAAAAATCGTTGCAAAAATGGTTGAAGGCCGCTTAAGCAAATATTTCGAAGATGTTTGTGTAAACGATCAAGCATTCGTTAAAAATCCTGATCAAAAAGTTGGTCAATTCGTTGAATCTAAAGGCGGAAAAATCCGTGAGTTCGTTCGCTTTGAAGTAGGAGAAGGTATCGAGAAACGTGAAGATAACTTCGCTGAAGAAGTAATGAACCAAGTTAAAAAATAAGCTTAAACAACAATAAATAACTTCAACGGGGAACACAGTGTGTTCCCTGTTTTTCAGAGAAAACTCGCTATTTAACGAGGTCAAAATGATAGTTTCAATGTAAATGAGCCCCAGCACGATGATGAAGTGGTAAAAGAATTGTGCTGGCTGCTCTCTAAACTTAATTATGGAGGTTCATATGAGCAGCCCTAAATACAAACGTGTTGTCTTAAAGTTAAGTGGTGAGGCTTTAGCCGGAGAGCAAGGATTCGGAATCAACCCATCCGTAATTAAATCGGTTGCAAACCAAGTAAAAGATCTAGCTGAACTCGACGTTGAAGTCGCAGTAGTTGTAGGTGGGGGAAATATTTGGCGTGGTAAAATCGGTGAAGAAATGGGCATGGATCGCGCAAATGCAGATTATATGGGCATGCTTGCAACGGTTATGAATTCCTTGGCACTTCAAGATAGTCTTGAACAGCTTGGCATTGAAACAAGAGTGCAAACATCGATAGAAATGAGACAGGTTGCAGAACCCTATATTCGAAGAAAAGCAATTCGTCATCTAGAGAAAAAACGTGTGGTTATATTTGCAGCTGGAACAGGTAATCCATATTTCTCTACAGATACAACTGCAGCATTACGTGCCGCTGAGATTGAAGCGGAAGTAATCTTAATGGCGAAAAATAATGTGGACGGGGTATACTCTGCCGATCCACGTATTGATAAAGACGCTAAGAAATATGATGAACTGACGTATTTAGATGTTATTAAAGAAGGCTTAGCAGTAATGGATTCGACTGCATCTTCTCTATGTATGGATAATAATATTCCACTGATTGTCTTCTCAATTATGGAGCAAGGAAATATTAATCGCGCCGTTTTGGGTGAGCCAATCGGAACAATCGTAAGGGGGAAAAAATAATGCCACAAACGATCATTGCTAATGTTAAAGAAAGAATGACAAAAGCAATCCAAGCTTATACACGTGAACTAGCAAGTATCCGTGCCGGAAAAGCAAACGCTTCACTTCTAGACAGAATCACTGTTGAGTATTATGGAGCGCCAACGCCAATCAATCAATTAGCGGGTGTATCAGTGCCTGAAGCACGCTTGCTCGTTATTCAACCCTATGATAAATCAGTGCTAGGAGAAATTGAAAAAGCAATCCTGAAATCAGATATTGGGCTTACGCCAACTAATGATGGAAATCTAATCAGATTATCCATTCCTCAGTTGACGGAAGAGCGCCGCAAAGACTTGGTTAAAATCGTTAGAAAAGAATCTGAGGAAGCTAAAGTCGCAGTTCGCAATATTCGTCGCGATGGTAATGATGACCTGAAGAAACTTGAAAAGAATGGCGATATTACTGAAGATGATTTACGTGGATTCTCAGATGATATTCAAAAGACTACAGACGAATTTATTGCTAAGGTTGATAGTATTACAAAAGATAAAGAAAAAGAAATACTTGAAGTATAAGTTAAACGTAAATATAAAATAAACCCTCTAACAAACTTAGGGGGTTTTTTTAAAATGGATAGATCCTTTGATGCCCCCATTTGTCTCTCGGAAATGGACAGAGAGCAATTAGCTTCAATATATTTTTCCAAACTTATAGGCTTTTTAGAGCTATCTATATGTTTTTTTGGTATGATATTATCATGTGAATTTTACATGTAAAAAATGAGTTAGCTTTTCAAAGATTCTTGATTATTGTATCGATAAAATAAATGGAATGCATGTAAAATTTTCATGCATCATTCTATATTTATCAGGTATGAATTCATGTTGTTTGGAAGGTCGTTTAATATATTGATAAAATGTTTCGTTACATGCGTTTCGTAATGCATTTACACGAATCACTTGAATTCTCCATTGATAGATTGGTTTTTTTTACCTATAATGAATATATAATAAATGGATAAGTCGATTGTAAACTAATCGCTTTATATTAAGACCTTCGAGAGAACATAGGAAAGGTAAATAGGTTTCGTTGGGATATAGACAGAGGTCCTCTTGAACAGCAAATATCATTCTAATACCGGTAAAGCTATAGTGGTCTGATTCTAACAAGCTTTACATTGGAATGAGGGGCAACCTATTTAAAAGGAGCATTCAAATGTTTGATAAAATGAAGCTTTGGAAGAATAATATTGATTCTTCTGATCTCCAAGAAAGAATCATAAAGCTAAAGGAACAACAGGTTCCTTCACATGTCGCGATTATAATGGATGGAAATGGACGATGGGCAAAGAAAAGGTCATTACCAAGAGTTGCAGGGCATCATGAAGGGATGAAGGTTGTTCGAAAAATAACCAGATTCGCTAATAACCTAGGGGTAAAGACGTTAACTTTATATGCCTTTTCAACAGAAAATTGGAAAAGGCCGAAAATGGAAGTTGACTTTCTTATGAAGCTCCCTGAAGAATTCTTAGGAACTTTCCTACCTGAATTAGTCCAAGAAAATGTTCAGGTGCGCATGATGGGCAACAAAGACTTTTTGCCAAAATTCACGTTGAATTCTATAGAGAAAGCAATTGAAGCGACCAAACATAACGATGGCTTGGTTTTGAATTTCGCTATGAATTATGGGAGCAGAGCAGAAATCCTTGAAGCTGTTAAGCATGTCTTAACAGATAGTAGAAGTGGTATAATAGATGAAGAACAACTTACAGAAGAAGTATTTTCTTCCTATCTCATGACGGATGGAATGTCCGATCCAGATTTATTAATTCGGACAAGTGGAGAAATACGTTTAAGTAATTTCATGCTATGGCAGCTAGCGTATTCAGAATTTTGGTTTACAGATGTATTGTGGCCAGATTTTAATGAAAATCACTTTGCCGAGGCAGTTGAAGTATTTCAAAAGCGTCAAAGGCGCTTTGGAGGAGTTTAATAAAGGTGTTGAATAAGAAATGAAACAGAGAATTATTACAGCGATTATTTTTGTAGCAATTTTGATCCCACTTGTCATACTAGGAGGAGTACCTCTCATGATTCTGGCTTATTTTCTTGCCACAGTAGGCTTATTTGAACTCATGAGAATGCGCAAACATGGCATGTTTTCCATCCCAGGAATTATATCATTATTGCTTCTTTGGCTGTTATTACTGCCTAAGCAATATGAATATGTTCTGACCGATATGAACTTTTCAAAAATGGATTTTTTGCTTATAGGTGGGCTTTTATTACTTACATATTCAGTAATATCGAAAAATCGTTTTACATATGATGATGTGGCATTTACGATTCTTTCTACAATATACATAGGGTTAGGGTTTCATTATTTCTTTGAAACGAGAGAAGCGGTGAATGGATTAACATTTATCTTTTATTCCTTATTTATCATTTGGGCTACTGATTCAGGGGCTTACTTTATTGGGAAGTCCTTCGGAAAAAGAAAGCTTTGGCCAGAAATTAGTCCAAACAAAACAGTAGAAGGGTCATTGGGTGGAGTAGCTAGTGCTCTCGTCGTGGCAATACTATTTGCTGTATTTACAGAAATTGATGCAACCTTGCTTCAACTGACGGTTATTACAATTATTTTATCAGTATTCGGTCAGATTGGTGATCTCGCTGAATCTGCATTTAAACGCCATTACGGTGTGAAAGATTCCGGAAATATTTTACCGGGTCACGGTGGAATACTAGATCGGTTCGATAGCTTACTTTTTGTTTGGCCACTGCTTCATATTTTGCATTTGATCTAAGCTCATATAAAACTTTCGTGTAAAGGGTGCCTTTGCTTTATTAAAAGGGATCGTCGCTTTAAGAGGAGATGAAACGAATTGAAACATATTAGTTTAATGGGAGCAACTGGTTCAATTGGCACACAAACCTTAGATGTCATTAAACAGCACCCAGAAGAATTTAGGCTAGCTGCATTCTCAGTTGGGAAAAACATTGAGTTAGCCAGAAAAATAATTGCTGAATTTCAGCCTGAACTCGTATCTTTAGCAGAAAAAAATTCAGCAGATATGCTTAAAGCAGAATTTCCAGGCATAACATTTACATATGGACAGCATGGATTAACAGAGGTTGCCGTGTATCATCGCTCAACCGTTGTGGTAAATGCAGTTCTTGGTAGTGTAGGACTGGAACCCACACTACAAGCAATTGAAGAAAAGAAAACAATTGCGATTGCCAATAAAGAGACACTTGTTACAGCTGGTCACCTCGTGATGGAAGCTGCGAAAAGCAATGGTGTTTCTCTTTTACCGGTCGATAGTGAACATTCTGCAATCTTTCAAGCGCTTCAGGGTGAAAGAGAGAAAAATATTGAAAGACTCATCATTACTGCATCAGGTGGAAGTTTCAGAAATAAATCAAGAGACGAGCTCAAAAATGTAAGCGTAACGGAAGCATTGAATCATCCCAATTGGGCAATGGGGGCAAAAATCACGATTGATTCAGCTTCAATGATGAATAAAGGCTTAGAGGTAATAGAAGCTCATTGGTTATTTTCCTTGCCATATGAAAAAATAGATGTTCTTTTGCATGATGAAAGTATTATTCATTCAATGGTGGAATTTCATGACAGCAGCGTCATTGCACAACTTGGAACCCCAGATATGAGAGTGCCTATTCAATATGCTTTAACCTATCCGGACAGGCTCCCCCTTCACTCTTCAAATCGATTGAATTTAGCAGAGATTGGTAAACTCCATTTTAAAGAAATGGACTTTGAAAGATTTCACTGTTTAAAACTAGCTTATGAGGCAGGTAAAGTCGGTGGAACGATGCCTACAGTATTGAATGCTGCCAATGAAGCAGCAGTTGCAGCGTTTTTGGAGGATAAAATTTCCTTTTTGCAAATTGAAGACTTAATAGAGAGTGCGTTAGAAAAGCATAATCCAATCTATCACCCTAATCTTGCTGAAATTCAAGAAATTGATGCGGAAACAAGAGGATTGGTAAACTCGCTTCTATAAAAGAAGGTTTAAAATATTGGTCAAAAAAGAATACCTGTTTTTAAACTTTAAAAAAGGTGGTTAGATCTTGAGTACAGTTATAGCCTTTATCATAATTTTTGGGGCACTCGTTTTTTTTCATGAATTAGGGCATTTAATTTTCGCAAAAAGAGCAGGTATTTTATGTCGGGAGTTCGCAATTGGAATGGGTCCGAAAGTGTTCTCATTCACAAAAAATGACACGCTATATACGATCCGTTTACTTCCTATTGGCGGATATGTCAGGATGGCCGGAGAAGACCCCGAAATGGTTGATATTAAACCAGGCTATCGAGTTGGATTACAATTAAATGATCAAAATGAAGTTCAAAAAATAATTTTAAATAATAAAGATAAATATCCGAATGCAAGAATTATAGAAGTCGAGCAAGCTGATATCGAGCATAAGCTGTTCATTAAAGGTTATGTAGAAGGGGAAGATGATGAGCAACTGCAAACATTCCCAATAAACAACCGTGCAGTGCTTGTTGAGGACGGGAATGAAACATTAATCGCTCCTTATGACCGTCAATTTGCTTCTAAAACATTAGGTCAAAGAACAATGGCCATATTTGCAGGCCCGATGATGAACTTTATTTTAGCGTTTGTGGTATTTGTTATCATTGCCATTTTACAAGGGATGCCTTCTAACGACCCTGAGTTAGGGCAATTGACTCCTGATGGCGCTGCGCTAGAATCGGGATTAAAAGAAGGCGATATTGTTCAAAGCGTAGCAGGTGCTGAAATATCCAGCTGGCAGGATGTTGTAGAAATCATTCGTCAAAACCCGGAGAATGAGCTTGAATTCCATGTTGAACGTAATGGTGAAGAGCTTTCTATCCCGGTAACACCAAAAGTACAAGAAGTTGAAGAAGGCGATAGTATTGGCGTCATTGGAGTTTATAGCCCAATGGAAAAAAATCCATTGAAAGCTGTTGTTTACGGTGCGGAAGAGACTTATTTATGGACGAAGGAAATCTTTATTATTCTAGGTAAATTAGTCTCTGGGCAATTTACAATTGATGCCTTATCTGGCCCGGTTGGGATATATGTTTCCGTGGATACGGTCGCTCAATCTGGAATTTATTATTTAATGAAATGGGCAGGCATCTTAAGTATTAACCTTGGAATTATGAACCTCTTGCCTATTCCAGCACTTGATGGAGGCAGACTAATGTTCTTCGCTATTGAGGGGATAAGAGGAAAGCCGGTAGACCGTCAAAAAGAAGGAATGGTTCACTTTATCGGATTTGCTCTACTCATGCTGCTCATGCTCGTCGTTACATGGAACGATATTCAAAGATTTTTCTTATAAGAAAGATGAAACTTTGCCCACGAGTCTTTTAAGCAAAAAGAAAAATTTATAAATGTGGCTCAGGTTCCAATCCGATTAATGGATATGGAATCTGAGCCTTGATATTGATAATAAGAAAATAGGGGTGCTAATAGATGAAACAGAGTATGTCGCTTATTCCTACACTAAGAGAAAACCCTGCAGATGCAGAAGTCAGAAGCCATCAACTATTATTAAGAGCAGGATATATGAGGCAAAACGCCAGCGGAATCTATAGTTATTTACCGCTTGCTCGCAGAGTTCTGCAAAATATTGAAAAGATCATCAGAGAAGAATTAGATCATGCTGGAGCAACGGAATTGTTAATGCCAGCTCTTCAACAAGCAGAGCTTTGGCAAGAATCCGGCCGCTGGTACACTTACGGTTCAGAATTGATGAGAATGAAGGACCGGCATCAGCGTGAGTTTGCATTAGGGCCAACACATGAAGAAGTCATTACTAGTTTAGTGAGAGACGAAGTCAAATCCTATAAACGCTTGCCGCTTTCGCTTTATCAAATACAAACGAAGTTTCGCGATGAGAAGCGCCCTCGATTTGGCTTATTAAGAGGTAGAGAGTTTATTATGAAGGATGCCTATTCTTTCCATGCATCACCAGAAAGCTTAGACGAAACATATGATAAATTCTATCAAGCCTACTCGAATATCTTTACAAGAGCTAACTTGAATTTTAGAGCGGTCATTGCTGATTCAGGTGCAATGGGCGGGAAAGATACGCATGAGTTCATGGTACTCTCTGATGTAGGTGAAGATACAATCGCTTATTCTGATACTTCCAATTATGCAGCTAATATTGAGATGGCACCAGTTGTCACGAAGTATGAGCAGCGAAGTGAAGAGCAAAGAGAACTGACAAAAGTTCAAACAGAAAACCAAAAAACGATTGAAGACATTTGCTCCTATTTAAGCGTTTCAGCGGAACAATGCATAAAAACTTTATTATTTAGAGCGGATGATCAATATGTACTTGTACTTGTTCGCGGTGATCATGAAGTAAATGATATTAAACTCAAGAATTTATTAGAAGTTGATTCGGTTGATCTAGCGGGAGCGGAAGAGACTAAGAAAATTCTAGGCTGTGCAGTAGGCTCGCTAGGTCCGATTGGTGTTGAAAACATTGAAATCGTTGCTGACCACGCGGTAAAAGCTCTCGTAAATGGTGTTTGCGGTGCAAATGAAGAAGGTTTTCATTTTACCAATGTGAATCCTGAAAGAGACTTTAAAGTTAATCGCTTTGAGGATTTACGCTTTATCTTACCAGGAGATCCTTCTCCAGATGGACAAGGTGTAATCAAATTTGCTGAAGGAATTGAAGTAGGCCATATATTCAAGCTTGGAACAAGGTACAGTGAAGCAATGAATGCAACGATTTTGGATGAAAACGGCAGAGCAAAGCCCATGATTATGGGATGTTATGGCATTGGTGTGTCCCGTGTAATGGCAGCCGTGGCAGAACAGTATAACGATGATAAAGGATTTGTATGGCCAGCGAACATCGCGCCATTTCATATTCATTTAATTGCAGTGAATATGAAAGATCAAGATCAAGCAAACCTATCTGAGGAACTTTACAGCCAACTTAAAAAAGCACGATATGAAGTGCTATTAGATGATCGAATTGAACGGCCGGGTGTGAAATTTGCAGATTCAGATTTAATTGGTCTTCCAGTTAGAGTGACTGTCGGCAAGAAAGCAAATGAAGGTATTGTAGAGGTTAAAGATAGAAAAACAGGCGAGATGGAAGAAGTGCATATTGACCAATTGCAAGATGCCATTTCCAAAATGATATCTATGTAATATTAAAACGGCGGGTTTCATGAATCATGAAGCCCGTTTCTTTTTTTAAAAGGCTCTTTTCTAAAAGATTGTTATTTTTTCATAGGTTTTGATAAGACAAACCATGGATAAAAAAGTTGATTGGAACGGGTGTGCGAGACTCCTGCGGGAGCATAGCGACGAAGAGGCTCACCGCCCGCCCGCGGAAAGCGAGCACCTGGAGAGGCAATCAATGCCTACCTGCGAAAAGCAACAAAGTATACGAAAACAGCCTTTTTATAAGATAAGAAAGTTTAACTTTTATAAGGTAGGAAAATGTCTAGCGCAAGCGTCCTACCCCCAAGGGTGGTCTAGGGGAATCCTCCCAGAAAGGAAAAGAACACCCTTCAGTGAAGCTTGTCTTTTGCTATACCTGAGGGTAAGTAAGGCGCCTAGCATTTTTCTAATTGGAAATACCTTAAGTTTTGTAAACTAAAACGTTCATAAAAATAGCAGGGAATATGATATAATAAATTCCGTTCAGCAACCATTCGACAGAAGAAATTATTAAAAAGGGAGAGAGAAGATGAGTGAATCCATTGGAAAAAAAGAACGATTCCAACTCTTGCTCCAACAGCTGCAATTAACTGAAGATGCGTTTGTAAAGCATTTTCAACATGCACAAATAGATAAGGTTATGATTGAAAAACAAGCAAAGAGATGGCATTTTATTTTTAAGTTTCAACAGATTCTGCCATCTAGTGTTTTCAATCGTTTTTCCGCTCAGCTGGAGAAAACCTTTTCACATATTGCAAGAACTTCTTTTTCTATTGAAGTTGAGGATCAACAATATAATGAACAGCTTGTACTAGACTATTGGCATAACTGTGTTCATGAGCTACAGGGCATTTCACCGCCAATTTTAAAGCTATTAAATGAACAAATACCTACTATACGAGGAAATAAATTAGTCATTACGGTAAGAAATGACATGGAAGGCCGATCCATTAAAAATAAATATACTGAACTGGTTACAGCCAGTTACCAAGCATTTGGATTCCCTTCGTTCGTTATTGATACTGAATTAAAGGCTGAAGAGTCTAATGAAGAATATGAAAAGTTTTTAGAAGCTAAGAGAAAAGAGGATCAAGAGCGCGGACTTCAAGCAGCCATTGAAATGGAAAAGAAAGCCGCAGCAGAAGCGAATAGTTCAGACGCGGCTATTCCTCAAGGTCCTTTGATGGTCGGTTTAACAATAAAAGATGATGCAGATTATCGTAAATTAGTTGATATTATCGATGAGGAACGAAGAGTTGCGGTAGAAGGCTATGTATTCTTTGCAGAGACAAAAGAGCTGCGCAGTGGGAGAACGCTGTTAACCTTTAAAATTACGGACTACACAAGTTCAATTCTTGTGAAAATGTTCTCAAGGGATAAAGAAGATGCTGCACTTTACCAGCATGTAAAAAAAGGTATGTGGTTGAAAGTTCGAGGGAGCATTCAAAATGATACATTTGTTCGTGATTTAATCATGATGGGTAACGATATAAATGAAATTAGACCGAGTGAGCGAAAAGACACTGCGCCTGAAGGAGAAAAAAGAGTAGAGCTTCATCTTCATTCACCGATGAGTCAAATGGATGCAGTTAGCTCTGTCAGTTCCCTTGTGACTCAAGCGAAGAAATGGGGCCACAAGGCAATCGCCATTACCGACCATGCAGTTGCACAATCCTTTCCTGAGGCGTTTGGTGCAGGGAAGAAAAATGATATAAAGATCTTATACGGAGTTGAAGTTAATCTGGTGGATGATGGTGTGCCTATCGCATATAATGATGCCCACAGAAAAGTCACGGACGATACTTATGTGGTTTTTGATGTAGAAACGACAGGATTATCGGCAGTGTACGATGCCATTATTGAACTTGCTGCAGTAAAAATCCATGATGGTGAAATCATTGACCGTTTTGAATCGTTTGCCAATCCGCATCATCCGCTTTCAGCGACGACAATCAATCTTACTGGGATTACTGATGACCTTGTAGAGAATGCACCAGAAATTGAGGAAGTGTTGAAGAAATTCTATGCTTGGACAGGCGACGCTGTCCTTGTTGCTCATAATGCTTCCTTCGATATGGGCTTCTTAAATGTCGGATATAAGAAAATCGGGATAGGAAAAGCGACGAATCCAGTAGTAGATACGCTTGAGCTGGCAAGATTTCTGCATCCTGAAATGAAAAATCACCGATTGAATACACTCGCAAAAAAATTCGATGTGGAATTAACCCAGCATCACCGGGCGATTTATGATGCAGAAGCGACTGGTTATTTATTATTAAAAATGCTTAAAAGTGCCGGTGAAAAAGGAATAGAATATCATGATCAATTCAATGATAATATGGGCCAAGGCAATGCTTACCAGCGTGCGCGGCCATTCCATTGCACCTTGCTTGCGCAGACAGAAGCCGGTCTTAAAAACCTTTTCAAACTCGTTTCTATTTCTCATCTTGAGTACTTTTATCGTGTTCCTAGAATTCCGAGGTCTGTTCTGCAAAAGCATAGAGAGGGTATCCTTGTTGGTTCTGGCTGTGCAAAAGGGGAAGTCTTTGAAGGAATGATGCAGAAGTCTCCTGAGGAAGTGGAAGAAACAGCTCAATTCTATGATTATATTGAAGTGCATCCGAAACAAGTATATGCTCCTTTACTAGAGATGGAACTTGTCCGTGATGAAAGGGCATTGGAAGAAATTATTACGAATTTAGTGAAATTAGGAGAAAAGCTTGAATTACCTGTCACGGCGACAGGTAATGTTCACTACTTGAATCCCAATGATAAAATATATAGAAAAATATTGGTTAATTCGCAAGGTGGAGCCAACCCGCTCAATCGACATAATTTGCCGGATGTCCACTTTAGATCAACGAATGAAATGCTCGATGCTTTCTCATTCTTAGGAAGTGACAAAGCTAAGGAAATAGTTGTTGAGAATACGAATAAAATTGCTGATATGATCGATTCTATCAAACCAATAAAAGATGACTTATATACCCCGAAGATTGAAGGTGCGGATGAAGAGATGCGGACCATGAGCTATGATATGGCGAAAAGCATCTATGGAGAGCCGCTGCCTGAAATCGTGGAAGCACGATTGGAGAAAGAGTTAAAAAGTATAATCGGTCACGGGTTTGCAGTCATCTATCTTATCTCGCATAAGCTAGTTAAAAAATCTCTGAATGATGGGTACCTAGTTGGTTCTCGTGGTTCGGTGGGTTCATCCTTTGTCGCTACGATGACAGAGATTACCGAGGTAAACCCGTTATCTCCACATTATGTCTGTCCTGATTGCAAGCACTCAGAGTTTTTCAATGACGGTTCAGTTGGTTCTGGATTTGACTTGCCTGATAAAGATTGCCCAGAATGCGGTCAGAAATATAGAAAGGATGGTCACGACATACCATTTGAAACCTTTCTAGGCTTTAAAGGAGATAAGGTACCTGATATTGATTTGAACTTTTCAGGTGAATATCAGCCTCGGGCTCATAATTATACTAAACAGCTGTTTGGTGAGGAATACGTATACCGTGCAGGTACCATTGGAACAGTAGCGGATAAAACAGCATTTGGTTATGTGAAGGCGTATCAGCAGGATAATAATCTGCAAATGCGAGGCGCGGAAATTGACAGGCTCGCATCTGGCTGTACGGGTGTGAAAAGGACAACTGGCCAACATCCAGGGGGAATCATTGTTGTCCCCGACTATATGGACATTTATGATTTTTCACCCATCCAATTTCCTGCTGATGATCGAAATTCTGAATGGAAAACCACTCATTTTGATTTTCATTCCATCCATGACAATTTGCTAAAGCTTGATATTCTTGGTCATGATGATCCAACGGTGATTAGAATGCTGCAAGATTTAAGCGGTATTGATCCAAAGACGATTCCTACAGATGACCCTGAAGTGATGAAAATCTTCAGTGGGACAGAGTCACTTGGAGTAACTCAAGAACAAATCATGTGTAAAACTGGCACATTAGGAATACCAGAATTCGGGACGCGTTTCGTACGCCAAATGCTTGAGGATACGAAGCCCACAACCTTCTCAGAGCTTGTACAAATCTCTGGACTCTCACATGGTACAGATGTATGGTTAGGAAATGCCCAAGAGCTTATTCACAATAGCATCTGTACGCTAAGTGAAGTAATTGGTTGTCGTGATGATATAATGGTCTATCTGATCTATCAGGGACTAGAGCCGGCATTTGCCTTTAAAATCATGGAATCTGTCCGAAAAGGTAAAGGACTTACCGAAGAGATGGAAGCCGAAATGAGAAAGAACGAAGTGCCAGAATGGTATATCGATTCATGCTTAAAAATCAAATATATGTTCCCGAAAGCCCATGCTGCTGCCTATGTATTGATGGCAGTTAGAATCGCGTATTTCAAGGTCCATCATCCGTTAATGTATTACGCAGCATACTTCACTGTAAGAGCGGAAGATTTTGATATTGATGCAATGGTGAAGGGCGCACAAGCTATACGGTCAAAAATTGATGAAATTAACGCAAAAGGCCTTGATGCATCAACAAAAGAGAAAAACTTGCTGACAGTGATGGAGCTTGCATTGGAGATGAATGAAAGAGGCTTCAACTTCAAGAAGGTGGACCTCTATCAATCGAGCGCAAGTGAGTTTCTTATTGATGGAACGTCGCTTATCCCTCCGTTCAATTCCATTCCTGGGTTAGGAACCAATGCAGCCTTTAATATTGTCCAGGCGAGGGGAGTAGGGGAATTCTTATCTAAAGAAGACCTTCAGAAGCGCGGGAAATTATCTAAAACGATTATTGAGTATCTTGATAATCATGGATGCTTAGAGGCACTACCAGAGCAAAATCAGCTCAGCCTATTTTAAGAGAAGAGTCACCTTCAAGGCTTACTCATACCAGTACCTGACAGCAATTCCATTTGCATAAAAAATATGGTTATGGTATAGTTTTATTGGAAATACTACGGATAACTTCGCAAACGAGAGTGGGGCAACCCACTCTTTCGTCTTGTTCACGGACTATGAATGAAAAGTTAAAAGTATGTTAATATCCGGCAGGTACTTTTTAAAGGGTAAGCCATTATTAAGGGCAGTTTGTCAACTTTCACAGAAGTTGAATGAAATGAGTCACTGGCACCCTCTACTTAATGAAGAGATTGGATGTAGAAGGAGGGATATTATGAGCAAAGTGACTGAGCAGGTGGAACAATTAGTCACCCCTATTTTAAGTGATCTTCAACTAGAATTAGTTGATATAGAATATGTGAAAGAGGGAAAGGATTGGTTCCTGCGCGTCTTTATTGATAAAGATTCAGGTGTGGATATTGAAGAGTGCGGAACAGTGAGTGAACGTTTAAGCGAAAAGCTCGATGAGGTTGATCCAATTCCTTACAACTATTTCTTGGAGGTCTCTTCACCGGGAGCAGAGCGCCCTCTTAAAAAAGAGCAGGATTTTGAAAAAGCAGTCGGAAAGAATGTATTTATCAAAACATATGAACCGATTGATGGCAAAAAAACGTTTGAAGGTGTTTTGTCAGGGTTCGATGGAAAGTTTGTGACTGTTGACGTTAAGATTAAAACAAGGAAAAAGAGTATTGAGATTCCTTATGATAAAATTGCCAACGCACGGTTAGCCGTGGTTTTTTCATAAGAAGGATGCTTCGCTTAAGCTAACAAGCATTTTTGTATTTCAATTAAAGGGGGATAAAAATCTCATGAGCAGTGAATTATTAGATGCTCTAGTATTGCTTGAAAAAGAAAAAGGCATTTCAAGAGAAGTAATCATTGAGGCGATTGAAGCGGCATTAGTGTCAGCCTATCGCAGAAATTTTAACCAAGCTCAAAATGTACGCATCGACTTAAACCTTGGAAGCGGGATAATGAAAGTATTCGCTCGTAAAGAAGTGGTTGATGAAGTATTTGACCCAAGGCTTGAGATTTCTGTAGAGGATGCACAAAGATTAAATCCAAACTATGTAGTGGAAGATATCGTTGAATTAGAGGTTACACCAAAGGACTTCGGCCGAATTGCTGCACAAACAGCTAAACAGGTTGTTACACAACGTGTTCGCGAAGCTGAAAGAGGAATCATTTACTCTGAATTTATCGATAGAGAAGAAGATATAATGACTGGGATTGTACAGCGCCAGGATCCAAAGTTCATTTATGTGAGTTTAGGAAAAATCGAAGCCATTTTGCCTGTCAATGAACAAATGCCAAATGAGCAGTATCGTCCCCATGATAGAATAAAAGTTTTCCTTACAAAAGTGGAAAAAACAACAAAAGGACCACAAATCTTTGTATCAAGAACCCATCCTGGTTTATTGAAGAGATTATTTGAAATTGAAGTGCCTGAAATCTATGATGGAACAGTCGAACTTAAGTCTGTTGCCCGTGAAGCAGGAGATCGCTCTAAGATTTCGGTTCATTCTGACAATGCTGAAGTAGATCCTGTTGGTTCATGTGTAGGTCCTAAAGGATCTCGTGTCCAAGCAGTAGTTAATGAGCTGAAGGGTGAAAAAATTGACATTGTGAAATGGTCTGCAGATCCGGTTGTTTTTGTAGCCAATGCTCTTAGCCCGTCTAAAGTTCTAGATGTAATTGTTAATGAAGATGACAAAGCTACGACTGTTATCGTCCCGGATTATCAGCTTTCATTAGCCATTGGTAAACGTGGACAGAATGCAAGATTAGCAGCGAAGTTGACCGGGTGGAAAATTGACATTAAATCAGAAACAGAAGCAAGAGAATCTGGAATCTATCCTCGTGATGAAGAACTGTTGTTAAATTACGATCACGAAGAAGAGGATCAAGAGGTTGAATATACCTTCCCTGAAGATAAGGAATAAGGGGTGAATGGTCGTGAATCAACGTAAAAAAGTACCTTTGCGTAAATGTGTTGCTACAGGTGAGATGATGCCTAAGAAACAGCTTGTCCGCATTGTTCGCTCAAAAGAAGGGGAAGTTTCAGTAGATTTAACAGGAAAAAAATCAGGACGCGGTGCGTACCTCTCAAAAGATAAAGAAGCAGTTCTTCTTGCTAAAAAGAAAAACACTTTAGCTAATCATTTAGAGGTTAACATCGATGATTCGATTTATGATGAGCTGCTACAGCTTATAGAAAAGGAGAAACGACATTCCTAATGAAAGTAAATAAATGGATGTCATTGCTTGGCTTAGCCAATCGGGCGCGGAAAATCACTTCGGGTGAAGAGCTGACTGTAAAAGACATTAGAAACGGTAAAGCGAAACTCATTTTGCTGTCAGCAGATGCTTCTGCAAATACGGCAAAAAAAGTGACAGATAAATGTAAATCATATCAAGTTCCTTATAGAATTGTGGAGAACCGAGAAATACTCGGCCATGCAATTGGCAAGGAAGCTCGAGTAGTAGTAGCTATTTTAGATGATGGATTTGCAAAAAAGCTGTTGACGTTGCTCGATTAATTCTAGCGGGGGTGAAAGTATGAGTAAAATACGCGTTTACGAGTATGCTAAAGAGCATAACATTTCAAGTAAAGACGTAATTACAAAATTAAAAGACATGAATATCGAGGTTTCCAATCATATGACAACAATTGAACCAGATGCAGTAACTAAGCTAGACAACATCTTTAACAAAAAAGATGATAAACAACCGCAAAAGCAAACCGGGCAGCAAAGTAGCACTGCAAATAAGAGTGTCAAACCAGGTGACAAACCGGCATCTGCTAATAAAGGCGGTACTGCAAAACCAGCGCCTAAAGCAAATAGCGGTCAAAAACCAGGCGGTCAAACCAAGCCTTTTAATAAAAATAATAATAAAGGCCCATTCAATCAAAATAACAAGAACAAGAACAATAAAAATAAGAATAAAGGGAAACAGCAGCAAGCACCAGTTGCACCTCCTGTTCCTAAAAAAGTAAAAGAGCTTCCAGAGAAAATTACTTTTACTGATTCTTTAACTGTTGCAGAACTAGGGAAAAAGCTTCATCGTGAACCTTCTGAAATCATTAAAAAGTTATTTATGCTTGGTGTAATGGCGACTATTAACCAAGATCTTGACAAAGATTCTATCGAGTTAATCGCTGGAGAATATGGTGTTGAAGTGGAAGAAGAAATTGCCATCGATACAACTGATTTAGAAGTATACTTCACTGAAGATGAAGGCGCTGAGATGATTGAACGTCCTTCAGTTGTGACGATTATGGGTCACGTTGATCATGGTAAAACAACGCTTCTAGATTCAATTAGACATACAAAGGTAACAGCAGGCGAAGCAGGCGGAATTACTCAGCATATCGGTGCATATCAAGTTGAGGAAAACGGCAAGAAGATCACTTTCCTTGATACACCAGGACATGCTGCATTTACAACGATGCGTGCACGCGGTGCTAAAATTACTGATATTACGATTCTTGTTGTCGCAGCAGATGATGGTGTTATGCCGCAAACAATTGAAGCGATTAACCATGCAAAAGCTGCTGAGGTACCAATTATCGTAGCTGTAAATAAAATGGATAAAGAAGGGGCTAACCCTGACCGAGTAATGCAGGAATTAACTGAGCATGGTCTCGTTCCTGAAGCTTGGGGCGGAGAAACTATTTTCGTACATTTATCAGCAATTAAGGGCGAAGGTATCGATGAATTGCTTGAAATGATTTTACTTGTAGGTGAAGTAGAAGAATATAAAGCGAACCCTGAGCGAAATGCAATGGGAACTGTTATTGAGGCACAGTTGGATAAAGGCCGCGGCTCTGTAGCAACATTGCTAGTACAAAACGGTACGCTAAAAGTGGGTGACCCCATTGTAGTAGGTAATACTTTCGGTCGTGTACGTGCGATGGTTAATGACCTTGGCCGTCGTGTGAAAGTGGCTGGACCTTCTACACCAGTAGAAATCACTGGTTTAAATGAAGTACCTCAAGCTGGTGATCGTTTTGTTGTGTTAGATGACGAGAAAACGGCACGCCAAGTTGGTGAAGCGCGTGCATCACTAGCACTGCAAGCACAGCGATCTGAAAAGACTCGTGTAAGCTTGGATAACTTGTTCGAACATATGAAACAAGGCGAAATGAAAGACCTGAATATCGTTGTAAAGGCTGATGTTCAAGGTTCAGCAGAAGCAATGACTTCCGCATTGCAAAAAATTGATGTAGAAGGCGTTAAAGTGCGTATTCTTCACACTGGTGCTGGAGCAATCAATGAGTCTGATATTACGTTAGCAGCTGCGTTCAATGCAATTGTTATCGGTTTTAATGTTCGTCCTGATACCAATGCTAAACGCGCAGCAGATGCTGAGAATGTAGATATTCGTTTACACAGAATCATCTATAAAGTAATTGAAGAGATTGAGCTTGCAATGAAAGGAATGCTTGATCCGGAATTTGAAGAAAAAATTATCGGTCAGGCAGAAGTTCGTCAAACATTCAAAGTCTCTAAGATTGGTACCATTGCTGGTTCTTATATTACAGAAGGTAAAATTACAAGAGACAGCGGCATTCGCCTTATCCGTGATGGAGTCGTTATTTTCGAAGGTGAAATCGACGCCTTAAAACGCTTCAAGGATGATGCGAAGGAAGTAGCTACTGGATACGAATGTGGTATTACGATTAAGAATTACAATGATGTCAAAGAAGGCGACGTCATTGAAGCATATGTTATGGAAGAAGTTGAGCGTTAATGTTCATAGGGCTTGTAGCCTGTGAATGCATTATATATGACGCCCACTCATTAAAAGAGAAAAGAGCTGTCCTACAGCGCATTTTAATGCGATTGAAGCAGAGGTATAATGTATCTGCTGCAGAAGTCGATTTTCAAGATACTTGGCAGAGGACAAAGATAGCCATTACGGCTGTCTCCTCTGCCAAACATGCAACGGAATTGGAACTGCAAAACGCGTTAAAGCTAATCGATTCTTTTCCAGAAATCGAAAGAACGATTACAGATATGGATTGGCTTTAAAAAAGAGGTGTAAGAAAATGACACTTAGATCGAACCGAGTTGGAGAACAAATGAAAAAGGAGCTTGGAGAAATCATCGGCCGTAAGATTAAAGATCCGCGGATTGGATTTGTTACGGTAACGGATGTTCAAGTAACTGGAGATCTCCAGCAAGCAACTGTTTATATCTCTGTTTTAGGTGATGAAGAGCAACGGGAAAATACGCTAAGAGGATTGGCCAAAGCGAAAGGTTTTATTCGTTCAGAAATAGGTCAACGAATCAGATTGCGAAAAACGCCTGAAATTCTTTTTGAGTTTGATGAATCAATTAGTTACGGAAATCGAATTGAAACATTGCTCCACAAAATTCAAGATGAAGAACAGTCAAAAGATAAAGATGAATAAAGATAAGGATAGACTATTGTCTATCCTTTTTTATGATGTTAAAAAGGAGGTAGAATATGGAAGGGATATTACCGCTTATGAAGCCTAAAGGGATGACTTCACATGATTGTGTTTTCAGGCTTCGCAAGATCTTGAGAATGAAAAGAATTGGCCATACTGGTACACTTGACCCAGATGTGACTGGAGTACTTCCTATTTGTATTGGAAGAGCAACAAAGGTGGCAGAATACATTACTGACGCAGGGAAGTCATATGAAGGAGAAGTAACCATTGGATATACCACTACAACTGAGGATGCATCCGGCGAGGTGGTCGATCGTAAAACGGTAAGTGAGACAATCACACGGGAACAAATTCTTGCAGTGCTAACCAAGCTTACTGGAACAATTGAGCAGACACCGCCGATGTTCTCTGCTGTAAAAATAAATGGGAAGCGGTTATATGAATATGCCAGACAAGGGATTGAAGTCGAGCGGCCAACTCGAAAGGTAAATATTTATGAGATTGAACTGCTTGATGAAAGAACCGTCTTTTCTGGAGATCAAATAAGCTTTCGCTTTAGAGTGACATGCAGTAAAGGTACATATATTAGAACGCTTGCTGTAATGATTGGAGAAGCACTGGGCTACCCAGCACATATGTCTGAACTGATTAGAACTAGCTCATCATCTTATACGTTAAATGATTGTCTCACCTTCGAAGAAATTGAAAAACATGTAGAAGAGGGGACGTTTCAAGAGGTTCTAAAACCACTGGAATCGGGACTTGAGCATTTGCCGAAATATAAAATTAATGATAAAGTAGCAGAGAAAGTAAAAAATGGAGCTGTTTTGAATACACCTCATGAATTAGTTCATATTGAAGGTCCGATTGTGATTGAATCGGAAGAAAATAAAGCATTAGCTATATATATTCATCACCCAAGCAAAGCGGATATGATGAAACCTGCGAAGGTGTTATCAATTACAAACGAATAAATCAAGCGGAGTGTCTTTAATGGCAGGTGGTTCCTTTATTTAAAATCGGGTATAAGGAAAGTTTGGTCATTATTAGGCGCATATGCTAAACAATAAAAAAAGGTGAATCATCATGGAAGTAATTAAAATCCAACATCCTCATCATTTAAATACGGATGACCTCCCGCCCTTATCTATGGCTCTTGGCTTTTTTGATGGAGTTCATTTAGGGCATCAAAAAGTAATGCTTAAAGCAAAGGAAAAAGCACAGAGTTTAGGCTTGAAAAGCGCAGTGATGACTTTTGATCCCCACCCTTCTGTCGTTTTAGGGAAGAATGTAGGGGATGTAGAGTATATTACACCCATTAAGGATAAAATTAATTTTGTTTCCCAGCTTGGAATCGATTATTTGTTTATCATTCACTTTACGAAAGAATTTGCACATCTTTTGCCTCAAGAATTTATTGATCAATATATCATAGGACTAAATGTCAAACATGTAACTGCAGGCTTTGATTATTCATACGGCCGGATGGGTAAAGGAACAATGGATACCATACCTGAGCATTCCCGCAATCAATTTACCTATACAACCGTTCCTCAATTGAAAAAAGGGGAAGATAAGATAAGCTCAACACTCATCAGACGATACATCCGTGATGGTAATGTCCAAGGAATACCTGAACTGCTCGGCAGATTTTATTCTTTATCCGGTATGGTGGTACAGGGTGACCAGCGCGGCCGGAAGCTCGGATTTCCAACTGCAAATGTCGATTCAAAGGAAGACTATTTGATTCCTCCAGTAGGTGTTTATGCTGTCAGAATTCACGTAAAAGGTGTTTGGCGCGAAGCAGTTTGCAATTTAGGCTATAAGCCAACTTTCCATGACGATTTGGAGAAGCCTTCTGTAGAGGTCCATATCTTTGATTTTGATCAAGATATTTATGGAGAAGAAGTCATCGTCGAATGGCATCAGCATTTGCGCAGTGAGCGCAAGTTTAATGGTATCGACGAATTAATCACTCAAATCAGTAAAGATAAGGGAAATGCGCTCCTTTATTTTGAGAAAAACAAGGTTTAGTCTTGCATTTTGTCGCAAATAGATGTATTCTTATTAACGTATTAAATATGAACCTTTGCTTGGCAAGTCGAGTCACCGACGCTTGCTCAGTAACAGGGGATTGAAATTTTAGGAGGTGAATCGGATGGCAATCACTAAAGAACGTAAAAATGAGCTTATCAATGAGTTTAAAACTCATGAGAGCGACACTGGATCTCCAGAAGTTCAAATCGCTGTCCTTACAGAAGAAATCAACAATTTGAACGGTCATTTACGTACTCATAAGAAAGATCACCACTCACGTCGCGGTCTTTTGAAAATGGTAGGTAAACGTCGTAACCTATTAACTTATCTTCGTAACAAAGATGTTCAACGTTACCGTGAGTTAATCAATAAGCTTGGTTTACGTCGATAATAAGAAGCTTCGTTTTCGGGGTTTCTTATTTAAAGAAGCGGGATTTTTTCCCGCTTTTTTATTAGCCAAAAAAAGGATAAGAAATTATCCTTTCTATACATAAGCGATCATTGTTATTTTATTAATTGGAAAAATTGTGCATACTATATACATGCACTAATTATTTGAATAATAGCATTTTGCTTTTTAAATAGATTATTGGAAGGCAAGAACGCCTTCACTTGTAAGTGAAATGGTAGAGAGGGGTACAAATATGGGACAAGATAAGCATGTCTATAGTATGGACTGGGCTGGTCGAAAGCTGTCTGTTGAAATAGGACAGCTGGCTAAACAAGCCAATGGTGCTGTATTGGTTCGTTACGGCGACACAGCAGTACTTAGTACGGCCACTGCATCAAAGGAACCGAAAAATTTAGATTTCTTCCCTTTAACAGTAAACTATGAGGAAAGATTGTATGCAGTAGGAAAAATACCGGGAGGCTTCATTAAACGTGAAGGACGTCCTAGTGAAAGAGCGATTCTTGCGAGCAGACTCATTGACCGCCCGATTCGACCTTTATTCGCAGACGGCTTCCGTAATGATGTTCAAGTAGTAAGCATGGTCATGAGTGTTGATCAAGATTGTTCTTCTGAAATGGCAGCAATGTTCGGTTCTTCACTTGCACTTAGTGTTTCTGATATTCCATTTGGCGGACCAATTGCGGGTGTTACTGTTGGAAGAATTGATGGTAAATTCATCATTAATCCTTCAATTGCACAAGCGGAACAAAGTGATATCCACCTAGTGGTAGCAGGTACAATTGATGCAATTAACATGGTGGAAGCTGGTGCTGATGAAGTTCCAGAAGAAACGATGCTTGAAGCGATTATGTTTGGTCATGAAGAGATCAAACGTTTAATCACTTTCCAACAAGAAATCGCTGCAGAAATCGGTAAAGAAAAGATGGAAATTATTCTTTATCAATTGGATGCAGACTTAGAAGCTGAGATTCGTGGTATGTGTGAAACAGAAATGATTCCAGCAATTCAAGTTCAAGAAAAACATGCTCGTGAAAAAGCAATTAAAGCTGTAAAAGACACAGTAATTGCTCATTATGAAGAGCAAGAAGCTGATGAAAATAGAATTAAAAAAGTGAAACAAGTGCTTGATAAGATTGTTAAAGGCGAAGTGCGTCGTCTGATCACAGAAGATAAAGTCCGTCCAGATGGCCGTGGTCTTGATATCATCCGTCCGCTTTCTTCTGAAGTTGGATTGCTTCCTCGTACCCATGGTTCTGGCTTGTTCACACGTGGACAAACACAAGCATTAAGCATCTGTACACTTGGAGCACTTGGAGATGTACAAATTCTTGATGGCCTTGGTATTGAAGAAGAAAAACGCTTTATGCACCATTATAACTTCCCGAACTTCAGCGTAGGTGAAACCGGACCAATCAGAGGACCTGGCCGTCGTGAAATTGGGCATGGTGCATTGGGAGAACGTGCACTAGAACCAATCATTCCATCTGAGAAGGACTTCCCTTACACGATTCGTCTTGTATCAGAAGTGCTTGAATCTAATGGTTCAACTTCACAGGCAAGCATTTGTGCAAGTACACTTGCAATGATGCATGCTGGTGTGCCAATCAAAGCACCTGTTGCAGGGATTGCGATGGGGCTAATTAAATCTGGTGACCACTATTCTATCCTTACAGATATTCAAGGCATGGAAGACCACCTTGGAGACATGGACTTTAAAGTAGCTGGAACAGCAAGGGGCGTAACTGCCTTGCAAATGGATATTAAGATTGACGGTTTATCTCGCGAGATCCTTGAAGAAGCGCTTCAACAAGCAAAAAAAGGGCGCATGCAAATTCTTGACTCGATGTTAAGTACAATTGCTGAACCGAAGAAAGAGCTTTCACAATATGCACCGAAGATCTTAATGATGTCAATCAAGCCAGATAAAATTCGTGATGTTATTGGACCGAGCGGTAAACATATCAATAAGATTATCGAAGAAACTGGTGTGAAAATTGATATCGAGCAAGATGGTACAGTATTCATTTCATCAGTGAATGAGGCTATGAACCAACAAGCGAAGAAAATTATTGAAGATATCGTCCGTGAGGTTGAAGTTGGACAAATGTATCTTGGTAAAGTAAAACGTGTTGAAAAGTTCGGTGCCTTTGTTGAAATCTTCAATGGAAAAGATGGCCTAGTCCATATTTCAGAACTTGCTGAAGAGAGAGTTGGCAAAGTGGAAGATGTTGTTTCAATCGCTGATGAATTGCTTGTGAAGGTAACAGAAATTGATAAGCAAGGCCGTGTAAATCTTTCCAGAAAAGCTGTATTGCGTGAACAACGTGAACAGAAGGAAAAGGCAGAACAATAAAATAAATAATTTAATATGGACTATTAGGTCCTATTAATGATCGAAGCCAGGGTCCCCCTGGCTTTTTGTATATGAAGATAATCAGTGAGAAGTTGCTTCCATCCGTTCTACCTTGTCCCCATTCATCATAATCTTTAAATGAGGGAGGCTTGCCGTATGAATAGATTAACTTATTTAATACTCATTGGTTTATTAGGGTTTCTAATTGTTTTAAACCCTTTTACTAATCAATATATATCGTTTTTAAAAGCTGACACTATGGTAGTGGATAAAAAAGTTGATTCACTATATTTAGAGATTGCAGATCGTGCCAAGGATTACGAGATTCCTGCTGAAGATGCTAAAATCGATCGTGTATGGAAAGCAATTCCTGGAATTAACGGATTAAAGGTTGATATAGATGCTTCCTATAAAAAAATGAAGAAATCAAAAGTGTTTGATGAAAATAAGCTTGTATACACGCAAATTAAACCATCCGTTCATTTAAGTGATCTCACACCTAGTCCTATATACAAGGGACATCCGGAGAAGCCGATGGTTAGTTTCATAATTAATGTTGCGTGGGGAAATGAGTATTTGCCAGATATGCTTGCTACACTAAAAAAAAATAATGTATCAGCAAGTTTCTTTTTAGAGGGAAGATGGGTGCAAAATAATCCTGAATTGGCGAAGATGATTGTCTCTGCTGGACATGAGGTTGGCAACCATTCTTATACTCACCCGGACATGAAGGTAATTTCAGCACAAAAATCACGTGAAGAAATACGTAAAACCAATGAAGTAATCGAGGCAACCACAGAGGAAAAGGTAAGTTGGTTTGCACCTCCAAGTGGCAGCTATCGCGATCAAACGGTTCAAATTGCATCAGAAGAAAAACTCGGAACAGTCATGTGGACGGTGGATACGATTGATTGGCAAAAGCCTTCACCTGAACAATTACTTAACAGAGTGTTAAATAAAGTGGATAATGGATCAATGATCCTCATGCACCCAACAGCTTCAACTGAGCAAGCCTTAGACCGATTAATCAAGGGATTAAAGCAAAAGGGTCTGCAAATCAGCACAGTGTCCAAATTACTTTCTGAAGATCGAGCGATTGATAATATAAAGCAAAATAATAATCACGATTTTGGAAAAAATAACAATAATGATATAAACTAAAGGTAACCTCCAAAATTACGGCGGTTTTAAAAGAGCATACTGGCAGGTCCAAATAAAACTTCATATCTTGAAACAAATAAGTGGAACCTGCAATAGAATAGGAGGAGCACGCTTGATAAAAAAATATGCATGTCAAAATGGAGTAAGAGTCGTTTTAGAAAATATCCCAACTGTACGCTCAGTAGCGATTGGTGTTTGGATAGGTACTGGATCGAGAGATGAGGATAAGAATAATAATGGGATTTCTCACTTTCTTGAGCATATGTTTTTTAAAGGGACAAAAAAAAGATCAGCACGTGATATAGCTGAGTCATTCGATAGCATTGGAGGCCAGGTTAATGCTTTTACCTCCAAGGAATACACATGCTATTACGCTAAGGTTTTAGATACGCATGCAGACTTTGCCCTGGATGTCCTCTCTGATATGTTTTTCAATTCTGCATTTGTAGAAGAAGAGCTGAAAAAAGAAAAAAACGTCGTTTATGAAGAAATAAAAATGTATGAGGATACACCAGATGACATCGTTCATGATGTTCTCAGCAAAGCGATATATGAAAACCATCCATTAGGATATCCGATTTTGGGTACAGAAGAAACGTTAGCGACCTTTAATGGAGATACTTTGAGAGAGTATATGCATAATCATTACATACCGGAAAATGTTGTTATCTCTGTAGCCGGCAACATTACCGAATCATTTATCCATGAGATCGAAAAATTATTCGGCTCATACTCTGCAGGAAATCATGAAAAATCAACAGCTCAACCAAACTTTCATACAAATAAGATTGCTCGTAAGAAGGACACAGAACAAGCACATCTATGTTTAGGCTATCAAGGCCTCCCTGTTGGGCATGATGAAATGTACAATTTAATTCTGTTAAATAATATCTTAGGCGGCAGTATGAGCAGCCGTTTATTCCAGGATGTGAGGGAGGATAAAGGACTTGCCTATTCAGTCTTTTCTTACCATTCTGCATTCCAAGATACCGGGATTGTCACATTATATGGAGGCACAGGTGCCAATCAGCTGGATGTATTATTTGATACCGTTCAAAACACTCTTTCTCAATTAAAGCGTGAAGGTATTACTGCAAAGGAATTGAATAATAGTAAGGAACAACTGAAAGGCAGCCTGATGCTGAGCCTGGAAAGCACAAATAGCCGCATGAGTCGAAACGGCAAAAATGAGCTATTACTCGGTGAACATCGCACGCTGGATGAGATCGTCGAAGAAATTGATAAGGTATCAAAGGATGGTGTCAATGAAATGGCACAAACTGTTTTCACAGATGAATTTTCTGTTGCACTAATCAGTCCTGAAGGCGAACTGCCTAAAAACCTTTAAAAAAAAGAATCAACCGTTCATGCTGAATGGCTGATTCTTTTTTTTGCGGACAAAAGCTGCTTGCTTTGATTCTAAATGAGAGGGATGTTTGATAAATATATAGAAGAGGAGGTTTTACTGATGAGACTTAGTGAATTAGGCGGAAAAGAAATAGTAGATGTTAAACGAGCAGAAAGGCTCGGTGTTCTAGGCCAAACCGATTTAGAAATAAATGAACAAAACGGGCAAATACAGGCATTGCTTATCCCATCACTTAAATGGTTTGGCTTTAGAAAACAAGGCGATGAAATTCGTGTTCCATGGAACCATATTAGTAAAATTGGGGCGGATATGATTATCATTGATATCCCTGAAGAACTCGAGGGATAAAGGGCGGTCAGTTGATACGCCTTTTTTTGTTTCTAATGTTTGGTTTGATCACAAAATAGGGAGCAGCTTACAGCTCCGAAGAAGGTAACAAGGAGGAGATTGAAATGGCTTTTAAATAAAGTTAGAATGTATCAGAAAATCAAATATTTCCTTCCGCTCAAAATAAATTCCCCTTTAAAAGCCCTCAATTTTTTGGACAATTGTCAGTAATAAACCTCCAAGTAAATTAATCTCATTCAAAAAGTATATTATTCGCAGGAAAACTCACCGATTCAGATTTTTCTACATAAGATGTTGGAGTAGTTTAGTAAAAGAATCGAGGTTGATTCTTCAAAAGAAGGTGAGTGTTGCATGCTGACAGGTTACCAGATTGCAGTTATCGGCGGAGATGCAAGGCAGCTGGAAGTAATCCGCAAACTAACTGAACTTGATGCGAAATTATCCTTAATTGGCTTTGAACAACTTGATCATGCTTTTTCGGGAGCTGTGAAGGAGAAAATAGATGAAGTAGACTTTTCATGTATAGATTCTATTATACTACCTGTACCCGGTGCAGGTCCTGAAGGGCAAATTGATACGATTTTTTCAAACGAGAAAGTGACAATAAATGAAGAAATTTTGTTGAAGACACCGTCTCATTGCACGGTTTATTCAGGTATTAATACACCATATCTGAATAATATTACGACTAGTGCCAATCGTAGGCTCGTTCAATTATTTGATCGGGACGATGTAGCTATCTACAATTCAATTCCAACAGTTGAAGGTGCGATTATGATGGCAATCCAGCACACAGACTTTACCATTCATGGTTCAAATATTGCCGTGCTGGGTCTTGGCAGAACAGGAATGAGTATTGCTCGGGCCTTCCATGCTTTAGGAGCAAAGGTCAAGGTTGGAGCAAGGAAGAGTGAGCATATTGCCCGTATCACGGAAATGGGCTTGACTCCTTTCCACTTAAACAAAATTGAAGAAGCCGTTGATGATGCAGATATTTGTATCAATACCATTCCTCATTTAATCGTAAGTGCTGCTGTTATTGCCAAAATGCCTGTACACACATTAATTATTGATTTGGCTTCGAAGCCGGGAGGTACAGATTTCCGCTATGCAGAAAAACGTGGAGTGAAAGCCCTGTTGGCTCCTGGGCTGCCAGGTATTGTCGCTCCAAAGACTGCAGGAAAAATATTAGCAAATGTGTTGGCACAGCTCATACTTGACGAAAAGCAGGATAGAGAGGGGAATGAATCATGAGCTTTAACGGGAAAAGAATTGGCTTTGGTTTAACAGGCTCACATTGTACTTATGATGCTGTCTTCCCGGAAATTGAAAAGCTAGTAAATGCTGGTGCAGAAGTACTTCCAGTCGTTACATTCACTGTGCAAAATACAAATACTAGATTTGGTGAAGGGGAAGACTGGATTAAAAGAATAGAAGACCTAACAGGAAATAAGGTCATTGATTCCATTGTGAAAGCAGAGCCGCTTGGTCCTAAAATTCCACTTGATTGTATGGTAGTTGCTCCATTAACAGGTAATTCGATGAGTAAATTTGCCAATGCCATGACGGATTCTCCAGTACTAATGGCTGCTAAAGCAACATTGCGCAATGAGATGCCTGTCGTCTTAGGCATCTCAACAAATGATGCGCTTGGATTAAATGGAGTTAACTTGATGAGATTGATGGCAACTAAGCATATCTATTTCATCCCTTTTGGTCAGGATGATCCTATGAAAAAACCGAATTCAATGGTTGCAAGAATGACGGATCTATCTGATACGATTCTTGCAGCGATGGAAGGAAAGCAATTGCAGCCTGTAGTCGTCGAAAGATACAAAGATGGAATCTAACCTTTACTTTTCTTGCAAATATTTATTTTTTAGCGCGTGAATATGTTAAAATATAAGATAATTCTCAGTGAGTGATAAATAGACACTTCTACTAAAATAAATCGATAGAAATGAGCAAGCGAAGCGGCTGTTCCTATTAGCCGCTTTCTAACTGCGTCAACAAAGGAGAAGTTGGTTTATCATGTGCTGATGAATTTCACACATAAAAATATATATTGTTGCCGGAAGGGGAAAATATTATGGCAGAAACAAGAGGCTTCCATGTAGCTGTAGTTGGAGCAACTGGTGCAGTTGGACAACAAATCTTGAAAACATTAGAGGAAAGAGATTTTCCGATAGAAAAGTTAAGCTTATTATCTTCCTCTCGTTCTGCGGGAACGAAGGTTTCTTATAAAGGGGAGTCATATACGGTTTGCGAGGCGAAACCTGAGAGCTTTGAAGGTGTAGATATCGCTTTATTTAGCGCTGGCGGAGGCGTTTCTAAAGCATTAGCTCCTGAGGCTGTAACACGTGGAGCAATCGTCGTTGATAACACCAGTGCCTTTAGAATGGATGAGAACACACCACTTGTTGTACCTGAAGTGAATGAAGATGATCTGCACAAACATAATGGTATTATTGCTAATCCGAATTGTTCTACTATACAAATGGTTGTAGCGCTTGAACCAGTCAGGAAGCAGTACGGCTTGGATAAGGTAATTGTTTCTACTTACCAAGCAGTGTCCGGTTCAGGAAATGCGGCTGTTGAAGAACTGAATGAACAGACCAAAGCAATTATTAATGGTGAAGCATTCAAACCTGAGATCCTCCCTGTGAAAGGGGATAAAAAGCATTTTCAAATTGCATTTAATGCTGTTCCACAAATTGATAAATTTGTAGATAATGGCTTCACATTCGAAGAAATGAAAATGATCAATGAAACCAAAAAAATCATGCATATGCCTGAACTTTCAGTTGCAGCGACATGCGTGCGTCTGCCAATTGCAACAGGCCATTCTGAATCCGTTTATTTTGAAGTGGACAGCGAAGGCGTCAGTGCACAAGAAATGAAAGAACTATTAAAGGATGCACCAGGGGTCGTCTTACAGGATGATCCAGCCAATCAAATTTATCCGATGCCAGCTGATTGCGTAGGTAAGAATGATGTGTTTGTAGGTCGTATTCGCAAAGATTTGGATGAAGATAGAGGCTTCCATATGTGGGTTGTGTCTGATAACCTTCTAAAAGGTGCTGCTTGGAACTCTGTTCAAATTGCTGAGAGTCTCATTAGGCTTGGAATTGTTAAATAATTACTTTACTCCAAATAGATTAGCGTTTTAGAGGTGTTTTAATGAAAATAGTCGTTCAAAAATTCGGAGGCACATCCGTTCGTAATGAAGAAGGCAGGACTCATGCTTTAAGACATATCAAACAAGCCATACTAGAAGGATTTAAGGTTGTAGTTGTTGTGTCTGCGATGGGCAGGAAGGGTGATCCATACGCAACCGATACTCTTTTATCGCTAGTGAATCTGCCTGATTCTAAAATTAATAAACGTGAAACTGATTTATTGCTTTCCTGTGGTGAAATTATTTCAAGTGTTGTATTTTCGAATATGCTGCTGGAAAATGGATTCAAAGCTACAGCTTTAACTGGTGCGCAGGCAGGTTTCAGAACTAACCATGATCATATGAATGCAAAAATCATTGATATGAAGTGTGACCGTCTGTTAAAGGAGCTTGAAATCAATGATATAGTGGTGGTAGCTGGCTTCCAGGGGTCTGCACGGAATGGAGATATCACTACGATAGGAAGAGGTGGGAGTGATACTTCTGCGGCCGCCTTAGGTTCTGCATTGAATGCTGAATGGATTGATATTTTTACAGACGTCGAAGGAATAATGACAGCTGATCCAAGGATTGCTGAAAACGCTAGACCGCTGAATGTTGTCACTTATACCGAAGTGTGTAATATGGCATATCAAGGTGCAAAAGTCATTCATCCACGGGCAGTAGAAATTGCTATGCAAGCAAAGATTCCAATTCGGATTCGGTCTACGTACACAGACGGATTGGGCACGCTTGTCACTTCAATAACAAAACATAATCGCGGTGCGGATATTAAGGAACGTCCTGTTACAGGAATTGCTCATGTGGCAAACATTTCACAGATTAAAGTATTAGCAAAGAAAGACCAATACAATCTTCAGTCCGAAGTATTTAAATCGATGGCTGCAGAAGGAATAAGTGTTGATTTTATCAATATTTATCCCAATGGAGTGACCTATACTGTTACAGCGGAAATGACTGATAAGGCTGTTAGTATATTGAACCGCCTTGGTCATCAGCCAAAAGTGGAAAGAGCCTGTGCGAAAGTGTCAGTAGTAGGGGCTGGAATGCAAGGGGTTCCCGGGGTCGCTTCTAAAATAGTCACAGCACTATCAGAACAAGGGATTAGAATTATGCAATCTGCAGACAGCCATACAACGATTTGGGTCCTTGTTGAACAAAACGACTTGCCTAAAGCGGTGAATGCTTTGCATGATGCTTTTCATCTGGAACAAGAAACCTTGGAAATAAAACGGACAGACATATAAGTATGATAAATGGGGTGTGAAAATGGTACAGTTCGGAAGAGTTTCTACAGCTATGGTTACGCCATTTGATAAAAATGGACGTATCGACTTTATAAAAACAACACAGCTTATTAACCATTTGATTGAAAATGGGACCGACTCACTCGTGGTTGCAGGAACAACAGGGGAGTCACCTACATTAACAAAAGAAGAAAAGATTGCTCTATTCCAACATGTTGTAAAAGTGACAGACAAGCGTGTACCTGTGATTGCAGGTACTGGTAGCAATAACACATATGCTTCAATTGAATTAACAAAAAAAGCGGAGCAATTGGGTGTAGACGCTATCATGGCTGTTGCTCCCTACTATAACAAACCAAGTCAAGAAGGATTATTCCAGCATTTTAAAGCAATTGCTGAAAATACAAACCTTCCAATAATGCTTTACAATATTCCTGGCAGATCATCAATCAACATAGCTCCGGAAACGATTATTAAGCTATCAAAAATACCTAATATTATTGCTGTCAAAGAAGCGAGCGGAGATTTGAGTGCAATGACAAAAATCATTGCCGGTACAGATAACGATTTTCTTCTTTATAGCGGAGATGATGGCATCGCTTTGCCAGTTATGTCAGTTGGTGGCGTAGGAGTCGTTTCAGTAGCATCCCACATCATTGGAAATGAATTGCAACAAATGATTCAAGCTTATATAGAGGGAGACTATAAAGAAGCTGCAAAGTATCATCAAGAGCTTCTGCCGGTGATGGAAGGGTTATTTGCTGCGCCAAATCCAGTGCCAGTCAAAACGGCTCTCCAATTAAAAGGCCTGGACGTTGGCTCTGTTCGTTTACCAATGGTACCGCTTAATGAGCAAGAAAGAAGTGCCTTAATTGAGTTAATTAAATAAAAAGAAATACATGTACCATACCGGCGTTGAAGAAACAGTTATTTTTTCTTTGACGCCGGATTTTTTTACATGGGATAGATTGGATTATGGGTACATAATGATCATTTTTTTTTGGGAAATTATATTATAGTAATAAGAGCAGTCGTAATTTTCACTTATATAGTCTTAATTAAGTGTGAAATTTTAATTACTTATTAAAGAATCAGTTCTTTTATCATAGGCGTATAGTGGATGTAAATGGTCATACTGCCATTGCATTCCATCTAAATGCATAAATTTGGTTGTCATCGATTTCATTGTTCAAGTATAATAGTGGTAACTGATTTTGATCGGCCGAAAGATATATAGGAGGAAACATACGTGAAGAGACAGAATGAAAGCATCAAGCTAACTGCACTAGGTGGAGTAGGAGAACTTGGGAAAAACATGCATATCGTTGAGGTAGATGAAGACATTTTTGTTATCGATGCCGGCCTAATGTTCCCTGAAAATGAAATGCTTGGAATTGATACAGTGATTCCAGATATAACTTATTTAATTCAACAAAAAGAACGCGTACAAGGAATTTTTCTCACTCATGGACATGAGGATCACATTGGCGGATTGTCCTATGTTTTAAGACATTTGAAGGTTCCGGTATATGGAACTAAGTTGACTTTAGCTTTAACAAAAGCAAAGATGAAAGAGCAGGATTCTAAGGAGAAGGCAGAACTTATTGAAGTGCATTCAGATACAAGGCTGGAATTTGGGGCAGCAGAAGTAACTTTCTTCAAAACCAATCATAGCATTCCAGATAGCGTGGGTGTATGTATACATACTTCAAAAGGTGCGATTGTACATACTGGAGACTTTAAATTTGATCAAGCAGCTGGAAGTCGTTATAAAGCGGACATTGGCAAGATGGCCAGAATCGGTGAAGAAGGAGTTCTTTGTCTATTATCTGATAGCACTGAAGCAGAAAAGCCAGGCTATACGAAGTCCGAAGCATTGGTAGCGAAAGATTTAACAAAAGCAATATACCAAGCCCCTGGACGTGTGATTGCTGCTACATTTGCTTCTGACCTTGTTCGAATCCAGCATATATTTGATGCGGCATTTGAAACAAAAAGAAAAGTGGCTGTCGTAGGCAAAAGCTTGCAGAAGGTTTATGATATTGCGCTAAAAATGGGTTATTTAACTGTTTATGAGGATATGATTATCCCTATAGCTGAGATTAATAAATATGCCGATGATGAAGTGATCGTGATTATCACAGGTTCTCAAGGTGAACCAATTGATGCTCTACAAAAAATGGCTAAACAAGCGCATCGCCATGTGAATATTAAAAAAGGCGATCATGTACTATTGGCTGCTTCACCTATCAGAGGAAGTGAAGTGTTCATTTCGAAAACGGTAGACCTGCTTTTCCGTAGCGGTGCAAATGTGATTTCCGGAAAAGGTACTTTCAACACTTCGAGCCATGGCAGTCAGGAAGAGCTTAAGTTTATGATTAACCTTATGAATCCAAAATTCTTTATTCCCATTCATGGAGAATATCGTATGCTTAAGGCTCATGCCCAAGTAGCTAAAGATTGTGGAATACCTGAGGGCAATATTTTTATCCCAGATAAAGGGGAAGTAGCTGAAATTAAGAATGGTGCACTTCGTCAGGCTGGAAAAATCCCTGCAGGGCATGTCTTAATTGATGGCAGCGGTGTTGGGGATGTCGGAAACATCGTTTTAAGAGATCGTAAACTTTTATCACAAGATGGCATTCTTCTTGTCGTAGTGACACTTAACAAAAGGGAGAAGAAAATATCAGCAGGCCCTGAGATCATCACAAGAGGTTTTGTCTATGTTCGTGAATCAGAGCAGCTTCTTGTAGAAGCAACGAAGCTGGTGAAGGAAATAGTCGAGAATAAATTAGCCAGAGAAGCATTTGATTGGTCAGGAATTAAACAGGATATGAGAGACGGTTTGAATCAATATTTATATGATAAAACAAAGCGTCGCCCAATGATTCTGCCTATTATTATGGAAGCATAGAATGTACAATACCACAGTCATTGAGACTGTGGTATTTCCGTTTATCAGTGCTAAATATGTACGCCATTTGATATTCCTCACGTCTGAGGAATATCAAATGGCGTACATCAATAATCACTTCTGCTTCTCTGAACGAAAAATGACACGATCATAGCTCAGAGAAGCAGCTATATAAAATAACGTGAAATTAATAATCAAAACCCTCCCTAAAGCAAAGTTGCTGTTAATGAATGAGGAATGAATTCTTACGCAGTGCTCATACTAACCATATATTGCTTGAAGGGAGAAAAAGGTATGGTAAATGATATGAAAACGAGCGGCGGGGATCAAGAACAACCGAAAGATGATAAGCAAACTCCACTCATGGAGAAAATCCAACAACTCGGCCAAACGAATGTACCACAGCTCTCACAGGACTCAAAAATACACTGTTTAACGATTGTCGGCCAGGTTGAGGGGCATCTACAGCTTCCGCCACAAAATAAAACAACGAAATATGAGCACCTTATTCCACAAATTGTTGCCATTGAACAAAATCCTAAAATAGAAGGCTTACTCGTGATATTAAATACAGTTGGAGGAGATGTGGAGGCAGGTCTTGCTATTTCTGAGATGCTCGCTTCTTTATCAAAGCCAACGGTTTCTATCGTTTTAGGCGGAGGGCATTCAATTGGTGTACCCATTGCGGTTTCATGTAATTATTCCTTCATTGCTGAGACGGCTACAATGACGATTCATCCGATCAGACTGACTGGCTTGGTAATTGGTGTACCGCAAACCTTTGAATATTTGGATAAAATGCAAGAGCGCGTGATTAACTTTGTTACAAAGCATTCAAATATTGCAGAAGAACAATTTAAGGAATTGATGTTTGCTAAAGGCAATTTAACAAGGGATATAGGAACCAATGTTATTGGAACGGATGCAGTAACGTATGGGTTAATTGACGGTGTTGGTGGGATAGGTCCAGCAATGAAGAAGTTGATGGAGTTAATTGAAGTGAATAAAAATGAGAATGAAGGGATTGTCCAATGATTTTATATACAATGATGCCTCATGAATTGGTTTATCAAGCGGAAGGCCAAGAATTCGACAGACAAAGAGTAATAGATCATAATGGCGTTCCATTGCTCGTAGAAATGGTCGAGGGATCTGATTGCAGAGTTTTACAAATCATGAGCAGTGATCCAAATGATTTTCTGAATGAAACGTTGACACCAGGAACAAAAATTACGTTATCTTAAAGGTAAGTGATTGGCTGGTGTGCTATAATAAATATTAATGTAAGGAGCAGCCAGTAAGGCTGCTCTCTTCTTTCATACATATATTGATGACATAGGTAAATGGTTAATAAAGAATAATAATAAGGTGATAGGATGGCCAAGAAAAAGAAAAGAAAATCAAGAAAGAAAGATCATTTAAAACAAACAATTAAATATGAGTTATTTGCACTAGCATTAATCGCACTCGCAGTCATTGCTATCGCTCGGCTAGGTGCAGTAGGCAATGCAACAGTGCTGTTCTTCCGCTTTTTTATGGGTGAATGGTATATGCTTTGTCTTCTGGGGCTTGTTGTATATGCGTGCTATCTGATGTGGAAAAGACAACAGCCATTTTTATTTTCTACAAAATTAATCGGGCTCTATTTTATCGTCAGTTCGTTTCTATTACTGAGCCATGTCACGTTATTTCAGCTTTTATCAAATGGAGGATCATTTACTGATCCGAGTGTAATCGGGAATACTTGGCAGCTCTATTGGATGGAAGTGCGCGGCGATACAAGCACGACAGATTTAGGCGGGGGTATGATGGGTGCTGTCCTGTTTGCACTATTCTATTTCCTATTTGATGAAACAGGATCAAAGATTATTGCGTTTTTATTAATAGTGTTTGGATTTATTCTTTTAACTGGAAAAACCTTCGGTGAAGCATTAGGTAGAATGGCTTCAGCAGTCTGGAACTTTGCTAGAGAGCAATGGAAAGCGTTTCTAGATGATATAAAAGAATGGTTTAGTGATCAGAAAGAAAATAAGGACAGACGAAAATCAATAAAAGAGAAAAAAGCGCAGCGGGAAGCTGAGCGTGAGCCTGAAATAACAATTAATACCTCTACACCAAAAGTAAAAGAAGAATCGGTTGGTCAAGAACCAATTATTTCTAGCTTCGCAGAAAAAGCTTATCGCGAGGATGGAAATGAAGGCAAGGATCCAAATGGTGTAAAAGCAGTAAAGGAAGAGGACACTGCTTCAGAAGCTGAGGCTGTCCCGCCGATAACTTTTACTGAGGTCGAGAATAAAGATTATAAACTGCCGCCAATGAAGCTGTTGAAATTCCCTAGCCAGACAGACCAAAGCGGCGAGTATAAATTAATCCATGACAATGCTGCAAAGCTGGAGCGGACTTTTCAAAGCTTCGGTGTAAAAGCAAGGGTCACACAGGTCCACCTTGGACCAGCTGTTACAAAATATGAAGTGCATCCGGATGTAGGAGTAAAAGTGAGTAAGATTGTCAGTTTAAGTGACGATTTAGCACTCGCGCTAGCAGCTAAGGATATAAGAATTGAAGCACCGATTCCTGGAAAGTCAGCGATTGGTATTGAGGTGCCAAATTCAGAAGTGGCGATGGTCTCGCTGAGAGAAGTTATAGAATCCAAAGCAACCGAACGAGCAGACGCAAAGCTGCTTATCGGGCTTGGTAGGGACATTACTGGCGAAGCTGTGATGGCGGAACTAAATAAAATGCCGCATTTACTTGTTGCTGGTGCAACAGGAAGCGGGAAAAGTGTATGTATTAATGGAATCATCACAAGCATCCTCATGAGAGCAAAACCGCATGAAGTCAAACTAATGATGATCGACCCGAAAATGGTGGAGCTAAATGTGTATAACGGAGTACCTCATTTGCTTGCACCGGTTGTAACCAATGCAAAGAAAGCTTCTCAAGCTCTAAAGAAAGTTGTTAGTGAAATGGAAAGACGTTATGAGCTCTTTTCTCACTCTGGGACAAGAAATATTGAAGGCTATAATGAGCATATTAAGCGTCATAATGCTGCAGGAGAAGGGCAACAGCCGCTTCTGCCTTATATTGTTGTGATAGTAGACGAGCTAGCGGATTTGATGATGGTCGCTTCATCCGATGTAGAAGATGCGATCACAAGGCTTGCGCAGATGGCAAGAGCAGCAGGCATCCATTTAATTATCGCTACCCAACGTCCTTCAGTTGACGTCATTACTGGAGTGATTAAAGCAAATATCCCGTCAAGAATTGCCTTCGCGGTTTCATCGATGACGGATTCGCGTACAATTTTAGATATGGGTGGAGCTGAAAAACTTCTAGGACGCGGTGACATGCTCTTTATGCCGGTCGGTGCATCCAAGCCAATCCGTGTGCAGGGAGCCTTTTTATCTGACGAAGAAGTGGAAGATATCGTTGACTTTGTAATTGGTCAGCAAAAAGCCCAGTATCAAGAAGAAATGATTCCTGATGATGTCCCAGAAACGACTGGACAAGTGGATGATAATCTTTATGATGAAGCAGTCGAGCTTATTGTTGAAATGCAGACAGCCTCAGTATCGATGCTTCAAAGAAGATTTCGTATTGGATATACAAGAGCTGCCCGCTTGATCGACGAGATGGAGGCAAGGGGAATTGTCGGCCCATATGAAGGCAGCAAACCGCGAGCTGTGCTCGTGAGTAAACCCTCAGAAGAAGCAAGTTCATAAAAATAGAAGAACAGCCTTTTCACCACGAGAAAAGGCTGTTTTTTTATGAAGCGAGACAAAGGAAGCATGAATTGTGTCATACAATTAAAAGCGTTTTCAACAATATATGACAATTATCGCTTTAAACCAGTACAGAACTCGATAGATAATCCTATGTTTTTTCGACATTTTTCAGAAAATGTATTCCTTTATTAGGAGAAAAGTGTTATAGTATTTTCGATTAGTAGGAATGATTGAACATCAGAGGTCTGATGTCTTGAGAAACAAAAGTTGGAGGATAACTGCATGTCTATTAAGTCAGATAATCGGCATTTGTATTTACAGGTCATTGATCGTTTAAAGCAGGACATTGAAGCGGGAATTTATAAAGAAAAAGAAAAATTACCGTCAGAATTTGATCTTGCCAAGCAATTAGGTGTCAGCAGGGCAACACTTAGAGAAGCTCTTCGCATTCTGGAAGAGGAGAATATTATTATTCGTCGTCACGGAGTGGGCACTTTTGTGAACGCAAAGCCATTATTTACATCAGGGATTGAACAGCTCAACAGTGTGACTAATATGATCATGCAGGCGGGAATGGTGCCTGGAACAATATTTCTAAGCTCCGAAACCCAAGGTCCAACGGAGGATGATATTCGCCGCTTTTCAAGTGCATTAGATGAAGAAATAGCTGTTGTTGAAAGAGTGAGAACTGCAAATGGTGAACCAGTTGTCTATTGTGTGGATAAGCTTCCAGGCAAATATATTCCAGAATCTATATCATGGGAGAAGGAATCAATATTTGACATCCTTGAAGAAGGAATTGGGAGAAAGATTACATACGCTGTTGCACAAATAGAACCAGTTGGCTACCATGAGAAGGTTTCACCCATTTTAGAATGTAATCCTGAAACTGCTTTACTGGTACTAAAGCAGATGCATTACAATGAAATGGATGAGCCTATACTTTACTCAGTCAATTACTTCAGAGCTGATAAATTCAGCTTCCACGTTTTGCGGAAAAGAATTTTCTAGATTAGTTATTCAATCATTTGTCATACTACTAATGTGTAAACAAATACCTTTAGGGGGTTAATACCTTGAAAAAACGTAAAATTGGTTTTGCACTTTCATTGGCACTTGCTGCAGGTACAATTTTAGGAGCTTGCGGATCTTCTAATGAAGAAGGCGAAGGCACAAAAACAGACGGAAACAGCGAAGAAAAAGCATTCTCTGTTGCAATGGTAACAGATGTAGGTGGCGTAGACGATAAATCATTTAACCAATCAGCTTGGGAAGGCATTCAAGCTTTTGGTGACGAAAACGGATTGGACAAAGGCAAAGGCGGCTATGATTATTTACAATCTCAATCAGATGCCGATTATGCAACGAATCTGAATAACCTTACACGTCAAGATTTTAATTTGGTATTCGGAGTGGGCTACCTAATGGAAGGTTCAATTACTGAAATTGCTAAGCAGCAAAAAGATGCTAGCTATGCAATCATTGATGGTGTAGTTGAAGAGCCTAACGTAGCAAGCATTCTATTCAAAGAGCAAGAAGCTGCATTCTTAGCTGGTGTAGCAGCAGCTCATGCAACTAAAGGCGATAAAATCGGCTTTATCGGCGGACAAGAAATTCCTGTTATCGAACGTTTTGAAGCTGGTTTCTTAGCTGGTGTACAAGCAGTTAATCCTGACCTTAAAGTAGAAGTGAATTACTCTGGTGCTTTCGATAAAGCAGAACTAGGACAATCAATCGCTTCTAAAATGTACTCTTCTGGCATTGATGTAATCTTCCATGCTGCGGGTGGTACTGGTAATGGATTATTTAAAGAAGCACGTGACTTAAAGAAAAAAGATCCATCTAGAGAACTATGGGCAATCGGTGTTGACTCAGATCAAACGGCTGAAGGTGTGGTCGATATCGAAGGTAAAAAGCACAATATTATTATGACTTCTGCACTGAAACGCGTTGATAATGCAGTAATTGACATTGCAACAAAAGCTAAAAATGGAGAATTCCCTGGTGGAGAAACGACTGTTTATAGCTTAGCTGAAGAAGGCGTTGGACTAGCACCACTTAATGATGAGCTTTCTAATAAGGCAGATGTTGAAGCCGCGGTAAAAGAGTGGACTGACAAGATTAAAAATGGTGATTTAACAATCCCTGAAACTTTAGATGAATTAACAACATTTAAAGCTGAGTAATGTAGTGACAAAGGAATAAGAGAGTATTCATCGTTCTCTCTTATTCCTTTTTTTTGAAAAAATAAAAGCTTAATTGAAGGGTACAACATGCTTTGTAGCTTTCACTTAAGCTTTTAAAAGTTATGATGGAATGAAGGAGCTTGGCAAGTTCAAGTTTTTAAATAACAGTAGGAGGTCTGACCTCCTACTACATATGATTCGCAAGGAGTGAGTAGAGTGGAATATGTGATCGAGATGTTAAATATCCGTAAAGAGTTTCCAGGCATAGTTGCAAACAATAATATTAATCTCCAAGTCAAAAAAGGTGAAATTCATGCGTTACTCGGTGAAAATGGTGCTGGGAAATCGACTTTAATGAATGTTCTATTTGGATTGTACCAACCAGAAAAGGGCGAGATTAAAGTTAATGGGAAGGCTGTTAATATTACCAACCCGAATATTGCCAATGATCTAGGTATCGGAATGGTTCACCAACACTTTATGCTCATCGACAAGTTTACTGTTACAGAAAATATCATCCTTGGAAAGGAAATTACCTCAGGCGGTAAAATTGATATGAAAAAAGCCGAAAATGAAGTGAGGGAGATTTCCAAAAGATACGGTTTATCCGTTGATCCACAGGCGAAAATTTCCGATATCTCTGTAGGTATGCAGCAGCGGGTCGAAATTTTAAAAACGCTTTATCGAGGAGCGGAGATATTAATATTTGACGAGCCTACTGCGGTGTTAACACCACAAGAAATAAATGAGTTAATTCAAATCATGAAAACGCTTATAAAGGAAGGTAAATCGATTATTCTTATCACCCATAAATTAAAAGAGATTATGGAAGTATGTGATCAAGTAACGGTTATTCGCAAGGGAGAAGGAATTGGAACGCTGAATGTCAAGGACACAAATCCCAATGAATTAGCCAGCTTAATGGTTGGTCGTGAAGTCACATTTAAGACTACTAAAAAAGAAGCGAATCCAAAAGACAAGGTTCTTGAAATTAATGACTTGCTTGTAAAGGACTCCAGGGGCATTGATGCAGTTAAGCATCTAAACCTTGAGATCAGACAAGGTGAAATCGTAGGAATTGCTGGTGTCGATGGCAATGGTCAAACGGAATTGATTGAAGCGATAACTGGTTTAAGAAAAACTGCAGGCGGATCAATTAAGTTGAATGGCAAAGAAATCGGCAATCTCGTAACAAGAAAAGTTACCGAAGCTGGCGTGGGTCATATTCCGCAAGATCGCCATAAGCATGGACTTGTTCTTGATTTCTCTATAGGGGAAAATATGGTTTTACAAACGTATTATCAGAAGCCTTATTCCAAGTATGGAGTCATGAATGATAAAGAAATTTTTGTGAAAGCAAAAAGCTTAATCAAAGAATTTGATGTAAGAACGCCAAGCGAATATACATTGGCAAGATCACTCTCTGGCGGAAATCAGCAAAAAGCGATTATTGGTCGGGAAGTGGATAGAAACCCGGATCTATTAATCGCAGCTCAGCCGACTCGTGGTCTTGACGTAGGCGCAATCGAATTCATTCATAAGCGTTTAATCGATCAACGAGATCAGGGCAAGGCTGTATTGCTGTTATCCTTCGAGTTGGAGGAAATCATGAATGTCAGCGATCGTATTGCTGTCATTTATGAAGGAGAAATTATAGCAATTGTGGATCCAAAGGAAACAACAGAGCAAGAATTAGGTCTATTGATGGCCGGATCGATTGAGAAGAAGGCAGGTGGAATGAACTAATGTCCAGCCGATTACAAAATATATTGGTTCCTATTATAGCGGTTCTGTTAGGTGTGCTTGTTGGAACAATCATTATGATTATAAGTGGCTTCGATGCTGTTGCCGGATTTGTTGCACTATGGGATGGAGCATTTGGGGAGTCTTATTTTACAGGTGAAACCGTAAGACAAATTACACCATACATTCTAGCTGGACTTGCTGTTGCATTTGCATTTAGAACAGGCTTGTTCAATATTGGAGTGGAAGGTCAGCTGATCGTTGGTTGGCTTGCAGCTGTTTGGGTTGGGGTAGCCTTTGATTTGCCAAAGATTATCCATCTTCCATTAGCTGTATTGGCGGCAGCCGCGGCGGGAGCGTTTTGGGCGTTTATCCCTGGTTTCCTAAAGGCGAAGTACAGGGTTCATGAAGTAATTGTTACAATTATGTTGAACTATACTGCGCTGCACATCACTAACTATATTATCCGTACTGTTCTATCCGAAAAGAGTGATAGAACTGAATCGATTGCTGAAACAGCTTCATTAAGATCGCCATTTTTCGAATCATTGACAGATTATTCCCGAATGCACTGGGGAATTGTCATTGCGTTAATTTGTGTGTTTATTATGTGGTTTATTTTAGAAAGAACAACAAGAGGTTTTGAATTAAAAGCAGTAGGATTTAATCAGCACGCCTCAGATTATGCCGGCATGAATGTTAAGCGAAATATTATTCTTTCGATGGTCATCTCAGGTGCATTTGCAGGCTTGGCAGGCGCAATGGAAGGGTTAGGTACATTTGGCTACGCGTCCATTAAAGGTGGCTTTACAGGTGTAGGGTTTGATGGTATAGCCGTTGCCCTGCTTGGTGCCAATTCACCAATTGGCATCGTCCTGGCGGCCATATTGTTTGGAAGCTTAAAGGTTGGTGCTCTTAACATGCCGCTGCAAGCAGGTGTGCCAAACGAGCTTGTCGATATCATTATTGCACTAATCGTGTTCTTTGTAGCATCCAGCTATTTGATTCGCCTCATTATTAAACGATTTAGTAAAAAGGGGGTGAAGTAAGTGGGCATTATGGAAATTTTAATGATCATTATCCCAACTACACTTCTATGGGCAGCACCACTTATTTTCACCGCATTAGGTGGTACATTCTCTGAACGCTCAGGCGTAGTCAACATTGGTTTAGAAGGTTTGATGGTCATTGGAGCATTTACAGCGATTGTCTTCAACTTAACATTTGTTGATACGTTTGGAGCTTTCACTCCATGGGTATCGTTAGTAGCAGCTATGGTTGTAGGTATATTATTTTCTCTTATCCATGCTGTAGCTTCAATTACCCTTAGAGCAGACCAAACGGTTTCCGGGGTAGCCATCAATTTACTTGCAGTAGGTGTGGCTTTATTCCTTGTGAAGCGCATTTACGACAAAGGTCAAACGGATATTATTCAAAGAGGGTTCAGCAAAGTTGATATTCCAATTCTGAGCGATATTCCTGTAATAGGCCCAATATTTTTCTCAAATACGTATTATACTTCATTTGTAGCAATTTTATTTGCAGTCATTGCTTGGTATGTCATTTACAAGACTAAATTTGGCTTGCGCTTGCGTGCTGTAGGTGAACACCCGATGGCTGCAGATACAATGGGTATCAATGTAACAAAGATGCGTTATTACGGCGTCCTTATTTCAGGTGCACTTGGCGGGATTGGCGGAGGTGTATACGCCCAAGCCATTTCATCTGATTTTGGTCATGCCACGATCAGCGGCCAAGGCTTCATGGCACTTGCAGCGATGATCTTTGGTAAATGGCATCCACTTGGAGCGATGGGAGCAGCCCTTTTCTTCGGCTTTGCCCAAAGCTTAAGCATCATTGGTTCAAGCTTGCCGTTTTTAGAAAATATTCCGAATGTGTACTTACTTATTGCACCATATGTACTGACAATCATTGCTTTAACAGGCTTCATTGGACGTGCAGATGCCCCTAAAGCATCAGGTGTTCCTTATATTAAAGGTAGTAGATAAATGAGAGAGGCTCTTTCCATATGGAAAGGGCTTTTTTTGTTATGAAAATCTATAAGAAAAGTTCTAGTATTTGTGATCCTCAGTAGTAAAAAAGATAATAATCAGCATGAACTTGAATTGTTCACTATGCTATGATAACAACAAAGACTTAATAGAGCGGAGAGTAGCATGATGTTTAAAATTAACAAAGCGCCAGACCGCTTCGTCGCTACACTCCTGGGTCTCAACTTTCTCTTCTCCCGCTGGACTCGAACGGACACTTCTCCAAATCCACTGAAGTTTGCCTATTTTTACTTTTGTCGACACAATGAGGAAAGAAAAGGTTCGCCTTTTTCTTTACTTTTTTTGTTTTTAAAAAGGATTATACCCATATCGTTTTATTCTTTGTTGTTATCGTATTGAATGTTGAGTGTGGCGAAAGGTCTCGTTAATTTATGCTAAAATTAAGGAGATGATGTTGATATTTTCACAAAGTGAGGCGAGAGAATATGCTGAAAATTAGACATAAAACCTACATTAAAGTTCCAAAAGAAAAAGTATTCAAGACGATTACCACTTCAGATGGGTGGAACGCTTGGTTTACGGATCGTACACGGGTGAAATTCGATTAAGATGGGCTAATTTTGGAGATGCAAATGTAATTATTGAAGATGGTGGTAAGATCATTGAGTCGGTTCCTAATGAAACGTTTGTTTTTCAATGGTCTCCTGGAGAAGGAACATCCACTGTCACATTTCATTTAGAACCATATAAGGCCGGTACGTTAGTTAAACTCGAAGAAACTGGTTATTCTAATACAAATAATGACATCGTTGCCTGTATAGGTTGTGCAACAGGTTGGGGAGAAGCGCTTACCCTTTAAAAATTTAATTAGAAAGGGGTATTGTTTATAAACATGATTTATAAACCATAAAGTATGTAAGGTAACAAACAGAACTTTTTCTAATTTAGTTTCTTTTAATAAACGGTGTCCAGTACTTATTTCTGCAAACATACGACCCTCCGCTTTCCTTGAAAGCTTGTCTTCGTTAGAATATGATGGAAGATAGGGGAGAAGATAGAAAATAACGACAGTCATTTTTACATATATTAATAAGTAGGCAATAAGCGCTGTTGATTAAATGTATAGGAGGCATCTTAATGAATGTAATAGAAGAAACGGTTAAGCTTTATGATGGCTTTAAGCTTCATATGATAAAAACAGATAAATTTAAGACCAATACGTTAGTCTGGAAAATGAAAGCACCGCTGCAGAAAGAAACGGTGACTGTCAGGTCACTTCTGCCTCATGTGCTGCAGAGCAATAGTGCAGATCATCCGACAACTGCTAAACTTCGTTCTTATTTAGATGAATTATACGGTGCAGCACTTTATGTCGATCTAGCAAAAAAAGGAGAGTATCATGTTATTACAATTTCTCTTGATATTGCTAATGAGAAATTTCTTTCTGATCAAACTCCTTTATTAAAGAAAGCGTTCGAGCTGCTTGCTGAAATAGTGACTAAGCCGAATGTAAGTGACAATGGGTTCGATCAAACCACAGTTAACAAAGAAAAAAGAACATTAAAGCAAAGAATTCAATCAGTGAACGATGACAAAATGAGATATGCAAATTATCGGCTTGTTCAAGAAATGTGTAAAGAGGAACCGTATGCCCTTCACGTACATGGCGAATTGGAAGCTGTGGATCAAATAACTCCTGAAACGCTTTATTCTTATTATCAGCAAGCTTTAGAAAAGGATGAATTGGATTTATATGTGATTGGGGATGTGGATGAAGAGGAAGTTCAATCTTATGCCTCTGAGTTGTTCCAATTCCAAAACAGAGATCCACAAAAAACGGAAGCGAATGGACGTTCGCATAAGGGCGATTCAGTACACGAAGTGAAGGAAGTTCAAGATGTCAAACAAGGCAAATTAAATATAGGATACCGAACGAATATTGTATATGGGGACGAGGATTACTTTGCTCTTCAAGTATTTAACGGTATTTTCGGCGGGTTTTCGCATTCTAAACTCTTCTTAAATGTTCGTGAAAAGGCAAGTCTCGCGTATTATGTGGGCAGTCGGTTAGAAAGTCACAAAGGGCTAATGATGGTCATGTCAGGGATTGAGAATAATAAGTTTGATCAAGCTACCGGTATAATCGAAGAGCAATTGCAAGCGATGAAAAACGGTGATTTTAGTGAAAAGGAAATCGGTCAAACAAAAGCTGTAATAAAAAACCAGCTGCTTGAGACAATGGATACTGCCCGAGGGGTAGTCGAAGTGTTATTTCACAACATCATTTCTCGTAAAGAAGTTAGCCTGACGGAATGGTTAAATGGGATGGATCAAGTTTCAAAAGAACAAATCATTGCAGCTGCAAAGAAGGTAGAGCTCGATACAGTCTACTTTCTACATGGGAAGGAGGAGGGAGAATAATGGAGAAACTCATCTTTGATCAGCTTCAAGAAGAGTTATATCATGAAAAAATGGATAATGGTTTAGATGTATATATTTTACCGAAAAAAGGGTTTAATAAAACATTTGCTACTTTTACAACTAAATATGGATCAATCGATAATCATTTTCTGCCTCTTGATAAGGATGAATATGTAAAGGTCCCAGATGGAATCGCCCATTTCCTAGAGCATAAGATGTTTGAGAAAGAAGATGGGGATGTCTTTCAACAATTTAGCCGTCAAGGTGCTTCAGCGAATGCTTTTACATCTTTCACACGTACAGCCTATTTATTTTCCAGTACTTCTGAGGTTGAGAAAAACCTTGAAACCTTGATTGATTTTGTGCAGGATCCTTACTTTACCAAGGAAACGGTCGATAAAGAAAAAGGAATTATCGGTCAAGAAATTACGATGTATGATGATAATCCTGATTGGCGCCTTTATTATGGACTAATTGAAAATATGTATAAAAACCATCCGGTTAAAATTGATATTGCCGGCACGATTGAATCGATATCGCATATTACCAAGGATATGCTTTATGAATGCTATCACACTTTTTACCATCCAAGCAATATGCTCTTATTTATTGTTGGACCAGTGGATACTGAAGCAATTATGAACCAAGTAAGAGATAATCAGAATAAAAAGACATATAATGAACAGCCTGAGGTCAAGCGGAAGTTTGAAGATGAACCTTCAGAAGTGGCTCAGTCTCATCGGCAATTGAAGATGAATGTTCAAACACCAAAATGTCTTGTCGGCATTAAAACCGGGAATGCGACTCAATCAGGGGAAGAAATGCTTAAAAAGGAATTGAGTCTAAACATTATGCTTGATATTCTTTTTGGAAAAAGTTCGGAAAACTACAGCTTCCTTTATGGAGAAGGATTAATTGATGATACATTCTCTTATGATTATTCGCAGGAACAGGGCTTCGGTTTCGCAATGATTGGAGGGGACACTATTGACCCTGACAGATTGGCAGATGAATTAAGGACCATGCTTTTAAAAGGCAGGGAGAATGGTTCGATTGCCGCAGATAGCCTTGAAAGAGCGAAGAAGAAGAAAATTGGGTCATTTATGAGAGCAGTTAATTCGCCAGAATATATTGCAAATCAATTCACTCGTTATTCATTTAACGGTATGAATTTATTTGATATTGTTCCAACTCTTGAAAATCTCCAATTAGCAGATATAGAACAGGCAGCAAATGAGTTAATTGCAGAAGATCGCTTTTCTGTCTGTCAGGTTGTTCCTAAATAAAGAAAAGTGCTAGTGCCCCTATGTTAGGGGCATTATTATTGATTTGATATTATGATGATATTTGTAAATAAATGGGGTAATATTAATGAAAAAATTTGCTTTAATCACCGGAGCGAGCGGTGGAATCGGCCAAGCAATTGCTCTAAACTTGGCAGAACAGGGCTACTCCCTATATCTCCATTATAATCAAAATCAGGTGGAAATGGAAAGGCTGTTAAAAAGGCTTTCCTTATTTAATGGGGAGTTTATCCCAATCCAAGCTGATTTATCTGAGAAAGGTAACTATAAAAAGGTTTCGGATAATATCTTTTCTATTGATGTGATTGTTCACTGCAGCGGTGCCAGTCACTATGGGCTTTTTACTGAATTAGAGGATGAAACGGCAGAGATGATGTTCAATCTCCATATGATGAGCCCTGTATTATTAACGAAGATGCTTTTGCCAAAAATGCTGAACAAGGGAAAGGGCAGCATTATTTTTATATCATCTATATGGGGGCAGACTGGCGCTGCCTGTGAGGTTATTTACTCCACTGTAAAAGGCAGTCAAAATGCATTTGTCAAAGCCTTAAGCAAAGAAGTAGCCTTAAGCGGCATCCGCGTAAATGCTATCGCACCTGGTGCAGTGGATACTGTAATGATGAGCGGATTTACAAATGAAGAAAGAGCGGAGATTGAAAATGATATTCCCATGGGAAGAATCGGCGTGCCTGAGAACATTGCCGATGCAGCAAGTTTCCTTATTTCTGATAAAGCATCCTATATTACAGGACAAGTCATTGCTGTTAACGGTGGATGGTATACATAAATTGTGTTGTCATGCTTAAAAATGTTGCATATTTTCCTCCTTCTAGAAGCAAAATAATATCGTACGATACCAACGTCTAGCTGCGGTGGCTAGCCCCTCAAGCTAAAAAAGCCAGCTCGAATAGTAGGTGGTTTAAGACCTGAGGTTCTGTCTTATGCTTGTAGGGCAAACAAGTCACCTCCGCATTTCAAACTTAGGAGGTAAAAATATGTCTGTACTTGATAACTGGCAACAGTGGAAAGATTTCCTTGGTGATCGCTTACATCAAAGTGAAGAGCAGGGAATGAATCATTCAACTGTAAATGAAATTGCTTATGAAATCGGTGATTACTTAGCAAAGCAAGTGGAACCGAAAAATGATCAAGAAAAAATCCTTGCAGATTTATGGTCAGTAGCGGATGAGCAAGAACAACATGCCATTGCAAATTTAATGGTAAAGCTTGTTCAAAAATAAAAATAAATATTTGATAGCACAAGCGGCCTTTACATGCATAGAGGCCGCTGCTTTTATTAGCTTTTTGTCCCCTTTTTCTATCCCTTTATTACTGCACCGTTTTAATCTAATTCATGCAAGAATCGACTTCATTTTACTCATTATTCAAACAACTTGAAGGTGCAAATTGAGGAATCGCTCTTTTTTTTAATGTAACAGGGATTTTCCTTTCATCTTTAATAGAAATCATATATTATAGAACCTAGAAGAAATAAGGTAAAAATAGGTCATGAAGAGATTTCTAGTAAATGTCTCGTTTAAGCTGTATTCATTGAGAATAAAATTAACTTTAACTTTCTTTTTCTATAAAAGCATTTTTACATTTTTTGATAGGGACGCTGCTGGGATCTAGACTCTTGAGGTTAAAGGTCAAGGTGGAATGGAAGGTAAAGAACACCTTCATTTCCTTCTCGCCTTAAGCTTGTCGGGGCTGAGCGAGGCCCTTCTGCATTTTCAGTTAGGAGGGGTATGATGGAGAAGAAGGAGTGGTATTTTGAGTACGAGATTCAAAAGAATAGACCCGGCTTGTTAGGGGATATTTCATCTTTACTCGGAATGCTTTCTATAAACATTGTGACAATCAATGGTGTGGATCAAGGCAGAAGGGGAATGCTGATTTTAGCCAAGGACGACAGGCAGATTGTTCGGCTCGAATCCATCCTTAACACCATGGATACCATTAAGCTAATTAAACTTCGTGAGCCTAAGCTAAGAGACCGATTGGCGGTAAGACATGGAAGATACATACAAAGAGATGCTGATGATAAAAAGACCTTCAGGTTTGTAAGAAACGAGCTTGGACTGCTGGTTGATTTCATGGCTGAATTGTTTAAGCAGCAAGGACATAAACTAATTGGTATCCGCGGTATGCCTCGGGTAGGGAAAACTGAGTCAATCGTTGCATCCAGTGTATGTGCAAATAAGCGATGGCTGTTTGTTTCATCTACTTTATTGAAGCAAACGATTAGGAATCAGTTGATCGAAGATGAGTATAGCGATGACAATCTATTTATTATTGATGGGATTGTTTCGACTAAACGTGCAAATGAACGTCATTGGCAACTTGTCAGGGAAATCATGAGACTTCCCGCTATCAAAGTAATAGAACATCCTGATATTTTCGTGCAGAACACGGAATATACAATCAACGACTTTGACTATATTATAGAATTACGTCATGATCCTGATGAAGAAATTAAATACGATATTGTAGAAAAAGGAAATATATTCTCCGAATCTGAATTTGGAGGGTTTGATTTTTAGTTAGTTGGAAGGTGTTAGTGTTGACAGAACTCGGAAATCGATTAAAAGAAGCTCGTTTGGCTAAAGGTATGAGTCTTGACGATTTACAGACAGCGACGAAGATTCAAAAAAGATATCTAGTCGGAATAGAAGAAGGTAATTACAGCATGATGCCCGGCAAATTTTATGTGCGAGCATTTATTAAGCAATATGCTGAAGCGGTGGGGATTAATCATGAAGAGCTGCTTGAAGAATTTAAGAGTGACATTCCTTCAAGTATGAATGATGATATTCCTGAAAAGCTTTCAAGAGTGCAAACACGTAGAGACATATCAGGCAAGGCTTCAAAGTTTTTTGATATTTTACCAAAAATCCTAATTGTCGTTTTTATTATTGGAGTGATTGCCGTTATCTACTATTTTGTAGAAAAAGGTGCATCTAATAATTCAAAAGTACCTGCTGAACAAAAAGATACACCAGGTGCAATTGTTGAAAATAATTTACCAGATGATGATGCAAAAGATGGATCAGATGGTGAGAAGAATGATGAGAATACAGAAGACGAGGCAAATGATGGAACGGATGCACCTGATGAAAATGCTGAAGACTCTAAGCAGGAAATTAAGTCTGTTGAAACTTCAGGGAAAAATTCCGTATATGAACTAACAAATTCGGATACATTTGAATTAAAGCTTGTTTCAACTGGTGAGACGTGGGTTAGCATCAAAAATGGAAAAGGGTATTCCTTCTTCCAAGGGATGCTGATAAAAGATGGCACTGATAGCGAAACCGTCGATTTGTCAAATGAATCAGAAGCATTACTGGTCATTGGAAACTCCAGTGCAACGGAAATCTATATTAACGATGAGAAAATAGATTATGCTGTATCACCGACAAATCATGTGAGTCAAAATATTACCATTCGCTATGTGCCTACCGATGAATAGTCATCATTTTTGATGACTATTTTCGCGTTTGTGTACTTTATTCGCTATAGTTAACATGTCACCATCTGATTCAATGAATGATTTATGTTTGTACATAATTGCTTTTACAACATTAATGGAGGTAAGTCATGAATCTGCCTAATAAAATCACTGTTTCACGAATTCTACTTATACCAATATTTCTTGTCATCATGTATGACCCATTTGAATGGGGATATATGACCTTTATTGGTGCCGATATGCCTATCGCTCATTTTGTTGGCGCGTTAATATTCATTATCGCATCAGTGACCGATTGGATAGATGGATATTATGCCAGGAAATATGATTTAGTCACGAATCTTGGTAAGTTTCTAGATCCGTTAGCTGATAAACTGCTTGTATCGGCTGCGCTAATCATTCTCGTTGAATTAGGGATGGCTCCTGCCTGGATTGTCATCGTTATCATCAGCCGAGAATTTGCCATTACTGGTCTTCGTCTTATTTTAGCAGGTGAAGGGGAAGTTGTTGCAGCTAATATGCTAGGGAAAGTTAAAACATGGACACAGATTATAGCGGTTTCTGCTTTGCTCTTACATAATACAATCTTCGTCATGTTTTCCGTTCCATTCGCTGATATTGCCCTTTGGGTCGCACTGATATTTACGGTTTGGTCCGGGGTGGATTATTTCATAAAAAACAAGCATGCATTTATCAATTCTAAATAGTGGATTGGAGAGAGTATAGTATGAATGCAGAAATTATTGCTGTTGGTTCCGAATTATTACTTGGGCAAATTGTGAACTCCAATGCACGTTTTATTTCGAGACAATTAGCTGATTTAGGTATTAATGTCTATTATCATACGGTTGTAGGCGATAATACTGATCGGTTGAAGTCTGCGATAGAGGTGGCAGAAACACGTGCAGATTTATTAATATTCACTGGTGGATTAGGTCCAACCAAAGATGATTTGACTAAGGAAACGATTGCTCGTCATTTAGAAACAGAGCTTGAACTGGATAATGATGCACTGGTATCTATTGAAGAGTATTTTGCACGAACCAGGAGGACGATGACAGAAAATAATAAAAAGCAGGCTTTAGTTCTGAAAGGTTCTAAAATATTGCAAAATGAACACGGTATGGCTCCAGGTATGCTTTATCAAGGAGAGCAGCATAAATATATGCTGTTGCCTGGACCGCCAAAGGAAATGGAGCCAATGTTTCTTAAATATGGACATTCAGCACTTCAGCTAAATAAAGATGATGAAGAAGTGATTATGTCGAGAGTGCTGCGCTTCTTTGGAATTGGAGAAGCGATGCTCGAAACTGAAATCATGGATATTCTGGATGCTCAGGACAACCCGACCATTGCGCCACTTGCTGGCGATAGTGAAGTGACCCTTAGGCTGACAGCGAAGCACGCCCAATCGCAAACCGCATTGGAAATGTTAAATGAAACAGAGGAGAAGATTCTTTCTCGCGTTGGTACTTATTTTTATGGCTATGACGATACTTCGCTTGTAGCTGAGCTTTCAAAGTCATTAGTAGATAATAAGCTCACGATTGCAGCTGCGGAGAGCTTAACAGGCGGTATGTTTCAAAAGGAATTCACTTCCATTGCTGGAGCTGGCTCGCTTTTAAAGGGCGGCGTGGTATGCTATACCAATGAAGTAAAAGCGAAAGTCTTAAAAGTAAAGCACAAAACAATTGAGAATGATGGGGTTGTCAGTGCGCAATGCGCTGCAGAGCTTGCAGAGAATGTAGCTGACATCATGAATGCTGATATTGGAATCAGCTTTACCGGTGTGGCTGGGCCAGATGAACTGGAAGGACATCCAGCAGGGACGGTATATATCGGACTCTCTTTAAAAGGCCATCCTACTAAAGTAGAAAAGCTTAATTTAGGAGGAGGAAGAGCGGCTGTTCGCACACGATCAGTGTTATATGGCTGCCACTTTCTATTAAAAATGATGAATGAAATGTAAAAGGGAAAAATCAGAATCTGACTGGGTTCTGATTTTTTTAGTTATAATCAGATTTCCATCATTTTTACGATTTTCTACTATTTTCATATTGCGAAAATGAGAAATTTGCAGTGGGAAATGAGAAAATTGGGTGTATCAGCACGCTCTAAAAAAAACGAATGAATGTTCGACTTTTTGCTCGACAAATGAAATAAAAACGTTTATAGTAAAGATAAGATTTCGTATGAACAAGTTCTAAACGAAGATACATTTGTTAGAATTAGAGGAGGATAAATAAGTGAATGATCGTCAAGCTGCCCTTGAGATGGCGTTAAAGCAAATAGAGAAACAATTTGGTAAAGGTTCTATAATGAAACTCGGTGAACAAGCGGAGAAAAGGATTTCAACAATCCCAAGCGGTTCATTAGCACTGGATGCAGCCTTGGGTGTAGGCGGATATCCAAGAGGCCGTATTATTGAAATTTACGGACCTGAAAGCTCGGGTAAAACAACTGTTGCCCTTCATGCCATTGCCGAAGTACAGGCATCAGGTGGCCAAGCTGCATTTATTGATGCAGAGCATGCGCTTGATCCGGTCTATGCACAGAACCTTGGTGTGGATATCAATGAATTACTTTTGTCACAGCCTGATACGGGTGAGCAAGCTTTAGAGATTGCTGAAGCATTAGTGCGAAGTGGTGCAGTGGACATTCTTGTCATTGACTCAGTTGCTGCTCTTGTTCCTAAAGCGGAAATTGAAGGTGAAATGGGAGATTCTCATGTGGGACTTCAAGCGAGACTAATGTCCCAAGCGCTCCGTAAATTATCTGGAGCGATTAATAAATCTAAAACAATCGCCATCTTTATTAACCAAATTCGTGAAAAAGTAGGCGTTATGTTTGGTAACCCGGAAGTAACCCCTGGTGGACGCGCATTAAAGTTCTATTCAACTGTTAGGTTGGAAGTGCGTCGTGCTGAAGCATTGAAGCAAGGGAATGAGATTGTCGGTAATAAAACGAAAATAAAAGTAGTGAAAAATAAAGTTGCGCCTCCATTCAGAGTGGCAGAAGTAGATATTATGTATGGTGAAGGAATATCGAGAGAAGGGGAAATCATTGATTTAGGCTCCGAAATCGATATTGTTCAAAAAAGCGGATCATGGTATTCCTATAATGAAGAGCGCTTAGGACAAGGCCGGGAAAATGCTAAGCTGTTCCTTAAAGAAAATGTTGATACTCGTCTGGTCATTCAACAGCAAATTCGAGACTATCACGGTCTAGATGCGGTTAAGCCAGTTAAGGATGAAGAGGACGAACAAGAAAAATTTGAGTTAGTCGATTAATTTTTCATCTTGAAAAGTCCAATCAAAATGAAGCAATGCCCATAGTGGTTTTGCTTCATTTTTTTAAAAAATTTGCATCATTATACATACATAGATCTAATTTCAGACACTTTCATTATTTTTTATCGAAAAAAAGGAAGAATCCCCTGATATTGCAAATGAGAATAATGGAAATATTAAAAATGGCATATATGACAACTACTTGACAATAAATTTTCGCACCTTTACAATTAAACTTGTATATTTTACATTTTTTATATGTAAGAAAAGTAAATTTGTTAATGGTTAGACATATTGTCTTCTCACCTAGGGGTTGCTTGGAATCAGGCAGCGCATCTTGAAATTTTTTGACAAATGGTTGTTTGAAAAAGTATTTGTAATACCCTGGGAAGTACAGTCTTGTACTTACAATTTAAAGATTGAAACGTTGAAAAGCCAAAGTGCTGTATATTGAACTGGACAATATGCATGCCAACACTTTAGAAACGTAACAAAACAAGTTCATAGCAAGAGGAGGTGAAATGATGGGACTATTAGATATCATCTCCATTTTGCTTGGCCTAATCGTCGGTGCTTTTGTTGGCTATTTATTTCGAAAATCCGTTACTGAAGCAAAAATTGCAGGTGCTAGAGGCGCCGCTGAGCAGATTTTAGAAGATGCTAAGCGGGAAGCGGAAGCCTTGAAAAAGGAAGCACTGCTTGAAGCAAAGGATGAAAATCATAAGCTTCGCACAGAAGCGGAACGTGAAATTCGTGAACGTAGGAATGAACTGCAAAAACAAGAAAATCGTTTATTGCAAAGAGAAGAGAATCTTGATCGAAAAGATGATACGTTAGATAAACGTGAATCTATTTTAGAGAAAAGAGATGACACTCTTAGCAAAAGACAACAGCATATTGAAGAGATGGAAAGCAAAGTGGACATAATGGTACAGTCTCAGCAAGCTGAGCTGGAACGAATCTCAGGATTAACCCGTGAGGAAGCTAAATCCATCATTTTAGAGCGAACAGAACAAGAAGTGGCTCACGATATTGCCATAATGGTAAAAGAAAGTGAGATAAGAGCGAAGGAAGATTCGGATAAAAAGGCAAGAGAAATCTTGTCATTAGCCATTCAAAGATGTGCAGCTGATCATGTTGCTGAAACAACAGTGTCAGTCGTCAATCTTCCAAATGATGAAATGAAGGGTCGGATTATTGGTCGAGAAGGCCGAAACATCCGTACACTCGAGACATTGACTGGGATTGATCTCATCATAGATGATACACCAGAAGCGGTTATTTTATCAGGCTTTGACCCTATTCGTCGAGAAACAGCTCGTTTAGCATTAGACAAGCTTGTTCAAGATGGTCGAATTCACCCAGCACGAATTGAAGAAATGGTGGATAAAGCTCGCCGTGAAGTAGACGAACACATCAGAGAGATTGGTGAACAAACAACCTTTGAAGTGGGCGTCCATGGACTGCATCCTGATCTAATTAAAATTCTTGGCCGCTTAAAATTCCGTACAAGCTACGGACAAAATGTGCTTAAACATTCCATGGAAGTAGCGCAATTGTCAGGAATGCTTGCTGCTGAATTAGGTCAAGATGAAATATTAGCACGCCGTGCAGGATTATTACATGATATCGGTAAGGCGATTGACCATGAAGTAGAGGGAAGTCATGTTGAGATTGGTGTAGAACTTGCTACTAAGTATAAAGAGCATCCAGTCGTTATCAACAGTATTGCTTCACATCATGGCGACTCAGAACCAACATCGATTATTGCTGTTCTCGTAGCGGCAGCAGATGCGTTGTCTGCAGCAAGACCTGGAGCTAGAAGAGAGACGCTCGAAAATTATATTCGTCGTCTTGAAAAGCTTGAGGAAATCTCCGAATCGTACGATGGTGTTGAGAAGTCATTTGCAATTCAAGCTGGACGTGAGATTAGAATCATGGTTAAGCCTGAACAAATTGATGATCTTGAATCACATCGGCTTGCAAGGGATATCCGTAAAAAGATTGAAGAAGAGTTGGATTACCCTGGACATATTAAAGTAACGGTTATCCGTGAAACAAGAGCCGTTGAATATGCAAAATAAAGCGATGCTTATGCATCGCTTTTTTTTTGTGGTCCTTATGAAATTTAATGTTTGTGTGATAAGATACCGGCTGCAATTCAGCGGTCACATTTTATATTTTTGTAAGTTGTGATATACTCCTTGGAGCATGTTCATTGGCTTCCAGATTGCTGGCTAAGCTGATTATTAGATTATAATGTATGTTAAACTATAGAAAATCGTAGAGATAGAAGGGAATTTGCAATGAGATTATTGTTTGTAGGAGATGTTGTCGGCTCTATTGGCCGAGACATGATTAAAGAATATGTTCCGAAGTTAAAAGAAAAGTATCGTCCACAAATTACGATTATTAATGGTGAGAATGCAGCAGGTGGCAGAGGGATTACGGAGAAAATCTATCGTGAATTTCTAGAATCGGGTGCACAAGCGGTTACACTTGGTAATCACACTTGGGACAATAAGGAAATTTTTGATTTTATTGACCAAGCAAAGTATTTAGTTCGTCCAGCAAACTTTCCTGAAAATAATCCGGGGAAAGGCCTAGTGTACATAAAGTACAATGCTGAGGAAATAGCGGTAATCAGCCTTCAGGGTCGTACATTTATGCAAACAAGTGATTGCCCTTTTGCTAAAGCTGAGGAGCTTATACAGGAAGCGAAAGAAAGAACTTCCATTATTTTTGTGGATTTTCATGCGGAAGCGACAAGTGAAAAGCAAGCAATGGGATGGTTCCTAGATGGAAAGGTTACTGCTGTCATTGGCACACATACACATGTGCAAACAGCTGATAATCGCATCTTGCCAGGAGGAACAGCATTCATGTCAGATGTCGGAATGACGGGTCCTTATGATGCGATCCTTGGTATGGAAAAGGAAGCTGTCTTAAAGAGATTTACTACCGGATTGCCAGTTCGCTTTGAAGTTCCAAAAGATGGCCGCTCACAATTAAGCGGTGTAATCATTGATCTTGATATGAAAACAGGAAAAGCTAAGAAGATTGAACGTATCCTGATTAATGATGATGTTCCTTTGTATTCGTAATCAGTAGATTGTTAAATCATTGAAGCCTTACATTCCTAAATAATCGCAGTTTCCTCTCTTTTTTTTACCCAAGCTGGAATATGTCTTTTTAAAGATGAATATAGTAGCAATGGAAAGATATATTGTAACCTGATGAACTCGATTACAGAGTATTCAGGAGGGGGAAAAATGAGGAGGAGCTAGGAATGGACATATTAAAAGTTTCAGCAAAATCTAATCCTAATTCTGTAGCTGGTGCGCTTGCTGGTGTCCTGCGAGAAAGAGGGACAGCAGAAATCCAGGCAATTGGTGCAGGTGCATTAAATCAAGCGGTTAAAGCTGTAGCGATCGCAAGAGGATTTGTAGCACCTAGCGGAGTGGATTTAATTTGTATCCCTGCTTTCACTGATATTTTGATTGACGGGGAAGAGAGAACAGCCATAAAATTAATTGTTGAGCCTCGTTAATGAACAGGTGATGGCTGTTTTGCATCTTAGAGAGATAATAAGCATTGATCACAGTATACTCCTGTGACAACGCAAAACATAAAAAATGAGAGAACCTGTTTGCGGGAGAAGCAAATGGGTTTTTTCTTTATATGATGCCGATTCATGAGGCAGATAGATCCTTGCTATTCTTATCAAAGATAGGCATTTTTACACTATAGTAAATGAGGGGGAGACAAATGAAAATATTTGATGCTCATTGTGATGTTTTATTAAAAATGTTTATGGATCATACGATCAATTTTAACGATTCTGCAAAATTACAAGTAAACCTTGAAGGACTAAATGAATCTGGAGTAAAAGTTCAAATGTTTGCAATCTATGTACCTGAAGCCATTCATCCTGAATTGAAATTTAATGCAGCCTTACATATGATAGATATTTTTTATGAAAAGATATTGAAACCTTTTTCTAAGATGAAGTTAATTAGAACGAAGGAAGATTATGAACAGCTAACTGAAGGTGAGATTGGCGCCATATTGACATTGGAAGGCTGTGATGCCATACATGCAGATATAATGAAGTTAAAGACATTAATAAGATTAGGTGTCACTTCAGTGGGGCTGACGTGGAATTATGGTAACAGTGTGGCAGATGGTGCTTTGGAGAAAAGAGGTGGTGGCCTATCAAGATTTGGTAAGGAGGTTGTAAACCTTCTAAACGAAAGGAAGGTAAAGTGTGATGTCTCACATTTATCAGAAAAAGGGTTTTGGGATGTGATGGAATGGAGTGCTTTACCATTCGCTTCACATTCAAATTGTTTTTCATTATGTAAGCACGCCCGTAATCTTAAAGATGAACAGATCAAAGCTCTTATAGAAAAAGATAGTGTTTTGGGTATAACCTTTGTTACACATTTTCTCTCTATGGATGAAAATGTGACTCTCTCTCATATCATAAATCATATCGATCATATTTGTGAGTTAGGAGGGGAAAATCATGTGGGCTTCGGATCGGATTTTGATGGGACAGACAGAGAAATCAAGGGTCTTGAAAGTGTCCGCTATTATGATCATCTTATGAACGAGCTATTAAAATATTATTCGAATGAACAAGTAAGAAAATTTGCTTTTAATAATTTTTCTAGAATGTTTTTCAGATGATGATAGAGGGTGAATCAGTTTCTTGTAAGTAGAAATCATTGATTATTCTTAACAATCAAAAAAATATCGTAAATCTACCTATTAATTATACTGAAACACTTGCATTTTTATACACTTAGGTCTAGAATTGAAAGCGTTTAGTACATTAAAAATAACAAAATTATTATAGGCCTTACAGATGTTTCCTTAGTTGTAATAGGTATCATTTACATATTTTTTATAGTATTTAAAGGGGTGTAAGACATGGTTAAACAACTTTCGTGGAAGGTTGGCGGGCAACAAGGAGAAGGGATTGAGAGCACCGGTGAAATCTTCTCTATTGCTTTGAATCGCCTTGGCTATTACTTGTATGGATATCGTCACTTTTCATCACGTATTAAAGGCGGACATACTAATAATAAGATTCGCGTAAGCACAACTCAAACTCGGTCAATATCTGACGATTTAGATATACTAGTGGCTTTTGATCAAGAAACAATTGATGTGAATTACAAGGAGCTGCATGAAAATGGCATCATCATTGCAGATGCTAAATTCAATCCGAATAAACCGGAAGATACAAATGCGGTCATGTTTTCAGTGGCTTTCACACAAATGGCAACAGACCTTGGAACTTCATTAATGAAAAACATGGTTGCAGTAGGTGCAACTTGTGCTGTAATGAATCTGGATATAAAAGTATTTGAAGAAGTTGTTGGGGAAATCTTTGGACGTAAAGGCCAGGCAGTAGTTGCTAAAAACATGGAAGCTATTCAAGCTGGATTTGATTTTACAAAGGAACAGCTAGGGGCAAATGCTGGTTCAATGGAACTTGATAAAGCAGACGGTAAAAAGCGGATGTTTATGATTGGCAATGATGCCATCGCATTGGGTGCTATTGCTGCTGGAAGCCGTTTTATGGCAGCCTATCCAATTACACCTGCTTCAGAAATCATGGAATATCTGATTAAGAAATTACCTGATTTAGGTGGCACAGTCATCCAGACAGAGGATGAAATTGCCGCCGCTACAATGGCAATTGGAGCAAACTATGCCGGAGTAAGGGCTTTTACTGCATCGGCTGGACCAGGACTTTCATTAAAAATGGAATCTATCGGCCTTTCTGGTATGACAGAAACACCGTTGGTTATTATCGATACACAGCGTGGGGGACCATCAACGGGATTGCCTACTAAGCAAGAGCAATCTGACTTAATGGCAATGATTTATGGGACCCATGGTGAAATCCCTAAGATTGTTTTAGCGCCAAGTACAGTGCAGGAAGCATTCTACGATACAGCAGAGGCGTTTAACTTGGCTGAAGAGTACCAATGCCCAGTTATCTTATTATCAGACTTGCAATTATCATTAGGCAAGCAAACGGTTGAACCATTAGAATTTGATCGTGTAGAAATTCGTCGTGGTAAGCTGCAGACTGAACTGCCTGAAATAGAAAATAAAGAATACTTCAAACGCTATGAAGTGACTGAAGATGGCGTATCTCCTCGTGTTGTTCCTGGGATGAAATTTGGTATTCATCATGTAACTGGAGTTGAACATGACGAAACCGGAAAACCATCAGAATCTGCTGTGAACCGCAATATCCAGATGGATAAGCGTTTCCGTAAAGTAGAAAATATCAAATTTGATACACCAGTTTATAAAAATGCTCCACATGAAGAGGCAGATGTACTTTTGGTTGGTTTTAATTCAACTCGTGGTGCGATAGAAGAGGCAATGGAAAGAATCGAGGCAGATGGGATTAAAGTAAATCACGCACATATCCGCTTGATTCATCCGTTCCCAGCAGACGAATTATCAGCATTAGTTCAATCTGCTAAAAAAGTTGTAGTTGTCGAAAACAATGCAACAGGTCAGCTGGCAAATATCATCAAGATGAACGTTGGCTATGCAAATAAAGTTGTGAAGTTTAATAAGTACGACGGGAATCCTTTCTTGCCGCACGAAATTCATACAAAGTGCAAGGAGTTGTTCTAAATGGCTACATTTAAAGATTTTCGTAATAGTGTAAAACCTAACTGGTGCCCAGGATGCGGAGATTTCTCTGTCCAAGCGGCAATTCAGCGTGCAGCAGCGAACATTGGCTTGGAGCCAGAAGGCTTGGCTGTTGTTTCAGGCATTGGATGTTCAGGAAGAATTTCCGGATATATTAATTCTTATGGCTTCCATGGCATTCACGGGCGTTCTTTACCGATTGCCCAAGGTGTGAAAATGGCCAATAGGGATTTAACAGTTATTGCTTCAGGTGGAGATGGTGATGGATTTGCGATTGGAATGGGCCATACAATCCATGCTATACGCCGAAATATTAATGTCACCTATATCGTTATGGATAACCAAATTTATGGGTTAACCAAAGGTCAGACATCTCCTCGTTCTGCAACTGGTTTTAAAACGAAATCAACGCCTGAAGGTTCTATTGAACAAGCGATTTCACCAATGGAAATGGCTTTAACGGCTGGTGGAACATTTGTTGCACAAAGCTTTTCAACTGACCTGAAGGATTTAACAGCGTTGATCGAACAAGGAATCCAGCACGAAGGCTTTTCATTGATTAATGTATTTAGCCCATGTGTTACTTATAATAAAATCAATACTTATGACTGGTTTAAAGAGAATTTAACGAAGTTGAAAGACATAGAAGGCTATGATTCTTCTAATCGTGAACAAGCAATGCAAACATTGATGAAGCATGATGGTCTTGTGACAGGTCTTATTTATCAAGATACACAACGCAAATCTTATCAGCAAATGCTAAACGGCTATTCAGAAACACCGCTTGCTACTGCTGATTTAAAGCTTGATCAAGCCTACTTTGATAAGCTGTTAGAAGAATTCAAGTAAAAAGAAAAGCGGAGGTGGCTCGCCCAGGTGCGACAAGCTTAAGAAAGGTTAAGCGGAAAGGCTGTGCTTTGCCTTTCTGATTGCTCTTTCTTAAGACCTCGAGCACCTAGCCACTGGAGCTAGATAAAAAGAAAAGCAGAGGTTGGCTCGCCAAGTTGCGACAATTGTTTTGTGGAATGCAATTTTCATATTTGCGAGCTTTAATCGCTTTGTCATAAGCCTTGGAAGTTTCGGTTATTAGAGCTATAAAATTAAAATATTTATTTTTGCTTACCACAGATATTGATTCTGTGGTATTTTTTGTGATTCTAGCGCTTTTTATCTGTTTTACGCCGTTCAGTTGATTTCAGATAAGAATCCCGCGCTTTCTAATCTGTTTTACTCCGTTCACCTGATTTCAGATAAGAATCCCACGCTTTCTAATCTGTTTTACTCCGTTCTGTTGATTTCAGATAAGAATCCCGCGCTTTCTAATCTGTTTTACTCCGTTCTGTTGATTTCAGATAAGAATCCCATGCTTTCTAATCTGTTTTACTCCGTTTACCTGATTTCAGATAAGAATCCCGCGCTTTCTAATCTGTTTTACGCCGTTCTGTTGATTTCAGATAAGAATCCCGCGCTTTCTAATCTGTTTTACGCCGTTCTGTTGATTTCAGACAAGAATCCCACGCTTTCTAATCTGTTTTACTCCGTTCAGTTGATTTCAGATAAGAATCCCGCGCTTTCTAAGCTTTTTTACTCCGTTTACCTGATTTCAGATAAGAATCCCGCGCTTTCTAATCTGTTTTACTCCGTTCAGTTGATTTCAGATAAGAATCCCACGTTTTCTAATCTGTTTTACTCCGTTTACCTGATTTCAGATAAGAATCCCGCGCTTTCTAATCTGTTTTACTCCGTTTACCTGATTTCAGATAAGAATCCTGCGCTTTCTAATCTGTTTTACTCCGTTCAGTTGATTTCAGATAAGAATTCCACGTTTTCTAATCTGTTTTACTCCGTTCAGTTGATTTCAGACAAGAATCCCGCGCTTTCTAATCTGTTTTACTCCGTTTACCTGATTTCAGATAAGAATCCCCCGTTTCCTTATTTGGTCACAAAGGGTAATGTTATTTAAGAAAGGGTTTGGGGGCAGGCAGGATATCTATTGTTTTCAACTGTATAAGGCTTTATACTATAATAATGTGTGTATCTATTGATAATTAGCGTTTGTAACATTGGTGAACGCTTTTAGTAATGAAGAAAGGGGCATGAAAAATGAATGAGAAACAACGAGTAGAAGGACAACAAGTGCAAACAGTTAATCCTTCGGACAAAAAATCCGGAAAGGATTATAGTAAGTACTTTGAATCAGTATATACTGCGCCATCCTTAAAGGATGCCAAAAAACGAGGAAAAGAAGAAGTTCAATATCATAAAGATTTTGACCTGCCTGAAGAATATCTTCTTATGGGAAAAGGGCGTAAATTTTATATTCGTACATATGGTTGTCAAATGAATGAGCATGATACTGAAGTAATGGCAGGTATATTCACCGGACTGGGATATGAATCAACAGATTCGGTTGAAGATGCAAATGTTATTTTGTTAAACACTTGCGCCATTCGTGAAAATGCAGAAAATAAAGTGTTTGGTGAGCTTGGACATTTAAAGCATTTGAAAAAAGAAAATCCAGATCTTTTAATCGGGGTTTGTGGATGTATGTCGCAAGAAGAATCGGTAGTCAAAAAAATCTTGAAGACTTATAACCAAGTGGATATGATTTTTGGAACTCATAACATTCATCGTTTGCCGAATATTCTTCATGAGGCTTATATGTCAAAAGAGATGGTATTGGAAGTATGGTCAAAAGAAGGGGATGTCATTGAAAATCTCCCTAAAGTCCGTCGTGGTAATATTAAAGCATGGGTTAATATTATGTATGGCTGTGACAAATTCTGCACCTATTGCATCGTACCATATACACGTGGAAAAGAAAGAAGCCGTCGTCCTGAGGATATTATTCAGGAAGTGCGCCAGCTAGCTGCCGCGGGTTATCAGGAAATCACTTTACTTGGGCAAAACGTAAATGCATATGGGAAAGACTTCGATGATATCAAGTATGGACTCGGAGATTTGATGGATGAAATGCGTAAAATAGACATTCCTCGCGTCCGGTTTACAACGAGTCATCCCCGTGATTTTGATGATTATTTGATTGAGGTTTTGGCAAAGGGAGGAAACCTTGTCGAGCATATTCATCTTCCGGTTCAATCGGGATCAAATGATGTCCTAAAAATCATGGCTAGAAAATATACAAGAGAGCAATACCTTGAATTAGTTGGAAAAATAAAAGCAGCTATCCCTGATGCCACCTTTACGACAGACATCATCGTTGGTTATCCGAATGAAACGGAAGAGCAATTTGAAGAAACAATGTCACTTTTCCGTGAAGTTGGATTTGAAGCAGCTTATACATTCATATATTCTCCACGTGAAGGTACTCCTGCTGCAAAAATGACGGATAATGTACCAATGGAAGTTAAGAAGGAAAGATTACAAAGATTAAATGCGCTCGTCAATGAGTTTTCTGCCAACTCGATGAAAAGATATGCAAATCAAACAGTTGAAGTGCTCGTTGAAGGTGAAAGCAAGAATAATCCTGACACATTGGCTGGTTATACAAGAAAGAATAAGCTCGTCAATTTTAAAGGATCGAAAACGTCCATTGGCAAAATAGTTAAAGTGAAGGTTACAGATGCAAAAACATGGTCTTTAACAGGTGAAATGGTAGAAGAACAAGAGAGGCTAGAGGTGAACTAAAATGGCTAAATATACAAAAGATGATATCGTAGGACGTGCAAAAGAGTTAGCGATTATGATTTCTGAAACAGAAGAAGTAGATTTTTTCAAGCGAGCAGAGGCGCAAATTAATGACAATGAAAAGGTTAGCAAAATCATTTCACAAATTAAAGGCCTTCAAAAACAATCAGTTAACCTGCAGCATTTTGGCAAAGAAGAGGCTTTAAAGAAAACTGAGGCTAAAATTACTTCATTAGAAGAGGAATTGGATGCCATTCCGGTTGTTCAGGAATTCAAGCAATCACAAGTAGATGTAAATGAGCTTTTGCAAATCGTGGCATCAGTAATTTCGAATACGGTTACAGATGAAGTCATCACATCAACTGGTGGAAACCTGTTGAGCGGTGAAACAGGCTCTAAATTGAAGGGGTCTGACTGCAGCCATCACTAAATCATTCAATAAATCAAAAAACCTGACCCTATTTAATTGGGTCAGGTTTTATTATGAACTATCAAGGAGCTTGGGTATTAATTGTTATTTCTAAGCAATTGTACAGCGTTTAGAAATTCCTTGCGATAGTCCTGCTGATCTTTAAGAGAAAATCTTAATGTTGATAGCAGAGATTCATTTAATATTTTAGTTCCATTGTCCTTAGGTCCAAAAAGTTAAGAAGGAAGGTGTAGACTAAAAGCAATGTCGAATAGTTATCAACATAGGTTAAGTTAATCGCCCGGCCACCATGACCGCCTGCGACATGTGTATTAACGGCTGGACCTTTTTCAACTGCCTGTTTGATGAATTCTTCAGTAAGCCCCAGTTCTTTTAATAATTCAGGATTAAAGTTCATATTTTGCGAATGCTCCAAATTATTTCACTCCCTTCTTTTTGGACGTTTCATCTAATCCTAAGCGTCGTTGTTTGCTAGTTGATCATTATGCTGAACGACAATATTGTTAGCGTCTCCGCCTTTATTGATAATAAATTGAGAGGCAAGGACTGCAACTGGTGCTGCTACAGCTGCAAGGCAACCTACTGCAACTGGGATCGCAGTTTGAGCGTTAGTTAATGCTCCGTGCTTGTGCAGCAAATGTGAAAAATTCTGTTTCGTCACCGCTGCTAACACTGTTATGGCTATCAATTTCCTCATTCTCTCTGACTTTTTTTATTTTTCTGCATTTATTCGATAATATAAAATCACCTCCTCATATTGGAATTATTACTTCATGCCATACTATTAGGAGTTGCTGTTATTATTGTTTAAATTTTTTAGGTCCGCTAGACCAAGATCAAAGAGTGTGTTTCCGTTAATTTGTACTCTTACACGGTTATCGCTTGTATCAATAACAAGAACCAAATTGTTAAGATCCATGTTTGGAATACCGCCTGTTGTAGAAATTAATGGCGATTGTCCCAATCCACCTGTTAAATTGCTCAATGGGTTTGCACTTCCAGCTGCATCTGCCCCTGGCATGCTGCTGCCCATATCTCCTACTAGGTTTGAGAAGATGCCGTTGAAAGAACTCAATACATTTTTGGTCATGTTATCTGCAAATGCTTTGGCTTCATCTCCTGCCAGTTCCTTACCGTTGACACTCACCTTAAATTGTTCATTTTTACTTCATATCTGGATAAACCCCTAACAAAAAATAAGTAATATATGAAGAAATTCATTTAAAAGAAGAAGTGGTTCATCATCCGTATTTTTGGGTTGTTGCACAGTACAACCGGAACATTCGCCCTCTTCTGGCATAGTATAAATCATGCCAATACTTTTGCATTCTATTCAGTCACAAATATGTCGCACACTAGTCTAATATCCCGCATAGGATGAAGTGAAAAAGAATGAGGAGGGTTCGCTTGCAATGGGAGACTATAGAGAGATAATTACAAAGGCAGTCGTGGCGAAAGGACGAAAATTTATACAGTCCACTCATACGATATGTCCTTCACACCATCCGTCAAGTATTCTTGGCTGTTGGATCATAAACCATAAGTACAAGGCGAAAAAGGTGGGTAATACTGTAGAAATAAAAGGCAGCTATGACATTAATGTCTGGTATTCCTATAAGGATAATACACAAACAGAGGTAGTCACTGAATGTGTAGAGTATACCGATGTTATTAAAGTCAAGTATCGCGATGAAGATATTATCGATGATATTGAAGTCATTGCCCGAGTACTGCAGCAGCCTAATTGCTGTGAAGCTACAATTTCCAAGAATGGAAATAAGATCATTGTTAATGTTGAAAGAGAATTTCTTGTAGAAGTAATCGGCGAAACAAAAATTTGTGTGGCTGTCCATGACCCATGTGATTGTGAAGATGATGAAGAATGGAGCTTGGATGTAGATGACGAGGAATTTGAGGATTTAAACCCCGATTTCTTGGTCGGTACAGAAGAAGAATAAAGGCTAACTAGGAGGTTTTGCTTCCTAGTTTTTCTTTTTTACATATTTCACAGGGCGATTGACTGATGAAAGACTACTCCATTTGACGGAGCTCTTTTAGTTTTTTCTTCATTATAATGTACTTATTCTGGTGAGGGGGAAAAACATGAGAATTTATGAACTGAGACTGCATTGTAGGCATTTTGAACAAATGAAGGATTTCTATGTGAATATACTGGAAATGGAATTAATTACTGAAACGGATCAATTTTTTTCGTGCATGGCTGGTACAACGAAATTGATTTTTGAAAGAAGTCAAACACTGCCTTTTTATCATGTATGCTTCCGCACAAATGGTAATTTTTTTGATCATATTTTTAGTAACTTAGGCAAAGCAAGTGTTTTGCTGGCAGACGAAAATGGAAGCTACAGTATGTTTTGGAAGGGGAAGCAAGCCTATTTTTCTGACCCTGATGGAAATGTGATTGAAATGATTGAAAGAGGACCTCAGCCTGGAATAAAAGGCTGGCTGGATATTGGGGAGGTAGGCTTGGCGGTAGATGACGTCGGACACTTTCAAGAAACAATGGCTCCTTTCATAAAAAATGAATTTAACTCGAGTAGTAATCATTTTGCTTTCTATGGCGACCAACTTGGTGTGTTCGTCATTGTAAAGGAAGGACGGCATTGGTATCCAACAAAACTTCCTGCAACTAAGTCTCCGCTAACGATCACTGTAGCTGGTGAGGAAGAAAATACTTTCAATTATGAAGGATATAGAATCATTGTAAAAGAAGAATGGAATCATCCCGCAGCAGCTGCTCAATTCAGAATAGCAAGGCCCACGAATCAAATGGATAAAATCATTGAGTTTTACGAAGCGGGGCTTGGGTTAAATAGGATAGGTGAATTTCAATCCGCACGCTATCTTGGGTTGATGCTTGGACTTCCTGATCAAACGTATCATCTTGAATTTACTCAAAGCACAGAGAAAACAGAGCTTCCAATTCCTTCTCATGAATCTTTACTTGTTTTCTACATTCCGAATAGGGATAAATGTGACGCTCTCGTAAATAGACTCAGGGTCATGGGTTATCCTGATGTGGAGCCAGAAAATCCATACTGGGGCAAGGGCGGAGTAACATTTGAGGACCCTGACGGCTGGAGAATTGTGTTAATGAATACTGTCGGGATATAAATTACTTTGTACTTGATTCTTTAATATTCTAAGTTTATTTAGCTGAAGACCTCCTAATAAAAATGTTGGGAGGCTTTTCTTTTTAGCAAAAATGGAAGGAATTTTGATACAAAGAACTAGGGGTATACAACTGAAGGTTCGTGGGCAGCTATGTTATAATGAAAGAGATGTTTTAAACTAGAACAGCAGATAAAATAGATTATTAGAAAAGTTGGAGGATAATATGGCAGCAGCATATACGCCTATGATACAGCAATATTTAAGAGTAAAGGCAGAATACCAAGATGCCTTTTTATTTTTTCGTCTTGGAGATTTTTATGAAATGTTTTTTGAAGATGCAATCAACGCTTCTCAGGAGCTGGAAATTACTTTGACAAGCAGAGAGGGAGGTTCTGAAGACCGCATCCCTATGTGTGGTGTCCCTTACCACTCAGCTCCAAATTATATTGAGCAATTAGTAGAAAAAGGTTATAAAGTAGCTATTTGTGAGCAAACAGAGGATCCTAAGCAAGCAAAGGGTGTCGTTCGACGCGAAGTGGTGCAGTTAATTACCCCAGGAACAATGATGGAGGGTAGGGGACTGAATGAAAATGAGAATAACTTTATCGCTTCGATCACCTCTTTTAAAGATGAAACATTTGGCTTTATTTACAATGATTTATCCACTGGTGAAACAAAGGCAACGATTCTGACGGAGGGGTTTGATGCGGTACTAAATGAACTATCTCTATCTGGTGCAAAAGAGATTGTTATTTCTTCAGATTTTGAAGGTGGATGGCAGAAGAAGATAAAAGAACGTTCGATTATGACCATTTCAATTGAAGATGAGATTGAACCAAAGGAAGGTTTTTTGCCTTTGCTTACGGACTTAACTCAGGATAAGTTAAGGAAAACGGCTTCTCGTCTATTTAATTATCTTTATAGAACTCAGAAAAGAAGTCTGGATCATTTGCAAAATGTTTCTCTATATCAAATCAATCAATTTATGAAAATAGACTATTTTTCTAAAAGAAACTTAGAATTAACTGAAACTATCCGTTCTAAAGGAAAAAAAGGTTCATTGCTTTGGCTGCTTGATGAAACAAAAACAGCAATGGGTTCGAGGCTTCTAAAACAATGGGTTGATCGTCCACAGATTGATGAAAAAGAAATTACGCGTCGTCATACTGTTGTTGAAACGCTGATTACAAATTTCTACGAACGCGAAGAAATTAGAGAGAAGTTGAAGGAAGTATATGATTTAGAACGGCTTGCGGGCAGAGTAGCCTTCGGGAATGTAAATGCAAGAGATCTCGTTCAATTAAAAAAATCACTACAGCAAATTCCATCCTTAAAAGCAATGGTAAATAACTTACCAAATGAGATTGTAAGTGCAGAAGCTGAGCGACTGGATGGCTGTGAAGAAGTAGCAGATATTCTTGAACAAGCTATTGTGGAAAATCCTCCTCTTTCAATAAAAGATGGGAATTTAATTCAAGATGGCTATCACGAAGAGCTGGATCGTTTTAGAGATGCTACGCGAAACGGAAAGACATGGATTGCACAACTGGAAAAACAGGAAAGAGAAAAAACGGGAATAAAATCACTAAAGGTAGGCTATAATCGCGTATTTGGCTATTATATTGAAGTGACAAAATCGAATTTGCATTTATTAACAGAAGGCCAGTATGATAGGAAGCAAACACTTACAAATGCAGAGCGATTCATTACACCAGAGCTTAAAGAGAAGGAAGCACTTATTCTGCAAGCTGAGGAAAAAGCAGTCGAGCTTGAATATCAGTTGTTTGCAGAAGTAAGGGAACATATTAAAGGTTATATCCCACGTCTGCAAAAACTGGCAAAAATAATCAGTGAGATAGATGTCCTGCAATGCTTTGCTGTAGTGAGTGAGCAAAGGCACTATGTAAAACCATCTTTTTCTAAAGAAAGAAAAATTGTCCTAAAAGACGGCAGACATCCAGTTGTGGAAAAAGTGATGAATGCACAAGAATATGTACCAAATGATTGCTATATGGATGGAGAACGTGAAGTCCTGTTAATCACTGGACCAAATATGTCTGGTAAAAGTACTTATATGAGACAGGTGGCACTTACAGCCATCCTAGGGCAAATTGGCTGTTATGTTCCGGCTTCTGAAGCGGTGCTGCCGATTTTTGATCAAGTATTTACGAGAATAGGTGCAGCGGATGACCTGATTTCCGGACAGAGTACATTTATGGTGGAAATGTTAGAGGCAAAGAATGCGATTGTAAATGCCACGCAGGACAGTTTAATTCTGTTCGATGAAATTGGCAGAGGTACTTCCACCTATGATGGAATGGCATTGGCACAGGCAATCATCGAGTATATTCACCATCGCATAGGTGCAAAGACCTTGTTCTCGACACATTATCATGAGTTAACAGTTTTAGAAGAATCGCTTGAGCAATTGAAGAACGTCCATGTCAGTGCGGTTGAGCAGAATGGGAAGGTTGTTTTCCTTCACAAGATCAAAGAAGGTGCAGCGGATAAGAGCTACGGAATTCATGTTGCCCAACTTGCTGAACTGCCAGAGGAATTAATTGTGAGGGCAAATGAAATTCTTATTGGATTAGAACAAACAGGTAAAGAACCAGGTCAAAAAACTATTCCAATACTGAATCCACCCAATGAATCGATGGCAGAACCGAAACAAATTCAGGAACCAAAAGGGCAGCTCTCTTTCTTTGAAGAGCTAAAGATTGAGAAAAAGCAGACTTTCAACGTAAAAGAAAAAAAGGTAATCGAACAATTGAAAACGCTGGAAATTTTGGATATGACCCCAATGGAAGCTTTGAATGCATTATATGAACTTCATAAAAAATTAAAATAAACGTATCAACTTATCTAGTGGCTGAATGAGACTTTTGTGCATTTCGAATAGTCAGTTGCAGGGTCAAGCCCCTTTAGGTTTTAAGCTACGGAGGAATGGAAGGTAAAAAACCACCTTCATTTCCCCTTCGTCTTATGTATGTCGGGGCTGAACAAGGCTCTTACGCATTTCAATATGGAGGTGATTTTAATGAGGAAGATATTTCAACTTGATGATGCACTTTCTAATAAAATCGCTGCTGGTGAAGTGGTTGAAAGACCAGCGTCTGTTGTAAAAGAATTAATGGAGAATGCCATAGATGCAGGAAGCACTATTATAGAAATAGAATTAGAAGAAGCGGGTTTGGCAAGCATTAGAATCATTGATAATGGAGATGGGATTGCTGAAGAGGATGTATTGACAGCCTTCCATCGCCATGCGACTAGTAAAATAAAGGATGAAAATGATCTATTTCGTATTAGAACCTTAGGGTTTAGAGGTGAAGCACTACCCAGTGTTGCTTCAGTTTCCAGACTTGAGATGAAGACCTGTACAGGTGACGAAGGTACACGCGTTGTTCTCGAAGGCGGTAAGGTTGAAGTCATGGAGAAGGCAGCTAGCCGGAAAGGTACGGATATTATAGTTACGGATTTGTTCTTTAACACGCCAGCGCGCTTAAAATATATGAAAACGATTCATACAGAACTGGGCAACATTACTGATTTGGTCAATCGTCTTGCTCTTGCCCATCCAGAAGTGGCAATCAGACTCATTCATAATGAGAGGCAACTGCTGAAGACGAGTGGAAACGGGGATGTCCGTCAAGTATTAGCAGCGATTTATGGTATGAATATTGTGAAAAAAATGGTGCCTGTCATCGCAGAATCACTAGATTTCAAGGTTAGCGGATATGCCGCTCTGCCAGAGGTAACACGAGCTTCCCGCAACTATATTTCTACAATGATTAATGGACGATTTATTAAGAATTATTCTCTGGCTAGAGCTGTACAGGAAGGTTATCACACGCTTCTGCCAATCGGTCGCTACCCTATTGTTCTGCTAAATATTGAGATGGACCCGATTTTGGTCGATGTGAATGTTCATCCATCGAAGCTAGAAGTACGCCTCAGCAAGGAACAGGAATTAAACGAGCTTGTTTCCTTAGCGCTTAAATCAGCTTTTAAGAAGGAGGAGCTCATTCCAGCAGGCTATGTGGCTCCAAAGCCAGAAAGACCGAAATCCGAGCAGATTTATTTAGATCTTGATCATTTGCCGGAGAAGAAGAAGAGAGAAGAACAAATAGCTACAAATAATAGTATCCAGACATTTATTAGAGAACCCCAGTATTTTAAGGATCAGCCTGTGGATTCATTACCAGTAGCTGATGAGAATAAAGACTCTTCTTTTATTGGTGATATTGGTCATGGTGATGATTCTGTAGATGCATCTCATCTCTTTCAAAAGGATGAACCTAGAGCGGGCAATCTTCCTTTAGTGGCTGAACATGAAGATGTTCTTTCTGTAGAGCCGTCCCGGGTTCCTCCAATGTACCCAGTCGGGCAAATGCATGGAACATATATCTTTGCCCAAAATGATAAGGGGTTATATATCATTGATCAGCATGCGGCTCAAGAGCGTATTAAATATGAATACTTTAAGGAAAAGGTAGGGGAAGTGGATAGTGAACTGCAAGAAATGCTTTTGCCTCTTACCTTTGAATATTCGACAGATGATGCAATAAAGATCGAGGAATATAAACATGAATTGGAGAAGGTTGGTGTGTTCCTCGAGGAATTCGGCCATAACAGCTATATTGTCCGTTCACACCCGCAATGGTTCCCAGCAGGGGAGGAACAGGAAATTATTGAGGATATGATTGAACAGCTTCTTTCAATGAAAAAAGTAGATATTAAAAGGCTGAGAGAGGAAGCAGCTATTATGATGAGCTGTAAAGGCTCAATCAAGGCCAATCATCATTTACGCAATGACGAAATCCAAGCCTTACTTGATGAGTTAAGACAAACGAACGATCCGTTTACATGTCCGCATGGACGTCCGATCATCATTCACTATTCGATTTATGAGATGGAAAAGATGTTTAAACGAGTAATGTGATAGAAAAAAGAGCTGCTAACCGATTATTTTCTGGTTGACAGCTCTTTTTAATTTTTCTTATCTAGTTGCAGTTTGTAATTTATCCATATATTGAAGCGCTTTGCCAGTTCCGATTGCAACAGATTCTAAAGGGCTAGGTGCCAGGTGCACAGGCACATCAATTTGTTGACTGATCCACTCTTGCATACCATTTAACAATGAACCACCGCCAGTTAGAATCACTCCGCGGTCGACGATATCACCGCTTAACTCAGCCGGGCTATCTTCCAATGTTGCACGGATCGCTTCAAGAATGTGCAGGAGTGCTTCCCTCATTGCATCCCTTATTTCATAGGATGAAAGACTAATGGTCTTTGGCAGGCCTGTTACTAAATCGCGACCGCGAATTTCTATTGTTAGTTTCTCGTGGTCAATTAAGGCGTGTCCAATTTCCATTTTAACATTTTCAGCGGTTCTTTCACCAATGAGGACATTAAATTCTTTTCTAACATATTGGATAATATCATCATCTAGACGGTCTCCGCCGATTCTGACAGAATGGCAAGCGACAACCCCGCCGAATGAAATAATGGCCACTTCTGTGGAACCTCCGCCTATATCGACTACTACGTTTGCTATAGGCTCATCAACAGGCATGCCAGCGCCAATAGCAGCTGCAACCGGTTCTTCTATCAGATGAACCTTTTTCGCACCAGCATTACGTACTGCATCATGGATGGCGCGTCTTTCCACACTTGTAGAGCCTGAAGGTGTGCAGACGACAACACTTGGTTTACGAATAGAGAAACCAACTGCTTTTGAAGCTTTTTTCATAATATGACGAAGCATTTCTGTAGTCGTATCAAAGTCGGCAATCACTCCGTCTTTTAATGGGCGAATAGCAACAATTCGTCCAGGTGTTTTCCCTATCATTTCTTTCGCTTCTTTACCTACAGCTAGAACCTTCTTCGTTTCTGTATCAATTGCAACCACAGATGGTTCATTCAAAGCAATGCCCTTCGTTTTACTATAAACCAATATATTAGCTGTTCCTAAGTCAATTCCAATTTCAGCGTTTCCAATCATCGCTAATCACCTAATTTCCTAATTTCATTACTCTATAATCTTCATATAAGTTAACATGAATCTGAGGGTACAAGCTAAATGTTAAGGAATCGTTAAAGAAATGTAATGTTACATGAAAATATGAGCAAAATTGGTAATAATATCAGTTTACTTTGTGAGAATATTGACAATAATGATTGGATGTTCCACTGTTAAAAATGCTTTTACTGAATGGCTTATGGTACGATAGAAAAGAAATAATGATTTTGTGATAAAGGCAGTGTGAACAAACTTATGAACGTGAAACAAAAGTTAGTAGTGATTATTGGACCTACAGCAGTTGGAAAAACAGCTCTCAGCATTGAGCTTGCCAAGAGGTTCAACGGCGAGATTATTAGTGGCGATTCTATGCAAATATATAAAACAATGGATGTTGGTACCGCAAAAATAACAGAAGATGAAATGGATGGGATCCCTCACTATTTAATAGACATTAAAGAGCCCGATGAATCTTTTTCGGCAGCAGAATTTCAGAGGATTGTCAGGGAAAAAATCAATGAAATTTCTTCAAGAGGCAAATTGCCAATGATCGTTGGGGGAACTGGCCTATATATTCAGTCTGTCTTATACGATTATCAATTTTCTGAAGCGCCATCTGATGAAGCGTTTAGAAAAAGTCTTGAGGAAAAAGCAGTTTCGCTTGGAAATGAAGCTGTTCATGAAGAATTAATGAAGATCGACCCTGAGAGCGGCGCAAAAATCCATCCTAATAATATCCGCAGAGTAATAAGAGCTTTAGAAATCTATCATTGTACAGGGAAAACAATGACGGATTACCAGCAAAGGCAAACACCAGAGCCATTATATGATGAAGTGCTTATTGGCTTGACAATGGATCGTGACCTATTATACGATCGCATAAATACAAGAGTAAATCACATGATGAATGACGGTCTTCTTCCAGAGGTGAGACGGTTGTATGATGCTGGGTTAAGGGATTGTCAATCCATCCAAGCAATCGGGTACAAAGAATTGTACGATTATTTAGATGGGCAGGCATCTTTGGAAGATGCAGTTGAACTGTTAAAGCAGAACTCGCGAAGATACGCCAAGCGGCAGTTAACCTGGTTCCGAAATAAAATGAATGTCTCTTGGTTCGATCTGACATTTGCGGGAAGTAACGCTGAATTTCAAAAAAAATTCAATGAAATTTCCCATGAGATTGAAGGAAAGCTGAAAATTAAATCGAATACATAATATTAGAGATAAAAGAGGAGGATCTATCAATGAAAACGTCAATCAATATCCAGGACCAGTTTTTAAATCAACTTCGTAAGGATAATGCAAATGTGACAGTTTTTTTATTAAATGGATTTCAAATTAGGGGTCAAGTAAAGGGTTTTGACAATTTCACTGTATTATTTGAGTCTGAAGGCAAGCAGCAGCTGGTTTATAAGCATGCAATTTCAACCTTCTCTCCACAGCGGAATGTTCAGCTGGATATGGAAGGTCAAAAATAAATAATAACAGGATGCCCGCACCTTATGCGGGCTTTTCCTATTTTTGTGCAAATTTCTTTAATGAATTGCCTGATGCATGAATACATATAGATAGAGATTATTGCTTCTTATTCGTATATTAATCGATGATTTTGTTGTCAATGACTGATGATGTCTTCTATTTTAAAAAAAGCAATAGTGGTTAAAAAATACTTCGCAGCAATGAACTAGGCTTTTGTCACAATAAGGACCTAAAAACGTATACTGTTCTTGAGAATGTGAGGTGAAAGCTATTGGATCAGCCGATTCGTTTGAAAAATAACGGACAGATTAGTATTGTCCTTAACTCGCAGAATCGAAAAACATTAACAAAGGAGCTTCCGGACGCCCAAATGGTTCCTAAAACCTTACAGCCTGAGCATCTTGCTCTAAAGGAGATTGAAGAAGAATTATCTTCTTTAGTTGGTATGGAAGAAATGAAAAAAATGATTAAAGAAATTTATGCCTGGATTTATATCAACAAAAAGCGGGAAGAAGCAGGTTTGAAGGTGGGGAAACAGGCCCTTCACATGATGTTTAAAGGTAATCCAGGTACTGGTAAAACAACGGTTGCACGATTAATCGGCAAGCTCTTCCAGAAAATGAATGTCCTATCCAAAGGTCATTTAATAGAGGCTGAGCGAGCAGATTTAGTTGGTGAATATATTGGCCATACCGCCCAAAAAACCAGGGATTTAATAAAAAAAGCACTTGGCGGGATCTTGTTTATTGATGAGGCCTACTCTCTTGGTAGGGGTGGGGAGAAGGATTTTGGCAAAGAAGCCATTGATACATTAGTAAAGCACATGGAGGATAAGCAGCATGATTTTATCCTCATATTAGCCGGTTATTCGCGGGAAATGGATTACTTCCTTACATTGAATCCAGGCCTGCACTCTCGATTCCCTTTAGTCATTGATTTCCCGGACTATTCAGTTGACCAGCTGATGGATATTGGAAATCGCATGTTATCAGAAAAAGAATACACATTAAGCAGGGAAGCAACGAAAAAAATAAAAGATCATCTTCTTTGGGTTAAAACGGCATTAAATCCAACCAGCTTTTCTAACGGACGCTATATCAGAAATGTTATTGAGAAATCAATTAGAACGCAGGCGATGAGGCTGCTCATGCAGGAGCATTACGATCGTCATGAATTAATGACCATTAGAAGCAATGATCTTATATTTGAAGAAGATGGATAAAGACGAAAAAAGATAATTAATCCCGATTGGGATAATTATCTTTTTTTAAATTCACTAGATTTTTACATAAGCTTTTTATCGATAGTACAATTTAATGGGATGATGGTTATCTCATTTTCAGACCCTTAGTAGGGAGTCTCCACTTATAAGTATAAGAAAGAACCCGAAATGCAGTGATAATAACAAATAAAAGTATAAGTTCCCATGCTGAGCTTAACAAGTCTAATCCGATAACTAATCCGCAAATGATTGCCCAGACAGCGTAAATTTCGGAACGAAGAACCAACGGTTTCCGCTGAGCAAGAAGATCTCTTACAATCCCGCCACCGCTTCCTGTCAGGACAGCAGCAACAATGACTGCACTTAAAGGATGATTCATCCCTGTTGCATAAAGCGCACCCTGTATGGCGAAAGCAGATAAGCCAATCGCGTCAGTGAAATTTCCCCATCGATCCCAGTGTTTTAATAATCTATTTGGAAAAATCATTATGGCAGTGATAGAAAGCAGGGCAATTTGAAAGAAAAGACCTTGTTCCCATAGGGCTGAAATCGGAACACCAATAAGCAGGTTTCTAATTGCTCCACCACCAAATGCCGTAACAATCCCTAATATATAAATGCCTAAAATATCATATTCCTCTTCCATCGCCACAATTGCACCACTGATGGCAAAAGCAATTGTGCCGATCATGCTTAAAATATCCCAAGTAATCAATGCTGTTCTCCACTTCATTTAGTATAAATCCTTAATTGTTTAGCGCATTACAAACAATATGATTTTAACATGGAAAAGAAGAAATACAATACCCTGGAATAATAAAATATCCTTTTTTGCTCTTTTTGTAGTTTCTTGTTTCGTTCTTGTACAAATCAATAATGTTTTAAGATTAGAGTTGTTTGTTTTTTTTTGGTATGATGAAAGGAATAATAACGGAAAGAAGGATGTTAATGGAACAAAAGCCAAAGGCAGAAAAGGTGATCCTCGTTGGTTGTCAAACAGCAGAAGAGGATTTGCATTTTACATATTCAATGGAGGAACTGGCCTCTCTCACCAGCTCTGCAAATGGAGAAGTGCTCACGTCTGTTTCTCAAAAGAGAGAGAGAGCCCACCCTTCCACTTATATTGGTAAAGGGAAAGTTGAAGAAATTGCTGCACTTCAGGAAGAACTTGAGGCTGACTTAATTGTATTTAATGATGAACTTTCACCGAGTCAGGTGAGAAACTTATCAGGACAAATAGATGCCAGAATTATTGACCGCACCCAGCTGATTCTTGATATTTTTGCACAGCGCGCCCGCTCTAGAGAAGGGAAACTGCAGGTAGAACTAGCACAGCTGCAGTATTTACTCCCGCGTTTATTGGGACAGGGTACACAACTTTCAAGGTTAGGAGGAGGAATTGGAACACGCGGTCCTGGTGAAACAAAATTAGAGTCAGACCGACGTCATATCCGCCGCCGCTTGGATGATATTAAAAAGCAGCTGTCTGTGATTGTGCAGCATCGAGATCGTTATCGCGAGCGCAGAAAGAAAAATAAGGCATTTCAAATCGCTCTTGTGGGTTATACAAATGCGGGGAAATCCACGTTGTTTAACCGGCTGACTGAAGCAGATTCTTTTGAAGAAAATCAATTGTTTGCCACCCTGGATCCAATGACAAGAAAAGTGGTATTGCCTAGCGGTTATACAACATTGCTTACAGACACGGTTGGTTTTATTCAAGATCTACCAACAACGCTGATTGCAGCCTTTCGTTCCACGTTGGAAGAGGTGCGGGAAGCCGATTTATTATTACATATGGTTGATATGTCAAACCCTGATTATTATCAACATGAGGAAACCGTTCATAAATTAATCAAAGATATGGAAAATGAACAAATTCCTCAAATCATTGTTTATAATAAAAAGGAAATGAAACATTTCGATTTTGTCCCTACAAGCGGTATGGACACTGTTCAAATAAGTGCGCTGGATTCAGGCGACCGAACAAAATTAAAACAAAAGATCGAAGAGGTCATTATCGGTTTAATGGAGCCTTATTATGTTGGCGTTCCTGCTACAGAAGGTAAGTTGCTTTCACAACTTAAAAACGAGACCATTCTACGTGAACTGAACTTCGATGAAGAAACACAGCTTTACCACTGTCGAGGATTTACATTAGAGGATCATCAAATCGCTGGGAAGCTGCAAAAATACTCTATATAGAAAGAAAAGGTGCAACACCATGTTTCAGCAGTTAGCATTTAGGGAAAAGCTTCAACCAATCGTAAATGAAGTAGAGAAAAGAATAGCCAGTGTTCTACAAGAAATAGACCTGCGTATTGATGATAATCAATATCGTGTACTGTCTAGCTACCAAAACCATAGAGTTAGTGACTCGCACTTTATACCGACAACAGGATATGGGTACGATGACAATGGTCGCGATACATTGGAAAAAATATATGCAGAGGTGTTTGGTGGGGAAGAAGGCTTGGTTCGCCCGCAAATCATTTCAGGAACACATGCAATATCAATCGCTTTATTCGGAGTGCTTCGTCCTGGAGATGAGCTTTTATATATTACGGGCAAACCATACGATACTCTTGAAGAAATTGTTGGCATAAGAGGCAAAGGGACAGGATCTTTAAAGGATTTTGGTATTTCATATAACAGCGTGGATTTATTATGGGGTACATCAGTTGATTTTGAAAAGGTTAAAAAGATGATCAAACCTAATACAAAAATGATCGGTATCCAGCGTTCAAAAGGCTATGCCACGAGGCCTTCTTTTACCATTGCCCAAATAGAAGAAATGATCAGCTTTATAAAAGAGATTAAACCGGACGTTGTTGTATTTGTTGATAATTGCTATGGAGAATTTGTAGAGGCAATGGAGCCTTGTCATGTTGGAGCGGATTTAATGGCAGGATCCTTAATTAAGAATCCGGGTGGGGGCATCGCGAAAACAGGCGGTTATATAGTTGGGAAAAAAGAACTTGTTGAAGCTTGCTCATACCGTATGACATCACCGGGCGTTGGTGCAGAAGCAGGTGCTTCATTATATAGTCTGCAGGAGATGTATCAAGGCTTTTTCCTTGCGCCGCATGTTGTGGGCCAAGCTTTAAAGGGAGCGGTATTTACTGCAGCGATGCTTGAACAATTCGGAATGAACTCCTATCCGAAATGGTCGGACAAGCGCACTGATTTAATTCAATCCGTTCAATTTGAAGATGAGGAAAAAATGGTCGCCTTTTGCCAGGCGATACAGTTTGCTTCGCCGATCAATTCCCATGTAACTCCATATGCAAGCTATATGCCTGGATATGAAAATGATGTGATAATGGCAGCAGGCACATTTATCCAAGGAGCAAGTATAGAGCTTACCGCGGATGGACCGATTAGACCGCCTTATGTTGCCTACGTTCAAGGTGGACTTACCTATTCCCATGTGAAAATTGCTATATGTATTGCTCTAAATCGCTTATTAGAAAAGAAGTTAGTAACGATACAGTAATAATTAGTAATGGTGGCTGAGCAATCGGCTGCCACTTTTCTTAGATAGGAAAATAGATTTATAATTCGAAAAATTTTTATGTTATAAAATATAACATTTGGTTGACAGATAATCTAACATTACATATAATAAAAATATAGATAACAATAGTTAAAGGAGGAGAGACAGGTGACTGGAAGTGAGATCCGCCGCTCCATGCCGCTCTTTCCAATTGGAATCGTCATGCAGCTTACCGAGCTAACCGCTCGTCAAATACGCTATTATGAAGAACATCAATTGATTACTCCGGCTAGAACAGATACGAACCGAAGACTATATTCCTTAAATGATATCGATAAATTATTAGAAATTAAGGATTTAATCGATCAAGGGGTCAATATGGCCGGTATTAAACAGCTATTCACAGTTAAAGAACAACAAGCACTAGATGAAAATGAACTACAGAAGCAAGATGAAAAGGTGAGGCGAGACTTGTCCGACGACGATTTAAGAAAATTGCTGCGCAAGGAATTTATGCAAGCAGGCCGGTTTACTAGATCTTCGATGCGACAAGGAGATATGTCCCGCTTTTTCCATTAAAAAATATATATTTTTGGATTTTAAAGGAGGAAAACCAGGTGGCAAAATTCACAAAAGATGATATTAGAAAAATTGCAGAAGAGCAAAATGTAAAATTTATTAGATTGCAGTTTACTGACATTTTAGGAACGATTAAAAATGTTGAAATCCCAATTAGCCAGCTTGAAAAAGCTTTGGATAATAAAATGATGTTTGACGGATCTTCAATTGAAGGTTTTGTCCGTATTGAAGAATCTGATATGTATTTATATCCTGATTTAAATACATGGGTAGTATTCCCGTGGACTGCAGAAAAAGGCAAAGTCGCTCGTCTAATCTGCGACATCTATTCTCCAGATGGAACACCATTTGATGGAGATCCACGTAATAACTTAAGAAGGATTTTAAAAGAAATGAAAGACTTAGGATTCACTGATTTCAACTTAGGACCTGAGCCAGAATTCTTCTTATTTAAACTTGATCTACAAGGAAATCCTACATTAGAACTTAATGACAATGGCGGATACTTTGACCTTGCGCCAACAGACCTAGGAGAAAATTGCCGTCGTGATATCGTTCTTGAGCTTGAAGAGATGGGCTTTGAAATTGAAGCTTCTCACCATGAAGTCGCTCCTGGACAACACGAAATCGACTTTAAATATGCGGATGCGTTAACTGCTTGTGACCAAATCCAAACATTTAAATTAGTAGTAAAAACAATTGCTCGTAAGCACGGCTTACACGCCACATTCATGCCAAAACCATTATTTGGTGTAAATGGATCAGGTATGCACTGTAACGTTTCACTATTTAACAATGGTGTGAATGCATTCTTTGATAAGAAAGGCGATTTAGAGTTAAGTGAAACTGCACGCAATTTCATCGCAGGGATTATCAAGCATGCACCAAGCTTTACAGCTGTAACAAACCCTACTGTTAACTCATTCAAACGCTTAGTGCCTGGTTATGAAGCGCCTTGCTATGTAGCATGGTCTGCTAGAAACCGTTCACCATTAATCCGTATTCCTGCATCTCGCGGAATCAGCACTCGCGTTGAAGTACGTAGCGTTGATCCAGCTGCAAATCCTTATCTTGCAATGGCAGTACTACTAAGCGCTGGATTAGACGGTGTGAAAAACAACTTAACACCTCCAACACCAGTTGACCGCAACATCTATGTAATGAGCAAGGAAGAGCGTGAAGCTGAAGGAATCGTTGATCTTCCAGCAACACTTACTTCTGCATTAGAATTGCTTAAGAAAGATGAAGTCATGGTAGCAGCACTTGGAGAGCATATCTTCGAACACTTTATCGAAGCTAAAGAAATCGAGTGGGATATGTTCCGCACACAAGTTCACCCATGGGAGCGCGAGCAATACTTGACAATGTATTAATGATTGGAACCCTTGACACTACTGGTGTTGAGGGTTTTTATTATCAGGCATTTTAAAGTATAACAAGGGTATTTTAAAAACTGCCCGATTTTTGCCCGATTTTAATTCAAAAAAATTATTCGAGTACATTTTTCATATGCTCCTCGAATTTGTTCATTCTATCCTGTTCAATTTTTTTACTAATATGAGAATATACATCTGAAGTAATTTGAATACTGCCATGCCCTCAACGTTCTTGTACATATTTTAAATCGGTACCAGCTTCTTAATGAATGAATTGGGAGAGAAGGAAGCTCGCATTTCTTTAATATTCTAGTGAATGAATTAAATAAGCTTGATTTAGGCATAAAGTTTCCATCATTGCGGCAAAGAACAAGATTAAGTTCAAAATGATAATTTTCGTTTAAGGCTGTTTTATTTTGATTTTGAAATTTCTTGTGGAACTGTAGATCATTAGCTAAAGATTGCCTTTTTATAATTGTGCGTTTTGAGTTGTATGTTTTAACATCACCAAATATTATTTTTGTGTTCTTTGCTGAAGCTTCTTTGAAATCTAATGATTTGTTTATATTTATTGTTTTTTCTTCTTTAAATTTAATTTGTTGTTCTTTTTGTTTGCCTTTAATTTCTACACCCTCACAAGGGTTCTTTTGAACTTTTCCTATTGGTTTAGCTTTCTCATAAGTTATTCATTGTTCCGTGTATAATCTCCACTGTGCGCCTGCTATATCCCTTCTCAGTAAGTTGAATGATAAATTTTTGATACATCACTGGCTTAACATCTTTTAAAAGGACATTTTTAAAATAAGGAATGATATGATTATTAACATTTCGTTCATGTAATTCAAAAGTGGTTTTAGCAACAGTGCCTTTTTTATATTCATCCAGCCAAGTCACTAGATAGGTTTTCAAGGATTTATTCGTCATTTCATTACCTTCTCGAAGTATCCTTCCCATTTCTTCAGCTGCCAGCTTTGCCTCGGGCTTGCTAGTGAAACCCTTCTTTGATTTTTCCCTAGTTTTTCTTGTGATTGGATCCTGATAATAAATCCGTTATTCCCAAAAGTCTTTATTAGAACCCTTCTTTTTGTATTTATGGAATGTTGCCATAAAATTAATTCTCCCTTTAAGAATGTATGTTCTAATTGAAGATAAAAAAATTAAGACCCGTATTTTCTTAAAAATGCTTGGTACTAATGGACATCATTGACCTATTTCAAAGTATATCAATTCTTTGCCTTTGGACAGTTTACTTAATTGATAAATTTCAAAATAAAAGGAGCAATTGACATGACAACTATTAAACTAACTGTTCTATTCAAGAAGATGCAGAAGGATGACAAAAAGGAAGTCCTCATGTTCCATGTGCTTAGTGATGAGCTGCCGTATGCTGATGAGTTACTAAAGATGCCAGGTTCGATTGCGCTATTGAATGTGGATGAAAGCAAAGTTGGAGATATCGGTGCTGAATTTGTTTCCATACAAAGAGATAACAAGAAGACGGTCCTTAAGTTCAATATAAAACGTGATGTAGAAGGCAAGGTAATTAATTTTATCCATTTGCTGGCTCTCATGTTTCTTTGGGCTTGCAGCCGTCACAAATGACTATAGATGAGTTTTATGAAGAGCATGAAGGAATCGAGTATAGTGTGGATGCTGATGAAACAGTAGAGGTACCTGAGGGGCAATTATCGCTTGATGAAAATGAAGAGGATGAGACTAAGCTACAGAGGGTTAAGTAATGGCAAAGAATAAAAGGCAGCGTAAATGGATGCTTCTCTTTCGAAAGGAAGAGGGGCAAGCTGTTTACTTATATGAACGTTTGCAAAAACATGATTTGAAACGGCGGTTAAAAGATGGTTGGAGAATATGGTATTAATCAACTTATTTTGTATTATGTTTCATAAAAAAAGAACCAAGAACTGGTTCTGATTTATTAAGCATACAATCATTTTCCCGGGTGTAGAACATTCGTTGCACCAAATGTATTATAGAGCGAAAACTTAATAAGGCCGGCAAGGGAGTGGATGTTCTGATCCGCCGCAGTCAGATAATGGTTTTATTTCTTTTCCAAATGCAGGAGATGAAAATGAGAATACTAATCCCAGAGACAATGTAATTTTTAATAGTTTCTTTTTCATAGTTTCACCGCCTTTCAATTCAACAAACTAATTATAGCAAATATTTAAATAAAATAAAGTTATATAATTCGAATAATTCAGATATAAAATAACTTTAGTTAACAAAAGAATTAAAGTGAGTATTAAAATAAGACCACTTTTAAATGGTCTCAACGATTGAAATTAATTTAATCAGATTTTTTTCTAATATTTCTAGATATTTTTCGAAATTGTCATTGAATCTAAACAGCTCGTTATTTATACCACCATCATAGTTGCTTGATTCTCTTATGGCTCCAGCGAGATTGTTAAATGAAAATAAAATAGCAATGATAAGAATTATTAGAACGATCATTAAGCCACGAAATTGATTTTGATTCAATTGATTCCCTCCTAAATAAATTTAGTGAATTATACCATAATGTAAAGGGAGTATTTATTGAAAAACTAATTATTGTGGTAAGGAAACAAAAGAGTAAAAATGATAACTAAAAATTTGGAGGGATTTATATGAGTGAAAAAGTAGAAAGAGTATTGGTACAGGGGACAGTTAGATTTGAAGTGAATTGTAACTACTTGAAAGGATTAGTGACTCCTGATATCGCAAACAACCCTCACCGTTTAAAGGAATGGTTAGAGAATAAAGCGTTCAAAATGATTGATATTTCAGATGTTGACGTAGAAATTGATTACGATAGAGAAGTTCTAATCTCTGAAGAAATAGCTAAAAAGCATTCAGGGGAAATTATTAATAATGACGATTGGAAAAAAATATCAGATGAAGATAAGCAAAAACTGTGATTAACAAAGTAAACAGATAATTAATTAAGGAGGTTACTATGAAAACATTTGATGGTGCAACAGATGCATTAAGAGAAGTAAAAAGGCTGGCTGCTGAAATGGATATACACGACAAAATTTACTTAGCTTTCAATGAGTATTACGAAAGATTCTTTGTCAGTGATGATAATGACGAATTATCAGAAACAATACACCAGCGCTGGCGTGATAGTGGATGTAAAAGCAAGCCAGAGGATGAAGCAAGTGAATACGAAGTTTGGGAATACTCAATAGCTGAAAATAAAGAGAAGTATCCAAACACATATAGAAGTGCTAATTAATTCGCTCAGCGTTTCCATTGATCCGTAGAAATAAAGAAGTTGCATGTGAGTATGATGTTTCTTTTGTGATTGGTTATTAAACAAAGTAAGTATTATGTTACCCATGAAAAGGAAGCACCTGACAGTTGGAGTGCTTCCTAAACATAAAAACAGATGCTTTTAAAGGTTAGTGAAATTCAAGTTAATTCGGGGACAGCGTTAATATCCTCTTCCGCCCATAAATGATGCTCCAATAATAATAAGCAGAATAAATAAAACAATAATAAGCGCAAAACCACCGCGATGTTCAAATTCTCTTTCAACACACTCTGACATAAATTTCACCACCTTCATAAAGTTAATACATTGTATGGAGGTAGTATTATTTTGGAAATGGACAAGGGTCTAATTTAGAAGAAGAATGAATGTATTGCCTAAATAAATAAAAAAGAGCCCTTTTAGGCTGTAATCTGATGAAGGGAAACAGTTTGTCAGTTTAATACCAATTCGGGAAGGTGCGTGAGGCACTTGAGAAATCCTCAACTAGTATTAAACAATACTAACAATACTAGACAAGTGGAGAGCTGTTTACATTGAGAGGTGTACGTACGGTTCGGAGGAGAGCGTTTGAAAACCTACCGTAGTGATACAATAAGGCGCTGGGCGCTTATCCTACAAGGAACAAGTAGAGGGTGAGGTGATTATTATGAATCCCAATATAAAAGAACTTGATTTATTAGTTGATTGGGCTGTAAATCGGATGGATTGCATTAGAAATTATCTGAATAAAGGTTGGCTGCAGCTTGATGCTTATTCTTTATTTACAAGAGAAATGAAGGATATATATTACAACAATCAACGCTGCTTATGGGGAAACTATATACAAGTGCTTTTCAATCATTATTTAGATAAGAAAACACATTTCTGTATAGAATCCAAGTTTAAGGGAGAGAGAATAATTAGATACGAGAAGTTTTCTAAAGCAGTTTGGGATTATTTGAAAAACAAATCCGATTCGGAGCAGCATCAAGAATATGAACAACTTGCATTGTTGTAATAAACAGTTTGATAGCTCAGTTAACTTGAGGTTAGGGTCATAGAGAACCTGAGTGAAAGGATTATAGATTAGTAAATTAGGAGGAATGAAGATGAGTGATATCGGTATGGAAAAAGTGTATTGTTTGCAAGTTGGATCGAGGAATTGGGACATGAAAAGGCAGTTTTACTAAGCTGCAATTATTCGGTTAGAAAAGTTGTGGAAATGTCTCATGAGGAAGCTGTTTCAGAAGTTGAAGCTTTAGGATTTGATTGATTAGGAGGAATGAAGATGCCATGTCCAGTATGCAATCAATGCGGTTGCGAAGATGGTCTTTGTGAAGATTATTTAGTTGAATGTGTCGCTTGTGATAAGAAAATAGATCTTGAAACTAACGATTATGAAGTTGGTGAATCATTAGGAGAGTATTGGTGTAAGACATGTGCAGGTAAGAAGGAATGTAACTACTGCGGTGAATACGTAGATAAGGTTAGATCTTCACCGTTCATGGGAGATCGGGTAGTAATATGTAAACATTGTTGGGGTATTACCAAAGAAGAGTACGCTGCCTCTCAAGGAGAGCATATTCCTGACATTGAAGATTATCCGCATTTTAAATAAACAAAAGGTAGGAAGTGTTAATCAGTAAAAAAAGCAACTCTTTTCAGAGTTGCCGTGTACATTAACCTTTGGAGGCTGATATAAGTCGTTGTTTCTCAGCGTCAAAAACTGCAGTGGTCATATGTTTACCGTCCTTTGAAACAGTAACAAAAACGTATACCTGCCTTTGGGGATGGTATCCATCACCACTAATTCTTGAGGAACCATGTTTATCTGCTTTCTCAAACACTTTGTTTATATCTTTAAAAAATACCTTTTCGCGTATATTTAATTCTGCATTCTGGTATTCCTTGTAAAGATTTTTGTCGAGTGAATCATAAAATACGTCAACATCCATAAAGTTTTTCTCAGAGTTATCGGGATACTTATTCCAAGGTTTAGCATCAGTATTCTGTTCAGCAAAGGAATGAGAAACACCCAAAGTGAGGAATATAAGTAAAAAAGCCATAAAAAATACCTTTTTCATTTTGTAGATAGCTCCTTTTTTCACCAATAGTATTCCATTAAATTGAAATTAGATTCATGTGAGAAGAAAAATGTTAGAAAACACAAGATAGAATGTATTTCATAAAAAAGAAAAGCCCATGCGGTGGCTTTTCTTCAGGAAGTTGAAATGGGTAAATGAATGTAATCCATCCAGCATATGTACAAGTAAATATATTTGATTGGGCTAGTACAATAGTGTTTTTTATAAATGAGAAAAGAGCCCATTCAGGCTCTAAACTCTTGGCGAAAGTAATCACTCTTAAAACGTTAGGGGTTGGTGTTGGTGCAAGCTTTTTTAAAAGCAAACTCACGGAGAATTATCATCTTGCCCAACAATGTTATTATATTTCCAAAAAATAAATGTATGCATAAAGCTCAAAAGTAAATTATTGAGCGATGGGTAAAAAAATCGATCCAAAGTTTCGTTTAAAAGTAAGATTTATTTCCCCCATAATTTTTTGGAATCAATTGGTACGATTTCTAGTCCATCTATTCGCTTGTGAATAATAGGATTTTTGAAGGGCGTATAGTCAAAATCCTTAATTGTTTTATTAGAGTTACGAGCGAGTACATCAACACCTAGAACACTTCGAATTTTTTTCGGTAAGACATTTAATTCGACCCCTTGATTTTTTAAGATTATTACCTGTCTTTATTAACAAAAAAATTCAAGAAAAATATCAAAATTTAAATCATTTACGAAGGAGGAATTAGGATGGGAAATATCGGAGTTAGCAAGGAAACGTTATTTAAAAAAGGATTGAAGAAATAGCTACAACAAGGCAGTTTTATTGCCCTGTTGCTACTCAGTGAAAACGGTTGTTGAAATGAGTGAAGAAGACACAGAAGCAGAAGTTGAAGCTATAGGTTAATGAATAAGCAGCGAGTTAATTAAGGAGGGTGTCAGATGAAGTTCAAAGGGTTTTCTATTAATGGGGAGGATATTTCCATTCATATAGATAAACATATCTTTAAAATTTGAGAGTGTAGAAGTGATGGAAAAAATTGCAGAAGATATTATGTTATCTGCAAAAGAAAATAAAAGAAGGTTAATGAAACAAAATGATATGGGGTGTAAATTAGAGATTAAAAAAAGCACCTCAAACGAGGCGCCTAATGATTATGATTCTGTTCCTTTGCTAATGTGCAGTGGAGGGGGAATTAACCATCCCTTTTCCTTATTAAGTTTTAACATTTTTGCACCAAACTGAGCTTTATTCATATGGAACTGACCATACATCATTGCTACATCTTCTCTAATTGATTGTCCCATAGCTTGACTACAGGCAACCAAGGCTGCAGCAGTATCCATAGATATAGCAGCACTAATCTCTGGATCAGTGGATCTTGCTCCAACAGGAATGTCCTCTAAATTTGCATTAGGACGAGCAGGTGGTGAAGGAGGAAGTCCAACACCGTTACTTTTCAATAGTTCTTCTAATTGTTGGTTTTCAGCTTGTAGACCTTTGATAGCTTCTTCAATTAGCTTTTTTAGGTCTTCATCGCCTGCGTGATTAATCAATGTTTGATAACCAGAAATTGTTCCGTTGTTTGCAGAAAGGTTGGTGAATAAACCATATACTTCACCATAATGTAAAGGTTCATCTTTTGGGTTACCACTTAAAATGCCCATTATTGCACTCCCTATCTTATTAAGTTTCATGATTTTCTCCTTATGTAAGGAAATTGGCCACGATAGATAGTTTGTGTTTGCAGTATGAAAAGTATTCATGGGTTTTAAAAAATAAGCAACAAAAGGTAGGAGGAGTTTTGCTATATCGACCCCTTGAATCACCTACGTCTAATCAGCTTTAAAATGTAAGGTAATATAAAGCCATATACAAAAAGGTGAAACAATGGAGTTGTGAATTTGATCCAATCTTTCGTTTTCATATATCCGGAAAATTCCATTCCTAGTTCTATGATAAAGGAAAGGAATGTGAATATAATTACTAATTTCCACCTGTTTTTCATATCTAGAAAACACAAAAACAAACATGCTAGTGATGTCGGTATAAATGTGTATGAAATAATGTCTCCGATACCTGGCTTGTCAGGAGAACCTAAGTCAATTAAATCGAAAATCCTTAAAATAAACGCATCAGAAATCCATGTTGCAAAACCAACTATACAAAAAATTATAAAGAGTTCTACCCAACTAATTCTTTTTTTAGGGATGAGTAAAAGGGTTACAAAAAGAATAATGCTTACAATAATCGGAAACCATAATCCTTTTGCTCCAAGATCTAGATTACTAAGGGCGGTAGAAAGCATTATATCTCCTCCAAATATTACTAAGACTTAGTATGAACTTTGAAATTAAGAAAAATTCATAAATTCTAGGTTCTATAAGTGAAAGTTGATAATTTGAGGAAACACAAGATAGAGGGAGTAGAGCAGTGAAATTGAAAGCAGGCACTATAAATTAATGCCTGCTGACGTGGGGATATTTATAGATGCCTTTTATTTTTTTCATATTTAGAAAATTGGTTCGTGCTCAAATAAAGGGAATTGTATAACAGACGGTAAAGAGAAATTAGCAAAAAATTATTAACTGAATATAATAACCCTAAAAATATTGGGGTGATGAAGTTGAAAACTTGGGAGATGATTAAACATTCTGTACAAGGTGACATTTGGTACTCAGAAACGTTAGGCTACTCGATTATTCAAACATCTAAAGGATTTGTTCCTTTACATTTAAAATATACGATTAAAACCTCAAATAACTTTTTAAGAGCCAGTGATTGGATAAAGGTTGATAAAGATATACGTAGTCAGTATTAACGTTTGAGGAATGTTCAGTAAAGTTTTGTAAGTATGGAGATGCGGCTGCCCAAAATAATAATAACAAATTTTAGAGCGTGGAAAAATTGGACAAGGTTAGAGGAGACACAAAATAAATAGTAAAGAGCCCTTGCAGGCTCTAAATTGGGTGGTGTTGGGCAAGAAAGAATAGAAGCAAACTTACGGAGAATTCCAATTACCCAACAATAAATATTATATCTTCGTAAATTAAAAACATCCATGAAGCTTTTTTTACAAGTTAAAAGATTAAGTTCATTTCTTATTCATGCTTTGATAACTATAAATAAGTTTATCTAATTTCTGACTGCATTTTAATGTGTTTAAACTATTTATTCCTGTACTTTGAGATACATTTATCAGCTCATGTCTAAGCTCATTTATTTGTTCTATTAGTTTAATGATATTACAATCAATATTTTTCATAAAAATTTCCTTTTTAATATAATATTTCGATTTGTGAATGAAACCCACAAACACCATTATGCAAAAGAATATTTGAACTGTACAGGTGTTCGACAAAACATCCTATAATATTACACTTTTTTAAGGAAGCTTAGGACAGAAGGAGTTGTTGTAATGAAGTTAGCCAGCTGCAGTATATGTTTTGCCGTTGTTCCTCCAAAACAAACAGTAATTGTTGAACATAGAAGAGTATGTAATAAATGCAGAAAATAAAAAAAGACAGGATTTCTCCCGTCCATTACCAATACCTATATTAACACAGGAGGGATCCTTACGGTGGGAAAACAATTATCACTTTTGCTTCCAGAGATTGATCGTGAAGCAACTCAAACAAATGTGGAAAGAGAAATAGCAAGGTATCGTCTATATTGTTTCAGCGTACCTGAAGAGATGCTTCCTAAAGTGACCGCAACATATTCGCTTGTTCCCCCTTCAAATTAAAGAATCTTATATAGACTACTGATTGGTTTTTCATCTTCACATTGGATGGATATTACAGCATTAGTTTTATCAATCATAGCGTTAGGATTGGCAATCTACAATCTTTATCTAAGGTGGAGAATACGTAGTGAGAAATGAGTTAAATTTCAAAAGTGTGGAAGACATGAAAAAGTTTATTGAATCAGAACTATTAACAACAAGAGAAGTTGCTGACCTTTTAGGCTGTTCAAGGCAAATTATCAAGCAGAAATGGGAATGTGGCGGTACCGCTTCTATAAGAAAACAACTAAAGTAGACAGTTTTTCCAGATAAAAAGAAACACTTATTTACCCAAATATATGTGGATCTTAAATTGTGAAATTCTTATAAGCAATATAATTTTACAACTGTGAGGAGCGTACAAAGATGGATAACCTAATTCTTATTTTCCAATTGGGGCATTGATACTTGGGCTATAGGGAACCTTTGTGAGTTAAAACCTCAGAAGAATATAATCTATCTTGGGAAAATTGGTCTGTAGATATATTACCAATCATTCGAAATAGATTTGATATACCATTCTACTAAAAGCACTCTTGCATTAATTGTCAGAAGAGAGCATGTGAGTACAGCTCCAGCCTTCGCAAGGTAAAAAGCGGGTCTATCAATTGCTTAATCTTCGAACTAACAAGGCAGTACGTTTTCCACCGCCAATACAGGGTAGTGTCAAGGCAAGATGACAATTTGTCCATAGTTTCCGTGGTAAATAGATCAAAAAAAATAGCCCTCAAAAAGAGAGCTTATAACTTAGAAATCCGATACTTACGTAATAATTGTGACTTCCGGTGCGGAAATACTAGGCTGAGTAGTCATTGTTGAAGTTGAGTCTGCAAAGCTTGATACCTCCAATAAAATGGGTACCCCTACTGGAATGTTCGTTGCGTCTATTACCAAATCAGCGGTGGTTAATGTAGATACAGAGCTCTGCTGGAGAACACCGTTAACATACATATTATAATAACTATCTGTTGTAATATCTGGTAAAGCAACAACCGGAGCATCCGCGTCATCAACGAAACTTGCTGCAGGGATGGTAGTATCCGTCGCTCCTATCATACCGGCAGTTATTGTTGCAAAGTAACGAGAGACGGATGGATTTACGGTGGTACTAATTGTACCTCCGCTTGCAACTGGAGCAGTGGCTACCACCGTATAAACGGGTTTTATAATTGGCATATTATCACCTCTTTTCTGAACCAAAGAAATCCATAGGTTCTAAAGATAGTATATGATTGAAAATAAAAGGTGTAACGGCAAATCAATTGGATTATAACTAGGATAAAACCTTACGAGTGGTACAGCTTTTGCGAAGAGAATATTTATCCATTCACAATTATAAATTGAAGAGTAATCGGTACACCTAATGGAGGTGATTCATCTAAAGTCAATTCCCCTTCTTCAACTTGGTAAGTAGTTTGAGGTTGGATAACTCCATTAACAAACAAATTAATATACGAAACTGTTATTGGTGATAATATCTGTGTTGTTCCAAATTCTGCGACACCATCACTATTAGTAAATACAGTTTGATGTCCATCTGAAAACGCAAAAAACATTAAATTAATTGTTGGTATTGGACTTGGAATGGATCCCGGTGGTCCTTGTTCACCCTGAGATCCTTGTTCACCCTGAGGTCCTTGTTCACCCTGAGGTCCTTGTTCACCCTGAGGTCCTTGTTCACCCTGAGGTCCTTGTTCACCCTGAGATCCTTGTTCACCCTGAGGTCCTTGTTCACCCTGAGATCCTTGTTCACCCTGAGGTCCTTGTTCACCCTGAGGTCCTTGTTCACCCTGAGGTCCTTGTTCACCCTGAGGTCC
>NZ_JAUSUB010000006.1 GCF_030813235.1 Cytobacillus purgationiresistens | reverse complement strand
CCTTCCGCATTTCAGTTGTCTAGCTGCAGGGCCTAGCCCCTCGAGGTCATAAGTCAAACTGCCATGAAGGTTAAAAATCAAACCTTCCTGCCAGTTTGACTTATGCTTGTCGGGGCTGAGCAAGGCCCTTCCGCTTTTCAGTTAATCCAACATTATTTCCACTTTGATTGTTAGGGTGGTGTAGATGACCATGGATTTTATTTTGACTCGGTAGCGTTTGCCGTTTAGCTGGTGGGTTTTGTTTTCTATTATTCTTTTGATGAGTTCGCTGCTTTGTGAGACGGTGTTGATATCCTTTGCAATCATCATACTTATATCTTCACGGACTTTGTCCTCTGTTTCATAAAGGCTATATAAGTCTAGTTTATACTTGCTGACGGCTTCATCATCGTTTGTTATTTTTACAATAATTTCTTGAACGGTTAGCAGCTTTTGATTCTCTTTATTGAGTTTTTTGAATTCTTCCTGCCAAATCTTTTTTTCATCTGTCAGTTCTTCGATTGTATCTTTCTGGGATCTAATTTCCAAGCTGTACTTTTCCTGCCATTCTCCATATATATAGACGAAAATGCACCAGCTGATGACCGCCCCTATGGCCATTCCTGCAAAGAACCGTTGCCATGAAGGTTTGCGATAGTAGGGGGGGATTCTCATTTTGATATATGCTCCTGGGTGAGCCAAATTATTAGCTGTGCTCCTGTTTGCGCACCGCCAAATGCAGATAAAATCAGTAGACATTGTTTGACGATATCTTTAGTTTGACCATCTAAAACGCCTTTTTCAAAACTATAAACTGCATCAAATGTTCCCCCAATTGCAGCAATGATTGCCCATATTCGAATGGAGTTCGACAGGTTAAAAATCTCTGTTAACGGTGGTTTGCCAGTGAAGAAAGCAGCGATTCCGCCGATGATGGAACCTCCAATTAAGACGCCTAAAGCAATAAAGTAGCTTTCTATCAAAGATGAGAAAAAAGGCTGTTCATTCATATTCATAACCGTCCTTACAACAGAATTTATATTGATGTAAAATGATAAATCTAGTCTATACTCCATCATATGGACAATCCTATGTATTTATGATTAATCAAAAGGATTTTCTGATGCAGGTGACGCTGTATGAGGACCATCCATTTTCATTTTTGAAACGGACGTTCTATAATAAATAATAGAAGAAAAGTTAGGGTGTGAAGGAAATTGTCATTTATCCACTTGCAGGTGTATAGTGCGTATAGTTTACTGACAAGTACTGCTAAGGTTGACCAATTAGTTGCGACTGCTAAGCAGAAGGGCTTTTTAAGCCTGGCGTTGACCGATCGGAATGTAATGTACGGTGCCGCGGTATTTTACAAAGAGTGTGTAAAGCAAGGGATCAAGCCAATTCTCGGTTTAACAGTGGATGTACTTAGTGAACATGATGATAATGCAGCCTATCCTCTTGTATTATTAGCGAAAAATAATGAAGGTTATCTAAATCTATTAAAAATGACAAGTGCGTTCCAAACGAGTACTGGGGAGGGTTTACCGATAAAGTGGCTTAAAGCTTATTCGAAAGGACTATATGCACTAAGCCCAGGAGTCGAGGGAGAAATAGAACAGCTTGCATTAAACAATGATTATGAGAGTGCAAAAGCCAAGGCAATCCAATTCAAACAAATATTTGAGAAGGATCATTTTTATTTGTCCCTGCAAGATCATGACATATCTGAAGAACGGGAGTTGCAGAGTCTGCTTAAGCAGATGTCGAAAGAGGCAAGTATTCAATTGGTTGCAACAAATGCAGCATGCTATTTGGAAAAAGATGATTCATTTGCTCATGAATGCCTGTTAGCAATCAAAAATGGAGAAAAACTGCAGGATGAACAGCGAGAGCAGGCACAGAGCAAGGAATATTATATAAAGAGCGCTTCAGAGATGACAGATTTATTTGCAGATGTTCCTGATGCTTTAGAAAATACGATTAAGATTGCAAATGAATGTCATGTAACGATTGAATTAAATCAAAAAAACCTGCCTAAATATCCTGTGCAAGGTGAAGAGACAGCAGAGTCCCTGCTGGATGCACTCTGTCATGAAGGGCTGAAAGAGAGATATCCTGAGGTAACGGAGACTGAAAGAAGCCGCTTGGAGTATGAGTTGAGCGTCATTAAAAAGATGAAATTCAGTGATTATTTTTTAATAGTTGCTGACTTTATGAGGTACTGCAAAGACCAGAAAATATTGACAGGGCCAGGTCGTGGTTCAGCTGCCGGTTCAATGGTGGCTTATGTTCTTTTTATTACGGATGTGGATCCGATTAAGCATGATCTTTTGTTTGAACGCTTCCTCAATCCTGATCGAATTTCCATGCCGGACATCGATATTGACTTTCCTGATCATCGAAGGGATGAAGTCATTCAATATGTTTCAAGAAAATATGGTCAACAGCATGTGGCGCAAATCATTACTTTTGGAACAATGGCGACAAAGGCGGTTTTACGTGATGTCGGCAGAGTATTCGGGTTGAATACAAAAGAGCTTGATCAGCTTTCCAGGAGTATTCCTCCTAAGCTTGGCATTACTTTAAAGAACGCCTATCAAGAGTCAACAGGTTTGCGCAACTTGATTAATGATTCGTCCACGAATAAAAAGCTATTTGAAACGGCTCTAAAACTGGAGGGACTGCCCAGGCATACATCAACTCATGCTGCTGGCGTTGTGATAAGCGAAAAGCCGCTGGTCAATGTCATTCCTGTTCAGAAGGGGCACGATGATGTTTATTTAACACAGTTTACCATGGAGCATTTAGAAGAGCTAGGACTGTTGAAAATGGACTTTCTTGGATTGAGAAATCTATCATTGATAGAAAATATCTTAGCCTCTATTAAAAAAAATACTGGGAAAATGGTAAATATAAAAACGATCCCACTGGATGATTCGAACGTCTATAGCCTTTTAAGCAGCGGTGAGACAACAGGGATATTTCAATTGGAATCCAGCGGAATGAGAAGTGTGCTAAAAAGGCTGCAGCCCACTACATTTGAAGACATTGTGGCTGTGAATGCGTTATATCGTCCAGGCCCAATGGAGAACATTCCATTATTTATTGATAGAAAGCATGGCAGACAAAAAGTGGACTATCCCCACCCTGACCTAATGCCAATCCTCAGCAATACTTATGGTGTGATCGTTTACCAGGAGCAAATTATGCAGATTGCTGCTAAAATGGCTGGGTTTACTTTAGGGGAAGCTGATTTGTTAAGGAGAGCAGTTAGCAAGAAACAAAAGGAAGTCTTAGACCGTGAACGTGCTCACTTTATTCAGGGAGCTAATAAGAAAGGGTATGACAAGCGTTCAGCAAATGAAATCTATGATTTAATAGTCAGGTTTGCTAATTATGGATTTAACCGTAGCCATGCAGTGGCCTATAGTTTAATTGCTTACCAGCTGGCTTATTTAAAAACCCATTACCCTCCCTATTTTATGGCGGCCTTATTAACATCTGCTATCGGAAACGAAAATCGGATTGCACAGTATATTAATGAACTAAAACAGATGGACCTTAAGATTTTACCACCGTCCATCAATAAGAGTGTGTTTCCATTTATTGTGGAAAAACAGGCAATTAGATATAGTTTAGCTGCCATAAAGGGTGTAGGGGCAAATGTTCTTAAGGAAATATTTAGAGCGCGAAGAAATAAACATTTCTCGGATCTCTTTGAATTTTGCTTAGCAGTTTCTCCAAAAATCATTAATAGAAAAATAATCGAAGTACTCGTCCATTCAGGCAGCCTTGATGAGTTTGGTGAGGATCGGGCGACCCTTTTAGCAAGTATCGATGTGGCAATAGAACATACACAGCTTGTTAAGCCCGATGATGACCAATTCGATATGTTCACAGAAGATGAATTTTTTCCAAAGCCAAAATACACCGATGTAGATCCCATCCGCTCAGAAGATAAACTAGCTTTAGAGAAGGAAGCGCTTGGACTTTACTTGTCTAATCATCCCGTCTCTATTTATGAAGACTTCTTCTCATTACTCGGTGCTATTGACCTTGGAAGACTGATGGACACAGCAAGGAATAAAATCGTAAAAACGGTAATTTACGTTGTGGATGTAAAGAAAATCAGGACGAAAAAAGGTGAAGCAATGGCGTTTCTATCTTTAAGTGATCAAACAGGTGATATGGAGGCTGTTGTGTTTCCAAATGTATTTAATCGTTATAGTGCCATGCTTACCCAAGGAAATATTCTATTGATTGAAGGCAAAGCAGAAGAAAGAAATGGGAAAGTACAATTGGTTATTCAGGAAGCTGAACAAGCCGCTAAAGCAATTGAAAACGTGGAGAATCAGTTGCCGATATTATATTTAAAAGTCATAAGTGAAAACGAAACACAAGAAAAATTATGTGAACTAAAAGAAATCCTGCAGCAAAATAATGGAGATTCCGCTGTAGTCTTGTATTATGAGCGCACTAAAAGAACCATTAAGTTAGGTGAGGAGGACCGAGTTGAGCCTACTAAACAATTACTGGGTTTACTCAAGCAAACACTAGGTGAGGACAATGTTATTTTGAGAGGCCAGTCTTTACAACTTGATTAATTATGTTATATTGTAAACATAAACTGGTCTGACCACCATGTGCGGATTTTGACCTTATTAAGAAAGTAGACAAGCTTTCTTATCATGATTATCCTCTATTATATGTTATTGTACTTTCATATTTAATTTTAGACTGTTCATTTTAGTAACCATGCCTTTAAAAAGAAAGAATGGTTTTCAGCTAGAATCTTAAAAGGGGAATTATGTAAGCTTTGAATGTTTATACAAAAAAATATAAACAAGCCTATTATAAGGGGCTTTAAGGAGTGATTTAACTTGACTCTTAGAGATGAAGCATTAAATATGCATAGAGTTAATAAAGGAAAATTAGAATCTAAATCAAAGGTGCAAGTTCGTAATGCAAAGGACTTGAGCTTAGCCTATTCACCAGGAGTAGCTGAACCTTGTAAAGAGATATACGATAAGCCAGAAACGGTATATGAGTATACAATGAAAGGGAATATGGTTGCGGTAGTCACTGATGGTACGGCAGTATTAGGATTGGGAAATATCGGACCAGAAGCGGCTCTTCCAGTTATGGAAGGGAAAGCTGTGTTATTTAAGAGCTTTGCAGGTGTAGATGCCTTCCCGATTTGTTTGAATACAACAGATATCGATAAAATAGTAGAAACGGTTAAATTGCTAGAGCCAACCTTTGGTGGTGTGAATCTCGAGGATATCGCTGCCCCAAATTGCTTCTATATAGAAGAAAGACTAAAGAAGGAAGCGAATATTCCTGTCTTCCATGATGATCAGCATGGAACTGCCATCGTAACTGTAGCAGGACTTGTTAATGCATTAAAGCTTGCTGACAAGAAAATGAATGAAATTAAAGTAGTAGCAAACGGAGCTGGTGCAGCTGGTATTGCTATTATTAAACTTCTATATAGATACGGAGTAAGAGATATCATTATGTGCGATACAAAGGGTGCCATTTATGAGGGGCGTCCAAATGGCATGAATGATATTAAAAGCGAAGTTGCTAAATTCACAAACAGAGATAATGAAAAAGGCAGCCTATCTGAGGTCATCAACGGAGCAGATGTATTTATCGGGGTATCAGTTGCTGGTGCTTTGACTGTTGAAATGATTGAAAAAATGAATGATGATCCGATTATCTTTGCAATGGCTAATCCAACACCGGAAATTATGCCAAGTGAAGCAAAGGCTGCAGGTGCGTTGGTTGTTGGAACAGGACGTTCAGATTTTCCTAATCAGGTAAATAACGTATTGGCATTCCCAGGGATTTTTAGAGGGGCGTTAGATGTAAGAGCTACTCATATTAATGAGAGAATGAAAGTGGCTGCTGTTGAAGCCATTGCTAATCTGATTTCAAGTGAAGAGCTTAATACGGATTATGTGATTCCAGCACCATTCGATTCAAGAGTTGCTCCTGCAGTTGCTGCAGCAGTAGCCAAAGCAGCAATGGAGACAGGGGTTGCCAGGTTGAAGGTCGATCCAGAAGAGGTAAAGGCAAAGACGGAGCAATTAGCAGTTATTGGGAAAAGTGAGTGATAACCTAACGTGAATTCATCACAAAGTTCATCAAAGGTTTATTTAGAAATCGTCAAGCAATTACGCGCTATGATTCAAACAGAGGGTTATCAAGCAGGTGATAAGCTTCCATCAGAACGGGAAATGTCAGAACGCCTTAACGTTGGGCGTTCTTCCGTTCGGGAAGCATTTAGAGCGCTTGAGCTCCTGGGTTTAATTGAAACACGAAGAGGTGAAGGTACATTCATCAGAGACTTTAGAGGTCACCAGCTCGTTCAGCTTTTAAGCACTTTTATTCTCCAGGATGAAAGAGCAAAAGGGGATGTAAAGGAAACAAAGTTTCTGATTGAATGGGATTGCCTTTGGTTAGGTGCGAGAAAAGCTGCCGATAGCGAGCTCAATAAGATAAAAGAATGGGCATTAACAGGGAATTATGATGATGATGAATTTTTTTATCGTATAATTCTGCTGGCTGATAACCATTTATTTATGCGGATGTGGACGATTTTAAAGGATTATTATAACTCTCTTAATTTCCCTCAAGACAAAGTAAGTAAAGAGGATTATGTGTTATTGATTGATACAATGGTCCAACATGATGAACAACAGATAAAAGATCAATATTGTAAAATAAGAAATTTGTCGAGTATTTAACGACAATATTTTGCACAATTTTTAAGCCTATTGCTGTATAGTTGAAAGACAAGCTAGTCTAAAAACTTAACTATTAATAGGCTATTGTTTTTTAATATAGTGGTCTGACCACTTAGGTATTTGGTAATGAATAGTAAGGACGGTAATAAGAGATAGGAAGATATAATGCTTATTATGTTCTATTTTTTTAAAACAGGGAGGTTTCACCTTGCTTAAGATTTTTACGAAATCAAAAAAGAAAAAATATGCAACGATTCCTTCGGAGACTGCGAAGCAAGATGTTCCTGAGGGGATAATGACTAAATGCCCGGACTGTAAAAAGATCATGTACACGAAAGAATTAATGAAAAATACGAAGATATGTATTAATTGCGGCTATCATCATCCGATGAATGCAAAGGAGCGCTTTAACAGCTTTCTAGACCAAGGCAGTGTCGAAGAGTTAAATGCTGACATGGTTTCAGAAAACCCATTGCAATTTCCAGGCTACCTAGAAAAGGTCGAGAAGGATAGAAAGAAAACAAACATAAATGAAGCGGTTGTAACCGGTGTTGGACTGGTTGGCGGCTTTAAAGTTGTTACTGCTGTCATGGATTCTACTTTTCGGATGGGAAGCATGGGTTCAGTTGTGGGTGAAAAAATCACGCGTGCCATCGAAATGGCTGATGAATTAAAGGTCCCTTTTATTATTTTTACTGCCTCAGGTGGTGCAAGGATGCAAGAGGGTGTACTTAGTCTCATGCAAATGGCTAAAACGAGCGTAGCATTAAAAAGATTCAGCGATCATGGCGGATTAATCATCTCGATCATGACCCACCCGACAACGGGAGGAGTATCAGCAAGCTTTGCTTCATTAGGTGATTACAATTTTGCTGAACCAGGGGCACTCATTGGCTTTGCAGGTCGAAGAATCATAGAGCAAACGATTAGAGAAGAGCTTCCTGAAGATTTCCAGACATCAGAGTTCTTACTGAAGCATGGTCAATTGGACGCTGTCATTAACAGAAGTGACTTAAAAGAACAAATCACAAATATCCTGTCTATTCATCAACCAGGGGGTGATCTCGAATGGTAGGGGAACTAGAATTTGAACGCCCGATAATAGAATTACGCAGTAAAATTAGCGAACTGAGAGATTTTACAAAAACGGCAGATGTTGATTTATCTTCAGAAATAGAAAAGTTAGAAGCACGTCTTGAAAAATTGGAAAAAGATATATATGAAAATATCCAGCCATGGGATAGAGTGCAAATAGCCAGACATCCAAGCAGGCCGACTACACTTGATTATATCGGAAAACTATTTGATGGTTTTTTTGAGTGCCATGGAGATAGAACATTTGCTGATGATGAAGCGATAGTTGGTGGAATCGCCAAATTCAAGGGACTTCCTGTTACTGTTATTGGTCATCAAAGAGGGAAAGATACAAAAGAAAATATTAGAAGAAACTTTGGTATGCCTCATCCTGAAGGATATAGAAAAGCCCTTCGCCTAATGAAGCAGGCGGAGAAATTTCGTCGTCCAATCATTTGCTTCATCGATACAAAAGGGGCTTATCCAGGGAAGGCTGCAGAAGAACGTGGTCAAAGTGAAGCCATTGCTAAAAATCTTTTTGAAATGGCAAGCTTAAAGGTGCCTGTCGTTTGTGTCGTCATTGGAGAAGGTGGAAGTGGCGGTGCACTCGCACTTGGTATAGGAAACCATATCCATATGCTCGAAAACTCAACCTACTCTGTAATCTCTCCTGAAGGAGCAGCATCTATATTATGGAAGGATGCTGGGCAAGCGAAAAAAGCTGCGGAATCAATGAAGATTACTGCGCCTGATTTAAAAGAGTTAGGTATAATTGAAGAAATTATTTCTGAAATCAAAGGTGGCGCTCATAAGGATATTGATAAACAGGCGACTGAAATAGAAGCTGTGCTTCATGAATCCTTAAAGGAGCTTTTAAGGCTATCTGAAGAACAGCTTGTTAATCATCGCTATGATAAATATAAAGCAATTGGTCAATATTCGTTTCTAAGAGAATTTATTGGGGTAAAATAAAACGTGCTTTCGAGCACGTTTTTTTGCCAATTTATTAGCAGTTAAGCGATTTTCATAGTTATTATTCATAAAAATCCTCGATGTAAATATGCTTTTTAGTAAAAGCTTGTCTGTCTGAACGTAGAATGTTGAGAACAGCAAGTCTTCATGGTATTTTATTAGTATCTAAAACGGGTTTTTCTTTACCCTGATGGACCCGATATAAGTATTGTACATAATCTATTTCCTGAATATAGAATAGGTTTTCCCAAAACATAAGGTTTCGCTTACTATTAGTGAGGTGACAGAATTGAAAAAGATTGGTGTTTTAACAAGTGGAGGAGATTCACCGGGAATGAACGCTGCTGTTCGTGCTGTGGTGAGGAAGGCGATTTTTCATGATATAGAGGTTTTTGGCATCTTTGGCGGTTACACAGGCTTAATTAATGGTAATATAAAAAAGCTGGAATTAGGTTCGGTAGGGGATATTATCCATCGTGGCGGAACGATGCTTTACTCGGCAAGGTGCGAGGAGTTTAAAACAGCTGAAGGACAAAGCAAAGGAATTGAGCAGCTTGAGCAGCTTGGGATTGAAGGACTCGTAGTGATAGGCGGAGATGGATCATACCGTGGAGCTATGGCTCTGACTGAGCAAGGGTATCCTTGTGTAGGTGTCCCAGGAACCATTGATAATGATATTTCTGGAACGCAGTATACGATTGGATTTGATACCGCGTTAAATACTGTTATAGATGCAATTGACAAAATTAGAGACACTGCTACTTCTCATGAAAGAACATTCATTATTGAAGTGATGGGCAGAGATGCAGGCGATATTGCTTTATGGGCAGGTCTTGCAGGTGGGGCTGAGACGATATTAATACCTGAAGTAGGCTATGATATGAATGAGATTGCAGCCCGTTTGCAGAAAGGCTTGGAACGCGGAAAGAAGCATAGTGTCATTATAGTGGCAGAGGGAGTCTGCAGCGGTGTCGAATTTGCAAAGCAAGTAGAAGCAGCGACAAATTTTGAAACGAGAGTATCTGTTCTTGGTCATATGCAAAGAGGAGGTTCGCCTACTGCATTTGATCGGGTGCTGGCTAGTCGATTGGGAGCAAAAGCGGTTGAATTATTAATGGCGAACAATGGTGGGAGAGCAGTGGGGATTGAAAATAATCAACTGGTTGATCATACCTTTGCTGATATATTTGCGGGTCAGCATCGAGTAGATCTTGAGATGTATCATCTCTCGCAAGAATTATCCATCTGATTTAAATAAAAATACTATAAAAGAATGATATGAAGATATTCTTTTTCTTTAAACAATTTAGGAGGTTTATTTTTTATGCGTAAAACAAAAATCGTTTGTACGATTGGTCCAGCAAGTGAAAGTGTGGAAAAGCTCGTCCAGCTTATGGATTCTGGCATGAACGTAGCTCGACTGAATTTTTCACATGGTAATTTTGAAGAACATGGCGAGCGTATTAAAAATATTAGAGAAGCAGCCAAACAAACAGGTTCTACCATCGCTATATTGTTAGATACGAAAGGTCCGGAAATTCGTACAAATAATATGAGGGACGGAGCGATAGAATTAGTCGCTGGCAATGATATCATAGTCAGCATGAATGAGGTTGAGGGAACACCGGAGAAATTCTCTGTTACATACTCAGGGCTAATTGAAGATATTCATGAAGGGTCAAAAATCCTATTGGATGATGGGCTAATTGGTTTAGAAGTTCAATCCATTGATAAAGAAAATGGGGAAATTCTTACAAAAATTTTAAATAGCGGGACACTGAAAAATAAAAAAGGTGTAAACGTTCCAGGAGTGTCGGTAAATCTTCCGGGAATAACAGAAAAGGATGCTAATGATATCCTCTTCGGCATTGAACAGCAAGTAGACTTTATTGCAGCTTCATTTGTGCGAAGATCATCAGATGTTTTGGAAATTAGACAGCTTCTTGAAGAAAACCATGCAACCCAAATTAACATCATTCCTAAGATAGAGAATCAGGAGGGTGTTGATAATATAGACGAAATTCTTGAGGTTTCTGATGGACTCATGGTGGCGCGCGGCGATTTAGGGGTAGAAATTCCTGCTGAGGAAGTGCCACTTGTGCAAAAGCAATTGATCAAAAAATGTAATGAAATTGGGAAGCCAGTTATTACAGCCACTCAGATGCTTGATTCTATGCAGCGCAACCCACGTCCAACAAGAGCCGAAGCGAGTGATGTGGCTAACGCAATCTTTGATGGTACTGATGCAATTATGTTGTCTGGCGAAACAGCTGCTGGGTCCTATCCGGTTGAGGCTGTCCAAACCATGCATAATATTGCGTCTCGAGCAGAAACTGCGCTCAATCATCGGGAAATATTATCGAACAGAAGCAAAAATAATAAGCATAATGTAACAGACGCAATTGGACAATCGGTTGCGCATACCGCCTTAAACCTTGGTGTAAGTGCAATTATTACACCGACAGAAAGCGGTCATACAGCAAGAATGATTTCTAAGTATCGCCCGATCAATCCGATTGTAGCCGTTACTTCAAATGAGTATGTATCACGACGTTTAGCATTAATATGGGGAGTTTATCCGCAAATAGGGCAAAAGGCAAGAACAACAGATGATATGCTCGATATTGCGGTCGAAGAAAGTTTAAAAAGCGGGATTGTATCTTCAGGCGATTTAGTTGTAATCACTGCGGGGGTTCCTGTTGGTGAAGCTGGGACGACAAACCTGATGAAGATCCATGTTGTCGGTGATATTCTTGCCAAAGCGCAAGGAATTGGACGCAAGTCAGCTTTCGGTAAAGCGGTTATTGCCCGCAATGCTAGTGAAGCGCTGGAAAAAGTAACTGAGGGCTCCATTCTTGTAACGATTGGCTCTGACCGAGAAATGGTTCCTGCGATTGAAAAATGCAGTGCTTTAATTACAGAAGAAGGCGGCTTGACTAGCCATGCAGCTGTAGTTGGTCTGAATATAGGCATTCCTGTAATTGTTGGACTGCAAGATGCTACAAAAATTATTCAAGATGGACAAGATATTACGGTTGATTCTCATAGAGGAATTATCTATAATGGCCATGCGAGCGTACTTTAAAAGAAGGGGATTCCCTTCTTTTTTGTATTTTTATAAGGTTTAACCGTATAAGTATTGCATCTGTTGTTATTTTGGAATAACGCTATTTTCGAAAGTATAATACCAGGAATTTTTATTAATAATAAGTTATTAGTGGGAAACTCGCCATATGAGCGGAATTATATTGTTCCTCCCGTTTGATTATATGGAGTGGATAGATGATCTGTTATCACGATTGTTATTAAGTCCTCTCCCTCAATCCATTTCCATTAAGGAAAGCATGTATATTATTATCGTGTGTATTATTTAAGTAAATGAAGTATTTCTGTTAAAATAGAATTATTAAATATGTAATGAGGTGGCACATATGCGCTACGGTCTTTTGCTTTTGTTAACTGTTCCAGCATTGGAACTCATTGTTCTGCTGATGGCAGGAAATACCTTTGGAGTAGGACCTACTTTCTTAGCAATTCTCTTAACAGCAATTGTCGGTGCTTATATTGCAAAGCGGCAAGGACTGGAAACAATGAGAAAGATGCAACGCCAGCTTCAATATGGTGAAATGCCTGGTCAGACGCTTTTGGATGGTGTATGTATTTTCATCGGTGGAGTTTTATTGATTGTACCAGGTTTCATAACAGATGCAGTGGGTATCTTGCTACTTCTGCCATTTGTCAGGAATAGCCTTAAAGCATTTATTTACAAAATGATAAAAAAGCGCATAGACCATGGCAATATAAAAATAATCAGATAATCGACATCAGGGGATAGCTGGAAAGTAACTAAGCTCTCCCGCATATATAATAAAAACGTCACTCTTATATTGAAAGAGTGACGTTTATTGTTAGTTGGGTTCACATGGTTCTTGCATTATTTTAAGCCTCAGTTCCCTTAATATAGGACCAAATATCTCGAAAGACATTGGCCTTATGCAATGTCGTTATAATGACGAGCGAAACTGGTCCAACAATTAAGCCAAGGAATCCAATGAGCTTAAATCCAACAAATAATGCGATCAAGGTTGCTAATGGGTCAAGCCCGATGTTCGAGGAGAGGATTTTTGGCTCCATGACTTGTCTTTGTACAATTACAATCGTATAAAGGACTCCTAGACCAACGGCTCGGCTCATCTCGCCGGCGATGGCTTCATAAATAATCCAAGGGACAAAAATCAGTCCTGTTCCAAGGTAGGGGATGATATCGACGATACCAGCGATAAGAGCGATTGTAATGGCATAATCAACTTGTAAAATGAGTAATCCAATTAAAATAATCACTGTTGAAATGGAAATCAACGTGGCCTGTGCCTTTAGAAAACCGACCAAGGCCTTTTTTAAATCATTAAAAACGGTTAGACTGCTTTTCTTGACGCGATGAGGGATAAGCCTATTAAAAATCCTTGTAAGACGTTGCCAATCCTTACTGATAAAAAATGTCGCTAACAAAGAAAAGATGATGACAGTTGCAGCATTTGGAAACCATGAAATGATTGTTGGGATATTTTCAAAAAAGGATTGAATAAACACACCTAAAGTGTTTCCAATATTTTTCCCCACGCTTTCAATATTTGCAAGAATGGTATCTTGCTGTCCTGTTCCAAGATTATTAAAAAGACTTGTTAATTGATTATAGATTGGAATAATTTGAGCTGCAAAAAATTGTTCGATATGCGTAATCAGTGTTTCTAAATGGTTTGGTACTACGTTAGCCAGATAGGTGGTCCCTGATACAATTTCAGCAATGAGCAATGTAACAAGACCTGCTGCAATCGCAAAAATGAGAATAAGTGCAAGAAGTACAGCGAGTGCACGTGGTATTCTCCATTTGTGATGAAAGAAGTTAATTAGCGGATTGATGAGAAATGCGATGCCTAAAGCGATTAAAAAAGGATAGGTTAACTTTGCCACAAAGAAAAAGCAAACGAAAAAAAGTACAACTAGTCCAATTACTAATAAAAATCGTAAAGTTCGTTGAAGATAAATGGCATTCAATAAAATCAAACCTCCAAGCATTGTTTCTTCCAATAATTATGATATACCATAAGGATATCATACACCATTTTAGTTTCTATCTATATAAAAAAATGAATAGTAAGATATTGTATTTCAGTCAGCATTTTATAGCTTTCATCCATAATAATTCTTTTCTGTCTTGTCATTTCGTTTTCAATGTTCAGTCTATTATTTAAATTAATTTTATCTTTTTTCGAAATTATGTTAAAATAACATCAATCACAGGAAGGTGAAAGTTTTGTTTACTCAATCAGCCATGTTTTTATTGCTTCTGTTGGGAATTAGTATCGTTGCTAAAAATCAATCTTTAATGATTGCTGTTGGCGTTTTGCTAGTCCTTAAAGCACTTGGACTCGATGCAAAGATATTCTCTCTCATTCAGACAAAAGGCATAAATTGGGGAGTAACGATTATAACAATCGCGGTTCTTGCTCCGATTGCCAGCGGTCAAATCGGATTCAGAGATTTAGGTGATGCTTTTAAGTCGCCATTTGCGTGGGTTGCCCTCGTCTCTGGGATTGCCGTAGCTCTTTTGGCAAAAGGGGGTATTACTCTTCTATCGGAAGATCCTCATATTACAACGGCTCTAGTATTAGGAACAATACTAGCAGTTTCCCTCTTTAAAGGGGTAGCAGTTGGCCCGCTCATAGGGGCAGGCATTGCATATATGGTGATGAGAATATATGAATATATCAAATAATGTTTTTTAAGAAAACAATTAATTTAATATTTTATGCAGTTTTCGTTTCACAAAAGTCTGATAATTGTTTATAATAGTACATGTAAGTGTGTGGTCCGATAGTAGAGATTATGAAATTTTTAATATGATTATTACTTAAAAGAAAATGTAAGCATTTTCTTATCGGTTTTTTCTGAACAAACGCTCAGATAACCGTTCCTTGTCAGGTAGAAATCTGACCATAATTGTCATTTGGTCTGTCTCCCGACTTTATAGTCGGCTAATTTCGGCTGGATAAGCCAATATATATCAGTAAAAAATTCTGATAAGCTGGAAAATTTATTGTGCAATCTTTTTTGCGGACAGATGGGTATGGGGAATATAATTTTGTGAAGGAGATGTTTGATATGACAGCAACACGCGGTCTTGAAGGGGTAGTAGCAACTACATCATCTATCAGTTCGATCATCGATGATACTTTAACATATGCAGGTTACGATATTGATGATTTAGCGGAAAATGCGAGTTTTGAAGAAGTGATTTATCTTTTATGGCACGGAAATCTACCAACACAAGCTCAATTGGATGAGTTGAAAAGCCAATTAGCTGAGAATGCAGATTTACCTAAAGAGGTCCTGGATCACTTTAAGACATATCCGATTGATCAAGTACATCCCATGGCAGCACTTCGTTCAGCTGTATCATTGCTCGGCTTGTATGATTCAGAAGCTGATGTGATGACAGAAGAATCGAACTATCAAAAAGCCATTCGCCTACAAGCGAAAATGCCGGCAATTGTTGCTGCATTCGCTCGTGTGAGGAAAGGGCTAGAGCCAGTTGCTCCTAATAAAAACTTAGGTTTTGCAGCGAACTTCCTTTATATGTTAAACGATAAGGAACCTGAAGCGATTGCTGTTGAAGCAATTGATAAAGCGCTCGTTCTTCATGCAGACCATGAGCTAAATGCTTCTACATTTACTGCTCGTGTATGTGTTGCCACTTTATCAGATGTATATTCAGGTGTGACAGCAGCGATTGGCGCCTTAAAAGGGCCTTTGCATGGCGGTGCAAATGAAGCGGTAATGAAAATGCTGACTGAAATCGGCACGCTTGAAAATGTAGAGCCTGCTATTCGCTCAAAAATGGACAATAAAGAAAAAATAATGGGATTCGGACATCGCGTCTATCGTCAAGGGGATCCAAGAGCAAAGCATCTTAGAGAAATGTCTAAGAAATTGACTGAACTAACTGGTGAGCCTCACTGGTATGAAATGTCTACAAAGATTGAAAGCATCGTTACTGGTGAGAAAAACCTACCTCCTAATGTTGATTTCTATTCAGCGTCTGTTTATCACAGCTTAGGTATTGATCATGATTTATTCACACCGATCTTTGCGGTAAGCCGTGTTTCTGGATGGCTTGCACATATCTTGGAGCAATATGCGAACAACCGTTTAATCCGCCCTCGTGCAGATTACACAGGTCCAGGAATGCAAAAATATATTCCAGTTGAGCAAAGAGGATAAATTTTAAAACGGGAATGACTTCATTTGGAAGTGTGTTTCTATTGAATTTTTGAAATATTGATGATAATAATTAAGGCGACCCTTTTCTTAAGAAAAGAAGGACGCTTATAGAGAAATTAGAAAAAAGGTTAGGGGCATTTGCCTTCTAACCTTTGATTCTGATATGTTTGAAACGGTGTTATTTTAAGCTTGACTTAAATAGTAGGATAACATCGCAAATTGGAGGGAGAACTTAGTATGAACGGAGAAAAAATCACAGTAAGCAATGGAGTATTAAATGTACCAAATCAACCAATCGTTCCTTTCATTGAAGGAGACGGAACAGGTCCAGATATTTGGGCGGCATCTTCTAAGGTTTTAGATGCAGCAGTAGAAAAAGCCTATAAAGGTGAACGTAAATTAGTATGGAAAGAAGTACTAGCAGGTGAAAAAGCTTTTAACCAAACAGGTGAATGGCTTCCTAAAGAAACACTTGATGTAATTAATGAATACTTAATCGCTATTAAAGGTCCGCTTACAACTCCTATCGGTGGCGGTATTCGTTCATTGAATGTTGCTCTTCGCCAAGAATTAGATCTATTTGTATGCTTGCGTCCAGTACGCTGGTTCGAAGGTGTACCTTCACCAGTTAAGCGTCCACAAGATACAGATATGGTTATTTTCCGTGAAAACACTGAAGATATCTACGCTGGAATCGAGTATGCTAAAGGCTCTGACGAAGTAAAAAAACTGATCTCATTCCTACAAGATGAAATGGGTGTAAAAAACATCCGTTTCCCTGAAACTTCAGGTATCGGTATTAAACCAGTTTCTGAAGAAGGCACTACACGCCTTGTTCGTTCAGCAATTGAATATGCGATCAAAGAAGGCCGTAAATCATTAACTCTAGTTCATAAAGGCAACATCATGAAATTTACTGAAGGCGCATTTAAAAACTGGGGCTATGAGCTTGCAGAAAAAGAATATGGCGATAAAGTATTTACATGGGCTGAATATGACCGTATCAAAGACGCTGATGGAACAGATGCTGCGAATAAAGCCCAAGCTGATGCAGAGGCTGCTGGTAAAATCATCGTTAAAGATGCGATCGCAGATATTTTCTTACAACAAATTCTTACTCGTCCGAACGAATTTGATGTAGTAGCTACAATGAACTTAAATGGTGATTACATTTCTGATGCACTTGCAGCGCAAGTAGGAGGAATTGGAATTGCACCAGGAGCTAACATCAACTATGAAACTGGACATGCCATTTTTGAAGCAACACATGGTACAGCTCCAAAATATGCTGGCCTTGATAAAGTAAATCCATCATCTGTTATCCTTTCTGGCGTGCTATTACTTAAACACTTAGGCTGGAATGAAGCGGCTGATTTAATTGAAAAATCTATGGAAAAATCCATCGCTGCAAAAGTTGTTACTTATGACTTTGCTCGTTTAATGGATGGAGCAACTGAAGTGAAATGTTCTGAATTCGGAGACGAACTTATTAAGAACATGGATTAATTCAGTAAGTATGTTTAAAATAGAAGAAGGTTATTATGAAAACAGCGATACACGAAGATTTGATTGAATAAATCAGCACTGGCCCCCCTGCAACCTGTAGGGGGATGTCGTGTGTCGTGCTCACGTTAATAGCTTTCTTACATAATCATTCAAGCTAAGGTTTGATATTTTACAGAGGAGGAATTTAACTTGTCATCATTAAAACGTAAAAAGGTATCCGTAATCGGCGGAGGCTTCACAGGAGCAACAACAGCATTTTTATTGGCACAAAAAGAGTTAGCGGATGTTGTGTTGGTCGATATCCCACAAATGGAAAACCCGACAAAAGGCAAAGCGCTTGATATGCTCGAAGCTAGCCCTGTTCAAGGTTTTGATGCAAACATCACTGGTACCTCCAACTATGAAGATACTAAAGACTCAGACATCGTAGTCATCACTGCTGGTATCGCTCGCAAGCCAGGCATGAGCCGTGACGATTTGGTCCAAACTAACCAAAAAATCATGAAGAGTGTTGCGCAAGAAACAGTTAAATATTCTCCAAATGCATTAATTCTTGTTTTGACAAATCCGGTTGATGCAATGACTTACACAATCTTTAAAGAGTCTGGATTTCCTAAAAACCGTGTAATCGGCCAATCAGGTGTTCTGGATTCTGCTCGTTTCCGTACGTTCATCGCTCAAGAACTAAACCTTTCTGTTAAAGATATCACTGGTTTCGTTCTTGGCGGACATGGTGATGACATGGTACCTTTAGTACGCTACTCATATGCTGGCGGTATTCCATTAGAAACATTAATCCCTAAGGATCGTTTAGAAGCAATTGTTGAACGCACACGTAAAGGCGGCGGAGAAATTGTTAATCTTCTTGGTAACGGAAGTGCATACTATGCACCAGCTGCTTCATTAGTTGAAATGTGTGAAGCAATTCTTAAAGATCAACGCCGTGTCCTCCCTACAATCGCTTACCTTGAAGGAGAATACGGATATGAGGGAATCTATCTTGGTGTACCGACAATCCTTGGTGCAAACGGAATCGAAAAAGTAATCGAGCTTGAATTAACGGCTGATGAAAAAGCGGCACTAGACAAATCTGCTGAAGCAGTTCGTAGTGTTATGGCTGTTTTAGCATAATTTAGTAAAAATAGAAACATAAGAAATTCGGGGATTTCCCCCGAATTTTTTTCATTTAAAGCTTTTGTAGAAAAGAATTACATGTTATGATGTAATGAATAGACTGAAAACTATAAATAGTTAGACAGTCTATTTTTACTCACAACTTTGTAAACGTTTACACATAGGCGGAGGTGCAGATAATGCTAGGGAAAAAAAGAAAGATCGGCAGAAAGATTGAAGAAATATCTGTCGGGGAAAAACTTACATTTACTGAAAAAATTGAGGATAGGGATTTATTGCTTTATCTAGGATTAACAGATGATGCCAACCCTCTCTATATTCAGCATGACTATGCTTCACAGACACCCCATAAAAAACCAATTGTACCAAGTATCATGTTGAACGGGATGATTCATGCGGCAATCTCAAAATATCTGCCTGGACCAGGCAGTCATGTGATGAAGCAAGAGATAGAGTATATGAAGCCTGTTCATCATTATGCATCTGTCCAGTTTCTATTAGAAGTTAAAAGGATTAATGAGGATGACCAGACGATTGAAATGCAAGTTCACGCGACCAATGAAGCAGAGGAAACGATTCTTTTGGGGAAACTTATCGTCTGTCCGCCTCATAAAATAGCTAAAATTGATGGTCAAGCATTAGATAACTTTTAAAAAATAAAAAATTGGGAAACCTAAACTATTCGGGGATGAATGGTTTAGGTTTTTTTGTTCAGCTGCAACGACTAGCCATTCTGAAGGTCATTTATAATATGAAATCGTGGGCATTTAAGAGATGATATGATATTCTTCCTTGTTTCCCCTATTTGATAGCAATTTTATCTAAAGGTTGTTCTTTGAGAGTGAATTTATATTATAATATGATTGTGGTATTGGGGTTTTCTGCATTCAGTGAAGATTGGCAAAGGCCATTCTTACTTGGTGCACTTGTCATATTGAGGGGAATATAAATATCGGAGGGCTTTATGAATAAAAAAGTGCTAGTTGTTGATGATGAACAATCAATCGTTACATTATTACAGTATAACCTGCAGCAGGCGGGTTACGATGTGCTTACAGCAGCAGATGGTGAAGAGGGGAAAAATATTGCTCTCACAGAGAAATTAGATTTGATTGTGTTAGATTTGATGCTGCCAAAACTGGATGGAATCGAAGTTTGTAAACAGCTTAGACAAAAAAAGTTGATGACTCCCATATTGATGTTAACGGCAAAGGATGATGAGTTCGACAAGGTTCTGGGATTGGAACTAGGTGCAGATGATTATATGACGAAGCCGTTTAGTCCTCGGGAAGTAGTCGCACGTGTAAAAGCAATTTTGCGCAGAACCCAAATCCAATACGATGAAGAGGCTTCCCAAGAGGATGATACAGAGTATATTAAAATCGTTGGCTTAAAGATTTATCCTGATAGATACGAGGTTTATTTTGAGGAAGAATTACTAGAGCTCACGCCAAAAGAGTTTGAATTACTTTTGTATTTAGCAAAGAACAAAGGCAGGGTATTAACGCGCGATCAGCTGTTAAGTGCCGTTTGGAATTATGATTTTGCAGGGGATACGAGAATTGTGGACGTTCATATTAGTCACTTAAGGGATAAAATCGAACAAAACACAAAAAAACCTGCTTATATAAAAACAATTCGTGGACTGGGATATAAGCTTGAGGAGCCCAAACCGGAATGAAAATCTTTCGTTCAAAGCTTTTTTTTGCATTAATCACGCTTATTTTGGCGGTATTAATTTGTCTTGGGCTTTTGTTGGGGCAACTTTTCAAAAGCTATTATATTCAGGTTTTTGATGAACGCTTAAAAAAAGAAACTGACATGCTCTCCAACTATATCGGCGATTTAGGAGGCATACAATCCCTTACTGCTGATAAAGTTAAGGGTTTTAGTGATACTCTTGGTTTGCGTGTAACAATTGCAGCAAATAATGCCGCGATTGAGTTTGATAGCGGCAAAACAGATCCAATTCAGCGCCATGAGGAAATCATAGCAGAAATTATAGCTGAAGATGAGAAATCACTGAATGCTAAAGAGATTGGCGGAGGCTACGACTATCATTATTACTGGAAACCTATTATTGCTTCTAATGGCGACGGCCAAGAAGGGTACATATTCTTAAGTGCAAAAATGGATGAGCTTGAAAATGCCTATCAGCAAATTTGGTGGATATTAATTATTTGTCTTACACTTGCACTTGTGATCATTATTTTCCTAGGGTCTTCAATTACATCCCGTTATACTAAGCCAATTGAAGCGGCTACTAGAGTAGCGATTGAATTGGCCAAGGGGAATTACCGCGCAAGAACCTATGACAATAATTTAGCTGCGACTGGGAAACTGAGCAGTTCAATCAACATTCTTGCACGGAATCTGCAAGATATGGTCAAGTCACAGGAAATGCATCAGGATCGTTTAAGTACATTGATTGAAAATATGGGCAGCGGCCTTATTCTAATCGATAGCAAAGGCTATATCAATTTAGTCAATAGAACATATAAAGAAGTTTTTCATACAGATTCCGCTGAATATATCAATGAATTGTATTATGATGTGATCGATCATAAAGAGGTAACAGATCTCATTGAAGAGATCTTCATGACTGAGCATAAGGTGAGAAAGCAGCTGTTAATTCCAATTGGAATAGAAAGAAAGCATTTTGAAGTGTATGGTGTGCCTATTATTGGCATGAATGATGTTTGGAAAGGCGTTTTACTTGTTTTTCATGATATCTCTGAAATCAAGAAGCTGGAGCAGATCCGCAGAGATTTTGTCGCTAACGTTTCTCATGAACTGAAAACACCGATCACTTCTATTAAAGGCTTCTCTGAGACATTGCTGGACGGTGCGATGGAGGATAAGGAAGCCCTCAATCAATTCCTAAAGATTATTTTACAGGAGAGCGAGCGCCTGCAAACATTGATCCAGGATTTACTAGATCTATCTAAAATAGAGCAGCAGGGCTTCAGCTTATCAATTGAAAAATTTGACTTGCTTACTGTAATAAATGAAGTCATTGCGATTGTTAATAGAAAAGCTGAAGAGAAGAACATCACAATATCTATTGAGAAGGAGAAAGAAACGATATTGATTGAAGCGGATCCTTATCGCATGAAGCAGGTGTTTATCAATATTGTATCCAACGCCATCTCCTATACGCCTAATGGAGGAATTGTCGCTATAAAGATCGCTGGCGATGATGCCAAGGTCCTAATAGAGATTGAAGATACCGGTATAGGAATAGAGCAGGAAGAAATTCCGCGGATATTTGAACGTTTCTATCGGGTTGACAGAGCAAGAAGCAGGAATTCCGGCGGCACCGGTCTCGGCCTCGCCATTGTGAAACATTTGGTTGAAGCCCATAAAGGGCTGATTACAGTGAAAAGCGAAATTGGCAAAGGCACCGTCTTTCATATTGAACTGAATAAAGAGTTTATTGACAAGTAATGAAAAGCCAGCTCTCATTGGGAGCTGGCTTTATTTTTTTTGTGTACATCAGCCCACTTTGTTAGACAATATGGCAAAACAATGACTAATTAGGAGAAAGGATTGTAAAAATGGCTAGGTTTAACAGCAGTAATTGAAATCTAGTATTTAACATGTGATAATAGAACTAAATATTTTGGCAAGTACGATCATTTTCCCCTTGTCCTTGAGCTCTAGCAGGAGCTCCCGAATATAGGCAACCCCGCGGTTATCCAAGCCGTTCATCGGCTCATCAAGGATTAGAATATCCGGATCTTCCATCAACGCGAAATTATTAATGCAATTGTAAAAGAGGCTAAAGAAACGGCCGGAAAGTCAGGATAAGCAATAACCGACCATCATAGTTGCCCAGCTATTGCCTAAAGCTTTTATCAGCTTGATCGGTAGCAATTCTCCAAAGCATAGATATTGGGATCAGGGCTAACCAGAAAGAGCGAGGGGGGGCGGGACTAATTCGCTCTGCTGTTATATAGTCTCATAAAAGCTCCCTCGTTTACTGCAATTTAACATGCTCTTTATTTTTCCTTTACATGATAATTGTATAATAATCTTGAAAACCCCTTCATAACAGCAATACCTGAGAGAAGAGAGCCAACCCCGCTCTCTTCTTTTGTATTGTGGAACCACATGCAGCGGAATAGGCGATCCTCATCATGAATAGTCATAGTAATGTTCAATGTTGTATCTGAAACAATAATGAAATATTTTGAAACTTTTCTGTTATAGGTTCGTATGAAATGTATGAGGCACTAGGGGAAGGGGAGAAAAAAACGAATGGTAAGTTTAAAAAGAGTTTACACGATTACAGGGCTTGGCCTCTTGATTTTACTGCTGGGAGTGGTTGCACTGACTACTTGGTATACAGTAGACGAATCAGATCAAGCTGTCATATTAACCTTTGGCAAGGCTGAGGACGCTGTGTCAGAACCAGGGCTGCATTTCAAATTGCCATGGCCAATTCAGCATGTTGAAAAGCTCTCAAAGGAAACCTTTAGCTTGCAATTTGGCTATGAAGAGAAAGATGGCAAAGTGAAGGATTTTCCAAGCGAAACAAAGATGATAACGGGTGACGAGAATATAGTTCTAGCTGATTTAGTTGTGCAATGGAAAATTACAGATCCTGAAAAATACCTTTTTAATGCGGAGGATCCACAAGAAATACTTTATGATAGCACATCAGCTTCACTAAGAAGCATTATAGGAAGCTCTAAAATTGATGATGCACTGACATCGGGCAAGGCAGAAATCGAGGCGGATGTTCGGGAACTGCTTTCATCATTAGTAGAAAAGTATGATGTGGGGATATCTATCTTAGCGGTTAAGCTGCAGGATGTAGAGCTGCCTAATGATGACGTTCGCAAAGCTTTTACAGATGTAACAGATGCAAGGGAAACGAGCAATACGAAAATTAATGAAGCGCAAAAATATCGCAATCAAAAGCTAAATGAGGCTAAAGGGGAAGAAGACGCAATCAAGTCCAGGGCTGAAGGAGAAAGGGCAGCACGGCTGGAAAGAGCGCGTGGAGATGTTGCTGTCTTTAACGAACTTTACAATGAATATAAAGGCAATAAGGACATAACTAAAGAGCGACTCATCCTTGAAACATTGGAGCAGGTGCTGCCGTCAGCTGAAATTTATATCATGAATGATGATGGCAACACAATGAAATACTTCCCAATCAGACAAATGGAAAAAGAACAGCCAAAGCCGCCAGCTGAGGAAGGAAGTGAAGACAATGAGTGACGAAAAAATTCTCAACTTTAATCCTAAAAATCGCAACGGAGATTTTAATTGGAGGAAATATACAAAAATCGGTGTTTTTCTAGTGCTGCTTATTGCCGCAGTCATCTTTATTTTCACAAACCTTTTCATAGTAAAAGAAGGCGAGTATAAAGTAGTCCGCCAATTTGGGGAAGTAGTAAGAATTGAACGTGAGCCGGGTTTAAGCTATAAAATACCATTTATTCAAAATGTCACTACATTGCCAAAGTATCAGCTCAAATATGATGTATCAGAAGCTGAGATTAATACAAAAGATAAAAAGCGGATGATTATTGACAACTATGCCGTTTGGCGAATTGAAGATCCGAGGAGCATGATTGCCAATGCCAGAACTTTGGAAGGTGCAGAGGCAAAAATTAGAGATTTTATTTACTCGGTTACAAGGACTTTACTCGGACAATTAAACTATGATGAAATTATAAATGATGAAAAATCGTCACGTGGTTCATTGAATGATCAAATTACTGATAGGGTAAATGAACTTCTCGAACAAGATGGTTACGGCGTTGTGGTGACGGATGTAAGGATCAAGCGTACAGATCTTCCTGCAGAAAATGAAGCATCCGTTTTTACCAGGATGATTTCGGAAAGGCACTCCACTGCTCAAGAGTATTTATCTAAAGGTGATGCAGACAAGAATATTATGATTGCAGAAACCGATAAAGAGGTTAAGGAAACATTAGCAAAAGCAGATGCGGAAGCTGAAATTATCCGCGCAGAAGGAGAAGCTGGGGCAGCGAAGACATATAATGAGGCATTCTCGAAAGACCCAGAATTCTATTCATTATATCGGACGCTTGAATCATATAAGAAAACCATCAATGGAGAAACGGTTATTATTCTACCATCAGATTCCCCCTATGCACGTCTGTTAATGGGCTATACTGATTAAGTTTTTCATACTGCCGTTATTTTTCTTTATTCACCGAGTCGTGATAAAATAAAGAAAAATAACGGCTTTTTTTATGGAAAAGGCAGTGCTCTAGGAGGAGAAATTGATTTGAATGAAAAGAAGTTAGTACTAATTGACGGCAATAGTATCGCCTATCGCGCTTTCTTTGCACTACCTCTTTTGAATAATGATAAAGGGATACATACTAATGCAGTTTATGGTTTTACGATGATGCTCATGCGGATATTAGAGGACGAAAATCCCTCTCATATCCTTGTGGCATTTGATGCTGGAAAAACAACCTTTCGCCATAAGACATTCACTGAGTATAAAGGAGGAAGGCAAAAAACGCCTCCGGAACTTTCGGAGCAATTTCCATTTATTAGAGAGCTTCTAGATGCATATGGTATCTCTCGTTATGAGCTGGAAAATTATGAAGCCGATGATATAATTGGTACTTTATCCTTGCAAGCAGAAAAAGATGGTTTTGAAGTCAAGGTCATTTCAGGCGATAAGGATTTAACTCAATTAAGCTCTGACCATACGACTGTTTCCATTACCAAAAAAGGGATCACAGAAATTGAAGAGTATACACCTGAACATATCAAAGAAAAATATGGAATTACTGCCGAGCGAATCATTGATATGAAAGGGCTAATGGGAGATAGTTCAGATAATATTCCAGGAGTGCCAGGGGTTGGTGAAAAAACAGCGTTAAAATTACTCAAGGAATTTGGAACCCTCGAAAATCTTCTTCAATCAATTGATGAAGTAAGCGGTAATAAGTTAAAGGAAAAGCTAGTAGAATTCAAGGCACAGGCGATCATGAGTAAGGAGCTTGCCACGATTCTAAGAGAAGCACCTGTTGAAATAACGATATCTGAATCTGCTTATGATGGGTTTGAACAAGAGAAGCTAGTAAACCTGTTCAAAGAGCTTGGATTCAACTCTTTACTTGAGAAAATTGGCGGAGATATTGAAGCAGAGGAGCAGATCCTGGAAGATATTGAATTTAGTGTGGCTGAAGAAATCACTGATGAGTTATTTGCTGATGAAAGTGCTTTTTATGTAGAAGTACTGGAAGATAATTATCATTATGCAGATATTCTTGGATTTGCGATAGTAAACAGTAATGGTCGATATTTTATTTCTGCCGAAAAAGCATTAAACTCTGAAAAATTTAAAAAGTGGGCAGAGGATGAAGCGAAGAAAAAGGTAGTCTATGATGCGAAGAAATCTGAAGTGTCCTTAAGGCATCATGGTATTCATTTAAAAGGAATCTCATTTGACCTTTTGCTTGCCTCTTATATTATCAACCCTTCAGAAGCGATTGATGATGTTGCATCGGTAGCAAAAAGTCATGGATACACATTTTTACAGCCAGATGATGCTTTTTATGGAAAAGGTGCAAAAAGAAGAGTGCCTGAAGATGGGGTGTTAGCAGAGCATCTTGTAAGAAAAGCAGTGGCGCTTTCAGCCCTTGAGAGCAAATTAGATGAAGGGCTAAGAAAAAATCAGCAGGCAGAGTTGTTTTATGACCTAGAGCTGCCATTATCGCTTATTTTAGCGGATATGGAATCAATGGGTATTAAGCTTGATTTAGGACGAATCCAAAATATGGGTACGGAACTTTTGGAAAAGCTTTCAGCGATTGAGAGCAGGATACATGAATTAGCAGGTGAAGCCTTCAATATTAACTCACCAAAGCAGCTTGGCGTTATTTTATTTGAAAAAATAGGGCTGCCTGCGATTAAGAAGACGAAGACCGGTTACTCCACTTCTGCTGATGTTCTTGAGAAATTGGAATCTGAGCACGAAATCATCAGGGAGATTCTTCATTATCGACAGCTTGGTAAATTGCAATCAACATATATTGAAGGATTGCTTAAAGTGGTCAATAAGGAGACAGATAAAGTTCACACTAGGTTCAACCAGGCTCTTACCCAAACAGGCCGTTTAAGCTCAACAGACCCTAATATGCAAAACATCCCGATTCGACTGGAGGAAGGCCGGAAAATTAGACAAGCTTTTGTTCCTTCTGAGAAGGATTGGGTTATCTTTGCCGCAGATTATTCACAAATTGAACTTCGTGTACTTGCCCATATTGCAGGTGATGAAAAGCTCATCTCAGCCTTTAAGGAAGATTTGGATATTCATACAAAAACAGCGATGGAAGTTTTCCATGTCGATAAAGACGAAGTTACATCCAATATGCGCCGCCATGCGAAGGCAGTAAACTTTGGAATAGTCTACGGAATCAGTGATTATGGCTTATCTCAGAGTCTCGGCATTACAAGGAAGGAAGCGGGTCAATTTATTGATCGCTATTTAAAAAGCTACCCAGGTGTGAGGCAATATATGGATGACATTGTTCAAGAGGCAAAGCAAAAAGGCTATGTGTCGACATTGCTTCATCGCAGAAGGTACTTGCCTGAAATTACAAGCAGAAACTTTAACTTGCGCAGTTTTGCTGAGAGAACTGCGATGAATACTCCGATTCAAGGAAGTGCAGCAGATATTATTAAGAAAGCAATGATTGATATGGCTGATCGTCTGCAATCGGAAAACTTACAGGCGAAGCTTCTGCTTCAAGTACATGATGAATTAATTTTTGAAGCACCAAAGGATGAAATAAAGATATTAGAGGGCATTGTCCCTGATGTCATGGAACATGCTGTAGAATTAAATGTTCCTTTGAAGGTTGATTATTCTTATGGTCCAACATGGTTTGATGCAAAATAAACTTATGCCGACAAAATAGAAAATTTCGTCCCTTGCATGCGTTATCCTAAAGGAAAAGGAGATATGACGATGCCTGAATTACCAGAGGTAGAAACAGTCAGAAAGACATTAAAGGATTTAGTCGTTGGAAGAATCATCGGACAAGTAACGGTCAGTTGGCCAAAAATGATTAAACATCCCGATGATGTCTCTCAGTTTATAGATGCCTTACATGGCCAGCGCGTTATGGATGTTGGCCGTAGGGGGAAATTCCTCATCATTTATACAACTGATTATGCAATTGTCTCTCATTTGAGGATGGAGGGCAGGTACGGGCTTTTTCAGAAAAATGAACCAGTTGATAAACATACACATGTGGTTTTTCATTTTGAAGATGAAATGGAACTTCGTTATAAGGATGTAAGAAAGTTTGGCACCATGCATCTATTTCTAAAAGGGCAGGAATTCGCTCAACTCCCGCTGATGCACTTGGGACCAGAACCGCTATCGGATGCGTTTACAGCAGAGGAACTCAAAGCAAGACTGGCGAAAACCTCCCGCCATATTAAATCGGCGTTACTGGACCAAAAGATAATGGTTGGGTTGGGGAATATTTATGTGGATGAAGCCTTATTTAGATCAAGGATTCATCCTGAAAGACTGGCTAATAGTCTGTCTCATCAAGAGTGTACCAAGCTGCATGAGGAAATCAAAGCCACTCTTTCAGAGGCTGTTGAAAAGGGTGGCAGCACGATTCGCTCTTACGTTAACTCACAAGGGCAAATTGGTTTGTTTCAGCTTGAGCTTTTTGTGTATGGCAGAAGAGGAGAAAATTGCAAAATTTGCGGAACCCCGCTTGAAAGGACCATTACAGGAGGTCGGGGGACAGTGTTTTGTCCTAGCTGTCAAAAAGCTTGATAGAGCCAGCTGGTACTGTGTTAAGGCTCCTTTTAGTCAACGTGTGAAGACAGTTGTAATAATGCAAAAATCATTTCATTTTATCCTATAACATTGGATGGGCTCCTTCCATATACTATCCTAGCGACCCGCAGGAAGGAGCTCTTTCAAATGACGCAGATGATCACACTTCTTATACTGGCTATAGCTGTCAGCCTTGATAGCTTTAGCGTCGGGCTGACGTATGGATTAAGGAAAATGAAAATTCCGATAAAATCTATCCTTATCATTGCCTGTTGTTCTGCTGCTACATTGTTGATATCAATGGGAATAGGTCATATCATAGCGCGCTTTATTTCACCTGAATTTGCTGATAGTATTGGTGGCATTATTTTAATATGCCTAGGCGGATGGGTGTTATATCAATTTTTCAAACCTGAAAAAGCCAAAGATGTACTGCCGCACGAAAAAACAATTATGAACTTTGAAATTAAGTCTTTAGGTTTAGTAATCAATATTTTAAAAAAGCCGATGGCCGCTGATATTGACAAGTCTGGAGCAATCACTGGTGTTGAAGCTTTTCTCCTTGGCTTGGCATTGTCATTAGATGCTTTTGGTGCAGGTATAGGAGCTGCAATGCTTGGTTACTCACCAGTTTATTTAGCTTTTACTGTCGCCGTGATGAGCTCATTATTTGTTTTTGCAGGCATGAGAATCGGCGATCTGTTTTCAAATGCAGGCTGGATGCAAAAATGCTCCTTTATCCCAGGACTTATACTAATTATTATCGGAATATGGAAAATCTAATAGTTGAAGGAATGGTTACCATGACAATGGTTGTTGGTTTGACAGGAGGAATCGCTAGTGGGAAAAGCACAGTGTCCGCCATGTTAAAAGATTTAGGATATTCAGTAATAGATGCAGATGTTGAATCGAGGCTAGCAGTTGAAAAGGGTGAACCGGCTTATAAAGAAATCGTTGATTATTTTGGTGAAGGGCTACTTCAAGAGGATGAAAGCATTGACCGTCAGAAACTAGGAGCCATTATTTTCAATAATAAGGAGGAACGTTCAAAGCTGAATAGCATTGTTCATCCTGCTGTCAGAAAAAGAATGAACGACCAGAAAGCTGCAGCCATTGAAAGAGATGAGCAACTCGTTATATTAGATATTCCGCTTCTGTTTGAAAGCAAGCTTACACATATGACAGATCGAACAGTATTGGTTTATGTAGATGAAAATATACAATTGGCTCGTCTTATGAAGCGAAATCAATTTTCCGAAGAAGAAGCAACAGCGAGAATTAAGTCTCAAATGCCATTAGATGATAAACGCCAGCTAGCAGATCATATAATAGATAATAATGGAACAATTGAAAAAACAAGAATTCAACTGCAAAACCTATTACAAAGCTGGAAGATTGTATAAGAGCCTTTCTTAGGGCTCTTTTTTCTTTGTAGGAAAGGCATTTCAATGATTCATAAAAGTAAATTGGAAAGTGAATAATATGTAAATGGAGTCAGGCTCACTCCTCACCAATTAATACTGGCATTGTTCCTTCCGAGACGTTGGCAAGATAGACATTTCTGAATAATTGAACTTTTAAATTTCCGCAAATAACTCATCACATTTCGGGGGTAATATGTTATACTAATACCATCTAAAAGCAATAAAAAGTATAACATAAATACGGAAGGGGCCGTAATATAATATGAAAGCGAAAATCGCGATAAATGGTTTTGGAAGAATAGGACGAATGGTTTTTAGAAAAGCCATTCTTGATGATAATCTTGAAGTCGTTGCAATTAATGCAAGCTACCCACCTGAAACACTTGCACACTTGATCAAATATGATTCCACTCATGGGGCATTCCAAGGAGAAGTTGTTACAGAAACCGAAGCGCTAATTGTGAACGGTAAAAGGGTTCAGCTTTTAAGCAATCGTAATCCTGAGGAGCTTCCTTGGAAAGAATTAAACATTGATATTGTTATTGAAGCAACTGGTAAGTTTAATTCTAAAGATAAAGCTATTCTTCACATTAATGCAGGTGCTAAAAAGGTTGTTCTTTCAGCTCCAGGTACAAATGAAGATGTTACGATTGTTATGGGCGTAAATGATGACGCTTTAAATATAGAAGAACATGATGTTATCTCTAATGCTTCGTGTACTACAAACTGTTTAGCACCAGTGGCTAAAGTGTTAGATGAGAAGTTTGGAATTGAAAACGGTTTAATGACGACTGTTCATGCTTATACAAATGACCAGAAGAACCTGGATAACCCGCATAAAGATCTGCGCAGAGCAAGAGCTTGTGCACAATCCATTATTCCTACTTCAACAGGCGCTGCAAAAGCACTTTCTTTAGTGCTTCCGCAATTGAAAGGAAAATTACATGGCATGTCCCTTCGCGTGCCTACTCCAGATGTATCTTTAGTTGATTTAGTTGTTGATTTAAAACGCGAAGTAACAATTGATGAAATTAACGATGCGTTTGCAGAAGCTTCTCACGGTGCTTTAAATGGTATCCTAGATTTCACAGAGGAGCCGCTTGTATCAATCGACTTTACTACAAACCCGCACTCAGCTATAATTGATGGGCTATCAACAATGGTAATTGGCGAGAATAAAGTAAAGGTTCTTGCTTGGTATGATAACGAGTGGGGATACTCTTGCCGTGTAGTTGACTTAGTTAAATATGTTGCTGAAGAATTAAGTAAATCAGCAGTAAAAGTAGGTTAATGAATAAAAGCTATCCAACGGAGATTCGCTCTCTTTGGATAGCTTTTTTTTAGCGCTTCCAATTGTCAGACAAATGGATTATTTACTATTCGGAGAAGAAGAGGCAATTTAGGTTCTTTTGATTATAAGGCTAGCATGAGCTTTGTTATTCCCCTCAAGCGATACAAGCGTTCTTTATTATAAAAGTATTTCCCGCCTTTTAAGCCTTTCGCTTATTTTATTTGAATTTCACTTAAAAATTTGCAAGCTTTTATTGCAAAACGATAGCAAACAAAGTATACTAATCCTCGTGAACTTCTCAAACGAGTAAAGCGCTAAATGGCTACTTAAAGGGTTAGGACCTCTTTGGACTAACTTTCCCCCGTGGTAGTTATATGCTTTATCCAGTAGAACTTCATGTCATTAAGGTAAAGGGGGAAATTTGAATATGGAAACAATGGGTCGTCATGTCATCTCAGAATTATGGGGATGCGATTTTGAAAAGTTAAATGATATGGAATTTATTGAGCAAACTTTTGTCGGAGCAGCTTTAAAGTCTGGTGCTGAAGTCCGAGAGGTTGCCTTTCATAAATTTGCACCACAAGGTGTGAGCGGGGTCGTTATTATTTCTGAATCTCATTTAACCATTCACAGCTTTCCAGAGCATGGCTATGCGAGCATCGATGTATATACATGCGGAGATCTTAATCCAAATATTGCAGCCGATTATATTGCAGAAGCCTTGGGAGCGGAAACGCGTGAAAACATAGAAATTCCACGCGGTATGGGTCCAGTTCAAGTTAAAAATGCTAAACAAGTAAATGCCCTATAACAACCTAAAATTGTCTATTCAAAGAGTGCAATGAATTTGCGCTCTTTTTTAATTTGTCCAGCTCCAGTGAAAGACCTCGATGTTTTACTTTCTCATCAGAAGACTGCCAAATAGTTTTTAACATATTAATGCTAAATTCATTCTCCATTGCCTCACCCTATTGTTGTTTTTACAGTCAATGCTTCTTGCTCATTCATAAAGGAAGCTTTTTTATGTTAAGATAAGAAAAACAGATTTTATTATGCCGCCATGCATGGAAACGTATACAACTACTTGTACTGACAACTCCTTTTTAATATGATAGTGGTATGATGAATAAATGATCGTTAGATTCGGAGCTGATTGTATGAAATGTCCTTCATGCCAACATAGTAATACACGTGTTCTTGATTCTCGCCCTGTAGATGAAGGTAAATCGATTCGCAGACGCAGAGAGTGTGAGAAATGTGCCTATAGATTTACAACATTTGAAAAAGTGGAAGAAATACCGTTGATTGTTGTCAAAAAAGAAGGAACAAGAGAAGAGTTTAGCCGCGAGAAAATATTGCGCGGGCTTATAAAGGCCTGTGAAAAGCGGCCGGTTGCTTTGAAGGAGTTAGAAGAGATTACTTCAGAGGTTGAAAAGGAGCTTCGTAGCAACGGCGTTTCAGAAATAAAAAGTGATGAGGTTGGCGAGATGGTGATGGACAGGCTTGTAAAGGTGGATGATGTTGCCTATGTTCGTTTTGCCTCAGTGTATAGACAATTTAAAGATATTAATGTATTTATCGAAGAGTTAAAGGAATTGATTAAGAGGGAACAATCTTAATCGTTTTTAAATAGACGACTGTTTACCCTTAAGCAGGGTTCATGAGCTAAAGCGCCTCTTTAGCTCTTTTTTGCTAATGAGTCAAATTGGGAAGCGAGCAGTCAATGAAAGAGGTAATTGATATGGCCCAGCATTGGAAAGAAATTATACCAGTTGATCGCTATGCAGTGGCTATGGATGGATTATTGCATGAATATGATCGGAAAATACTAACGCTATTATATCAGCCATTAATTGGTCCGACATGCTTGAGCTTGTACATGACCTTATGGGCTGAAGTCGAGGAGAATAGGTTATGGTCCACAGTAAATTCTCATCACAGCCTGATGAATTTTATGGGGATCGGGCTAAAAGAGATATATGAAGCCAGGCAAAAACTAGAGGGTATCGGATTACTAAAGGTATATGTAAAGAATGAAGAGGAGGGACGGAGCTTTATTTATGAACTCATCCCTCCGCTCACGCCAGAACAATATTTCCTTGATGGCATGCTAAATATATATTTATTTAAAAAAATCGGGAAAAAGCAATATGTGAGATTAAAGCGCTTCTTCTCGGATCAATCTCTATCCTCTCAAACAGGGTATACGGATATCACAAGATCCTTCCAAGATGTTTATACATCCAGTCATAACAGCCCGAATGATTACTATGAGGAGCTGCAGACGAGTGAAGACGATACTTACATTGGCAGAGGAACAGCAAAAACGATTCAAGTCGAAGTATCAGGCTTTGATTTCGAATTGCTTGAAGCAGGGTTGAGCGAGTCGCTAGTACCAAAAAAGGCACTGACTAAAAAGGTTAGAGAGGCAATTAGTAATCTAGCCTTTTTATACGAAATCGATGCGATTCAAATGAAGAATATTGTGATTGGTTCTGTTAACGAGGATAGCGAAATTCCAATGGATGAGCTTCGGAAATCGGCACGGGATTGGTATCAATTCCAGCATCAAGATCAGCTTCCCTCTTTGGTTGATCGAACCCAGCCGCTTACACATCATACATCTAAAAATGAGCCGCAGACGCAAGAAGAACAATTGCTGCATTATCTAGATACGACTTCTCCTCGTCAGCTGTTGAAGGATATATCTGGCGGAGCCGAGCCTTCAGTTGGTGATATAAGAATTGTTGAAGATGTTATGTTTCAGCAAAAGCTTTTTCCAGGAGTCGTTAATGTCTTGATTCAATATGTTCTGCTGCGAACAGATATGAAGCTAACTAAGGGATATGTGGAGAAAATTGCGAGTCATTGGGCGCGTAAGAAAGTGCAAACTTCCACTGAAGCGATGACCTTAGCCAAAAAAGAGCATAAGCAATATTTGGATTGGGCTGAAGGTAAGAAAGCACCGAAGAAATCAACGATGAAAAATAAGACCGTTAGGACAGAGCTTCTGCCCGACTGGTTTGAAGATGGTCAAAATGATGAATCAAGCAAATCAGCAAAAACGGCAGAACAACCTGATTCTGAACTGAATTTAAAGAAGCAGGAGTTTCAGGAAATGCTTAAAAAATTGCGTGCTGGGGAGGCGAATGACGAATGGAAAAAATAAATGACACATTAAAGCGCCTTGCAGGAAACCAGGACTTTAAGAAAAGGTATGAAATGCAGCGGGCAGAAACATTACAGAATTCTGGAGTCCAAGCCTTTTTGCAAGCGCATAAGGAAGAACTGACCGAAGAAATCGTTGAGAGAAGCCTTATAAAACTTTACGAGTTCTCTAAGCTAAGCATAGAGTGCAATAAATGTCCAAGCTTAGATGGCTGCATTAACTTTATGAAGGGATATCACCCTGAATTAGTCATTGATCGGGGAATGATTGATATTAAGTATGATAAATGCCCTCGTAAGGTCATGTACGATGAGAAGCGTAAAAATGAAAAGCTGATTCAAAGCCTCTATGTCCCTAGGGATATTCTCAACGCAACCTTCGATTCAATATACGAAGATGCAGAGCGTATTGATGCGGTGAATAAAGCGCTCTACTATTGTATGAATTATAAGGAGAGTCCGAATCAAAAGGGCTTATACCTGTACGGGAAATTTGGTGTAGGGAAGTCCTATTTATTGGGTGCTATTGCCAATGAGTTAGCCAATAAAAAAGTTTCCTCAATGATTGTATATGTGCCAGAGCTCTTTAGAGAATTAAAAAGCTCGATTGGTGATGCTACATTGAATGAGAAACTGGAAGCCATTAAAAGGGTTTCTGTTCTCATGTTTGATGATATTGGAGCAGAAACAATGTCCAGTTGGACAAGAGACGAAATCCTGGGGCCAATTTTGCAATTCAGAATGCTGGAAAACTTGCCGACCTTTTTCACCTCTAATTTTGACTTTAAAGGGCTTGAACATCATTTATCCTATAGTCAGCGTGGAGAGGAAGAAAAACTGAAGGCGCGGCGAATCTTGGAACGTATTAAGTATTTAACCGAGCCGGTGCATGTTGATGGACGGAATCGAAGAGTATAAAGGAAAGAGCTAATCACTCATGCAAGTAAGGTGATTAGCTCTATTTATGTGCTTTTTCTCATCTGATGAAAAGAGTGATTTATCTTTAGTCAAAAAGCTTTTAGAAACTCCTAATCATCATCAAACGTTGAGTTTTCTTTAATTTTAAAAAAGGACTTTTCTTTGCGGACTTCTATTTTGGTCAAGTTCCCCATATATATTAATCAGATATGTGTTTAGAGGGGGGATTTGGTTGATCGAAATCATTTTCCAGAATAGAGAAGATGCGGAGGGCTTATATCATCATCTTTTAGAGAAGTTACCTTCTTCTGATTTTGAGAAGAATCTTCTTCAAATGGAAGATCAGCATATAGTGAAAATAGTAATCGAAAAAAATGCAGAGAGTATCATTTCAAAAATTAAGGAGGTATTCTATACCTTTATTATAAACAGTAAAAGAGACGCATGGTTTAGAAGAATCATGGAAGACAATTTCTATTATGATGACGAGGACGAGCAGCTGCAAATTCTAGAAATCATTCATTCCATTCTAGAAGGCGAGCGCGAAGATTTAACTCCCTTTGTTAGCGATGTTGATGTGCAGGGGGAATTAAAGCGAACAATCGATCGAATGGTTGAAAACCATTTATCCTTTTCGTTTGATTCCTTTGTGAAATTTAGAATGCGGCCATTGATGGAGCAGTTAACTAAGTTTGTGGAGATATCCATTGATGAATATAAAATGGAACAAGAATATCAAATGTTTATCCAGACCTTGAGAGATTTCTTAATGAGGCGTTCAGGGAAATTGGGAAGAATTCATTTAATGATTGACGAGGGTGTTGAATTTTATGACGAGCAGTATAACAGGATCAGCCGATCTGAGCTTACAATGATGATGGATAGGAAGCTGCTTTTTAATCACCCTGTCTATGTAGACTCAGTGACAATCGCACCTCTTTTGTCTATCGCACCGTCACAAATCTATCTATATACAGCCGAAATTGAACAGCCGCTTGTCAGAACCATTCGTAATATTTTTGAGGAAAGGTTGATTTTACAAGCTCCGGAAGCCTTTTTAGTCAATAAAAAATGCCTTCCTCCAACAGGCGCCAATCAAAATGTAGCGGATACCCCTTGATTTTCCGTAAATAAAAATCTATAATACGTACATATTGATAAAATCATGAAACAGTAATGATAAGGATATGGGTATTCTTTTACGGTTTAAAGAGAGGGAAGGCTTGGCTGGAATCTTCCTAACACGAATGGAATGCTTACCACCTTTGAACTTCAACACTGAACTTCAATGCCATTTTACATTGAGTATTAAGTGTTGACGGTGCCAAGACCGTTATCTTTCTACAAGTCATCTTTACGCTGAGTGGAGATGTGAAGTAGGGTGGAACCACGTGTAAATAATAACTCGTCCCTTTTTATAGGGACGGGTTTTTTTATTTTCTATAAAAACTTTTGGAATTATAAGGAGGAAGACAACATGTCAGAGATGATTAAAGTTTCGTTTCCAGATGGTGCTGTAAAGGAGTTTCCTAAAGGAACGACAACTGAAGATATAGCAGCTTCAATCAGCCCTGGATTAAAGAAAAAAGCAATCGCTGGTAAAGTAAATCAAGAGATGTTCGATCTTCGTCGTCCTATTGACGCAGATGCGGAAGTTGAAATTGTGACTCAAGGCAGCGATGAAGCACTTGAGGTGCTTCGCCATAGCTCTGCACACTTAATGGCCCAAGCAATTAAACGTCTATATAAGAATGTAAAGCTAGGTGTTGGTCCTGTGATCGAAGGCGGATTCTACTATGATATTGATTTAGAAGAATCATTAACACCTGAAGATTTGTCCGTAATTGAGAAAGAAATGAAGAAAATTATCAATGAAAATATTGACATCGTACGTAAAGAAGTGAGCCGTGAGGAAGCGATGGCTCTTTATAAGGGAATTGGCGATGAATATAAATTAGAATTAATTGAAGCCATTCCCGCAAATGAAACAGTGACACTATATGAGCAAGGTGATTTCTTCGACTTATGCCGCGGTGTTCACGTTCCATCCACTGGAAAATTAAAAGAGTTTAAATTACTAAGCATAGCTGGTGCGTATTGGCGCGGCGACAGTGACAATAAGATGCTACAAAGAATCTACGGTACTGCTTTCTTTAAAAAAGAAGACCTGGCAGAGCATTTGCGCTTGCTTGAAGAAGCGAAGGAGCGTGATCATCGTAAGATAGGGAAAGAATTAAACTTATTTATGAACTCGCAAAAAGTAGGTCAAGGCTTGCCGATTTGGCTTCCTAAAGGAGCTACCATTCGCCGCAATATTGAGCGCTATATCGTCGATAAAGAACAGCGTCTTGGCTATGATCATGTATATACACCGATTATGGCGAATGTTGAACTTTATAAAACTTCTGGTCACTGGGATCATTACCAAGAGGATATGTTCCCTGTAATGGATATGGATAATGAGCAGCTTGTCCTTCGACCTATGAATTGCCCGCATCATATGATGATTTATAAAAATGGCATTCATAGCTACCGTGAGCTGCCAATACGTATTGCTGAGCTTGGAACAATGCACCGCTACGAAATGTCAGGTGCGTTATCCGGACTGCAGCGCGTCCGTGGAATGACTTTAAATGATGCTCATTTATTTGTCCGTCCGGATCAAATTAAAGAAGAATTTAAACGTGTTGTACACCTTATCCTAGAAGTATATAAGGACTTCGATATTAAAGATTATTCATTCCGTCTTTCCTATCGCGATCCTCAAGATACTGAGAAATATTTCGATGATGATGTAATGTGGGAAAAGGCGCAATCCATGCTGAAAGAAGCGATGGACGAAATTGGTCTCCCTTATTTTGAAGCAGAAGGAGAAGCGGCTTTTTACGGCCCTAAGCTAGACGTTCAAGTCAAGACTGCACTGGGCAAGGATGAAACATTGTCAACTGTTCAGCTGGATTTCTTATTGCCTGAACGCTTCGACTTAACTTATGTCGGTGAAGATGGTAAGCCGCATCGTCCGGTTGTCATACATCGGGGTGTTGTTTCTACAATGGAACGCTTTGTTGCTTTCTTAATCGAAGAATATAAAGGGGCATTCCCAACATGGCTTGCACCTGTTCAAGTTCAAGTGATTCCTGTTTCTCCGGACGTTCACTTCGATTATGCGAAGCAAGTGCAAGAACAGCTTCAGCTTGAAGGATTCCGCGTAGAGCTTGACGATAGGAATGAGAAGATCGGTTATAAAATCCGTGAAGCTCAAATGCAGAAAACGCCTTATATGCTTGTAGTCGGAGACAATGAAGTAGCTGAGAAAGCAGTCAATGTCCGCAAGTATGGCGAGCAAAAATCAGAAACTTTATCATTTGAAGATTTCAAATCGAACTTAATAAAAGAAGTAGAGCGCAAATAATAGGAAAAAGGAGCTGCCTCGAAAGTCGTTGGAAAATGACTTTTGGGGACAGCTCCTTTCTATTTGCAGACAGGGAAAAGTCAAACTAATGTAGAAGAAGGAATGAGATTTCTAGCCAGTTTTAAAGCGCTTTCCGTCTTTCCATTTTCTGCGTAATAATAAAAAAGTAGCCTTTCATTTTTCTCAATCATTAGCGTATCTCCTGATTCTCTGTAATAGGGGAGAATCGTGTTTTCAATCAGTTGGAAGGCTTGTTGTTTCAGTCCGGAAAGAAGATATTTATAAAATGTAAAATGGAAGCTCGGCAGTGCATGTGTTTTTTTCTGCGATATTTCCAGCCCTCTGTCCACCTTGGTCATTAATTCTTCAGCAGGCAGAATGTTTCCATAATAAGCATTTCCTATAAAATTTTCTAAAAACATAAGATAGATTCCATCTGATTCTTCTACTAGACTAAGCGCGAGCAAATAATAATGATGTGATTTCTCATACATTTGCCGTTTATGCAAGTCGTATGCAAAATTGTGATATGCCTTTGCTTTGCGCGGTGCTGCACCGCAGGCATCGCATAGTCTAAATAATGCCTCGTATCTTTCTTTTATCTCAATGTAATTAGCCACTGATTTGGCATTTAGCTGGACTAAAAGCAATGTCTCTGCATCTATCATTCGATGGACATTCATTGTTTTATGAAAATAACTGGCTGCTTTTTCACCATAATAATAAGCTTGCACATTTTGGTTTATCACATAGTGTGCGACAGCCAGATGATAGTAATATTCATTTTGATGATAAATTTCATGGTCTATATTTGTCAGCACGCGAATACAATCTTTGTTTCTTCCTGTTAAGAAGTAATATATCCCGAGGTTATGCTTTAAAAAATTTTCTTCAAAAATCGATAACGATCGATTGCCTTGATGAATGTCGCTGATGTATTGATTGGCCTTTTCCAGGTTGCCTATATATAAGTAGTATCGTGCAAAGGTAAGCGAATAGGAAGCGTAAAAATCTGGCGAATCCTTCAATGGATTTTTCTCAAGCTCAGCTTTTAACCGGTCTATTTCTAGGTTGTTCTGGAGGATGATTTGATGCTGCAGTTCTTCCATCTTTTTTCCAAATAGATAGAATTTGGATTTTTCCTCTTTCATATCAATTTGTAGTCTTTTGCATAATAAAGTGACGATTTCACTGGAATACTCGGTTATTTCTCTCTCGATCTTACTTATGTGAGTAATCGAGCAAATGCCTTGAACGATATCTTTTTGGGTAAGCTTGGCCTTCTCTCTATAATATTTAATGATTCGACCTTCCATCAGCGCGAATACCTCCTGCCTGTTTGAAGATTTAGGAAGAAACCCTTTTTAGAATATTATAGCAAACGAAAAAAGCACCAGGCTTGAAACTGCCTGGTGCTTTGTCCTTAATTTAGTTATTGGTTGGCTCCAATTCAATCAAGCGCAAGAAATACTCAAGATCCTTTTTGCCTATCGTTTCTTTTGGTTCTTTATTGCCTGCATCCGGACCCTTTGCTAGGAAGTTCTTCTCAATAAGTCTGATATCTGCTTCATCAACTTTTCCATCTTGATTGATATCTTCCTTCTTCATTGAGCTGTCTTCATCTCCGTAAGCATCAACAGCGTCTCTGATGTCTTTAATATCAATGACTTTATCCCCGTTCACATCACCTGCAAGGCCGAGAGCAGGGCGGACTCGTTGAAGCTGCCCAATCAGCTCGCCATCGACCATTTTCCCAGGAATGAATGTACTGGAGCTTTTTAAGTGTCCTGGTGCTTCAATTACCAAAGTATATTCCTGGCTGCTTGCAGGAATTCCTTTTACTTGGAATTGACCATAAGAATCAATTGTTCCTTTATATTTCTTGCCTGATCTTGTTTGTGCATAAAGATTGATGCCGAGATTCTCTGCATCACCCGTCCGATTAAAATACCCTTCTTCACTAGTAAAGGCTTCTAAATTAACGGTTCCTTCAACAGTGGAATGTTTAGAAATAACTTCAAACTTCTCAATGCTGTAAAACGGAAGCGTTACTGTTTTATTGTCTTTTTGCTCGTAGTTGGCACCGATAACTTCGAACGCATCGTATTTGTTGTACTTTGCATCATCAACCAATTTGAAGTTGACATCAAGAATTGGCATGTCCCCATTTAGTCCGTTAAATGCCTTTCCTGAGAGTACTGTTTCAAGCGAAACGGAGCTTGTCCAATGTTCATCTTTTATTACTTCAGGATCTTTTAACTCTACTGATATGCCTTTTTGTTTGGCATATTGATTGATTTCCTTCGATAGCTTAGCATTTTTAAATTGATAATAATCGTCATAGAAGCTCACTTTATGTTCACTTGACATTAAATCTTTTACATTGTTTAAAGTGAGAGACATTGTAATCGTATCATTCTTTTTAATGGACTCCTTATTATAATCAGCTGATATATACGGAGTGCCTTCCTGCAGGAAAATATATGCCTCTTGATTGACTGCTGTAGCCATGTCCGTTGTTGCTAACTGTAAATATAATGCGTCATCTGCAATATCGCTTTTTTCAATGCCATATTTCACATCACCATTTTCAGTAATCGGGAATGTTCGTGCAAAGTAGGCGTATTTAGATGTATCATAGAACATTGTGTTAGAAGACTGGTCATAATCCAGCCCTTTTTCTTTAAGCAAGTCGACTGTTTTATCCTGCACATTACCGTGAACATAGAAGGCTTCCATGCCATCTTCCTCAGTAAACATGGAATCATTTAACTCATAGACTCCAGGTTTTTTGTCCCATGAAATCTCTGGCGCTGTATTATCTACAATGGCTGGTGTATCGATATCATAGGTTTTACCGCTTTCATCCATCGCGATAAAATCTAATTTGTAATCCCCTTCAGGCAGTTTCAGTCTTTCCTCTGCTATAGGGTTTTCAGGGTCATTAGTAAACGGCTGCATATATCCAGCAAACATATACAGAAGAAAATACTCTCTATCGGGAACCATATTCTTCGCGTTTAGTGAACCGATATATCCTAGAGGTTTCCCCGTTTTTCCATCGGATAAGATGACATCAATTGTTTCCATCGGACTTTTCAAAGCAAACATCCCGTTGATGAATGGATAATAATGCTGCCAGAATCCAATATCATTGGCAAGCGCTGGTCTATCAGTTTCTAAGTAATCAATGCCTTTATCTGTAACTGTAATAGAGAAGGGAACTTGATAGGATTCTTCTTGATTGTCTTGATTAACAAAGTGAATATAGCCTTCATATGCTCCAGGTTTAGCTTGGCTAGGCACTTTTATGGCTGCTGCAAGCGTCTTGGTTTTTCCCTTTCCTACGGTAATTGAATTTTTAATATTTAGCTTCACGCCATTTTCTTTGGCGTTTTCTACTCCTTTTATTCCTTCATTAAATTTCACGGTAATATCATAAGCTTTTTTCTTGCCGCGATTCTCTACTTCAATATCTTTGCTGATGCTGATTGTTTCATTATTTTCTCTTAAATACTCTCTGCCAAAAGCGATCGAGCCTGTTTCTTCGTCAATTAAGGTATTTTCATCGCCTGAAACTGTTTCCGTCTGATCTAAGACTTTAACCGTAGTTTCAGCATGAACAGCTTCATAAGCATCGATGCGTCCGGCTCCTACTTCATTTACTGAGTAGTTCTGTTTCAAGTCTACAGAAGTATTCATCAGTGCCTCTTTTACATCAAATGGATCATACCCTTCGTTACTTTGCAGAATAAGCGCTGCTACCCCGGCAACATGCGGGGATGCCATGGATGTCCCTTGCATTCTGCTGTAGGAAGTAGTGTAATCGATGCCTTCTTCAGGACTGTTAATATATTCAGGAATTGTCGAGAATATTGCCACGCCTGGTGCAACCACATCAGGTTTGATATCATAGTTTCCATTGACCGGCCCTCTTGAGCTGAAGTCTGCCAGCTGGTCGCCTTCTGTTTTTGTACTGGATAAGTCTTTTAAGGTAATAGTAGAAAGACCGCTATTTTTCAGCTTTTCTCCTTCTTCTTTAGACAAGCGGAAGGATGGGATATACTCTTTGCCTTCTCCAAGATAAGCAGAGATTTGCCCATCTGTATGATTATAAATAAGGGTGGCAATCGCCCCTGCCGCTTTTGCATTTGCGATTTTTTCATCAAAAGTAAGCGTTCCTCTTTCTATTAGTGCCACTTTGCCTTTTGCATCGATGCCTTTAAAATCACTGGCCTGTCCAATTCCTGCCGATACAATCGGAAGCTTTTTGCCTTCTAATAGTTTTAATTGGTCTGAGAAGTTCTTTGCTAAAAGCATAAGAGATAAGGTGTCTTTTCCGGTAGCAAGAGACATAGTTGGAATATTCATCGCTGAATCACTTGCTCCGACTGTAATGCCTAATGCTGCTGTTCCTGGCGATCCCAATGACTTTGATTCTGGTCCAGCATTCCCAGCTGCTACAACAGCTACCACGCCTGACAGCATTGCGTTATTGATCGCAATGGAAGTAGGATCTAATGGATCATTCACTGAAGATCCTAAGGATAGATTCATCACGTCCATTTCGTCCGATACTGCTTTATCAATTCCTGCAATGACATCTTCATTTGAGCCTGAGCCATATGGTCCAAGCACACGATAATTATATAAATCTATATCTGGAGCAATGCCTCCAACGGCATAATCGACAGCATTCTGTTTAGTGGCTGCGATGGTTCCTGACACATGTGTTCCATGAGAGGTATAATATTTAGATCCATAATAATCCTCTGGATCGCCTGAGTTCTGCCAGTCTTTATAGGTAGTTTCCATCGGATCGGCGTCATCATCGACAAAATCCCAGCCTTTTACTGATTCTGGATCCACCTCTTTTGGATCCTCGCCATCTGTGGAGCGATAACCTCTATAGCTTTCAGTTAAATCAGGATGATTATAATCGATGCCAGTATCGATTACTCCTACTTTAATGCCTTTTCCTGTTATGTTTTCATCATGCAATTTATCTACACCAATTTGTGGAACACTGTCTGACATTTTAGGAGAGATCACTTCTTTTTCTTCAGGCAAATCCAATTGGATTTCTTTATTGCTCCAAACTCTTTTCACTTCATCAGAAGCTAATAGTTCTTTCACAGCGATGCCTGGAAGCTTCATGGACACACCATTGATAGCGTTTTTGTATTCTCTATTAATTTCTATTGTTGCCGGATCAAAATCCTTAATGTTTTTTTGCTTTTTAAAAGAGGATACAAATTTTTTGAAATCTTGATGGGACTGTTCTACTTGAGTCTCTGCTGTCGCTGCAAGCATTCTTTTACCATTGGCGGTTTGCTGTTTTACGGCTACTTTTGCCGGCAGCGTTTTAAATTCAACAATAACCGATATCACTTCTGAACTATCTTGCTTAACATCAGGTGCAATGGCAAAGGTCGGGGAGGCAGTTAATTCATTCAAAGCTCGTCTTTCTTCAGCTGATAATTCTTTAAGCATGGATTTAACATTCTCATAGGATATCGCTTCTTGTTTTGCTGCTAACGGGTAGGAAGGTATGGCCATAGAAAGCAGCAACCCCGCCGCTAGTGTGGTGGCGATAACCGGTTTTAATTTCTTGAATGTCATTTTCATTTCACCTCTCAAAATTATTAAGAAAATTAGTTATTTTCTAATAATAATGATAGGACTGCAGAAGCAGGCTTGTAAATGGGGGTAATTCTATTAGGAGAAAGGATCTGAAACATCTGCCTTATTGTTTTTTTGGGAGGCGAAAGGAACTATATTTAGTAAAAACAATAGGGAATTAACAGTGAAATGGTTCGTAATTGCTTATATTCATATTTTTTTTAAGGAAGGATTGCCCCAAGTTTGCAAATTATGAGTACGTTCAACTTCGAAAAGCCCGTTTTAGGTTTAAGGTCGGTTGAAGCTAAACTGCATTCTTATGCACGAGCTAACTCTCCTTTATTAAGAGACCTATTTAGTCACAAAAAATGAACAGATCCATAAAGAGTAGCCATCACCCAAAATGGAACAAATAAGTAATTTTGAAAAAAAAGTTGCCAAATGGATAAAGATTTGATATCATTTTCTTTGTTGTAAAAAAACAATGCGTTTGACAAGTATTAATTTTTTGTGATATAGTAGCTTAGGTAATTTGAATACAGTTTGAGGAAAAGAAGAAGCACCCGCTTCTCACCTGATTGACGCTTAGGCAGTTAGCAGGTTTACGTGAATTTTTAATTGTACGTAATGTGTGGGTGTTTTCATCCGCACTTTTTTATTTGCCTAATAACTTGCTTTTTTTCAGCTTTGGTTCGGTGCAGCTGGCAGCTTCTTTTAAAATAGTGACCCAAACGTTGTGTTCGCAAAAAACCATGGAGGTGTCTAACTATTAGCAAAGATATGTTGTTAAACGAAGGTATTCGCGCCCGCGAAGTTCGTCTCATTGACCAGAACGGCGAGCAATTAGGAATTAAATCTAAAATTGAGGCGCTAGAAATAGCTGCTCGTGTGAATCTTGATCTTGTTCTTGTTGCGCCGAATGCAAAGCCTCCTGTAGGCCGTATTATGGACTACGGAAAGTTCAAATTCGAACAGCAAAAGAAAGATAAAGAAGCACGCAAAAATCAAAAAATTATCAGTGTTAAAGAAGTTCGTCTTAGTCCGACTATTGAGGAACATGATTTTAATACAAAGCTTCGCAACGCCATCAAATTCCTTGAAAAAGGTGATAAGGTAAAAGCATCCATCCGATTTAAAGGACGTGCGATCACTCATAAGGAAATTGGTCAACGTGTATTAATCAAATTTGCACAGGCGTGCGCTGAAGCTGGGACAGTTGAGTCTCATCCGAAAATGGATGGACGAAGCATGTTTATGGTATTAGCACCTAAAAACGATAAGTAAGAGGAGGAATTCCACATGCCAAAAATGAAAACTCACCGTGGTTCTGCAAAGCGTTTTAAAAGAACAGGATCTGGAAAATTAAAACGCTCTCACGCTTACAGAAGCCATATGTTCGCGAATAAATCTCAAAAACAAAAACGTAAGCTTCGCAAAGGAACTCTTGTTTCTTCTGGTGATTACAAGCGTATCCGTAACATGTTAGTAGGTCTTAAGTAAACTCGAAATTAGGAGGGAAATATTATGCCACGTGTAAAAGGCGGTACAGTTACTCGCAAACGTCGTAAAAAGGTTATAAAATTAGCAAAAGGTTATTATGGTTCAAAACATACATTATACAAAGTTGCTAATCAACAAGTAATGAAGTCATACAACTATGCTTATCGTGATCGTCGTCAGAAAAAACGCGACTTCCGTAAGCTATGGGTTACTCGTATCAACGCAGCTGCTCGCTTGAATGGTCTTTCTTACAGCCGTTTAATGCATGGATTAAAGCTTGCTGGTATCGAAGTAAACCGCAAAATGCTTGCTGAACTAGCAATTGCTGACGAAAAAGCATTTACAGAATTAGCAAATGCTGCAAAGCAAAGCTTATCTAAATAATGAATGTTAAAAAGCCATTCTCGCTGAGAATGGCTTTTTTTACTAAGGAAAGAGGGGGATAAATTGTTACTTCTTGTTATTTACTTAATTGTAATCAATATAATAGGATTTTTCATCATGAGGGCGGATAAAGAGAGAGCGAGAAAGAACGAATACCGCATAAGCGAAAATACGCTTTGGACGATTGCGTTATTATTAGGAGCCATTGGCATGACAGCTGGTATGAAACAGTTTAGACATAAAACAAAGCATAGCCAATTTAAATATGGTTTGCCTTTATTATCAATCATTGATCTGGCTTTGATCTTGTATATCTCTGTTGATTTGTCATAATTGCCCGGTTCCATCCATAAGCTGTATTAACATCATGTCTTAGCTAAAAGAGGGTGGAGACTTCAGTTGAATGAGCAATTGGCAATTGCATATGGAATAGTGGAAACAGCCGGTATTTTAGCGCCAATCGCCTTTATTCTTTTTCATATTTTACGGCAGTTTCTGTTTATTCCAGTCCCGCTTGTTTGTATTGCAGGAGGCGTCTTATTTGGAAGCGTATTCGGCTCGATTTTTTCCTTAATCGGCTTAATGTTTTCATGTCTAATGTTTTATGGTTTAATCAATCAAATGCCCAAAACGCATAGCAAGCTTTCCGAACTGAAAAAACGCTGGTTTGGAGAATATCGGAACTTAAGCATCGGCCAAATTTCGGTCTTAAGACTTGTCCCTTTTGTTCATTATCATCTTCTCAACTTTTGTTTGCTCGAGCGCAATAAAGGATTCTCCGATTTTATGAAAGGAGCATGGCTGACTAATCTGCCTTTAGCGGTATTTTATACGGTGTTTGGCCAATTTATTAGTCGTTTTACACCTACAATGATTCTCCTCATCCTCTTCTCGATCGCTTCCCTTGCTTTTGTTTTACGTGAAAAAGTAACGGTAATTAAATGGCATGAATTTTTTAAATCCGCAGCTTAAAGACGATGCCCATCCTGAGGAATCGTCTTTTTTATATTCTGTCTTTAGGAAAAGTCATCCGTTGCGCACGAAAGAATAGATTAGAAGACTGAAATTAGCTCGTTATTTTATCAATAAAAAGAAAAATCCTTTAACTAAAAGAGGATTTTTCTGGAGGTTCTACTCAAACGGGGTATCTTGTGCCCTGTTTTTTTGCATGAATTCCTTTACAGGACTTTTCCAATCAATACTTGCATTGGGGTAGTGCTCCAATACCTTAATTTCTATAAAAAGAAAATCCTCGCTCACCATCCCTTTTAAGGCAGATACGCGATGTGGCCAAATGAAAATGGATACGACATCGAATGAATTTTCAGTTGTGCCTAAGTACTTTTCTCCTTCAAATAAGACACCCTTGTAAGTAATTAAAAAGTTCTTTCGTACATTATTTTGGTCATCAAAAAAGAAATATTTTTTTTGATCATGGGCAAGCTCTAACTTTCGCTTCGGATTTAATACATATTTAATTGTGCTGTAAATCAGAAAAATAATTAAGGCAAACAGCAGCAATCGAATTAGCAACATGATAAAAAGCTCCTTCTATGGTATTTTGAACTGTATACGATTAGCATGCAAAAAAGTTTCAATTATATTTTATTTTGTGATATTTTTTTTGTTCACTATAATAGGAGAAGAGGAAGGTGACCTATGAATACTGAAAAACTATTTATCATGCAAAGGGGCTTGGATGCCCATATTGAATCAAACCACAATTTAGGTGAAGAGGATTTATTCGATAGAAAAGTGCTGGCACTTCTCGTGGAATTAGGGGAGCTAGCGAATGAAACAAGATGTTTTAAATTTTGGAGTCTAAAGCCATCTGCGCCAAAAGAAACCATTTTGGAAGAGTATGTTGATGGTGTCCATTTCATTTTGTCATTAGGCATCGAGTGCGGGTATACAAATGAAAGTGATTACTCAGCCAGCCTTAAAAAACAGGAGTCTGTAACTGAACAGTTTATCTACATGTTTGAGGTGATCAATCAATTTAAGAAAACACGCTCACTCGAGGATTTTAGAATTGTTTTTCAAGCGTATATCCATTTAGGTGAATATCTTGGTTTTCAAGCAACTGAAACAGAACGAGCATATATAAAGAAAAATGAAGTAAATTATAAAAGACAGCAGGATGGTTATTAACCGACGATAAAAAACTTGCTGAATTTTTTGTGCAATTGGCTAGGCTTTTGTATAATTATAAAGAAAATAATAACGAACCACGAAGCCAAGACTCTGGAATTGATGATGGAAGGAATAATTGCTGGTCATCATTCATTATTAGTGTCTTACATTTGAGTTCTGCAGATGCAGGGCAAACAGATCTTGTCTGGGTGTCTTGATTGGTCAAGGCCCTACACATTCTATTATGGGAGTTGAATTCATGACAAAGTTAGATGAAACATTATCCATGCTTAAAGAATTAACAGATGCAAAAGGGATTCCAGGAAATGAACGTGAACCTCGTGAAGTAATGAAAAAATACATAAGTGAATATGCAGATGAAGTGACAACGGATGGCCTTGGTAGCTTAATCGCAAAGAAAACCGGTAAAGAGGGCGGCCCCAAAATTATGGTTGCCGGCCATCTAGATGAAGTAGGTTTTATGATTACAAGCATTGATGATAAAGGCTTTTTGCGTTTCCAAACAGTTGGTGGCTGGTGGTCTCAAGTCATGCTTGCTCAACGTTTGACGATTGTGACGAGCAAAGGTGATGTCACGGGGGTTATCGGATCAAAACCGCCTCATATCCTTCCTGCTGAAGCGCGAAAAAAGCCTGTCGACATAAAAGACATGTTCATTGATATTGGCGCCTCAAGTCGTGAGGAAGCGCATGAATGGGGAGTAAAGCCTGGAGACATGGTTGTCCCTTATTTCGAGTTTACAGTAATGAATAATGAAAAAATGCTGCTCGCTAAAGCTTGGGATAATCGCATTGGCTGCGCAATTGCCATTAACGTACTTAAAGAGCTGCAGAATACGGAGCATCCAAACGTAGTATACGGTGTTGGAACGGTTCAGGAAGAAATCGGACTGCGTGGTGCAAAAACATCTGCACAAATGATTCAGCCAGATATCGGGTTTGGTGTGGATGTAGGAATTCCGGGAGACACGCCAGGAGTGACTGAAAAAGAAGCGCTAAATAAGTTAGGAGAGGGACCGCAAATCATCTTGTATGATGCCTCAATGGTCTCTCATAAGGGGCTGCGTGATTTAGTAACCGATACTGCCGATGAATTAAACATTCCATATCAGTTTGACTCCTCCCCAGGCGGGGGCACAGACTCTGGTTCCATTCATTTAACACATAAAGGAGTTCCTGCGCTTTCCATTACGATTGCAACACGCTATATTCATTCACATGCAGGTATTCTTCACCGTGATGATTTTGAAAACGCAGTAAAACTGATTACAGAAGTGATCAAACGTCTTGATGCAGAGACCGTTGAAAAACTTACATTTGAATAAAAATAGAGAGACCCGGGAAACCGGGTTTTTTTAAAAGAAAGAGAAAAGCGGCCGAAGCCGCTTTTTCATCTTTCCTATTGAAGTCCAGTTTCTAATGTTTGCAACATCTCTTGTTTGTCCTCTTCACTGGCGTTGTTCCAGATTACTTCAAATAAAACGCCAAGACCAGGCAGCATTTTTTCTTCGCCATTTTGGATCGCATCTACGATTGTATCTTTTAATTCGTCTTGTGAGTTACCAGCAACATTGTGCAGAATGGCATTGCGTAAATTAAGATTCATGTTACATACACACCCTTCATAATTTCAATTCAATTATATGATTTCTATTTTTGGATTTATTATGTATTTGTTTTAAGATATAATTAAAAAATTGATGCGGTTTTCACCGTTCTAATTAATAATATTAAGGGAGCGAAAGTGTTGAAGCATATTCACTCTGCAAAAAACCCACAAGTGAAGCAATGGAAAAAGCTGTCAAATAAAAAAGAACGAGATTTAACAGGCAGCTTCTTAATTGAAGGGTTTCATTTAGTCGAAGAAGCACTTAGGGAAAATAGAATAGAAGAAATCATAATTAGTGAAACGAAAGATATACCTCCATCATGGGATTATGGAGAAACTTCAGTGACAATTGTTACTGATGAGGTTATTTCTCAGCTGACGGAAACAGAAGCGCCTCAGGGGATTATTGCTGTTTGTAATCAGCTTGAAGCAGCGGTCGTCACTGCTGAAAAGAAAAAATACTTGCTGATCGATGCGGTTCAGGATCCAGGCAATTTAGGAACGATGATAAGAACAGCTGATGCCGCAGGTGTAGATGCGATCATCGTTGGGACAGGCAGTGTTGATATTTATAACTCGAAAGTACTCAGGTCAGCCCAAGGCAGCCATTTTCACTTGCCGATTATCCGCGGGGACTTAAAGGAATGGATTGGACGTCTGAAGGAAGCTGATGTCCCCGTATACGGCACATCATTAGACAGGGCTCAAGCCTTCACTGCTTATAAACCTTCAGAGGCATTTGCACTAATGATGGGCAATGAGGGCAACGGTGTCAGCAAGGATTTGCTGGCAATGACAACGGCTAATCTTTATATTCCTCTCTATGGGAAAAGTGAGTCATTAAATGTTGGAATTGCAGCTGGCATTTTGCTCTATTATTTGCGAAAATAATAATTGAGCATAAAAATTGTTAAAACCGTTTGAAACTAGGGCGGGAATAGACTATAATAAACAGCAAATTATATTTTAAAACCAATGATGGAGACAAGTAGGGTGCACGGAGCTTTAAGGGAGAAAATGCCTAGACTGAAAGCATTTTTAAGTGACTGCATTTCGAATATTTCAACTCCTGAGTTGACATCGGGACCATTGAAACGGCTACATATTTCAATGTAAAGATGTACCGGCTTGTCGCCGTTATCCGAATGAAGCGAATACAAAAAGCATATGTCTATGCTTATGTATTAAAAAGGGTGGTACCGCGAATCCAAAACCTCGTCCCTTTCATAGGAGAGGTTTTTTATTTTGCAAAAAAATTGATTTAAAGGAGGCAATACAGATGCAAGAACGTTTAAAGGAATTGCAAACAGAAGCACTGGAAAAGATTGCTCAGGCTGCTGACTTAAAAGAGCTAAATGATATTCGTGTGTCTTACTTAGGGAAAAAAGGGCCAATCACTGAGGTTTTAAAAGGAATGGGAAAATTAACAGCTGAAGAGCGTCCTAAAATGGGGGCTTTGGCGAATGAAGTCCGCGATGCGATCTCCTCAGGGATTGAGGAAAAGCATAAGCAGCTAGAAGCCGCAGCAGTTGAAGCGAAGCTTGCTGGTGAAACGATTGATGTGACATTGCCAGGCCGTCCTATGAAAACAGGACATCGTCACCCGCTTACAAATGTGATTGAAGAGATTGAGGACTTGTTTATCGGCATGGGCTATACAGTAGAAGAGGGTCCTGAGGTAGAAAAGGATTATTATAACTTCGAAGCATTAAACCTGCCGAAGGGTCATCCTGCACGTGATATGCAAGATTCTTTCTATATCACTGAAGAGTTCCTGCTTCGCACGCATACTTCACCAGTTCAAGCTAGAACGATGGAAAAGCATAAAGGGAAAGGTCCTGTTAAAATTATTTGCCCAGGGAAAGTTTACCGCCGTGATAATGATGATGCGACCCATTCACACCAATTTATGCAAATTGAAGGGCTTGTGATTGACGAGAATATTCGCATGACTGATCTAAAAGGAACGCTTCAAGTCTTCGCGAAAAAGATGTTTGGTGAAGATAGAGAAATTCGTCTGCGTCCAAGTTTTTTCCCGTTCACTGAACCATCCGTAGAAATGGATATCTCTTGTAAAATCTGTTCAGGAAAAGGATGCAGTGTATGTAAAAAAACAGGCTGGATAGAAATTTTAGGTGCAGGAATGGTGCATCCGAATGTACTTGAAATGGCTGGGTTCGATTCAAAAAAATATACAGGCTTTGCTTTCGGAATGGGACCGGAAAGAATTGCGATGCTGAAATATGGCGTCGATGATATCCGTCACTTCTATACGAACGATGTGAGATTTTTACAACAATTTTCTATACATGAATGATAATGGAAAAGGAGGAAACTTACGATGTATGTTTCATATAAATGGCTGCAAGATTATGTAGACTTAACAGGCGTATCACCTGATGAGCTAGCGGAAAAGATTACGAAGAGCGGGATTGAAGTAGAAGGTGTGGAAACACTTAACGAGGGCATTAGCGGTGTGGTTGTAGGCTATGTGCTTGAGAGAGAAAAGCATCCTGATGCGGATAAATTAAATAAATGCCAAGTAGACATTGGCGCCGGTGAGCCAGTTCAAATCATCTGCGGGGCACCGAATGTAGACAAAGGCCAAAAAGTGGCAGTCGCAACAGTAGGCGCTGTTTTACCAGGTAATTTCAAAATAAAAAAAGCAAAGCTCCGTGGAGAAGTCTCCAATGGGATGATTTGTTCACTTCAAGAGCTGGGCTTTGAAAGCAAGCTAGTGGCGAAGGAATACAGCGAAGGCATTTATGTATTCCCGGAAGATACTGAAATTGGAACTAATGCATTAGATCAATTATTCCGTGACGACCAAGTACTTGAGCTTGGCCTAACTCCTAACCGTGCGGATTGCCAAAGCATGCTGGGAGTGGCCTATGAGGTCGGTGCGATTTTAGGAAGAGAAGTAAAGCTTCCTCAGACTGAAGTGAAAACGGGTACTGAAAAAGCAGCTGATTATATTAAAGTAACAGTTGATGCGAAAGAGGATAATCCTCTTTATGTGGCAAAAGTCATAAAAAATGTAACGATTAAACCATCGCCATTATGGATGCAAGCGAGATTGACTGCAGCTGGCATTCGTCCACATAATAACGTCGTTGATATTACAAACTATATCTTGATTGAATATGGTCAGCCGCTTCATGCATTCGATTACGATCGTTTAGGTTCAAAGGAGATTGTCGTACGCAGAGCTGCAGATGGCGAAGAAATGCTTACTTTAGATAATGCAAAAAGAAAATTAACTGCTGATCACTTAGTGATTACCAATGGTCAAGTGCCGGTGGCTTTGGCTGGTGTGATGGGTGGAGCAAACTCTGAAGTCCAAGCCAATACAACCACAGTCCTGTTGGAATCTGCTTACTTTACTGGTGGAACAATTCGCAAATCTTCAAAGGATCATGGCTTGAGAAGCGAAGCAAGCTCTCGTTACGAAAAAGGTGTTGACCCTCATCGTGCAAGGCCAGCAGCTGAGAGAGCCGCGCAGCTCCTAGCTGAGTATGCGGGCGGGGAAGTTTTAGAAGGATCAGTTGAAGCAGATCACTTATCAGTTGAACCAGCTGTGGTTTCCGTTGATATTAATAAAATTAACCGCCTCTTGGGAACTGAGCTTTCAGTCCAGCAGGCTGCTGATATACTGAATCGTCTTCAGTTTAGTACATCTGTTGATGGCGGAGAATTGACAGTGACTGTCCCTACTCGTCGCGGAGATATTACGATTGAGGAAGATTTAATTGAAGAAGTAGGCAGACTTTATGGCTATGACAACCTGGCTACTACTTTGCCTATAGGTTCTTCCACTCCTGGCCATCTGTCAGATTATCAAAAGAAGCGCAGAATGGTTCGCGGATTTTTAGAAGGTGCAGGCCTTTATCAGGCTGTGACATACTCATTGACGAGTGAAGAAAAGTCGCTTCAATTTGCAATGGAGGCGAGAACGCCGATCAAGTTAGCCATGCCTATGAGTGAAGAACGCAGTATACTGCGATTAAGCATCATTCCGCATCTTCTTGAAGTATTGAAATACAATGCAGCAAGACAAAATGACAGCTTAGCAATATATGAAACGGGTTCTGTCTTCTTATCAACTGATGAGGGTGACCTGCCGGAAGAAAAGGAACATTTATCAGCGGCAGTGACTGGATTATGGGAAACACACCCATGGCAAGGCGAGAAGAAGCCAGTGGATTTCTTCGTATTAAAAGGAATCTTAGAAGGATTATTTAGCAAACTTGGGATCCTAGATAGCATTGAGTTCCGTAAGCTAGAAAAAGAAGGCATGCATCCAGGTCGTACAGCTGAAGTTCTGCTTGCTGGCATCTCTATCGGTTTTGTAGGTCAAATTCATCCTAAAGTAGAGAAGGAATTAGATTTAAAAGAAACTTATGTTTTCGAGCTTTCCTTAAAGGCAATTTTGGCAGAGGAAGTCGCACCTTTAAAATATGAAGCGATCCCGCGCTATCCATCCATTACACGTGATATTGCTCTTGTTGTTGACAAAACAACGACAGCAGGTGAATTATCTACAATTATTAAGGATGCTGGCGGCAAACTATTAAAAGATGTGAATGTATTTGATTTATATGAAGGCGACCGCATGGAGCCAGGCAAAAAATCAATCGCTTTCTCATTAAAATACTTTGATCCAGAACGTACTTTAACAGATGAAGATATCGTTAAGGCGCATGATAAAGTGTTAGACGCAGTAAAAGAAAAAGCCGGAGCGGTATTACGAGGATAATATAGAAGAAAAAGCTGAAACTTCATTCTGTTGATACAGAAGGAAGTTTCAGCTTTTGTTTTTGTTTTTGCAAGTTAATAGATGAATATTGTGAATAGCTTGTAGTGATTCTTCGGCTTTACTAACAGTGCCATGATTTCTTACCGCAAATATTTTTTCTGGTAAAGCTTTGTTGCCTTCTCTGTATTTGCGAAATGTAATTTCACAAATGATGGGAGTGTTTCTTTTCCTTTTTCATGAATGAGACGTGCCGCGCATTCATCTACTTTTGGACCGGCTCCCTTGGTTAAATGGAAGCCTGCTTTTTTGCTTAAGTCTGCAAACCGGAGAACGAAGGCATAACGTGCAAGAATTGAAGCTGCAGCGACAGCCAAATGAACAGATTCTCCCTTTGTGCTGAAATAAACATTCTCCCTTTGAACATTCGGCTGGCTTTTTAAGTAGTTGTAATACACGCCTTCTTGTGCAAATTGATCAATTAAGATTGCATCAGGTTTTTCTGGGGAAATCTTGTTTAGCACGCTGCCGATTGCTTGATTATGAAGATATGCCTTTATTTTTCCTTGGGACATGCCGGATTGCTGCAATTGATTGTATTTGTCATTATGCAAGGTTAACAGGCTATAGGAAATGATATCTTTTATTTGCTTGGCGATGTTCATGATTTTTTCATCATTTAAATTTTTTGAATCCTGTACACCGAGTTCTTTTAATAACGGGATTTGTTCTTTTTTTACATAGGCAGCAACGACTGTCACAGGCCCAAAGAAATCCCCGGTGCCTACTTCATCAGAACCGATGACTGATAATGAAGCAAAGTTTTCCGGCAGATGGCCGCCTATCACTTTTTTCTCTTTAGTGGCTTGTTTAATCGCAGGCAGCTCTCCCCATTTCTTGGCCTCGGTCTCACTTCCTCCCCCTTGAAAAAGAACTTTCCCAGATTTATAGGCAGTGATGGAACAGGCAGGCGTTTTTGCAGAAAATACACTCCCTGGCGGCTGCTTTTCAGATAAAAATGACTTATAATGTTTTTTCATTTGATTGATTTCTTCTATCTTTTTGATTAAAACTACGTTGCTCATGTGAAAACCTCCTTTAATATTCATGCGTTTTACACGATCTGTTCTTTTTTGACAAGCTTTGACTTCCCACGCAAAAATGTTCATGTTATGATAATGTTTAGGATTCTTCAGAATGGGGGCTTACATGTTGTCAAATACGCAAAAAAAACGCACAAGGGTTGATATATATGGACAGCCGTATACAATCGTCGGCACAGAAAGCTCGAGTCATATTCGTCTTGTAGCTTCTATGGTTGATGAAACCATGCGAGAAATCAGCTCAAAGAATCCTTCACTCGATATCAATAAATTAGCAGTGCTCACCGCTGTGAATGCAATGAATGATTATATAAAATTAAAAGACCGTTTAGAACGGCTTGAAAATGAATTAAATAGAGCAAAGGACTGACATAACCATGCTGGATCTCGCCATCATCATCATCTTAATTTTTGGATTTTTCATGGGATTGAGAAGAGGGTTTATCCTTCAACTCATCCATTTTGTAGGGTTCATCGTAGCATTTATTGCTGCAAGAATGTACTATGAAACACTTGCTCCAAAGCTGACACTATGGATACCATATCCCAACTTTGGCAGCGATTCGAATTTGCAAATATTCGGGAGTACAAATCTTGAAGACGCATACTATCGTGCAATTGCTTTTGCCATTATATTTTTTGCTGTGAAAATATTACTTCAGATCATTGGAAGTATGCTTGATTTCGTTGCCAGCCTACCAATTTTAAAGCAATTGAATGTTTGGGCAGGCGGAATTTTAGGATTTATAGAAGTCTATCTTATCATGTTTATCATATTATACATAGCTGCATTATTACCAATCACAATATTACAAAATGCGTTAAATACATCATTCATGGCCAATCTCTTAATTGAAAATACGCCGATTTTTTCGCAAATGATTAAGGATTTATGGATAGATTATATGGCAGCTTAACTTCTCTTACGGAGAAGTTTTCTTTTTTAATATGATGTATAATCGAAGTGACAAAGAATGCAACGTTTCCACTTGAATGCAGTGGGAAAGAATAAAAGGATATTAAACTGAAAAACCAGGAGCAGATGTCAAATGAGTGTAAATAAAAAGGATGTAATAAAACTACTTGAGACAATCGCTATCTATATGGAATTAAAAGGAGAAAATCCATTTAAAACAGCAGCCTTTAGAAAAGCGGCAGGAGCGCTTGAGGCAAACGACCAAACCTTATCTGAGATTACCGATTTCACTAAACTTCCGGGCATCGGGAAAGGAACGGCAGCGGTAATAGAGGAATACATGCTTGAAGAAAGATCATCTGTGCTGCAGGAATTAAAGGATGAGGTGCCTTCAGGCTTAATTCCGCTGCTTCAGCTTCCGGGGCTCGGCGGTAAAAAAATCGCCAAACTATATAAAGAGCTCGGAGTAAAGAGTGCAGAAGATCTTGAAGAAGCATGCCGAAGTCATAAAGTACAAGCCCTTGCCGGATTTGGAAAGAAAACAGAAGAAAAGATTATGGCAGCTTTAGATAATGTTGGGGCGAGGCCGGACCGGCTACCGCTCGCATTTATGCTTCCAATTGCAGGAACGATAGAATCCCAGCTAGAAAATATGGTTCATATTACTAGGTTTTCAAGAGCGGGGAGCTTAAGAAGAATGCGAGAAACAATCAAGGATCTTGATTTCATTATCTCCACGGAAAATCCTCATTCAGTTAAAGAGCAATTGCTCCATTTAACTGGTATAAAGGAAGTCATCGCAGCAGGAGACACGAAAGTCTCTGTTGTGCTCGAATATGAATTTGATGTATCAGTCGACTTTCGATTGGTCACACCTGCAGAATTTGCGACTACCCTTCATCATTTTACGGGTTCAAAAGATCATAATGTAAGAATGAGACAGTTAGCTAAGGATCGTGGTGAAAAAATTAGTGAATACGGTGTCGAGAATAATGAAACAGGTGAAATAAGAACCTTCGAAACAGAACAGGATTTCTATGAATACTTTGGCTTGCCCGCTTTTCCACCGGAAATTAGAGAAGATGGCAAAGAGGTAGACAACTATTCAATAGATACTGCTTTGATTTCATTAAACGATATCAGGGGCGACCTTCATATGCACACGACTTGGAGTGATGGCGCCAATTCTATTGAAGAAATGGTTGAGGCCTGCCGTGCCAAAGGGTATAAATATATGGCTATTACAGACCACTCGCAATATTTAAAGGTTGCTAACGGTTTGACAGCTGAGAGATTACTTAAGCAAAAGGGCATCATTAAAGCTCTGAATGAACAATATGAAGATATTACAATCCTTTCAGGAGTGGAGATGGATATACTTCCTGATGGCACCTTAGATTACGATGACGAAGTTTTAGAACAGATGGATCTTGTCATTGCTTCTATTCATTCCGCGTTTTCACAATCGAAAGAAAAGATTATGGATAGACTTTCAGCTGCATTGAGAAATGCAAATGTCGATATCATTGCCCATCCGACTGGCAGACTGATTGGTAGACGGGAAGGCTATGAAGTGGATATGGAAATGCTTATTGAGCTGGCAAAAGCGACAAATACAGCATTGGAATTGAACGCCAATCCAAACAGGTTAGATTTAGCAGCTGAACCTCTGCGCATGGCACACGAAGCTGGTGTAAAAGTTGTAATCAATACAGACGCGCATATCATCAATACATTAGATCATATGGAAATCGGTGTTTCTGCTGCCAAAAAAGGTTGGGTACCGAAAGCTGCAGTTCTTAATGCAATGGAAATAGACGAATTGCTCGAGTTTTTGCATAAACGTCAAAGTAAATAGCTGTTTTAGCTGAAAAAAGGGGGCTTCCTCATGCAAGAACGAGTTTTAAGGGTATTAGAATTTAATAAAGTGAAGGAACAAATGCTCGAACATGTTTCATCCGTTTTAGGAAAAAAGAAAGCCGAAAACTTGTATCCTTCAACAGATTTTGCTGAAGTGACAAAGCTTCAGGAAGAGACAGATGAAGCGGTGCAGGTTTTGCGAATAAAAGGAAATGTTCCTCTTGGCGGCATATTCGATATCGTTCCTCATGTAAAAAGAGCAGTAATTGGAGGCGTGCTGAGCCCTTTAGAGCTCATGCAAGTAGCCAGTACAGTCCATGCCAGCAGGCAAATCAAGCGTTTTATTGAGGATTACACCGATGAAGAAAATGAATTACCCATTCTAACTGGTTATGCTGAGGATATTACCGTGTTGGCAGACCTCGAAACATCTATTCGCAATGCAATTGATGAGAATGGAGAAGTTCTTGATAGTGCCAGTGATGCTTTAAGATCACTTAGAACCCAGCTACGTACAAGGGAAGGACGCATAAGAGAGCGCCTAGAGAGTATGATCCGTTCTTCCAATGCACAAAAGATGCTTTCCGATGCGATTATCACGATCCGTAATGACCGCTTTGTTCTTCCTGTGAAACAGGAGTACAGAGGACATTATGGCGGGATTATTCATGATCAAAGCTCATCAGGACAGACCTTATTCATTGAACCTCAATCAATTGTTCAGCTAAATAATGAATTGCAGGGGATACGGGTGAAGGAACAGCAGGAAATTGAAAAAATCCTGATTGACCTTTCATTGCAGACGGGCGATTATAAAGAGGAATTGCAAATAATTGTCGCTATATTAACAGAAATAGACTTTATGTTTGCTAAAGCCCGATATAGCCGAAGAATAAAAGGTTCTAAGCCTAATGTGAATAATGAAGGCAGAGTAACATTATTTAAAGCGCGGCATCCGCTCATTTCAGCAGATGAGGTTGTTGCCAATGATATTGCATTGGGAAAAGATTATTCAACAATTGTTATTACGGGTCCGAATACAGGCGGTAAGACCGTCACGCTAAAAACGTTGGGCCTTTCTACTTTGATGGCACAAGCAGGCTTGCAAATACCTGCATTGGACGGCTCGGAAATAGCTGTTTTTGATGCGGTTTATGCAGATATAGGTGACGAACAGTCAATTGAACAATCTTTAAGTACCTTCTCTTCTCACATGGTTAACATTGTAGATATTTTAAATCATGTGGACTTTAACAGCCTCGTTCTTTTCGATGAGCTTGGAGCAGGGACAGACCCGCAGGAGGGTGCAGCGCTTGCGATATCAATTCTCGATGAAGTGTATAAGAGAGGCGCGAGAGTAATAGCTACAACCCATTACCCTGAATTGAAAGCATATGGTTATAATAGAGAAGGCGTTGTTAATGCAAGCGTAGAGTTTGATATTGAAACCCTAAGCCCAACTTATAAACTTTTGATAGGCGTACCTGGCAGAAGTAACGCGTTTGAGATTTCTAAACGTCTTGGTTTAGGCGATAATGTCATCCAAACAGCAAGGTCATATATTAGTGCGGACAGCAATCAAGTTGAGAATATGATCGCTTCCTTGGAAGACAGCAAGAAGCAGGCAGAGGCTGAGCGTGATGAAGCAAGGGATTTATTAAAAAATGCAGAAACTCTTCATCAAGATATGCAAAAGCAGGTAACGGAGTTTAATGAAGAAAAAGACGCACTTCGTGACAAGGCAGCAGTTGAAGCGGGAGCAATCATTGAAAAAGCTCAAGCTGAAGCGGAGGAAATCATCCGTGATCTGAGAAAAATGCGCATCGAAAAACATGCAGAAGTGAAAGAGCATGAACTGATAGAAGCGAAGAAAAGATTGTCCGATGCTGTCCCAGAAACGAATCGCTCTACAAAAAAGGCGAAGAAGCAAGATGGACAACAAACCTTCCAGCCTGGCGATGAAGTGAAAGTACTAACCTTCGGGCAAAAAGGCCAGCTCCTTGAGAAAGTTTCTAATAAAGAGTGGCAGGTTCAAATTGGCATACTGAAAATGAAAGTAAATGTAAAAGATCTGGAGTTTATCAAGACACCGAAACAGGTAGAGACAAGGCCAATGGCAACAGTAAAGGGCAGAGATTATCATGTTGGACTCGAGTTGGACTTGCGTGGTGAAAGGTACGAAAATGCCTTGATGCGTGTGGAGAAATATCTCGATGATGCACTCTTAGCTGCTTATCCGCGGGTATCCATCATCCACGGCAAAGGGACGGGAGCACTGAGACAAGGAGTCCAGGAATATTTACGCAACCACCGTGCAGTGAAAAAGATCCGTTTCGGTGAAGCTGGAGAAGGCGGCACCGGGGTAACGGTAGTCGAGTTTAAATAATGATGGGGAGATAATCCGATGGAACAATTTTGGGAAAATGAATTTATACAAACAGCTGCTTATTATAGTGTTGTTATCCTCTGTATCATTGTATTTTTAGCTATTTTTGAGCTCGTGACAAAGTATAATAACTGGGAAGAAATAAAAAAGAGAAATGTAGCTGTTGCTATGGCAACAGGAGGTAAAATTTTTGGTATTGCCAATGTTTTCCGACACTCCATTATGCATAATGATAATTTATTTGTCATGATTTCTTGGGGGGTTTTTGGTTTTTTCCTCTTGCTCATAGCCTATTTCGTTTTTGAATTCATGACTCCTAAATTTAAAGTGGATGATGAACTTCAAAACAATAATATGGCGGTTGGACTCATATCAATGATTCTTTCCATTGGACTTTCATATATCATCGGCGCGAGCATTTCATAAGGGGAGACTGGAAATATGGAGAAGTTAGCGAAGATTTTAATTGCCCTATGCGGCCTATTCGTCTTATGTGGCATGGTTTATTTATTTTTTATTGCATAAGCTTTTTAAAACAATCGTCAGGTAACTGACGATTGTTTTTATTTTCACGGGAAATTTATAACCTTTAATTGATTCGGATAGACAATCGGTACTGTCTAACATTTTGCTGTTCTTCACTAAATTGAGTTAAGCTTCCAGGTACTTATAACCTGCTCCCTTTGACCAATCCATTCCCATTTTTGATCCTTATCCTACGGGGATAAAGTTAGCTGCTGCTTCAGCATGCCAATATATTAAGAAGTCATTTGACGGTCAAGTTCCTGGCCCTGCATGCGAATGGAAGCACAAACTCCATATGTGATTTATGCTTGTCACACCAGCGTTTCACTCCCCGCCTTTCAGCGTGTTCGGCTGCAGTGTCAAGCCTCGTTGTCTAAAGCCATACATGAATTGAAGGTAAAGTTCGACTTTCTCTTCACCAACTTCATATGCGTCTTAAGCTTGTCGGGGCTGAGCGATGCCCTCCGTCTTTTGAATTATTTCGTTTGTCATGCTTACAAGTGTATATTATAATGAAAATGAACAATTTAAAATGTTCTAAAAATAATTGCGTGGGAGGATCTCATATGTCCGAAGAAAAACCATGGCTCAAGCTCTACCCGAAAGAAATCCCCTCTGAATTATCCTATCCGGAGCAAACAGTACAGGAATATTTAGTAAAAGCAGCTACTGAATTTCCTGAAAAAAAAGCGATCCATTTTATGGGGAAGGAATTTACGTATCGGTTTGTTTATGATTCCGCGCTTAAGGTGGCTTCGTATTTACAGGGTATAGGTATTGGGAAAGGCGATCGCGTAGCTATTATGCTGCCGAATACCCCTCAGTCAGTCATCAGCTACTATGGTATTTTATTTGCAGGAGGAGTAGTTGTTCAAACTAATCCGCTTTACATGGAAAGAGAATTGGAATATCAGATGAAGGATTCTGGAGCGAAAGCTATTATTGCAATGGATATTCTATTTCCAAGAGTGAGTAAAATCATGCCTCAGACAGATTTACAGCATATAATTGTAACCGCTATCAAGGATTTTCTTCCATTCCCTAAGAATCTGATTTATCCATTCATCCAAAAGAAACAATATGGCATCACTGTGAATGTGAAGCATGAAGGTCATCATCATTTATTAACGGAAATATTGAAACGTCCAACTGGGGAGATAAAAGAGTATGAATTTAACTTTGATGAAGACTTAGCTCTGCTTCAATATACAGGAGGAACAACAGGCTTTCCAAAAGGAGTAATGCTAACACACCGTAACCTCGTTTCCAACGCCGCAATGTGCAATGCATGGCTTTACAAGACGAAGCGCGGTGAGGAAGTCATTCTAGGTGTTTTACCATTTTTCCATGTGTATGGAATGACGACTGTAATCATATTAACCGTAATGGAGGCTAACAAAATGGTTCTGCTGCCTAAATTCGATGCAGAAACCACGTTAAAAACGATTCAAAAGCAGCGTCCAACCCTGTTTCCAGGCGCACCAACCATTTATATTGGGCTTTTAAATCATCCAAAAATTAACGATTATGATCTATCCTCAATTGACTCATGTATCAGCGGATCATCAGCACTTCCGGTTGAAGTTCAGCAAAAGTTTGAAGAAGTAACCGGGGGCAAATTAGTTGAAGGGTATGGATTAACAGAGACATCTCCTGTTACACATGCTAACTTTTTATGGGATGAACCGAGGATAAAAGGAAGCATCGGGCTGCCTTGGCCTAATACGGATGCAGCGATTATGTCCACTGAAACAGGAGAGTTTCTGCCGCCAGGTGAGGTCGGTGAAATTTGTGTGAAAGGTCCTCAGGTAATGAAGGGTTATTGGAATCGTCCAGAGGATACGGCACAAACTTTAAAGGATGGCTGGCTATTAACTGGTGATCTTGGTCATATGGATGAGAAAGGCTATTTTTACGTAGTTGATAGGAAAAAGGACATGATTATTGCTGGTGGTTTTAACATTTATCCTAGAGAGATAGAAGAAGTATTATATGAACACGAAGCAGTGCAGGAAGTGGTGGCTGCTGGAATTCCAGACCCTTATAGAGGAGAAACAGTAAAGGCATATGTCGTTCTCAAAGATGGTGCCAAGGTCACTGAGGAAGAATTAAATAAATATACTAGAAAGCACCTCGCTGCGTATAAAGTGCCGAGAATTTATGAATTCCGGGCGGAACTGCCAAAAACAGCAGTCGGGAAAATATTACGCAGAAAGCTAGTCGAAGAAGACATGAAAAAGCTTGAAGAGGAGTCAACGGAAGCAGTTAAATAACTTGAGTCCGATGCAGTCGGCTCTTTATTTTTGAAAGATTAAGCTTGTCTTATCCTATAAATCGAGAGATAATATAAATAAACTGAAAATAGAAAAATAATCGAATTTAAAATCTTGACAGAATATCAATATAATAATATTATAAATTTATGAATGATGATTCATTCATTTTATGGAAACAATTGAATCTGGAATGGAGAAGCTTGAAGTACTTCAAGCTTGCTCCATTCCGTTATATTATTTTTGCATTGTGGAAAGGCGCTTGAGGGGGAGAAGAAAGATTGAAAAAGAACAAACCAAAGTATAGGCAAATCATTGATGCTGCAGTAATAGTCATTGCCGAGAACGGCTATCACCAAGCTCAAGTATCAAAAATTGCAAAGCAGGCCGGTGTAGCTGACGGCACCATTTATTTGTATTTTAAAAACAAAGAAGACATCTTAATCTCTCTCTTTCAAGATAAAATGGGACATTTTGTTGAAATAATTGAAGGAAAAATAGCAGGAAAAGAAAATGCTGCAGAGAAATTATTAATGATGGTCGAAACACATTTTAGGATTCTTTCTGATGATGAGCATCTTGCGATCGTAACACAGTTGGAATTGCGGCAGTCCAATAAGGAGCTGCGCCATAAAATCAATACCATTTTAAAAGGGTATTTAGGACTTGTCGATAAAATTCTGATAGACGGTAAGAAGAGCGGAGAATTCTCCAGCAGCTTAGATGTCAGAATGGCTAGGCAAATGATTTTTGGCACAATGGATGAAACGGCAACTACCTGGGTCATGAATGATCAGAAATATGACTTGCCTGCATTAGCAGGAACCGTTCATCAGTTGTTGATCAATGGGTGTAAAAGCAATTAATTCTTCAGATTGGTTTGATTTTAATAAGGAGGTTTGGTCAATGGAATATTTAAAATTTTCCTCTGCAGATTATGTAGCAACGATTTCTATCAGCCGCCCGCCAGCGAATGCGCTGTCTTCGGGTCTAATCAAAGAACTGGGCATCGTACTGGATGAAATAGAAGGTGATGATCAAGTACGAGCCGTGATCATCCACGGTGAAGGTCGCTTCTTCTCAGCAGGTGCAGACATTAAAGAATTCACTTCGATTGAATCAGGAGATGGATTTACGAATCTATCAGAGAATGGACAAGTCCTATTCGAGAGAATGGAAACCTTCTCAAAGCCAATTATTGCAGCGATTCATGGGGCGTCATTAGGCGGAGGGCTCGAGCTTGCTATGAGCTGTCACATTAGACTTGTTGCCGAAAACGCAAAGCTTGGTTTACCGGAGCTTCAGTTAGGTCTCATTCCTGGATTTGCTGGAACACAGCGATTACCAAGGTATGTTGGGGCTGCGAAGGCAGCTGAAATGCTATTTACAAGTGAACCAATCACTGGTCTTGAAGCTGTTCAGTTTGGTCTGGCAAACAACGCATTTCCTGAAGAAGTATTAATGGATACAGCGTATGTAATGGCAAAGAAAATTGCCAAGAAAAGCCCTGTTTCTATTAAAGCAACAATAGAATTGTTGAATTATAGCAAATCAGAGAAATACTATGAAGGTGTAAAAAAAGAAGCTGAGCTTTTCGGTGATGTTTTTGTATCGAATGATGCGAAAGAGGGGATTTCTGCTTTTATAGAAAAAAGATCACCTGTATTCACGGGTAAATAATAGTAAATTGATTGATAGTAAATGTTTTCATTACCATTTAATCTTACAATCTATTATAATAGTTAATATGAAATTAAAAAAATTCAAATTGTTCTAACTTTTGTGTGCGATTTGAATCCGGCTTCACCTTTATGAATACGGATGGATTGGCGATGTGGGTATATGAGCAACCGCTCAGAACCTGCAGCTGTCTATAGTTAATTTTCATAATTTTTTGAAGCTAAAAAATGTTTTTATACTTAGGAGGGAATTTATGAACATCTATGTATTAATGAAAAGAACATTTGATACTGAGGAAAAAATCACAATATCTGGCGGAAAAATCAACGAAGACGGTGCTGAATTTATTATCAACCCATATGATGAATATGCGATTGAGGAAGCCATTCAGGTTCGCGATGCTAATGGCGGCGAAGTAACAGTTGTTTCCGTAGGTACTGAAGAGTCAGAAAAGCAACTTCGTACTGCACTTGCAATGGGTGCTGATAAAGCAGTCCTTATCAATACAGAAGATGATGTTGAAAATGGCGATCAATTTACGACTTCAAAAATTCTTGCAGAGTTCTTAAAGGATAAAGATGCGGATCTTATCATCGGAGGGAATGTAGCGATCGATGGCGGTTCTGGTCAGGTAGCTCCACGTGTAGCTGAGCTTTTGGATATTCCTTATATCACTACAATTACAAAGCTTGATATCGATGGAACGAATGCTACAATTGTGCGTGATGTTGAAGGGGATTCAGAAGTAATCGAAGCTTCTCTTCCGCTTTTAGTTACTGCACAACAAGGTTTAAATGAGCCTCGTTACCCTTCTTTACCAGGAATCATGAAAGCGAAGAAAAAGCCTTTAGATGAATTAGAATTAGATGATCTAGATTTAGACGAAGATGATGTAGAAGCAAAAACAAAAACAATCGAAATTTACTTACCACCTAAAAAAGAAGCAGGAAAAGTTCTTGAGGGAGAATTGGGAGATCAAGTAAAAGAGCTTGTTAGCCTTCTTCATAATGAAGCGAAAGTAGTCTGATCTTGAAATTTTAAGAATAAATACGCTGGGGGTAGAACATAATGGCTAGAAAACTATTAGTATTAGGTGAAGTCCGTGAAGGATCACTACGTAATGTAACTTTTGAAGCAGTAGCAGCAGCTAAAACTGCAGCAAATGGCGGAGAAGTTGTCGGAGTTTTATTCGGAGAATCTGTAAGCGCTTTAGGAGCTGAATTTGTTCAGTATGGTGCTGACCGAGTTGTAACTGTTGAAAATGAAAAATTAAAACAATATACATCTGATGGCTATGCTCAAGCTTTATTAGCTGTCATTGATCAAGAAAGTCCAGAAGGAATTATTTTCGGTCACACTGCATTAGGAAAAGACCTTGCGCCTAGAATCGCTGCAAAACTGCAATCAGGTCTTATTTCGGATGTGACAGGATTAGAAGAAGAAGGCGAAAACTTAGTATTTACACGCCCAATCTACTCTGGTAAAGCATTTGAAAAGAAGATCGTAATTGATGGCTTAATCTTCGCGACTATTCGCCCTAACAACATCGCTCCTTTGGAGAAGGACGAAGCAAAAACGGGTGATGTAAGCTCTTTATCAGTAGATATTAAAGACTTGCGCCAAATCATTAAAGAAGTTGTTCGCAAAGCAACTGAAGGCGTTGATTTATCTGAAGCAAAAGTCATTGTTGCAGGTGGCCGTGGCGTGAAAAGTGAAGAGGGATTTGAACCGTTAAAAGAATTGTCGGATGTTCTTGGCGGAGCTATTGGAGCATCCCGCGGAGCATGTGATGCAGATTATTGCGATTACTCCTTGCAAATTGGCCAAACGGGTAAGGTTGTAACACCTGACTTATATATCGCTTGTGGTATCTCTGGTGCGATTCAACATTTAGCTGGTATGTCTAACTCTAAAGTAATTGTTGCAATCAATAAAGATCCAGAAGCGAATATCTTTAAGGTAGCTGACTATGGAATTGTTGGCGATTTGTTTGAAGTTTTACCAATGCTTACAGCTGAATTCAAGCAGTTATTGGTTAATGCATAAGTAATAAGGCTATTAAGTCATATGATTAGCGGGCAGTTTTCTAACTGCCCGCTATTTTTTGTTCACCCTCAGGTTCGTATTGTTTGATTCTAAACGATTGGTGAAAGGCAGGTGAAATTACTCCTTCCCTTCATCAATCGTTAATACTAGTTGTACCCTGAATAAGACAGCCTTCGCTTTGCGAATGAATCAGCTTTAAAATGGGGATATTAAATCGAGCAAAATATTAGCATCCTTGATAAAACGATGATATACTTTCGATAAGCTTACGAGTTAAATTTTAGGAGGAAATAATAATATGGCTATCACACATGCAACAGATCAAAACTTTTCAACTGAAACTGGATCAGGACTAGTTCTTGCAGATTTTTGGGCTCCATGGTGCGGACCTTGTAAAATGATTGGTCCAGTTTTGGAAGAGCTTGACGGAGAAATGGGCGATAAAGTAAAAATCGTAAAACTCGACGTAGATGACAACCAAGAAACTGCTGGCAAATATGGCGTAATGAGCATCCCAACTTTAATCGTCTTAAAAGATGGAGAAGTTGTAGATAAAGTTGTTGGCTTCCAACCTAAAGAAGCATTAGTTGAACTTCTTTCAAAACATGCTTAATGGAACACAACTAAAAGACCCCGGCTTCTATTAAAGAAGGCCGGGGTCTTTTGCCATAGCATTAGTGTTCCCTCTGTGCTGTATGCAATGGTGTGTACCGTATTTTACAATGGATGTGAGTAACCAATGAATGAATCTATAAAAAATAAATTGCAGCTTTTGCCTGCACAACCCGGATGTTATTTAATGAAGGACAGGCAAGGCACCATTATCTATGTAGGCAAGGCAAAAATATTAAGAAATCGAGTAAAATCTTACTTTACAGGCTCACATGATGGAAAAACCCTCAGGCTTGTCAATGAGATTGTGGATTTTGAATATATCGTCACTTCCTCTAATATGGAAGCACTTCTTTTGGAATTAAACTTAATTAAGAAACATGACCCAAAATATAATGTCATGTTAAAGGATGATAAAAGCTATCCATTTATTAAGCTGACACATGAAAGGCATCCCCGACTTATAACAACTAGAAAGGTAAAGAAGGATAAAGGCAAATATTTTGGTCCTTATCCTAATGTACAATCAGCAAACGAAACGAAAAAATTGCTAGATCGCCTTTACCCTCTGAGAAAATGCTCCACTCTTCCTGATCGGGTTTGTTTGTATTATCATATTGGACAATGTCTAGCCCCTTGCATTCAACATATTGATGAAGCAGAGTATAAGCGAATGACTGATGAAATCACAAGGTTCTTAAACGGCGGTTATAAAGAGATAAAGAAAGAATTAACGGGTAAAATGACGGCTGCTGCAGAGGAACTTGATTTTGAAAGAGCGAAGGATTTGCGTGATAAGATTGTCCACATTGAAACAACCATGGAAAAACAAAAAATTACAATGACCGATTTCACAGATCGCGATGTTTTTGGATATGCCTACGATAAAGGCTGGATGTGTGTGCAGGTTTTCTTTATAAGACAAGGAAAGCTGATTGAAAGAGATGTTTCATTGTTTCCGATTTATAATGAACCAGATGAGGAAATCCTCACTTATCTAGGGCAATTTTATCAAAAGGCCAACCATTTTAAACCAAAAGAAATTCTTCTTCCCGATTCAGTCAATATAGAAATGGCTGAAAAGCTTCTGGATGTGAAGATCATTGTCCCCCAGCGCGGTCAAAAGAAAGAGCTGGTGAAACTGGCTTATAAAAATGCAAAAATTGCGCTCCAAGAGAAATTTTCTCTCATAGATCGAGATGAAGATCGGACAATTAAAGCGGTTGAAAATCTGGGAGATCAACTTGGTATTTATACGCCCCACCGGATTGAAGCATTTGATAATTCAAATATTCAAGGGACTGACCCTGTTTCAGCCATGATTGTATTTATCGATGGGAAACCCGAAAAACGGGAATATCGTAAATATAAAATTAAGTCAGTTAAAGGGCCAGACGATTATGAATCGATGAGAGAAGTAGTACGAAGAAGATATGCAAGAGTATTGAAGGAAGGCCTTCCCCTGCCGGATTTAATTATTATTGATGGTGGTAAAGGCCATGTAGAAACCGTGCGTGATGTTTTGGAAAATGAACTGAATCTGGATATTCCTATTTCAGGCCTAGTGAAAGATGAAAAACATAGAACTTCACAACTCTTATATGGCAATCCTTTATCAATTATACCGCTGGCCCGCAATAGCCAGGAATTTTATTTATTGCAAAGAATTCAAGATGAAGTGCATCGATTCGCAATTACCTTTCATCGCCAAGTGCGTGGAAAAAGCGCTTTTCAATCGATGCTAGATGATATCCCCGGTGTAGGTGAAAGACGAAAAAAGCAGTTGCTTAAGGAATTTGGGTCGGTTAAGAAAATGAAGGAGGCCGATGTTGAGCAATTTAAGGAGCTGGGGATTCCGCAAAAGATTGCAGAAGAGATAAAGAAAAAGCTTGAAGAATAGCATTGTCAGAAAATAAGCAATATGCTATACTTGTGTCAACTTTATATCAAATCACTTTTAACAATTAAAGTGAAGGTAGAGGTGCGAATTTCATCAGTAAAAGCTTTGAGGAGTATGAGCTTCAATGAAAAGCTTTGAAAGGGAAAGATCGCCGAAGTGGGGAAAATCTCATCATTTTCTTTGCTGGTTTTGCACTGAATAAGTGCAGGATTGTCAAGACAAGCTGTCTTGGAGGGCTATCTCACTGTGTGTACGTATTTCTTTTGATACGTTTGACAGCACAGCAATGGGATGGAATCTCATTGCTTTTTTTCATGCCCAAATCATGATGGGGAAGTGCTCTGTGTACATACAGGCGGCAGGAAAAGCTAAAACAAATGTGGAGAAAGAAGGGGAAAAAGTGGCTTTAATCGTTCAAAAGTTTGGCGGTACATCTGTTGGTTCAATTGAAAATATTCAAAACGTGGCCAATCGGGTGATCGAAGAAAAAAAACATGGGAATAACGTGGTAGTTGTTGTCTCAGCAATGGGGAAAACGACAGATAAGCTAGTAGGTATGGCAAGGGAGCTATCTTCCAATCCAAGTCGCAGAGAAATGGATATGCTTTTATCAACGGGGGAACAAGTAACCATTTCATTATTAACGATTGCTCTAAATGCAAAGGGATATGATGCGACCTCATTCACAGGCTGGCAGGCAGGAATTAAAACAGAACCGATTCATGGAAATGCAAGAATCACAGATATCGATACTTCAATCGTTGCGGCTGAGCTTGAAAAAGAAAAAATTGTCATTGTAGCAGGGTTTCAAGGATTAGCTGAAGGAGGAGTCATTACTACACTCGGCAGAGGAGGTTCCGATACAACGGCAGTAGCCCTTGCAGCAGCTTTAAAGGCTGATAAATGTGATATATATACTGATGTAACTGGTGTTTTTACTACGGATCCACGGTATGTGGACAACGCGAGAAAGCTGAGTGCCATCTCATATGATGAGATGTTGGAGCTGGCAAACTTAGGAGCAGGCGTGCTTCACCCAAGAGCAGTGGAGTTTGCAAAAAACTATGGTGTGTCCCTAGAAGTGCGATCAAGTATGGAAAAAGAATCGGGAACAGTCATCGAGGAGGATGTAGAGATGGAGCAAAATCTAGTTGTACGTGGCGTGGCATTTGAAGATGAAATTATAAGGGTGACCATAATAGGACTGTCCAATTCTCTAACTGGATTATCCTCTATCTTTTCTCTATTGGCAAAGAATCAAATCAATGTGGATATTATTATTCAAAGCATAACTGAGGGACAGCCTGCTAGTCTTTCATTCTCAATTAAAAACGAGGATTTGACAGATACAATTAAAATATTAGAAAAAAATCGTGAAGCACTGGAATACGACCGGATTGAATGGGAATCTGAATTAGCGAAGATTTCAATTGTTGGTTCTGGAATGATTTCTAATCCTGGCGTTGCAGCAGAGATGTTTAATGTCCTTGCTTTAAATGACATTGTCGTCAAAATGGTTAGTACATCAGAAATTAAGGTTTCTGCTGTAATTGATCAAGAAAAAATGCTGGAAGCAGCAAAGATTCTTCATGAAGCATTCCAATTGTCAGGGAATTTAGTAAGTCATAAGCATTCTCTTTGAAACCAAACAAAAAGCTTTCTGTTTTGAAAGCTTTTTGTTTGGGCCCATGATTATACAATTGCATCTTTTTTATCCCATTTTACTGTGAATAAAACCTTGCCGCCTTTTTTGCGAGGATGCTCGAAGGCTTCACAAACAACATCTTTTTTCTGTTCTATTTGCTGGGCAATAAAGCCGGCTTCAAGCTGAAAAGTTGCTTGAGCATTTTTTTTGCATCTTTCTGTAATCATTGAGCTTGTTAATTCAAACTCAATTTCTTTTTGGTTTTCACTTAATTTGCTTAAGTTTCCCCAACCGGCCTGTTGGAAGAATTCTCCTAGTGCTTCAGAGGATGTAATGGGATATTTACGGGCAAGTCTTTTTCCTGCCCAATACAATATGTCAGATGTATCTTTTCCTAAAAGGTCGGTTAAAAGCTCTTCGCGAATTAATTCATAGCCAAAAGAAGGCACTGTATCTGCTGTAATTTCTGTTAAATCTTCCGAAGATGGCATTGTAGTCATGTCTCCCCTCTTTCTATGAGTCTATTATATACAATTTACTTGTAATTTACTCATTCGTACAGTAAAAAGGGTAAGAATATTTTTGAGAAGGGTTATTGCTATTTTGATATATTGGGAGAACAATAAAATTCTGGAAAAAAAGACAGAAAGACAGGATTTGTCTGATATCTATATATTTAAAAAATTTTCGTAATATCGACAAAAACATGTATCCGTTTTCTTGACGCTCTATAATCTTGAGAGTAAAATGGACATGTCATATAAATGTAAGAAAATGATTTGCATTTTCTATTTGATGTGAGGGATATCACAAACTTTAACATCCAATGCATCATGCTACAAAATCAAGGGGGTAAACTTATGGCGGGTAATCGAGAGTTTTTTAATCGCAAACTGCATTCATTGCTTGGGGTAATACCTGTTGGTGTGTTTTTAATTCAGCACTTAGTAGTGAACCATTTTGCAACAAGGGGAGAAGAGGCATTTAATAGTGCATCACATTTCATGGAAAGTCTGCCTTTTAGATATTTACTTGAAATATTCGTTATCTTCTTACCGTTGCTTTACCATGCAATTTATGGACTTTATATTGCTTTTACTGCAAAGAACAATACGAGCAAATATAGCTATTTCCGTAACTGGATGTTTTATATTCAGCGTATCACAGGTGTAATTACGTTGATATTCCTAGTATGGCATGTTTGGGAAACACGTATACAAGCCGCTATGGGAGCAGATGTGAACTTCCAAATGATGGAGAATATTTTAGCTAATCCATTCATGCTTGCTTTCTACATTATTGGTGTTCTTTCAGCTATTTTCCATTTTGCGAACGGATTATGGTCATTCATGGTTAGCTGGGGAATCACTGTCTCTCCAAGATCGCAAGTTATTTCAACATATGTAACATTGGGTATTTTTGTTGCCTTATCAATTGTAGGTATTCGTGCAATTTTCGCATTTGTTTAAGAAACAGAATACATACATTTTTTAACGTTCGGATGATTTAGTTTTACTAGTATTAAGGGAGTGAACCTATATGGGTAAAGGAAAGGTAATCGTTGTCGGTGGCGGATTAGCCGGCTTAATGGCAACAGTTAAAATTGCAGAAGCGGGTAATCAGGTTGAGTTATTTTCTTTAGTGCCAGTTAAACGTTCTCACTCTGTTTGTGCCCAAGGCGGCATTAACGGAGCAGTTAATACAAAAGGTGAAGGAGATTCCCCTTGGATTCATTTTGATGACTCGATTTATGGCGGAGATTTCCTTGCCAATCAGCCTCCAGTAAAAGCAATGGCTGAAGCTGCACCAGGAATCATTCACTTGTTTGACCGTATGGGTGTAATGTTCAACCGAACACCTGAAGGATTGCTAGACTTCAGACGCTTTGGGGGAACACAGCATCACCGTACTGCATTTGCAGGTGCGACGACAGGTCAACAGTTATTGTATGCACTGGATGAACAAGTTCGTCGTTTTGAAGTTGCTGGTTTAGTAACAAAATATGAAGGCTGGGAATTCTTAGGATCTACTCTTGATGATGAAGGCATTTGCCGCGGTGTTGTTGCACAAAACTTAACAACAATGGAGATCCAATCATTCTCTTCTGATGCAGTTATTATGGCATCTGGCGGACCTGGAATCATCTTTGGTAAATCAACTAACTCTATTATCAACACTGGTTCAGCCGCTTCAATCGTATATCAGCAAGGAGCTTACTATGCGAATGGCGAATTCATTCAAATTCACCCAACTGCGATTCCAGGAGATGATAAGCTTCGTCTGATGAGTGAATCTGCACGTGGTGAAGGCGGACGTGTTTGGACGTATAAAGATGGTAAGCCATGGTACTTCCTGGAAGAGAAGTATCCTGCCTATGGAAACCTTGTACCTCGTGATATTGCTACTCGTGAAATTTTCGATGTTTGTGTGAATCAAAAATTAGGGATTAACGGTGAAAACATGGTTTACCTTGATTTATCACACAAAGATCCAAAAGAGCTTGATATCAAACTAGGCGGAATTATTGAAATTTATGAGAAATTCCAAGGTGAAGATCCTCGTAAAGTTCCAATGAAAATTTTCCCAGCGGTTCACTATTCAATGGGTGGATTATGGGTAGATTATGACCAAATGACAAATATTCCTGGGTTGTTTGCAGCTGGTGAGTGTGATTATTCACAGCATGGTGGAAACAGATTGGGAGCTAACTCCTTGTTGTCAGCTATTTATGGCGGAATGGTTGCTGGACCAAAAGCACTTGAATATATCCGTGGCCTTGAAAAGAGCTGTGAAGATATTTCTTCTTCTGTATTTGATCGTTCTGTTCAACAAGAACAGGAAAAATGGAACCATATCATGTCTCTTAATGGAACAGAGAATGCATATGTTCTTCATAAAGAGCTTGGCGAATGGATGACTGATAATGTAACAGTTGTTCGTCATAATGACAGATTATTAAAAACGGATGCAAAAATTGTTGAATTGTTAGAGAGATTTGAAAACATCAACATTAACGATACAGCTAAATGGAGCAATCAAGGTGCTGCATTCACTCGTCAGTTGCAAAACATGCTTCAATTAGCGCGTGTAATTACAATTGGTGCTTATAATCGTAATGAAAGCCGTGGAGCTCATTATAAACCGGAATTCCCTGAACGTAACGACGAAGATTTCTTGAAAACTACAATGGCGAAGTTTGTTGATAGCAAATCAGCTCCGGAATTCCATTATGAAGAAGTTGATATTAGCTTAATCAAGCCTCGTAAACGTGACTATACTAAGAAACATTAAGAAGAATTAAGAGAAAGGGGAGTAATTAGACATGTCAGAAGCAGCAGTTAAATCTAAAACAGTAAGATTCAGTGTGACGCGTCAGGATTCTCCAGATTCAGCCCCTTATCAGGAAGAATTTGAGGTAGAATACCGCCCGAATATGAACGTCATTTCTGCATTAATGGAAATTCGTCGTAACCCAGTTAATACAAAGGGTGAAAACACAACGCCAATCAATTGGGATATGAACTGTCTTGAAGAAGTTTGTGGAGCTTGCTCAATGGTTATTAACGGGAAGCCTCGTCAGTCTTGTACAGCGCTCATTGATCAATTGGAACAACCGATTCGTTTAGAGCCAATGCGTACATTCCCTGTTGTTCGTGACCTGCAAGTGGATCGCAGCCGTATGTTCGATTCACTTAAAAAGGTAAAAGCATGGATTCCTATTGATGGAACGTACGATTTAGGACCAGGGCCGCGTATGCCTGAGAAAAAACGTCAATGGGCATATGAATTATCAAAATGTATGACTTGCGGTGTATGTTTGGAAGCATGTCCAAATGTAAACAGCAAATCAGACTTTATCGGTCCAGCACCATTATCACAAGTTCGTTTATTCAACTCTCATCCAACTGGGGAAATGAACAAAGCAGAACGTCTTGAAGAGATTATGGGTGATGGCGGATTAGCTAACTGTGGTAACTCACAAAACTGTGTGCAATCATGTCCTAAAGGAATTCCTTTAACAACATCCATCGCAGCATTAAACCGTGACACTACATTACAATCTTTTAAAAACTTCTTTGGAAGTGACAGAGTTTAAACTTTACCAAGAGCAAGTCCTGCAATGGACCTGCTCTTATTTTTTTACCCTTTTTTACTGGTTTTTTGTCGATGAACCATGACTATTGTCCCTTTCATCCTTTTTGATAGCCCGAATTTTACTATATTGTTAAAAAAAGTAACTGATTCTATTTTCTTATTTTTGGAATTTTTCGTTAAATATCGCCAAAAAATGCACCACCAAATAGAAAAAACTGTTATAGTTCAAATGTTAAAAGATTCAAAAGTAATAGAAGGCGATTGGGGAAATTATAAAAATTGAGGAGGAGCAGAATGAAGCTCGCAAAAAATCGAATCATTGCTTTTTTGACTGTGTTTATGTTGGTTTTTTCAAGTTTTGGTCCGTTAATTGGACATGCATCAAATGATGTAAAAACTGTTGAGGATGCGATTGCAAATAACCAAGGGACAGCAACGGTTGAGGGGTACATAGTAGCACACACGGTTTCAACTAAATCTTATAAATTTAGCCCGCCCTTTAACAATGATTTTAATATAGCGATAGCAGATCATGCAGATGAGACGGATCCAGCAAAAATCTTGCCGGTACAACTCCCAGCTGATTTTCGCGCGGATTTTGGATTGCAAACAAACCCGGATATTATTGGTGAAAAAGTCACTATAACTGGGAAATTAGAAAGTTATTTTACTGTTCCAGGATTGAAAAACCCATCTGCAATGACATTTACAGAGGGAGAACCCGGGGATGGAAATGATGACCCCTTTGAAGGAATTGAAGGGTTGCGCATCCATGATATTCAAGGAGAAGGACATCAGTCGCCTTACGCAGATCAAAATGTGAAGGCTGTACAAGGCGTCGTTACTAAAGTGGTAGATTCTCGGAATTTTTATATGCAGGAACTAGAGCCTGATGATAATCCCAATACATCTGAAGGAGTTCTCATCTATAAGCCAACCCATAATATTCGTGTTGGAGATAAAGTTGAAATAGATGGAACGGTGAAGGAATGGGTATTGGATGGTTACGCTGAGAAACTGGAAACAGACTTGGCAATGACTGAAATCAATGCACAAAATGGCAACCTTCGTGTCCTTTCATCAGGAAACGAGCTGCCAGCGCCAATTATTCTTGGCAAAGATGTGCCTATTCCGAGTCAAGTGATTGATAATGATCAGTTCTCTATTTTTGACCCGGAAGAAGACGGAATTGATTTATACGAAAGCGTAGAAGGCATGAGGGTAGCAGTGGAAAACCCTCAGGTTGTAGCCCCGCAAAAATATGGTGAGGTTCCTGTTATAGCAGGCCAGGTAGAAGGTAAAACCTATTCTGAGCAAGGTGGAGTATTGATTTCAGAGGATAATCAAAACCCTGAAAGATTACATTTGCTCTTGGATAATACAAGCTTTGTTGCGAAAACAGGAGATAGCTTTCAAGGAACAGTTACTGGTGTAATGACTTATGGTTACAGCAACTATAAAATTCTTACAGACATGGATACTCTTCCAGCTTTAAATGAACGCGAAATTACTCCTATTAAAACAGAATTAGGCAATGATGATAGCAAGCTTACTGTTGCCTCTTATAATATTGAAAATTACTTTGAAGGCACAAGTCAGGATAAAACAAATAAGATTGCTTTATCTATGATTAATGAATTGAATACACCAGATATTATCGGACTTGTTGAAGTTCAGGACGATAATGGCCCAACAGATAATGGGACGACTACAGCTGAAAGAAGCTATAAAAAGCTTATTGATGCAATTGCGTCTAATGGAGGTCCAACCTATGAATGGACTGATATCGCTCCGTTAGATAAACAAGATGGCGGGCAGCCTGGAGGAAATATACGTGTGGGTTATATATATAACCCTGAAAGAGTGTCATTAAAAGACGCACCTAAAGGCGGCGCTACTGATAAGGTTTCATATGAAAATGGAAGCCTGACATTGAACCCGGGCAGAATTGATCCGGAAAATCCAATTTTTGAATCAACTCGCAAGTCACTTGCAGCTCAATTCGAATTTAATGGAGAAGATGTTGTCGTTATTGCCAATCACTTTAATTCAAAAACAGGTGATCAGCCGTTATTTGGAAAAAACCAACCGCCTTATTTAGGCAGCGAAGCAAAACGAATTGAAATTTCTAAAGTCGTCAATGGTTTTGTGTCAGATATTCATGCAGAAAACCCGAAAGCGAATGTTGTTGTTTTAGGTGATTTAAATGATTTTGAGTTTTCAAAGCCGTTGGATGCTTTGAAGGGTGAAGAATTAACTAATATGGTTGAGACTTTACCGGAAAATGAAAGATATACTTATAATTATCAAGGCAATGCGCAAGTGCTTGATCATATTTTAGTATCGAATCATTTAGCCGGGCAAACTGAGGTAGATATCGTAAACATTAACTCTTTATATATGGAGCAGCATGGTCGGGCAAGCGATCATGATCCATTATTAGTAGAACTTTCATTAGCTGCTGCTGAGGAAGAAAATGGTCCATTCAGCTTGAGTGTTCTGCATACGAATGATACACATGCTCATTTGGAGAACGTGCCAAGACTTTTCACAGCAGTTAACCAAATGCGCAATGAAAAAGAAAATTCATTACTTTTAGATGCTGGTGATGTATTCTCTGGAACATTATTCTTTAATCAATATCTTGGACAAGCAGATTTAGAGTTTATGAATCGTTTAGGCTATGATGCGATGACTTTTGGTAATCATGAATTTGATAAAGATTCCGAAGTATTAGCAGCATTTATCGAAAAGGCAGCATTCCCGTTTGTCAGCGCAAATGTGAATGTTTCCAATGAGCCGATCCTAAATAATCTGAAGGATGATCAAATTGGTAAACCAGGGGAAGCTGGGACAATCTATCCTGCGATTATTAAGGAAATTGATGGTGAAAAGGTAGGAATCTTTGGATTAACGACAGAGGATACATCCTTTTTAGCTAACCCTAGCGAGAATATTGTATTTGAGGATGCAGTTCAAACATCTATTCAAACTGTAGAGGCTCTAGAAGCTGAAGGGGTAAATAAAATCATTGCTTTGTCCCATCTTGGATTTAATCCAGATCAGCGTTTGGCTGAAGAGGTAAGAGGAATCGATGTGATTGTTGGTGGACATTCCCATACAAAATTAGAGAGTCCTGTAGTTATCAATGAAGACGAAGAACCTGTCTTGATCGTACAGGCAAATGAGTACAATAATTACCTTGGAACCCTAGATGTGACCTTTGATGAAGAGGGAGTCCTAACTGATTGGAACGGAGAACTTATAGCACTTCTAGCTAAAAATGAAAATGGCGAATTTGTTTATGGGGAAGACCAATGGGCGAAACAGAGACTGACAGAGTTAAGTGAGCCTTTAGAGGAATTAAAGAGACAAAAAGTCGGCTATTCAGATGTCCCGCTTAATGGTGAAAGAACAGATGTAAGAACAAAGGAAACCAATCTTGGCAATATGATTGCGGATGGCATGCTTGAAAAAGCAAATGAATCTGTAAGTACGCAAATTGCTATGCAAAATGGCGGCGGAATTCGTGCGTCCATTGCACAAGGTGATATTACTCTTGGAGATGTATTAACGGTAATGCCTTTTGGCAACATGCTTGTCACGCTAGATTTAACGGGAGAAGAAATTCTTGCAGCACTTGAGCATAGTGTTGCTCAAGTCGAAAATGGTGCAGGCCAGTTTATGCAGGTTGCAGGTCTCCGCTTCAAATATGATATGGCTGAGCCTGCAGGTTCACGTGTCCATTCGGTTGAAGTGAAGATTAATGATAAGTATGAGACAATTGACAAAGCACGAAAATATACAGTAGCTACAAATGCATTCACTGCTGATGGCGGCGATGGCTATGATATGTTTAAACAAGCAAAAGACGATGGCCGGATCACAGAGTTGTTCGAAGTGGATTACGATGTATTTGCAACGTATTTAGAGAAGAACAGTCCAGTATCTCCTGAAGTCGAAGGCAGAATCATGGAAGCGTCGAAGTCTGCTCCAGAAGAACCAGGTGGCAACGCATGTAAACCAGGCAAAGATATGGACTACCATAAATGTAAAGAAGAAATAATAGACAAAGTAAAAGATAAAATAAAAGAGATAATAGACAAAATCAAAAAATGGTTGAGACCATAATAAAAATAATCCAAGTAATAAAAACAAATTAAATGCAGTATGATTCTTAAATATGTCACATGAAGAGAGGAGAAATCCTCTCTTTTAATTTGTCGAAATTTGGCGGTGACAGGCACCCTTTACAATTTAAATTATTTTCACTTTTTAAATGATTGCAAAAGTTATATAATAGAAAAAAAGACTGAACGCTCATTCATAATGAAATAGGGGGATGGCAACATGAAGAAAAATGATTATATTGAGAATATTTTCGCTTGGGAAGAGGAGTTTGATTTTTATTATCCTGTGAAGGTCCGCTTTTCTGAGACTGATATGTTCGGGCATTTAAACAATACGATTCCATTTATTTATTTTGAGGAAGCACGGATTGAATATTTTAAAAGCATTGGGTTGATGAAAGATTGGGTAAGTCCAGAAAAAGAAACAATCATTGTAGTAGCAGATTTACAATGTGATTTTGCAAAACAAGTATTCTTTGATGAGAAATTGAATATATATGTAAAAGCGAATTCCATCGGTAATTCATCAGTAGATATTCATTATATGGCCAAGCGCGAAAATGGAGGGATTTGCTTTACGGGCCGTGGTACGATCGTGCAAATTTCCAAGGAAACCGGTAAAGGATTTCCTTGGACGGACGAGATGAAACAATCATTTCAAAAAAAAATAAATGTTAGTGTCTAACTTGGACAAGAGTACAATTTTAAAATAAACATTCTCCAGATTGGTATTTTCAGTCACTCCGAGTCTTTTCCGTACATATGATATGATGACTAATATACACCCACCCCGCGATTCATGGCTGGCGAAAAGGCAAGGAGGGTTACAGTACTTGAAGGAGAATGATTATACTCACAAGCCGTTACTCACTAAACGAGAAAGAGAAGTATTCGAGCTGCTAGTACAGGATAAAACAACTAGGGAAATCGCTGGTGAACTATTTATAAGCGAAAAGACAGTTCGGAACCACATATCTAATGCCATGCAAAAGCTTGGTGTAAAGGGGCGTTCACAAGCTGTTGTAGAGCTCCTTCGTATGGGAGAGCTAGAACTTTAATCTAGACCGGCAATCCATCTGGGTTGCCGGTTAACATATTTTTTTTGGCTTTTTTTGTCCTTTGCTTACAATTCACGCTTGAATTTTCTGCGAAAAAAGGTGAAAATTAATGGACAAGGGTATGAATTGAAAGAGATTTTTTTTAGAAAGAAGATGGGAACTAATAGGAGTGTAGATGATGGATCTTGAAGAACACAAAAATAAAGATGTAAATGAAGTCGTTGCAGACATAGAGAAGGATTTACGGTACATATCGGGAATCATCAAACAAAAGGGCCGGGAAATCTTAAGCAATTATACGATAACACCACCGCAATTCGTTGCCTTGCAATGGCTGCTGGAAGATGGGGATATGACAATTGGAGAACTCTCCACTAAAATGTTCCTCGCCTTCAGCACCACGACAGATCTTGTTGACCGCATGGAAAAAAACGATCTTGTCAAAAGGGTAAAAGATCCGAATGATCGACGAGTGGTGCGCATTCACCTTCTGGATGAAGGCGAAAGAATTATTGAAGAAGTAATTGATAAAAGGCAGCTTTATTTACATGAGGTCTTGAAACATTTTTCGAGTGATGAGGTTTTGCATCTTCGGGAGAATTTAAAACGATTGCATCAAGATATGCGGATAGAATGAGGCGGTAGATGTGAAACAACCAATAGGAATTATTGACTCTGGAGTCGGAGGCTTGACGGTAGCTAAAGAGATAATCAGACAGCTACCAAATGAAAATATTATTTATCTAGGCGATACGGCACGATGTCCATATGGTCCAAGGACAGGAGAAGAGGTTAAAGCCTTTACTTGGGAAATGACTGAGTTTTTACTTTCAAAAAATATTAAAATGCTTATTATTGCATGCAATACTGCTACAGCTGTGGCATTAGAGGAAATTCAAAGTGAACTTCCCATTCCAGTGATTGGTGTGATCTATCCAGGTGCAAGAACCGCAATTAAAGTTACGGACAATCATGTCGTTGGTATTATTGGTACGGTTGGCACGATTAAAAGTAAAGCATATGAAGTGGCATTGAAGGAAATCAATAACCGCACCGTCGTGCATAGTTTAGCGTGTCCTAAATTTGTCCCATTAGTAGAGAGTGGTGAGTACGAAAGCGTTTTAGCTAAGAAAATCGTCTTTGAAACACTTGCGCCTTTAACCAATCTTGGACTTGATACGCTTATTTTAGGCTGTACCCATTACCCTCTGCTGGAAAAGCTCGTGAAAAATGTGATGGGTAAAAAAGTGAAGGTTATTAGTTCTGGTGATGAAACAGCAAGGGAAGCAAGTACGATTCTTCATCATCGCGGTTACACAAATACAAGAGGAGAAAAGCCTCTGTATCAATTTTATACAACAGGTTCGACAGCTATTTTTTCGAAAATTGCTTCTAAATGGTTAGAGAGAAGAATTGATCATGTCGAAAGAATACAACTTGGAAAATAACTTGCTATCTGTTCAAAAGAAAAACACCATAGATGGACACGGTGTTTTTCTTTTTACACCTAATTAAACGGTCGCATAGTAATATTATTTATTAAATAAAAGAGGTGAGAATCATTGTTAGCAGAAGCTGAAAACTATTTACAGCAATATTTTGGATATACATCCTTCCGCCCTGGGCAAAAAGAAATCATTGGCAACTTACTTAATCAAAAAAACACATTAGGAATTTTGCCTACAGGTGGAGGTAAGTCACTTTGTTTCCAAATCCCCGCATTAGTAAACGAAGGCACAGCCATCGTTATTTCTCCACTTATCTCCCTTATGAAAGATCAAGTAGATGCGCTAACCACAGCCGGAATCCCTGCAGCTTTCATTAATAGCTCATTAAAAGATAAGGAATATGAAGAAACAATCAAAGCGATTCGACGCGGCGAGTATAAGCTTGTTTATGCGGCTCCTGAAAGATTTGAATCAAGCAGTTTCCTCCATTTATTGAATTCAATTCAAGTCTCGATGATTGTATTTGACGAAGCGCATTGTATTTCACAATGGGGTCATGATTTTAGGCCAAGCTATAGGTCAATCGTCAATAATCTTGATTCACTGCGGCAAAAACCAGTGGTAGCAGCGTTGACTGCTACAGCGACAAAGGATGTAGAGGAGGATATTTGCCGATTATTAAATATTAATGGAGATGATACTTTTATTACTGGCTTTGCCCGTGACAACCTTTCGTTCAAGGTGGTAAAGGGTATGAACAAGCGTGACTTCATTCAGCAATATATTAGAAAATATTCGCAGGAATCTGGCATTATATATACTTCAAGCCGAAAAGAAGCAGACCAGCTTTATAATTTCTTAAAAGCAGGGAAGCATTCTGTTTCCAAATACCATGCAGGACTATCTGAAAAGGCACGAAAACAAGCTCAAAATGAATTTGTTTATGATGAAGCTCAGATCATGATTGCAACGAATGCATTTGGCATGGGGATAGACAAATCGAATGTAAGATATGTTATTCATTACAATATGCCGCGTAATATCGAGGCTTATTATCAGGAAGCCGGACGTGCCGGACGTGATGGTGAGGAAAGCGAGTGCAGTTTACTATACTCGCCGCAGGATGTACAGCTGCAAAAATTTCTGATAGAAGAAACGAATCTAAATCAAGCCCTGCGAGACCAAGAGTACGCGAAGTTAAAGCAAATGGTGAATTATTGCCATACAGAAAAGTGCCTGCAAACCTATATTGTTGAGTACTTTGATGGAACAACTGTAGAAGTAGCATGCGGTAAGTGTTCAAATTGTGTGGATGATCGTGAATCCGTTGATATTACCAATGATGCGCTTATGGTATTTTCGTGCATTAAACGAATGGGCGAACGTTTCGGTGTCACATTGACAGCTCAAGTTTTAAAAGGTTCGAATAATAAGAGAATCCGGGAGCTTAGCTTTGATGGATTATCCACATATGGCTTAATGAAGCAACGGAAGGAAAAAGAAATCGTTTCAATGATTAACTACTTGCTTGCTGAAGGATATTTACAGTTAACGGATGGTAAGTATCCAGTTGTAAAGCTATCAGCAGCCTCTATACCTGTGTTAAAGGGTGAAGAAAAGCTCTTTATGAAGATGGCTGTGGAAGAGCAAGCGGTTAAGACAGAGAACAATGATGATTTATTTTCCATACTTCGTCAGTTGCGCAAGCAGTTGGCTGATGAAGGAAACGTACCGCCTTACGTCGTTTTTGCCGATACAGCTCTTAAGGAAATGAGCACTTATTTTCCTGTGAGCAAAGAGTCCATGCTGCGAATAAAAGGTGTCGGACAAATGAAATACGAAAAATATGGCGAGGCTTTTCTTGAGAAGATTCAAATCTTCGTAGAAGAGAATCAAATTGAAGTGGAGCCTGTGAAGCTGCAGGAGCGGGAAGTGAAGCCAGTTTCAAAATTAGATACACCCAGCTACATCCTTTCATATAAAGCATTTATCGAAGGAATGGATGTGAAAGAAATCGCAAAGCAGCGTGATTTTTCTCCAATTACAGTACAAAATCATATATTAAGAGCTGCCCAAGAAGGAAATCATCTTGATTGGGATACGATTTTTAATCCAAGTGTGGAACAGAGTGTACTAGAAACGGCAGAAAAAGTCGGAACAGATAAACTTAAGCCGATAAAGGAACAATTGGATGATGAAATTGATTATTTTATGATAAAAGCGGTGCTAGTCAAAAATGAAATAGGCTAGAAGGAATGTGTTTGTCCAAATTTGTCAAAAATCACTTCTGATTTTTCTTTCCAAAGGCGGTCTAATTTTTAAAAAGGCTCGTATACATGTAGTACAAACTGTCTTAGGAGGGAAAAGTCATGTCTATAAATAAAAAAGCAACGATTGTGTCAGCTGTGCTCGTATCATCAGCATTATTATCGGGGTGCGGTTTATTCGGGGGCGAGGATAAAAAAGAAAAAATCGACCCTCCGCAAACCGTTTCTTATGAAGAAGAGGATGTCGTGACGGAAGAATCAGCTGAGCTTGAGAATAAAGGTAAAGAAGAAGCAGAAGAAACGACAGCTAAAACAGATGTTTACTTAATTGATAGCAGCGGATACGTTGTATCGCAAACCTTGGAGCTTCCAAAAACGAATTCTGTGGCAAAGCAGGCGCTTGAGTATTTAGTAGTAGATGGTCCTGTTACTAATATGTTGCCAAACGACTTCCGTGCTGTGCTTCCAGCTGGGACAAAGGTATCAGTCAATATAAAAGACAATGTTGCCAATGTAGATTTCTCTAAAGAATTTAGCGAGTATAAGGCTGAAGATGAAATGAGGATTCTTCAAGCCGTTACTTGGACGCTCACGCAATTTGATTCTGTGGAAAAAGTGAAAATGACCTTAAATGGGAATGAAATGAAGGAAATGCCTGTGGAAGGAACACCAATTGGAGAAACTTCAAGCAGGGCAAGCGGGATTAATATTGATACATCTATGGTGACAGATATCACGAATACGAAGCCAGTTACAGTATATTACTTGGGCGGAGAACAAGACAGCTATTACTATGTACCGGTGACAAAGCGTGTATCAAATAAGCTGCAGGACAATGTTGAAGCGGTTGTGAAAGAGTTGGCAAAAGGACCAGGCATGGGATCGAAGCTATCCTCTTTACTTCAAAAAGATGCAGCGCTGATTGGCAAACCAGAAATGAAAGATGGAGTAGTTACACTTGATTTCAATGAATCGGTTTATAGCAGCTTCGAAGAAAAAATAGTTTCTGAGAATTTAATAAAGGCATTAGCGCTTTCATTAACTGAACAGGAAGGAATTGAAGGCGTAGCAGTTACGGTCAATGGAGAAGCCGATCTTGTAAACGAAGATGGCGAAAAAATCGAGGCTGTTACAAGACCGGAAAACGTGAATACGGGCATTTACTAATCGCAATCGATTTTTGATATACTATATAGTAATATAAACTTGAGGTTGGCTGATGCCGCCTCTTCTTTGTTGTATAGGTGAAAAGATGATGCCAATACATAATTCTCTTAGTTAAATTAGAACCAAAGGAAACAAGGCTAGAAAATAAATAATCAATTATACATAAAGGATGGTACGATCATGGCAGAAATTATTATTGCAACGAAAAACGCAGGAAAAGCAAAAGAATTCGAGCGCATGTTTAAACCGCTCGGCCATAAGGTTAAAACGCTTCTGGATTTTCCTGAGATTGCAGATGTAGAGGAAACTGGAACAACATTTGAAGGGAATGCCATTTTAAAAGCAGAGGCAGTCTCGCAGCTATTAGACAGAATCGTTATTGCCGATGATTCCGGACTTGCCATTGATGCCCTGGAAGGCCGTCCAGGCATCTATTCAGCAAGATATTCAGGTGCTGAAAAAAATGATGAAGCGAATATGGATAAAGTGTTAAATGAAATGCAAGACGTACCGGATGCCAAGCGCCAGGCTAGATTTCATTGTGCGCTGGCAGTAGCGATTCCCGGCGAGCAAACCTATACCGTTCACGGGATATGTGAAGGCGAGATCTTGCGCGAAAAACAAGGCAGCTATGGTTTTGGCTACGACCCGATTTTCTTTTGCACAGCAAAAGGGAAGGCAATGGCAGAATTAGAGCCTGAGGAAAAGAGCCAAATCAGTCATCGCGCCAATGCATTAAGAAAGTTAGAAGAGGATTTGGCTACTCTTTTTTCTGGAGAAGAACGTCCATGAAGCTTTTGATCGTCAGTGACAGCCACGGCTTGACGGAGGAGCTTGATGAGCTGAAGGCTCGGCATAAGGAAGAAGTCGATAAATGGATTCATTGCGGCGATTCAGAGCTTTCAGCTGCCGATAAGAGTATTAGCGGCTTCACGACAGTGCGCGGAAACTGTGATGCGGAAGAGAGTTTTCCAAATGATGTTGTAAAAAACGCTGGGGATTATAAATTACTTGTAACCCACGGACACTTATATACCGTAAAATCGACACTGATGAAGCTCTCCTACAGAGCGAGGGAGCTCCAAGCCAACATCGTTTGTTTTGGCCATTCCCATCTCCTTGGTGCCGAACGAATCGATAACACCTTATTTCTTAACCCAGGCAGCCTAAGATTGCCGAGGGGGAGGAAAGAAAAAACTTATATGATCCTGCATCTTGAGAAAGATACAGCAACCGTATATGTACATCAAAAAGATGGAAGAGAATTAGAGGATCTTCGAAGTACCTTTTCACTTCTAAAACGGGCATAGCTGCAGTATAATGTAAGGGGGGATGATTCCCCCTTCAAACAGAAAATATTCATGTTTGTTTATTGACTTTGCATCATTCTGTTAGTATAATAAATCTTGTCTTTGAAAATATACTAAACTGTCCCAGTAGCTCAGCAGGATAGAGCAACGGCCTTCTAAGCCGTCGGTCGGGAGTTCGAATCTCTCCTGGGACGTCAATTAATCGGCTATAAAGCCCGCTACATCAATCTCTTATATCGTTTAGTGAAACGGTCAGTATAACGGTCATGTAAGAAATTACACCGTATATCGACTTACTAACGATATAGGAGGTTTTTTGTATGACCAAAAGAAAAGGTTTGTTTGAAGTCGATGTTGATGTAAGAAGTTATTAGAGAATTTGTCTGTTTCTAGTTCAACCGCTTCAAAACCAAAACCAACAGTTGGATACTCTGAGGATCTTAGTGACTCAATTTTGATTTCACAGGCTCTAGACGTTATTACAAGGCAAATGAAGGTAAGCGGTAATAGAAGCCGTACAATAAGTGATTATGTCCTTCATGTAGAGCATTTTCGAAAAAGATGATAGTTCAAACAGGAAGTTAAGTCACGTCCAGATTTTGGCTTTATCTTCCTGCATTTATCTGCAGTTTATGAGTAATTCAAGTCCTTATCAACACAAGGGTTATAACCAGTCTAACTAGTCTTTTATTGTTTCCAAGAATAAGCTATTGATTGTGAAAGAATATACTTAATAACGGGGAAGTTTAGTTGAACAACAGATTGCATTAGTAATCGTTAAGTAGTAAATGAGGTCATTTGAAGTACAAAAAGGATAGATAAAGCTATTAGTCCGCTTTACCTACCCTTAAATCATTTGTTAATTAGAATCCCCGTCTTCTTCTTCTCTCAAATTCAAAACGTCTTCTTCTCTCAAGTTCGAATTCAAATTCAAAACGTCTTCTTCTCTCAAATTCGATTTCAAAGGGGAAAAAACGTCTTCTTCTAAAATCGTCCCGAAAAAACAAGTCTCTTCGACCAAATTCAAAAAATGGCATTTACTTCACTCTCCTTTCATTTCCGAAGTCTTAATGAAAAAGAGCAGTTAAACTAAACCTGCCCCTTGTTCCGTACAATTTAGTAGCCGCTCATAAAAGAAGCTCCTACAATGATGAGTAGAATGAACAACACAACGATTAAAGCAAAAGGGTTTCTTTCTCGATGTTCGTGTCTAAATTCTCCCATGTATAACACCTCCAGTACTTGATAATAAAGGACTCAACTCGTTCAAATCAAACGGTTTCGTTTATTAAACGAAGCTGGTCAGTACGATAATTAACAGAATGAACAATACTACGACTAATACAAAGGTGCTGCCGCCATAACCACCGCCATAGCCTCCGTCATATCCATATCCCATATTTTCACCACCTATTTATTCGAATATTTCATAGGAAAAGCACTCCTACAATGTATATATATTTTTTAAGACAAGTATTGATTGGACAAACATCATCGTGTTAGGGAAAAACCAGCGATTTCCTTAAATAATTTCTAAATATAAAAAAAAGCGTCTGCAATATATGCAAACGCCTTTTCTGAGGTAATTATATAAGTCTGGCGGCTTAATAATAACATATGCACTCAGAATAAAGCTGAATGGGACAAGTGATGATTAAAAGTAAATTTAAATAGAGAATTGACAAAACAGCCATATTTTTATTTTTTGTACAAGTGTCCACACTCGGAACAAAATCAATCATAATTTATCTAGAAGAGTTGAAAAGAGAGGAGGAAGAACTAATTGGCGGAGAATGATAATCAACAAAAACAAAAGCCAAATGGAGAAATTGACCATTTTTCACGATTCTTTTTTGGAAACAGTAAACATAGAGAAACTTACAAAAAAGGCGAAAATGATTCACAAGAATTGCCCGAACAAAAAGAGCAATCGTCTTACGATAGCAGATATAATCGGAACAATGATTGGTTTTTTGGCGTTAAGAGAAAAGAACATACACCAAGTCCTCAGACCAATCAAAATCATATAGAAAATATTCTTAACAATGTGGATTTTGAATTGCTTATGGAAACTTTCGATATGCTTGTTACAACAACTGAACCATTAAAACCATTAATTAAAGAAATAACCCCTTTTTTTCATCGATTTAGTAAGAAATTCAAATCCAACTAAAATGCCTAGTGTTGAGAAGATAATTGTCGTGTGAACAATAGTAAAATGAGGAGTATGACTATACCGTATACCGCCAATAAAATAACAAACAAGAATACACTTACAAATAGGCAAATATCTATTCCTCTTTGAAAAGGGACACATACACTATTTTTGAAACAATTTGAGGAGGGGATATATAATGGAAAGACAATTCTTTGGTGGCGGTATGGGTTATGGAGGTACTCCTTTCCATCATTATGGTTTCCATCACGGATACTGTTGTTATTCAACTACCATGAAAATAAACTTCTGTAACTGATAAAAAAACAATACCAAAGAGGACCCATCTCATTCGTTTAAAAAAATGAGGAGAGCGACCAATTCATAAAGACCTATGATTAAATTGACTGGATTAAGATCAGTGTTGACAGTTCCGTATATTTTCCTTAATGGTGAAACGCTGATTTTTGCGTTTCATGGGTGGTTAACGGTTAGCGAATTTATATAGGAGTTTTCACGGGACAGCTCCTTTTCTTATTGAGCTAACGATGTAGATTAATGCAATAAGAATAGGAATATGAAATGTTTGGAGTATAACAATAAAATGGGTTAGAAGTGGACCAGATGTTTCTTTTGTGGCAATAAAATTTAAATTAGGTTCATGAACTAGTGCAAACATAACTCCTCGTACATAGTCTAATAATGTGAAATAACTAAGTTGAAAGGGGGAAATATATGAACCTTTTTAAGCGAAACTCAGGGAGGGATTGTGGAACAACTTATTGCCCACCATCCAAGACTTTGATAAGCATTATCAACGATATATGAATCGTGAAGTATCAAAGTCTCAACTTGCAAAAGAACTAGGTATATCAAGACCAACATTAGATAAGTTAATCAAAGAGCAACAACAAGTGAGTTAATAAGGGATGCTTAAAGGGGTCTAATGTCATTTGCAATTAATGATATAGAAAAGGTGAAGTAGTTTATACCACCTCACCTAATACAGTATCATTCAATTGTAATGATGTATCGGGGTACAAAAGCACAAATTGACGGTACTTTTACAGCGGTTTCGACCGAGGTAGCTACTCGCACGTACCATCAAAAATTTCGATTCCTTCCATTCGAACCCTATCGAATCTCCAAGAAACCTTGATCGACAGGAGAATCGAAAAGTAGCATATTAACACTCGCTATGGCTATTTCGCATTTTAATCATTCAATTTTATCGATACTCTCACGTATTCCAACACGTTTACTAGGGATGAGGAAGGGATAACCCCATAGTAGGTTCATCCACACACCTATTACTTTTTAAAAGCATCGATACAATAATGTTTGCATATTATGGTTGTATTACAAAGCCTAAGTAACTATAATAGAAGTTAATCGGTCTAAGTTCGAAAAATGACCGCTGTACTGAATCAAAGAAAACTAAGCTATATAAGAGACTCAGCTGGATAGAGCATACGCCTTCTAAGCGTACGGTCGGGAGTTCGAATCTCTCCTGGCACGCCATTTATCTACATATCTATCTACCAACACTTTAACCTTTATTTTTAAGCCGAGCGCTTAAAGGTAAAGGTTTTTTTATTTCTAATTCCCCTTGATCAGAAATCTTAGGGTTTTTCTTTCTCCTGCTTATCAGTCTGATTATACTGGAAAAATTCTTCTTAAAATATCCCCGCAATTATTTTGTAAAAAAAGTAATATATGTCTGAAATAACGTTGAAAAATAATTTCTCACAACCACAATTACCCAACAAAGACAGAATTCTATCAACCCGAATTTTGATGTTCTATTTATCTATTGAATGTAAATAAATGGATTGTGAATAAAGCGATATCGAGATAAAAAACATATCCATTCATCCAAAAAGATAAAAAAAAATAATTTTTTTGTCCACAAAGAATGTGAATATATCAACAATGTAAGCGTATACAATAAAACTGACTAATCTAAATTATCTAATAATTCATAAAAAGGGTGTTGACGGAGGTGGGAAATGGGCGTAAGATAGTCCTCAACAAAGCAAACAACTTAGAAACGTATAAAAAACAAAAAAAGATTTTACAAGGCAGCTTAGAAAACTGATGCCATTCTTTTATTTAAAATTTTAGTGGTTTAAAGCGTGAATGTGAAAACGATTCTAAAACGTAGATGAGGATAAGTAGTTTTATAAGATGGGATTGACAGAGAGCCGGGAAAGCTGAAATCCGGTAGTTCCAGTATAAAATGAACTCACCTCGGAGTGCACTCTTGAAAGATTTCATTCTAGTAGAGCGTGCCGGGTGGCAAACCACCCGTTATCAAAAAGTAACAGTGACTTGCTGTTTATGAGTGCACGCTTTTTAAAGCGTGAATCAGGGTGGTACCGTGGAACAGGTTCTCGAAGCCTTTTCATCCCTTGGCCTAATCAATAGGCTATTGGGGATGGAGAGGCTTTTTATATTGTATTTAAAATAAGGAGGTTATAGTGCGATGGTGCGGGAAGCTGCCTTGACTGAAATGAAGACTGATACACTTACAGGTGCAGATCTGCTGATATCCGCCTTGGAAAAAGAAAAGGTGGAAGTGATTTTTGGATACCCAGGAGGTGCTGTTCTACCGATTTACGACAAAATTTATGATTCGAAATTTTTGCATATTCTGCCTCGGCATGAACAAGGAGGCATTCATGCAGCAGAAGGATATGCACGTATTTCTGGCAAGCCGGGAGTGGTGATTGCGACTTCAGGGCCTGGGGCAACAAATATTGTAACAGGACTTGCTGATGCGATGATGGATTCATTGCCAATCGTTGCCTTTACCGGTCAAGTGGCCACAAGCGTGATTGGGTCAGATGCCTTTCAAGAAGCCGATATATTAGGGATAACAACGCCAATTACAAAATATAATTTTCAAATTCGCAAGTTGGAGGATATTCCTCGAGTCATTAAAGAAGCTTTTTACATTGCTTCAAGTGGAAGACCAGGTCCAGTATTGATTGATTTTCCAAAAGATATTGCGTCGAGCTTAACGAAGCAGCCGGAAGAACAAGAAATGAATTTGCCTGGCTACCAGCCAACAGTCAAGCCTAACTTTTTACAAATTAGAAAGCTTGCTGAAGCAGTTTCAAGAGCAAGGAAGCCCGTCATTCTCGCTGGAGCAGGCGTCTTGCATGCCAAAGCATCTCATGAGCTTCTGCAATATGCAGAACAACAGCAAATTCCAGTCATTCATACGCTTTTGGGACTTGGCGGTTTTCCAGCAAACCATCCATTATTTCTCGGGTTGGCCGGAATGCATGGGTGCTACACAGCCAATATGGGCTTATCAGAATGTGATTTGCTTATCAACATTGGAGCCAGGTTTGATGATCGCCTAACTGGGAATTTAGATCACTTTGCTCCGAAGGCAATGGTTGCTCATGTTGATATTGATCCAGCAGAAATCGGGAAAAATGTTCCGACGCTTATTCCGATCGTAGCTGATGCAAAGGCTGCATTGACAGCATTGCTTACGCAAACGGATTCGCCGCCTGATCAAAAAGATTGGCTCAAGCAATTGCAGGAATGGCAGGAGAAGCATCCCTATCATTATGATGAGAAATCCGAAACGCTTAAGCCGCAGCAAGTGATGGAAATGCTTTTCTCAAAAACGAAGGGCGAAGCAATTGTCGCAACAGATGTAGGCCAGCATCAAATGTGGGCAGCGCAATACTATCGCTTCAATCAAGCGGATCGATGGGTAACCTCAGGAGGACTTGGTACGATGGGCTTTGGTTTACCTGCAAGTATTGGAGCGCAGCTTGCAGAACCGGGTGCATGTGTGATTGCGGTTGTTGGTGATGCTGGATTCCAAATGTCAACACAGGAACTGGCAGTTATCCAAGAGCTTAATCTTCCAATTAAAATAGCGATATTTAATAATCAATCATTGGGCATGGTAAGACAATGGCAGGAATTTTTCTATGAATCTCGTTTTTCCCATAGCAAAATACCTGTTCAGCCATCCTTTGTCAAACTGGCTGAAGCATACGATATCAAGGGATATACAATAACGAATGCAGAGGAAGCACATGAGATATTAGATGAGGTGCTTCATAATCGGGAGCCTGTCCTGCTAGATTTTAGAGTGGATGCAGAGGAGAATGTGTATCCGATGATTGCTCCTGGCAAAGGGCTGCATGAGATGGTAGGTGTGAAAGAGTGAAAAGGATTATCTCCTTAACAGTGATGAATAGACCAGGTGTGTTAAATAGGATTACCAATCTTTTTTCTAAAAGAAATTACAATATTGAGAGCATTTCAGTAGGGTTATCCGAGCATGAAGGCATGTCAAGAATCACTTGTGTCATTCACGTGGAAAATGAAAAGTTAAGCGAACAAATAACCAAGCAGTTAAATAAGCAAATTGACATTATTAAAGTGACAGATATTACGGATCAAGCGATTGTGGCAAGGGAGCTTGCACTTATTAAGGTCCAATCCAACCCGCAAACACGAAATGAAATTTACTCATTGATTGAACCATTCAGAGCGTCTGTCATCGATGTCAGCAAAGATAGCATCGTCATACAAATAACTGGCGAGTTTGAGAAAATTGAGGCTTTCGTTGAGCTGATTAAGCCTTATGGCATAAAGGAAATGGCTAGAACAGGTACAACGGCATTTCCAAGAGGAACACAGCGACATGTAAATCAAAAAACTTTTTCAATCGTTTAATCCAATAACCATATGAGAAGAGGAGAATGAAAAATGGCAAAAATGTACTATAACGGGGATGCAAACTTAGAATATTTAAATGGAAAAACGGTAGCAGTAATCGGGTATGGCTCTCAGGGCCATGCGCATTCACAAAATATGAGAGACAGCGGAGTAGATGTAATCATCGGTTTAAGAAAAGGAAAGTCTTGGGATCAAGCGTTAGAGGATGGCTTCAATGTTTATTCAGTTGCTGAAGCGACTGAAAAAGCTGATGTGGTTATGATTCTCTTACCAGATGAAATGCAAACGAAAGTATATAAGGAAGAAATCGAACCTAATTTATCGAATCAGGCTCTTATGTTCGCACACGGTTTCAATATTCATTTCAACCAAATTGTTCCTCCGAAGGAAAGCGATGTGCTGCTCGTTGCCCCTAAAGGACCAGGGCATTTAGTAAGAAGAACATATGAAGAAGGTGCAGGTGTTCCAGCATTATTCGCTGTACATCAAGATGTATCAGGTGAGGCGAGAGAACTTGCATTAGCTTATGCCAGAGCAATTGGTTCTTTAAGAGCAGGCGGACTTGAAACAACCTTTAAGGAAGAGACAGAAACAGATTTATTCGGTGAACAAGCGGTTCTATGCGGAGGATTAACATCCCTTGTAAAAGCTGGTTTTGAAACTTTAACTGAAGCTGGCTATCAGCCTGAACTCGCATACTTTGAGTGTCTTCATGAGCTCAAACTCATCGTTGACCTGATGTATGAAGGCGGACTTGAAGGAATGAGGTATTCCATCTCTGATACTGCGCAATGGGGCGACTTTGTCAGCGGACCTCGCGTAGTGGATGAGCGTGTAAAAGCAGAAATGAAAGAAATCTTAAAAGATATCCAAGAAGGGCAATTTGCCAAAGGCTGGATCATGGAGAACCAGGTGAATCGCCCAGTGTTCAATGCCATTAACTCACGAGAAAGCGAGCATCAAATCGAAAGGGTTGGCCGAGAGCTGCGCAAGATGATGCCGTTTGTCCAAAATAATAAAAAGAAAGAAGTGGTGATCAGTGCAAACCATTAATATATTCGATACGACTTTGAGAGATGGAGAACAATCAGCTGGCGTCAATCTCAATTTTTCGGAAAAATTAGAAATTGCTAAACAGCTTGAGCGCCTGAATGTGAATATCATTGAAGCGGGATTTCCCGCAGCTTCTAAAGGTGATTTCTCCTCTGTGAAAAGCATTGCTGAAACGGTGAATAATGCTTCAGTAACTGGATTGGCAAGGGCGGTATTAACCGATATCGATGCGGCATGGGATGCGTTGAAGGGAGGAGCAGAGCCAAGATTACATACTTTCTTGGCAACCTCTCCTATCCATAGAGACTACAAGTTAAAAATGTCAAAAGAGCAAGTAATTGAAACAGCAGTAGAAACGGTCAAGTATGCAGCGCAAAGATTTCCTATCGTTCAATGGTCAGCAGAAGATGCTTCGCGGACGGAGCTGCCTTACCTTGCTGAAATCGTAGAAAAAGTGATTCAAGCAGGTGCACGGGTAATTAACATACCAGATACGGTTGGGTATGCTACGCCAGCGGAATATGGAGCTATTTTTAAATATTTAAAAGAAAATGTTCCTTCTATTAATAAGGTTTCACTTTCTGCACATTGTCATGATGATCTAGGAATGGCAACAGCCAACTCGCTTGCAGCGATTGAAAATGGCGCAACCCAAATTGAAGGAACAATCAATGGTATCGGTGAAAGAGCCGGGAATGCTGCTCTAGAAGAAATCGCTGTCGCTCTCTATATTAGGAACGATTTTTATCAAGCCAGTACTAGATTGAACTTAAGCGAGATTAGCCGCACGAGCAGCCTTGTAAGTAAATTAACTGGAATGCCGGTACCAGCTAATAAAGCGGTTATAGGCGCAAATGCATACGCGCATGAATCTGGGATACATCAAGATGGTGTGCTGAAAGAAAAAACCACGTATGAAATTATCTCACCTCAATTAGTGGGTGTCCAAACCAACTCTTTAGTACTTGGCAAGCATTCCGGCCGACATGCATTCAAAAATAGATTAGAAGAACTTGGTCTGGATGTACCAGAAAGGGACATTAAAAATCTATTTACCGTATTTAAGGATTTAGCTGATCGCAAGAAAGAAATGACAGATGAAGATTTAGCAGCTATTGTCTTAGAGGAAAAACTATCAAAAGATGAGCGGTTCTATGAACTCATTCAAATTCAAATCCAATACGGAACAAATCAAGTGCCGACAGCAACAGTCACTTTGTCAGGCAGAGAGAATGAAGTCATCCAGCAGGCCGGTACAGGTGCAGGAAGCATTGAAGCACTTTATAACACATTGGAAACGTGTGTGAATGGTCCAATTAGTTTATTAGACTATCGCATCCAATCGGTTGGCGCCGGCAGAGATGCACTCGCACAAGTTTATGTAAAGCTAACTTATCAAGATATGGAGACAAGCGGTCGCGGCCTTGCTCAAGATGTGCTTGAAGCCTCAGCAAAAGCATATTTAAATGCTATCAACCGTGTTATATATATGAGGGAAAAATCAACACCAGTGATGCAAAGTCATTAAAATACTTATAAAAAAATGAACCGGAGGGATAGAAATGAATAAACGTATCGCAGTACTTCCAGGAGACGGAATCGGTAAAGAGGTAGCAAAAGGAGCGGTAGAAATCCTTCAAGCAGTTGGAGAGCGCTTCGGTCATCAATTTAGTTTTGCATATGGGAAAATTGGCGGAGAATCAATTGATGAGTTTGGTACACCACTTCCAGATGAAACCATTCAACTTTGCAAAGAAAGCGATGCGATTTTACTCGGAGCAGTAGGTGGGCCAAAATGGGATCAGACACCAGCTCATATTCGTCCGGAAAAAGGGTTACTTAAGCTTCGCAAGGATTTAAATTTATATGCTAATTTACGCCCGACTATGTATTATGAGAGTCTTGCTGATTCTTCACCACTCAGAAAAGAGGTCATTCAAGAAGTCGATATGTTAATTGTAAGAGAGTTAACTGGAGGGCTTTATTTCGGGAAGCCGAGTGAACGTGTACAGCACAATGGTGAGGATGCAGTTGTAGATACTTTATACTACGAAAAAGCAGAAATGTATCGTGTGATCAAACTAGCATTCGAGCTTGCAAGAGACCGCAATAAAAGAGTTACATCTATTGATAAAGCAAATGTATTAGAATCAAGCCGAATGTGGAGAGAAATTGCTGAGGAAGTAGCAAAAGACTTCCCTGATGTAAAACTTGACCATATGCTGGTTGATAATGCAGCAATGCAGATGGTGATGAATCCGAAGCGGTTTGATGTTGTTGTGACAGAGAATATGTTCGGTGACATTCTTAGCGATGAAGCGTCTGTATTAACTGGCTCTTTAGGCATGCTGCCTTCAGCTAGTCTTTCGGAAAATGGACCTTTTCTTTATGAACCGATCCATGGCTCTGCTCCAGATATTGCAGGGAAAAACATGGCGAATCCATTAGCGATGATTCTGTCAGCGGCCATGATGCTTCGCGTATCATTTGGTCTGGAAGAGGAAGCGAATGAGGTTGAACGAGCGGTGAATCAAGTATTGGATGCTGGTATTAGAACGAGTGATATTGCTTCCTTTGGCAGCCCTCATACTTCAACTTCGAAAATGATTGATGAAGTGAAAGCTGTGTTGTTGGATAATGAAGCGATCATGCATATCATGAGCGCTTATGCATAAACCAATATGTCGAAATAAAACAAAAAAGACACGGCCGACTGGTCGTGTTCCTTTTAAAAAAACATGTGTATAAATTTTTCAATTAGGAAATTGTCTAGCTCAAGCGTCCTATCGCCTATCAAACTTCAGGTCTTCTCTCTAAGATAAGTCAACATTGGTTCGCTCTCGCTCACCGTGTTTCCTTTATCGAAGGAACAAGCTCTTCTTAGTGTGATAGAGCAAGGCGCTTGTGCTTTTCTTGAAAGGTGTGAATTCAATGGGAAAATCGATTATAGAAAAAATATGGGAAAGGCATTTGGTTCATCAGGAGGACGGGAAACCTGACTTGCTCTATATTGACCTGCATTTGGTTCATGAAGTCACGTCACCACAAGCCTTTTCTGGATTAAGAGTGAAAAATAGAAAGGTCAGGCGTCCAGATCGTACATTTGCAACGATGGATCATAATATTCCGACAGATAATCGCAATGTCATCAATGACAAAGTCGCCTTGAATCAAATGACAACATTAGAGAAAAACTGCCGTGATTTTGAAGTCCCACTTGCAGGGATAGATAGTCCTGATCAAGGGATTGTCCATGTCATTGGACCTGAGCTAGGGTTAACACAGCCTGGTATGACTATTGTTTGTGGGGATAGTCATACATCAACACATGGGGCGTTTGGCTCACTGGCTTTTGGCATTGGTACAAGTGAAGTTGAACACGTATTAGCTACGCAAACATTATGGCGTACAAAACCTAAAACATTAAAAATTGATATAAAAGGAGAAAGGCAGAAGGGTGTCTCTGCCAAGGATATTATTTTATATATTCTAGCTAATTATGGTTTTGATTTTGGTACGGGTTATGTCATTGAATATAGTGGTGAAGCGATTCGTGAAATGACAATGGAAGAGAGAATGACAATTTGCAATATGTCGATTGAAGGCGGGGCAAGAGCAGGGCTTATTAGTCCGGATGAAACGACTTTTTCCTATTTAGAAAATCGGAAATATGCACCAAAAGATGAAGCATTCAATACTGCAGTTGAAGATTGGAGAGCATTAGCGTCTGATGAAGATGCTGCTTATGATCGTGTGATTTCGATTGACACGAATGATGTTGCGCCGATGGTTAGCTGGGGAACAAATCCGGCAATGACTTCTAAGGTTCATGAGAGCATTCCGAAACTTGCTGATTGTGAAACAGAGATAGATAAAAAGTCGCTAGAAAGAGCATTAACATATATGGGATTGCAAGAAGGGCAAAAAATCGAAGACATTGAAATTCAGCATGTATTTATCGGTTCATGTACAAATTCCCGCTTGGAGGATTTAAGACAAGCGGCTGATATTGTTAAGGGGCGGCAAGTACATCCAAATGTAAGAGCGCTTGTCGTGCCGGGCTCACAGCAAGTTAAATGGCAGGCCGAGCAAGAGGGAATTGATCTTATATTCAAAGAAGCTGGCTTCCAATGGAGAGAATCTGGGTGCAGCATGTGCCTAAGCATGAATAATGATATTGTACCAAGCGGTGAACATTGTGCCTCCACGTCTAATCGGAATTTCGAAGGACGTCAAGGCTCAGGTGCAAGAACACATCTTGTTAGCCCGACCATGGCAGCAGCAGCAGCTATTCATGGCCATATTGTTGATGCGCGTAAGTTAATGGCAGCAGAAACGGTTCAATAAGGGGAGGGAACGAATATGAGCGGTTTTAAGACGTTAATGGCTAAGGCGATTGCATTTGACCGTGCGAATGTAGATACTGATCAAATCATTCCTAAGCAGTTTCTAAAAAGAATAGAAAAAACGGGATTTGGCAAATTTTTATTTAATGATTGGCGTTATCAGGCAGACGGAAATCTTAACCCTGATTTTGAATTAAATAAAGAAGAGAATCAGCAGGCTGCAATACTCATTGCTAATGAAAACTTTGGCTGCGGTTCATCAAGGGAGCATGCACCTTGGGCGTTGATGGATTATGGATTTAAAGTAATTATTGCGCCAACATTTGCTGATATTTTTCATCAAAACTGTTTGAAAAACGGATTATTGCCAATCGCACTGCCAAAAGACCAGGTGCGATATTTATTAGATAGTGCAAAGGTACAGCCATATCAATTAACAATCGATCTTGCAGAAGAGAAGGTTACAGATAATAAGGGGTTTTCCACTGAATTTACGATTGATCAGTATTGGAAGTCGATGCTTGTGAATGGCTGGGATGAGATTGAGATTACCATGCAATTAGACGATAAAATTACTGAATATGAATATGCGATACGATGAAAACCAAGAGGATTCATGGCTTTTAAGCTGTGAATCTTTTTGATTTTTTCTAGTTTCATGCTAAACTAGCTTCAAACTAAGAATAAGGACGGAATACATATGAGAAAACGGGAGAAACACAAGCGCGAAGATAAGGTCATACGGTTTCCCGATTTAGAAAAAAGGCTGTTGGAGCGAGGCCTTGAGTCTCTGCAGGAGAAAAAGTTTAAAGATGCCATTCATTTTCTTGAAGAAGCATTAAGCATCTCTAGTGAAAATGAAGAGGCAAATATCGCCTTAGTACTAGCCTATTTTGAAACAGGCGACCTCACTCCTGCTAAAGAGCATGCAGAGAGGATGCTCCAAACAGGCATAGGTGATTATATTCAGGTGATCGATATTTATTTAATGATTCTCATCCAGCTGCATCAATACGAAGAAATTGTTACTGTAATAGAAGGTTTAATGGAGGACAAAGAGGTTCCAAAGGAGAAATTCGAGCATTTTAACCGCTTGCTTGAGTTTAGTAGAAGAATGTCTGAATCAGCAGTAAACAAGGGTGTTGAAGAGGAATTTGAAGAGGAAGATGATGCAGATCATAGCGTGTTGGATCTTCAATCTATTACCAATCAAAAGGATCAGCTAATCGTGGCAGGCCAGCTGGCGAATCGGAATATTGCCCCATTAATAGAAGATATACAGGCCTACTTAATGCTGAGTAATGGACAACCTTTTTTTAAAACCTTATTGATCAATGTCATGAAGGAGCATGCGTATAATAAGGAAGTAACTGTCGGAAAAATGGATAAAAATGATTCTTTTGTTCCTGAAGATTTGCCGGAAATTGACGAAATTCCTCAGCAGAAAAATATTGAGAATATCCTAAAAGAACAGGTAGAGAATGATGATCCTGTTTTATATGAGCATATAAGAAGCATAATCGAGCGCCATTTTTTTATGATGTTTCCGTTTAATTTGGATGGTTATGAGGATGAGGTTTGGGCAGCTTCCTATCATTTTTTAGCTGCAGAATATCTTGGCTTTGATGATTTGACAGACGAAATGGTTAATCTTTATAACATTAGTAAAGAAGAATTACATGAAGCATTGGCCTATATTAAAAAGATAGAAGAATTTTCTTATTCTAAAATATAGCATCAATGTTGAAAGCTTAAGCTGGTGTGTTATAATATAGTGGTTGTATTATGTATATAGGTATTATATTAAAATTACTCAGGTGAATTATGACTTGAATGACAAGACATATTCATTCCATTTCGTGATGAATGAAATGATAATAGATTTTGGAGGGAAATAATTGTATGTCTGCTAAATTTGAAAAGTTAGAAGGGAACCAAGGGGTTCTTACAATTGAAGTAGATGCAGAAAAGGTAAACGAAGGTTTAGACGCTGCATTCAAAAAAGTAGTTAAGCAAGTAAATGTTCCAGGTTTCCGTAAAGGGAAAATGCCGCGCAGCTTATTTGAAAAGCGTTTTGGCGTAGAATCATTATATCAAGATGCGGTTGATATCCTTCTTCCTGAAGCATATGCAAATGCAATTGATGAAACTGGAATCGAGCCAGTTGATCGTCCTGAAATCGACGTTGAACAAATTGAAAAAGGCAAAGTCCTTATTTTCAAAGCAACTGTTACTGTAAAGCCTGAAGTTACATTAGGTGACTATAAAGGTATCGAAGTTGAAAAAATCGAAACTGAAGTAACGGACGAAGATGTTCAAAACGAATTAGCTGGAATGCAAGAAAAGCAAGCTGAATTAGTAGTTAAAGAAGATGCGAAAGCTGAAAATGGCGATACAGTTGTTATGGACTTCGAAGGCTTTGTTGACGGTGAAGCATTTGAAGGCGGAAAAGGTGACAACTACTCTCTTGAACTTGGTTCAGGTCAATTCATTCCTGGATATGAAGAGAAACTAGTAGGAGTAGCTGCTGGTGAGTCTAAAGATGTAGAAGTAACTTTCCCTGAAGAGTACCATGCAGCTGAATTAGCAGGAAAATCTGCTGTATTCAAAACGACAGTTCATGAAATCAAAGGTAAGGAACTTCCTGCTTTAGATGATGAATTTGCAAAAGATGTCGATGAAGAGGTTGAGACTTTAGATGCACTTAAAGAAAAAATTAAAGCTCAATTAGTAGATAGCAAAAAACATGAAGCAGAGCACCATGTTCGTGATACTGTAGTTGAAAAAGCTGCAGAAAACGCAACAATCGAGGTACCATCTGCAATGGTGGATACTGAAATCGATCGCATGATGCAAGAATTTGAACAACGCCTGCAAATGCAAGGTATGAACCTTGAGCTTTACTTCCAATTCTCAGGCCAAGATGAAGCAGCTTTACGTGAGCAAATGCAAACGGATGCCCAGAAGCGCGTTCGTGTGAATTTAACTCTTGAAGCAATTGCTAAAGCTGAAAATATTGAGGTTTCTGAAGAAGAAGTAAATGCAGAGCTTGATAAAATGGCTGAAATGTATAACATGACTGCTGACAATATCAAAATGGCGCTTGGTGGAAGCTTTGACGGTCTTAAAACTGATGTTCAAGCGAAAAAAGCAATCGATTTACTTGTAGAAAATAGCAAAACTGTTTAAAATAAATATAATAAAGACAGGGATACCCTTCTTTAAGGTAATAAATAACAAGGCGCGATGATATCGTGCCTTGTTTTATACAATCAAGACATACATAATAGCATAAAGGTTTACCCTTAAGCTTTTTAGGAAATGAAGATATACATATTGTAAAACGGCCTTTTATCACGGCATTGTGAGAAGAGCAAAAACTTCCACTTATGGATGGTTTGTTTTCTGGTTATCCTTAATTAAGTACCTGTTTTTTTTAGCGAAAAAGTTTCTGTGAATCATGATTACATGCAAAACTACATATTCTAGTTTAGAGAAGAGTTATCATTTCCTGTCTTTTGTAAATATGTGTTACAATGCAATACATAACTGTTGGAGATTTAAAGAAAGAAAAGCGGGTAAACAGTGAATAAAAGGCTCATCCTGGAATGTATGAGTGCATTTTTATTTACACAAAAATTAAAACTTGCATGTGATTCACAGTCTATATATCGCTTAGAAGTTTGATCAAGGGGTGAAGGATTTGTTTAAATTTAATGATGAAAAAGGTCAGTTAAAGTGTTCCTTCTGTGGGAAAACTCAAGACCAAGTACGAAAATTAGTTGCCGGTCCAGGTGTCTATATTTGTGATGAATGTATCGAATTATGCACTGAAATCGTTGAAGAAGAGCTTGGCACAGAAGAAGAAGTTGAGTTCAAAGATGTACCAAAGCCGTCTGAGATTCGTGATATTCTAGACGAATATGTAATCGGTCAAGATCAGGCGAAAAAATCACTTGCTGTAGCAGTTTATAATCATTACAAACGTATTAACTCTAATAGCAAAGTGGATGAGGTTGAGCTTTCTAAGAGTAATATCGCGATGATTGGACCAACAGGAAGCGGTAAAACATTGCTAGCTCAAACCCTTGCTCGTATCTTAAATGTGCCGTTCGCGATTGCAGATGCTACATCGCTGACAGAGGCGGGTTATGTAGGTGAGGATGTTGAAAATATCCTTCTAAAATTAATTCAATCTGCTGATTATGATGTAGAGAAAGCTGAAAAAGGCATTATCTATATCGATGAAATTGATAAGGTTGCACGTAAATCTGAAAACCCATCTATTACAAGAGATGTGTCTGGAGAAGGTGTGCAGCAGGCATTATTGAAAATCCTAGAGGGAACCGTTGCGAGTGTTCCTCCACAAGGTGGAAGGAAGCATCCACATCAGGAATTCATTCAGATTGATACAACAAATATCTTATTTATCTGTGGTGGTGCGTTCGACGGAATTGAGCAAATCATTAAACGCCGCCTTGGCCAGAAAGTGATTGGCTTCGGTTCGGACAACAAGCAAAAGGATTATGAGTCAGATGAATTACTTGCAAAAGTTCTTCCTGAGGATTTGCTTAGATTTGGTCTTATCCCTGAATTCATCGGTCGTTTACCAGTAATTGCGAGCTTAACCCCGCTAGATGAAGGAGCGTTAATTGATATCTTGACTAAGCCTAAAAACGCTTTAGTTAAACAATTTCAAAAAATGCTTGAACTAGATGATGTTGAGTTGGAATTTGAAGAGGATGCCTTAACCGAGATTGCTAAAAAAGCAATTGAACGTAAAACAGGTGCTCGTGGTCTTCGATCCATTATTGAAGGAATTATGCTCGATGTTATGTTCGATCTTCCTTCACGTGATGATATTAAAAAATGTATCATTACACAAGAAACCGTCATCGAAAATGGAATGCCAAAACTTCTGCTGGAAGACGGAACAATTGTTGAAGAAGAAAGAAAAACTTCAGCTTGAAATTAAAACCAAGCCCTTAGTGGCTTGGTTTTTTTATGTTAGATAAAGTGCCTATCTGACACCTGAGAGCTAGGACCGCATCATTTATCAAAAATCAATGCCTTCATGTCAGTCAAGTGAAACAAAGGGTAATTAACTACGACTTAAATACTCTTCACAAGACAAGAGAATGAAATAAAGGTCAAATAAACACCGCATTAAAATTCCTAATTGTGCTTCAGGTAAACCCTGAAATTCCATTTCCCATTAAATAAAAAATCTTGTTTATTCCAACTTTTTGCAGGAGATACTAACTGGTAACAGCAAGAAAAAGTTCAGGAGGGAATGGAATGAGTTGGACCGGGATAGCTTTATTTATTCAATTGTTTTTTGGGATTGTTATCGGGCTTTATTTTTGGAACTTACTTAAAAATCAGCGGACACAGAAGGTTTCCATTGATCGCGAATCAAGAAAGGAAATGGATCAGCTTAAAAAAATGAGATCGATTTCTTTAACAGAGCCGCTGTCTGAAAAAGTAAGACCTGCAACATTTGATGATATTGTAGGACAAGAAGACGGAATTAAGTCACTGAAGGCAGCTCTATGTGGTCCCAATCCACAGCATGTCATTATTTACGGTCCTCCAGGTGTAGGGAAGACGGCTGCGGCACGCCTTGTGCTTGAAGAAGCTAAAAAAAATAATAAATCTCCCTTTCGGCCTGCTTCAGTATTCATTGAGCTTGATGCAACAACTGCTAGATTTGATGAAAGAGGGATTGCGGATCCTCTCATCGGTTCAGTGCATGACCCGATATATCAAGGGGCAGGAGCAATGGGACAAGCAGGAATCCCACAGCCTAAACAAGGTGCTGTGACAAACGCTCATGGCGGTGTTCTCTTCATAGATGAGATTGGAGAACTGCATTCCATGCAAATGAATAAGCTGTTAAAAGTATTAGAGGATCGGAAAGTATATTTAGAAAGTGCCTATTACAATGAAGAAAACATGCAAATTCCGACACATATTCATGATATTTTTAAAAATGGATTGCCAGCAGACTTCCGCTTAGTGGGCGCAACAACAAGGACTCCGAATGAACTTCCGCCTGCCATTCGTTCTAGATGCATGGAAGTGTTTTTTCGGGAATTGACAGAAGAAGAAATTTCTGAAGTTGCTAGAAAAGCTGCTGAAAAGGTAAACTTAAAAATCAGTGATCACGCCCTTCAAACACTGGCATCTTATGCGAGGAACGGAAGAGAATCTGTTAATATGATTCAAATTTCTGCCGGACTAGCCATTACTGAAGATCGGGATTACATAAAAGATGAGGATATTGAATGGGTGATTCAGTCCAGTCAGCTCTCTCCAAGGATGGAAAGAAAAATTGGCGACGGCGCCAAGGTGGGCTTAGTAAATGGCCTCGCTGTTCATGGTCCAAATTCAGGTGCGCTTCTGGAAATAGAAGTAACCGTGATTCCTGCAAAGGAAAAAGGCAGTATCAATATAACGGGAATTGTTGAAGAAGAGAGTATTGGTGGCCAGGGGAAATCCATCAGAAGAAAAAGTATGGCAAAAGGATCGATTGAAAATGTCATTACGGTTCTTCGCTCTATGGGTGTTCCAGCTGATGATTATGACATCCATGTAAATTTCCCCGGTGGTGTGCCTATTGATGGCCCGTCTGCAGGGATATCGATGGCAACAGGTATTTATTCTGCTATTTTTAAGCATCCTGTTGACCATACCGTTGCAATGACTGGAGAAATTAGTATCCATGGCTCAGTCAAACCTATTGGCGGTGTATATCCGAAAGTAAAAGCGGCTAAAAAGGCCGGAGTAAAAACAGTCATCATTCCACAGGAGAATATGCAATCCATTTTAAAAGAGATTGATGGAATTAATATTGTGCCTGTTTCGCATCTAACGGAGGTATTTGAACTGGCGTTACTGAAGGAATATCAAAGCGAACAACCGATTACTTCTCCGATTGAAGCCGCTTCAATAGAATTAGCGAAAAAAGAAAGCATGTAATGATATGGAAAAGAGAAACTTCGGCCAATCGCAGGTGTGCCGAAGTTTCTCTTTATAACGGACAAAAATATCCCGTATTTAAACATAATTTCTTCAAAAAGTCTCGATACTAATGGTGAATAGTAAATTTGACGCGTCTAAACAGTCGACACTATGAAGTAAATAAGATAGAATTGTACAAAGAAATTATTAGAAAAAATGGAGTAAAAAAGATATGCATTTGGAGGTGCAAGTGAATGACGAATAAGAAAGAAATCATCGTCCCCCTCCTGCCGCTTCGAGGATTGCTTGTGTATCCGACCATGGTGCTTCACTTAGATGTGGGCCGCGATAAATCGGTACAAGCACTTGAAAAAGCAATGGTAGATGACCATTTAATATTCTTGACGACACAGAAGGACATTTCAATAGATGAGCCTGAAGAAGATGAGCTGTATCATGTGGGTACACTTACCCGAGTGAAGCAAATGCTAAAACTCCCTAACGGTACGATTCGCGTACTTGTGGAAGGTTTAAAGAGAGCTGAAGTGATTGAGTTTTTAGAGGATGACAAGCATTTTTCTGTAAAAGTGAAAGTGCATGAGGAATCTGAGTCCAAAGATGTGGAAGACCAAGCATTAATGAGAACGCTGCTTGAATATTTTGAGCAATACATAAAGGTATCAAAAAAAATATCAGCAGAAACCTATTCTTCTGTCGTTGATATCGAAGAGCCTGGACGTTTAGCAGATATCGTTGCATCACATTTGCCTTTAAAGCTAAAGGAAAAGCAGGATATTCTTGAAACGATAGATATTAAAGAAAGAATGAATGAAGTAATTGAAATCATTCATAATGAAAAAGAAGTTTTAAATCTTGAGAAAAAAATCGGTCAGCGTGTGAAGAAATCAATGGAAAGAACGCAAAAGGAATACTATTTGCGTGAACAAATGAAAGCCATTCAGTCTGAGCTAGGCGAGAAAGAAGGCAAAACCGGAGAGATTGCCGAGCTAAAGGCTAAAATCGAAGAAGCGGTTATGCCGGAGCATGTAGAGGAAACAGCCTTAAAGGAATTAAGCCGCTATGAAAAGGTGCCATCAAGCTCAGCAGAAAGTGCTGTCATTCGCAATTATATTGATTGGCTTATTCAATTGCCCTGGTCAAAAGAGACAAGCGATGACTTAAATATTCAAAAGGCAGAAAAAATTCTTAATCAAGATCATTATGGATTAGAAAAAGTAAAAGAGCGTGTGCTTGAGTATTTAGCTGTGCAACAGCTGACTAATTCCTTAAAAGGACCTATTCTCTGTTTAGCGGGACCTCCTGGTGTTGGTAAAACAAGTTTGGCCAAGTCCATTGCATCCTCATTAAATAGAAATTTCGTCAGAGTTTCTCTTGGAGGTGTACGCGATGAATCCGAGATTCGCGGTCATAGAAGAACATATGTAGGAGCTATGCCTGGCCGTATTATTCAAGGAATGAAAAGGGCAGGTACGATTAATCCGGTATTTTTACTTGATGAAATCGATAAAATGTCGAATGATTTCCGTGGAGACCCTTCTTCAGCTATGCTAGAAGTATTGGATCCAGAACAAAATCATAACTTTAGTGATCATTATATTGAAGAAACATATGACTTATCTAAAGTAATGTTTATTGCAACTGCCAATAATTTAAGCACAGTCCCGGGTCCGCTTTTAGACAGGATGGAAATCATCTCAATTGCTGGTTATACAGAGCAGGAGAAGATTCATATTGCTAAAGATCATTTATTGCCGAAGCAAGTAAAAGATCATGGTATGACAAAAGCTCAGCTTCAAATAAGGGAAGATGGCTTACAATCTATTGTCCGTTATTATACTAGAGAAGCGGGTGTCAGGGGTCTGGAGCGTCAATTGGCGACTATCTGCAGGAAAACAGCAAAGATTATTGTATCAGCAGAAAAAAAACGTGTGGTAATCACGGATAAAAACATTGAGGAATTTTTAGGAAAGAAAAGATTCCGCTATGGGCAGGCTGAGCTTGAGGACCAAGTTGGCATTGCTACTGGCCTTGCTTATACGACGGTGGGTGGGGATACGCTTCAAATAGAAGTATCACTTTCACCAGGAAAAGGCAAGCTCGTGCTTACAGGTAAGCTTGGCGACGTGATGAAGGAATCAGCTCAAGCTGCGTTTAGCTATGTACGTTCAAAGGCGAAAGAGCTTCATATTGATGAAAAATTTCATGAAAAGTATGATATTCATATTCATGTACCTGAAGGAGCAGTGCCAAAAGATGGTCCTTCTGCAGGTATCACGATGACGACTGCACTTGTTTCTGCCTTAACAGGCAGGCCTATTAGAAAAGAAGTGGGTATGACTGGAGAAGTGACGTTAAGAGGCCGGGTATTACCAATTGGCGGCTTAAAAGAAAAGTCATTAAGCGCCCATCGTGCAGGCTTGAAGACAATCATTATTCCAAAGGATAATGAAAAGGATATTGATGATATCCCAGAAACAATCCGTGAGGAACTTGATTTTATTCTAGTCTCTCATGTGGATGATGTATTGAAACATGCTTTGATCGGTGGTGCGGAAGAATGAAAGTAACAAGTTCGGAAATAGTTATAAGTGCAGTTAAGCCAGCACAATATCCAGAGAGTAATTTACCTGAATTTGCGCTGGCAGGGCGATCAAATGTCGGTAAATCCTCTTTTATCAATAAAATGCTTAATCGCAGAGGTTTGGCAAGAATATCTTCAAAACCAGGCAAAACACAAACGTTAAACTTTTATATCATAAATGAGATGCTGCACTTTGTTGATGTACCAGGCTACGGCTATGCAAAGGTTTCTAAAACGGAACGAGAAGCATGGGGCAAAATGATAGAGACGTACCTAACTTCAAGAGAACAGCTGAAAGCAGTTGTACAAATTATTGATGTGAGACATCCTCCGACAAAAGACGATGTCATGATGTATGATTTTTTAAAGCATTATGGAATTCCTTGCATCATTATTGCAACAAAAGCAGATAAAATTCCAAAATCAAAATGGCAAAAACACGTAAAAGTAGTAAAAGAAACACTAGACTTGCACCCATCCGATGAAATTATTCTTTTCTCTTCCGAATTAGGAAAAGGAAAAGAAGAAGCATGGGCAGCATTAAAAGGATATATGAAATAAATAAGAAAAGCGAAAGGGCCTTGCTCAGCCCCGACAAGCTTAAGGCGCGTAAGAAATGAAGGTTGATCTTTACCTTCAAATCTTATGCGCCTTAAGACCTCGAGGGGCTAGGCCCTGTAGCTAGACAAAGAAAAGCGAAAGGGCCTCGCTCAGCCCCGACAAGCTTAAGGCGTGTAAGAAATGAAGGTTGATCTTTACCTTCAAATCTTATGCGCCTTAAGACCTCGAGGGGCTAGGCCCTGTAGCTAGACAAAGAAAAGCGCAAAGCTTAACTGGCGCTCTTAATAAACATAAAATAAAACCCCATTGCTATTTTTTCAGCAATGGGGTTTTATTTTATGGAATTAGGGAATATAGACTATAGATTCTGAATTGTTTAATTGTGATAATTTGTAAAAAGAATTTACAGAAGTTGCGGAATTACAAGGAATCTAAAGCACCGAAGAGGATAATAGCTTAATAAGGAGGATAGAAGGGACCTCTACATGAGAATCAGCCTTAGCCATTTATATCACGAATTATCATATAATATGAATTTTGAGAATAGTTTATATCAATGGTAAGGTTGATAGCGTACAACAAATAGAAAAATTAAAGGGGGATATTAGACTAGTGAAAATGTGGCTAAAAGGAATGATTGCAGCAGCATCAATAGCGGCTTTGGCAGCATGTGGATCAAATGATGCATCGGGTGATGGAACGAAGTTAGTAGACGAAGGGAAATTTACATATGCATCGTCAGGAGAATTTAATCCATTCAGTGTAATGAATGATGATGGGACGATGAGTGGATTTGATATTGAAGTAGGGGAAGCGGTCGCAGCAGAACTTGGTCTTGAGCCTGTTCAGCATCAATTTAAATTTGGTGGAATTGTAGAAGGTGTCAAATCTGGAAGATTCGATGCGGCTGTTGCTAGCCATACGATTACAAAAGAGCGTCTGGAAGCAGTGAATTTTTCAATTCCATATTACTATTCAGGCCCGCAAATCTATGTAAGACCTGATAGTGATGTTGAAACGCTGGATGACTTAAGCGGTTTAGAGGTTGCTGTAGCAAAAGGAACAACTTATGCAGAAACAGCTGCACCTGTAACGGATAATATTACTTTTTATGATAGTGATGTTGTAGCTTTAGAAGCGCTGGCTAACGGAAAGCACGATGCAGTAATCACTGACTTCGTGACAGGTAAAGAAGCAATTGGTTCAGGAATCAAAATTGAAGGGAAAGAACTTCTCGGAAAAAGTGAACAGGCAATTGCGATAGCTAAAGAGAATGAAGCGCTGTTGAAAGAAATCAATGCGGCATTGGAAAAGTTGCATGAAAACGGCACACTTACTGAAATTAGCAAAAAGTATATCGGTGAAGATATTACCGTAGAACCGGATTCTGAATAAATTCGAGGGCGAATGCACTTGATCAGGAGTGTATTCGCCTTCGAATTTCAAAGAATGTATAAATAATTACTTAGAAAAAAATAATTCTTTCACAAGGAGGGCATATGGATTTACTGACAAAGTTTATAGACACCTATCCCATTTTCCTAAAAGGGATGCTCCTAACATTTCAATTAACGATTGTATCTATATTTGTAGCAATTTTTATCGGGCTTTTCTTCGCATTTCTAAAAATTTCTAAGGTGAAAATCTTGGAATGGATTGCTGATATTTATATTTTTCTAGTAAGAGGAACGCCCCTCGTAGTCCAAATCTTCATTTTTTACTTTGGTTTAACCTCCTTAAATATTTCAGGTTTTTGGTCGGTTGTATTAGGCTTAGCCTTCCATAACGGGGCATATATAGCTGAAATCTTCAGAGGAGCTATTCAATCTGTTGATAATGGTCAAATGGAAGCTGGACGTTCCTTAGGTATGAGTGCAGCACTTTCAATGAGAAGAATCATTCTTCCGCAAGCAAGCCGCAGGGCATTGCCGCCTCTTGGAAATCAATTTATTATCGCATTGAAGGACTCATCCCTTGCGTCATTTGTTGGGGTTTACGAACTGTTTAATATTGCAACCACACAAGGCTCCATTAAGTATGACTATATGAGCTACTTATTGATCGTTGCAGTGTATTACTTAGTATTAGTACTATTCTTCTCCATAATTGTTAACTTAATTGAAAAAAGAATGGCAAGCAGCGATTGATGAAAGGAAGATTTAAATGAGTGATTCAGTGATGATTCAAGTTGATAAGCTAAATAAATCCTTTGGAGATTTACATGTTCTTAAAGATATAGATATGACAGTAAAAGAAAGTGATGTCGTTTGTTTAATTGGGGCAAGCGGTTCAGGTAAAAGTACATTGCTTCGATGCTTGAATTTTCTTGAATTAAAAGATAGCGGCATCATTACATTTGAAGGTAAACAGGTAGAAAAGGAAACTCATGATCTTAATGAAGTGAGACAAAAGGTTGGAATGGTTTTTCAACACTTTCACTTGTTCCCTCATAAAACAGTCATCGAGAATGTAATGGAGGCCCCCATCTACGTTAAAAAGCTATCAAAAAACCAAGCGGAGAAGGAGGCACTGGCTTTACTTGAGAAGGTAGGGCTATCCGACAAAAAGAATGTGTATCCTTCTAAGCTTTCAGGCGGACAAAAGCAAAGGGTAGCAATTGCAAGGGCATTAGCAATGAAGCCTGATATTATGCTATTTGATGAACCAACCTCCGCACTGGATCCAGAACTAGTAGGTGAAGTGCTAACAACAATGAAGGAATTGGCTGAGGAAGGTATGACCATGATTGTCGTCACCCATGAAATGGGCTTCGCCAGAGAAGTAGCTGATTGGGCTGTGTATATGCATGACGGTAAAATTGTTGAAGTTGGACATCCTGAAGAATTATTCAACAATCCAAAGGAACAAAGAACCAAGAATTTTCTTGATTCGGTTTTATAAAGTCAAACTGGGGAATGATAAATTTATCATTCCCCAGTTTTATATTTAATTTGTTATATTTTCGCTTCTGTTCCTATTTTCTTTTAAAAATAAGAAGATACAGACCTAAGAGAATAAAAAAAGCAGGCCAGAAACTCCATATGTATGACACACTATCACCTAAGGCACCAAGAGATGAGATGATTTTGTCATAAAAAAGCAGCATTAAGGCTAATAATAAGAAAAGAATACCTTGGAATAAGCCTGTACCCGTTTTTAGATGACGCAGTAAAAAGCCAAGAGAGATAATGAGAATAAACGAACCGATATGATCTGGCCAAATATCAAGGCGGTTAACAATTAAAAAGTGTAGGCCGAATCCAGAAAGAATGACACCAGGAAGAATTCCATCATAATCACGACCGCTATAAGCTTGAAAGAGAAAGGCCACTCCAACAATAATAAGTAGCGTCGGCCACGTGAAAAATGGCTTCAATACTTCAATGTTTGCTTGCTGCAAAAAAAAGTAGGTCCCAAACCCAATGAGGACGACACCTGGGAAAATTCGTTGATTTTTCATGTTAACACCACTTCCAGTAAGGTTCACTTGAATCTACAAGCATTTTTTGTTACTGTACATAGGGGAGTATTGTCGAAATTAATATTAATTTAAAGTTTCTATTAAGAAGTAATTTCTTAAATATAGTAACATATGTGTTCATTTTCTGTTCACAATTTTGCATTAAAGGTTATTCAGCTAATGGTATAATGTTCTTAGAAGATTATGCAATTTTATTTGGGGGGTCTATTTAAAATGCATATAGTGGTCGTTGGTATAAATTACAAAACTGCCCCTGTGGAAATACGTGAGCGGCTGACATTTGAGCCGTCACAGCTTGGTGAAGCTATGCAGGCGTTGCAAAACAAAAAAAGCATCTTAGAGAACGTCATTTTGTCTACATGTAATCGGACTGAAATTTATGCGGTTGTTGATCAGCTTCATACAGGACGTTATTATATTAAAGAATTCTTGTCTGAATGGTTTAATATAGAGCAAAGTGAGTTTTCCCCTTACTTGTTTATTTATGAGCATGAAGGCGGCATCGAGCATTTATTTAAAGTGGGCTGTGGATTAAATTCAATGGTTTTAGGTGAAACACAGATTTTAGGACAGGTCCGGACAAGCTTTTTACAAGCTCAACTGGAAAACACTACTGGAACTATTTTTAATCATTTATTTAAGCAGGCTGTTACTTTAGGAAAGCGTGCTCATTCCGAAACAGATATTGGAGCAAATGCGGTTTCAGTCAGCTACGCAGCTGTAGAGCTTGCTAAAAAAATATTTGGCTCAATCGAGAAAAAGCAGGTACTGATTCTTGGTGCAGGTAAAATGGGCGAATTAGCCATTCAGAATTTACATTCGAATGGAGCAAATGTGACCGTTATTAACCGTACTTTTGAAAAAGCCAAGGACTTGGCTGCACGTTACTCTGGTCAAGCAAAAATGCTGCAGGAGCTTCAATGCGCCTTAATTGAAGCTGACATCGTCATTAGCTCCACTGGTTCAAAGAAATTTATCGTGACTAAGGAAATGATGGCTGACGTAGAGAAATTAAGAAAAGGCAAACCATTATTTATGGTTGATATTGCTGTTCCGCGTGACCTGGATCCAGGACTTGCGGACTTGGATAGCGTTTTCCTCTATGACATCGATGACCTTGAAGGAATTGTTCAGGCAAACCTGAAGGAAAGACAGAAAGCAGCTGAGAAAATTCAGCTTCTAATTGAAGGAGAAATTGTTGAGTTCAAACAGTGGCTAAATTTATTAGGAGTCGTGCCGGTGATTTCCGCATTGCGCGAGAAAGCGCTTGCGATTCAATCTGAAACGATGACAAGTATCGAAAGAAAACTGCCGCACTTGAGTGACCGTGATAAAAAGGTATTAAGCAAGCATACAAAAAGTATCGTTAATCAGCTATTAAAAGATCCTATATTACAGGCTAAGGAACTTGCAGGTCAAAAAGATTCTGAACAAGCTTTAGATTTTTTCGTTAAAATCTTTAATATAGAAGATTTAGTTGCAGAGCAGCAGGTTGATAAAAACGAGAAGGCTACCAATCACGTTACCGCTGGGGCGCAGCAAGCTTCTTTTCAATCATAAAAGGGGCACTGTCCATGTTTGATATTTATATGACACGGCTACATGAATTTACTGTCATTCTATACGCCTTAAGTGTCTTATTATACTTTATCGACTTCCTGACAAGTAACCGGAAGGCAAATCGAATTGCCTTCTGGTTACTTGCATTTGTGTGGATATTACAAACGGTTTTTCTTATTTTATATATGATAAAATCTGGGAGGTTCCCGGTTCTTACAATTTTTGAAGGTCTGTATTTTTATGCTTGGGTGCTGATTACTTTTTCATTAATTATTAATCGCTTTTTAAAAGTGGATTTTATTGTATTTTTTACTAATGTACTTGGGTTTTTCATCATGGCATTACATACTTTTGCACCCGTGCAGTTTGAATCAAATGTATTAGCGAGTCAGCTAATGTCTGAGTTATTATTCTTTCATATTACAGTGGCTATTTTATCATATGGGGCTTTTTCGCTTTCATTCGTATTTTCCTTGTTATACTTAATTCAATATGATTTGTTGAAGCGGAAAAAATGGGGAGCAAGACTTTTAAGGATTTCCGATTTAACCAAGCTTGAGCACATGTCCTATATATTGAATATTATAGGAGTGCCGATGCTTGTAATAAGCCTCATCCTTGGTATCCAATGGGCTTATATGAAGTTACCAAATATGATCTGGCTTGATTCCAAAGTGTTGGGTTCAATTCTCGTTCTCGTGCTGTATAGCATTTATCTTTATCTGAAAGTTGGAAAGGGCATAAGCGGAAAATCACTCGCTCTATGGAATGTCGCAGCCTTCCTAGTCGTTATGATTAACTTCTTCCTCTTCGGCCAGCTATCATCCTTCCATTTTTGGTATAAATAGAAAAGCGGAAGGTCCTTCAAGAGGTGTCTGATCATTGGCGGGTAAAGACTTGTGAATGTTATTTAGCTGAAGCAAACACTATGAAATGTTAACAATTACCTTACATAAGTTTCTTTCTATCGTGGGGTTTCACTATATATCTTTTTTAATGGAGGCTGTCATGAGAAAAATCATTGTTGGTTCTAGAAGAAGTAAACTTGCATTAACGCAAACAAATTGGGTTATTGACCAATTAAAGAGCATCGATCCTTCAGTTGAATTTGAAGTGAAAGAGATAGTGACAAAAGGGGATAAAATCCTCGATGTAACCCTTTCTAAAGTTGGCGGAAAAGGTTTATTCGTTAAAGAAATCGAACAGGCAATGCTTGATAAAGAAATTGATATGGCTGTACATAGTATGAAAGATATGCCAGCTGTTTTGCCAGATGGCCTAATCATTGGCTGTATTCCTGAAAGGGAAGATCATCGTGATGCATTGATTTCCAAAAATCATGTGAAATTAGACGATTTGAAGCCAGGAGCGATTATTGGAACAAGCAGTCTAAGAAGAGGATCGCAAATTCTAGCTAGACGTCCCGATTTAGAGATTAAATGGATACGAGGTAATATTGATACGCGTTTGAGTAAATTAGAAACAGAAGAATACGATGCAATCATTTTAGCCGCTGCAGGACTTTCAAGAATGGGTTGGGCGAAGGATACGGTCACTGAATTCATTGATCCGGATATCTGTTTGCCAGCAGTTGGTCAAGGTGCATTATCTATTGAATGCCGTGAAGCGGATGAAGAGCTGCTTACATTATTAAGCAAGTTTAATTGTGAAAAAACGAGCCAAACAGTTAAAGCAGAGCGTGCCTTCTTGAATAAAATGGAAGGTGGCTGCCAAGTCCCAATTGCAGGCTACGCAACGCTGAAAAGTAATGAAGAAATCGAACTTATCGGTCTTGTCGGTTCTCCTGACGGGAAAATCATCTATAAAGAAATGGGGAGCGGTACTTCCCCTGAAGAGATTGGAAACAATACAGCAGAAAAGCTAACTCAAATGGGAGCAAAGCAATTGATCGATCGTGTGAAAGAGGAGCTTGAGGGAAAGTGAGTTCCTCCCAATCAACTCTTAAGGGAATGTCAGTTTTGGTGCCCCGGGGAAAATCACAAGCGGGGCAAGTGTCAGAACTGATCAGAGAATACGAGGGAATCCCGGAAGAAATACCACTGCTTGGTTTTAGGCCTATAAAAATGGCTACCAATCATATAAATCCAGAACTATATGATTGGATTATTTTTACGAGCAGCGTCACAGTGGATACTTTCTTTTCTGAAGAAAGACAATTTAAGCATTTTCCGAAGATCGCTGTGATCGGGATTAAAACAGAAAAAACATTAAATAAGTATGGCTATCGATCTGAATTCATGCCGGACACTTATGTGGCAGAGCATTTTGTTGAACAATTTGCTCCTTATGTTAAAAAGGGCATGAAAATCCTGATTCCTAAAGGAAGCCTTGCACGAAATTATATATTTACTGGCTTGACTGATCAGGGGGCTCATGTAGATGAACTGATTATATATGAAACCATTTTTCCGCTAGAAAGCAGAGCGCTTCTTTTAGACAAACTAATGAATAATCAATTGGATATTTTGCTTTTTACCAGCCCTTCAACGATTGATCACTTCATGCAAATTGTGAGTGAAGGAAAGTTGGAAAAGCAGATAGAACATTGTTTTATTGGCTGTATTGGTCCGGTGTCCAAAAAGCGCGCAGAAGCGTACGGCTTAACTGTCAATGTGATGCCTGAACGGTATACGGTTAATGATTTAATAAATAGCATGGTTGATTATGTCAATCATAAGAGGGGGATTTAGGATTATGGATTTGCAATTTAATCGACATAGAAGACTTCGCCAAACGGCAAATATGAGAAGTTTAGTACGTGAAACCCATTTACATGTGGATGATTTCATTTATCCGATTTTTGTAGCTGAAGGAAACGATATTAAAAGAGAGATTAAGTCCATGCCTGGGATTTACAACCTATCTTTAGATCATTTGGAAGAAGAGATGGATGAAGTTGTGTCACTGGGAATTAAATCGGTCCTTCTATTCGGTATTCCGTTAGAAAAGGACGATTGCGGATCACAAGCTTACCATGATCATGGAATTGTTCAAGAGGGAATAAGATTCATTAAAGAAAAGTATCCTGAAGTGATTATAGTTGCAGATACATGTCTTTGTGAATACACAGATCATGGTCACTGCGGATTAATCGAAAATGGAGAAGTACTAAATGATGCCTCCCTTGAATTGCTTGTTCAAACGGCTGTCAGCCAAGCGAAAGCCGGTGCGGATATCATTGCTCCATCTAATATGATGGACGGATTTACTGCGGCGATTCGTGCAGGTTTAGATGAAGCTGGGTTTGAACATATTCCTGTGATGTCTTATGCGGTGAAATATTCCTCTGCCTTTTATGGACCATTCCGTGATGCTGCCGGGAGCACTCCGCAATTCGGTGATCGTAAATCCTATCAAATGGATCCTGCTAATCGCCTAGAAGCTATGAGAGAAGCTGAATCCGATTTGATGGAAGGTGCAGACTTCCTGATTGTGAAGCCTGGTTTGTCTTATCTTGATATCGTCCGTGATGTGAAAAATAATATTAATCTTCCACTCGTTATCTACAATGTAAGTGGTGAATATTCAATGGTGAAGGCTGCTGCAGCTAACGGCTGGATCGATGAAGATAGAATCGTGCTTGAAATGCTAACAGGAATGAAACGAGCAGGCTGTGACTTAATCATTACTTACCACGCAAAAGATGCGGCCAGATGGTTAAGAGAACAACAATAACTAAAGGAAATGAGGGAGAAGCATGCGTTCCTATGCAAAATCAGCTGAAGCTTTTAAAGAAGCAGTAAAATTAATGCCAGGAGGAGTTAATTCCCCTGTTCGTGCATTTAAATCTGTCGATATGGACCCGATTTTTATGGAAAGAGGAAAAGGGTCTAAAATCTATGATATCGATGGGAATGAATATATAGATTATGTCCTATCATGGGGTCCACTCATCTTAGGTCATACGAATGATCGCGTAGTCGAAGCGATTAAAAAGGTGGCTGAGAGCGGGACAAGCTTTGGTGCACCAACATTAATGGAGAACGAATTAGCAAAGCTAGTCATCGAACGTGTGCCTTCTATCGAAATCGTTCGTATGGTTTCCTCAGGTACAGAAGCAACAATGAGTGCACTTCGTCTTGCACGCGGCTATACTGGGCGCAATAAAATCTTGAAGTTTGAAGGCTGCTATCACGGACATGGTGATTCTCTCCTGATTAAAGCAGGTTCGGGCGTTGCTACACTTGGATTGCCAGATAGTCCCGGTGTACCGGAAGGCATTGCAAAGAATACAATCACTGTGCCCTACAATGATTTAGAAAGTGTGAAGTATGCATTTGAACAATATAGCGATGATATTGCAGGAATCATTGTTGAGCCAGTGGCTGGTAATATGGGTGTTGTACCACCTCTTGAAGGCTTCCTAGAAGGCTTAAGAGAAATGACAACCGAATACGGTGCATTGCTGATATTTGATGAAGTAATGACAGGCTTCCGTGTTGGCTACAATTGTGCACAAGGCTATTTTGGAGTGACTCCAGATATAACTTGCCTAGGAAAAGTCATCGGTGGAGGACTTCCAGTCGGTGCTTATGGCGGTAAAGCGGAAATAATGGAAAGAATCGCTCCAAGTGGACCTATTTATCAAGCAGGCACCCTTTCAGGGAATCCATTGGCAATGGCTGCTGGATATGAAACATTAAGTCAGCTTACACCTGAAAGCTATGAGGAATTCATTAAAAAAGCAGATAAGCTGGAGCTTGGTTTAAGAACAGCTGCTGAAAAATATCAAATTCCGCACACAATCAATCGCGCAGGCTCTATGATTGGCATCTTCTTTACAAATGAAGATGTTACAAACTATGAAAAAGCCAAAACATCTAATCTAGACTTCTTTGCTTCTTATTACCGTGAGATGGCGAATCAAGGGGTATTCCTTCCACCATCCCAATACGAAGGCCTATTCCTATCCACCGCTCACAGTGATGAGGATATTGAGAAAACGATCCAAGCAGCAGACAAGGCGTTTTCAAAGCTTAAGTAAATCGAGAATACACTCATTCTGAGTATCGATAAAAGTAAACAAAACAACTTCCTTGGATTTGGAGAAGTGTCCGCTCGACTCCTGCGGGCGATGCGAGACAGGCGAGACCCTGCAGAAGTATAGCGACGAAGCGGCTCGGCGTTCGCCCTGCTGAAAGCGAACGGTAAGCTTCGGAACATCCTATGTCATTCTTTTTTATATAAACACTCATCCTTTGATGAGTGTTTTTTTGATTTAATTTAAACTTTTCGATGAAGAAAAATCATTTGAATTCATGAATCAAATGAATTGATTGCCTACTTCTAACATTCTCAGCCATTATTCATCCAAATTAATCATAAATAATTTATCTCATTCATAAATTGATAATGACATAGTGATTATACACGTGAAAGAAATGAGAGGAGGAGTCGCTTTGTCTCAAGGAAATCCATCGTGCTTACGATTTTCATTAGAGGAGTCAGTTTGGTTTCAAAAAGGACAGGAAGTATCTCAATTAATATCGATTTCGCTAGACCCTAATATAACAATCCAGGAAAGTGAGCAATATGTAACCATTCAAGGGGCACTGGAGCTCACGGGTGAATACCATCGTGATGAAGCTTCGGTAGATGCGAGTGGAAGTGAAACTGTTTCGACACTTAAATTTGTGCAGACGATTGAAGAAAGGGAAGAAGGAGTTTGTGAGTTTACACATTTCTTCCCAGTAGACATTACCATACCTAATAACCGAATTGCGAGCCTAAGCGATATCGATGTGGAGGTAGAATCCTTCGACTATGTTTTTCCAGAGCGCAGCTGCATGAAGCTAAATGCGAATTTAACCATCACTGGTCTTTATGGCGGTCAGCAGCATAATAGTGTTGAAGAAGAAGAAAACACGCTAGAGCTTGAACCTACCTATCGAACAGCGGATGAGGAGCAGCAGGAAGATGACGTTGAATATGAGGAAGAAACAACAGAAATCAAGCTCAGCCTTGCTCCAGATGAAAGCCAAGAATCTTTAGATTTTGAGCCATTTGAAGCTGAAGCCAGGAAACAGCCAGATGCAGTAAGTGAACCTGCCGAACCTGTCTTATCTGAGCCTGTCCTATCTCGTTCAATTCAGGAAGAGGAAGAAGAGCCGGTGAAGCTTCCTGAGATTTCATTTATTAGTCAAAGAAACGAAGAGAAACTGCCGGAAGCAAAGGAAATCTTTGAGGTTAAACCAGTAGAAGAAGAATCTCCAGTCGTTGAATACAAGCATCAGAAACAAGCAGAAGAATTTGAGTCTTCCTCTTCTCCTGAAGAAGAAGTAAAGCAAGTGAAAAAGAAGGGCAAAAATAAAAAGAAAAGCATGAGTCTGACGGAGTTTTTTGGAAGAAAAGAAGAAGAGGAAGAAGTGGCAAAGCTGAAGGTTTGCATTGTTCAGCAAGGGGATACGATTGATATCATTGCCGATCGCTATGACACTTCTGCACAAGCTTTACTCCGCGTCAATCATCTTGAAATCAATCAAGATGTATACGAGGGGCAAGCATTATACGTCCCTGCAACTGTAACGAATTAACGACCAAATGCAGTCTGAGCAGTTCGTATGGACAACTGCTCAGCTGCTTTATTGTATTTAAGTGGCTTTGCTTTGTTAAAGACAACATAAGCCTCTCGTCAATGGCCATTTTTGGAAAGAGAGTGGTTCTCATGCAGGAAGAAAACCGATTGAAGAAATATGCACCTATTTTGAAGCACTATGCAGTGGAGCCAAACTTTGTAGAAGACTTTGGGAGAGTGCAGAAAGTCTATTCAAATAAGGGGATATTTTCTTTAAAAAAAATCAAACCTCATCATGGACCTGATTTTATCAAGCATATTCAAACGCTTTATCAGAAGGGCTATAATCGAATCATACCTATCTATCCGACAGTGGATGGCAGATATGCAGTGCTCTATAATACTGAACTCTATTATTTAATGCCTTGGCTGGCGAACGAAGAAAAGGAAAATCGCTATGAACGCCACCAACAAATGTTTAGAGAGCTGGCAAGACTTCATGTTTTATCAGTAAAAGACATTCCTGTTAGTAAGGAAGATCGAGAAGAGCATTATGAAAATACTTCACTGGAATGGGAGAAACAGAAGGAATTTTTAGATGGCTTTATAGAGGAATGTGAGAGCAGAGAATATATGTCGCCATATGAACTGTTATATACGCAGTATTATAATGATATTTCACAAGCTCTAAAATACTCGACAACCAAATTAAAGGAATGGTATGAAAAAACGAAGGATAGTGAAAAGACAAGGACTGTCATTATCCATGGCAAAGTGTCAACGGAACACTTTTTATATGATGATCGGGGCTTAGGCTATTTCCTGAACTTTGAGGATGCGAGACAAAGCACCCCTATGCATGACTTGCTGCCTTTCTTATCTAGATCCTTGAAGACTTTTCCAAAAAGGTCAGAAGACGCTGTTGATTGGTTATATACTTATCTAAAGCATTTTCCTTTTAGAGAAGATGAAATGCTGTTATTTCAAAGCTATTTTACCCATCCTGGACCAGTGCTGAGTGCCGTTGAAAAATATCATAAACGTAAGAAAGGAAAAAGTGAATTAAAGCACATCCAGCATATGCAGAAGCAGTTTTGGTTGTTGAAGAACACGGAATACGTTGCGATGAGAATCGATGAAATTGAGAGGCAAAAGCAGCAAGCGCAGGCAGAGGCAGCAGCTAAAGCAGAACAAGAAGGAGCCCAAGATGGATAAACTTGTGGGCTCCTATATTAATTCCATGCGGAAAGCAAATGCGATTAAAATCAAGATTCCGAGAAAAAGAATATCAAAGGCAGTAGGCAGCAACAATGTCCTAATGCCTTGGAAGACACAAAAAGGAATAATAAATTGACCAGCAAGTCCCCGTACCGTTTTAAGCCATGATGGTAAAGTATGTGGATTAAACTTTCTCTTCAAACTCTACGCCCCCTATTGCTGTTATTATATTTATTCTATGTTTGAAAAGCCCATAAAGTGCCTAATTTTTTCCTCGAATGCCCGCGTCCAAATTTCTCTATAAGAAGACCATTCTCCTTATTTCCGTATATTATAAAAAAAATTGGTTATCCTTATTGACTATGATGGCCTTTTTTAGGTAGTATAGCTTTATATTCATACTATAGAAAATGCTTTGACAGGGAAGAGTACGATGGCTAGTTGCCAAAAGAGAGGAAAACCATTTGCTGAGAGGTTTTCCAGGCTAAACCATGGGAAGGTCGCCCTCGAGCTTCTTTTGCGAAAAGGATATCCTTAGTAGTAAAAGACGGGAAATCCGTTATCTGTTTAAGAGTCAATTAGCTGTAGTTTATTTAGTGCTGATTGAAAAAAAGGTGGTACCGCGAAGCAAACTCCATTCGTCCTTTTCAGACGAGTGGAGTTTTTTATTTTCTCAAAAAAGAAAGGATGAATAGACAATGGAAGAGACAAACCTAACAATGCCGACAAAATATGACCCGAAGTCTATTGAACAAGGACGTTATGACTGGTGGCTTAAAGGGAAGTATTTCGAAGCGAAGGATGATTTGAATAAAGAACCATACACAATTGTCATTCCTCCTCCCAATGTAACAGGCAGGCTGCATCTCGGTCATGCTTGGGATACGACTCTTCAAGATATCCTAACGCGTATGAAGCGCATGCAAGGCTATGATGTTCTATGGTTGCCGGGAATGGATCATGCAGGGATTGCAACACAGGCAAAAGTAGAACAAAAGCTAAAAGAAGAAGGCAAGAGCCGCTATGACTTAGGCAGAGAAAAATTCGTTGAAGAAACTTGGAAATGGACAAACGAATATAAAGGCCATATTAGAGAGCAATGGTCAAAACTTGGTCTTGGGCTTGATTATAATAGAGAACGCTTTACATTAGACGATGGTTTATCGAAAGCTGTTCAAGATGTTTTCGTTACACTTTATAAAAAGGGATTAATCTATCGGGGCGAATATATTATCAACTGGGATCCGTCTACTAAGACAGCTTTATCTGATATTGAGGTTATCCATAAAGATGTTCAAGGTGCGTTCTATCATATGCGTTACCCTCTAGTTGATGGTTCAGGTCATATTGAAATTGCCACGACTCGTCCAGAAACAATGCTTGGAGACACTGCTGTAGCTGTTCATCCAGAAGATGACCGCTATAAGCATTTAATTGGGAAGATGGTCAAGCTACCTATTATAGGCAGAGAAATTCCAATTGTTGCTGATGATTATGTTGATATGGAATTTGGATCTGGTGCCGTTAAGATCACTCCTGCCCATGACCCAAATGACTTCGAAATAGGAAATCGTCATAACTTAGAGCGCATTCTTGTAATGAATGAAGATGGCTCAATGAATGCGAAAGCAGGAAAATATGATGGAATGGACCGCTTTGAGTGTCGTAAGCAAATAGTGAAGGATCTGCAAGAAGATGGTGTTCTTTTCAATATTGAAGAGCATATGCATTCCGTTGGCCACTCTGAAAGAAGTGGAGCTGTTGTTGAACCATATCTTTCAACACAGTGGTTTGTAAAAATGCAGCCGTTGGCAGATGCATCAGTTACCATGCAAAGTGAAGAGGAAAAAGTGAATTTCGTTCCAGATCGTTTCGAAAAAACGTATCTGCGCTGGATGGAGAATATTAGAGATTGGTGTATTTCCCGTCAGTTATGGTGGGGGCATCGCATACCGGCTTGGTACCATAAAGAAACAGGCGAAGTATATGTAGCTGCAGAGCCGCCAAGCGACATTGAAAACTGGAAGCAGGATGAAGATGTGCTTGATACGTGGTTCAGCTCAGCTTTATGGCCGTTTTCAACACTAGGCTGGCCGGATGAATCAAGCGCTGATTACAAGCGTTATTATCCAACGGCTGCGCTAGTAACAGGCTACGATATCATTTTCTTCTGGGTATCAAGGATGATCTTCCAAGGAATCGAATTCACGGACGGAAGACCATTTAAAGATGTTCTGATTCACGGACTTGTGCGTGATGCAGAAGGACGCAAAATGAGTAAATCACTAGGCAACGGTGTTGATCCAATGGATGTAATCGAGCAATATGGAGCGGATTCACTTCGCTACTTCCTTTCAACTGGAAGCTCGCCAGGCCAAGATTTACGCTTCAGCCTGGAAAAGGTAGAATCGACTTGGAACTTTGCCAATAAAATTTGGAACGCCTCACGCTTCGCACTAATGAATATGAATGGTCTCACATATGAAGAGATTGATCTAAGCGGAGAAAAATCGGTTGCAGATAAATGGATTCTTACTCGCTTGAATGAGACGATCGAAACGGTAACAAGATTATCAGACCGCTATGAATTTGGTGAAGTTGGCCGCGTGCTATACAACTTTATTTGGGATGATTTCTGCGATTGGTATATTGAAATGGCGAAGCTTCCACTATACGGTGAAGATGAAGCGGTGAAGAAAACGACTAGATCTGTTCTCGCTCACGTGCTTGATCAAACCATGAGATTGCTTCATCCGTTCATGCCATTTATTACAGAAGAAATTTGGCAAAACCTTCCTCACGAAGGCGAGTCTATTACAATCGCTGCTTGGCCAACGGTTCGCGAGGATTTATCAGATAAAGGTGCAGCAGAAGAAATGAAGCTTCTTGTTGAAGTGATTCGCTCCGTTCGTAATATTCGAGCTGAAGTTAGTACGCCGATGAGTAAGAAAATCAATATGATGATCAAAGCAAAGGATGCGGAAACAGCTGCGATCCTTAATAAGAATCAAGGCTATATCGAACGTTTCTGCAACCCGGAAGAATTAACGATTGCAATAGAGATATCAGCTCCGGATAAAGCAATGACTGCTGTTGTTACTGGCGCAGAAATCATTCTTCCACTTGAAGGTTTAATCAATATTGAGGAAGAAATTGCCCGCCTTCAAAAAGAATGGGATAAATTAAATAAAGAAGTCGAGCGTGTGCAAAAGAAATTAGGCAACGAAGGCTTCATGAAGAAAGCCCCAGACAATGTAATTGAAGAAGAACGTGCAAAAGAAAAGGATTATGCAGAAAAAAGAGCAGCAGTAGAAGCGCGTATGAAAGAGCTTAAAGGCATATAAACAAAGACACTGTTAAGGAGGCGAGTCCCAAAAAGGGAGTCGTCTCCCTCTTTGTCCAGTGGTCAGTCGGAACATTGGAGTGTCGCATTTAGATGATAAAGGTGGCGGTTTAATCATGTTTACTACATATGAAGAAGCAATTGACTGGATTCATTCCCGATTGCGTTTAGGTGTGAAGCCAGGTTTAACTCGTATGGAATGGATGATGGAAAGATTGAATCATCCTGAAAGAAAGATCAAAACAATTCATATAGGCGGGACGAATGGAAAGGGCTCCACTCTTACCTATATTCGTTCTATTCTAGAGACTGAAGGTATTGAAGTCGGTACATTTACTTCTCCTTATATTGAACAGTTTAATGAAAGAATCTCCATAAATGGCGTCCCTATTAAGGATGAAGAAATTGTTCAGCTTTTAAACGATATCTATCCGCTTGCGATAGAGCTGGAAGGCACTGAGATTGGAGAACCGACAGAATTTGAAATCATCACGGCGATGGCTTTTCATTATTTTGCACATATTCATCCGGTTGATATAGCCCTTTTTGAAGTGGGACTTGGCGGGCGTTGGGACTCGACCAATGTGCTCCACCCGCTCCTATCCATTATTACGAGCATTGGCCTTGATCACACGAAGATTCTTGGTGATACTTATGCAGATATTGCCGGTGAGAAGGCAGGGATTATAAAGTCAGGGACACCTGTTATTTCTGGTGTGAAGCAACCTGAAGCATTACAAGTAATTAATAGAACAGCGAAAGAAAAGAGATCAACTGTCTATCAATTGGGAAAACAGTTCTCAACTTTTGGTCATACCTCAACAGGTTGTGGAGAATCGTTTGGATTGGAAAATATTTTTCACAAACGAGAAGGCTTGGAAATCTCGATGGCAGGGACACATCAGATTGAAAATGCATCTCTTGCTGTTATGGCTGCGGAATTCCTAAACCAGTACTTCTCATTTGATATTTCTGAAGAAAGTATGAAAGCTGGTCTGAAAAAAGCATACTGGCCAGGGCGGTTTGAGAGGGTATCAAATGATCCCTTAATTATTCTTGACGGGGCGCATAATCAAGAAGGCATTGAAGCACTGTGTCATGAGTTGGAAAAAAGATACCCTGAAAAGAAAAAGCAAGTTGTTTTTGCGGCACTTGCTGATAAAAAGTTGGATCAAATGATTGGCATGCTTGATCAAACAGCAAATAAAATGATTTTTGTGGATTTTGATTTTCCAAGAGCGGCTGCGGCAAAAGATTTATATAGCTTGAGTTCCAGCACGAATAAAATCGCTGATTCTGATTGGAAAGCAGTGATTCAATCGGAGAGAGATAGCCTTTCAGATGAAGTAATGCTTGTCATTACAGGCTCACTTTATTTTATTTCTGAGATTAAGCAGTGGTTGAAGGATAATTGAATGAATAAAGAGGCTCACTTTAAAAGGCAATTTCCTTTTTGATTGAGCCTCTTTTTTACTCCTGTTGAACGCATGACATTTCATGTGTTTAATGAGCAAATAAGATTTTCTTAAGTATAGTTCCTTGGTTTTTATCAAGTTGACCATATATATGACTTTCTTTATCTACCATGATAATCACTTCTTCATTTTGCCAAATTGAGTAATCAAATAATCGCTCTGGTTCATTTTTATCGTAAGTAATAAAGAACCTTGCATTGGCATCTTCTTTACGTGTCATTTCTGATTTAACATTCTCTTCCCATTCGACTCCATTTAATATCGTGCGCAGTTCTAAAAGCTGATCTTCATTTGTGATCATCCATTCTTTACTTTCATCCTTCATATCGAATCGGGTGAGCTTGTTAAAGTCTATATCAGAAGGTCCTTCGTTAGAGCAGGCGACCAAAGCAGCTGTCATACATAAAAGCAGAAATAGGTTGAAAACGTCCTTTTTCAATTCATTCACTCCCATATTATTGTTACTATAAATATTCGACATGGACAGATTCTTACCGTTTGATTACTGGAGCGGAAAATCTTTTTCAGCTTTAATAAAGTGGCTGATGTTCCTAAAGTTCACTGTGGTTCCACCGCTTGTCACATAAAAGCCATCTTTGGCAATTACAAGGCCTTCAAAGAGCGCCCCGTTGAAAGTTACCTTGCCATTTGGGGCAAATAAAACACCAGTCATTTTCTCAATCCACCTATCATCGCCGATATTGATATCACCTGTAGCTACGATGATTGCATTTTCGAAGCTGCTAATATACTTATGATTAGCGTCTTTATACGGTGTGATTGTGATGTTTTTTCCAAATAGTTTCATATTATTTGGTTTTACTGTCTGGTTATAGCTCTTTTCTGCATACCATGTATTTGATTTTACAGAAGGCATAGTAAAACTCGGTATTTTACATCCCTTGACTGCGGGCAAAGCAGCAACCTTTTGAAACTTAGATAAGATATTGCTGGACATATTTCTTGGATGGCTGAGTGTTCCCATATAGTTGATAAGGGAAACGTCACTTATGGAAGGCGTCCAATCAATTTTTGCATTTTGATGAATGTCCATATTCTTATGGATTTGTGCATCCTTAATAGAAAGATTATTTCCTATATAAACATCATCTTTAAAGGTTCCACCAATTAACTCGCCGTTTTTAAGGATAGATAGCTGCTGATGAAAGGTAGCATCTTTTAAGATTGCATTGCCATTAACGAAAACTTCTCCATAAATATTTCTTCCACCGCTTACAAGCGATAAATTGCCATTAATACATAACATCCCTGAACTTGATATTGAACCCAGGCCTGCACTACCTCCATCCATTGTCACATTCCCATCAATATAAATATTAGAAACATTATTCAAAGCGCCGCCATTTATTTGCGAACCGGATAAATCCCCTTTAATCAGCATCGTTGCTTTTGCACCGTTTACTTGACTGCCGTTAAATACAAACTTTGAACCATATACAAAGAAGTCTTCCTCTAAAAGGCATTTATAATAATTTTCATCACAGGTTTCAGGTAACCCAGGATCACCGGGTTCCTCAGGTTCAGGTTCTTCAGGTCCGGGTTCACCAAGGTTTTCAGACGTAGCTTTTTCTATGATTGTATCAATGCTATATTGATAATTTTTTTTTGTCCTGGAGCGTAAATTTAACAATCAAATCTTTTTGTTTATCAGCTAAACAGGGCGTATCCAGTTTATTTTTTTTCTCAGTATAAATACACTCATTTAAAGTGATGGTGGTAAACTGGATATCGCTTCTAGGTAATAGGTCATTTGTATTGATTTCATAGAAACGATTTTTATCTTGATCCATAGCATTTTCTTCTTGATGTATATGTCTCAATTGAGTAATAATGATATTAGCATCTTGTCTAAGATTGACATGGGATTGGATTTGTCTCCCCGTCTTTTCAGTGTTGGTAAAGACTCCATAAACCACTGAGCTGATGACTGATAGAATGGCTATAGCTGTTAATACTTCTATCAGAGTCATTCCTGTGGCATTTTTATAGTACTTTTTATCCATGACTTTTCACACTCTTTGATTATATTTTACAGAATAGAATGAAAAAGGTGAACGATGAAATTGAATAAATTTTTTCTGAACGAAAAAGGTGTAAGTTTAATAGAAATCATGTTATCGATGACCATATTAAGTATTGTTTTGGTTTCGTTTTTAGCCGTATTCTCTCAAATGATGAATCAATCTTCCAAGATTGAGGACCGATTAACAGCCATCCATATGGCGGAAAAGCTATATATAGAAAACAAGAATGGAACGGATAGGACTTTAAATGAAAAAATAAATGGAAAAGAATATGAAGCACTGATTGAAAGCTGCAAAGAAAAGGAGCTTGTTTTGAAGCGGGTACGTTTAACGGTGTTTATTAAAGGGATGGATGAACCACTAACAACTATCTTTGGCTATGAGCCAATGGGTGAGGTGACTGTAAAACCATGTCCAAATTAATGAAAGAAGAAAAGGGCTATGCCTTGATTATTGTTTTACTCATCATCGTAGTGATTGCAATCATCACACCTCCAATCGTATCAAGTATGATCAATAGTTCGAAGCAGTTTGCTGTTTCTGATGAGGTGATACAGAATGATCGATTAACAGAAATGGCAAAGAAGTTTATTCATGAAGGCAGACTAGATGGACTTTCAGATCAAAAGATCGTTGAGGAAAATAACAAAGTAAATTTATCTCCAGATCACCACATTCAAATGGATATAAATGGAGTGAAAATTAAAATCACCCCCATTTATAAGAATAAGAGCGGTGAAGCAGTTGATTATTAAAGAGAAAAGGTGGAAATTATGCTGATTGCAGCAACCATTTTAACAACTATTACACTATTTCCAATTCTATATTTTCTGAAAATTGGCTATTCATACAAGCTAAAAGCAACCATTATTGGAATGACTTTTATTGCAGTGATTTGCGGGGGAATGGTGGAGTTGAATTATCCCGTTTGGACAGCCGTTCTTTTAATGCTAGGTTTAATCTTTCTTTTTATGGTTTTAATGCAGAGAAGGTTGGATCAGGATTTATCCAAATGGCAGATAATGAAGTGATATGCTGGAGAAGGTTGCAGACTTTTATGAGAAGGAAGTTGAATACGCAACCGATCGTATAAAATCATTAATAGAGCCGGTGATGATTCTCGTACTTGCAAGCATCGTCGGTACAATTGTCATTTCCATCATCGTGCCGATGTTTGAAATTTTCAACCATATAGAATAAAAAATATTTTGCCATAATGAGGAAACCATCTATTATTTTAAAGTAGATTTAGTATAATTTACTTAGGTATAAATACCTAAAAATGATGGATGGGAAGGAAGAGTATAATGATTAATAGAATGAAACGAGTATTGAAGAATGAAAAGGGCTTGACGCTGATTGAATTGCTGGCGGTTGTCGTGATTTTAGGGATTATCGCAGCAATTGCGGTACCTAGTATTGGCGGGCTGATTGATAATAGTAAGAAGGATGCACATGTGGCGAATGCTCAGCAGATGATTAATTCGGCAAAGATTGCGGTTACGGGGGATAATTCGCTTATTCCTGTCAATGGGGAAGCAGCTAAGGAAATAAGCTTAGAGGAATTAGAAGTTGGAGGATATTTAGAAGAGGTAAGAGATCCAGATGGAGGGATTTATACACAGGATGTAAATAATTCTTACGTGGAGATATCAAATACTAAGAATAAATTATCCTATACTGAAAAATTAATAAATGATAAAAGAGGGGTCCAAAAAGGAGGAGCTGCAGTGGCAGAAAATGAATTAAAAAGAGATAGCGTTAACGACACGACTACTACTCCATGATAATAATATACATTTTCATAATCGGTCTCATCCTAGGCTCATTCTACAATGTCGTCGGACTGCGGATACCCCTCAAGCAATCCATCGTTGCTCCGCGGTCGGCGTGTCCTAGCTGTGGCCATCAGCTTCGTCCATTTGAATTAATTCCAGTTTTATCTTATCTTTTCCAAGGTGGGAAATGCAGACAATGTAAGATCGGTATTTCCCCGCTTTATCCAATTGTAGAATTGATGACAGGTGTCCTCTTTATACTCGCACCGCTTCTTTTAGGCTGGACAAGTGAACTTATCGTGGCATGGACGCTGATTTCATTATTTATGATTATCTTTGTATCAGATGTTTCTTATATGCTCATCCCGAATAAAATTTTACTCGTGTTTACGGTTATTTTTGTGGCAGAAAGATTGATTATTCCGTTAACCCCATGGTGGAATTCATTATTAGGGGCTGCCATTGGTTTTGTTCTGCTCTTATCCATTGCTGTGATAAGCAATGGCGGGATGGGCGGCGGAGATATTAAATTATTTGCGCTTCTTGGGTTTGTTGTTGGAACAAAAACGGTTCTATTATCATTTTTCCTTGCAACTTTTTATGGTGCTGCCTTTGGTGTTATGGCGATGTTAGTCGGCAAGGTAAAAAGGGGAAGTCCGATTCCATTCGGCCCTTTTATTGTCGCGGGGACATTGACAGCTTATTATTTTGGTGATGTGATACTACGTTATTATTTACAGCTATTATGAGCAATGAAGGAGACCAATGAGCATGGCTTTACCCCTAATATCTACTAGAAACCGCATATGTAATATCATCATTAATGATTATTCCATTCGTTATGTTGAGCTCAAACAAAAAAATGCCATCACACGCGTTCGTTGGCATGAGAGGATGATCCCAAACGATATTGTTCGTGATGGTAAAATCATTGACCTGCATTCGATGCAAAATATATTGGACAGCTGTGTGGATGAATGGATGCTGCGAAGGAAAGCGATGAGATTTATCGTGCCAGATCCTTTTGTCATTATTCGTAAGATTACTATACCAGGAGAAATCTCAAAGGATGAAATAAAGGGATACCTGTATATGGAGCTTGGCTCGAGCATTCATTTGCCTTTTGAAGAGCCAGTGTTCGATTATAGTATTCTCTCGGAAGATGATGATAAAAAGGAGCTGCTCCTATTTGCAGCACAAGAGGAGCCTGTTTTGCAATATGAAAGGCTTTATTCAAGTGCCAGGCTCGCACCTAAAGCAGCAGACATCTCTCCTCTAGCTTTATATCGACTATATCATTACTTAGATATGCACAAAAAGGGTGAAAGCTTAATGATGATCCAGCTCGATTTGACCACAGTGAATATTTCCATTTTAGAGAATGGGATTCCATTATTTATGCATCATATAAATTTAGGTCTCAATGAAGAAATAGGAAGAGGTGTGGAGCAATCTCATTTATATGATGGAAAAATAAATGAGTATTCACTTCCTGTCGAAGATATTTATCGAGAAATGGCGAGATTGATGGATTTTTATCGTTATTCGATTAAGCAGAATAGTCAACAGGTCACAAATATCCTAATTAACGGTGATCATCCACAGCTAGAGCTATTTGAACAAGAAATGAAGGCTCGCTTTGAGTTCCCCGTTCAGAAGCTTCAGCTTGAAGCAGCAGTAGATGAAGCGGGAAATTTGCTGCCTAGAAGCATGTATTTAGCACTGGGCCTAGCTTTAAAAGAGGTGCACTAAATGCTTGTTGACATTAATCTGCTTCCTAAAAGAGAGTCGCGGTATGCTTTCACCATCGTTTTCATCGTCATTCCATCGATTCTTTTTATCATTGGACTGTCTATTTTTCTATGGCTAGGCAATGAAATGAAATCGAAAACTGAAGCAGTACAGGAAAATCTGCATACTGTACAGATGCAGATTGCTGCTGAGGAAGAGAATGTAGAACAAAATGCGGAAATCGCATCATCCCAAAAGCTAAAAGAAGGGATTCAATGGGTAGAAAATAGTCAAATTGATACCGTACAATTATTAAACGGACTTTTACCAATGAGTGGATTTATCCATTCATTCACATATATTGAGGATGGGCGAGTGGAATTCACTGTCCAATTTGAAACGAATCGAGAAGCTGCCTATTATTTACATTCACTCTCCCAAAAAGAAGGGATGAAAGAGGCGGAAATTAAATCGCTTCATACGCAAAGTAATGGTAATAATGACACAAAAGAAGCTTTGCCTCGCTATGTTGCAAAATATGAGTTGAATATTGACAAAGCAATGTTTAGCCTCAAGGAAAAAGGAGGCAAGGAAGAATGATTGCTCAGCTGAGCAAAAAGGAGAAATATACAATATTATTTAGTATATTGTTTGTTTCCATCATGTTTGTTTCAGTTTATTTCTTTTATTTAAAGCCGCTGAAGGTAGTATTAGCAAATCATGAGCTTGAGCTTGCGTCAGAGGAGAAGCGATTAAATATCATTTTTGAACAAAAGACTCTTTCTTCTGAAAAGCCATATATTGCCGAAAGTACTAAAAAAATGCAAGGACAATTACCTGTGCAAACATTGATGGATCACTTTTTACTTGAGATCGACCGTGCCGAGACCGTTTCTGGCAGCTTTGTAAAAAGTATAGAAATGGGTAATGTTGAATCAAGCGATGAGGGTCAAATAGATATTAATACAGAGGAAGTGCCAGGAAAAAGTGAACCCCTTGCATTGGCTGAAGGATTAGAGAAGACCACAATGACCATGCAAGTGGAGGCACCAGATTATTTTACTTGGGAAATGTTTGTAGCAGCCTTGCAGTCATCTGAAAGACTGACAATGATTAATAGAATTGAGTTTAAAGATGAAGTGGAAACGGAATCTTTTGAGCAAGGAACAAGCATTCAATACGATATGACCGTTTCTATTTTTCATATGCCCGAACTCGTCGATTTAGAAGAGGAACTGCCAAAACTGCATAACAGCAGCCCTGCGAAGAAAAGAAATCCTTTCTATCAATTGCCTGACATCTATCATCATTCAAATTAATGCCATCTTTAGACATAATATTTATGAATAAAAGAATTTGACGAAAGCATTCAGTAACGAGACGACAAAAGTCTTGTTATTTTTTTTTGTCGTTATGTTAGGATGATACCAATTCGAGCATGGACAAGGAGGGAGGATGCTAGATGGACAAGCATGATGGGAAGAAAACGATCACTATTAAGATAAATGGAAATAAGCAATCATTTGAGGAAAGAGACAAAAAGAGCGAGACCGTGATCAACGAAGAGAAAGCCAAAAGGCAAAGTGAAACAGAGGAGAACGAAGAATTTGCCTCTATTGAAGCCGCTGCATCGAAGGAAACAGAGACAGGGGACAATTTCGACTGGATACTTCCTGAAGATGGAATGAGTGAAACAAATTGGGAAGAATCGGTTAAAGCTAAGCAATCTCCAATTAAGAAAACAAACAAGGGAACATTGTTGGCCAGTAAGTCAGCAAGAAAAAGTAAAAGCCACTTTAATTTTTCGATCTTTTTCACGATATTACTTGCCATCATTCTTGGAACCGGTATAGGAATCATGATGCTTAATCTCGTAAAAGCAGAGCAGGCTGGAGGAGAGGCACAGACCACTCCTGTGACCGGAATGCAGGATGAAGGTAAACAAGCAGTCGCGGCAACGGGTAAAGAAGCAGCTGATATCCAAGCAATTACAACATATGTTGTACAAGGCGGAGTGTTTAGCAATAAAGAGAGCGCGGACGGCGAGAAAAAAACATATGCGGAAAAGGGCATGCCAGCTTTAGTAAAGGATATGAACGGGAACCAGGTGATATTCATCGGGATTGCGGATAGTATCGAGAATGCAAAGGAAGTTGGAAAGCATTTGGAAAACAAGGGAGTGAATGTGTTTGCAAAGGAATATAACATTGAAGGCGGCACAGTGAGCAATCTTTCAGCTGAAGAAAAGAAAATGCTTGAACTCTTACCACAAATATTCACTGATTTAACTACAGTTGCGACTGAAGGAATGCTTAAAGGCAAGCTTGCTGATAGTACAGTAGAAAAATTGAAGGGAAATGAGGCAAGTATAAAGGGTATTAATCAAACAAAGTTAAAGAATGAAAACATTATTGCTGTAAATGAATCAATAATAAAGGCGGTTGAACAAGCGGGTGCCTTTCAAACCTCGGCTGATGCAGATGCTTTAACTCAATTACAGCAGCACTTGCTCTCGTTTTTATCTGTTTACCAAAAAATAAGTGAGGCATAATAAGAAAAAGCGCAAGCGCCTTCTTCACCCTTAGGCATAGCATAAGACAATCCTCCCTGAAAGGTGTTCTTTACCTTTCTGAGAGGATTGTCTTAGACCATAGAGGGGGTAGGCCCAAGAAAACTAGACATTTTTCTAACTCAAAAAAATTTATACTTTATCTTAAAAAAATCTTGCCCCATCGAAATGAAATTTTCCGGGAAATATGACAAATATACTTGGTCTGTTGACGAAATGTCGGCAGACTTTTTATTTTTGTCGAACGGATAAATATTTTTGGGAAACTTGTCTGCTATAAATTGTTTGAACGACAGAAATTTGGTAGGATTAGAATGTATCTCCCAATATGAACCAACAGATAAGGTAAGGTGATTGAAATGACAAACCTCATTTTAGCCTCTTCTTCTCCACGGCGAAAAGAACTTCTTGAAAATCTCCAATTAACATTCGAGGTATGCAGCAGTGATGTTGATGAAAGCTACAATCCACAATTAGCTCCAGGTGATATTGTGATGGTGCTGGCATCTCGAAAGGCACAAGCTGTATCTAGCAAACATGTAGATTCGTTTGTAATTGGTTCAGATACAGTTGTTGTATCTGAAGAAAATATATTAGGAAAACCTAAAGATTCAGATGAAGCATTTGCCATGCTGAAAAACTTATCGGGCAAAAAACATTCCGTATACACGGGCGTGTCGATTATTTCCCCTGAAAAGGAAAGGACATTTTTTGTGAAAACAGATGTGGTGTTTTGGGAGTTAACAGATGAAGAGATTCACTCTTATATTAACACCGGAGAACCCTTTGATAAGGCAGGTGCCTACGGGATTCAAGGCATTGGTGCGACGCTTGTAAAAGAAATTAGCGGAGATTATTTCGCAGTCGTTGGACTTCCATTATCAAAGACCGTTCGGGCATTGCAGGAGGCTGGATATAAGCTTTCCTATTAATTTCCTCTTCGGATGTACTCTCAGGTACAAAATATGGGAGGCGTTCTAATGGATTTAAGCAATCAAATGATAAAGGATTTTCCTCAGGATGAAAGACCGAGGGAAAGAATGATTCAAAATGGACCTGAGAGCTTATCGAACCATGAGCTTATTGCCATTCTTCTAAGAACAGGTACTAAAAACGAATCGGTAATACAGTTATCCCAGCGATTGTTGACAAAATTTGAAGGACTCAGGTTATTAAAGGACGCAAGCTTAAATGAAATGACAGAAGTGAATGGCATTGGTATGGCTAAGGCGATTCAAGTAATGGCTGCTGTTGAAATCGGTCGCAGAATTTCTAATCTAGCTTTTGATGACCGCTATGTCATCCGTTCTCCAGAAGATGCAGCCAACTATGTGATGAATGATATGAGGTTTTTATCACAAGAACATTTTGTTTGTATAAACTTCACATAAATACAAATAAAATTAATAATAAGAAACCTCTGTTACATCAACGCTTGAACCATCTTTAACGAAATGAATATTTTTAATAAACATGTTTAAAAATTGATGTTTTTCTAGTGGTTTGAGATTCAACCAGTTTAAATTAAACGTTTTTGTCAACTCTTTAACTTTTTCATAGTCAAGTTTAGATTTATTCGGTTGGATCTCAATTAAATCTTTTTCCAAGTCCAGCAACCCTTTGCTTGTTTCATTCATTCGGTCAGCAAATTCCATATCAGTCATTAGATCGTTTGACCACGCTTTTTGAAATTTTTCTCTTTGTTTTTTTATCCGGCTTATTTTACTCAATATTTTCTCTTTTTCTTCTTGAGATTCATCCTTTAATTCAGGGGTTTGATTAAATGTAGTATTCCTCATATATTGGATGAAAGCTTTTTCGATTTTGCTTTCGCTAACATTGATTGCTTTTCTTTTGTTCAATGCACATACTTGACAACGATAACGGTTGGACTCAATTAATTGATTATCCCTTTTCCGATGGTAAACTGATCGTTCACTTGTTAGGTGATTATTGCAAATAGGGCAAATTAGTTTCATTTGATAAACGAAGAATGAATTGACCTTACGCTTTTTTTTATTTTGTCTTTCATTTAGTAGAAGAAGCAAGTGATTATATTCTTCTTTTGTAATGACTCCTTCGTGTGCATTTTCAATAATCTCATCTATCCATTTTATAGCTCCGTAAAGTGCAGGATTATGTAGAATATCCAACACAGTTCTAATGTGCCATTTATACCCTCTTATTGGAGGAGTCCCACTATTGTCGAGATAATTAGCTAATTGTCTAATCGAAAAACCTTGTTTGACCTTTTCAATCATATCAAGGACTACTAATTTTTCATCAGCGTTAATGATAAGTTTTTCATTGTCATCTTTATCAAATCCGTATGGGGCCTTTGCACTGTATTTCCCTTGTCTAGCTTTTTCTATTTGCCCCATACGTACACGTTCTCCAAGGTTTTCTCGTTCCCATTGGGCCATAGCAGCAACCAGGGTAATAAACATCCTTCCCATTGCCGTAGTAGTATCATAGACTTCAGTTGCTGATTTAAATTTACAATTATGATTTTCGAATATATCTAATAACTTGTACAAGTCGAGAACAGATCGAGTTAAACGATCGAGACGATAAACCAAAACCGTATCAATTAATCCATGCTTAACATGTTCAATCATTAATTGAAGTTGAGGTCTGTTCATATCCTTAGCAGAAATACCTTCGTCTACATAAAATTTGAAGTCGGTCCAATCATGAACTTGGCAAAATGCTTTTAATTTTTCTCTTTGGGCAGATATTGAAAAACCCTCTTTCACTTGTTCTTCTGTACTTACACGAATATAAATTCCTACAGTCATGATTGATTCACCTCTTTTTCTATTTACTTTTAGAATATATGTTCTGTTTGAAGATTAAAAAAATTTAAGACCCGTATTTTCTCAATAGTGCTAATTGCTTCGGCACTCCATACATCTCTAAATCTTCTTCAGTTATAACTTCTTTATTGAAAAACAAAAACTCCAATGCGAATGTATGAGCTTCAATTTCGATTTTGATTGTCGAGAACAAAGTAAATTCACTTAAAAAAGGGGTATTTATATCTTTGTGAAGGACATGATGACCAATTTCATGAAAAAGAATAAAAATTTGCTGCAGACTATCCGCATTTTCATTTATTGTAATAACGGGAATTTGATTATGTTTAGTATAAAATCCTAAAACTTTCTTTCCGAGGTTAACGAACACCACCTCGATTTTTAATTTCTTAGCCAATTCAAATGGGCAAGCAGTTTTATGTTTTCTAATAAGATTTTTGACGATCCCTTTAATATCCATGCTACACTCCCATTATCTATATTTTTTAGGAGTGAATTTTTGTTTAGCAACTCTTTTAGCAACTTTCAATGAGTTTTCTAAAGCTGAGATTAATAATTCTTTGTCTTCTTCATCCATATCATCTAAAATTTGCCCATCAAAAGCAGCGTAACCGTCTTTTGAATTTAATCCATTAATCATTTCTTCTAACTTTATTTGAATATCCTTTTCATCTTTTTCAGTTAAATCGTAATATCTTTTCTTATCAGATCTACCAAGAAGGTAGTCAGTGGAGACATCGAAATAGTCTGCTACTTTGTTTAAAGTTTCGCTTTTAGGAGATACGTTATCCCACCTTCTAATTTGTCCATTCGATATTCCTATTTTTCTTTCTACTTCGGCAAAAGTTACTTTTTTCTCATCACAAAGTGTTTTAATTTTTTTTACCAAACTCACTGGTATCAACCTTTCAAATTACTCATGAAAAGAGATATTAACTTTTAAGTCATTTTATCGTTGACAAATAACTTTTTAGTCATTATACTGTGTTCATGAGCTACTTTATTAGCGAAAAAGACAATAAAAAATACGACCTTTGTAAATACATTTTTTCGTTGGGGAACGGGTAAAGTGTATATAAACAGGCTTTAACAGTCTTATTTAGCTATGGGTTTATGATAGCAAAAAAGTCATTTTGGGTCAATGATTTTCGCTAATAAATTAGCTTTTTATCTAATTTTGTAGAAGGTGAGGGATAAATTGTCGGTTTTAACGATCATCGGTTGTAATGGTCAACCTGTATTATATAGCCATTTAAGGAAAGGAGGGTATTTATGTCAGAGGAACTAGTAAAAGTTAGATCGGAGTTATTTAAACGTAAGATGAGACAAAAAGAGTTAGCAGAGATACTTGGTATTTCAAATGCTTACTTATCAGACATCATTAATGGGAGGAAAGATGGTCCAAAGGCACAAGGACATATAAATCACATTCGAAAAATCTTATGTTTATAAAGAGGTGAAGCAATTGCAAGTTGAAATAAAGCCTCCTGTTATTAGTGAAGAAACAAAGAAGAAAATGTTTGCTTTCTTCATGAAGACCTCTATCCCACGAATTATTGCAGCTGAATCAGAAAAGGAAAATTTCAAGTGATTAAGTAAGCCTAACCAGGCTTCCTTTTACCCACTTTGCAAAATTTGAAGAACGAAATTAGTTCTACTTGAAGGGAGGTGAGCATAGTGAGCATTCATAGTGCATTGATAAATTCGGTTGTAGACGGTGATTTTCACACTGTTGCAGATAGTATTGAGTATTCTACAAACATTCGTGAAATCGTGACTATAGGTTATATGATGGAGAATTACATTGAGGAGGATTAATCGTGAATAATGCTGCTGTTCAGCTTTTTGAGGAAAATCAAAACATTATCTTTTCAGCAATAAAAGCGCATTTTGGTGATTTTTCAAAAGCCCATCAGATTGCTGCAATAAATAATATGGAGTTAGAAGACCTTTTTCAAATAGGGCGAATGACTCTATGGAACTTGTGTCAGAACTACGACGAAACAAGGGAAAAAACCTTTAAAGGTTATATTTTTAAAAGTATTAGATGGAGGATTACTTATGAGTTGCATAAATGGGGATTACCGATGAAAATCCCAACTCAAGTATCTTCTGAAGAAAGGAGTAATTTTCATTTTACTTCTGTTGACCTACACACATGTGACAGTGTCACGAATGATTATTTTGCAGTAGACAATTCAACTGATATAGAAAGTGAAGTTGTTGAAAGGATCGAACTAGAAGAATATTTACAAGATTTAAATAGTCTTGAGAAGTTCATAATCCTGAAAAAATGCAACGGACATTCTGATCGTGAAATTGGTCAAATGCTCGGTAAGAGTTTGGATTGGGTTTATAGAAGAAAACACATTGCCATTTCAAAAATTAATCATTCAGAAAGAGAGGGAGAGTGTGGTTACGCTGCTTTAAAGGAGGTGAGCCTATGAGAATCAGCACTAAAGAGTGGAACAAAATGGATTATGCAGATCGTTACATGGCTATCCATCGCGCATTTGTAAAAAGCCAAAATAAAAGACCGGTTGCTGTAACAACAGGTCAAAAGTAAAAAACCATAATCAAAAACAGTTTAGCATAATGTTTGCTAAACAGGAAGAGGTACCATGAAAAACGGAAAAAATCCAACGGTTAAACAAAAGAAGATCATACAATCATCCGGTTTAAATCGAGAAAATTGGCTGGTTGTTAAAAATCTTCCTGAAAAACTGGTTATTGTCCATCGTAATACAAATCAAACTAAATCTATCAATCACGGAGGTTACTAAAATGAATATAACAATAGAAATCAAAGCACCTGAAATGGTCAATGCGATAAATGCTCTAGCTCAAGCAATTGGAAAGGGACAAGCTATTTCGGAAGAGCCTGTTGTGCAATTCCAAGTGCCTAACACTGTACCTGCAGCTGTTCCAACTGCACCGCCTGTGCAACAGCAACAGCAACAAACTCAACCGACTCAACCGGTTAATCCACCTTCACAGCCAGTTCAACAACCGCAACAGGCTAATCAAGGTGTTCCAACTTCTGCACCGCAGTACGACATGAATCAACTGGCTGTTGCAGCTACTCAATTAATGGATGCAGGGAAACAAAATGAATTATTAGGTTTACTTGGAGCATTTGGTGCTCAATCGCTTATGCAAGTACCTCAAGAACAATATGGGGCATTTGCCACCAAACTTCGTGAACTAGGAGCAAAAATATGAGTAAGGAAATTGCACACTCAGAGAGAGCTCATGCAGTGCTTTCTGCCAGTGCTTCCCAGCGCTGGTTGATGTGCACACCAAGTGTTCGCCTTGAGGAACAATTCCCTGATTCTACATCTGATTTTGCAAGAGAAGGCACACTGGCACACGAGATTGCGGAATTAAAGCTTCGTAAGTATTTTATAGAGCCTATGAGTCAACGCACTTTTAATACCAGGCTAAACAAGATGAAAAAGCATGAGCTGTACCAAGAGGAAATGCTTAAGCACACGGATACTTACTTAGAATACTTAAAGGGTATATCTTTAAGCTTGCCATCTGCTCCATACGTGGCTGTTGAGAAACGTATCAATTATTCAGCTTATGCACCCGATGGATTTGGGACAGTCGACTGTTTAATGGTTGGCGGGGATACACTCTACGTAACCGATTTTAAATACGGTAAGGGCGTTGCAGTAAGTGCAGACAACAATTCCCAAATGAAGCTTTATGCTTTAGGAGCTTATCTGGAATACAGTTTCCTATACCCAATTAAAACTATTAAACTAGCGATCATCCAACCTAGGTTAAATAGTATTTCCGAGTTTGATTTGACGGTTAAAGAGCTTTTGGCATGGGGCGATGAGATGAAGCCGATAGCAAAGATTGCGTTTGATGGAAATGGAGATTTTGTGCCAGGAGAACATTGTAAGTTCTGCAGGGCAAAATCTAAATGCCGAGCTCGTGCAGAGGAGTTCAGTGCATTGGCTGATTTTACGGCGATAAAACCGCCATTGCTTACCGATGAAGAAGTTGGTCAAATGCTTGAACGTGGGCAGCATGTAGAGTCTTGGGTAAAAGCTTTAAAGGATTACGCCCTAGGCCAGTGCTTAAAAGGTAATGAGATCCCTGGATGGAAAGCAGTTGAAGGAAGAGGATCACGGTCATTTGTAAACCAAGATAAAGCTTTTGCCCATTTGAAAGAAAAGGGTATCGATGAAGCGCTCCTTTTTGACCGTGTACCTTTAACAGTTTCAAAGATTGAGAAGGTTCTTAAAAAGAAAGAGTTTACCAGTTTATTAGATGAAGCAGGTCATATAGTAAAGTCGCCAGGTAAACCAACTTTGGCACCTGCAGGTGATAAGCGGAAATCAGTAAGTCCTGATGCATCTGCAGATTTCAGTTAAATCATGTACGGGATCTATAGTACAGTTTCTAAAAAATTCGTATTTGGCATAAGAGAGCTTTCTAAAAGCAAAGCGAGAAAAGCTTTAGAGAATAAGATTGGTAAAGATTCGCGCAAATGGCGCTTTGAAGTACGAAAATATAAAAACCAAAGGAGAAATGAACAAATGACAAGTCAAACAAATTCTAGCCGTATCGTAACAGGTGAAGTACGTTTTTCATATGTGAACCTTTTAAAACCTCGTGAGAATCAATATGGTGGAGAGCCAAAGTACAGCACAACTATCCTTGTACCTAAATCTGACACAGCAACAAAAGCACGCATCGACGCAGCAATTGAAGCAGCTAAGCAGTATGGGAAATCAAAAGTGTGGAATGGTGTCATCCCTCCAGTTATTGCTATTCCTGTCTATGATGGTGATGGAGTTAAGCCGAGTGATGGCATGCCGTTTGGTGAAGAGTGTAAAGGTCATTGGGTTTTCTCGGCATCTTCTAAGTTAGACCAACCACCTAAAATTGTAGATGTAAATGCTAATCCAGTCATCGATCCAACTGAAGTTTATTCGGGGATGTACGGACGAATTGCTATTAACTTCGCACCGTATGCTCAAGCTGGTAAAAAAGGTATCGGGGCATATATCAGCACGAATGTACAAAAAACACGAGATGGGGATCCTTTAGGTTCATCTGCGCCAGCTGCATCTGACGATTTTGGTGGGGGGGCGCCGCAACAGCAATATGCTCCACAGCAGCCACCACAACAAAATTACGGTCAACAACAGCAATATCAACCGCAGCAAGGATTTGGTCAACCACAGCAACAACAATACCAAGCACCACCACAGTATGGTCAACCTCAACAGGGTTTCGGTCAACCACAGCAACAACCTCAGATTGATCCTATCACTGGCCAGCCAATTAACGGTGGCGTAATGGGGATATGATTCGCTCGTTAAATATTGACATTGAGACATATAGCAGTGTAGACATCAAGAAATCAGGACTGTACAAATACGTACAGTCTCCTGATTTCGAAGTATTATTGTTCGCTTATTCTGTAAATGGTGGGCAGACAAAAATAGTGGATGTTGCTCAAAGATGGAGTTTGCCGAGGGAAATACTTCAAGCATTATTTGATCCAAAAGTAACTAAGCATGCCTATAATGCTGCCTTTGAATGGTATTGTTTATCGAAACATTTCGGTAAAGACCCTCTAACTTGGTTAGATCAGTGGCACTGCACAATGTTTCATGGGCTCTACTGTGGTTACACTGCAGGGTTAGGACCGACAGCTGTTGCACTTGGATTACCTCAAGACAAACGTAAATTAACAACTGGTAACGCTTTGATTAAACTATTTTGTACTCCTACAAAGCCGACAAATAAAAATGGACATCGCACTAGAACTTTACCTCATCATGAGCCAGAAAAGTGGGAATTGTTTATAGACTACTGTGTCCAAGACGTTGATGTGGAAAAGGCTATACATCATAAACTGATCAATTTTCCTGTTCCTGCAGTTGAGCAAAAGATGTGGGAGATTGATCAAATGATAAATGTAAAAGGTGTTGCGGTAGATCAACAGTTAATTGACGGAGCACTCTACATAAATGATTATGCAACAGCTCAATTGACGGACGAAGCAAAAAGCATCACTGGTCTTGCAAACCCAAACAGTGCAGCCCAACTGACAAAATGGTTGTCATCGAAAAATGTAGAAGTTGAAAACCTACAAAAAGAGACTGTATTCAATCTCGTTGAGACAACAGAGGGTGATGTAAAAAGGGCGTTAGAGATACGCCAGGAGTTATCCAAAACAAGCGTTAAAAAGTATCAAGCTATGGTATCAGCCGTTTGCGAGGACGGCAGAGTAAGAGGACTCTTGCAGTTTTACGGTGCAAACCGTACAGGCAGATGGGCGGGTCGTTTGGTTCAAGTTCAGAATCTTCCAAGAAACTACCTAGAAACACTTGGTAATGCTCGTGAACTTGTAAGAGAGAAAAAGATCAATGCGTTAAGGCTGATATATGGCAACGTGCCCGATACTTTATCTCAACTTATTCGTACAGCGTTTGTAGCTGCAGAGGGTAACCACTTAATCATATCTGACTTTAGTGCAATCGAGGCTCGTGTAATTGCTTGGCTTGCTGGAGAACAATGGAGATTAGATGTGTTTAACACACATGGCAGAATATACGAGGCATCAGCATCACAGATGTTTGGAGTGCCGATTGAGTTAATTAAGAAAGGTAATCCAGAATATGAGCTACGTCAAAAAGGGAAAGTATCTGAGTTAGCTTTGGGGTATCAGGGCGGGCCCGGAGCGCTTATAAGTATGGGTGCCTTAAACATGGGACTAGCTGAGGAGGAACTGCCGGATATCGTAAGACGGTGGAGGACTTCAAACAGAAGAATAGTGGATTTATGGTACTCCATTGAAAATGCAGCATTATCGGTTTTGCGTACTGGTCAACCTGCAGGTGTGAAAGGTCTTTTATTAGCAACGGAAAGTGATATTCAGAATGGTCTTAACTTTTTAACTGTGCAGCTGCCAAGCGGTCGCAAATTGTATTATGTTAAACCATTCCTAGCTGAAAATGACTTTGGCAAGGAAGCAATCCATTATTGGGGCATGAATCAAACATCAAAGAAGTGGGAAAAGATTTCCTCATACGGTGGAAAACTTGTGGAGAACATTGTTCAAGCTATCGCCAGGGACTGCCTTGCAGAGACGTTAAGGAAATTGTACATGCTTGGGATACTCCCTGTTATGCATATTCATGATGAGGTTGTACTGGATGAACCTGAAAGTGTTTCGCTAGGCATGATCACATCGATTATGGGGCAAGAGATTGTATGGGCACCTGGGCTGCCGTTAAAAGGTGATGGATTCACTACTCGATATTACATGAAAGATTAATTGAGAAACTGTCTAAGCGATATGTAAATCAGGAGGAATATAACATGCTTAAAAAATATTTAGAGAAAAGACAAAGAGAACGAGTAAAAAGAATGGAGGACAAGGTATCAAGTCTTTCAGATAAAGAGTTGAAAATTTGGTTTCAACATGCAGATTTAAACAATGAAACAAATTTACTTCATGTTATATACGAAGAACTATCTAATCGTGGTTTTACACATATGAGAGATTTTTAACGCTACACAGCAGATTGATAGTTATGCAGATAAACATTTAAGCAAAACATTAATTAGGGGAGGAAATAAGGATGAATACAGTAATTATTAAATTTGGACAAGGTACTAAGGCTTGGAAGGATATGCAGAATATAGTGAATAATTTAGGGAAACAAGGGTATTCCATTGAACCTTACGAGGAAATTGGAACTGTGAAATTAACTAAGGAAATTCATGATGATGAATAAATTAAGCAAAATGTTTCCTCACGAAGGGGTGAACTGCATTGAGCAGTAAAGTAGAAAAATTGTTAAATAGAGCAGGGTTTTGGGAAACCAAGGCGAAGCTGGCTGAAGCTAAAGGGGATTATGGCAGGGTGGGGAATTTCAGAACAAAAGCGTTTCAACTTGCAGCCGAAGCCCGTCGAATTGAAGAAAAAGCAAACAAAGCTAATTAGGGGAACTTAATGATAGATGTATTTCAAAAAAAGAAAAGCCCATACGGTGGCTTTTCTTTCAAGGAAGGTGATATGTGAAGGAATATAATCCATACATCGTATGTACGGGTTAGTATGTTTGATAGGACAAGTACATTAGTTTCTTTTGAAAATGAGAAAAGAGCCCATTCAGGCTCTAAACTCTTGGCGAAAGTAATCACTCTTCAAACGTTTAGGGTTGTTGGAGCAAGACTTTAGATAACACAAGGAGAATTATCATCTTTCCCAACAATTTTATTATATTTCTAAAAAACAAAAGTATGCATGAGTTTTGATATACAGGATAGGCAAAATGTTAATTAGGGAGTAGTCATGGATTATGAGCGTATGTGGATAAATATGAAATCTTCATATGAACAACTAAAAAAGAGCCTATTCAGGCTCTAATAAAGGGGGTCCAGAAGGTATTGGGCAAGGCAGTTTAACGTAGCCCAATTCGGAAGAGTATTCCCAATCCTTACCCAATAAAATTTATTGTACCCTAGGAATTTGATTTTATACGTAACAACTTAATTTATTTTGTTTTAAAACTTTTACGGTGTTGGTGCAAGAAGTGAAATCAAGTGAGTGAAAGAATAAACTCCTTGCCCAACAGTTCTATTATATGGATTAAAAATGAAATTATACAAAATGATAAGCCAGTAAATTAGGAGGTATTTACATGAAAGAAGTAATTAAGAAATGCCCTCGAGTGTGGACATCACAGCGCAGTGCATTGGAATAGATCATTTTGCGCGGATTGCTTAGCCAAATTATTAAGTGAAAAAGTGAAGGAGGATTCTAATAGTGAGAAGCACATTAGGAGATCTTAACAATCATTTATTTGCTCAGTTAGAGAGATTAAGTGATGAAGAGATAGTTGGTGAGAGATTAACAGAAGAAATTGAACGTGCAAAAGCAGTTACAAGGGTAGCAAAGCAAATCATTTCAAACGGCTCACTTGTGTTACAGGCTCAAAAGTTTCATACGGAATACAAGTCAAAGGATCTTCAAAAGCCTAAAATGCTGGAGGGGTAACATGAGACTTTTAACGGACAAGCAGCATGCGTACCTTATAAGCATTGCCGAAGGAAGAACAACAAATGAAATTGCAAAAATGATTAATGATAAATTTAGTCTGGTCATTACCTCACGGCAGATTCGAAATTATAAAAAGAATCATGGTCTTAAAAGCAATATATCCACAACATTCAAAAAAGGCAGCATCCCTGCAAATAAAGGTAAAAAGGGATTATACAATGTTGGAGGGAATCGTACTTCTTTTAAGCCAGGTCAAAAAGCGCGTAATTATAAACCAATCGGAAGCGAGAGGACTGATCGTGACGGTTATGTTTTGATAAAAGTCCAAGATGACGGACCTTGGCATAAGCGTTGGAGACTTAAACACACAGTAGTTTGGGAAGAAGTGAACGGCCCAGTACCTAATAGTCATTGTCTTATTTTCTTGGATCAAGACAAGCAGAATATTTCTTTGGATAACTTGCAGCTAATTACAAGAAGTCAGCTTGCTCGTTTAAATCAAAATAATCTAATTTCTGACGATCCCGATATCACCAAGACAGGTATTATTATGGCGGAGATCTATTCGAAAATAGGGGAACGTAAGAAATCACATGAAGCAAACTACGGAAGCAGTGATTGTTGATGGCGAGGAAGCGTAAACGGTCGCCTCGTTGGATGTTGTTAGTTCGTAGGGAAGAAGGACAACTTGTTTATTTGTACGAGCCCTTAAAGAAATATGAATTGCTGTCTCGGGTAAGGGATGGCTGGAAATTAATCAATTAAAGGAGGCAGATGAATCAATGAATTTAACCAAAGTTGTTATTGATGATGTGGCTAAAGAACGGGTACGGCAGAATCAAAAATGGGGAGTGCAGAGGCGCTCCGATGGTGATTGGCTTAAAATTCTTATTGAAGAAGTCGGAGAAGTTGCTCAAGCTATGCAGAACGGTAGGGAATGGAGTAAAGAGTCCGACGCATCTGACCTATATAATGAATTAATTCAAACTGCTGCAGTTGCAGTTGAAATAGCTGAACAAATTAAAGAGGAACGAATAGTAAACAATGAAATGTCCTGAATGTAGCAGTCCTAACTTGAGAATTACAGATAGCCGTTATTATGAGGTCGGATTACTAAGTAACAGTAAAAAACGTAAACGGGTGTGTGGGGAATGCTCCCACTCGTTTACATCCTTCGAGCTTTGTTATTCGAAGAAAGAAATTGAAAAAGTGTTAATAGCTCTAGATCAAAAAAGAACGAAAGCACACTGGACAAATGATGAAGATAAAACCTTAGTTGATTTATATAACAAGAGATACAGCCTTAGTTCAATTGCTGCTAACTTAGGAAGAACATACGAAGCAGTTCGAAAAAGAGTCATGATATTAGGCTTAGGAGGTAAGTGAAATGACAGAAAAAGAGCGATTAAGCTTCTTATTATCCTATCATCGAAATTTATCACTGCAGTTTACCGCGGTTCATACGGATTTTGAACGGAGGAAGCTTGGAGATGCATTAGGCAAGCTTGAAGAAGAAATTGAAGCGTTATTGTTTGTTGCTTAGGAAGGAGTCGTTATGGTGATTAAAGCTTTAAAAGAATTAGGCTCCCTAACGGGTATGCAGGAAATAAAGAAGCAAGCGGAACAAATTATCCAGCTTCACAGAATCTCAAAATTAAGGAAAAATCACGGACTGAAAAATCAATCTCAGTCACTTCATATGGTCTTTACAGGTAATCCTGGTACAGGAAAAACCACTGCAGCAAGGTTAGTGGGGAAAGCTTTTGCGGCTGCAGGGATTCTTAAAATCCCAAAAGGTAGTGATGAAATACCTTTCGTTGAAATTCATCATGCAGATGTAACTAGTAAATATGTTGGCGATGCTGAGAAAACAATTGTTGAAAAGTTCAAACAAGCAAGAGGCGGGGTTGTTTTTATAGATGAAGCATATGCCTTTACGCCCTCAAAAGACTCAGAAAAAGGCAGTGGTGAAAAGGTAGTAGCTGCAATGGTACAGATGTTGGAGGATATGAGGGACGAAGTACTTGTTATTGCTGCTGGTTACTCTCAAGAAATGGACCATTTTTTAGACTCGAATCCTGGATTGCGATCAAGGTTTTCGTCTTCTGTTCACTTTCCTGATTACTCAGTTCCAGACATGATTCAGATTGCTCAATCGATGTTGATAGATCGTGATTATTATCCAAACAATCAGTATCTTGGGGTGTTGTCCAACAGGTTATGGACAGATAAGGACAAGAAGGGGTTTGGAAACGGCAGAACTGTTAGGAATATTATTGAGGAATCTATTAGACTTCATTCCGTTAGGGTTTCTCAAATTCCTTCCCCTTCCAAAAATGACTTAACAGTATTAACAAATTTAGATATCAAGTTGCCACATCAAGAGGTTTTATCGGAAAAGGACATGCTGTATAAAGCGTTAAATCAGATACAAGGGAGATTATTAGATTTAGAACTGAAAGAACTTATTACAAAGAACTCGTAAGGTGGTTGTGCCATGCAATATGACAGAAAAATATCCATATCATCAGCTGGTAGTCGCAAGGCAACTCTTTGGCCAGCGCAGACGCTTTATTGGTCTGAGCTAGTTGAAAGGCTACGCACAGCAGTGCGTGGCACAGAAACACTAGAAGAATATTTCAAAATGCCTAAGAAACAGCAAGATGATCTAAAAGATGTTGGTGGCTTTGTTGGTGGCACGTTAGCTGGCAACCGCCGTAAGGCATCGAACGTGATTGACCGGGATATCATTACGCTTGATCTCGATAATATACCTGCAGGTGGCACAGCAGAGGTATTAAAGAAGCTAGAGGGGTTAGGTTGCTCTTACGTAGTTTATTCAACTCGTAAGCATCATGAGGGGGAACCGAGGTTACGTGTTATTGCACCTCTTAGTCGCACAGCTTCGCCTGATGAGTATGAGCCGTTATCACGTAAACTTGCATCAATTATTGGTATGTCTCTGGCTGATCCAACAACTTTTGAAGCGTCAAGGCTTATGTATTGGCCAAGTTGTTCGGCTGATAGTCAATACGTTTTTTATTACGGCGATAAACCCTTTCTTGATACTGATGGCTTGCTCTCTATGTACGGTGACTGGCGGAATATTAATGAGTGGCCAGAGGTGCCGGGTGCTGGTCAAACACATAAAAAGATGGCAGCCAAGCAGGGGAATCCTCTTGATAAGCGCGGAGTCGTTGGGGCGTTTTGTCGTCAATATGACATCCATTCAGCTATCGCGACATTTTTACCTAGTTTGTATGAGCCGACAGATGATGGCCGTTATACGTACTTAGGTGGCTCAACCGTAGGGGGAGCAGTTATCTATGATGATGGGCTTTTCCTATATTCTCATCATGCAACGGATCCCTGTAGTGCTCGATTAGTTAATGCGTTTGACCTGGTGCGCTTGCATAAGTACGGAGAGTTAGACGATGAGGCAAAGCCGGAAACACCGGTAAATAAACTACCTTCCTTTACACAGATGGCCGGCTTTGCACTGAATGATGCAGGAGTGGCAGCCATCTTAAATCAAGAACGGTATGAGCAAGCTGTACAGGATTTTGGTGATTCACCTGCAGATGCCACTCCGCCAGCTGATAATGATGTGAGTTGGATTCAAAAGTTGAAGATTAGTCCTACAACAGGACAACCTCAGAAAACGATTGAAAATATCCTAATTACTCTTGAAGGAGATTCACACTTAAAAGGCCGCATTAAGCTGGATGAATTCGCAGATTCAATTATAGGGGTTGCACCTATGCCTTGGGCTCCTCGTAGCAATGAAACTGGTGATTTTCGTTGGACTGAAAAAGATGACTCGGGCCTAATTATTTATCTTGAAAAGGTATTGGGCTTTCAATCCAAAGATAAACTTATGCATGCATTGAACCAGTGTGCAGCGAAATACGCTTTTAACCCTGTAAGAGATTATCTTAATACTTTACAGTGGGATGGTGTGAAACGGTTAGATACTTTATTTATTGATTATATGGGGGCAGCAGACATGCCGTATACAAGAGCTGTTACACGTAAATCGTTCACTGCTGCAGTGGCAAGAGCGATGACTCCTGGTGTTAAATACGATTCCATGCCTGTTTTAACTGGTCCGCAGGGTTGGGGTAAGACAACTCTAATACAAAAGATGGGCCGATCGTGGTTTACAAACAGCATTGAGAGTTTCGAAGGTAAAGAAGCAGCTGAACTTTTACAAGGTGTGTGGCTTGTAGAAATAGGGGAAATGAGCGCTTATAACAAGAGTGATGTCAATACCATTAAAGGATTCTTAAGCCGAACAGAAGACCAATATAGAGCTGCCTATGCACGTAAAACAGAAAAGCATCAAAGGAAATGTGTTTTCTTTGGCACCAGTAATAGAAGTGACTATTTAAAAGATCCGACAGGTGGCAGACGGTTTTGGCCAATAGATGTAGGAGTGCAACAACCTAATAAAAGTGTATTTGTCCATTTAGATGAAGAAGTGAATCACTTATGGGCAGAGGCAGTGATGAATTGGCGGCTGGGCGAGAGTCTGTTTTTAACTGGAGAGCTTGCAGAAGAGGCAAAGCGTCAACAGGAGAGCCATGCTGAACAAGATCCACGTGAAAGTATTATAAGAGATTTTGTAGAGAGAAAGGTACCAATTGAGTGGCAGAAGAAAGATTTAGGTACAAGGAAGATTTATTGGTCTGGGGAGTTTGGAAACTCAGAAACACAAGTAGAAGACCGAGATCGTGTGTGTGCTGCAGAAGTATGGGTGGAGTGTTTAGGCGGGGATATAAGGTTTATGAAACGACAAGATACTATGGCAATTAACGATGTTTTGGAGCAAATGGATGGATGGAAAAAGCAGAAAAATCCATATAGGTTCGGTCCATATGGAAAAGTAAGAGGTGGATATTTGAAGGCTTAAAAAGTGTCTACCTTCTTGTCTACTTTGCACTGATTTTGTCTACCTTGTAAAAATTGGAAGTGTCTACCGTGTCTACTTTGAAAATGGAGAAAGTAGACACCAAAGTAGACAGGTTAAACCCTTGGGGTATCTACATTTATTATATATTGTCTACCTTGTCTACTTTAAATATATAAGAATATAAAAATAGGTAGTATAGAGAGAATATAACATTACCTAATATACCTAATTAGCCTGATTTTAATACACATACACATATATACAAGATAAAGTTGACAGCATCCTATCGGAGGTTTGGATTATGCGAGAAAAAGACATAGAGGAGTATTTACGAAAGAAGGTTAAATCAGCAGGTGGCAAAGCTTATAAATTTGAATCACCGGGAAACGATGGTGTGCCAGATAGAATAGTGATTTTCCCGAACAATAAGATTTATTTTATCGAATTAAAGGCGCCTGGTAAGAAGCCAAGACCATTACAATTAAAACAGATTCGAGATTTACAAAGTTTTGGATGTAGAACCGATGTACTGGATAGCAAGGAACAGGTTGATAACTTTGTAGAGATGGTGAAAGAACGTGAAGTTTAAACCTCATAATTACCAAATGTACAACATCAATCGAATTTTATCGGATCCTTTTCTAGCATTGTGGTTGGATATGGGGTTAGGGAAAACGGTCATTACATTAACGGCAATAAACGATTTAAAATATAACCGGTTTGAGGTGAATAAGGTACTTGTCATTGCACCTAAGAAGGTGGCACAAGGTACCTGGACGAATGAAGCAAAGAAATGGGATCATCTGCAGCTGTTGCGATTTTCTATCGTGTTAGGATCCCAAACAAAACGAATCAAGGCTTTAAATACACCGGCTGACGTTTATATTATCAATCGAGAAAACATTCCTTGGCTGGTAGATTACTACCGAAATTCATGGCCGTTCGATATGGTTGTGATAGACGAATCGAGTAGTTTTAAGAATCACCAATCGAAAAGATTCAAATCCTTAAAAGGGATTCGGCCACATATCAAAAGACAAGTGCAGTTGACTGGTACACCTTCACCAAATGGCCTTCTTGATATCTGGGCACAGATTTATTTATTAGACGGAGGATATCGATTAGGTAAGACAATCGGCGGGTTCCGAGAGAGATATTTTGAACCGGATCAACGAAATCGAGATAGAGTATTTTCTTATGCGCCAAAAGATGGTGCTGACAATAGGATTCATAGCTTAATCGGGGATATTGTAGTTAGTATGAAGGCTGAGGATTATATCGAGCTTCCAGCTGTTACTTATAATTCTGTACCTGTTGTTTTAGATGATAAAGCAAGAAGGGCTTACGAAAAGCTAGAAAAGGAAATGCTTCTTGAAGTGGATGAAACAGAGATTACTGCAGCATCTGCAGCTGTATTAGGAAACAAGTTACTGCAGTTATGTAATGGAGCTGTTTATGACGAAGATAGAAATATTGCGGAGATACACAATAATAAAATAGAGTCATTTCTGGAATTAATCGAAGCCTTAAACGGATCACCGGCATTAGTATTCTATAATTTCCAACATGATAAAAGCCGAATTCAGAAGGCATTAGAAAAATCGAATTTAAGGATCAGGGAATTAAAAACTCCACAGGACGAATTGGATTGGAACAATAAACAGATTGATGTTCTGTTAGCACATCCGGCATCTGCAGGCTACGGATTGAATCTGCAGCAAGGTGGGAATCACATTATCTGGTTCGGACTTAACTGGAACCTGGAACTCTACCAACAAGCAAACGCACGATTGGCAAGACAAGGACAGAAGGAGAAAGTGTTCATTCACCGGTTAACGGTCCAAAGTGGAATGGACGAAAATGTAGAAGATGCTTTGAAAGGTAAAGCATCAACACAAGAAAGTCTATTGTCTGCACTGAAAGCAAGAATTGAAAAAGTTAAAGAGGGGGCTTAACAGATGCAGCTTACAGAAAAACAGTTGAAAATAATCACAGATGTAGCTTCACAGAATGCCATTAAAGCCTATCGGGAATATACGGAACAACAGCAACAGGATAAGCACGATAGGCGGTTACGGAACATAAAATTACTTCTTCGGAATTACCGTAAATTTGTAAAACACTGTGACGATGTAGAAGCAGATATAAAAAATCTGAAGGAAAAACTAGATCTTGCTGATCTCGACACGGATGAATTTAGAATTCAATCCATTATGAGGAGTAAAAAACGTACATTAGCAATGATCGAGTACATTGACAAAGCATTAAGGGTTTACGAATCCATGTGCCAAGAATCAGGAGATCCGGAAGATATAAGGCGTTATAAAGTAGTGTATGATTTATATATTTCAAAGGATAAAGTTCTGGCAAAAGATATAGCCTCAAGGCACTTCGTGCATCATCGAACGATTTATAAAGACATTGACAGTGCATGCAAAACCTTGTCAGTATTGATGTTCGGCATTGATGGGGTTAAGTTTAGGTGAAGGCATAAGCCGGGCAGTTCATATGCACTTTAAAGGTGATATAATGATAACGTGAAATAAATATAGATACATGTAAAAGCACTCACTGGCATCTAGGTCGGTAGTGCTTTTTTTATAGAAGGAGTTATATATGAGAATCGAAACCATTGAAATTAATAAGTTGATACCTGCAGATTATAATCCACGACTTGATCTTAAACCAGGTGACACAGAGTATGAAAAACTCAAAAATTCCATACATGAATTTGGCTATGTTGAGCCACTTGTATGGAATAAACGTACAGGTAATCTTGTCGGAGGCCATCAGCGATTAAAAGTATTGATGGATGAAGGATTAACAGAAGTTGAAGTTTCCGTTGTTGATATGGATATCACAAAGGAAAAAGCCTTAAATATCGCCCTAAATAAAATTAGTGGTGAGTGGGATGAAGAGAAACTAGCAGTGTTGCTGCAGGATTTATCCGATAGCCCAATAGACATTGAATTATCTGGTTTTTCTCAAGATGAGTTTGTAGAATTGATTGAGGGGCTTCCGTTGGATACAGAAATTGATGAACCAGTTGAAGAAGATAACTTCGACGTTGAAGGAGCAATTGAAAATATAAGTGAACCGGAAACAAATTACGGTGACGTCTGGAAATTAGGACGTCATCTTTTAGTTTGTGGAGATGCAACAAATGCAAAAGATATTGCAAAATTAATGGGTGAAGACCAAGCTGATCTTGTTATAACGGATCCTCCATATAATGTCGCTGTAACAAGTGATTCAAAAGTATTAAATGAATCAGGAAGAGAAAAGATACTAAATGACGATATGTCTGCAGAGGAATTCGATGTTTTTCTAGATAAGGTATTTAAAAGCTATTCTTATCTGATGAAAGATAGTGCAGCTATTTATATATTTCACGGATCATCTTATCAACGAGAATTTGAAAACTCCATGAATAAACATAATATTTTGGTTCGATCTCAATGCATATGGGTAAAGAATTACCCTTCATTCGGTTGGGCTCAGTATAGGTGGCAGCATGAACCTGTTTTTTATGCTTATAAAAAGGGAAAGTCACCTTCCTGGCACGGAGACAGAAAACAAACAACCATTTGGAGATCTGGTTTGCCTGGTGAACAACCAGATCCCTCGACTGTATGGGAAGTTGGTCGAGGTAATGTAAATGATTATGTTCACCCTACTCAAAAGCCATTAGAATTAATCGCTATTCCGTTGAAAAACAGCAGCAAGAAGAATGATATTGTTATTGATTTATTTGGGGGGAGTGGTTCTACTCTTATGACATGCGAGCAAACAGATAGAGAGTGTCGGACCATGGAACTGGATCCGGTTTTTTGTGATGTGATTAAAAAGCGTTTCTATGAAAGTACGGGAATAGAACCTGTTTTATTAAATAATTAAAAAAAGAGAGGGTGCTAGTAACACCCTCTCTCAACATTAGCGCCGAAACATCGGCAGAGATAGTGGAAAGCTGTGGCCACAGTTGAGTAATAGCCACTATCTCACTTTCATTATATTTGAAAGGTCGGTGTTAGGCAATGAAAAACGCAAACAAACGTTCTAATGAAGAACTCCTAATAGAGCATGAAGCAATGACTGTTACTGGTGTCTTGGAGTCGAAAGAGAAGTACAGAAAGATTATTCAGGCAAGTATAGCGCGCTGGGTCAAGGACTTCCAAGAAGGAAGAATTGAAATAAAATCAGTGGATGATCTAAAAAAACTAATTGAAATTGACCTAGAGCTTCAGAAAGATGATTTTTAAAAACGAACTCAAACTTAAAGAGTCGGAGGTGGGCGGTGATGTAGGTTGGCTAGACCACGAGACACTAGAAGAGATGAAGCTAAACAATTATGGCTAGAAAGCAGCAAAGAAATGAAACTTGTAGATATTGCAAAAAAAATAGGCGTTTCTGCAAGTACCATCAGAAAGTGGAAATCACAAGATAAGTGGGATAAAGAGAGCGTTCCTAAATCAAAAGGGAGCGCTCCTAATCGTTCAGGAGCTCCAAAAGGAAATAGAAATGCAAAAGGTAATAAAGGCGGTGGTGCTCCGGTTGGTAATAAAAACGCTACAGGTAACCGCGGAGGTTCACCACCATTAGGAAACAGAAATGCTGTAACTACAGGTGAATATGAAACTCTTATGTGGGACTACCTTGAAGAAGATGAAAAGCAATTGTTTGATTCTATTGAGACAGATCCGCTTTATCAAATTGATATAACGATTCGAGAATTGTCTATCCGGCAACGTCGAATGATGAAACGCATTAAACAGCTACAGAATGGATTATCCGAACCTGAAAAAAGAGTGCTGCAGGAACTGAAAAACTCGAAAGATATTCACGTTATTGAAAAAGATGGTGTTCAGGTAAAGGTTCCTGTAAAGACTTCTGCATTAGTGGTTACGGAAATTGAGGAGACGCAGTACCGTAAAATAGATGACATAATGAACATCGAGGAGGCATTGACTAGGATAACTAACCAACTGGTTAAGGCTATTAAGCAAAAACATGACATTGAGAAATCATACAGTGAGCAACCTCTAAAAGAGCAATTATTAAAAACTCAGGTCGATAAAACTCGGTTTGAAATAGCAAAAGCAAAAGGCGAGGAAGGTACAGAATACGAAGATGACGGTTTCTTAGATGCCATAAAGTCAACAACTAACATATGGAATGATGACAATGATTAAAAAGAAGCCGGCACTATTCAAATTCAAACCATTTTCAATAAAACAACTTAAAGTTTTAAATTGGTGGACTGATACATCACCGCATAAAGATAAAGACGGTATTATATGCGATGGATCTGTAAGGGCAGGAAAAACAGTTGTTATGTCTTTGTCATATGTTTTGTGGGCAATGGACACATTCCAGGACGAAAACCTTGGGATGGCAGGGAAAACGATTGGATCTTACCGTAGAAATGTGATTACTCCTTTAAAACGAATGTTAAAGTCTCGCGGTTATAAAGTGAAAGACCACAGAGCAGATAACATGCTGTCTATCACATATATGGGAGTTACAAACTACTTCTATGTATTCGGTGGTAAAGATGAAGGTTCACAGGACCTAATTCAAGGAATCACACTAGCTGGAATGTTCTTTGATGAAGTGGCGCTTATGCCGCAATCATTTGTAAATCAAGCAACTGCCCGTTGTTCCGTTGAAGGCTCAAAGTTATGGTTTAACTGTAATCCGGGAGGTCCTTATCATTGGTTCAAGACTGAATACTTAGATCAATTAGAAGAAAAGAACATGCTGCATCTCCATTTTACGATGGAGGATAATCTTTCACTTTCCGAACGTATAAAAGAGCGATTCAAACGCATGTATAGCGGTATCTTTTACCAACGTTATATATTAGGACTTTGGGTGCTTGCTGAAGGTATTATTTACGACATGTTTAACGAGAAAAAGCACTACGTTAAGACAGAACTGAGACCGTATACAAAATACTATGTATCTATCGACTACGGAACGCAGAATCCAACAGCATTTGGTTTGTGGGGGCTATTTAATGGTGTTTGGTACAAAGTGAAGGAGTATCACCATAGCGGCCGAGAACAGAGCAAACAAAAAACTGATGCTGAGTACAGCAAAGATTTGAAAGAGTTTGTGGGCGATTTAAAAATAACATCGGTCATAGTAGATCCATCCGCTGCATCATTTAAGGCTCAATTGAAACAGGATGGATGGAAAATCCAAGATGCTGATAACGACGTGATTAATGGTATTCGTAATGTTGCAACAGCTTTAGTAACTGAATTAATCAAATTCAATGATTGCTGCAAACAAACAAAAAGGGAATTTTCATCCTATATTTGGGATGCAAAAGCATCTGATCGCGGAGAGGATAAACCAGTAAAACAGAATGATCACCATATGGATAGTGACAGATATTTTGTAAATACAATCTTGTACAAAAAGCCATCCATATCTGTTTTGAAATGAGGTGAATAAATGCTAATCGAAGACCTATACCGGGCTCCCTGGCATGAAAGGATGGTGAAAGTCATAGAAGGCATGGTGAGTAGTGTTATTACAGATAATGATATGTTGGCCAAGGAAATTCAAGAGTGGGAAAACAGTGAGACTAGGAATAATATGATCACTGGCGAGCTCTATTACTTGAACAAGACCGACATATTGAAAAAAGAACAAAAGATTAAATGGAAATCGAATCAGAAGCTGGCGCATGGATTTGCTAAGAAATTAGTAGACCAAAAGATTGGGTATTTGTTATCAAAAGAGCCTACATTTGGGACTGAGAATAAGGTATACAGTAAAATTATGCAGGAGACATTTGATCGCGGTCTTTTGAAAAAGATTAAAAACGTGGGAAAAGAAGCCATCAACAAAGGAATTGCTTATTTGTACCCATACATCAATGAAAAAGGGGATTTGTCCTTCATGAAGTTTCCCTCTGAACAGATTATTCCGTTCTGGGGAGATAATGAACATATGAAATTAATCTCTTTCATACGGGTGTACGAGATTAGCATTTACATGGATGGTGAAAAGAAAAAGCAGAAAAAGGTGGAGTACTACCATTCAGGTGGTATCAAGTTTTTCGTTAAAGAAAACAATAGACTGATTCCGGATGTTCCTGCAGGTATCGAGCAGAATTTCCATTTCACCATTAATGACAAACCGTATGTGTGGGAAAATATTCCACTTATCCACTTTAAATACAATGAAGAAGAGCAGCCTTTAATCGACAGTATTAAATCATTAATAGATAACTTTAATTTGCAGGCATCCACCAATGCTGACTTGTTAGCCGATATTCCGAAATTTATTTATAAATTAATTAATTTTGGCGGGGAAGATTTATCTGAGTTTTTGTCTGATTTGAATAAATACATGGCTGTTAAGCTGGACGAAAACGGAGACGTGGACAAGCTTCAGGCAGAGATCCAGACAGATGCTGTCGAAAAGGAAATTGACCGTAACCGGAACTCAATCTATGAGTTTGGTCGGGGTGTAGATACTAGGGAAGAAAGTTTAAGAGACGCTTCAGGCGTTGCGCTTCGATTCCGTTATTCAGATTTGGATATGGATTGCAACATTCTTGAAGCTGAATTCCAATCATCCATCGAGCATATGATTTGGTTCATAAATCATTACCTGTTTATGACGGGCAAGGGTGATTTCACCAAAGAGAAAATAAATATCATCTTTAACCGAGATATTATTATTTCAGAAACAGAAGCTATTGACAGTTGTGGAAAATCTGTCGGTATTTTGGATGATAAGACTATACGAGAAAATCATCCTTGGTACACAGAGGAAGTTGAAGCCCGACTAGAAGAACAGAAAAAAGAAGAAATTGAGGGCTATCAGGATACATTCGGTAAAGATGATGTGACGGTTGATGAGTAAGAAGTATTGGGAAAGTCGTTCAGTACAACGCGAAATGGAATCCCAGCTCATTGCAAGTAAGTATTTAGCCCGAATGGACGAAAGCTTACGAGAAGCTCAGGAGGACATACTAAAGCAAATTGATACATTCTATGCGCGATATGCAAAGGATAATAAAGTTTCTTTATCAGAAGCCAGGAAGTACCTGACAGCGAAAGAGCTGAAAGACTTTAAGAATATCGATTTGAAACGGTTCCGTGAAATGTCTCTTGCAGGAAATCCGGAATATGACCGGATCTTGAATGCTACAAGTTATCGGGCCCGCATCTCACGTCTTGAAGCACTAAATATGCAAATAGAAATGAGAATGGTTGAACTTTACGGTGGTGCAAACGGGTTACAAGAATATACGTATACTGGACTAACAGATGTGTACAACAACTCGTATTACCGTACAATGCATGATTTGCATAAGACGGGAACTATTATAGGGGTAGTAGCTGCCACATCGGACAGCTCGATGAAAGAGATTCTTTCCTACAATTGGAGTGGAAAGGAATTTTCAAAGCGTATTTGGGGGCACCAGGCAGCTACAAGACAGTCAATCCAGAAAGAGTTAGAAAGAAGCTTTGCTTCAGGTCGATCATTGCAGCGAACTACCAAGTCTATTATGGATATTACGAATGTTTCCCGTTCGCGTGCTGAAGCGCTTGTCCGAACAGAATCTAATTTCTTTCACGGCCTAGCAGCTCAGAATAGTTATGTTGATGCTGGGATTGAAAGATATGAGATTTTATCAACGCTAGATAGTAGAACCTCAAATATTTGTAGAGAGCAAGACGGAAAAATCTATAAGACGAAAGATTATAAACCCGGTGAAACCGCTCCTCCGTTTCATGTGCGTTGCCGAACTACCACGATTCCTTATTTTGATGAATCAGTTTATATGGTAGGAGAGAAACGGCAATCGTCCGATGGGCTTATTGATTCAATGTCTTATGAAGAGTGGTATAATGAAAGTGTATTGAAACCAAAGCAAGAAGCTGAACGTATAGAAAATGAGAAACGGCAATCCTTAATATCACAAATTCAATCTGACATTAAGGGCGGCGAATACAAGCTGCAACATAGTCGAAATCATTTTGACAAACATAATCCAGCACATAAAAGGTATCTTGATTATGTGGAGCGAAATGCAGCTAAAGGAAAACAGAAACCGAGTCATTTAATCGTTTCATATGAAGAGGCAGATGAACTGGTTGAAAAATATGCTGGAACTGGCGAGATAAAGCTTACAAAAAGCGGAAAATGGAATAATAAAGAATTAATAATATCCCAGGAAACCATAGGAGTTCATGTTGACCAAGGGACAGGAAAAGAAACACCTACGAACGCCTTCTTTATACACTATGGGAAGTCCGGCACTCATATCATACCAACTTTAAAATAAGGAAGTGAGAAAATGAAACTTTGGGAGTTCACTCAGAAAAGAGTAAAAGTTACATTCAAAGATGGGGAAATCCTGAAAGGGTTCGTCCGAGATTATATTGACCAAGAGGATACAGATTTTGATTATGACGAATTGTCGTTCATTCCAGATGGTCAAGAAGAAATAACTATTTCTGAACTTGAAATTAATACCATTGAAATTATTGAGTAAAGGCACTTTCAACCGTGGTAGGTAGAGGGTGCTTTTTATTATGTCTCGTCTTTTTAGCATTTGCAGACGTAAAAGATTCAAAGTTGGTCGTGGACGTAACCACGTAAAAATAATCGTAACCAGGGAGGAATATTCATGAAACGTGAATTTATGGAAGGCATGGGTCTTGAAAAAGAGGCTATTGATAAAATCATGGCTGAACACGGGAAGACAGTTGAATCCCATAAAACGAAGGCAGCAGGTCTTCAATCAAACGTTGATGATCTGACTGGGCAACTGGCTAAACGTGATAAAGACCTAAAGGCATTGAAGAAGCAAGCAGAAGGCAGCGAAGATTTGCAAACGCAGCTTACTAATCTTCAAACCAAATACGACACAGATAAAAAAGATTATGAAGCAAAAATTAAGGATGCTCAACTATCCAGTGCGCTAAAACTTGCACTGAATGGAAAGGTCCATGATACAGATATGGTAATTGACCGTATTGACAAGGCTAAAATCAAATTAGATGAGAGCGGAAACGTTACCGAAGGACTTGATGAGCAGATTAAAACACTGCAAGAATCGAAGTCTTTTTTATTTGTTCCAGAAGAAAATCCAGCACCTGAGATTAAAGGAGCAAAGCCAGCTGAAGGTGACCCAGGAGGAAAAGGGGCACCAACTAGTCTTGGTGTCGATTTCGCAAAAATGGCAAACGAAAAAGGCACAAATGCAAGTACAGAAAACAACCCATGGGGTTAAAGGGAGGAAAATAATATGCCATATGTAAAAAAGGTATCAAATGCAGAACGAGTTAACTTTCTAGCGGCATCAAAGGTGCAGTCTTTTACGTATCAAGTGAGTGGTGAGGGTGTAACACCTAATGAAAACGGAAAGAAAATTGTAAAAGTAGGCACGATTCTACCTGCTAATGATGAGACAGCAGAAGGTATTTTGTATACAGACGTTGATGTATCAAATGGTCCACAACCGGGAGCTTTAATCGTAGAAGCGTATGTTTTAGAGGAACGTTTACCTGTCACACCTGATGCTGAGGCGAAAACTGCATTATCAAAAATTACATTCCGATAATTCGGATAAAGGAGGCATTTATTCATGGATGTATTAGAACTATTTAAATCAGAAACAGTATTAAATTATGTGAAGGAACGACAATATAATCCGCTTTTAGGGGAGACATTGTTCCCTGAAGTAAAGCACGACACTCTTGATTTTAGCTATTTTAAAGCTGGTAGCAAACTTGCGACAATTGCTTCTGTACACGCATTTGATACAGAGGCAGAAATCGGTTCACGCGAAGCAGCTGAACAAGCTCTCGAAGCTGCATATGTAAAACGTAAACTCCAAATTACTGAAAAGGATTTAATTGCCTTAAAGTTTCCACGTACTGAAGGTGAGAAAAAGTATTTGATGGGACAGGTTTTCAATGACATTGATATGCTTGTTGCTGGTGTTAAGGCTCGAATTGAGCTTATGCGTATGGAGGCTCTTTCTACTGGAAAAGTAACGTTGAATGAAAACGGATTGAACATGACAATTAACTATCATGTACCGTCTGAACACCAGGAAGCGTTAAGTGGAACTGGAAGATGGACAGAAGATACCGCTGATATTATTGGTGATTTAGAACGTTGGGCAGGTACGCTAGATGAAAAGCCTACACGTGCATTAACATCAAACAAGATATTAACGCAAATGTTACGTAATTCGAAAATCATCGGATACCTTTATGGTAAAGATTCTGGTCGTATCCCAACTCGGTCTGACTTAAACGCATTTCTATTGCAACACGATCTACCTCAAATTGCTGTGTATGATGCTAAATATCGTAAGCAAAATGAAAATGGTACTTACACAAAGTATCGTTATTTAGGCGAAAATAAGTTTGTAATGTTTGGAGATGGATCACTCGGAGAAACGCTATATTGTCCTACTCCTGAAGAATCACGAATGATTCTTGAAGGTGCCGATGTTTCGAATGTCGATAAGGTAATAACGATGGTGTATGAAGAAGGAAAAGACCCAATTTCAACATGGACAAAGGCAGCAGCTACTGCTATTCCTTCTTTTCCAGAATCGGAAAATGTATTCCAAGCTCAGCCGATAGCATAAAGGAGGAAAGCCGATGATAGTAGAAGTTATTGATGTTCCCGTTCGATACAATGGTAAGACGTATCGGACGGGAGAAATATTTGAAATGGAAGAGCCCCATGTGGATGAAAATATTGTTAAGGTAATATCCAAGGTAGAAAAAGAACCAAAAACCCTTGATAGTATGACTGTTACGGAATTAAAGGAGTACTCAGCCGAAAATAACATAAATCTCGGAGAAGCCAAGAAAAAAGAAGAAATTCTAGCTGTTATAAAATTGGAAGAAAATGCTGAAAATCCTCCACAAGAATAAGGTGGGCTATTATGAAAGTAATTGATATCGTAAAAGCAAAGCTTCCTGATCCAAAGCCAGAGGATGAGATTTTAAGCATGCATATTGAGGAAGTAGGCCAATCTATCCAGACATACTGCAACAGGGGGGATATCCCTCCTGAATTACGGTTTGTACATGCAAACATGGTTATTGATTTCATTAACGGAATTAAACGAAGTAATGATTCTGATGGGCAAACAACTATATCATCTATTAAAGAAGGTGACGTGCAGGTGTCCTTTGGTGCCGCACGATTGGAATCTAAAGAACGTGCAACTCAATCCCTCCTTTTTGATTATGCTAAACAGCTAAATAGATTTCGAAAGCTGAGGTGGTAACCGTGGACATAACCAGTATCATGGCCAAAGCTACCTCAGCAGTAGAATTTATGTATGACAAAAAAGCCATCATCAAGCGGTATATGTCGATTGTTAAACCAAACGGTGCGGACGGTATGGATTGGGTACCAGTTTATGAAAATGTACCTTGCCGGTTATCCAACCCAAGCTTGAATAATGCGAAACAGGGCGAAGCAAACGTCGTCCAATATGATGTTAAGCTTTTTCTTTCGAGTGACTTTAAGGTTAAAGCAGGGGACGAGATCACTGTGTATTCACTAGAAAAGGGGAAGATTGTTAATTCGAAAAACTATGAATCTGCAAAAGAACCTTTCGGTTATGTGACACATCAAGAAGTGCTGCTGTTACGAAAAGGGTATGCCTAATGGGCTTTGAATTCAGTGAGGTTGTAAGTATAAAAGCAAACTTAATTGAGTTAAATAAGGCATTTCACCGTATCCATTTAAAAGTGGCGAAACGTGTTGCGCTATTGGCCATTCGAAAAGTAAAGAAGATGACTCCGGTTGATAATAATATACTACGCCCTGCTTGGCAGTATGATGTAATTAAGAGGGGCGATACGTATATCATAGTAATCTATAACCAAACTGAGTATGCTTCCTTTGTTGAAAAAGGACACAGAATAGTCGTGGGCGGCAGAACAGTTGGTTGGGTTGAGGGGCGCTTTATGTTGGAACTAACAGGAAATGAAATGGAACGTATCGCGCCAAACATGTGGAAAATAGAAGTCGAAAAGGAGATGAGACGTATCTTTGGAAACTGAGCTAAAATCACTCATCATTCGACAAATAAAAGAAGTGTATGGTAATGAAATGAAGGTGTATGACGAACCTGTTAGACAAGGTTTAGAGACACCTTCTTTTTTAGTACTCCTTATTGAAGATCAGCAAGAACGAAAGCTTGGTTATATGTCAGAATGGGAATTTTTGGTCAATGTAACGTATTTTCCACATGATGGCTATAACGCTTATTCTGAAAATGATAGAGTAAGTCAAACATTTAAAGAAAACTTTCGATATATAGGGAATGTCTTCCACGTTAATAGATTAAAAGCTACTAAGTCTGATGGCATTTTAATCATCTCCTTCACTGTTAAAAAACAAGTAAAAGAGATACTTGACGGAACAAAAATGCAGGCGCTGCAATATGGAGGTGTAACCAGTGAGTAAAGAAAAAGAAGCAAAGAGCCAGCAGAAATATGGTAAAGAAGCGTTTTTAAAGGCTGAGAAAAACACGAATGAACGGTTGCTATTACAAGTACTGTTGGAAGATGGTAAATCTTATTCAAAAGTCGACGTTACAAAAATCGTAAAAGATTGGAAACAGAAGGAGGTTAAAGGATAATGGCAGGAGGACATTGGGAAAGTCAGAACAAAGTACGTCCAGGTGCGTATATCAATTTTGAAACAAATGATCTTGTAGCTACAGGGGTAGATGCTAGAGGGGCTGTTGCCATTCCACTTGCCCTTGATTGGGGCGCAACAGGAGTTTTTACAAAAGTTTCTCCAGGCTCGAACTTAAATCAATTGTTCGGAAGAAGCTTAAATGAATTGCTTCCGATCCGAGAGGCATTTAAAGCAACAGGAGAAGTTATTGTTTATAACTTAAGTGGTAAAGGTGAAAAAGCAAAAGCAACAAGCGACACTTTTTCCGCTACTGCTGTCCATAGCGGTAGCGATGGAAACAAAATTACAGTCACAATTTCTCTTGGCTTAGAAGGGGAAGCGACAGTGAAAACTCACTATGATGGGGTTCAGGTCGATTTACAGGAGGTTTCTTCGAGTGTTGATTTAACAACTAATGCTTACGTTACATTTAGCGGAGAATTACCTGAAGCAGATGAAACATTGACCCTTTCAGGTGGTAAGACTGAGAAGGCGACAAATGAATCATATGCCGCCTTTGCAGTCGGGCTAGATTCCCAAAACTTTAAAGTCGTGGCTATCGGCACGGAAGATGAGTCTGTGAAAGCTTTATTTGCAACAAAGGTCAAAAAGTGGCGTGAGGATGAAGGGAAAAATATCACTCTCGTTACCAATAACTACAACACAGCAGATCACGAGGGTATTGTTTCAGTTAAAAATTATGTTGTCCTAGATAGAAATGAGATTATCGAAGCTAAAGAAGCAGTGTATTGGTATGGTGCAGCTTATGCAATTGCTGGTACTAGCTCACTTACTTATGTCGAATATCCAGGAGCGATTGACTGTGAGCGCCTATCGCACGAAGATATCGTAAAAGCATTAAAAGACGGTCATATCGCGTTCACTTTCCAACAAGGTATGGATGGTGTGGATTCGGTGGTTATTGAACAGGATATCAATACATTCCGTAGCATCACTGCTAAAAAGAATCAAGATTTTAGAAAGAATAAGATTATCCGTACAATGGATTTTGTCGGAAACAATGTGCAACATATTTATTCAAGGTACTTCATTGGTCAAGTCAACAATAATGAAGATGGAAGAAACCTTTTCAAAGGTCAAATTATGACTACCGTATTGGATCCGCTTGTTCAACTGGGAGCTATAGAAGCTTATAATCCTGATGAATTCATTATAGATCAGGGGATGGAAAAAGATGCTGTAACAGCAACCCTTGGTCTTAAATTTGTAGACGCGATGGAAAAACTTTACATGACGGTAGAATGTAAATAGTGGAGGTGGAATAGATGGGACGTATTATGCGAAATAGCGATGCGATATCAGCAAAAGAAGGAACTGTATTCATTACAATTGATGGCAAAGTGCATGAATATGCGGAGCTAATCAAGTTTGAAGCTCGTGTCGATTACACGAAAGCAGAGGTCAAATCAGTAGGGAAGAGAATGAAAGGGAATAAGATTGTCGGTGCAGAAGGGGCGGGCTCGATGGAGATTCATTATCACCGACCTGAAATGCGTCGAATGGCTTTGCAATACTTAAAAACTGGTAAATCTCCTATTTTTGATGTTCAAGTTGTGAATTCCGATATTACTTCTCGTGCGGGTAAGCAGACGACACTCATCAAAAATATTGTTCCAGATGGTGCGCTACTTGCTTCACTTGACGGGGACAGCGAAGACCTTTTAAAGGATGAAACAGATTTCACATTTGACGATTTCGATTTCCTAGATCAGTTTAAAGTATTAAATGACTAATAGAAAAATAGCGGGGGGAATTCAATATGAGCAAATTTAAGGCATTTATGAAAGGCAATGTAAAAAAGGCGGAAACTGTATCACTGAAATTGGATAGATTCGATGAGCTTATTCTGCTTCAACCTTTGTCTTCTGGAGATGCTGATGCAATCAACGATGGATGTTTTAAAAATAAGCCGGGTAAAAAAGGTAAACAAGAACGAGTATTTGATGTAGTGAAGTATAACCGTGGTGTTTGTGCTGCATCTATTGTCTACCCAGATTTGAACGACGCAGAGCTACAAGAGTCTTATGGAGTCCGGGGTGCAGAGGAATTATATTCATCCTTGTTCTTGTTTGGGGAAGCTGCAGAGATTCTTGAAAAAGTGACAGAGATAAGCGGATTGTCTGCCTCTATTGAAGATGACATAGAAGAAGCAAAAAACTAATCAGTGGAGGGGAAGATGAAGTGGATGCGGAAGCAGTCTTCGCTCACTTCGCCCTCCAACGTTTACGTATTCGCCCACGGGAATTTTTTGAAATGGATCGCAAAGAAAAAGCTTTTGTTATTGCGAGTATCCAAATTCGAACGGAAGAGGAGAAGAAAGAAGCAAGTAGTATAAACCGGAAAAAGAAGTAAATAGTAATATTTTCCCCTTCTGTGGTATATTGGAGTAAAAAAAAGGGGGATATCTGGATGAAAGCTTTATTTAAAATTGTGGACGGTTTAGACTTGAAAAATCCGTATGCTCAGTTGAGGGCTAGTATCGACGGTGAATTCTTTAAGGTAGAGGAAAGAGAATTTAAGGTCTTTAGACCAGTGACAACAGCGTCTTATAAAATACATCTGAAAAACATTATTGCCAACATATCAACAAACGAGCATGAACTTATTGAGCAAAATAAAAGTGCTATTGGTCGCGGTGTTGTAGGAGGTTTGATTTTTGGGCCAGCAGGAATTATTCTAGGTGGGTTGTCAGGTGTTGGAACAAAGAAAAGTGTGAAGAAAAGGCAATATTTTATTGTTTCCTATCTTTCTTCGGATGGAGAAATTTGCAACATCACTTTTTTGACAGACTCTGTTTCCGATCCAGTTACAACAAAGTTATTTAATAAACACATGATTAAAAAGCTAGCACGAGTTAAACCAGTACCAGAAGTTGAAGAGCTTCAAGCTAAAATTAAGCAAGAAGAAAAAGAAGAGAATACCGAAACGATATTATGATATTGCAAGAACACCAGGCAGGATTGGTGTTCTTTTTATTTGTGTAAGAAAGGCAGGTAAGAACATATGTCAGGAGCACAAACAACCCTTTCGCTACAGGACAGGTTGACAGGGCCGCTTACAAAAATAATGAGGGCAATGGACAGCACTATCCGAGTCATGGAGCAGATGGACTCCTCTACCCAGCGATTGGACCAAAGAAGCCTGGCAAACGCAAGGCGGAACATTTCAAGTGCTTCGGCAGACTTGGAGCGCCTACGGAGTTCAATGGCATCAGCGGGGAGGGGGACAGAGGCAGCAGCACGCCAACAGGAAAGGTTTAATCATTCTCTTGGTGACGGTCTTTCTGTTATCAAGGATTATGCCGGTGGCTTGTTAGCGGCCATTGGGGCATATCAAGTTTTCAATGCAGCCAAAAATATGCTTTCGGATATGTTCTCCCGTGGTGTTGACTTCCACGCTTTCCGGCAATCGTCTGAAGTAGCATTTACAACTTTTTTAGGGGACGCGGAAAAAGCGAAACAATACATGGATGATATGTATGCTTTTGCTTTAAAGACTCCCTTTGCTTACCCCGATCTGCTTGAATCCAGTAGGAACTTGATCGCTTTTGGTATTGAAGCGCAAAACACCTTCCCGATCATGCAAGCAATCGGCGATGCGGTTGCAGGTATTGGTGGCGGTAATGCAGAAATGCAGAACATGGCAGATATTTTTGGCCAGATACAGTCTCAAGGAAAGCTAACGATGATGGAGGTAAATCGACTCAGTTCATACGGTGTGAATTCTATTGAAATGTTGGCAGCGGCTTCTGGTACAACAGGAGACGAGATAAGAAAGCAAATATCTTCAGGAGCCATCGGCGCAGGACAAGCCATTTCTACCCTTGTTGAAGGTATGAATGATAAATTCGGTGGTTTAATGGAGGGCGTGAAAGGGACATGGCGAGGAGCAATCGACTCCATGAACTCAGCGAGAAGGAATGCAGGAGCTGCCATGATGAAAGATTTCATGGAGCCTTTAACAAATGCCGTCGGTGTAGTTACTGATGGATTCAAGAAAGTACCTGTATACATTGGCCCAGCAGTAGCTGCTTTTATCCCTCTATTGAATATGTTCAATAAAACGTTTAGTGAGGGTCGATTTGATGGGGTTTTCTCAGGAATTGGCGCTTCATTAACTTTCCTTGCTACTCTATTGTTTTGGGTTGGTCAATCAGCTTTGTGGATAGCAGGAATTTTTGCTGATAATTGGTCTTGGATTGCTCCCATACTTACCGCTTTGGCAGCAGTTTTAGGAACAATTATTTCTATTTTATTGATTAAGTACGCAGTTCTCGGACTCATCCGATTGGCTACATTAGTCTGGGCTACGGCTCAATGGGCAGTTAACGCAGCTTATCTTGCTAACCCCATTGGTTGGGTTTTACTGGGGATTGTGGCGGTAATAGCGCTAGTTATCTATGCAATGGTAGCCTGGGGGGAACAAACAGCCGTAGTGATTGGGTGGATTGTTGGCTCTATTTACTGGCTAGGTGCTGTCTTTTATAACGTTCTTATGGGTATCGGTAATTTCGGTATCGTGGTTGCTGAATGGTTCGTGAATATTTGGAACCAAGCTGTTTTTATGGCCCAATTGGCTTGGATTGGTTTTAATCTATTCGTACGAATGGTTCTTGATGGCATAGGAAACAAGGCGTTATCCGTGGCAGAGTTCTTCATAGATACTTGGAATAATGCGACTTATTCCGTGCAGATGTTCTTTTACCATTTACAGAAATTTGCACTTACCGTTGCAGCCGCAATTGCAAGAGGGGTTGAGGGAATCATAAATAGCGCTCTCAGCGCAATCTCCAGTTTAGTAAGTGCTGCAGCAGGCAAACTGAACAGCCTCATAGGTATGGTCAATAATATACCAGGTGTAAATATTAGCGCCATCGGAAGCGTTGACTTGAAAATAAGCAATAAAGCATCTTCCGCAATCGATAGCTTTAAAAACAGCTTGGAAGCACCAACGAAGGCAGCAACTGCAAACCTCGGAAGGATGAATACTGCCGGTGAATATATGAGCAGCGTAAATCTTCCGAATGCTCCTGAGAAGGTTTCTTTCGGAAGATTAGATTATGCCAATACAGGTGCTGCTTTCGACAAAGGCTACAATGTAGGATCTAATATGTCGTTAAAAGCTTCAGATAAATTATCCAACGCAGTTGACAAAGTGACAGGAGTATTCAGCGGAAAAAATCAAGAAAACTTACTCAATGCAGGTGAAGTTCCTACTGCAGGTTTTGATCCAAACCTTGGCGGTGGAGGGAAAACAGCTCCAGGTGCTGCAGGAGGGAAAGGAAAAGGCAATAACCCGACAGGTGGTAAACTTGATTCAATTGGAAAGATTGATAATGAAATTAATATAGCTGAAGAAGACTTGAAAATACTAAGGGATTTAGCGGATATCCGTTCCATTCAGAACTTCGTCACGTTGACGCCTCAGGTCACATTCGGTGATCTTACAGTCCGCGAAGAGTCAGATATCAATAAGATCGTACGCAAGATTGAAAAAATGCTCGAGGATGAAATGGAAAACAGTGCTAAAGGGGTGTATAAGTGATGCACGGAATCTATTTAAGTGTAACAAATGATTCTGATGGGTTCCGTCTTCCAGTTAACCCTGAAAAAGTGAATGTATCTAGGGACGGAGACGGAGAAGAATTTAAGATTGCTAAACTTGGCAGTGTAAACATTCCCAAGGACGTTGAATTAACAGTGTTTGAATTGGCTTCCTTTTTTCCTGGTCAAAAATATCATTTTCTTGTAACGGAGTATAAACAACCAAAATTTTATATAGATAAACTGAATCGTTGGCAAAAGGATAAACTACCTGTGAGGTATATCTATGTCAACGGTTCTTTCGCTATTAATGAATTAGTCACTATCGAATCATTTGAATACAGTGAGGAGTACGGAAGTAAGGATGTTACCTTTACCCTGTCCTTAAAAAGATACGTAGACTTTGGTCCTAAGAAGCTAAAGGTAGCTGTTCCTAATCAAAAAGCAGTAAAGAAAACAGCGCCTTCTAGACAAAACAATAAGTCAACGCCAAAAACATATACCCTCATCAAAGGTGATAGCCTTTGGAGAGTAGCCCAAAAGTATACGGGCAAGGGTAGTAACTATCCAGCACTTGCTAAATTAAATGGAATTAAGCCTAGTCAATATAGAAAGCTACCAATAGGGTTGAAATTAAAAATCCCGCCGAGTTGGTAAAAGTGAGGTGTCTTCATGGAAGTGTTAATCGACAATAGGAATGGTACGGTCCTAGATATCCCTGTTACTTCGATTGAGTGGAAAACCGAAAGGATAGGGAAGGCAGGTTCATTTGAAGGTTCTCTTGTCTTAGAAGAGCCAACCAAATACCCGATTAATAGCGGTGCTGTATTACGGTGTATGGACGGGAAACAAAAGATTTTCTATGGCTACGTATTCGAAAGTAAATATTCAAAAAACAGCGAAGTAACAGTTAAAGCATACGACCAGCTTCGATATCTCAATAACAATGACACTTATGTAATATCGGCCACAACAGCGACAAAAGCGATAAAAAGAATTTCCACTGATCTAGGATTGAAAGTCGGAACGTTCGTCAATACAGGGTATGTGGTTCCTGGCATTGTTGAGGATGATAAATCCGCTTTTGATGTGGTGTGCAAGTATTTAGATTCTACGTTGATTGCCACGAACCAAAACTTCATAATATATGATGATTTTGGTTCCGTGGTTTTAAGAAATGTATACGATATCGCTATTCCAGCAGACGACTTCTATATAGGAGAAGACAGTCTGCTTTTTGATTTTGATTACTCTAAATCTATCGATAAAGATACAGCGAACAGGGTAAAACTGGTCCATGATAACAAAAAGACTAGTAAACGAGAGGTATATATCGTACAAGACTCAAAGAATATGGCCAAATGGGGTAGATTACAAAAGTTTAGAAAAGTAGACGAGAATATGACAGATGCCCAAATAAGAGATTTAGCAGATAAGATGATTAAGCTTTTAAACCGAGAGACGAAAACACTTGATTTAGAATGTTTAGGTAACTGGAGAGCAAGAGCTGGCCGCTTTGTTTATGTTTATTTACAAAAGATTGATATTAAACAGTATTTCCTCATCGAAGAGTGCAGCCACAAATGGTCAGAAGGTGTGCACACTATGAGTTTGAAATTGAAGGTGATATAAGGTGGGTATGTTGGAAATAGTAAAAAAAGCAGCCATTGGGGCAAATGACGCCACCAACCCTGTTAACGTGTTATTCGGAAAAGTAATAAAGGCCTCGCCTTTTGAAATTGAGATACATCAAAAACTGACACTTACTGAAGAGTTTCTTGTTGTTACTGATAAGGTAAAAGACTTATCGAATGGTGACAAAGTGGTTCTCTTACGAGTTCAAGGCGGTAATCAATTTATAGTACTTGATAAGGTGGTGGAAAGCTAATGGTGTTACCTGAAGGAGGCATAATCGTCACAGAGAATTTAGAGGTTGTAGACGAAGCTGACCTACCAACATTGACCTATAAGCTTGATTTTATCAGAGGAAGATGCGCTGGGATGGTGGGGGGACGCAGAGCAATCGAGCAGGCTATTTTCAAGATCCTTCAGACGGTCCGTTTTGCTCACCTTATCTACTCTGATGATTATGGTTTTGAGAATATGATGGGTTATGAAGAGCTGTTTGCCCGCGCGGAACTGCCAAGACGTATTGAAGAATCTCTTTTCCAAGATGAACGAATTACGGCCATAGAAAATATGAATCTCGAATTCAATAAAGATGAAGTAATGGTAACGTTTACCGCCATCACAAATTATGGAGATGTAGAGGTACTACGGGAGGGGATACCGTTTGTTTGAACACAAAACTTTTGAAAATGTATTGCAGGATATGCTTGATCGAGTAACGGATGATGTTGATAAACGAGAAGGATCCATTATCTATGATGCTCTGGCCCCTGCAGCAATGGAGCTAGCAGAAACATATACGTACATGGACTTGCTTTTGTTAAGGACATTTGCCTACACAGCGGATGGAGAGGATCTTGATAAGCGTGTTGGTGAATTCGGTGTTAATCGTGATCCTGCAACCTACGCTGTTAGAAAAGCAACAATCTCAGATGCAAATGGTAATCCCCATGATGATGTTCCGTTGGGTGCTCTTTTTCAATTAAACAGTATTAATTATGAGATCGGTGATAAAGTAAGCGCTGGGAATTATAGAGTAATAGCAAAGACTGCTGGGCAAGTAGGAAATATAGATTTTGGTGGTTTAATTCCAGTTGAACCTATAGAGCGTTTGGGACGAGCTGAACTAGGTGAAGTGATCGTACCAGGTGCAGACGAAGAAACAGATGAACACCTAAGACAACGATATTACGATACCGTAAACGAACCGGCTTTTGGTGGAAATATTGCTGATTATAAACGAAAAATAAACGCTATTGATGGAGTCGGCGGAACGAAAGTTTACCCTGTATGGCAGGGTGGTGGAACTGTTAAATGTACCTTCATAGCGAGTGATTACAGTGCTCCAACTAAAGAATTAATCAACACTGTACAAACAAATGTAGATCCAGAAGTGAATGGAGGAGTAGGTCTTGGGATAGCCCCAATTGGGCATCAAGTGACTATAACAGGTGTGCAAAGTAAATCTATTAATGTCGAGACCGTGATTGTCTTATTAACCGGCACTACTATAGGGCAGGTGCAATCTGAGATTGAAAAAGTAATCGAAGACTATTTTCTCTATTTAAGAAACGACTGGACCAATCAAACTCTAACTGTTCGAATGTCACAAATAGAGGCTCGAATAGTCACCATACAAGGGGTTGAAGATGTATTTGATACAAAACTAAACGGTTTGTCTAACAACGTAATCCTAGAAGATGAAGAAATACCGATATTAGGGACGGTGACCATAAATGGCTGAAAGAATTATGCAGCATCTTCCTGATTTTTACCGTCAAATATTAGAATTTATGGAACTTGATATAACGGAGACAATTGAACTTGAAAAGCTTGATCTGGCGTTAGAACAGGTTTATGATGATCAGTTCGTTTTATCTTCTAGTGAGGCGGCAGTTGAAAGACGCGAGAGAATGTTAGGCATTCAAGCCGACCCAACCATAGAATCCCTTGATTTCCGTAAAATGCGTATCCTTAATAGATACCAAACGAAACCACCTTTTACTATTCGATATTTACAGCAGAGATTAGACTTTCTTGTCGGGAAGGGTAGAACTACTGTAGAAGTAGATCCAGTGAATTTTATATTAACAGTAATAGCTGCCATAGACGAAGCTGCCGTATTTAAGGAAGTTGAGTACACAGTTAAAACTACAATCCCTGCAAACTTGTATTATCAGCAACAAACAGCCCTGAAGGATGTCATTAAATTAGTTGAAAACATATCGAAAAGAGAAATTACTTGGAATTATAAATTTGATGATACCTGGAAGCTTGGCGAAAAGCCTTTTGGATCACTTGGAACGGAGATGATCATTAAATGATATCTGCATCATTTAAAAATGATATTGCAAAATATACAGATCAGAGAGTATCAAAAGTAGTACTTAACGGTACTTTTTCGATTTCTAATTTTGAGGTAAAGTCTGTTAGTGATAACGTAATGGTTTTAAATTATATCGTTTTTGCCTCTGATATTTCGCTTATTACCAAGATTGAATTAGTTGATAGCCAAAATAAAATAATCAGCTCAAATGATGTGAACATCCCCGTTACAACTGATCAATTGATGATTCAAACTATAGAGATTAAGGAGGGATAAAATGGCAAAAGTAGATTGGACCTATGGCGAGGTTGTTAAACCAGATGATCTTAACGATATAGGAAGAGAAATTAATGACAAGGAAACACCAACGGGAGCACAGCAAAAGGTTGATGCACATGCTAATCTTAAAGACAACCCACATAATACTACAGCTGAACAAGTAGGTCTAGGCAATGTGACCAATATTAGACAAGCGAGCAAGGCAGAATTTGATAGCCATGCGGATAATATAGGGAATCCTCATCAAACAACTGCGACTCAAGTTGGTGCATACACTAAACAAGAAGCAGATAATAAATATGAAACAACTTCAGGAGCACAAAGTAAAGCGACAGCAGCTGAAACGGCAGCCATCAATTGGGCGAAATCTTTTGGAGTGGGTGATGTGGCTAAAGATATCCGTGACACTGATTTAAACTTACTTGATTTATCTGGATTTTATCGAGGACAAAATTTAGGTAATGCCCCAGAAGGTTCTAATTGGTATTATATTATTCACATTAAACACGCAAACACATATAAAACTCAGATCGCTATAAGAACGAGTATTAGCTCAACAAGAATCCATCATCGGAATTTAAATAATGGCAAATGGTCAAAATGGACTTCTTTAAATAACAATTATCGAACAAAGCTTTCTTCAGCTTTTGATATTTTAACATTGGAAGCAGGCCAGTATTATGCCGGGGGAAGTGCGATAACAAACGGACCATTAACAAATGATTCTTCTTGGTTCAATATTGATGTAACAGAAACAGAGGAGTCAGCTGCATTATCTGAGAAAATGAAACAATTCGTTGTTACTAGGAACTATGACGGAAGGATGTTCAAAGGATTTGTTCATTCTGATGGCGCTTTTAAAGGATGGAAAGAGATCGAGACTGTAGATGGGACACAATCGAAGGTCAACGCCCATGAGCAAAAGAATGACAATCCGCATAACACTACAAAAAATCAAGTAGGTTTAGGGAATGTTCCAAACTATGGAGCTGCTAGTCAGGCAGAAGCAGAAGCTGGGAGTAGTAATAGTGTACTAATGACAGCTCAAAGAACTAAACAAGCTATTGATAAGTTTGCTCAAACGCCTCCATTAACATTAACTAATGGAACCCCAAAAATTAGTTTATCAAATTCTTCACAAAGTTTATTACCTACTCTTATAGACTTAGGTGTAGGAATGCATACATTTTATGCTCATTCTAACGTACCTGATATTCCTGATACACTTAGAGGATTTATTCATCTTACAGGTGTAAATCCAGCTTATGGATATGTATGGGCAACTGATCATAGAAATAATTTATTTACAAATTATGTTAATAATAATGTTTGGACAGGATGGCGAAAATTAAATAATTCATCCTATGTTGTAGCAACTACACCATCAACAGGTACAAGACAAGCGTTAACAAAAGGAGCAAATAATAAACTTAACTTTTCCCGGGAATTATGTGACTCAGGTAATGATTATAATGTATCCAATATGAGATATACAGCTAGATATGATGGGCTATATCTATTCAATGCTAGTGCATTTTTTGAGTCACCATATGTCTATCAAAACTTCGAATTGAAGTTATATGTAAATGACAGTGAAAAAGCTGTCATTGGAAATGTAAGAAACAGAGCAGAAACACCTTCGACAACATACAACTTTGAACAGATTGTTAGCGGGTCAGTAGTGCTTAATCTAAAAGCCGGGGATTACGTGGAACTTTACGTATACGTTGGGCAAACTTCTCAATGGGATGAATTTGCTTTGCGTTATCATGACTCTAGATTTAACTATTTTATTGTCACCGAACTAGGGGGTAAAGATTATGACAGTTTCTTCTAATATGAACTTTGACGCAGCCATAAGAAGGTTATATCCAGATGCAGTCCCTAACGTAGATTATGTTATTACAGCAGATGTTGAAGGTAGACAGTCAATAGCACATTGGGATTATAACGACGTTCCCTTACCTACTTTGGAAGATATTCAAACAGCGTGGGAAGAAGTATTGGATAATCCACCAAAAGACCCTTTGACGCCAGCAGAGGAATTGCTGGCTGTGAAACTACAGCTAGCTTCTGTTCTAAAAATCAATGCGGAAAAGGAAATAGAGTTACAAAAACTAAAAGAGCAGAACGCTTTTTTAATAGTGAATGGCGCTCAAAAAGAAATAGAGTTGCAAAGTATAAAAGAGCAGAACGCTTCAATTTTATTAATCTTAGCGCAAAATAATCTAGTGTAGGAGGGGTATATAATGGACTGGTTTAAACCTATTAAAGGATACTATGATGAGGGATTTTACACTAAGGACGACGTAAGAATATTTGTTATAGCTTCCTGGATTACAAAGGAACAATACAAACAAATTACAGCCGTGGACTATGACCCGGCAGCATAACCTTACTGGGTCTTTGTTATAGAGGAGGGCAAGGGCATGGAGGTAAATAACTTGGATATTTGGCAGCAGAAAATCCAGAGTGATATTGAAGAAATTAAAAAACACGAAAAGAAACAAGATGAAAAAATTGAACAATTGACCAAAAGAACTGATGAGCACGAAAGAGATATCAAATATATAAAAGTTACTTTATCAGAGATTAAAGATGATACTAAATGGTTACGGCGATCGATTACAAACGCGCTTATTGCTGCGTTAATCGGTGGAGCTGTGGCCATTTTTTATGCAGCAATTAAAATTGGAGGGTGATTAATATGATTAACTGGAAAATACGATTTAAAAACCCGGTATTTATTGGGCAGCTACTTCTGTCCTTTATTATTCCGATTCTTGGTTATTTTGGAATAACAGCGCAGGACATAACAACTTGGGCGTCTTTGTTCAGTTTATTGATTGACGCTTTTTCAAATCCCTATGTTGTTTTATTGGTGATTATTAGCGTTTGGAATGCGGTAAATGACCCAACAACAAGAGGTATTCAGGATAGTAACTTAGCAAGACAATATGAATTCCTTAAAAAATAGGCTGTCCACAAGGGCGGCCTTTTCTATTGCTCTAAAGGGGGTGTTTTCAATGTAGACTCGTTTGTTCATAAAAGCTTATCTATATAAATCACAAAAAACAATGATAAAGGAGAGGTTTTATTATGGTAAAAATTTATATTGATCCAGGTCATGGCGGTACTGATCCAGGTGCAGTAGGTAATGGTTTACAGGAGAAAGCATTAACCTTACAGATTGCTACAAGAGTAAGAGATTTATTAAGAAATTATAGTAATGCTGATGTTCGTATGAGTCGCACAGGAGATCAAACTCTATCACTTGCACAAAGAACGAATGATGCTAACTCTTGGGGAGCGGACTTCTTTCTCTCCATTCACATCAATGCTGGCGGCGGTACAGGGTATGAAGATTATATTTATCCTGGTTTAGGCGCACCAACAACCACTTATCAGAACCTTATTCATGAAGAAATTTTGAAAGTAGTTGATTTCCGTGATCGCGGTAAAAAGCAAGCTAATTTCCATGTTCTAAGAGAGACAAGAATGCCAGCTCTTTTAACAGAGAATGGATTTATTGATACTGTAGCCGATGCAAACAAGTTGAAACAGTCATCCTTTATTCAAGCTATTGCTCAAGGTCATGTGAACGGCTTAGTCCGAGCATTTAATTTAACGCCATCTGGTGGAGCAGTTTACCATACTGTAGTTTCTGGTGATACAGGCTATGCATTATCACGCAGATATGGCAGCACGATTCAACAAATCCGTAACTGGAATGGGTTGGATGCTAACTATACAATTCGTGTTGGACAAGTATTAAGAGTACTATAATTGAAAATAAAGCCCTTCTCAATTGAGAGGGGCTTAAAATTAATTATCAATTAAATACTTTTCTTTGAAAATAAAATGAAGTAGCATAATTCTAACGGCTAGGGTAAACTTTTCATTCTCATTTAATTTGTTTGGGTCATTTAAAAAATCTTTAAATTTTTGGGTACTTACTTTACTGTAAATAGCCAAAGTCTCATAGCTTAATCCTAAGTTATTATGCAAAGAATCAATTATAAAATATAATCGTTCAGTTTCATCTATACTATCCATGTGGGTTAATAGAGTAGAGATTTCAATTGATTCATAGTATTCGTTGCTATCTTTTTTAGTACCAATAATTGAATCCAATAAATCATCTGACATTTTATAAATATTTTTTAATACCTCTATATTATCTTCTAATTTTATACTTTCCAATTTTCATCCTCCTAATATACTATTTACAAATAATAGGTAATTAAGTTGATATTAACGGGTAATTTCAAATAATTCATAATATGGGATAAAGGTTATTTGTATTTTGGGGATAACATTATATTTTCTCTAATAGAGTTTTTCTATCCAAAAGAATAAGTGTAATATGAAAAAACCTAAATAGTTTTATTATGATACATATCAAATTTGCAATTTGCGTAAAGTAAAAGAATTAAAGAAGCCCTTCATTTGAGGGGCTTCGGTTATTTTTCGTAGAGACCTTTATTATATTTAAATTCATCAATTGATTCATCAAACTTTCTCTTTGAGAGTTGCGACTTAGATAAATTAACTGGTAAAAGGTATGAAATAAATTCATTTTCTACAAAGTTTTTACCCTTTCCAGAATTCTTTTGAAAAACTACATTAAGAATGTTTTTTTGATGGTCAACTAAAAGTAGCATAAGTTCTTTTATATATTCAAAAATAAACTTAGCATAGGAATATGCTTCCTTCTTGCTAGGTATATACCCTTTATGGATGACTTTATTTCTGAATTCAACTTCTTGATTAGGGATTTTAGGCGGAGCTTTTGTGAATTCTGTTACGTATAAAAAATAAAAAGCGCCTATCTGTCTTTCGGATTGTTTAGAAACTAATTTCCACGTTTTTTCATACTCAGCAAAGGGAACATCATTTTTATCTATGAGTACTTTAATAAAAAATTCATAAAACCTTTCTAATGATGCAGCAAAACTTGAAACTGCTTCTCTATAATATCCGTCAAATAAAGCGAGTGCTCCCATATCATATAGAATAGAAAACTTCTCATCATAAATTGTTAAATTTGATGTATGACCATAGTTACATTCAAAAGTATAATCTCCTGTATCATTCATATCTATAGAATTCATACTATAATTCTCGGTAGTGACACACTCCTTGCATGGATAAATAAATTTCATAAGTTTTACTCCTTTTCAATTTTTATCTATGTTTATTTTGTGAATTCATTTTAAAAAACAACTTAATTTCATTTATAGTAATACCAAAACACTTTGCTTCAATAATCAACTCAACCCACTCATTATCAAGCTTTATAATTCACCACGCCCCTTATTATTAAAATTCTTCATGTAGGTCATTTGTCCTTCTTTGACATAAAAAAAATAACCCTTCTCAAAAGAGAGGAGTCTAAATTTTAGAATGAAGTTCATTATTAATTAATCTTTTTGCTTCTGCAATTGTTTCCTTAAATGTCACTCCTGTGCACTTGATTACAACTGCCCCTATTTTGGCAGTTACAGTTACTGTTTTTTTATCTGCACAGATATGGTAAGTAACACCACTTTCAATAAAGCCCAAAGGCTCGTATTTCACTTATGATTACCTCCTTTCTAACTATAATATTACTACGTTATAGTTCTAAAGTCCTTTTTGTTTAGGTAAAAATCTAATAATTCCTCACACTTATTTCTAAGTCGTGGATTGAAATAATTATGTTGTTCTTCATATCCCTTATATAGGAATGAAAACATCGTAAAAGTGTCATCATGGCTAATTTGATGAACCTTCATATTACCTTTCCTCATTTTGTCTCTTACTTCTTTTAGGTCCCGTTGCACCTTCTTCAGTGTATTTTCCACAAGAGTTAGATAAGGACGGTTAATCTTAAATGGTGCCTTTTCAATTATCTGCAAATCACGTTCAAGAATGATGACTATCATGGGTAAGTATATGGCCTGTTCAATAAGATCACGATCATTTTCCGGTATCCTAGTCATTGTCATATCCTTTCAGCAGCAATTATCTTATCGATATGTATACATTTCATTTCATAATCAGTTTGAATTTCCACCCTAATTTCTTTCTTTATCATATCCAATTTATCAACGATTACAGTCATATGATTGGAGAAACCATTCTGCCAAGTGGAAATCTTAATAGGCAGGCTGTAATCAAAAGAATCCATAATAACAATTTGTATTTCTTCCAATTGCTGCTCATCGAGCTGCGGCTTTGATGTTTTATTGGCATCAACCTCAATATCTTTAAGTATCTTCACATGTTCCGGCATAAAAAAAGCGCTCTGCCATTTCATTTTCCCACGGTCACGAATCATAATTCCATCCCCTTACGTTTATATTATATGCAAACATATGTTCCTTTATCAATTGAAATAGAACAAAAGTTCGTATATAATTTATGGTAACAAGATGAATGAGGAGTGAAGATAATGGGAGTAAAAATGCCTAAGAAGTCTAAACCTCAGCGACCTTCAAGGGATGAATTTGAATTAGAAGAATTGGGAAATGCAGTAGTTGAAGCTCATAGAGAGAAAAGTGATGTTTTGATTACTTTATGGCAAAGAGAACCCGTACAAGGGAAAATAGTTAAGCTTGATGTACAATCTCAGCTTATACATATTGAAAGTAGCTATAACACGATTAAAGTGAAGTTCATAGATATATTATCCATTCAAAGCGCTCCTCAATAAGAGGGCGCTTTTGAAATTTAAAAGAGGTTATTCTACAAAAGCCACTGTTAGTTTAAGTACATTTCTCCACAAATTGAATAAAAAGCAATGCTTATTGAACTCTAAGTTTTTTTCCTTAATATTATTCATTAAATATCTCTGAAATAGAATTTTCCTTAAAAAATACAAAAAAGGATATAAAATAAGAAAATTCTTTATTTTGTATATTTAAAAGTGGTAGAATATAATGGAAATTATATAGGTCATTTGCATTGATTTAAAAGATGAATTATTTGTTAGATTCTAGAAATGGAGGAGTTAATTATGGCTAAAAAAAAGACAGAATTAGAAGTAACTTTGGAATCGAGTAATCCAGAAGTACCTAGACCTCGATTAAGTAAACTAATAATAAAAAACTTTAGGTGTATTGGAAACAAACCGGTTGAAATTGAGTTGGATGATATAGTTGTTTTAGTTGGTTCAAATAACGCTGGGAAAAGCACTATTTTAAAAGCGTATGAAGTAATTATGTCTCAAGGCTCTAACGCAGGTAAACTGTCAATTGATGATTTTCCTAATGGAGAAATTATTAAAGGTTTTTATCCTGAAATAGAGTTGCATACTGTTGTTCATGATAATAGTCCCGGCGAGCGCTGGATTAGAGTGGACGAAGTGACGCAAGAAAAATATGTCCGTGAACAGTGGATTTGGGAAGATGTGGGTGCACCTAAAAGAAGAGGATATGATGTTGAACAAGAAGAATGGTCAGAAAATGTTCCTTGGGGTGCACCTAATGTGGCAAATTCTCAGCGGCCACAAGCCCATTTAGTAGAAGCGTTTGAAAACCCTGAAAAACAAGCAAATGAAATTACAGAAATACTATCTTCTATTATCTCAGAGCGAGTAAAAAGCATTTCAACAAATAAATCAAGAGATGAAAGTGACGAAGGAGAAACTGACTATGAAAAGTTATTAAACTCAATTCAGGAAATGCAAGAACAAATCTTATTGGATTCAAAAGAGCAAATAGTCCATGCAGAAAACGAGTTATCATCTCTAATTAATGATGTTTTCCCTGGATATGAAGTTAAATTTGATGCTAGACCTCACGAAGATCTTGAAAAAAGTATAAATTTATTTAAAGCAAAATCCCAACTATTAATGGGACCACAGGGAGGTTACCAAAGTTCAATTGCAAGGCAAGGTAGCGGAGCCAGAAGAACACTCTTATGGGCTGCACTTCGTTTTGTAAATGAGACTGAACTAAGTAAGAAAAAGAAGAGCGAAAGACCTCATGTTTTACTATTAGATGAACCGGAGCTCTGTTTACATCCTAGTGCTATTCGTGAGGCGTGTAAAAGTCTTTATGATCTTCCTAAAAATAGAAATTGGCAGGTCATGGTTACTACTCATTCGCCTGCATTTATAGATTTAGCAAGAGATAATACCACAATTGTAAGAGTGGAACGTAGTGATAGTGGAGATATAAAAGGGACAACTTTATTTAGACCAAAAAGGGCTTTACTTGATATTAATGATAAAAAAAGATTAAAACTTTTGAATATGTTTGATCCCTATGTCGCAGAATTCTTCTTTGGAGGTCATTCAATTATTGTTGAAGGAGATACTGAATATACTGCATTCAAATATATATTGGAGTCAGAACCTGAACTATTTAAGGGGGTTCACATTATTAGGGCAAGAGGAAAAGATACCATTGCATCGCTAGTGAAAATTCTAAATCACTTTGATTCATCTTATTCAGTTCTTCATGACAGCGACAGACCCTATACAAACAAGATAAAAATTAATGGTGAACCAAAGAAAAATAAGGCTTGGACATCGAATGAGAAAATAATTGAATCGATAAGAATGCATAATACTCCTGATAAAGTGCGACTTTTAGCATCTGTTCCAAATTTTGAAGAGGCATACTTTAACGAGGAAGTAAAAGGAGAAAAACCCTATAATGCATTGATGACATTGACTGAGGACACTGATGCATTCGATAGAGTTCGTCAGCTGCTTAAAGCACTTATTGACCATACAGCATCTACTCCGAATGGATGTATTGAATGGGAAACTACCTCTGAACTTTTGACCGAACTTGAAAATCGAGGAACGGATGAATTGGTTGAACCTCTTTAATCCTTCATAGATGTAAGACATATTAGTCGCTCTTAGTTTTCCTGTTGCTTCTGTCATTATTGTTGGTGCATGCTTTCTCTTTTTGATGTGTATTTCAGAGAAGGCTTGGACGGCTATCCAAAATAGTACGTTAGAGTATGTGTTGATTCAAGTTTCACCGTTGATTTTGAATGTACTTAAGCAATTGGGGAACGCTATATAAAAAAATTTTAAGCGCTCCTCAATAATGAGGGCGCTTTTTAGATTGCTTAGGTACAAAGGCATTACTGTTCGCCTTCACCTTGTTTATTCATTTCTGTTAACGTAATAATTAATCCTGTAAAGTAAATCAAGCCTGTTGAAATTGCTATGCTTTCATACCCCATGTCTACCATTAACCAAACAGTTACACCTAAAAATATAGTAACTGCTAAGATCGCAGCATGCACAATTAACTTCTCATACCATCTCAAAACTACCACTTAAACGTACCTCCATCATAAGAATTTGAAATTTATAAAGACAGAAAGGGCTATTTATAAATCTTTGTGGTAACATTCAAATTGAGGTACATATTACAATGAGAAATAAATTGTATTTACGTAAAGTATGTATGCCTCTACTTAAATACCAAGAATCAGGTATTAAGTAAGCAAACGATTTTTATTGGTAGCTTGAATGCCTCTATCGTGCATCCTAGGGAAGTGTATAAAGAAGCTTTCCGCCGATCCGCAGCTTCTATCATATGTCTTCACAATCATCCCTCCGGCGATCCAGAACCAAGTAGAGAGGATATCGATGTAACAAAACGGCTTGCTGAATGCGGTAAAATAATTGGCATTGAGATTCTCGATCATATAATAATCGGGGAAAAGAAATTTGTCAGCTTAAAGGAAAAAGGTTATTTATAACACTATGTTTTTATTTGATGATACGATATAATATTGTTTATGATTTTTTACGTAAATACTTAAAAAAAAATACTGCTTTTAAACCAAATAATAGAAAAAAGATTAGATTTTCACCTTATATATAAAATTGTATAGGTATCAGAAAGGGAGATACAAATTATGTTTGGAATCGGGACTAAAGACCTTGGAATAGATTTAGGTACAGCTAATACGCTAGTATTTGTTAAAGGAAAAGGAATTGTAGTAAGAGAACCATCTGTTGTAGCACTTCAAACAGATACGAAAAGTATTGTTGCTGTCGGTAATGATGCAAAGAATATGATTGGCCGGACTCCTGGAAATATCGTTGCATTACGTCCGATGAAAGATGGAGTAATTGCTGATTATGAAACAACAGCGGTTATGATGAAATACTATATCAAGCAAGCAAATAAAAATAATGGTATTTTTGCAGGCAAGCCTTATGTAATGGTTTGTGTTCCTTCAGGAATTACTGCAGTTGAAGAACGTGCAGTTGTTGATGCTACTCGTCAAGCAGGCGCACGTGATGCTTATACAATTGAAGAGCCATTTGCAGCTGCTATTGGCGCTAATCTTCCTGTATGGGAGCCAACTGGAAGCATGGTGGTAGATATTGGTGGCGGTACAACTGAAGTAGCGATTATTTCTCTTGGTGGCATTGTAACTAGCCAATCAATCCGCATTGCTGGTGATGAGATGGATGATGCAATTATAAATTATATTCGTAAAACATATAACTTAATGATTGGTGATCGTACATCTGAAATGATTAAAGTTGAAGTGGGCTCAGCAGGTGAACCTGAAGGTGTCGACAATATCGAAATTCGAGGCCGTGATTTACTGACAGGCTTACCGAAAACGATCGAAATTACTGCCGAGGAAATTTCAAAGGCGCTTCGCGACACAGTTTCTGCTATTGTAGATGCGGTGAAAGTGACCTTGGAAAAAACTCCACCTGAGCTAGCAGCAGATATTATGGATCGCGGAATTGTATTAACTGGTGGCGGTGCATTGTTGCGCAACTTGGATAAAGTGATTAGCGAGGAAACAAAAATGCCGGTATTAATTGCAGAAAATCCACTGGATTGTGTAGCAATCGGCACTGGAAAAGCTTTAGAACATATCAATTTATTTAAAAATAAAGTCAAGGATTCCCGTTAATGTGTAAAGGCATTTGCGGCATGAAGGCAGGAGCGAGTTTAAAGGCATCGATGAAGTGTGCATTGATGCCTCATTCTCCTGGTTATACAACGCAAGGCAGAAATCTTAATAAATCGAGGTGTTCAAAATGCCACAGTTCTTTTTGAATAAACGCCTGATTATTTTGCTTGTTAGCATCATTATTCTTGTGGCATTAATTGGGTTCTCATTAAGAGAACGAGAAAATGTGACATGGCCAGAGCAATTTTTAAAAGATATGACCGGTTGGGTACAAAATACTGTTTCAGGCCCGACGCAATATATAGCTGGTTTCTTTGAAAATGTGCAAGACTTGCAAAATACATACACGGAAAACAAAGAACTGAAGTCCAGATTAGATGAGCTTGCATTTTTAGAAGCGGAAGTGCAAATGCTGCAAAAAGACAATGATGAGCTTCGTGAAGTAATTGATAAAGAGGGTAGCTTAAGTGCGTTTGATCCGGTGCATGCAGCAGTTGTAGGCAGAAATCCGGATAGATGGCATGAGCTTTTGACAATTAATAAGGGGTCAAGGGATGGCGTTGAACCAAACATGGCTGTCATTACATCAAACGGCTTGATTGGAAAAGTCAAAAGTTCACAAACATTTACTTCAACTGTGCAGCTTTTAAGTTCTATGGATCCGACCAATCGCATTTCTGCGGCTGTACAAGTGTCGGGTGATAAGAAAAACGAAAAAGTATTTGGTCTGATCGAGGGTTATGATGAGAAAAGAAAGCTTTTGCTTTTAACTAAGATTCCATATGATGCGAAAATTGAAAAAGATCAAGCTGTTGTTACTTCAGGATTGGGTGGCGTTTTCCCAGAGGGGCTTCCGATTGGAAAAGTAGTTGAAGTGACGCCAGCTGAATACGGTCTTACTCAAACGGCTTATATTGAGCCAGGAGCGGACTTATATGATATTCAGCATGTAATGGTAGCCAAAATCAGCAGCATGAGTCCGGAGATACAAAAGGAGCTACAGCGATCCAATGAGGAGGAAGACAATTGAGAAAGGTCATTCTCCCTCTCTTATTCATTCTGCTTTTTGTGTTTGAGAGTACTTTTGTGCAGATGGTCCCACCAAAAGAATTTTTTGGGGGTGAGCGCTTTCTTATACCGCATTTCTTAATGATTGCGATTCTTTTTTTGACAATCTATGGATCGGCAAAGTACGGGATCCTATATGGGGTCATTTTCGGGTTATTATTTGATATAGTCTATATAGAAGTGATTGGCATTTATCTATTCTTGTTTCCTGTGATAGCCTATATCGTTTCACAAGTGATGAGAGTGCTGCAAAATAATATGGTCGTGACGAGTCTAGTCGTGCTCTTTGGTGTGGCAGTTTTAGAGAGTGGATCCTATGGTATGAATCTCATCATAGGCCGTACTGAAATGACGTTTGCGGACTTCTCATTTATTAGGCTCATTCCGACCCTCATAATAAATTTAGTTTTTATCATTTTGGCAGTCTATCCTTTAAAGAGACATTTTGAAAAGTTTATTGAAAGTTTGTCGGAATAATAAATAAGAAACCGGTTAATTCTCCGGTTTTCTTTGATTAAAATCTCTTTTGTATTATGTTTTCGTATGGACCTCTTAGTTAAGTCATAGGTAGAATGACCGGAGATGCTTTTATATGTGCATCTCTCGAATAAGATTCAATTGATGAGAAAAAGGAATTTAGTAGGCTTCTGTCGAATTCTTTCATAATATCAGAAAAAATCTGTGAATCAGAATGCGGTTGAGCGATATGACCCACATGTTTTCTAGGGTCTATATATATAAGTTTGCTCACTGGACGCTGGAGCTTTTCTTGAGGTGAACATCTTGAAATGAATAGAAAACAAAATGTAACAATAAAAGGCACAAAAGATGGGCTTACGCTTCATCTTGATGATGTATGTTCCTATGAAGAATTAAAAAAAGAATTAAATCAAAAGTTAACTGAAAGCAGCCGTTCTAGTGAAGACCGGTTAATTTCAGTTATGGTGCATACAGGCAATCGATATTTGTCGGAAGCTCAAGAAGAGGAAATAAAAGAGCTTATTAGACAGAAGAAAAACCTCGTTGTAGAATCGGTCCGCTCTAATGTTATAACAAAAAATGAGGCGGAAAAATTAAAGCAAGACAACGAAATACTGTCGATTGCACGGATTATTCGATCAGGTCAGGTGTTAGAGGTTCCAGGCGACCTTTTGCTCATTGGTGATGTGAACCCGGGCGGAACGGTAAAAGCTGGTGGTAATATATTCATCATGGGTGCATTAAAAGGAATTGCTCATGCTGGTATCAATGGAAATAAAGAAGCTGTTATTTCTGCTTCTGTTATGAAACCAACTCAGCTGCGCATCAGTGACAGTTTAACGAGAGCACCTGATGACAATGTGGAAGAAGGCAAACGAGAAATGGAATGTGCTTACATAGACGAAGATAATCAAATTACAATCGATAGATTACAAGTTTTGATGCATATTAGGCCAAATTTATCTAAATTGCAAGGGGGATTCTAGTGTGGGAGAAGCGATAGTCATTACATCCGGTAAAGGCGGTGTTGGTAAAACAACGACATCGGCAAATATTGGGACAGCTTTAGCCCTGCAAGGAAAACGGGTTTGTCTAGTAGATACAGATATCGGTCTAAGAAACCTCGATGTAGTAATGGGACTTGAAAACCGCATTATTTACGACCTTGTAGACGTAATTGAAGAACGCTGTAAAGTGCCACAGGCGCTTGTGAAGGATAAACGTTTCGATGACCTCCTGTATCTTCTGCCAGCAGCACAAACAAGTGATAAAAATGCTGTCAATTCAGAACAGATGAAGAAGTTAATCGATGAATTAAAGCAAGACTATGATTATATCATTATTGATTGCCCAGCTGGTATTGAACAAGGCTATCGCAACGCAGTAGCCGGTGCGACTAAAGCGATTGTCGTAACGACTCCAGAAGTATCCGCAGTCCGTGATGCAGATCGCATTATCGGGCTGTTAGAGAAGGAAGAACATATTGAATCACCGAAGTTAATCATTAACCGTATCCGTCCGCATTTAATGAAAAATGGAGACATGCTGGACGTCGAAGAGATTACCAATCACTTATCGATTGATTTGATTGGGATTGTCGCTGATGATGATCAAGTAATTAAGGCATCTAATCATGGAGAACCCATTGCGATGAATCCAAATAATGTTGCTTCTATTGCTTATCGTAATATCGCACGGCGCATTTTAGGTGAATCTGTCCCGCTTCAACAGCTTGAGGAAGAGAATCCAGGCGTATTTACGAAAATCAAAAAGTTTTTTGGTGTTAAATAACATTCAAGGGCTGGGGAATTTCCTCAGTCCTTTTCGTATGGGAAAAATTCGCGAACAATTGAAAAAGGTGCTGCCATTAATAATGTGGAAAGATACCTACCCAACAAGCATTCCTATCCGTCAATTCGCTTGGCTAAAAGCAATTCAGTTTATCACCCCTGACATCTCTTTGATTTCACTTAATTAAAATTAATCGGCCTATTGCAGTCATACTCGACTGGGACAACTCATAAACTTGTACAAACTGGTAATGAATAGGGTGGGGAATGTTATGAGTTCACGAGCTGATGAAATACGCAGAAAAATGGCTAAGCGCAAAAAAGAAAGAGACAGATTAACTAAAACAAATAAGAATAATCAACAAGTTTGGCCGGATGATGAAGAACGCTATGGCTTTAGTAAACTTCCTTCATATGATGGACCTCCTCCTGAAGATAAGAATGGCCATCCATTATTTCGTAAGGAAGTCTTTTTCTTTAAGGTACTAGCTTCTGCTTGTTTATTTTTAATAGTAGCTATTATGTTTAAAAATGAATCAGATTCATTGGCTCAGGCGAGGGCATACGTTGAACAAACTATGGAAAAAAGCTTTCAATTTGCTGCAGTTTCTAAATGGTATGAAGATAAGTTTGGCACCTCCTTTGTTTTGCTGCCAACTAAGGAGAAGGAGCAGGTAAAAGAATCTAACCATCCAGGCTACGCTCTACCCGCCTCCGCCAAAATTCTTGAAGAGTTCGAAGAGAATGGACAGAGAATTTCTATCGAAACGAATCAAGGAGAAATGGTTGCAGCAATGAATGAGGGACTTATTGAATACGCTGGAGAAAAAGAGGGCTTTGGAAAAACCGTTATCATTCAGCATGCAGATCAAAGCCAATCCTGGTATGGTAATCTTGATGAAATCAATGTAAAGGTTTTTGAATATATAAAAAAAGGAACAGATGTTGGACAGGCGGCATCAACTGAGGATGGTAAAGGCTTATTTTATTTTGCTATTAAAAAGGGTGATGAATTTGTTGACCCGTTCCAGGTGATTCCTTTTGATTAAACTGCTTAATTTGTTTAGACAAATTCAAATCCATCCTCTTTTATGGGTTGTTATGGGATTGGCGATTATAACAGCCCATTTTATGGAATTATCTCTATTGTTATTGATTATTTTTATACATGAAATGGGGCATGCAGCTGCAGCCGCACTTTTCTCATGGAGAATAAAGCGTATTGTCCTTCTTCCGTTTGGCGGTGTCGCAGAGATGGATGAACATGGGAATCGTCCTTTAAAGGAAGAGGTTATTGTTATCCTTTCTGGTCCTCTCCAGCATGTATGGATGATAGCGGCAGCTTTTATTGCCTATGAATTTTCTTGGATATCAACGGAAATGTTTACTTTGTTTTTTCAATTTAATTTGATGATTCTATTTTTTAATTTATTGCCTTTATGGCCACTAGATGGCGGAAAACTTGTATTTCTTCTTTTATCATATCGCTATGCTTTTCCGGTTGCACATCGAAAAACACTATTAATATCTGCTGTTGGACTCGTCATCTTTTTCCTTTTTATCCTAATTACGACCCCACTGAATATAAATATATGGATTATACTTGCTTTCTTAATTTTTTCTTTATACTATGAATGGAAGCAAGGAAGATATGTTTTTATGCGGTTCCTTCTTGAACGACATTATGGGAAGAACAGCGATTTTCGTACTTTAAAGCCCCTTGTTGTTAAAGAAGAGGATGCAGTGATTGATGTATTGGAGAAGTTTCAGCGCGGCTGTAAACATTCCATAATTGTTGAGAATAGAGGCAGCGAAAAAGGTTCTTTGGATGAAAACGAATTGCTCCATGCCTACTTTTCTGATAAAATTCTGACAGCTAAAATAGGCGATCTTGTTTATATTTATTAATAGCCTAAGTGAAAAAAAGCGAGGATCAAGTATTGAATAGATTAGTAATTAATTATATAACAACTGAAAAAAGGTTCGCCTTAATAAAAAATGATACTGTTGAAAAACTATATATTGAGCAGCCAACGGTTACTTCATCCGTTGGTCATATTTATCTAGGAACCGTTGAAAAGGTGCTACCGGGATTAAATGCTGTATTTGTTGATATAGGTGAGGGAAAAAGCGGTTTCCTCCATAGAGATAAGCTGGCAAGCTATGTACAGGCAGAAGAAACTTCGGCTAAGCAAAGTCGAAGTATTTCTTCGTTTGTTCATCAAGGCGAGAAGCTGCTTGTCCAAATTGAAAAAGATGCTACAGGAACAAAGGGCCCGCGTCTAAACGGGGTAATTGAACTGCAAGGTACACATCTTGTGTACATGCCCGAAGGACGTTATATTGCTGTATCTAAAAAGCTGACAGATCCTGCTATTCGTGAGCAAAAAAAGCAATTAGGCTTTGAAATAAAAACAGATAATGAAGGGCTTATCATTCGAACCTCCGCAGCTCATACTCCTGATGATTGTTTAGCTGCAGAGTTAGAGGAGAAGCGGAATCATTATAGAGAGATATTGAATAAGGCCGAAAGCATGAAAAAATCCGGTGTGATCTATAAAGAAGACACTTTTTTAACAAAAGCCATTGCAGAAATACAGAAAATGGATGAAGGGACAATCACTACAGATCATTTGGAGTTAAAAAATAAACTGCAAAAACTTACATCCCTGCCAGTTGAGTTCTATTCCGGCAAAGAAAATGTTTTTTCTACATATAAACTTGAGCATGAAATCGAAAAAACATTAAAAAGAATTGTCTGGTTAGAGAATGGCGCTTATCTCATTTTTGATGAAACCGAAGCTTTAACGGTGATTGATGTAAATACTGGCAAGTTTTCTGGCAAGCACAGTCTTCGTGATACGGTCATTAAAACAAACGAGTGGGCGGCAGAAGAAGCGGCTCGGCAAATTCGGCTGCGTGACTTAGCTGGCATGATATTAATCGATTTTATTGATATGAAGGAAGAAAAGGATCGAAAGTATATACTCAAAAAAATGGAGTCAGCACTAAAAAAAGACGATCGGCAAATAAAGCTAATCGGCTTTACACCTCTAGGTATTATGCAAATGACAAGGAAAAAGACTAAGGTCTCATTATCTGAAAGCCTAGAAAAAAAGTGTGCGGTTTGCGAAGGGACAGGCAGAGTGTTAAGCGCTGAAACGATTGCTTTTCGCCTTGAGAGAGAACTTTGGGAGCATCGCCATCAAACGGAAGAAGCGGTTCTCGTTGAAACGACAAATGAGGTCAAGGCAATTTTCTCTGGTGAGCAGGACCTTCATCTAGGTCGCCTGGAAGATTCAATCGGAATGAAAATTATTTTTGCTGTAAAGGAAGCGGAAAAACCTTATTATCGAATCAATCGCTTTGGCTGCGAGCAGGAATTAAAACAGAAATTACATTGACATTACTCAATAGTTTATGATAATATTTTGATGTTATGTTTGTAGCGCCCATGCTACAACCGCACAGAACAGGTGATAAGATTTTGCTTTATGCAAAACGCCTGATGATGGCGAGTCTTAGTCTTAGAGGAGGTGCAGTTATGTACGCAATTATTGAAACTGGCGGAAAGCAAGTACGTGTAGAAGAAGGACAAACAATCTACATCGAAAAACTTAATGCAGAAGCAGGCGAAGCGGTTACTTTTGAAAAAGTTCTATTCGTAGGCGGAGACAGTGTAAAAGTAGGAAGCCCTGTTGTTGAAGGTGCTACTGTTACGGCAAAAGTTGAAAAACAAGGCCGTGCGAAGAAAATCACTGTTTTCAAATACAAAGCTAAGAAAAATTATCATAAGAAACAAGGTCATCGTCAACCATATACTAAAGTTGTTATTGAAAAAATCAACGCATAAGGTTGTTTTAAGATGATTCAAGTTACGATTAATCGTAAAAGTTCAGGAGTCATTCAATCATTCACAATAAGCGGTCACGCATTCTTTGCAAATAGAGGTAAAGATATTGTCTGTGCAGGCGTATCTGCTGTATCAGTCGGCGCAATTAATGCAGTGCATGCCTTAACTGGCATCACTCCAGACATTGAACACGATGAAACAGGTCTTCTCTCATGTGTCATTCCGGATGGGATTGCGGAAGATGTAAATGAGAAGATTCAGCTATTGCTAGAAGGAATGGTCGTTTCATTGCGAGGAATAGAAGAGAGCTATGGACAAAATATAAAAATAACCTTCAAAAAGCAGGAGGTGGAATAAATGCTATTAAAGTTAGATCTTCAGTTGTTCGCTTCTAAAAAAGGAGTAGGTTCTACAAAGAACGGCCGTGATTCAATCTCTAAGCGCCTAGGTGCTAAGCGTGCGGACGGTCAATTCGTATCTGGTGGTTCCATCCTATATCGTCAACGCGGAACTAAAATTTATCCAGGTGTAAACGTGGGTAAAGGTGGAGACGACACTCTTTTCGCGAAAGTGGACGGTGTTGTTAAATTCGAACGTCTTGGACGTGACCGTAAGCAAGTGAGCGTATACCCTGCAGCTCAAGAAGCATAAGATTTAGTGGAAAACTCTAACCATTAATGGTTAGAGTTTTCTTTTTATATGAAATGCGGAGGCGACTGTTCAGGGGCGACAAGCTAAAGGCGCCTCGGAAATGAAGGCGTACTTTGTCTGCAATTCTGAGGTGACTTAAGACCTCGAGTCTTAGGCGGTGAAGCTGGACAAAGAAATGCGGAGGTGGGCGCGCAGGCTAGACCTGCCACGTCCTGTGGCAACACCTGCATGACCAATATCCTCTTGGCCTCACAAGCTTAAGTCACATTGGAAATGAAGGTGTATTTTGCCTCTTCAGTTCCAATGTGACTTAAGATCTCGATGGGATAAGCTGGACTTTAAAGAGAAAAGCAGATCTAACTTACCCAGGCGATAAGCTTACCGAGTTGCTAGTTTATACCAAATTGCTTCCTCAATCAGCTAAGAATTAGAAAACTTATCAGAATTGAATAATTTCTAAATGCTTTTATTCTTGGTTCAGTTGGTTATATTAGCTAAATTATGCGATTTAGTAGAAACATTTAAGCTTTTCTTCGTAAAGGTACATACGTCTATATGCTTTTTTGATATACTTACAGCATGCAGTAACGTAAAAAACCTTAATCGAAGTGTAGGAGTCAATTATGGAAAAAGACTGGGATATCATAGAAGTGCTACGTCATGCACGGCATGACTGGCTAAACAAAATACAACTAATCAAAGGCAACTTAGCTCTTAACAAAGTGGATAGAGCGAAAGAGATAATAGATGAGATTGTAGTGGAAGCCCAGCAGGAAGCTAAGCTTTCTAATTTGCATCTCCCTGAATTTGCATCACTTCTGTTTACATATAATTGGGAAAATCATATGTTTCAACTTGAATATGATGTTTTAGAGGGCTATAAATGCGATAGATTGGACGACAGCCGTCTTGCAGAATGGACGAAATCTTTTTTCTCCCTTCTTAATAGAGCTATCCAGCCTTTTAATGACAATCATTTATCTGTATCAATAGAGCCGCAAAAACAAGGAGTCCGTTTCTTTTTTGATTTTAGCGGGATAATAATACATAAGAAGGATGTCGAATCATTTTTTGAAGACTTTCCATCCGATTTAGTGCTGTCACTTCAGTCATTTACTACCCAAGAGCTCTCTTTTGATGTGCTCATGCGTTATGGTGAAGAAAATACTGAGGAGTAAAGTCTGCGACTAAATAGTCACGATTCTTTTTATGTACATAAAGGTATTGTCCTTCCGAGGTAAATATACTGAAGAAAGACAAGCTGGAAAATGTATAGCAAAATGGTTTGTGGGCTCGAGATCCTAAGTGAGGGATAACCCAAAAGATACAGTACTCCTTTATGGTGCTGTTTCTTAAGCTTGTTGCCTATAAGCGAACCATGTTCGCTTTACAAGATAGGAGGAAATTGATCGTATGTTTGTTGATCAGGTCAAAATATATGTAAAAGGCGGCGATGGAGGCAACGGAATGGTTGCATTTCGCCGAGAAAAATATGTACCAAAAGGGGGCCCGGCCGGCGGAGACGGTGGTAAAGGGGCTAATGTAGTATTTATTGTCGATGAAGGTTTAAGGACATTAATGGACTTTCGATATCAGCGGCATTTTAAAGCGGATCGTGGAGAGCATGGCATGTCTAAAAACCAGCATGGTCGAAATGCAAAGGACATGGTTGTAAAAGTTCCCCCTGGAACAGTTGTTAGCGATGCAGAAACAGAAGAGGTTATTGCCGATTTAACTGAACATGGACAAACGGCTATCATAGCCAAAGGCGGCCGTGGCGGGCGAGGCAACACACGCTTCGCTACACCTGCTAATCCGGCTCCTGAGCTGTCAGAGCACGGTGAACCAGGTCAGGATAGAGATATTGTAATGGAACTGAAGCTTCTTGCTGATGTGGGTCTTGTTGGGTTTCCAAGCGTAGGTAAATCAACATTGCTTTCAGTTGTATCCTCTGCACGTCCAAAAATTGCAGAATATCATTTTACAACGATAGTTCCGAATTTAGGTATGGTAGAAACAGAAGATAACAGAAGCTTTGTTATGGCAGATCTACCGGGGCTAATTGAGGGCGCACATTCAGGTGTTGGCTTAGGTCATCAATTCTTAAGACATATTGAAAGAACACGTGTCATTGTCCATGTAATTGATATGTCGGCTATCGAAGGCAGAGATCCTTATACTGATTATGTAACCATTAATAATGAGCTGACGGAATATAACTTGCGCCTGACAGAAAGACCACAAATCATTGTTGCGAATAAAATGGATATGCCTGAAGCTGCAGAAAATCTGCAGAGGTTTAAAGAACAGCTTGAAGATGATTATCCAATTTTCCCAATTTCAGCTGTTACCCGCAGTGGATTAAGAGAGCTATTATTTGCTATTGCGGATAAAGTGAGTGAAACGCCTGAGTTCCCGCTTTCTCATGAAGAAGAGGATACAGGAGTCCATCGCGTTCTTTATAAGCATGAAGCAGAACAAGTAGAATTTGCTGTTAAGCGTGATCCAGCAGGTACGTTCATTGTATCTGGTGATGCAATTGAAAAGCTATTCAAAATGACAGATTTCACTAGAGATGAATCTGTACGCCGTTTTGCAAGACAGCTTAGAGGTATGGGTGTAGATGATGCCCTTCGCGAAAAAGGAGCAAAAGATGGAGATACAGTAAAATTAATGGACTATGAATTTGAGTTTATTGATTAACCTTTTCTAGGCGATGAGGTGAATGTATGAAACAAGATAAATCTGATAAAAAGTTTTTTTTAGTGCGTGAAGACGTTTTGCCTGAAGCAATGAAAAAAACCTTGGATGCGAAGGAAATGATTGAGCGAGGAAAAGCTGAATCGGTATGGGATGCGGTACAGAAGGTAGATTTAAGCCGCAGTGCATTTTATAAATATCGAGATACTGTTTTTCCTTTCCATACAGTTGTGAAGGAACGAATTATTTCATTGTTTTTTCACCTTGAGGATCGTTCAGGAACTTTATCGCAGCTACTGGGTGTAGTTGCATCATCTGGCTGTAATGTTTTAACGATTCATCAGACCATTCCGTTACTAGGCAGAGCGAATGTGACACTCTCACTCAATGTGGCAGATATGGCAGTCGACATAGATGATTTATTAACGAATTTGCGTAAATTGGAATTCGTGGACAAAGTGGAGGTGCTTGGTTCAGGGGCGTAATAACGTTCCTGAGCTAAGCTCCCATTTTTTGTTTTTACATGATTGTTGTAAAGTGATAAAGTACTATTATGAGTTTTCTTATTTTTTCAAAAATAGTTCCAAAGAGTGAGCAGTTCTGGAGAGGAGTAGACTGACTATGAAAATTGGATTCTTAGGTCCAAAGGCGACATTTACAGATATTGCGGTTCGCGGACTGTTTCCAGGGGGTACCGCCATCCCTTTTCCAACAATCCCTGCTTGCTTCGATGCGCTGGCAGAAGAGGCAATTGATTTGGCCGTTGTACCGATAGAGAACGCATTAGAGGGGTCCGTAAATATTACCTTGGACTACTTAATTCATGAAGCCATGTTCCCGATTGTAGGTGAAGTGACTGCACCCATTCGCCAGCACTTAATGGTTCATCCGGCTAACGTGAATGAATGGAATGAAATAAAATCGGTTTACAGCCATTCACATGCGATTGCACAATGCCATAAATTTTTACATTCAAGTCTTAAAGGTGCTCAGCTGGTTAACACAACATCGACCGCTGCGGCTGCTAAGCACATTCAGGATCATCCGCATGAAAAGGCAGCGGCAATTGCCAACCTTCTTGCTGCTGAGGAGTATGGGCTTGAGATTGTAAAAAATGATATTCATGATTTTTCCCATAACCATACCAGGTTTATTGTTATTTCAAAAACTGCAGAAACATTGCAAACAGAGAAAAAAGAGTTTAAAGGACATAAAACAAGTGTCATGGTGACTCTGCCTGATGATCGAGCTGGAGCACTCCATCAAGTCTTATCCGCGTTTGCCTGGAGAAAGTTGAACCTTTCCAAAATAGAATCAAGACCGATGAAAACAGGGTTAGGTAATTACTTTTTTATTATTGATATTGATATGCAGGAGGATGAGGTGTTAATTCCTGGTGTTACAGCCGAGCTTGAAGCACTGGGCTGTAAAGTGAATATCTTAGGTAGCTACCCTTCCTTTCAGCTTGGGAAGGATAGTCTAACAGTCAGTTGAACACATAAGTGGTAAGGGGAAATACAATGATAAAACCAAGCTCTGTTCTGCTTTTTGTAACCAGAGTTTGGTTTTATCCCAAACAAAGGTCTAGTTAGAGGGAGAAGGTAGAAAAAAAGCGATAATAACCCCAACCCAGATCAAAATCGACTGAGAAGGTAGAAAAAAAGCGATAATAATCCCAACCTCAGATCAAAATCGACTGAGAAGGTAGAAAAAAAACGATAATAACCCCAACCTCAGATCAAAATCGACCGAGAAGGTAGAAAAAAAGCGATAATAATCCCAACCTCAGATCAAAATCTGCTGAGAAGGTAGAAAAAAAGCGATAATAATCCCAACCTCAGATCAAAATCGGCTGAGAAGGTAGAAAAAAAGCGATAATAATCCCAACCACAGATCAAAATCGGCTGAGAAGGTAGAAAAAAAACGATAATAATCCCAACCACAGATCAAAATCGGCTGAGAAGGTAGAAAAAAAGCGATAATAACCCCAACCTCAGATCAAAATCAACTGAGAAGGTAGAAAAAAAGCGATAATAATCCCAACCACAGATCAAAATCGGCTGAGAAGGTAGAAAAAAAGCGATAATAATCCCAACCTCAGATCAAAATCGACCGAGAAGGTAGAAAAAAAGCGATAATAATCCCAACCTCAGATCAAAATCGACTGAGAAGGTAGAAAAAAAGCGATAATAATCCCAACCACAGATCAAAATCGGCTGAGAAGGTAGAAAGAAGCCAAACAACATCCAAGTATTCCGCGTTTACATCCTCCAATCACCAAAAAAGCCACCCGAACTTTCAGGTGGATGGCAATAATATTATTCAACAAGAAAGCCTTTTTCCTTCAATGCTTGTTCAGCTTCATCCAATTTACGTTCATGTGAAGCGGAGATGGTATGAAGATGGATTCCGCCTGTTAGTTCAGACAAGTAAGCGGAACCTGTTGAATGAATCTTGTCCATAAAATGCTTCACTTCTTTTCTATTTGAAACCATAATGGAGGCTGTCAAGTCACCGTAGACTGGGTGCTCAATTGTGACATCCTTGACAGTTACACCGTAGTCAACGAGCAAGTTAAGCTCCTCCTCTGTTCGATCAGGCGGATGATAGCTTGCTATGGTTCGGATAGCTACAGGAACGGGAGATGCCTGGTTTAGCCGTATATATCCTTGACTTGTGGCGATAATTGGCTCACTTCTAGCCTTCAGTAAAGTAATGTCACCGACAATTACTTGTCTGCTTACATTTGCTTTTGCAGCCAGTTCGCTTCCGGTAACCGGTTGGTCACTTTCCTTTAAAATTTGGAGTAATAATTCTCTTCTTTCCTCTCCGAAGATTTTCTTTTGGTCGCTCATGCGGTACCCCCTACATAATAATCAATAATTTTAGCATAACGGAAAGTTAAAAAGAAAGTAATTACTGATTTAAAGTTTGTTTAATAATCGTAGTAAGAGCTGCTGCCAATTCAGTTGCATCGTTTACTGTTGTTGATCTTCCGAAAGAAATCCTAATAAATTCTTTCGCTTCTTTCAGCTTAACATCCATAGCTTTCATCGTTTTTGATGGCGCATGCATATCTGATTGACAAGCGCTGCCAGTTGAGATGGCAAAACCGCGGCGATTGCATTCCAGCATCACATATTGACCCTCTATTCCTTTCATTCTTAGTCCAACTGTTGATGGAAGCTGATCTTCGTTAAGAGCATCATATATGATGCAATGTGACATGATTGGTGCCAGCCCTCGCAGAAAGGCAGATCGAACGGATAGATCATGCTGATGATTCATTTGCAGTTCATTATACGCTTTCTGTGCCGCTACCGTCATACTTGCAACGGCGGGCAAATTGACGGTCCCTGGTCTAAATCCCTTTTCATGGACTGTTCCCGGAAAAAAAGAGAGCCAATTGAGCTGCGGATTGATATAGGCGAGACCAGAACCTTTAGGACCATAAAATTTATGACCGGATATGGCAAGACTATCAACAGCTTTTGCGATCGGCTTGAGATCCATTTTTCCAAAGGTATGCACACAATCACTGTGAAGGAGGATATTATTCCGTTTGCAAATTTTACTGATTTCAAGAATGGGCTGTAAAGTCCCGATTTCCGAATTGCCATGTTGGATTGCAACCAGAACAGTCTCCTCTTTCAATGCCTTATTAAATTGTTCCAAATTAATAACCCCGTTTTCGTTAAACGGCAGATAGGTTGTTTCGTAGCCTTCTTCTTCTAGCTGTTGGAAAACCGAGATAACCGAGGAATGCTCGGCAATGCTAGTAATAATATGCTTGCCAGTTTTAAAGGCTGAAGTGAGCAGTGCACGAATCGCAAGAAAATTGCTTTCTGTTCCCCCGCTCGTGAAATAAATGCCAGTTTCCTGAACAGCAAGTAAGTCGGCCATTTCTTGGCGGCAATGATTAAGAAGCTCGTTTGCCTGCCCGCCGAAATCATGCAAGCTGTTTGAATTACCATAGTATTCAGTTGATGCCTTAACAAAAACCTGTGCTGCTTCCTCATCTAATGGAGTAGAGGCGGCATAATCAAAATATTTCATACTTACACTCCTAATGAATCGTCTATATACCAAGGGCTGTTAACTGGGTGGGGGTCACTTGTTAGATTGTCAATACAATAAATCTATAAAAATACTTGTCATAAGTTTAAATCTATGTAAATATAGGTGTCAAGACAGTTGTTAATTTTATGTGTTGTGTTTTTTTGGAAAACGCCCTAAAAGAATAAGACCATGCTTTAGTCAAACAAAATGAAAGAGCTGATCTTTCAGGAGGGGAAAAATGAAGCAGGCAAATGTAATAATTATTGGCAGCGGTATTGCAGCTATGCAATTAGCGAAAAGGCTTCGTCATGATATGAATGTGATTATTCTCACAAAGTCAACGGTATCAACGAGTAATTCTTCATTAGCACAAGGTGGTATCGCAGCTGCCATCAATAAACGCGACATTCCTCTCAAGCATTATAACGATACGCTCGAGGCAGGAAGGTACCATAATGACTCTGCTGTGGTCGAAGCTATTACCCGTGCAGCTCCTTCTCTTATTCATGAGCTGATAGTAGATGGCTGTGAATTTGATCGCGATTCTGAAGGTCGATTGCTGCTTGGATTAGAAGGTGCTCATTCTGAAAATAGGATTGTTCATTGCGGTGGAGATGCAACAGGTAAACATGTGATGGAGTTTCTTACAGCAGATATGCCAAGTAATCTTGAAATGATTGAAAATCTATTTGTTTACGAACTTTTAGTTGATGAGATAAATAAATGCTGCTATGGAATAAAGGCAAAGACCGCTGAGGGCAAGATTGAAATGATGCTGGCAGACCATGTTGTCTTAGCTACAGGGGGATGTGGCCAGCTTTACAGCTATACATCCAATGAAGACACTGTATGCGGTGATGGCATTGCACTTGCTTATAGAGCGGGAGCAGAGCTCACAGACATGGAATTTATTCAATTTCATCCCACATTACTTTATATCGGCGGGAAAACGAGAGGGCTTGTTTCAGAAGCTGTCAGAGGTGAAGGTGGATTTCTTGTTACAGATGATGGCCAGAGCATTATGGATGGCATTCATCGTTTGAAAGATTTGGCACCGCGTCATATTGTTTCGCAAACGATTTATAGTTATTTAAAACAAGAAAAACAAATTTATTTAGATATCTCAAAAGTAAAGCATTTCCGCAGGCGTTTTCCGACCATCGCTCAGCTATGTGAGAAAAACGGTGTGAATTTAAATAGTAAGCTTATTCCTGTCGTTCCTGGCAGCCATTTTTTAATGGGCGGCATTCGTTCAGATATGCAGGGACGGACAAATATTGAAGGGTTATATGCTATTGGGGAAGTAGCCTGCACTGGGGTTCACGGTGCAAATCGACTAGCTAGTAATTCATTATTAGAGGGGCTGTTCTTTGGAAGGCAGTTGGCAGATTATTTGAATCGTCAGGTGCAATCAGCAAAAGGTATCCAGGATAGAGTGATCCAGCTACAAGCAGAAGCAGGGCAGTTATTATTTTGTCCTACCATCACAGAAATCAAGGAAAGAATGATGGATTTAGTAGGTATTGTCCGAACAGAGGAAGGGTTGTTACAACAACAGAAATGGTTGCGTCAATATGAGATGAATCCATTTCTGTCCTTGGATGGTCTTTCGATTAAAGATACTCAAACTTATTTCATGATGATTACTGCCGGTCTCATCACAAACGCTGCACTGATGAGGACTGAAAGCAGGGGCGGTCATTATCGTACAGATTACCCTAAAGAACAGGCAGGTTGGCAAGGTAAAAAAATGACACAAACAATAAAGAGGGATGGTATAAATGAACAAATTAAAATTGCGACTTCAACTTGAGCAATTTTTTCTCGAAGATATTGGAGAGAGGGATGTTACCAGTGAATGTATATTCGGTGAACTAGAGCAAGGAAAAATTGCCTTCATTGCTAAGGAAGGTGGAATTTTTTCCGGGGAGGAAATCATTAAAACTGGTTTCCCTCTACTTGAAGCAGATTGCATGATTGACATGAAAGTAAGGGATGGAGAGATTTTTGATCAAGGGATGGTGCTTGCAGAAGTAAGCGGATCCGTTTCGGCTTTATTAAAAGGAGAGCGTGTGATTTTAAATCTTGTACAAAGAATGAGTGCAATCGCTACAAAAACAAATGAGGCTGTAGCTGCACTGAATAGCGATGTAACAAGAATTGTTGATACACGTAAAACTACACCGGGGTTAAGAATGTTAGAAAAATATGCAGTACGCTGTGGCGGCGGTTATAATCACAGATTTGGCCTTTATGATGCGGCAATGATTAAAGACAATCATATTTCGTTTGCTGGTTCAATCGCTAAAGCTGTTGCAGCCATTCGTGCGGAAACTGGGCATATGGTGAAAGTGGAAGTGGAAACAGAAACGCTGCAACAAGTGTTGGAAGCAGTTGAAGTTAAGGCTGATGTGATCATGTTTGATAATCGTTCACCAGAAGAAATCACAGAGTTTATCAAACATGTACCTGCGGAAATCATTACAGAAGCATCAGGGGGAATTACATTAGCTGACCTCCCCGCTTATGGGCAAACAGGTATTGAGTATGTTTCACTCGGTTTTTTAACACATACCGTTAAAGCACTGGATATAAGCGTGAAAGTATCAATATAAAAACAGCAAAGGGGAAGTACCTTAATGAATATTTTTAAAACAGTAGAAGAAAAGGCTGGGATGCTGCCTGAGAAATATCGGCAAATGTCTGTTGAAGAGCTGGAAAACATCGTTCGTACGATTAAAAATAAGCTGGGAAGCAAGCTTTTTCTGCCAGGGCATCATTATCAAAAAGATGAAGTGATTCAATTCGCTGATGCAACCGGTGATTCTTTGAAGCTTGCCCAACTATCGCAAGAAAATAAAGAAGCTGAATACATTGTTTTCTGCGGTGTTCATTTTATGGCAGAAACAGCAGATATTTTAACAACGGATGAACAAAAGGTATTTCTTCCAGATATGAGAGCGGGCTGTTCAATGGCAGATATGGCAGATATCGATCAAACAGATAGAGCTTGGACCAAGTTAATAAATAGGTTTGGTGACACAATCCTTCCGTTAACTTATGTAAATTCAACAGCTGCAATCAAGTCATTTGTAGGAAGGAATGGGGGGGCAACGGTGACCTCTTCAAATGCTGAAGAAATGGTCAGATGGGCATTTGAAAAAAAACAACGAATTTTATTCCTGCCAGATCAGCATTTAGGCAGGAATACAGCATTTAACCTAGGTGTAGCGTTGGATGAAATGGCCGTATGGAATCCTATCATAGACCGTTTAGAATATGAAGGTGAATTGGAGAAGGTAAAAGTAATTTTATGGAAAGGGCATTGCTCTGTTCATGAAAATTTCACTGTTGAGAATATAAAAGATATCCGTCAGACAAAACCTGATATGAAAATCATAGTTCATCCAGAATGCCGAAGAGAGGTCGTAGAGCTATCCGATCTTGCTGGTTCAACAAATTATATTATTAATGAAATTAATCGGAGTGAACCAGGCTCTTCATGGGCAATTGGAACAGAAATGAACCTTGTCAATCGCATTATTCAACAGCATCAGGATAAAGAAATTATATCGCTTAATCCGCATATGTGCCCGTGCCTGACAATGAATCGGATTGATCTGCCACATCTTGCTTGGAGCTTGGAATCAATTGATCAAGGAAATGCTCATAACCTAATTAAAGTGGATAAAACCATCGCCGCAGATGCGAAATTGGCACTTGAACGAATGCTTGGTAATAACTGATTTTGGCATCGCGGCACTTTTCGAATAAGTGCATCCTCATTGACTCATACTATCTTTGATTATTCGAAAAAGGAGTAGAGTGAAAATGGGTAGAACAAAGCGAGGAAATGCTAACGCGCAGCGTAATAAAAATAAGAAAGAAGGCAGCAGAGTAAGTGAAGAGCTCGTTGAATTTACCACTGCTAGTAAAGAAAGAGATAAGAAACCTTTAGATTGATGACTATAGATGTATGACAGAGTTCCTGCTTGTTAAACAGGAACTCTTCGGTTTTTTATGGGTTTCTTTTCCCTTCAGATCAACTGGAATGCTCTATCTGTAAAGTCATGATGGTTATGCATTACAACAAGAGAATATTGATGAATTGGATGAACCTGCTCAAAGTATTCAGGTGAGTTTATCTCTCCATTCATGTGCTTAAACGATTTACATAGCGCCAAAATCATCTTTTAATTTCTTTGACAATTTTATCTGGCAAAAAGCCATTTCATGCTGGATTTGATTATATCCATTTCCTAGATGAATTTTCATGCTTTTGGCAAGTGTACATAAAATCTGAGGCTGTAATTAAAAAAATAATAAGAGTTTAAATAATATAAAAAGAGTAATCCTATAATGCGATATGTTCCCAAATCCCCCGTTAATACTATGCTTTTGAAAGATTCTCCTTTCAAACTGTATCATCTCATGAGCATATTTCTATAAAAGCTGGCATAAGTTTTTTTGAAGATTATTAGCAATTTGCCCATTTCTTCATACACTATATGGACTCGTCGAAAAACAGGTCATTCGCCCGGTTGTAAAAGACTATGAAAGGCCTGTTTTAATGCCCGATTGGTTATATCATCCATCAGTTGGACGTTTTCTGCTGATGAAAGTAATGCATAGGAGGTAATCAGAGTGAAAATCCATATCGTACAGAAGGGAGACACCCTTTGGAAGATTGCGAAGAAGTACGGCGTGAATTTTGAAGAGCTAAAACAGATGAATACACAGCTCAGTAACCCTGATATGATTATGCCCGGTATGAAAATAAAAGTGCCTGCATCTGGAGGTTCAATCAAAAAAGAATCACCTATTCCGGGAGCAAAAATAAAAATGGGTTCAAAAAAGGAAATGCCAAAGTCAGAGCATTCTTATGTAAAGGAAAAGCCTAAAACTTTGCCAGCAAAAGAGGCACCTAAGCAGGAAGCGCCTAAAGTGGAGCATAAAAAACCATATAAGCCGAAAATGCCGAAACAAGTGATGCCAGAAATTGACATTAATAATTACTATATGATGAATTTCGAAAATACCGCACCACAAAAACCACTGCCTCAACAAAAGCCATTAAAGCCAGTGGAGCAGCAAAAACCATTAAAGCCGATTCAACAGCAAAAACCATTAAAGCCGATTCAAGAGCAAAAACCATTAAAGCCGATTCAGGAGCAAAAACCATTAAAACCAATTCAGGAGCAAATGCCGCTAAAACCAATTCAGGAGCAAATGCCGCTAAAACCAGCTGAGTATAAGAAACCAATTAAACCAATTCCGCAGCTCCCGCCTAAGCCAATGAATATCTTGCCAGAAGTAAATGTGAATAAACATTTTGAAAGTTCTAATTTTCCAGGGAATGCCATGGACCAAAATCAAGGAGGTTATGATCAGCTTATGTACCCTTATAATCCTAATATGTTTATGCCTGGTACTGGAGGGGGATATCCTCAAAAACATCAGCAGCCTTTCTATCCGCAAGTGCAAGGTGCGCATCAACCTTATCAACAATACCCGCATCAAGGCATGGTAGCAGGTGTTGAAAACCCGTACTATGAAGAAAGTTCATCATATGTAGCACAGTACCAATTACCGCCGCAGGGACAAATGCCTCCACAGGCTCAGCTGCCGCAAATGCCGCATCAGGTTCAAGGAATACATGATCAGCAATTGCCGCTTCAGCCAACATATACGGCTCCAGCTATGCAAGAACCTTGTTATCCATGCCCACCACCATGCCCGCCACCATGTCCACCAGGTCAGATGCATCCGGTTTCACCGATCATGCCTGGACCAGGATTCCCGCATGGGGGATATCCACAGCATCATGGTGGCCAACAATGGGGAGGCTATCCACAAGTGCAGGGAGTAAGTGAATATCCAAGTCAAGAACAATTGCCATTGTTCCCTAGTCAAAGCCAGCAACCGCTTCTTCCAACAGAAAGCCAGATGCCGTTACAGCCATCTTACGTACAAGGAATGGAAGACTGTGGATGTGGTGGACCGCAATTTGCTCATCCAGGATTCGGACCAGGTTATATGCAGGGCCAAGAGTTCGGAGCTCATTATAGAGGACCTCAAGGATTCCATCCGCAAGCAGCACCGTACGGATATGCTCCTATGGGAAACCAGCCGTTTGGAATGCCTAGAGGGTATGAAGAAAGCAGTGACTTCGAGGGCTGAAAAAGGGGGAGACGGTTTATATCAAAATCGTCTCCTCTCTTATTTAGATAAACAATGCCCATTTAAAATCATTCAAATACAGCCAATTAGGAATCAAGTGTATATCGTCGAATCAGAAAACGATGAATTTATCCTAAAGGGCTTCTCCTCTTATCATCGTTATAAACTCCAGGAAGCCTATACTGCTTCGCTAAAAAACGAAGGATTTTCGAAAACTTACTCATTTCTTGATGATGTAAAAGATCCTCCATTATCATTTGATCAATTTTTTTTCGGTTGTATGGAGTATATTCCTCCCTCTGATGAGGCTTTTTCTTATGAAGAAGAAAAGAATCGGAAAGAAGGATTGGCACTATTAGATGACTATCATTTGGTTTCAGCCCAGCTTGTACAAAGATATAGAACCCTCTTGCCTCAGTATAAACAATTGGAAAAATGGCAAGAGCGAACAGCTCAATTCATTCATCATCTTCCGCTTATTAAGTATTTTGTTCAAAAAGAAATGATTAATGAGTTCCTTCATTGGGCTGATTGGTCAATAAAGGGAATGAATAATGAAACGAAATTCTTTCAACAAGGTAAACAAGTGATTCTTCATGGGGATGTTGCCCATCATAATTTTTTGCGCGCAAAAGATAATCACTTATACTTATTGGATTTTGATTTGATTAGTGTTGGAGCGATTCAAGTGGATTATCTTCAGTATGCCAATCGGATTCTCCCGTCGATACACTGGTCATTTGATGAGTTAGCGCAGCTTGCGCAGCTTAAACCTTTTTTAAAGGAAAAGGGCTTTTTATATGCATTAGCTTTTCCGACAGATATCTTCAGAGAATGGAATCGGGCAGTGCGGGAAAGGTTATATGGAAACCCGGTGAAAATGAGACATATTCTAGATTTAACAGTTAATCATTTTCAAGAAAGACAGCAATTTATACTCAAATTAAAGCAGGAAGCAGAGTCATAAATTGTGCAAAGACATTTCTGGTTATGAAGAATGATTTCCTTCTAGCTTGGCATGATAAATAAGGAGATGTTTTATATCTCATAATGATTGTGCCAGGGAGGTTTTTCATTTGAATAGAAAAATGATGGCTATTCCTTTTGCGGTGTTGGCTACTTTAAGCTTAACGGCATGTGGGAATAATAATGACTCAACTGAACAAAATCATGAAACGAAAATGACGCAGCCAATCGGGTATTATTCGAATGAAAATCACGATCATCACAATGGAAAAACAAGATTAATGAACGATGATGATGGCCCTGTAACAGAAATTTTGGATCACTCACTTGGCGGTGAAAGAGCTATGGGAAATGATGGCCGCTTTAGCCGAAGTGATGAGAATTATCACGGGCACATCGTACACACTAATCCGACAAGAACGTCATACTACGGAGCATATGATGGCCGACTTATAGAAAAAGCAACCAATGCTGCGGAACAGGTTGATAATGTTGAGAAAGCAGCTGCTGTTGAACATGATAATAAAGTGGCAATCGGAATCCTTCTTGCTGACCAAAGCCAAGCGGAGGCATCAAAAGAGGCTGTTTATAATAAAGTAAAACCTCTTTTGCAAAATAAAAAAGTGAAAATCATCACGAACCAAAGTGAATATTACAATCTTACTGTCATTGATAATAACCTGCGTGCAGGTGAACAAATGAACGAAAATCTAGACGGGTTATTTCAGTGAGTTAATACTATTAGAGTAAAGCAGTGATTGCTTTACTCTTTTTTGTTTAGAAGTAAAGCATTTGTGAAATTTCAAACCCGCTTGTCGGGGCGGAACTTGGCCCTTCTACTTTTCATGTGGATAAACATGATAATAATGGTTAAAATATTGGGGGAAATAGTTAATAGAAAAACGGGTATCTTTCCGTATAAAAGAGGTGGTCTTAGATGACAACGAAAAGGGCATTGTTTCTCACATTGGCTTTATTGGTCATGAGTCCATTTGTTCATGACTGGGCTGGGTTTCATGCATCAGCAGAGGAAATTGCAAGGTCAATCGATGAGCGATCGTCTTCTTTAAATATGAATGTGATTTTGGAGAGGGTTTATTTAGATGGCGAAGTGAGTGAAGAGGCTGTTGTTGAGACTATTTCTTCATATGAAGATTTTTGGTCAAAATACAGCGGTTGGAATTTAATGAATATGAATAAAGGGGAAATTGTTTTTCGCAGACAGATAGATGATATCTCGCCACTTCTAAAAGCAAACGGATATTTTGGTATTACGGATGAAGGGGTGTTAACGATTTATAATGGTAAACCCCAAAAAGCGAATATCATCCAATCCTTTTTTCAAATTGATTTGGGGAAACTGGAAAGTACGAAGTGTGAAAAGCTAAAGCAGGGAATTCCAATCATGACAAAGGATCGCTATATGGAGGTTTTAGAAATCTTTAAGCCTTATTCATTTATAGAACATGCTTCGTAAAGAATAAATAACCAAGCGGCCGATAGATTTAATCGGTCGCTTATTAGATTATGCAGCTAAGAAATATGGATTTATTGCTTATTAGTTATTGAATATAGCGAAAATTATTAATACTAATCATTTGAGTAAAATCAGTTTTTCAAAGTTGTAATGTTACTTAATTTTTGTTAACATACAATTAAGTTACATTAAATTTCTGGGAGGAAATCCTGTGGAGTTTGTGGATCCAATAAAAGATGTTGAAAGTATAGATAAAATAAAGAGAGAATTAAAAAAGCAGTCTCAAAGAGATGTCCTGCTCTTTGTTTTAGGAATTAATACAGGTATTAGAGTAAGTGATTTGCTGTTTTTGAAGGTAAAAGATCTATGGGAAGAAAGTGCAATAAAAGAATTTTTATACATTAAGGACGAAAAAAACAACGAGGTTAGAGCGTTTTATTTAAACAATAGTATAAGGAATGAATTAGTGAGATATATGAGCTTGTTTAATTTTTGCGAATCAGACTTTATTTTTAAATCCAAAAAGAACGAACTGCCTATTACTCGTCAACAAGCATATAGAATCATTAATAACGCGGCAAAAAAAGTTGGAGTGACGGGGAAGATTGGTACGCATACACTTAGAAAAACATTTGGCTACCATGCTTATCGTAAAGGTATAGCAATCTCGATTCTTATGTCCATTTATAATCATCATACACCTGCAGAAACCCTCAGATACATAGGTGTTAATAAAAATGACAAACAACTGATTAAAGTAGATGTCAACTTATAATTGAAAAAACCCCCAATCACATGATTGGAGGTTTGAAAGATGCTGAAAATTATTGGTCGTCGTCCTCTTCGAAATCTGGAGTCATATCAACGTTGGTTAAGTCGGTAACGATATCTTCAACCACGGCCACTTGAATCGTTTCTTTATCTTTCATAAACTTAAATACTCCGTTGTCAAAATCCGTACCAAAGTCTTTGAAAAAGATTCCTTCATATGCGATGTTATTCGTATGTTTGAATGTCACGCGATAATGATCATCCTGTTTAACTAAATAAGCGCGGACACCTTTTTCATATTGGCCTTCTTGATCTCGCAAGTAGCGTGAAACTGAAATAATATGCAAATCGACAAACGGTACTTCTCTCAAAAGTGTATTGATGATAGAGCCTTTTGCAATTTGCTCCCATCTGCTTTGAGCAGTTTGCCCAAGGATAATTTGTGTAATATGTTTATCTCTTGCAACTTCTGCAATTACTTTCGAGACAGGGCGTTTCTCATTATCTTTCAATATAAAAGCATCTGCACTATACATTTCAGCGATTTGTTGCCATTTTGTAATGTAATGAGATTTTTCTGCATCCATTTCATCAAACGGCTTTTGATCAATCGTTAATATATATAGAGGACAGTCAAGCATGCTTGCAATTTTACAGCCGCGTTGGATAAGGCGCTCACCATTCGGTCCAAAATATACGCAGACTAGGATACTTTCGTCCATTCGTCCCTTGATTTTCTTCATTTTAAGGTCACCTCGTAATAGATGTGAAGTTCATTTATTCTCACTCAATATCAATAAACTATGTATGACTATATATCATGCTACAAAAACAGTCAATCATATTTAAGAAATTTAACTAATTCATATATTTAGGAAGTACAGAATATGATTAGGTTTCGCTAAATGACTGTCTTTTATTACTTTTTTATCTATTGTAATGGATTCTTATAAATGAGACACACTAAAAGTAAAATTCTTTAAACAGCTTGAACACCATTTAAATGGACAACCGGACATTCAATAAAAAAGGAGGGAACTTGAGTGTCGTTACTGCACATCATGATTTTAATCCCGTTTATATTTGCTATCTTTGTCCCATTATTATATAAGTTTTTTAATCCCCGCATACATACGGGGTGGTTTGTTCTTATCATACCAGTTATCATTTTTATTTATTTGATTAGATTTATCCCAGGCATATCTTCGGGTGAAACAATGTATCATTCTATGGCATGGATGCCGTCCTTCGGCATTAATTTTGATGCATACGTAGATGGTCTAGGACTTGTATTTGGATTATTAATTACCGGAATAGGCGCTTTAGTCATTCTTTATTCTATCTACTATATGTCCAAGGAGCGTGAAGCGCTTCATAATTTCTATGTTTATTTATTAATGTTCATGGGTGCCATGCTGGGAGTTGTCTTCTCTGATAACATCCTTGTTCTATATGTTTTCTGGGAATTAACGAGCATATCCTCCTTCTTGCTTATTGCGTATTGGTATCAGCGTGAAAAGTCGCGTTATGGTGCACAAAAGTCTATGCTGATTACCATTTTTGGCGGTTTAGCTATGCTTTCAGGCTTCATTATGCTATCAATGATGACAGATACGTATAGCATTCGTGAAATGTTTACTCAAATTAACGTGATTACTGAACATCATTTATTTTTACCAGCGATGATTTTGATTCTGCTAGGTGCCTTTACTAAATCAGCCCAGTTTCCATTCAGCATCTGGCTGCCTGATGCAATGGAAGCTCCGACTCCTATCAGTGCGTACCTGCACTCTGCAACAATGGTTAAAGCAGGTATTTATTTAGTTGCGCGTATGACCCCTATTTTTGGCGGTTCTTCCGAATGGTTTTGGCTTGTTTCAGGTATCGGATTAATCACTTTGCTGTATGGTTCAATTAATGCAGTGAGGCAAACCGATTTAAAAGGACTGCTTGCCTATTCAACGATCAGTCAACTGGGATTAATTATGAGCCTTCTTGGTATTGGTTCAGCTGCTCTCTACTTTGGGTATGGCCGTGAAGCTGATTTGTATGTAGTAGCAATTACCGCTTCAATCTTTCATATGATCAATCATTCCACCTTTAAAGGGAGCTTGTTCATGGTTGTCGGGATTATTGACCATGAAACAGGGACTCGTGATATTAGAAGGCTAGGCGGATTAATGACTATAATGCCGATTTCCTTCACCATCGCAGTAATTGGATCGTTTGCAATGGCCGGCTTGCCTCCATTCAATGGATTCATAAGTAAGGAAATGTTTTTCACCTCTGTATTGGAAGCTTCCAAGCTGACAGAGTTTAATATGGAAACCTTCGGGATACTGTTCCCGGTCATTGCTTGGGTAGCCAGCGTCTTTACGTTTATCTATAGCATGATTCTTGTCTTTAAAACCTTTAGAGGTAAGTATAAACCGGAAAAGCTGGAGAAGAAAGCGCATGAAGCACCGATTGGCATGCTGATTTCGCCTATCATTTTAGCTTCTCTCGTAGTGATTATCTTCTTTTTCCCGAATATCATTGCGGATTATTTATTAAAGCCAGCCGTTGCATCTGTTTTGCCATCTTTAGCTGAGGGCGGCATTATTGATATGAAAATAAGTGCTTGGCATGGATGGAATACTGAATTATTTATGACCATCGGTGTGGTTGTTTTAGGTGGATTGATGTATATGTACTTGAAGAAGTGGGTGGGCATTTATCGCTTATATCCTCAGAATATGACATTAAACCAGCTATACAACTCAGGACTGGATCATGCACAAGGTTGGTCTAAGTCATTAACTGACGGTTATATGACAGGGTATATTCGCGACTATATTGCTTACTTATTTGGTTTCTTCATCCTATTTATAGGTGGAACATTATTAGTTACCCAGTCGATCACATTGGACTTCTCCAATAATGCACCAGTAAATGTATTCGAAGGAGCTTTAGTGCTTGCAATGATGACAGCAGCTGTTACGGTCTTGTTCGCTAAGACAAGATTAACAGCGATTATTGCATTAGGTGTACTCGGCTATCTTGTTTCAATGTTCTTTGTCATCTTTAGGGCGCCTGATCTAGCGTTGACACAACTAGTGGTTGAAACAGTAACAACAGCATTATTCTTATTATGCTTTTACCACTTGCCTAAATTTAAAGAGCATACGAAGCGGGTGCCTTTAAAACCATTGAATTTGGTCATTTCAATTGGTGTTGGTATCATTGTAACTTTGTTTGCCTTTTCTGCGAATGGCACCAGATTATTTGACCCTATTGCTAGTTATTATGAAGATGCCTATGAATTAGCAGGGGCAAAAAATATTGTTAACTCGATTCTCGTTGATTTCCGGGGAATTGATACAATGCTGGAAATATTCGTATTATGTATTGCTGGTTTGGGTGTATACACAATGATTAAGCTTGGTTTAGACAGGAGGGAGAAATAATGAAAGAACCTAACGATATTATTTTGCGCGGCGTCACCAAAGTTGCGGTCGTCATTATTTTTACTTTCGCAATCAACCTTTTCTTCTCAGGTCATCATAATCCTGGCGGAGGCTTTATCGGCGGACTTGGGTTCGCTGCAGCGCTGACACTTCTATTTCTTTCTTATGATGTTGAGTCGGTTAAAGCGAATTTCCCTGTAGATTTTAAAGTGGTTACATCGATCGGCGTATTGATTGCTGTATTCACAGGCTTGGGCGGAGTATTTTTCAATGAACCGTTCTTAACGCAGGCATTTCAATATTTCGACCTTCCGATATTTGGGAAAACAGAGCTGGCGACAGCCGTTTTATTTGATATAGGCGTTGCCTTTGCTGTTATTGGGACAGCAATGACAATAATTTTAACTATAAGTGAGGATCGATAATATGGAAACGTTAATGTCGATTCTAGTCGGTGTATTCTTTGCTATAGGAACTTATTTAATCTTAACGAAAAGCTTATTGCGAATTATTTTGGGAACATCCATTATTAGTCATGGTGTACATTTGCTCATCCTTACAATGGGTGGATTGAAAACTGGAGGGCCGCCGCTATTAGGTTTAGATTCACTATCTTTTACAGATGCTTTACCACAAGCCCTCATTTTGACTGCGATTGTTATCAACTTTGCAACTACAGCTCTATTCCTGGTGCTTAGCTATCGTTCGTATAAGCTGCTGGGGACGGATGACACGTCACAAATGAGAGGTAATGAAGATGAATAATTTAATTATACTGCCCATTATTATCCCGCTGATTTTTGGGATGTTCATGGTCATATTTAGAAGAAGGATCATTCTCCATCGCGCTTTAAGTATCCTGGGCTTAGCTGGGACCATTTCAGTTGCAGCGATGTTAATCACACAAATTCAAAGCAAAGGAATTCAATCTCTGAATATAGGTGGCTGGGCTGCTCCGTACGGAGTGACCATGGTCGCTGATATGTTGGCAGCCTTGTTATTGATAACAACAAGCGTAGTCGCTCTGTTTGTTTTGATTTATGCATTTAAATCCATAGGGAGAGATAAGGAAGAGCATTATTTCTATCCTTTATTCTTATTCCTCATTTCAGGGGTAAACGGCTCATTTTTAACCGGAGATGTATTTAACTTATTTGTTTGCTTTGAAGTTATGCTGATTTCATCTTATGCATTGATTTCTCTGGGAGGAGAAAAAGGACAGCTGCGTGAATCAATCAAATATGTATTGGTAAATATCATTGCTTCATTCCTATTCTTGATCGCCATCGCCTATTTATATGCTGTGACTGGCACGCTCAATATGGCTCACTTGTCCGTTCGAGTGGCAGAAGTAGGGCAGGATGGATTAATGACTGCTGTAGCCATTTTATTTCTACTTGTTTTTAGTTTAAAGGCTGGCTTATTTCTATTCTTTTGGCTTCCTGGATCATATGGTTCTCCGCCAACAGCGGTTGCTGCTATATTTGCAGCCCTTTTGACAAAGGTGGGTATCTACGCGATTTATCGTTTTTTCACACTTGTTTTTTATCACGAACCGCAAGTAACTCACTTAATTATTGGAATTATGAGTGCTGTAACAATGGTTCTAGGCGCTATTGGGGCCATCGCATATATGGATATTAAGAAGATACTGACCTACAATGTCGTTGTTGGTGTAGGCTTCATTTTGGCTGGTTTAGCTTCCTTTACAGCTGAAGGAATGACTGGATCCATCTATTATTTAATCCATGACATGGTCATCAAAGCGCTGATATTTCTAATTGGCGGCGTTATTATCGCCATTGCTGGAACAAGTAAATTGAAAGATATGAGTGGTCTCATTCAAACTCATCCATATTTAGGCTGGATGTATTTCATTGCTGCTTTATCGATTGCAGGCATACCGCCTTTAAGTGGCTTTATTGGAAAAGTGTATATCACTCAAGGTACATTTGCTTCCGAATACTACTGGCTTGGTGCGATCGGACTTTTTACAAGTCTGATGGTTCTATTCTCGGTCATGAAAATCTTTATGAATAGCTTTTGGGGAGAAACCATTTTATCCGAAGAGATGGAGAAAGGCACAACGAAAGGAGTTATGCTCCCGATTGTTGCTTTGGTTATGTTAACCATCGCTCTTGGTCTTGGAGCTGAAGGTCTTCATGATTATGTACAAATAGCGGTTGAAGGTTTAATGAATCCTTCTCTCTATATCGAAGCTGTTCTCGGAGGAAATGGGCAATGAGCTTTTCAAAAAAGTCATTGATTCTTGAAGGAAGGGGTGGTTCAAATGCCCATGCAAGTGTTAATCAATCTTTTTATCGCTACATTATGGATGTTCCTTCAAGATGAGTGGAGTGTTCTATCCTTCTTTAGCGGTTATTTAGTCGGGATATTCGTTTTATTCTTGATGCGCCGATTTTTCCCGCATAATTTCTATATCAGTACATTTATTAATATCATAAAATTATTTATTGTTTTTATTCATGAGTTGTTTACTTCAAGTATTCAAGTGGTTAAACAAGTCATGCGACCAAAATTAAATATCACTCCTGGAATCTTTACGATGGACACAGACCTTGAGGGGGAGCTTGAAATAACGCTTTTAGCTTTATTAATATGTTTAACACCTGGGTCAGTCGTTGTTGAGGTATCAACAGATAGCAGGAAGTTTTACATTCATGGAATGGATATCCCAACCTCGAGTGATTCATTAATGAAATCGAAAGATAGATTTGAAAAGTCGATAAAGAGGGTGACAAGAAAATGATAGATACTTTTCTGACGATCGCATTAGTATTTCTGACCTTGTCCATTTTAGCTGCTATTTATCGTTTAATAAAGGGCCCGTCCATTCCGGATCGAGTACAAGCTTTAGATAATATCGGCATCAATTTAATTGCTGGTATTGCCATTACATCTATTATGCTTCGAACTACTGCATTCTTCGAAGTGATGCTGCTATTAGGTATTCTATCCTTTATCGGAACCATTGCCTTTGCGAGGTTTTTAGAAAGGGGTGTAGTCATTGAGCATAAGCGTCACAAGTGAAATTATTGCAGGAGTATTAATATTAATTGGCACGCTTTTTAGCTTCCTAAGTGCAATTGGTCTCATTAGGCTGCCTGATGTATATACACGATCCCACGCAGCGTCTAAAAGTTCAACCATTGGTGTATTGTTTACTTTAATTGGTACGTTGATATTCTTTCTTATTCATGAAGGTGTCTTCAGCATTAGACTATTATTAGTCATCTTCTTTGTTTTCTTAACTGCTCCAGTATCTGCACATCTGATTTGCAGATCTGCTTATCGCTCAAATGTGCCCTTATCGGATACGAGTGTGAAAGATGAGTTAAAGGAAGTATTAGAAGTGGATAAATGAGGATTAGACCGGCATATGCCGGTCTAATTTTTATGAGTAACAAAACTTCTTTTTTTATAATTACCATTTATTGATATCTTCGTTTCAGAAAGTAATGCTATTTTTCTCTTCGAACGAAAAGTATAGTATGATAAAATGAGATACAGAAAATAAGGGGAGCGAAAATGCGTTGTATGAATATATAAAAGGTCGCCTTGACTATATCGGGCCTGAATTTATCGTTATTGAAAACAATGGAATCGGTTATCAAATCATGACGCCCAATCCATTCAGATATACGAAAGAATCTGGACAGGAAGTACAAGTTTATACATACCATTATGTACGTGAAGATATCATGGCCTTATATGGGTTTTCTTCACGTCAAGAAAAGGCATTGTTTACAAAGCTATTAAACGTTACAGGGATAGGACCCAAAGGGGCGCTGGCCATTCTAGCATCAGGTGAACCAAGTCAGGTCGTCCAAGCGATTGAGAATGAAGATGAAACATTTCTTACCAAATTTCCTGGTGTGGGGAAAAAGACAGCCCGCCAAATCATACTTGATTTAAAAGGAAAACTTCCTGATATTGTTCCTGACTTCTTTCCAGATTTATTTTCACAAGAAAAGCTTGAGGATCAACATCCTATGAATGGTGACTTTGAGGAAGCTATTCTAGCGCTACAAGCCTTAGGTTATTCGGATAGAGAATTGAAGAAAATATCACCTGATTTGAAGAAAGAGAAATTAACGACAGACCAATATATTAAGAAGGCGTTACAGAAGCTTTTAAAATTGTAGTGGTGTAGCAGTGCTAGCTTTTTTAATAAAGAGGTGAAAAGTGAATGATGGAAGATCGTATTATTTCAGGTGAAGCGGATGTACAGGATACTTCATTTGAACTTAGCTTACGACCACAAACATTAAGGCAATATATTGGCCAAGATAAAGTAAAGGAAAACTTAGCGGTTTTTATTGAGGCAGCCAAGATGAGAAAAGAGACCTTGGATCATGTGCTCCTGTATGGACCACCAGGGTTGGGAAAAACGACATTAGCTGCTATTATTGCAAATGAAATGGGAGTGAATATTCGGACGACGGCAGGACCTGCAATTGAAAGGCCTGGTGATCTGGCAGCTATTTTAACAGCGCTGGAACCTGGAGATGTCTTGTTTATTGATGAAATTCACCGCTTGCCCCGATCAATTGAAGAAGTATTATACCCGGCAATGGAGGATTTTTGTTTAGATATTGTGATTGGAAAAGGTCCTGGGGCAAGGTCGGTAAGACTTGATCTTCCGCCATTTACTCTTGTTGGAGCGACAACTAGAGCAGGCTCTTTATCCGCGCCTTTAAGAGACAGGTTTGGCGTGATGAGTAGATTGGAATACTATAATGAGAGCCAGCTTAAGGAAATTGTTGTCCGCACTTCTGATATACTCCACACTGAAATTGATGAACTAGCTGCAATTGAGATTGCGAGAAGATCGCGAGGGACCCCACGCATAGCTAATCGGCTTCTGCGAAGAGTGAGGGATTATGCCCAAGTAAGAGGAGATGGCATTGTCTATTTGGATCTGGCTTCCGAGGCGTTAGAGATGCTGCAGGTCGATAGATTGGGATTAGATCATATTGATCATAAGTTATTAAGAGGAATTATCGAAAAATACAGGGGCGGCCCAGTCGGTTTGGAAACAATCTCGGCGACAATTGGTGAGGAATCACATACAATTGAAGATGTGTATGAACCGTATTTGCTGCAAATCGGATTCCTGCAGAGAACCCCTCGTGGAAGAGTGGCTACTAGCCTGGTATACGAGCATTTTAAGATGGAGGTGCCATCTGATTGACAAAATGGCTGATGATCATTGGCGCAATTATTTTTGCAATTGGATTTCTTATGCATTTTTTTAGTATCGGTCGTCTGCCAGGAGATATCGTCGTAAAGAAAGGGAACACAACCTTCTATTTCCCAATTGTTACGTCCGTCATTATCAGTATCGTACTATCGATCATTGTTTATTTCCTTGGAAAGTTTCGTTAAAAATAAATTTAAAGCTTGTTTGCAAGTGAATAAAAGTTAGAGACGGTGACATCATGAAAGTAGATTTGTTTGATTTTCATTTACCAGAGGAATTAATTGCACAAACACCACTAAAAGAAAGAGCGAGCAGCCGATTAATGGTGCTTGATAAAGAAACTGGTGATTTGAAGCATGATATTTTCAAAAATATTAAAGAATATATCAAACCTGGGGATGCACTCGTATTGAATGATACGAGAGTTTTGCCTGCTCGTTTATTCGGCATAAAGGAAGACACAGGTGCGAAAATAGAAGTTTTATTATTGAAGCAGGAAAATGATGATCAATGGGAAACATTGATTAAACCTGCTAAACGTGTAAAAAAAGGCACTAAGCTGGTTTTTGGGGATGGGCTATTAAGTGCGGTATGTGTGAAGGAACTTGATCATGGCGGTCGAATCCTTGATTTTCATTATGAAGGAATCTTCTATGAGGTTTTAGATCAATTAGGTGAGATGCCCTTACCTCCATATATCAAGGAACAGCTGGAAGACCGTGATCGCTACCAAACCGTCTATGCCCGTGAAAATGGATCGGCAGCTGCGCCCACAGCAGGACTGCATTTTACAGAAGAGCTACTTGCTGAAATTAGAGAAATGGGTGTGGAGATTGCGTTCATTACACTCCATGTTGGGTTAGGGACTTTCAGGCCGGTCAGTGTAGATGAAATAACGCAACATGACATGCATGCAGAATTTTATCATATGACAGCTGAAACAGCGAAGACATTGAATGACATTCGTTCTCGGGGTGGAAAAATTATTAGTGTGGGGACAACCTCTACCAGAACCTTAGAAACGATTGGCTCTGAAAATGACGGTCTATTCAAGGAAGCAAGCGGCTGGACGGACATTTTTATCTATCCCGGATATGAATTTAAAGCTATCGATGGAATGGTTACTAATTTCCATTTGCCGAAATCAACCTTAATCATGCTAATTAGTGCACTTGCAGGGAGAGAACATGTACTACGTGCATATAATACAGCTGTGGAAGAAAGATATCGTTTCTTCAGCTTTGGAGATGCTATGCTGATCATTTAGATTGGCAGAATTTTGGAAGGAGAACAATTAAATTGACAGCTATTCGTTATGAATTAATTAAAACATGTAAACAAACAGGTGCAAGATTGGGAAAAGTCCATACGCCACATGGTTCATTTGAAACTCCTGTGTTTATGCCTGTTGGAACTTTAGCCACTGTAAAAACAATGTCACCTGAAGAATTAGTTGAAATGGGCGCAGGCATTATATTAAGCAATACGTATCACCTATGGCTTCGGCCAGGACATGAAATTGTCGAAGAAGCCGGTGGATTGCACTCTTTCATGAATTGGGATCGTTCGATTTTAACGGATTCAGGCGGATTTCAAGTATTTAGTTTAAGTGATTTCCGTAAAATAGAAGAAGAAGGGGTTCATTTCCGCAATCATTTAAATGGGGATAAATTATTTTTGTCTCCAGAAAAAGCGATGCACATTCAAAATTCCCTTGGTTCGGATATTATGATGGCCTTTGATGAGTGCCCGCCATTCCCTGCTACTTATGATTATATGAAGCAGTCTGTTGAAAGAACGTCACGTTGGGCGGAAAGATGTCTTAACGCACATCAGCGTCCGCAGGATCAGGGATTGTTTGGAATCGTTCAAGGGGGAGAATACAGCGAGCTAAGAAAACAAAGTGCGAAAGATTTAGTATCTCTTGATTTTCCTGGCTATGCGATCGGCGGTTTATCTGTAGGTGAACCTAAAGATATCATGAACCGTGTACTGGAAGAAACAACACCGCTACTGCCCTCAAGCAAACCGAGGTACCTAATGGGTGTTGGCTCACCAGATTCATTAATCGATGGTGCTATCCGTGGTGTGGACATGTTTGACTGCGTCCTGCCAACGAGAATTGCCCGCAATGGAACATTGATGACAAGCAATGGCCGTTTAGTAGTGAAGAATGCCAAATATGCCCGTGATTTTGGACCAATTGATGAGAACTGTGATTGCCATACATGCCGGAATTACAGCAGAGCGTATATTAGGCACTTAGTAAAATGTGACGAAACATTCGGAATAAGGCTAACAACTTATCATAACCTTTATTTTCTGTTAAAATTAATGGAACAGGTCAGACAAGCAATCAGAGAAGATCGCCTTGGAGACTTTAGAGAGGAATTTTTCGAACGGTATGGATTTAACAAACCGAACGCTAAAAACTTCTAATATTTGAAAGGAGGGGAAAAATATATGGATATGTTAGCAACAATAGCACCTTTACTCTTGATGTTTGTTCTATTTTATTTTCTTTTAATCAGACCACAGCAGAAGCGTCAAAAAGCGGTTACGCAAATGCAGACTGATCTGAAAAAAGGCGATAAAGTAGTTACAATCGGTGGGCTTCATGGTTTTGTAGATGCCATCGATGAAGATAAAATCGTCATCAAATGTGGCGATGGAAGCCGTCTTACATACGACCGTCAAGCAGTCCGTGAAGTAACGGAATCATCAGCTGGCGATTTACTTTCAAAGTAAGAAAAAAAACTGTCTCAAGTAGTCATGGGAATATGACAAATTTGAGGCAGTTTTTTTATTCTGTATGCAAAATAATACTCCTATACGAAGAAAGAGCCCCTCTATTTAGGCGCTCTCAACCAATTAGGTCGTTCTGGACTTCGAATTCATGTTGACACCAAGAATCCCGCCCATCATGGCAATGAGAATATAGCATACAAAATAGACGAGCTGATCAATTGAAAATAGTTTATCAAACCCTAGGTATTGGAATAGGAAGATAACAACTACATACAATAGCCCAGTTAGACCTCCGAGCATCCAGCCTTTTTGCTTTCCTTTCCCTCCTGAAATGAAACCGCCAGTAAAAATTGCAATAAAGGATATACCTGTAATGACATATTGTAAAGAAGCTTCTTGAAGTGATGTGAACCTGAGAATCAATGCAAATATAAAACTACTCACAATAGCAAATGCAAAGATGGTAATAATTCCATACAAAATGGATGTTCCTAAAGCCTTTGACTCTTCTATATTAATCCTCTCCCTTCAATAACTTTATGGAATATAATGAGGCGAAAATGCCCATTTCCCCTAGTACAAGCATATTCAGACAAAACGAAAATAGAATCTGATTTTTAGCTAAATGTTTGTGCTCATATTTTTTTGTAGCATGTACACCATAAGAATGAATGCTAAAAGGAGGGTATGTAAAATGGAAGAGTATTTGATTGTTATTTTTCGGACTTTATTTTTATATGGACTTATAATAAGTATTTATCGAATTATGGGAAAAAGAGAAATAGGGGAGCTCAGCATTTTAGATCTTGTCATTTCGATTATGATTGCAGAGTTAGCGGTTGTAGCCATTGAAAAATCAGAAGAAAGTTTGTTTCGATCAGTACTCCCCATGCTCATCTTAATGATTGTCCAAATCATTCTGGCTTTTTGGTCTTTGAAGAGTAAAAAGTTAAGAGACGTTATAGATGGCAGTCCGACCATCATCATTAATAAAGGTAAAATTGATGAAAATGCAATGAAAAAGCAAAGATATAATTTTGATGATTTGCTTCTGCAATTAAGGGAAAAAAATATTGCTCGTATTTCTGATGTCGAATATGCCATACTCGAATCATCGGGCAGTCTTTCAGTTTTTGAAAAGACACCAGGAGAGAATGAACCTACTGAAATAACAGTTCCTTTAATCATGGATGGAAACATACAACATGAAAATTTAACTGTAATAAGTAAGAATGAAGTCTGGCTACGAGAAGAGTTGCGCAAAAGAGGCTACACTAGGATAGAAAAAATATCATTCTGCAGCTTTGAGAATCAACAATTTTATATAGATATAAAAGATGAAAAATAGCGGCAGGTACGAGATTGGGTTTCCTAGCAAATTTTTAAATGATTGCCAAATCTAGAGAAGTTACATATTAAGTAAAATAAGGGGGGGCATGCTGTAAATAATGAATTATTTGCAGCATAATCCCCTTTTTACATTATTTAAATGCAAACTTTGATAATGCTTTTCCAATCCAAGGAATGGCAATTAAATCATTTTTTCTAACAATTCCTAGTATCAGAACCAGTCCTGCATAGGTAATAGAGAGAATGGAAGCGACCAAAAGAATCGATGTAATCAAGGATAGTGAATTAAAAAGGTTATTCATAATCCAATGGCCGCCATAGCCTGTCGCAAGCATGATAACAAAGATTTTAATATACTCACGCATGTGGAATGTAAAAGAGATCGCCTTCAGTATGGTTGCAAAGTGTAAAAGCGTGACTAAGACAAAGCCGACAAGAATGCCAATGGCTACCCCGGTAATCCCAAAGGAAGGCTGGCTTGCAAGAAGAAAAATCACTGCAGTTTTTACAACGGCGCCGATCAAGCTATTAATCATTGCCGCTCTAGCCAGATCCATTGCTTGTAAAGCCGCTTGTAGTGGGCTCTGGAAATAATAAAATAAAAAGAATGGTGCCATCAACTTAATAAACTCAGTTCCGGTTGTTGAACCATACATTGCCAACATTAATTGGTCAGATAGTACATAAATGACGACCACAGCTAGACCGCCTGTAATAAATGAGAATCGCAATGCTTGTTGTATGCGATATTCAATGAGGCGCAAATTGTTCTTTGATTTTGCTTCACTGATTGCTGGCACAAGTGATGTGGACAGGGCAATGGTGATAAAAGAAGGTAACATTAACAACGGCATTGCAAATCCAGTTAATGCCCCGTAGCCTTGAGTCGCTACTACTGTAGCTACGCCAGCTATCGCCAGGCTATGTGCGACCACAATCGGTTCAAAAAACCAAGCAATGGAACCAATCATTCTGCTTCCTGTTGTCGGTAAGGCTACATTCATTAATTGCTTGAATGTTGATTTCCCTTCATGCACATATTTGAAAAAATGTTTTCTTACACGAAATTTTTTCTTAAGTTTAAAGGATGTTAGTAAATAGACTAGTGACACAAGTTCGCCCGCCACAGCTGCAAGCATGGCGCCTGCTGCCGCGTACTCTATCCCATATGGGAGAAATGCCTTTGTTAGTGCGGCAATCAATGTTATTCTCACCACTTGTTCTAACAGCTGGGAATAGGCTGCTGGCTTCATGTTTTGCTTTCCTTGGAAATAACCTCTAATGACGGATGAAACAGCGATAATAGGTACGACCGGTGCGATGGCTAAAAGTGGTAGTAATGTTCTTGGGTCTGTTAATAATTTCTCTGATAGAAAGGGCGCAAGCAATAATAACGCAGGTGTAAAGATGAGCGATAGTATTAATGTGATTGCAAGTGAAACAATAAGTATTTTTTTTGTTTTTGCCGTATCTCCTCTAGCTTCCGCCTCTGCTACATTTTTAGCTATCGCCACGGGCAAGCCAAATTGAGTAATTGTAACAACGAGTATAAATGTAGGAAAGGCCATCATATAGAGGCCGACACCTTCTGCGCCGATAAATCTGGCAATGACAATACGATTTATAAATCCGAGTACTCTCGTTACGAGTCCTGCTGCTAATAAGATAATGGTTCCTTGTATAAATTTTGACATCTGATTCCCTGCCTTCTCAAAATAGGAGTAATCATATACAATAAAAATATATGCAAGGGCATGGACAAAGCATGACAAGCTTAAATGATTTTCTTACTAACTTGTTTATGAATAAGCATTGAATGTTACGAACTAGAGGGGTGTAAAAAGTGGCAAGAATGCACGCGTATGATATATTCCAAGAGGATGTAGAACCGGCAATACAAGTTAAATTGGATGAATTTAAGCTGCTCGGTTATGAAAAAGTAAATGGAAATGAAATATGGTCTTTTTTAGTGAAAAAAAAATGGCGCAATCCTAAATCTGATATCAGATTATTCGAAATAGTCGATGAGGTATTGGCGATTAAGGTGGGAGAGTTTATCAACTTCTCAACCATGGAAGTCTATAGGGATAAGGAGTTTTCACTTGATAATGAAGATGAGATGAGAGAACTACTGAAATGATATATATGTCATAGGTTGTTTGGGTGGATTGTCGAAAATAAATGTGGATGATTTTAACAATCACCTTTTTAAAGAAATTGACAGTCTCTTCCTCTTGTTTCATAATGATGTTATTGCTACATACATTTCGAAGAAAGCATAGATTAATCCAGCTGTGGTGGCAGATCCCTCGATATCATAAACCACGCAGGAATTGAAAGTGCGAACCGCTTTCTTTCCTGAGTGTCTTATGTTTTTTCGGATTGGGCAATCCACCTCCGCATTCAGTTTGTCCAGCTGCAGGGCCTAGCCCCTCGAGGTCATAAGTCACATAAGAATTGAAGGTGAAGAACAACCTTCATTTCTTACGCGTCTTATGCTTGTCGGGGCTGAGCAAGGCCCTTCCGCATTCAGTTTGTCCAGCTGCAGGGCCTAGCCCCTCGAGGTCATAAGTCACATAAGAATTGAAGGTAAAGAACAACCTTCATTTCTTACGCGCCTTATGCTTGTCGGGGCTGAGCAAGGCCCTTCCGCATTCAGTTTGTCCAGCTGCAGGGCCTAGCCCCTCGAGGTCATAAGTCACGTAAGAATTGAAGGTGAAGAACAACCTTCATTTCTTACGCGTCTTATGCTTGTCGGGGCTGAGCAAGGCCCTTCCGCATTCAGTTTTTTAAGGAGGATTTATACATAATGGTAAAGCGGAGCCGTATCCTGTCATTTTTCATTATCATCATTTTATTTGGAAGTTTGATGGGGGTTACAACGAAAGACATTTTAGGAAACACCAAGCTTGGTTTAGATTTGCAGGGGGGTTTTGAGGTATTATACGATGTTGAACCTGCTAAAGAAGGCGGTCCCAAAATCGACCAGGCAGCCTTAACGGCTACAGCACAATCTTTGGATAGGCGGATCAATGTGCTTGGGGTAAGTGAACCGAATATTCAAATCGAAGGGGACAATCGAATACGGGTGCAATTGGCTGGGATAACTGACCAGGATCAAGCCCGTGAAATGCTGTCTACAGAAGCGAACTTATCCTTCCGTGATGTGAATGACAAAGTATTGATGGACGGTACGGATCTTGTTGAAGGGGGAGCAAGTCAAACCTTCGATGAAAATGGACAGCCTAGTGTATCAATCAAGCTGAACGATGCAACTAAATTCAGAGAAGTCTCTCAGCAAATCCTTAATATGGGTGAGCCTAATAATTTATTAGTGATCTGGCTTGATTTTGAAGAGGGCGTCGACTCATTTAAAGCAGAAATGGCCAAAGAAGATCCGAAATACTTGTCAGCTCCAAGAGTAAGCCAAGTATTCAATCAAGATTCTGTTTCTATTGTAGGTAGTTTTACACTTGAAGAAGCAAAAACATTATCAGACCTCTTGTCTGCTGGATCACTTCCTGTGCAATTAAATGAGGTCTATTCTACCTCGGTAGGAGCACAATTTGGTGAAACCGCTTTAGAAAAAACGATTATTGGTGGAGTAATAGGTGTTATTGCCATCTTCTTGTTTATGATAGGCTATTACCGTTTGCCTGGTATCATTGCGGTTATTACGTTGACGATCTATTTATTCCTTACACTATTAGTATTTAACTTAATGAATGCCGTTTTGACGCTCCCGGGCGTAGCAGCATTGATTCTCGGTGTGGGTATGGCCGTGGATGCCAATATCATTACGTACGAACGAATAAAGGATGAAATCAGAGTTGGCCGATCGATTAAAGCTGCCTTTAAAGCCGGCAGTAAAAATTCATTATCCACCATCTTTGATGCCAATATTACAACCTTACTAGCAGCAGGTGTATTGTTTATTTATGGTACAAGCTCAGTTAAAGGTTTTGCGACTACTTTAATTTTAAGTATCCTTATGAGCTTTATCACAGCCGTTTATGGTACAAGGCTATTGCTTGGTCTATGCGTAAACAGCAATGCATTAAACAAGCTTCCAGGCTGGTTTGGCGTGAAGAAAAGTGTGATCCACAATATTGCCGAAAATGTTGAGACTGTGGATTTAACGACTAGGTTTGATCGATTTGATTTTGTAAAGCATCGCAAGAAGTATTTTGCTATTTCGGGTGCTTTAATTATAGCTGGGACCATTGTGCTGAGCGTGTTTGGATTGAATTTGAGCATCGACTTTTCAGAAGGAACACGAATTGAACAATTGTCCGATCAATCAATTTCGACAAATGAGTTTAAAAAATCACTTGCTACTGCTGGGATTGAAACAGATGATATTGTGATTTCTGGTAATAATAATGAAATTGGTGTAGCGAGAGTCAAAGATGTCTTGTCTAAGGAAGAAATTTCAGCACTGCAAATGCAGATGGAGGAAGAATATGGTGCAAAACCTAATGTAAGTACGGTTTCACCAACAGTCGGTAAGGAAATTGCTAAAAATGCACTCAAAGCCTTAGCGATTGCCTCCGTAGGTATTGTCCTGTATGTGACCATTCGTTTTGAATGGAGAATGGCAATGGCTGCGATTCTAGCCTTGCTGCATGACGCATTTTTTATCATCGTGTTTTTCAGTATCACAAGGCTCGAAGCCGATCTTACATTTATTGCGGCTGTGCTGACGATCATTGGGTATTCCATCAATGATACAATCGTTACCTTTGATAGAATGCGCGAAAATATGGTGAAAAAGAAGAAAATCAAAACGTTTGAAGAATTGGCGCAGATTGCGAATCAAAGCTTGCGTCAAACATTAGGGCGGTCATTAAATACCATCATAACGGTTTTACTTGCTGTGCTTGGTTTGTTAATCTTTGGTAGTGAGTCGATCAGAAACTTCAATATTGCTTTATTAGTAGGCCTGATAGCCGGAACCTATTCATCCATTTTCCTAGCTGCTCAGATGTGGTTAACATGGAAAGGGCAAGAATTGAAGAAAAAAGGTGTGCTTATTACTTATAAAGAGAAAAAGAAATCAAGTGATGAGCCTCAAGTATAAATAGCGAGTCATCCCCCTGGTCAATCGACCAGGGGTTTTTATTATTTTTTAAAAGAATGTTTTCTTATTCTCCCTAAATGATTGTGTAGGATCGATGATTAATACACTGCTGGTTTAGGATAAACTAAATATAAGTATTAGGGAGAAAGGGCGTTCTATTTTGAATAAGGAAACACGTTTTAAGCAAGCGGAATTTGCCGCGATGGTCGGAATTGTTGGGAATATCCTCCTTGCAATTTTTAAATGGTGGATAGGAGTGTATTCCGGGAGTAAGGCATTAATCGCAGATGCCGTGCATTCGGCTTCAGATGTTGCAGGATCTTTTGCCGTCTACATAGGTTTAAGAGCAGCGAAGCAGCCGCCTGACAGGGACCATCCGTACGGTCATGGGAAGGCGGAATTAATCGCAGCCATTATCGTAGCTGTTCTTCTATTTATTGTTGGAATTGAAATTGGCATCTCATCCTTTAAATCTTTGTTTGAACCAATTGAGGCGCCAAAAACAATCGCAATCGTAGCTGTTGTTATATCCATCGTTATCAAAGAAGCGATGTTTAGATATAAGTTCAAATTGGGAAAGAAATTAAAGAGTGAGGCTTTAATTGTTAACGCATATGAGCATAGATCTGATGTATACTCTTCCATTGCTGCACTAGTGGGAATTGCAAGTGCTGTAATCGGCGGTATGCTTGGAATTGGCTGGCTGGAATATGCTGACCCCGTAGCTGGTTTTTTTGTCGCACTAATGATTTTAGGAATGGCTTGGAAGCTCGGAAAAGATTCTATACACAACACGCTTGATCATGTCCTTCATGAAGAAGATACGCTTGAGTTCAAGGAAGCTGTATCAACTGTGAAGGATGTTAAAAGATTAGATGAGCTGCACGCAAGAGAGCATGGTCATTATTTGATTATCGATTTAAAAATATCTGTAGACCCTTCCATGACTGTTGAAGAAGGTCATAAGGTAGGGAAGGAGGTAAAGAATCGATTATTGCAGTTTAACAATGTGCAAAATGTGTTTGTCCATATTAATCCTTACAGGTAAAAGATTAGATTGCTTAGGCTCAAGGGTGATAAAGAATAGGGAAAAATAATACTGCAAATAAAGGGGGACATTCTGTATGAAAAACCAGTGGGTAATATTATTAGGTATCGTATTTACATTAATTGTAGCAATTTTTGCAGTCATTAACGTAGATCCCGTCACTGTGAACTACTTATTTGGACAAAGCAATTGGCCTCTTATCTTAGTTATTCTAGGGTCTGTACTAATGGGTGGATTAATCATCGGTTCTGTTGGCATTGTTCGTGTATTTAATCTCCAGAAGCAGGTGAACGGATTAAAAAAAGAATTACATCAATTCAAACATGAAGCGTCTGAAACCAATGATGGAAAAAAAGAAGGGAAACCGGCTAAAGAACCGAAAAAGCAGTTGAAGGTATAACAAAAGTTGGATAACTGCAATGGGAAGAGACAGAAGCAAAGAGGTGATTAGTGCCTCCTTGCTTCTGTTTGTTTTTAAGTCCTGAGTATTGATTCTAAAGAAGGAACTTCGTATCCTGCTAATCGAGTGATTAGAACATGATTTTTAAGAAAAAGCGAGATTTTGTGTTCTAACCGAGTGATTAGAATATGATTTTTAAGAAAAAGTGAGATTTTGTGTTCTAATCGAGTGATTAGAACATGATTTTTAAGAAAAAGCGGGATTTTGTGTTCTAATCGAGTGATTAGAACATGATTTTTAAGAAAAAGCGAGATTTTGTGTTCTAACCGAGTGATTAGAACATGATTTTTAAGAAAAAGCGGGATTTTGTGTTCTAACCGAGTGATTAGAACATGATTTTTTAAGAAAAAGCGAGATAACTTGTCCTAATTAAGTAATTAGAACAATCATCAAACCACAAATATAACGAATGTCATTTGGCCAATCTTGCCAATAAGCTAGCCGCGCCTAAGGCTAGCCACCTCCGCTTTTCTATAAATGATTGAAACGGGGGATTCCCTCTTGTATAATGAAATGGCTGAGGGGTGAACGTATGTTACATTCGAAAACGCGGTGGATTGTTCGGCAATCCGATGAAAACAAGGTAAAAGATATAGCTGATACGCTAAAGATCTCGCCAGTTCTGGCGACGTTACTTATTAATCGCGGAATGGATACCGTTGAATCAGCACGGTATTTTTTATTGGATAAAGAACAGCAATTCCATGATCCCTTTTTATTAAAGGATATGGATGTCGCAGTCAATAGGATTAAAAAGGCGATTAAAGATAACGAACTTATTCTGATTTTTGGAGATTATGATGCAGATGGTGTAACAAGCACAACTGTAATGATGAGAACACTGCAGGATATGGGAGCAGAGGTTCAATTTTACATTCCTAATCGCTTCACTGAAGGGTACGGCCCAAATATTCCAGCCTTCCAATATGCTGCTGACATCGGCGTCAGCCTAATCATAACCGTGGATACTGGTATTGCAGCTGTAGATGAGGCTGCGGCCGCCAAAGAGCTTGGACTGGATTTGATTATAACTGATCACCATGAGCCTGGTCCTGTTTTGCCAGATGCCTTTGCGATTATACATCCAAAATTATTGGACAGTGCATACCCTTTTCGCGATTTGGCGGGAGTAGGCGTGGCCTTTAAATTGGCTCATGCACTTTATGGGCAGCTGCCAGAACATCTTCTTGAAATCGCCGCCATTGGTACAGTAGCGGATCTTGTTCCGTTAAAAGGTGAAAATCGGTTGATTGTGAAGCAAGGGATCAAGAGGCTTCAAGTAACTGACAACCATGGTTTAAACGCCCTATTCAAGCTGGCGAGTGTAGAGAAATCTGCAGTCGACGAGGAAACGATAGGGTTCATGATTGGACCTCGTTTAAATGCAGCAGGTCGTTTAGATAGTGCAGAACCGGCTGTTGAGCTCTTAATGGCAACGGATGCTAATGAAGCAACTGGCCTGGCAGAAGAGATTGATAGAATGAATAAAGAAAGACAAGCGATTGTGGCCGAATTAGCTGACGATGCCATAAGGGAAGTAGAAGAGCGTTATCCAGTCGAGGAGAACCCGGTAATTGTTATTGGTAAAGAGGGCTGGAATCCAGGGGTTATCGGAATTGTCGCTTCTAGGTTAGTAGAGAAATTTTATCGACCTGCAATTGTCCTGAGTTTTGACAGTGATAAAAATCAAGCTAAAGGATCAGCACGAAGTATCGCTGCTTTTGACTTGTTTAAGAATTTATCAGAATGCAGGGATATTTTACCTCATTTTGGCGGTCATCCTATGGCAGCCGGAATGACTTTACAGTTGTCAGATGTTGACGAGCTAAGAGATCGTCTGAAAAAACAAGCCAATGAGCTGCTAACGGAAGAAGACTTTATACCGGTGACAACGCTGGATGGAGAAATTGATGTGAAGCAGGCAGACTTGCCGACGATTCAGGAGATGCAGAAGCTTGCGCCATTTGGCGTGGAAAATCCAAAGCCGAGGATGCTGATTAACGAAGCGATGGTTTCATCCATGAGAAAAATTGGCAGCAATCAAACACATTTAAAGCTGACCGTTGAAAATGATGGGGCTACATTAGATGGTATTGGGTTTGGTTTCGGCCATTTATATGATCATATCTCTGCTGAAGCAAAAGTTTCTATTATAGGTGAACTATCGATAAATGAATGGAATAATATAAGGAAGCCTCAGATATTTCTGCAAGATGTTGCGATATCTGACTGGCAGCTTTTCGATATAAGAGGCGTAAAGCAGATAGAAAAGTTAAATGGCGCTTTGCCTGTGGAAAAGAATATGTGGATTGTATTTAACGAAGATAATGTTCAGAAATTCTCCCCATATGCAGCTGATAACTTGTTCATAATAAAAACAGCTTCCGATGCAGAAAAGCTGGATATGGACGGTTCGCACGTCATATTAGGTGACTTGCCTTATTCTAAAGATTTGCTTGTATCACTTTTTAGCGGTAAAATACCTGCGAGAATTTATGCGCATCTTTATAAAGAAGATAGTGCATATTTCAGCATGATGCCAACGAGGGATCATTTCAAGTGGTATTATGCACTCATCGCCAAAAAAGGACCTTTCGAGTTAAAAATGCGAATCAATGACATTGCGAAATTTAAAGGCTGGAGTATTGATGCCATAGAATTTATGTCAAAAGTGTTTTTTGAGCTAGATTTTGTTAAAATAGAGAATGGGATGATTTCTCTCAATAAAACTGTAAGTAAAAGAGATTTATCGGATTCACAGACCTATCGATACAAACAGGAGCAGATGGCTCTTGAAAATGATTTGCTTTACTCTTCCTCCAGTCAATTAAAAGGCTGGTTTGATGAAGTGCTGCATATGGCTGTGGAAATTGAGGAGGCAATGGAAGAAGAATGGACTTGAAACAATTTGTCACGATCGTTGAGGACTGGCCAAAGCCAGGGATTAAATTTAAAGATATTACAACTTTAATGGATAATGGCGAAGCATATAAATATGCAACAGATCAAATCGTAGATTATGCACGCGATAGAGAAATTGATCTTGTGGTCGGACCTGAAGCACGTGGCTTTATTATCGGTTGCCCAGTAGCTTATTCTTTAGGGGTAGGTTTTGCACCTGTTCGTAAAGATGGAAAGCTGCCAAGAGAAACGGTTAAAGTGGATTATGGATTGGAATATGGCAAAGATGTTTTGACTATCCATAAAGATGCGATTAAACCGGGTCAAAGAGTATTGATTACAGATGATCTTCTTGCAACTGGCGGGACAATCGACGCAACAATTAAGTTAGTAGAAGAGCTTGGTGGAGTAGTTGCTGGAATTGCCTTCTTAATTGAGTTGAGCTATTTAGGCGGACATGATAAGCTTGATAAATATGATGTCCTTACATTAATGAAATTTTAACTTTCTATGATGAGCGCTTATTTTGGCGCTCTTTTTATTATATATAGCCATTTATAGGCGAAAGATTGGCTGGATCTGTAAACAAAGGAAAATTTAATTACAAACTTCGACATTTTTTTATTTTTTTCTCAAAAATAAAAGACAATCCCTTTACATCTCTTCATTTTTTTTCGATAATAGTAACAATCATTTAAATTTTAACTCTTTATAATAGAAAATGAGCGACTATTCTATTGCAGTTTATTTTAAACCGAAAACGGAAAATCTAGATAAAATACTTTGGGATAAAGGTGATTCCATGGCGAACGATCAGGTTTTGACCGCCGAACAAGTCATCGACAGGACAAGAGAATACTTAAACGAAGAGCATGCACAATTTGTGAAGAAGGCTTATGAATTTGCAAAGCATGCGCATCGTGATCAATATCGTAAATCAGGTGAACCTTATATCATCCATCCAATCCAAGTTGCTGGTATCTTAGCGGATTTAGAGATGGATCCGTCCACTGTGGCAGCTGGTTTTCTACATGATGTTGTTGAAGACACTGAGGCGACGCTTAAAGATATTGAGGAAAGCTTCAGTGAAGAAGTGGCGATGCTTGTCGACGGTGTAACTAAGCTTGGAAAAATTAAATATAAATCACAAGAAGAACAGCAGGCCGAGAATCATCGGAAAATGTTTGTTGCAATGGCGCAGGATATTCGCGTCATATTAATCAAGCTTGCTGACAGACTTCACAATATGCGGACATTAAAGCATTTGCCTGCGGAAAAACAACGCCGCATTTCTAATGAAACACTTGAAATTTTTGCGCCTCTTGCCCATCGATTAGGTATTTCGAAGGTTAAGTGGGAGCTGGAAGATACAGCTTTAAGATATTTAAATCCACAGCAATATTACCGAATAGTCAATCTGATGAAGAAAAAAAGAGCAGAGCGTGAACAATATCTTGATGAAGTCATCAGTGTAATGCGTGAAAAGCTTGGGGATGTTTCTATTAAATCAGAAATATCAGGACGGCCGAAGCATATTTACAGCATCTATCGGAAAATGGCGCTGCAAAACAAACAATTTAACGAGATATATGATCTGCTTGCAGTAAGGATAGTTGTAAACAGCATTAAAGATTGCTATGCCGTTCTTGGGATTATCCACACGTACTGGAAGCCGATGCCAGGAAGATTCAAAGACTATATTGCCATGCCTAAACAGAACATGTATCAATCATTGCATACAACAGTTATCGGGCCGAAAGGTGATCCTTTGGAGGTTCAGATTCGAACGGTTGATATGCATAGAATTGCTGAATTCGGTATCGCTGCTCACTGGGCTTATAAAGAAGGCAAAAAAGTAAGCGAGCACTCTTCCTTTGAAGAAAAGCTTAAATGGTTTAGTGAAATTCTGGACTTCCAGGATGATGCGATTAATGCTGAAGAATTCATGGAATCGTTGAAGATGGACCTGTTTTCAGATATGGTGTTTGTCTTTACGCCGAAAGGTGATGTAATTGAATTGCCTGCAGGATCTGTGCCGATTGATTTTGCCTATCGCATTCATTCTGAAATTGGGAGTAAAACCATTGGTGCGAAGGTCAATGGCAAGATGGTAACGCTCGATTATCAGCTGCAGACAGGTGATATTATTGAGATTTTAACATCGAAGCATTCCTATGGTCCAAGTCAGGACTGGTTAAAGCTTGCTCAATCTTCACAAGCAAAAAACAAAATAAGACAGTTTTTCAAGAAGCAGCGTAAAGAAGACAACGTTGAAAAAGGCCGTGAGCTTGTTGAAAAGGAAATCCGCAATATGGATTTTGATCTGAAGGATATCCTCACTACTGAAAACTTAAAACGAGTATCAGAAAAATACAATTTTTCCACAGATGAGGATTTATATGCTTCTGTTGGTTATAACGGTATAACTGCACTTCAAGTAGCTAATCGATTAACCGAAAAATTGCGCAAGCAGCGTGACTTGGAACAAAGTACTGATATATCGAATGCCGTATCAGAGCTTAAGCAGCTGCCTCAAGCAAAAAAACGAGAGTCAGGTGTGAGAGTTTCTGGTATTGATAATCTTCTCATTCGTCTTTCCCGTTGCTGCAACCCGGTGCCGGGTGATGAGATTGTCGGTTTTATTACAAAGGGCAGAGGTGTGTCGGTTCACAGAGCGGACTGTACGAATATCAATACCCATGATGCTAAAGCAAGACTCATCCCAGTTGAATGGGAAACGGCACTAAATGATCAGAAAGAATATAATGTCGAAATCGAAATTACTGGATATGATCGCCGCGGCTTGCTAAATGAGGTTTTGCAAGCGGTTAACGAGGCTAAAACAAATTTATCTGCAGTGACTGGGCGATCGGACAAAAACAAAGCGGCATCCATAAATATGTCGATATCAATCCAAAATGTAAACCACCTGCAGAAAGTCGTCGACCGTATTAAGCAAATTCCAGATGTTTATGCCGTGAGGAGAATTATGAACTAAGGAGTTAGTGGTAATGAAAGTCGTAGTTCAACGGAGCAAGGAAGCAAGCGTAATCGTCGAAGGCAGTTGTGTTGGGCGAATTTCAAAAGGGTTTGTCTTGCTTATCGGTGTTACTCATGAAGATACAAACGAGGATGCTGCTTTTTTAGCTGATAAAATTGCAAATCTGCGCGTGTTTGATGATGAGGAAGGGAAAATGAACCGTTCCTTATTAGATACCTGCGGAGAAATTCTCTCTGTTTCCCAATTTACATTATACGGTGATTGCCGCAAGGGAAGGCGTCCCAATTTTATGAAAGCAGCTCGACCTGAACAAGCTGTTCAGATATACGAGCATTTCAATAAGCTCTTATGTGAAAAAGGTATCAAGGTAGAAACAGGTGTATTTGGTGCAATGATGGACGTGCAATTAACAAATGATGGACCTGTTACATTGGTGATTGAAAGTAAATAAAAGAAAAGCTGAGACCAAGGGGGAACCTTTTTGTCTCAGCTTTTTTGCGCATAAATTAACCAGAAATCTAAATACCTTATTTTTATGTTTTAGACTTTTTTCAAAAGAAGTATATTTTAATAAAAGAAGAGCAGGCCCATGTGACCATACTCTCCTTCATTAATTACTAAAATGCTTAGCTAAGCCTTGAAAGATACCAGTTGCAACTGCCTCTTGGTATTGAGCAGATGACACGAGCATTTCTTCAGTCGGGTTACTTAAATAACCAAGCTCAAGCAAAATTGCTTTCCGATTGTTTTCTCTGATGACAAAATAATCGCCTTGTCTATACCCGCGATCTGGTATGTTTACTTTCGCGCTAGCGGCAGTGTGTACATCTGCTGCTAGCTCTTGTTGATAAGAGTGATGGTAATACGTTGTCATGCCGCGGATGCTTCGGTCTTCAATACTATCATAATGGATGCTAATAAATGCATCTGCGTTATGCATATGAGACGTACTTACTCTTGATTGCAACGGGATATAAGTATCTTGTTGTCTTGTAAGTACTACATTTGCCCCAGCAGCTTTTAGTTTCCCGGATAATATTTCTGCCGTTCTCATGTTTAACGTTTTTTCTAATGTACCTGAGGCACCAGTTGTTCCATTATCTCTCCCACCATGTCCTGGATCAATGACAATTGTTTTGTTTCCCAATTGTAAACTGCCTCCAGGGTTCTCCACTTTAGGAACCGAACCATCTGCTGAAACAATCCACCCAGCGATAAACCCGCTGGCACCGCCTGCTAGCTTTACTTCATACCAATCATTTTGCAGGCTGATAACTTCAAATACATCACCTTGATTGGCTAGTTGTAAAACATCAGATTGGGTGCTTGCCTTTTTTCTAATATTAGAACCGTTTTGCAAGATAGTGACGTTTCCACCATTGAGGCTTTTTGCTTCTGTTTGTTGAGTATTGCCTTCACCGGACTTTTCTATATACCAGCCAGCAACCCATCCAAATACACCAGGCTTGTATTCAATTTTAAACCAATTATTTTCTTCTTCACTAATTGCGAACGTTTGGCCATGTGAAACAGTTCCGATGTTCTTGCCGTTTAATGAAGGGGATTCTCTCACTGTTAAAGAGCCAGCTGTCACCTTGCCGCTTTGTCCAGCAGTTTGTTTTGTCGTTTGTTGATTTTCATCAGTCTGGTCATTGGAGTGCGCACGTACATATTGACTGCTGATCCATGCAGAGGAACCAGCATATGAAATCTCTGTCCAGTCATTTTGCTGAGAGAGTATTTCAACGGTTTCTCCATTGGTTAATTTTCCAATGATATTGTTCGCTTGAGATGGTTCGCTTCGTACATTTAACGCATCACCAATGATTGTCCCTGTTTTTGTTTTTGCAGAAGACTTGTGTTTCTCACTTTTTTGTGTTGATCTTGAAAAATCAACAAATTCCTTTGCTACCCAACCATTTCCATATACGGTTTCGAGCTCGACCCAGTCACCCTGTTGTGAGACGAGGCGATATTCCCCTTTTCCTATTAGGCCTAGTACTTTTTTGTCAGTCGCTGGGCCTCCTCGGACTCTTAAACCATCCGTGTTTACGGTAGCTTGTGAGTTGCTGACTGTTTCTTGCTCAGTCTTTGTTGGGGCGGATGCTGACTGCGGGCTATCAAGCACAACAAGCCAATCAGCGACCCATCCTTTTCCCTTAGAACCAAAATCAATTTCAATCCATTCATCTTGCTGGGAAAGCATTGTAAACTGCTCACCCTTCTCTGCTATTCCTAAGACAGGATAACTCAGCCCGGGGCCAGTCCGCACATTTAAAATATCAGTAGCTATTTTTACATTTTTCCCTTCAGCAATCGCTTTCGGCTGGGGGAAAACGATGCCGGCCAGAAGGATGAGGCAGACAAGCATCATGAAATTCTTCCTTCTTACCAAATATGTTCCTCCTCTCTCATTTATCACCATACAAGAAAAGCAAAAAACTCACAGCTAGTCAAGCCTGGTGAAAAGTTTCGTGACCCTATGTATGTCATTCGATCTTTCAAAAGCAATCCCCTTCTAATATCGGCCATTGAATATAAATTGTAAACAGCTTGTAAAATACAAAATAAATCAGACAGGTTATGGAAATAATAAATGGAGATAAACATATGAGCGGAAGGGTGATTAAAAGATGAGATTTGGTGAAAAAGGAATGAATGTACAAGCAGGAGAAAATAAACTATTCGGTATCGATTTTCACGATTTTATTCAATCAGAGCAACAATCTACTATGATCGAGCTCGCCTCAGAATTCGGTGTATCCACTCAAGACGTAAGAAAGTTAAAAAAGAAATTATCTCGATCTTAAAGTGTTCAGGAAAGGCTTGACATGTCCAGCAATGCTCCGTATGATTATATAGATAAAATGAAATTTTAATCTGCTGCCTGAGTGAATGTTTGCAGCACCTTTGAACCAATGAGGAAGAAAAGTAGTTGAACCCCACATAACAAGAGAGGAAATGTCATGGGCTGAAAGCATTTCCGTATGATGATTTGACGAAAGAACACTTCTTAGGTTTCTCCCTGAAAAATGTTTATTTAGTAGGGGAAGAACGTTAACAGGCGTTAACTGTGAAAGAGGAAGAACGCATACTTTAGCGACTTCAATTAGGGTGGTACCACGGGAAATTCAAACTCTCGTCCCTTGTATTTTTTATAAATACAGGGGATGAGAGTTTTTTTGTTTAGTAAAAGTAATTTTTATTAGGAGGATGATGTTATGTCAATCCGATTACCAAGAGGCACGCAGGATATCCTTCCTGGAGATGTGGAAAAGTGGCAATACATTGAAAAGAAAGCAAGAGAGATTTGTGGAAAATTCCAATATCACGAAATTAGAACCCCAATTTTTGAACAAACAGATTTATTTCTTCGGAGTGTAGGAGATACAACCGATATCGTACAAAAGGAAATGTATACTTTTGATGATCGCGGCGGACGAAGCTTAACATTGCGTCCAGAAGGTACAGCATCCACTGTCCGTTCATTTGTTGAACATAAAATGTTTGGTTATGCAAATCAGCCAGTGAAGCTATATTATATGGGTCCTATGTTTAGATATGAGCGCCCACAAGCTGGCCGCTACCGTCAATTCGTTCAATTCGGAGTAGAAGCAATTGGCAGTGATGATCCTGCGATCGATGCGGAAGTGATTGCTTTAGCGATGTCACTTTATAAAGAGATGGGATTGAAGAAGCTAAAGCTTATCATTAATAGCCTGGGTGATAAAGAGAGCAGAACAGCACACAGAGAAGCACTTATCAATCATTTTCAGCCAAGAATTGGTGAATTCTGCTCGGATTGTCAAGGGCGATTAGAGAAAAATCCGATGCGTATTCTTGATTGTAAACAAGATCGTGATCACGAGTTGATGAAAACGGCTCCTTCTATTATTGATTACCTCAATGAGGAATCTAAACAATACTTTATAAAGGTACAAACTTATTTAACAAACATAGGCGTAGAGTTTGAGGTAGATCCTAACCTTGTTCGCGGCTTGGATTATTATAATCATACGGCTTTTGAAATCATGAGTGATGCAGAAGGATTCGGAGCAATTACAACTCTTTGCGGCGGTGGAAGATACAACGGTTTAACAGAGGAAGTTGGTGGACCTGAGGCACCTGGCATCGGTTTTGCTTTAAGTATTGAACGATTAATTGCTGCGCTTGATGCTGAAAAGGTTGATCTGCCGTTACACAAAGGAATCGACTGTTATGTCGTCTCTCTCGGAGAAGCTGCAAAGGATTATACAGTTGGTGTCCTGCATAAACTTCGAGAATCAGGTTTCTCTGCTGAAAGAGATTACTTAGATAGAAAAATTAAGGCTCAATTTAAAGCAGCAGATCGCCTAAATGCAAAATATGTGGCTATTCTAGGTGAAGATGAATTGAAAGCGAATAAGATCAATCTTAAATCAATGGATAGCGGTGAACAAACGGAAATGGAGCTCTCTTCATTTATTGAGCAATTTACTGCGTTATATAGAAACTAGGAGGAATCACAATGTTTGGAAGAACCTATTACTGCGGAGAAGTTACAGAGAAAGCAATTGGGGAAAAGATTGTTTTAAAAGGCTGGGTGCAAAAGCGCCGTGACCTTGGCGGTTTAATCTTTATAGATTTACGAGATCGTACAGGCATTGTTCAAGCCGTTTTTAATCCGGAATTATCTCCTGAAGCACTTGCAACAGCAGAGAAAATTAGAAATGAATATGTGCTGGACATTGAAGGTACAGTTGTAGCCCGAAAAGAAGGCACAGTCAACGAAAATCTTCAAACAGGAAAAATTGAAGTCCAAGTTGAGAGTGTAACAATTCTAAATGAAGCAAAGACACCACCATTCATTATCGATGATAAAACAGATGTATCTGAAGACGTGCGTTTAAAATATCGCTATCTTGATTTAAGAAGACCAGTGATGGCAGACACTTTTAAAATGCGTCATCAAGTAACCAAAGCGATTCGCAACTATCTTGATGATGAAGGATTTATCGATGTAGAAACACCGATCCTAACAAAAAGTACACCTGAGGGCGCACGAGATTATTTAGTTCCTAGCCGTGTGCATCCTGGGGAATTTTATGCTTTGCCGCAATCTCCGCAAATCTTCAAACAGCTATTAATGGTCAGTGGCATGGATCGCTATTATCAAATAGCACGATGCTTTCGAGATGAAGACTTACGTGCGGACCGCCAGCCCGAGTTTACACAAATTGATATTGAGATGAGCTTCATGAGTCAAGATGACATTATATTACTCATGGAAAGCATGATGATAAAAATTATGAAAGACGTGAAGGGATTAGATATTCAAACTCCATTCCAAAGAATGCCTTATCATGAAGCGATGGCTCGTTTTGGTTCAGATAAACCTGATACCAGATTTGCATTGGAACTTACGGACCTATCAGAAATATTAAAGGAATCAGGCTTCAAAGTATTCGCTGGTGCAATCTCTTCTGGTGGGCAAGTAAAAGCGATTAATGTCAAAGGCGGGGCAAGTAATTACTCGCGCAAGGACATCGATGCCCTAACAGAATTCGTTTCAGTTTATGGTGCGAGAGGGCTTGCATGGCTGAAGGCTGAAGAAGAAGGCTTAAAAGGTCCTATCGCGAAATTTGTTACAGGGGAAGAGCAAGCTGGCATTAAAGCAGCCTTGGAAGTTGAGACAGGCGACTTAATTCTTTTCGTTGCAGATAAGAAATCAGTTGTTGCAGATGCGTTGGGCGCGCTTCGGTCAAAACTCGGAAAAGATTTGAATTTGATTGACCAAAGTAAATTCAACTTCCTATGGATCACTGATTGGCCGTTACTTGAGTACGATGAAGAAGCTGGCCGCTATTATGCCGCTCATCACCCATTCACAATGCCTGCCAGAGAAGATTTGGCACAATTGGACAAGAATCCAGGTGAAGTAAAAGCTCAAGCTTATGATTTAGTATTGAACGGATACGAGCTTGGGGGAGGATCACTACGTATTTTTGAAAGAGATATTCAAGAAAAAATGTTTGAAATCCTTGGATTTACGAAGGAAGAAGCGGTGGAACAGTTTGGTTTCCTTCTTGAAGCGTTTGAATATGGCACGCCTCCACATGGTGGAATTGCCCTAGGTCTGGATCGCCTTGTTATGCTATTAACAGGCAGTACAAACCTGCGTGACACCATTGCTTTCCCTAAAACAGCTAGTGCAAGCTGTGTATTGACAGATGCACCAGGAGAAGTCAGTGAAGCGCAATTGAAAGATCTTCACTTAGCATTAAATTTGAAAAAAAGTGAGTAATGACCTATCTAGCCTTTCTTGAAAAAAAAGGGAGTCTATGATAAAATTTATTCAATTCTAAAGAGTCCTGATGTGTTCGTTGTGTATCCTGAAATTTTGACCGAACATATTACCTTCGGGAGTCCGGAGTTTTTCGGAAGCGTAAATGCCTCATGTCTTTGAGGACTTACAAACGCTGAAAACAGGACACCCACCTGCTTAGTGCGGGTTCAAAATGAAGGCCTTAAAGCGACGGCATAATCGGGACTCTTTTACAAAAAAACCACACAATTTTGTGTGGTTTTTTTGTTGTTATTATATAATTAAAGTATCCTGTATTACCTCGAAAGGACTGAGAATCCATGACCACTCCCCATTCCGAACGGATGATTATGCACCATTTAAACCAGCGAAAAGCTTTAAACGCAAAGGACCAGCATTATTACTTCAATCTAGAAAAAGGCTATTTGGGTGAACAGATATTCAAACAACACATGCATCGGCTCATGAACAAAGCTATTATTCTGGATGACCTTCTTCTTGAAATCAACCAAACCACATTTCAGATTGATTTAGTATGCATATTACAACATAAAATCTATCTCTTTGAAGTGAAAAATTATGAAGGCGATTTTTACGTTGATAAAAATGTATGGTACATGATAGCAGGTAAAGAAATTAAAAACCCGCTCATGCAACTGAACAGAAGTGAGTCATTATTCAGACAGTTACTTGCTGAATATAAAATAAACATCCCAATTGAATCTTTCCTCATCTTTGTCAATCCGGAGTTCACTCTCTTACAAGCACCCTTGAATGCAAACATCATCTTGCCCACACAGCTCCCAAGATTTATCAAACATTTGCATAATCAGCCATCACTATTAAACTCCATGCATCAAAATCTTTCAAAACAATTAACCTCCGTAAAATTAATTAAATCCCCATTTTCACGCATTCCAGTTTATGAATACGAGAATATAGAAAAGGGAGTGATATGCCAACACTGCAAGAGCTTTATGGAGGTTGACAGCGGAAAGCTGCATTGCCTAAAATGCAAATCTAATGAAGAATTTGAAAAAGCTGTCCTGCGCAATGTAGATGAAATGACATTGCTATTTCCTGATATGAAGATTACGACAAATGCAGTTTATGAATGGTGCAAAGGGCTTATACAAAAGAGAAAAATACAGAGCATCCTATCAAATCACTTGAAAAGCATAGGTCATGGAAAAGGAAGATACTATAGTTAACACGAAAAGCTTTGGATATTCGTTATTTTAATTCATTAGAACAAGAAAACAAAGAAATCCGGTTATTAGAACAAGAAAAAGCAAGAAACCGGAGAAATCATGTTCCAATCCGATTATTAGAACAAGAAAAAGCAAGAAACCGAAGAAATCATGTTCTAATCCGATTATTAGAACAAGAAAAAGCAAGAAACCGAAGAAATCATGTTCTAATCCGATTATTAGAACAAGAAAAAGCAAGAAATCGGAGAAATCATGTTCTAATCCGGTTATTAGAACAAGAAAAAGCAAGAAACCGAAGAAATCATGTTCTAATCCGATTATTAGAACAAGAAAAAGCAAG
>NZ_JAUSUB010000005.1 GCF_030813235.1 Cytobacillus purgationiresistens | reverse complement strand
CCCATTCTAATCTATATTGCGCGATTCACTGGATTTCAGATAAGAATCCCACCGATTCTAATCTGTATTGCGCGATTCACTGGATTTCAGATAAGAATCCCGCCCATTCTAATCTATATTGCGCGATTCACTGGATTTCAGATAAGAATCCCGCCCATTCTAATCTATATTGCGCGATTCACTGGATTTCAGATAAGCATCCCGCCGATTCTAATCTGTAATGCGCGATTCACTAGATTTCAGATAAGAATCCCGTCCTTTCTAATCTGTAATGCGCGATTCACTTTGATTTCAGATAAGAATCTCGCCGATTCTAATCTGTATTGCGCGATTCTCTCGATTTCAGATAAGCATCCCGCCGATTCTAATCTGTATTGCGTCATTCTCTCGATTTCAGATAAGGATCTAGTCCTTTCTTATTTGTATTGAGCCCATTTTTATTGAATCATTCCTTTCGCAAATAAGATTCGCATTTTTAAGAATGATTCGCAATGATGCGAATGTTTTAAAATGAAAACGCTTTATTATCAAGCTTTATGTTTTGGCACGGGAATTGCAACTGTATTTACTAAAGGAGGGGAAAGCATGTTGAATTTTTCATTTACTGAAGAACAAGATTATTTCCGCAAGATGTTAAAGGAGTTTGCAAAAGAGGAGCTGCTTCCACAATACACTAAATGGGATAGAGAGGGAGTCACACCTAGACATTTATGGAAGAAGCTTGGAGAGTTAGGAGTAAACGGTTTGAGAATTCCTGCTGAATTTGGCGGAAGCGGCGCGGATTGTGTGACAACCGGTATTGCAGCAGAAGAAATAGGCAGAGGGGATTTTAATCTCACATATGCAGTTATGCTGAATGCACTGATCGGTGAAATCATTACTAAACATGCAACTGAAGAATTAAGGCAAGAATGGCTTCCGAGGATCGCTAGCGGCGAGCGAATTGTAGGCATTGCGATTACCGAGCCATCTGCAGGCACAGATGCAGGAGGGATTAAAACAACAGCATTTCATAAAGGAAGTGTTTATGTACTTAATGGTGAAAAATCGGGAATTAGTGTAGCGACAGCGGGTGATGCCTTCATTATTTTTGCTAAAACCGATACTAATTTAGGAAATCGTGGAATAAGTGCATTTATTGTACCAAGGGATTTGCCAGGAGTAGAGTGTACAGGTTATGAAGACATGGGCAATATTCCAATTGGAAGAGGATCGATCTATCTGAATGACGTAGAGGTTCCTGAGGAAAACCTTATAGGGCTTGAAAATCAAGGATTTGCTCAAGTGATGAATGGCTTTGATTTAAGCAGGCTTCTAATCGGTTTGCAATGTGTTGGCGCTGCTTTTCAAAGCTTAGATGAAACGATTGAACATGTGAAGGTCAGACAGTCCTTTGGTAAACCGCTTGCTGTATATCAAGGTGTCTCTTTTCCGATTGTCACTCACTACACACACTTGGAAATGGTTAAGTGGCAAGCCTACCGAGGACTCTGGCTACGTGATCACGGCTTACAACACTCTAAAGAATCAGCATCAGTTAAGTGGTTGGGACCTAAATACAGTCAAGAGGCTATTCATGAATGTCTCCTGTTAAATGGCCATTATGCTTATACAAAGGAAATGCCGCTTGAGCAGCGTTTAAGAGATGTGATTGGCCTTGAAATTGGAGATGGGACAGCACAAGCCAATCAGATGGTCATTGCAAAAGATATTATCGGTAAGGAATTTCGATCCTACTAAAATAGGAGACTATTAATATGATGGACTATTTTGTCGGTCAAATGGCTGTATGTACTCGTATTTTCACCGAAGAGGATGTAAAGAACTGGGGAACTTTTACAAAAGGAATGAACATCATTGATGAAAGTATTGTGGACGGGGAAAGAAAGATTCAAATACCGACGCTGATTTATGAGGGTTTTATCTCTGAGTTAATAAGTTCCCAATTACCCGGACAGCCATGTGTGATGATGCAAAAGGAGCTTCTATTTGTTCACCCAGTATACGGAGGTAATGCCATCACAGTAAACATAGAAGTCATTGATGTGATATCTGAGCGCAAATGGCTGACTGAAAAGGTTGTTTGTACTAATGAATCGGGTCTGATTGTGATGAAAGGTCAAGTGGTACTAAAAATTTTATAGCAGGGGGAAAACATAATGAATTTAACGGATGTACTATATGAAAAAAAGAATGGAATCGCTAAAATTACAATCAATCGCCCAAAGGTCTATAATGCTTTTCGGGCAAGGACGATAGATGAGTTAATCTGGTCATTTCGCGATGCATGGGATGATAACCGGATTGGAGCAGTCATTTTAACTGGAGCGGGAGATAAAGCATTCTGTACCGGGGGAGACCAGAAAGAAAAAGGAAATGAAGGAGGTTATGATTATTCTGGCGGGTTAGGTGGAGGTATTGGTCTTGAAGTGGAAAATCTTCATCAAACGATCCGAAATATTCCGAAGCCGGTTATTGCAGCTGTGAATGGCTATGCAATTGGTGGCGGTCACGTTTTACATGTGATATGTGATTTAACGATAGCAGCAAGCACGGCAAAATTTGGCCAAAGTGGTCCTAAAGTAGGAAGCTATGATGCAGGATATGGATCTGCGTATTTAGCAAGAATTGTTGGCGAAAAAAAAGCAAGGGAAATTTGGTACTTATGTGAGCAATATTCTGCAGAAGAGGCGCAAGAAATGGGACTTATAAATAAAATTGTCCCGCCTGAGCAACTTCAAGAAGCAGCGGAGGCATGGGCCGAGAAAATCCTGCAAAAAAGCCCTACAGCGTTGAAGGTGCTTAAATATTCATTTAATGCAGATAGTGCAAACATTCAAGGGATATCCCAATTATCAATGGGAAGCTTAGCCATGTTTTATAACACTCCAGAGTCAGAAGAAGGGAAAAATGCATTTATCGAAAAGCGCCCTGTTGATTTTTCTAAATTTAGGAGGTAATTGAAGCCGTCTATATATTTTAAAAGATAAGAAATTTTCGAAGATAGGAAAATGTCTAGCGCAAGCGTCCTACCCCCACGGGTGGTCTGGCCCCCCAGAAGGGTAAAGAGCATCTTTCCGCAAGGCTCTTCTTATGCTTGCCTGAGGGTGAACAAGGCGCCCAGCGCTTTTCTAATATAAGGGAGTGAGAAATGTGGAAACAAGTTTAAGTCCGGCGTATATGCAGAAATACGCACAATTGTGGCCAAACAAAACCATCATAGATTATTTAAATGATGCCGTTGCAAAATACCCGGAAAAAATGGCAATCATCGATAGAAAAAGCCGCTATACTTTTCAAGAATTAAGTATGCTTGTTGACCGTGTTGCATTGGGACTGCTCCATTTAGGTATCGAAAAAGGAGATGTCATTTCATTTCAACTGCCCAATTGGAATGAATTTATCATTCTTCATTATGCTGCTACTAGAATTGGAGCGATCAGTAACCCATTAGTTCCCATTTACAGGGAAAGAGAAATCGGGTTTATGGTGAAAACCGTGCAGTCTAAAATGATAGTGGTTCCTGATCAGTTTCGCGGTTTTCATTATCCCGCAATGATCAATCGCCTGCTCCCGGAATGGCCTTCACTTGAGCATGTGTATGTCATTGGCGAGAACGTGCCGATTGGAATGAAATCGTTCTCAGCATTGCTTGAGGAGCCATGGGAGGAAAGATTGAATGTTTCTTTACTCAATCAAATAGAGTTGGATCCGAATGAGGTCACAGAAATCATTTTTACTTCAGGTACAACGGGTCAGCCAAAAGGCGTGATGCATACGCATAATACACTTTGTGTCTCAACTGACTATTGGGTCGAGCATTTAGAGCTCACTCCCGATGATGTGATGTTTATGGCTTCTACCTTCGCCCATCAGACAGGTTTTGGTTATGGCGTACGGTTGCCTACTCATTATGGTGGAACTGCTGTTTATCAAGATGTATGGAATCCGACAGACTTCCTCCGCTTAGTTGAATTAGAGAAAATTACCTTTACCGCAGGAGCCACTCCATTTTTACAGGATACCGTGCAAGCAGAAGGGATAGAAAACTATGATATTAGCAGCTTAAGAGCTTTCGTTGCTTTAGGCGCACCTATTCCACGATCTCTTGTGAAAGAAGCAAGAGACAAGGTGCCATTCAAAATTTTGGCAGGCTGGGGCCAGACAGAGGATGGCCTTGTGACATTAACAAAACTGGATGATTCGATTGAAAAGCTAACGGTTACAGATGGTCATCCCTTTGCCGGAATGAAGCTTAAAATGATTGACCTCGATGGCTATGAATGTGCGCCAAATATCGAAGGAGATATTTTATGCAAAGGTCCAGCCCTATTTGTAGGATATTTTCAGAAAATGGAAGAAACACATTCGGAATTCAGGGATGGATGGTTTGTAACCGGGGATCGTGGTGTGATGGACGAAGATGGCTATATCAGAATTACTGGCCGGAACAAAGATATTATTATTCGCGGCGGTGAAAATATTCCAGTCGCTTATGTGGAAAATACATTATATGAACATCCAGACATTGCAGATCTGCAAATTATCGCTATGCCAGATCCACGCCTTCAAGAAAAAGCTTGTGTGTTTATAAAAATGAAGGCTGACAGGCAGCCATTGATTCTAAAAGAGCTCCAAGAATTCTTGCAAGAAAAGGGAGTAGCTAAACAATATTGGCCTGAACATTTAGAAACCATTGATGACTTTCCGAGAACACCAAGCGGTAAAATTCAAAAATATCGTTTGCGAGAACAAATGAAAGAATTGCTGGACAGAAAACTATAAAAGGGATGTGTCTAATATGAGTGAAAAAGTAGCTTTCATAACAGGTGCTGGCAGAGGTATGGGGAGAGAAATCGCCCGAAAGCTAACAGAAAAGTCTATGAAAATAGTAGTGACAGATATCAATCTTGAAAATGCAGATGATACAGTTTCAATGCTTAAAGAAGGCGGGGCAGAAGGTATTGCCATCTACTGTGATGTTACGAAGTTGGAAAGTGTGCAAGCGGCGGTGGATCAAGCAATCTCACATTTTGGCAGAATCGATGTCCTTGTTAATAACGCTGGATGGGATAAAATCGAACCTTTCTTAAAAAGTGAACCATCAACATGGAAGACCATTATTGATATCAATTTGATGGGTCAAATTCATACATGTAAAGAAATTTTACCGTATATGGTTGAAAATGGTTATGGGAAAGTCATTAATATTGCATCTGATTCGGGCAGAATCGGTTCAAGCGGTGAAGGTGTATATTCAGCGGCAAAGGGTGGCGTCATTGCATTAACGAAAACATTGGCCCGTGAAATGGCTCGGCATAAATTGAATGTCAATTGTATTGCCCCTGGGCCGGCAAATACACCATTATTTGAGGAGATTGGTTCATATAATGAAGGTATTGCAGCTGCCCTGCAAAAAGCTATTCCGTTCCGCCGTCTCGCTGAACCAAGTGATATTGCTAATGCTGTGGCCTATTTTGCTTCTGAGGAAGCAAGCTACATTACAGGACAAACATTATCAGTTAATGGTGGTTTAACAATGTGCTAGCTCCTGAAGCCATAAAATGTAAGACAAAGGAGGAACACTGAATTGAATTTAGGGATGTCTGGAAAAAACATTTTAATTACAGGTGCTGGTAAAGGAATGGGACGAGAAATGGCTATATCCGCAGCTAGAGAAGGAGCAAATATTGCTGTTCACTTTCATACATCTAAAGACAAGGCGTTGGAAACAGTAGGTATATTACGGGATATAGGCGTGGCTGTTCATCCATTTCAAGCTGATATTAGTCAGATAGACGAGATTCAGAGAATGAAGAATGAGATACATGCGCAGCTCGGGCATATTGACTATATTGTCAACAATGCTGGCTGGGCACAAATGAAATCCTTTTTTCAATATGAACCAGATGAATGGCGCAAGGAAATAGATATCTGTTTTTATGGCGTTTTAAACATCATCCATACATTTATGCCGGATATGATAAAGAATCAAGCAGGGAAGTTCATTAATATCATAGGAGATTCTGCACGAACGGGTGATCGAAAACTGATTATGTCTGCAGCTGCAAGGAATGGAACAGTCAGCTTTTTAAAATCACTGGCAAGAGAGGTTGGAGAGAGTAATATTCAATGTAATACAGTGTCCTTAGGTATGGTTGATCAGGGTGGATTAGGTGAAGACCTTATCCATAAGATAAGGAAGCAGTATCCTTTAAAAAGGCTTGGAAATCCTGAAGATGTGACAGGAATGGTTTTATTCCTTCTGTCTGAACAGGCGGATTGGATCACAGGTCAAGTGTTTTCTGTTAACGGTGGACATAGTATGATTGGATAGTAAATATTGAAAAAGGCTCTTCGATTGAAGAGCCTTTTTTCTGTTTTATTTCGTTTCATAAGAAGTCTTTTCTTGAATATCTCCATCTTGACTGTGAATAATTAAATGAGTCTCTTTTTTTTGCGCGATTTCTCGAGCGCGATTGATGGCTGCTTCTTTTGTTTCAAAAACGCCTGATGGGCGCTTGCCATTATCAGTCTGAACTGCCCAGCCATCTTTATGAGGTAATACATGCTGTCCTTCATCCATGCGTTGTGCGCCGCTGTCCTGACTCTTTTCATCTGATTGAAGATTCTTGTCACTTGCTTGAATGATTTTATTAATTTCTTTCTGATCAGCATTGTTGTGCCATTCTTTTGCTTGATTAATGGCAATAGGAATAGCGCGACCTTCATCATACCCATCCTTCATCATCGCATTTCCGATTTCAATCGTTTTCTTTCTTATGGCAGTGTCTAAGTTCTTTAATGAATCAGGGTAGTTATTAGTATTCCATGGCATCTTCCAAACCTCCCAATCGTTATTTATCTATTCCCGAAAGTAAAAAGGTCAAACCTTGTCCAAAGATAGATACAACTAAATGGTTTGCGATATAATAGCTTATTATGAAGAAATGACTGGAGAAGATTATGAGCGCAAGGAATATCGATCAGCTACTTAATATTAAAACAGCAGAAGAACAAATGGGGTTTAACGCTTCCTTCCACTACCACCGATATGAACCAACACCCTATGAGGCGCTGGAAGCTTTATTTAATGAGTATGATCTGTCGTATAATGGCCGATTGGTCGATTTGGGCTGTGGGAAAGGCCGATTGAATTTTTATGTCAACCATTTTCACCATAAGTCTGCCATAGGAATTGAAATGAACGAAGCTTTTTTCCATGATGCAATGGAAAATTTACGTGCATATGAAAGAAAAATGAAGAAAAACAATCAACTCATCAGTTTTGAATGTTGCTTTGCTGAGGAATATTCCATTCATCCAACAGATCAATGTTTTTATTTTTTTAACCCCTTTACGATACAAATATTCATTAAGGTAGTTAACAATATATTACTGTCAATCCAACAGGTTCCCCGTTTGGTTGAACTTATTCTTTATTATCCATCAGAGGATTATATTTTCTACTTGGAAAATCACACGGCATTTATGATGAAGCAAGAGGTAGTATTAGCGAAAAATAAAAATGAAGATGAACGGTTTCTCATATACAAGCTTCAGATTTAGTATATTTTCATTTCCACACTAATCATGCTTTTGTAGGTTCTTTACTTACTTAATTATGGATTGCTACAATCCTGGACAGGATAATGAACCAACCCTTGGAATAAATACAAAAAGAAAAAGATCATAATTTGTATTTATTAAGGAAACCAAAACTTGATTTCTGTAGGAGGTGTCGGTCTTACAGCTGTAAGACTATCCATTGACCATTACTATTAATTTGTTACTATTGGCTGTACTTATTATATTTACTGCTTTCTTTGTTGCAACAGAATTTGCAATCGTAAAGGTTCGTGTATCTAGGATTGATCAATTAAGGCACAAGAATTAGTTAATCCTTTAATTTTTGAATTGGAAACGATCTGAATACGAGATTTGTTAATGGAAATGCAGAAAGAGCGAATCCAGATTGCCATATTAAAAGATGGATATGGGGGCACATCCGGACTAGTAACAATTGAAGACATCATTGAGGAATTAGTCGGAGAGATTCAAGATGAGTTTGATATTGGAGAATTGCCTGAAATTCAAAAATTAGCTGATGGCCATTACAGATTGAATGCGAGACTATTGATAGATGAAGCCAACAGATTATTAGGGACGCTCTTGACTGCAGATGATATGGATACGGTCGCCGGCTGGTTCTTAACACAAAGGTCGAAGGAAATAGAAGAAGCGGAGGAAATTGAAGCAGAGGGGTTTTAGTGCCCATGAAATTGAAGGCCATCAAATTAAGTATATCGATGTTAAGAAAATCAAATCTTGAATAGAATGCTATAGCTAAAGGTAAGCATAAATTATGCTTACCTTTTAAATGGGACAAAACTTGTTACATTAATTCTTTAGCTGCTGCTCTGCCTGCTTGTCTTCCAGTAAAAAGACATCCTCCAAGAAAGGTCCCCTCTAATGACCGATAGCCATGAACGCCTCCCCCTCCGAAGCCTGAAACCTCACCAGCAGCATAAAGCCCTTTTAGCGGATTGCCTGCTTGATCAAGAACACGGCAGGATAAATCAGTTTGCAATCCTCCTAATGTTTTTCTGCTTAAGAGATTGAGTCGGACAGCAATCAGCGGGCCATTATTTGGATCTAAGATTTTATGAGGCTTAGCCACTCGGATTAATTTATCTCCAATATAATTCCTTGCTCCTCTTAATGCGGTGATTTGCAGATCTTTCGTGAAGCTATTGTTGATTTCAAGATCACGTGCTTTAATTTGTCGTTCTACTTCTTCAAGCTTAATTAATTCACTTCCAGTCAGTTTGTTCATGCCAGCAACCAGGTCTGTCAGATTATTTTTTACGATGAAATCTTCGCTTTTTCCATAAAGGCTTTTACAGGAGCGGTGGGCCCGGGAAGTATGCGGGAGAGCACCTTTTTTATGCTTTTTTCGGTCAAATCAGGGTTTTGCTCTGATCCGGACAATGCAAACTCTTTTTCAATTATTTTCTCAGTCAATATAAACCACGAATAATCATATCCTGTAGCTTGAATTGCTTCTAATGTCCCAAGTGTATCAAAACCAGGAAAATTAGGTGCAGGAAACCTTTTTCCTGTCGCATCCAACCAAATGGATGAAGGGCCGGGAAGTATCCTGATTCCATGTTTATGCCAAATGGGGTTCCAGTTTTTAATTCCCTCTGTATAATGCCACATCCGATCTCGATTAACGATTCGTCCGCCAGCTTTCTCGGTAACATGCAGCATTTTCCCATCTACATGCGCAGGGACTCCAGAAATCATATTCTTCGGTGGATTTCCAAGCCTTTGCGGCCAATTTTCTTTAATTAAATCAATGTTCCCCCCGATGCCCCCGCTCGTTATAATTATCGCCTGAGCATAGTATGCAAATTGATCTTTAATGTCGCGTGAACTAGCCTCACCACGATTAACTTGGCTCTCAACCAAAATGTTTCCGCTTACACCGACAATCATCCCTTGACTGCACAAAAGCTCTGTTACTTGATGGCGGGGCTGATAGATAATGGTTCCTCTTTTCATACTTTCTCTGACTCTATTTTCGAAAGGCTTGACAATGCCTGGTCCTGTTCCCCAAACGATATGAAATCTTGGAACTGAATTCCCATGCTCTTCAGCTAAATATCCGCCACGTTCTGCCCATCCAACGACAGGAAAAAACTTAACACCTTGTTTAGCCAGCCATTCACGTTTTTCACCTGCTGCAAAATCAACGTAGGCCCTGGCCCATTTCATTCCCCAATAATCCTCGTCCTCATGTTTGTCAAATCCAGCTGCACCTTGCCAATCCTGCCATGCTAGCTCTGGGGAATCCTTAATGCCCATTCTCCGTTGTTCAGGGGAATCGACTAAAAACAACCCACCAAATGACCACCATGCCTGACCGCCCATTGATGATTCTGGCTCTTGATCTAGAAGAAGTACACGTTTGTTAGCATCAGCAAGTTCAGCTGCGGCTACTAAACCAGCTAATCCAGCACCCACTACTATTGCATCATATTTCATCAGATTCCCTCACTATTTGATAGAATATTTAGATTATTATTTTAATTATATCTGATGTCCTTTTTCGAGTAAATACTGACTATATTTATTAAATATTTGGGTTCTCAGAATAGGGCATACAAATGCCATTACCTGAATAAAGATGAAAGTGAAGTATACATTACAAAACAGAATGAATAGTGAGGGGAATATGAAAAGAAATAAAGGAATGTGGACATTGTTATTCATCATTACTGTACTGCTTTTATCAGGGTGTGCAGGAAAAAGTGAAAAGGAAGTTAAGCTTGAGAAGGAAGTAGTGGAATTGCAGAAAAAGGTGGACGATTTAGAGAAAGAACAAGAAAATGAGGAAAAGACAAAAGAAATTGAAACAGTGAAAGAGCCAGAAGTCGTTCTGATTGATCCACAAACGAAAGAGAAGATAAAAACATTTATCCCAAAAGAATATGGGAATGGAGTCGATGAGAAAAAGTATAAAGACACGGTAGAAGCATGGGCGAGAGACCTCGCACTTGGAACAGATGATCAAAAGGGATATGATCAACGGATGATACCAGATCGTATAGATGAAAATGGTAAAATCATTAAGGGGAATCCGCGGATCATTCTGGAGGAGGAGGAGTTGGTCTCTGCCATCTTATCAGTATCTGATAATGGCGGTGAGGTTGAAATCCCTCTTTATATAACGGCTAGTGGTTATGAACAAGCTGATGCCACCCAGCTTAATGAAGTGGTTCTTGCCTCCTATTCCACTCAATTTAACAACAGCGTAGCAGGGAGAACAAAGAATATCGAGCTTTCGGCAAAGGCTATTGATAATGTAATCCTGGGTATAGATGATATTTTTTCTTTTAATACTACTGTAGGACCGAGTGATGAAGAACACGGTTATCAGCCTGCTGAGGAAGCAGTAAATGGGAAACTTGTGATGGGAATCGGCGGGGGAATCTGCCAAACATCTTCCACTCTATTTAACGCAGTCGATAAACTAAAAGTAGAATATGTTGAAAAGCACCATCATTCGGTGACAGTGGGATATGTACCTAAAGGAAGAGATGCCACAGTTTCTTACGGAGGTTTAGACTTCAGATTTCAAAATACAACAGGCATCCCTCTATTAATCCAAACAAAAATGGAAAACGGTAGTTTAACCGTAGAAATCAAAACTTCAAAGGCATATGAAACGGTAATGAGTAAACAAATTTAATATGAATGAAATGCGGCCGGATTTTATAGGCCTTTTTTTGCATTGGCTCTTTTCTAAAGATTGTTGTTTTTTCATAGGTTTTGATAAGACAAACCACTGATAACAAAGTTGATTGGAGCGGAAGGTGCGAGACGAGGAGGCTCACCGCCCGCCCCGCGGAAAGCGAGCACCTGGAGAGGAAATGAAATCAGCCACTACCTGCGAAAAGCAACAAAGTATACGAACACAGCCTTTGCATTTTAAATGATATAATGACCGGTTTCAAAAAACATTGACAGATGTATATTCAACCTAAAAAGGAGTCGTTTACTCCTTTTAAAAGCATAATAATAGACTTTCAATGATGATAGGAGTATAAGAGTGGAGAGAAGAGGTTATATATTGATAATGATCGGAGGAATGAACATGAAATGTAAAATAAACCGTAATGCGGCGAAAGTATTACATAAAATGTTAGATAGTCAAGAGGCTGAAGGTAAAATGATTCGTGTGTTTATCACTCATATGCACGGTGATCATGCACACTATGATTTAAAGTTAGATACCCCGACTGAACACGATGAAATTGTGAAGACGGATAAGGATATCAATATTTTATTAGATAAACGAGAAGAATTTTTAGATGGAGTGTGGATTAAATATTTCTACGTACCACAGGAAGGGTTTGAAATTAATAATCCTGCAAAAGATGGAAATGGGCATCATCATCATTAAAAAAAAGCGACTTCATTCTTTATTGAAATCGCTTCAAAGTGTCGACAAAAGTAAAAAGAGCGAATTTCAGTAGATTTGGAGATGCGTCCGCTCGACTTCTGCGGGAGAAGCGAGATAGCCCTTGCCCTGCACGAAGCAGCCTGGCGCTCGCCCTGTGGAAAGCTTCGGTAAATTCCCTATCCCTTTTTTTGAGTTTGTCTACAGACTCAAGCGATTTCATTTTTGAAATCGCTTTTTATATGTCGGAAATTATTGGAAAGTAATTAAAAGTGATATATTTCTAAAGATTAAGATTAATCATTGACAATAGATTGGATATGTATGTAAAATTATGAAACAATGTTTTGTTTGTAAAACACAGTAATGACGGGGGGATATTATGGCATATATACAGGTAAATGACGATATAACGATTCATTATGAAATGGAAGGATCGGGTAAACCGCTGATTATTTTGCATGGATTAGGAAATAGTTCTCAATCATGGAAAAAACAATTGGATGGACTGAAGAATCAATTTACAGTAATTGCTTGGGATGCTCCTGGATATGGAAAAAGCAGTGATCAAAAGGAGCCCTATACATCTTTTAGTCAATTTGCCGATATCTTGAATGCATTTATTGATAAGCTTGGTTATGATTCTGTATATTTACTCGGGCACTCTATGGGTTCTGCGATTGCATTAGACTTTACCTATCGTTTTCCTGAAAAAGTAGATTCATTAGTTATTGCTGATGCAACCAGAGGTGCAGCAGGACAAAGTGAGGAAGAAAACCTTAAAAAACTGCATAGAAGAATAAATAATATTAAGAATTTGAGTCCAAATGAAATAGCTAAACAACGAGTAAAGGAACTGCTAGCTCCTAATCCACAGCCTGAAGTTAAAGCAGAAGCTGAAAGAATTATGGCTCAAGTTAGACCAATGGGATATATTTCTGTATCTAATTCATTATTTTCTTTGAATCAAATGGATATCCTTCCATCTATAATTGTTCCAACGCTTGTCATTTGTGGTGAGCTCGATAAAGCCACGCCTGTAAGTGAGTCGGAAATTTTTCATGACCTGATTCCAAATTCAAGATTAGTTATTATCCCGAATACAGGACATCTATGCTATCAGGAGGACTCAGAGGGATTTAATTCTGAAATCATCGGCTTTTTAGTGAAATAAGCCAAGATAGAAAATGCTAAAGGTTCATATCTTTTTAGATATAATTTTGTTAAAATACTAATTATAGAAGTTACTGGAAAACAAGGATGTGAAAATGTGGCGAAGGATGAGAAGGAACGATATAATGCCAATTCTCTGGTGAGAGGATTGGAAATATTGAAATTATTTAACGAGGAAAGGTCGACAATGTCCCTGGCGGAAATTGCAAAAGAATTGGATGTTAGTCGCACGGTCCCTTATCGTTTACTGTATACTTTGCAAACTTTAGGCTATTTACATCAGGATGAACATACGAAGAGATATAATTTGACACCAAAAGTACTGGAGCTTGGCTTTGCGTATTTAAAAAGCTTGAAGCTTCCAGAAATTTCCCAGCCTTATTTAGAGGAATTGCGCGATTCGACAGGGGCATCCTGTCATTTGTCCATTCTAGATGATGATGAGGTTGTATACATAGGCAGTGCACCTGTTAGAGGTGTATCAGCCATTAATGTAAACATAGGATTAAGGCTTCCTGCTCATGCAACTGCAAATGGAAAACTTTTGCTGGCTAATCAGCCTGTTGAGAAATTAAATAGAACTGTATACGGTTCAAATTTAAAGCCCTATACAGATAAAACGCAAACTGATTTGGCAGGATTTTATGATGAGTTGGAAACCATTCGTAAACAAGGCTACGCCGTTTCTGTTGGAGAATTCCATCAAGGAATACAATCTGTTGCTGCACCGATTTTAGATCGGAGCGGTCATGTGATAGCAGCTATTAATGTCGTAGCGACAGATGTCACATTTCATAGTGAATTTATTGAAAAGATTGCTTTGCCAAAAGTGATAGATACTGCTAAAGTCCTATCCGGGTTTATGGGATATTGAACGATTTTTTTGTACTTAATATCTTATAATAAAATAAATTTTGAATTTTCCTATATTAATTAAGAACCTGCGAAAGCAGGCTTTTTTTATGGTCTTTTTGCCCATTTCACCTATTTTCACAGTAGAAAATGTGACTTCCTCTTCCAATTTCCTTGTTGACAAAATTTTTAAAAAATTTTAATATTAATTAAAACAATGTTTTTTATACAAAACAACTTTTCAGGAGGTGAACTATTATATTTAAACTTATCACTTCGTCTAACCATATTTGAGGAGGATAAACATGTTAAAAGGAAATAAAAGATGGTTGTATATTGCGGTTCCAATTTTTTTCTTTTGGTTTTTTGGACAAATCGATAAGCTAGGCATATCAATTATTCAAACTGATGTTGGATTTTTAAACGATCTAGGATTAACTGGAGATGATCGTAATGCAAAGATTGGATTTATTACCTTTATTTTTACGATATCTTATGCAATATCGAATTTATTCTGGGGGGTAATCATTGATAAGCTTGGCGCTCGAAAGACTGCAATGCTAGGACTTGTAATTTGGACAATTACAATGGTTACAGCTGGACTCTCTACTACATATGAAATGTTTATTGTCAGCCGAATCGTTCTCGGACTAGGAGAAGGGATGATGATTCCGGTTTGTGGAAAATTCATATCCAATTGGTTTAATCATAGAGAGCTTGGGAAAGCACAATCGTCTTGGTTGTCAGGAAACTATTTAGGGCCGGCTATTGGGGCTGTTATGCTTTCTGCAATTATTGCATCCTTGCATTGGCAAGCCGCATTTTTTATGCTTGCAGCTTTCAATTTATTACTTGTTTTACCTTTATTCTACTTTATGACTCGAGATACGCCAGAAGAACATTCAGGACTTAGTAAAGCTGAGTTAGCCTATATAAGAGAAAAGGATCCAAGTGAAGATTTGAGTAAGAAGAAAAGCTTTGCACAAGATTATCGTTATTGGATTGTGTGGTTTGGCATGCTAATGTCTTCATTCTTATTCTTTGGAATCAGCATTTGGCTTCCTACGTATTTAATAGAGGCAAAAAGCTTTTCACGTGAAGCAATGACAAGTATTACATCACTTTCTTGGCTGTTTGCTCTCGGTTTCGTATTAATTTGTGGTTATCTTGCAGATAAAACGAATCGTCCAAGTTTGCTTGCTACTATATTATTTGGATTGACTGCAATATTTTTAACAGCAGCTATGCTTACTCCAAATGCCATTGTCGCTGGGATATGTATGGGATTAGCTATGGGGACCCAAGGCGGTGTATTTCATTTAAGCAATTTATTCATCGTAAAGTTTTCTACACCTGAAACAGCTGGGAGAGCTGCAGGACTAATGGGCTTTACGAATATTCTCGGAGGTTTTTCGAGCTATATTATGGGCTGGATGCGCGATGCCTTTGGCGGTGATTTCGGTCCATCGCTCATCATGTTAATATTTGCAGCAGGTTTAGGTTTTCTCGCATATATATTTACACTGAAGAAAGAAGCAGTTGAAGTAAAGATCGTGAATAAGAATGAAGCGGTAATTTAAAATAACTGATTATTGTTTCTATGTAAAACAGTGTGTGTTTTTAAAATTTTCTCACTTTTCAATTGACATTTAAACAATGTCAACTTAAAATTGGTTTATACAAGAAACAATGTTTCTTATATAAAACATTTTAGGTAAAAGAAGGAGTGTTTTAACATGGCAGAAGAAAAATTCAATGTAGAAGAATTCGAAAAAAAATATGTAGCAAGATTAGAAGATCGTACATTAGATTGGAACGTTCTGAAGTTCCAAGAAGAAGTTGATCCAAAATATAAAAGAGCACAGATGAGATATATCGGACGCGGAGCGACTGCTAACGCTGATTCTAATGTTGTCACTGCTGAGCATTTTACACTTAGCACTATGGTATTGCCTGCTGGTTGTGTAGGTCCTCTTCATTTACATGACGATGTAGAAGAAGTTTTCTTTATTCTTAAAGGCAGTGTAAAAGCGTTAATTAAAGAAGTGGATAAAGATGAGGTTCACGAAATTCGCTTAAATGAGCGCGATTGCATCAGTACACCTCCTGGGGTACACCGTGGTATTCATAACGACGGAGATGAAGAAGCATTAATGTTAGTAATGCTTGGAGCGGTTAAGCCAAACTTACCTACTTACCCTAAAGGAAGCGCTTTGGAAGAACTTCGTATCCAACGCGCGAAAGAAAGAGAAGCAATTATTGCTGATAAGTAATAATAAAGGAAGCTAGCTTATCCTTTAATTTGATGAATCTTCATGCAGGGATGATCCAATGGAGCATCCTTGCAAATTTTTTAAAGAATACAGTTGATAGAAATCAAGCTAAATAGGCTGCTAAAAGCACTTACCACATATGAAACGCTTGTCATTCTATTACAGAAGTGAGAGCTATCAATGTATTCATAAGATTAAAAGGAGGTTTTAAGAATGTTAGGAATTACACATTTGCGACATATCAGTTTAATTACTCCTAATCTAGAAGAACAAGCCGCATTTTATGAAAAAATTTGGGGGCTTGATAAGACAGCTCAAAATGAAAACGCTGTTTATTTCAGGGGAGCTGGACCTGAAAATCATATATTAAGTTTACATAGCGGTGAAGAGAGCAGACTTCATCATATTGCATTTGGAATGGTAGATAAACATGCAGTTGACCGCGCTGCTGAAATACTTACTTCAAAAGGTGTACCCATTATTCAAGAGCCTGGTTACTTAGATGAAGAGGGTAAAGGTTATGGACTGCGATTTGCTGATCCTGAAAATCGCTGTATCGAATTATCTGCATGGGTTGAAATGCATACTTCGATCTGGAAGCAGAAAAATGTTGATCCTGTCAAACTGAATCATGTAGTCATGAATACTGCAGATTTAGATATGATCACAGATTTTTACACAAGTGTACTTGGCTTTAAAGTGACGGACTGGAGTGAGCATCAAATGTCATTCCTGCGCTGTAATAGAAAGCATCATTCGATTGCGTTTAACCAAGAAGGACACGCTTCTGTTAACCATATTGCGTATGAAGTGGATACAGTTGATGAGGTTATGCGCGGAATTGCCAATGTTAGAAAAGCTGGATTTAAAGAGTTATGGGGTCCTGGACGCCATGGTCCTGGAGATAACATATTCTGCTATTTCAAAGATCCAGCAAGCTTTGTAATGGAATATACTTGTTACCTAGAGACAATTGAAGATGAACAAGAGTGGAGAGCACGTGTTTGGAAACGGGTTCCACATTTAATGGATCAATGGGGAATAGCGGGTCCCCCGTCAAAAGAAGCAAGATCTTCTATGGGTGGCAAGCCGGATCCTGGCTGGGCGAATGTAAAGTCATTGATATAGGACAGCATTGAAAGGAAGATGACAATGGATTTAGGCTTAAACGGAAAAGTAGCTGTGATTATGGGAGGCACTTCTGGAGTTGGTTTAAAGACTGCTGAAATGTTCCTTCAAGAAGGCGCAAAAGTTGCGGTTTGCGGAAGAGATGAAAAGAGAAAAGATGATGCATACAACCATCTCCTCAACTTTGGAGAAGACCAGGCAATTTTTGCATCAACCTGTGATGTAACTAGTAAAGAAGATGTAAACACATTCATTAAAGAAACAGCAGAACGATTTAACGGAATCGATATCCTTGTCAACGCGGCTGGACAAAGTGTAATGGGATATTTCTTCGATGTTACAGACGAGCAGTGGGAACAGCAAATCCAATTAAAATACTTTGCGATTATTCATGCAGTTCGAGCGGTGCATCCGCATCTCGTTAAAAGCGGCAGCGGAAGAATCATCAATATTAATGCTACGCTGGCTAAAGAACCGGAGCGTCATATGATTGCGACAGCAGCCACAAGAGCCGGGCTATTAAACTTAAGCAAAACTTTATCACAAGAGCTTGCTTCAGATAATATTCTTGTCAACTCTGTCAGTCTCGGGCTTATTCGTACGGATCAATGGGAAAGAAGGCGCAAGTTAAACGCACCTGAAATGGACCCGGAAGAATATTATCAAGATCTAGCTAAGAAGAGAAACATTCCACTTGGCCGTGTAGGAGAAGCAGAAGAGGTTGCGAGTGTTATTTTATTTCTAGCATCTGATAAGGCAAGCTATGTAGCAGGGTCAACAATAGAAACAGCGGGAGCGCTTGGTAAGGCACTTTAAAACACTATAAAGGCAGGAAATTAGGATGACTCAATCAAAGCAAATGGAAGCACCAGCAACAAATGTTGTAAATGCTGCAGAATATACAGTTGCTGATGCTGTTGTTAAAGAGCTAGTTCACGCTGGTGTAACAACAGCATTCGGTATTGTCAGTATTCATAATATGCCAATTTATGATGCGATTCTTCGAGAAGGCAGTATTCACCTTGTTTGTTCCAGAGGTGAAAGCGGCGCTGTAAACATGGCTGATGGTTATGCACGTGCAACTGGAAAACTTGGCGTAGTGATTACAAGTACAGGAACAGGAGCAGGAAACGGGGCAGGCTCTTTAATAGAAGCGTGGGCAGCAGGTGTACCTTTACTTCATCTAACAGGGGAAGTAGCTTCTCCATATTTAGGGACTGGAAGAGGCTATATTCATGAATGTAAAGATCAACTATCCATGATGGAGGGATGTTCTAAAAAAGCGATGCGCTTAAGAGTCCCTAACCAGGCAGCAGCAGTGGTGAGACAAGCAATACAAGATGCAGAGACAGCACCAACAGGCCCTGTAACGCTTGAAATCCCCATTGATTATCAATCTGCGATTATTCCCAATCATTCCTTAGCTGAAATGAAGGTATTAACTCCAGACAACAATCCAATTACATATTTTCCTGAAGAAGCAATATCAAAAATTGTAGTTTCACGTCGTCCAGTAATCTGGGCAGGCGGTGGAATCATCTCAGCGAATGCATCGAAGGAACTAACTGAGCTTGCAAATTTGCTCGGTGCAGCTGTTATCACAAGCCAATCTGGTAAGGGAAGTATTCCTGAAGATCACCCGCAATGCATTGGACATTTCGCATCTTACGCACAAACGAAGGAATTGCTTGAAAAAGCAGATCTATTAATAAGTGTAGGAGTGAGATTTAGAGGAAATGAGACGTCCAATTGGAAAGTTCAAGTTCCGAGCGAACATATTTCCATTGATGCTGATTGGCAGGCAATAAACAGGAACTATGAAGCGACTTATGGGATTGTTGGAGACGCAAAACTGATATTAGGTCAGTTAGTGAACAAGCTTTCTGAGAAGCAGGTAAAAAGAGATGAAGCATATGTAAGTGAAGTAAGAGCAGTGCGAGAAGAGCTGCGTACACACTTAAGAGCAACACTCGGACCGTATGAGCAAATTATGGATCATATGAGAAGTGCACTGCCTCGTGATACGATCCTGGTCCGTGATGTAACAGTCCAGGCCAACGTATGGGGAAGCAGATTATTTGAAATTTATCAGCCAAGAACATCTATTCATGCTTCAGGAGGCGGAATTGGTCAAGGATTGCCAACAGCAATTGGAGCGCAAATAGCCGCTAAAGATAGAAAGGTTGTGCTAATGGCTGGTGATGGCGGGTTCATGGTTAACGTAGGTGAGATGGCTACAGCTGCACAAGAAGAGTTGCCGATGATTATTGTATTATTTGATGATAGAGGCTACGGCGTGCTTCGCAATATTCAACAAAATGCTTACGGAAGACAAGTAGCAGTTGACCTCTTGAGTCCTGATTTCGTCCAAATGTCGCAGTCAATGGGCTTTGAAGCCGTTCGAATCGGATCGACGGATGAGTTTGGGGAAGAAATTGTGAAAGCTGTAAAAAGTATAAAACCAACGATGATTGTTGTAGACATGGATGCAGTCGGCCCAATGGCAAAGCCTTTTGGTGGTCCTCCTGGAGCAGCAGATTCATTTAAGCCTAGAAAGCTGTAAGGCAGGAAAGTTTCAGTGACTTAAGTCTAGTTACTGAAATTAGACAAGGAGGAGTAACGATGATTTCAACCTACCCTTATGTTTCAGGGAAATATTTAATCGATGGTGAATGGATCCAGGCTCAGCAAACGACAAATGTAATCAACCCAGCGTTGACTAGCGAAGTAGTTGGAGAAGTTGCATTATGTACGAAAGCGGATGTAGATCATGCAGTAGAAGCAGCTGAAAGAGCATTTCATTCTTGGTCAAAAAGTGATATATCTGAACGTGCAAGTAAAATGAAAGTAGCAGCCATAGAAATTAGAGCAATCGTAGAAGAAAATGTTCCACTTTTAGTGAGAGAGAATGGCAAAGTGCTTGTAGAAGCCAAAAAGGATTTATTAAGATGTGTGGACATTATGAATGAAGCGTCTGATGAGTTGCTGGAATGGTGGCAGCCAGAAGTGATACCTGGCAACCAAAAAGTTCAAATCAGAAGGCGTCCAAAAGGGGTAACTGCGGTAATTTCGCCTTGGAATTCTCCAATGATTTTAACATTCAAGCGTGTGATTCCAGCGATACTGGCAGGAAACGCTGTCATTGTAAAACCGGCGACTAGCTGTCCATTATCCATTATGACATTCCTTAAAACGGTTGCTTCGCATTTTCCAAAAGGGGTTCTCAATATTGTCACTGGTTCTGGTGGACTTATTGGCGAGGCACTTTGTACAGATTCACGTATTCGCACGATTGCTTTTGTTGGAAGTACAGAAACCGGCAAAGAAATCATGCGGGCTGCTTCAAGCAATGTAAAAAACATATACATGGAGCTCGGAGGAAATGATGCTGCCATTATTCTTGAGGATGCCAATTTGGATGATGAATTGATCACTCGGTTAAGGTTCGGTATTCTTCGTGCTGCAGGACAGGTATGCTCGGCGGTAAAAAGAATTTATGTTCATGAAGATAAATACGATGAATTAGTTCAAAAGCTAAAAAAAGCCTTTCAATATATTCGTGTTGGAAATGGAATTCAGCCAGATGTGGAAATGGGGCCATTAAATAATAAAGCGCAATATGATTTTGTAAAAGGTTTGATCGAACGTGCAGAAAAAGGCGGTGCAACAGTTATTGCAGGTGGCATTCAAATCGATCCTGAAGGCTGGGAAGATGGTTATTTCATTGCACCAACCATCATTACTGGCGCTGAACAATCAAGTGAAATTGTCCAAACTGAACAGTTTGGTCCTGTTATTCCGATTCTTACATTTAAAAATAATGAAGAGGCGATCCGCTTAGCGAATGACAGCATCTTTGGGTTGAGAGCTTCTGTTTGGTCTGAGAATGAAGAAGTGGCGATTGAGTTTGCTGACCAATTAGAGGCAGGTGCGGTGTTCATTAATAACCATACTGTTTTCCAAGACCTACATTTGGATTTCCCAGGGTTGAAGGAGAGTGGAATCTCACGTGAAACAAGACATTGCAGCCTAGAGTTTTTTGCAGATAGCTACGGCTTCGCGAACTAGGAAAGAGGGATTTTAATGAAGTTAGGTTTAATTGGGGGCGGAAACATCGGTCAGTTTCTACTCCAAAGAGTGAATGGTGACAAAGTGATTAAGGACACCCAAATTGTTGCCCTTTTTACGAGGAATCAATCAACAGCTAAAGAGATTACTAGTAAGTTTGGGGTTGCGAATTATGAGACGATGCAAGACTTGATAGACTCAGATGTTGATGCGGTTGTTGAAGCAGCGACAGTAGAAGTTGTTCAGGAATTTGCAGCGACTATACTTTCAAGCGGCAAGGATTTAATATTAAGTAGTGTAGGGGCTTTAGCTGATGCCGACTTTTACAGCGAGTTAGAGGCTATATGCCATAAGGTGGGTACAAGAATTTATTTGCCATCTGGTGCCGTTGGCGGATTGGATATTTTAAAGGCTGCCCGATCAAATGGGGACCTTGCCTCTGTATCAATTACTACTACTAAGCCTCCGCATGCATTGGCAAATGCGCCAAAAGATGAATTAACAGTAATATTTGATGGCTCAGCAACTGAGGCAATCAAATTATTTCCGAAAAATATTAATGTATCGATTATTTTGTCACTGGCAGGTTTAGGAACAGATAAAACAAAAGTGAAAATCATTTCTGATCCAAATGCAACAAAGAATAGTCATACGATTGATGCAACAGGTGCCTTTGGAAAACTATCACTCGCAATTGAAAATGATCCAATGCCAAGCAATCCTAAAACAAGCTATCTAGCGGCATTAAGCGTACTGGCTACTTTGAAAAATAAAGACGAATTGATTCGTGTGGGATAAATTAAGATGTGGGTATTATTTAATTGTGCAGCTGTGGTGGTTGAGGGTTTGATTTCTTAAGCTAAAACGTCACGGAGGTAAAAGTGGATGTCTCCAATCCGTTTCATCTTAAGTATCGTCTCTTAAGCGAGTCACCTCGGATTTTCTATTAAGGGGGAAGTTACAGATGCTTAAAACGACAAAAGATATTGAAGATATGACAAAAGCTGAGTTACTTGAACATTTAAATGAAACAGTAAGACCTGAAGAAGGATCAGTACCTGCCTATGTACTGGCCGATCCCAAGGTTTACGAGTTAGAGCATAAGAAAGTTTTTATGAAAACATGGATTTTTATTGGCCATGAATCAGAGATTCCCAATAAAAATGATTATATGTTAAGAGATCTAGCCGGGTATTCTATCATTGTGTCACGTAATGCTGATCACAGCATTCGTGCCTTTTATAATATGTGTACTCATCGCGGAATGAAGCTTTGCCGTGCAGACAAAGGGAATAAAGCTACATTCGTTTGTCCGTATCATGGGTTTAACTTTAAAAATAATGGCGACCTCATCGGTGTACCTCTCCAAAAGAATATTTATGGTGAAGAGCTTGATAAATCTACCATGGGTCTTAAAGAGGTAAGAATCGAGTCTTATAAGGGGCTTCTTTTTGGTTCTTGGAATGATGAAGTGGAGCCTTTGGATGATTTCTTAGGTGACTTTAAATGGTATCTTGATATTTTAGTAGGCAGAGCGGAAATGGAGGTAGTTGGGGCGCCACAGCGATTCGTTATTCACTCAAACTGGAAAATCGGCGCTGATAACTTCGTAGGGGATTCCTATCATACGATGATGACACATGGATCAATCGCTAAATTAGGAATGGTACCAAGTGCAACGTATTCAAAAATGGGGTATCAAATTCATTCTGATCATGGACACGGTTTAAACCTAGGTACACCAAATCCAGACTTTGCTTTCCCTGAAGAACTGAAGAATGAATTTAAAGCAAATCTTTCAGAAGAACAATATGAAGTCCTATCCAGTTTGAAAAATATGATTGGCAACATATTCCCACATCTTTCTTTCTTAATTTCTCATACAAAGGTGAAGGGACAATTAATCTCCAACACGAGTGTTCGCTTATGGCGTCCAATTGACGCTGATAAGATGGAGGTCATTGCTTGGTTCTTAGTTGAAAAAAATGCACCTGAAGATTGGAAAAGGCGTTCACGTGAATCCTTCGTTCTTACTTTTAGTCCATCGGGTATTTTTGAACAGGATGATACTGAAGTATTTACTGATATCACTGCTGCAGCAAAAGGACATATGCCGGCAATGAAAGGTCTTACTTATAATTACACAATGGGTATGCACCGTGAGCCTGTTGAATTTGTTGGACCGGGTGTTGCATACGATGATAAGTTCTCCGAAGCGAATCAAAGGAACTTCTATAAATATTGGTTAGATTTAATGAATGGTTAATTTCTATAGCTGACAATTGATTGTAATTGAGGAGGGTGTTTATCTTGACAGTTGAAAAAATGCTAGCTAACTATGAATTTGAACAGTGGCTTTATAAAGAGGCCCAGCTTCTTGATGATATCGATTTTGATGGCTGGTTTAGCCTCATGCATCAGAGCTTGATTTATCAAATGCCGGTGCGTGTAAACAAGGAAGGTACTGAAAGACCTGATTATACAGCAGATATGTATTGCTTCGATGATGATATCGAATTGCTAAAGCTTCGCGTTGATCGTTTAAAGACTGATTATGCATGGGCCGAAATTCCTCCTTCTCGTACACGCCGGTTTGTAAGCAATGTAAAGCTTGATGAATACGTGCCAGAACAGAAAGCTTCTGTAAATAGTTATTTGCTTCTTTATCGTAGCCGTAGTACAGATATTCATCATGATTTGATTTCTGGGGAACGCAAAGATGAATTTACATATGAAAATGGACAATGGAAACTTTCAAAACGTTTATTTATTGTCGATCAAACAACAATCAATACGAGAAACCTTGCCATATTCATTTAAGAAATCAGCAGGAAGGAGCAGCCAGATGACTGATTTTAAAAATCAATCGATTTATATAACTGGAGGCGCCTCAGGCATCGGAAGAGCGGTAGTTGATACATTTGCAAATGAGGGTGCTTTTATTACCATACTTGATAAATCTGTTAAAGGCCTTGAAGAGATTAAAGCGGATTTAGGGGACAGAGTACAATGTATTTCAGGTGATGTAACGGCTTATGAAGACCATGAAAAGGCGGTAAGTGCTGCAGTAAAAGCCTACGGCAAACTGGATGTATTTATTGCTAATGCTGGTGTATTTGATGGTTTTGCAAAGTTTGAAACCGTTACATCAGCAGCTATGAATGCTGCTTACGATATGCTGATGAATATTAATGTCAAAGGCTATTTTAATGGAGCAAGGGCTAGTGTTGAAGAGCTAAGAAAAACGAGAGGCAACATGATTTTCACAGTATCAGGCGCTGGCTTTTATCCTGATGGAGGCGGCGTATGGTATACCGCAAGCAAGCATGCACAAATCGGACTTATGAGACAGCTAGCCTTTGAACTTGCCCCTGAAATAAGAGTGAATGCAGTCGCTCCAGGGGGCACATTAACTGCTCTGAATGTGATTCCACCTCTTAAGCCCTTTGTGAAAGAAGTAGATAATGACACAAAAGCCAAAAGCATTAAAACAAGAAATCCTTTGCAAATTGCTATGGATTCTGAAGACCATATAGGTCCTTACTTATTACTTGCATCTAAAAAGTCACGTGCAATAACAGGTGAGGTCATTGCAAGCGACGGCGGCTTATCTGTCCGTGGACTAGGGTGAGTAAAGAATATGCGCTTTTGGAGGGATTGAATTGTCAGAACAGGTGAAAGAGTTAAAACCATTACTAGGTAACAATGAAGTAAACCAAATTGCTTTTGTTGTGAAAGATATTGAAATAGCATCGGCGGATTTTGCTAAGCTATTAGGTATTCCAAATCCAGGATGGTTTCTTACAGGTGAACAAGAGGTATCACAAGTAGTTTTTAAGGGTGAGCCTACAGCTTCCAGAAGTAAATTGGTTTTTTTGAATACATCTACCGTTCAGGTTGAATTAATTGAACCAAATGAAGATCCCGGTACAATGAGAGAATTTGTAGATACAGAAGGTGAAGGCATCCACCATATTGCCTTTGAAGTAGATTTAATAAAGGATCGCCTGCCGGCTTTAGAGGAAAAGGGATATCCGCTTCTTCAAAGCGGTAAGTTTACTTCCAGCGAGGGAAGATATGTTTACGCAGATACTTTCAACGATTTTAAAACCTTAGTAGAACTATTAGAGAGTGCTGACCCAAGAGACACAAAACCTAGTGATGAATCAGGAAAACCGTTGTTAGGGACAAATAAAATCGAACAATTGGCGCTTGTGGTGAAAGATCTGGATGCCACAGCAGACGCGTACTGCACTCTCCTAGGAGTGGAAAAACCAGCTGTTATTCAGTCTGGTGGCAGTGAGATTACTCAAGTGGTATATAACGGCAAACCAACAGAAGCTGATTCGCGTTATATGTTTATTAAAACACCGCTTCTTGAAATTGAATTAATTGAACCAGGCAACGCTCCAAGTACTTGGAAGACTCATCTAGAAACAAATGGAGAAGGCGTTCACCATATTTCTTTTGTTGTAAAAGGTATGGATGAAAAAATTAAGGTTTTAGAAGATATGGGATATCCAGTGATACAAAGAGGTAATTTCTATAATGGCAATGGTCGTTATGCTTACATGGATACAACCTCTACCTTTAAAGTCATTATCGAACTGTTAGAGAAATATAATCAATAAAAAATATATTAATTGTAATCAGGCCATTCTGTTTTTCGGAAGGCCTTACTTTTTTGATTGAAATCTGAGAATTCTGTGTTAATCCAGTTGGATGTGGGGAGAAAAGGTGAATGTTTGATTTTAGAAAGAAGTCCCTTGATTTGCATAAGCGAGCGAAAGGAAACCATAGGAATATATTCTAAAGTGCTAGTAATTAACCCTGAAGATTAGCCTACTCTCCTGGAGTTGCTTAGTCGTGTTTAGAAATAGCAAGAGATAAAAATACATTATACGATTATAGTAGCAAGGGAAATTTAGTTGCGGTCATTTCAGATGGGACATCAGTTGCTCTAAACTACAAAAAACTGACCTTTCGTAAATTATAGAAAAATAATGAGAATGCGGAGGGATGTTTGTCCAAACAAACAAGCAATATATTCATAATATAATCATGTAAGATCTCCTCCCTATTAGATCTTTTGGTCTGCATTTGGTCACCAGTATTAAACTGGTGATCTTTTTTATATGTTGAAAAACTATTCGGATATATTTATGAAAGAGTGGAACTGACTTTCGCCATAGAAACTGATAAACGAAAGGTATCTCAGTCTAACCATTCTATTCACCTTGATAACTTTTCGCTAAAACTCATGCCCGAACGGCTAAGCAAAACGATTAAAAGGAAATTAGTGTAGCAACTTAGTGCTACTGTACAAAAAAACTACTATAGGGAACTAGTGGACTTAACTAATATCCATTCAAGTATGTAGCGAAAGCCAAAAGACTTAACTATCAAAGTAGATAAAAACCATATATCGTTACTGTTACATAAAAGCCCAATCTCGATATCCTGATCATTTAACAACAAGAAAAGCTGTCGGAAAGATCACTTTCCGAGCAGCTTAACTCAAACGAACATCATACCTCCTATGGCAGACACACTCACTAAGGGAGATTACTTCTTTTTATTTATCACAATCCCTTCCTTTGTTTGCTTGAAAACTTGATGACCAAAAACGCTAATGCCTGCTGCGATAATTCCATTCGTTACTGCATCGATTGTAAATCCATATTCAATACTGCCAATAGCAATAGATACCATGAAAAGAATCCATATAATGGTCCAATCAGGTATGAGAGGTGTCTGTTTTAGTGCATGTCCAATGAGCCAAAGAGCCGGTATTAATACAATGTAGTTTTGGTTCAAATATTGCATCAAATTCATATCATCACCCCCAATTCCGGCTATTTATTATCATATGGAAAACTTAAGAGATTGCTTGTTTTCTTTCCCTATTAAATAAATTAGAATAGAAAACATCTATTTTTTCCTATCCTTTTCTTTCATTTGATTGTATATAGGTGTTGAAAGGAGGTGATGGAAAATGGCTCAGGCGATTTTATTGGATTCAAAGCTTAGACTAACTTTTGTAGCAGGCTTAAATGATAAGGGAGAACCAATGTTCAAGGTGAAAACGTTCGGAAACATTAAGAGTGAAGCGTCAAGTGAGCAGCTTTACCAATTTTCAACTGCATTTGAGAATTTATGTGCAGATCAGCTCGTATCTATTCAAAGAAATGATAGTTTCAATATAATCAATTAAGTCTGTACGATCACACTAAGAAAGGAGGAATACGGAATGACTAAAACATTAGAATTGACTTTTGTAAATGAAGAAGGAGGTATAACCAGAATCTCCATTGACCAGCCGAAAGAGCCTGTCGATCTTCCAGCAATAGAATCATCAATGGGAGAGATGATTGCAGCGGATGTAGCTACATCCAAGAGTGGTTCTCTCACAGCAGTTAAGGGAGCGAGATTAATAGAAAGAACTGTTACTGATTACGACTTGTCCTAATAGAATGTGCCGGTTTTTTTGGTAGAACCGGCCTCTCTATTAAATATAATTATTAGTAAGAGTAGGGAGGAGTGACGCTGGATGAATGAATTCGTAAGAATGATCGGAGAGCTGGGTTTTCCAATCGTAGTGACCCTATTTCTTCTCTATCGAATTGAAGCAAAGCTAGACGTAGTCGTGAGTTCGATTCAAAGTCTTCCAGATCGCTTAAAAGAGTAAAAAAAAGGAATTTGATAGTTCCGTTTTGTTGACAAAGAATGTTAATAATGCTAAATTTAATTTAACCGTTACACATCGTTTTATGCTTATTTAACACAGCTTTTCACATATGAATTAGCCTTGTTATAAAAAGATAAACATTGTAATTGGTGAATTAACACATGACTTTATTTTAAAGTCAATAGGAGGATTTTTAGTTTATGAAAAACGGTAAAGTAAAATGGTTTAACGCAGAAAAAGGATTCGGATTTATTGAAGGTGAAGATGGAAACGACGTATTCGTTCATTTCTCAGCAATCCAATCAGAAGGTTTCAAATCTTTAGAAGAAGGCCAAGAAGTTTCTTTTGAAGTTGTTGAAGGAGCTCGTGGACCACAAGCTGCTAACGTAACTAAACTATAAAATTAATGAACTATAATAGTACAGTCCCGCTTTTTGTGGGGCTGTTTTTTGTGTTTAAACCAGTTATTGGATCAAGATTCTATAGGTCTTTTCTGAACTTTTCCCCATTACCATTAGGTGTACAATTGAGAGGATGATAGGTGCACCTCATAATACGAAAAGAAAGCCGGCTGAGTAAAATAATATTGAAGAGGGACGAGTACATATGAAAGCAACATGGTTCATGTAAATGATTCTAAGAATGTGAAAGGTTCAAGGAAGGACAGACATGAAAATATTGGCCACGACCATATTGGATTGAAAGCATTAGACCATATCGTACATCATTCTCGAAAAAGTCTCCCAAATTATAGGAAATACCTTCTATTGGTGAAATAAAAAGATTCAACGTATAAAACCTCATTCTGTAGCTGATCACCGTTATAACTGGATGCAGCCCTAAAATAACTTTCAAAAAATATTGACAAATTATTTTTAATAGCGTAAATTTATAAAATATAAAGTTATAACATTATATTTAGGGAGACCAATATGCAGATAGATAAAAATCAACATATACCTCTTTATCGACAAGTGGAGAATGTACTTGAAGAAAAAATTACTTCGGGGCAATGGTCAGTTGGCGAGCAAGTGCCCACCGAACAAGAGCTAGCTGACCACTTTAATATAAGTACAATTACTGTCAAGAGAGCCATTATTGAGCTTGTAAATAAGGGTTATCTTTATAGACAAAGGGGAAAAGGCACGTTTGTTTCAGGGTTTAAGAAAGAGCAAAATATTAATTCTTTTATTTCCTTGACCACTGAAACTAATGAAGAACATCCTCATCAATTATTAGAGTTCGTGGTAGAAAAAGCAGAGCAAGGAATAGCAGAAAAAATGAATTTGAATCACGGTTCGAAAGTAATTAAGATAGCACGCTTAAAAATAGAAAATGGGGAACCGTTGGCATTAGAATATACCTTCCTTCCATATGAAAGATGTTCAAGCCTTGGATCAGATGAAATAGATAACGAGCTTATCTATAATATTCTGAAAAACAAGTTTAATATTTTGTTAGCTAAAGCAAAGCTATTTATCAAACCATATATTGTGAATAATGAACAGGCGGAATTACTTCATATTTCACCTAATACAGCGGTATTTGAATGGGAACGATATACCTATACAAAACAGGAAGAAATTATAGAGTACTCAAAATTCTATATTCGTCAAGATAAGCAAACATATTATACAGAGGTGGAATTTTAATAAGAAAGTGATTACACCTCAACTTTCTTCATATAAGTAAAAAATATAATGTTATAATATTATATTTTTTTATAAAATTTTATCAGAATATTTATAATACTCAACATTCGGGGCGAAAAGGAGGTGGGATTTTATAATAAATCTTTGTTTAAGTAAATGAAAATGAGGAGGAAATGTGATGAAAAGAAAGCTGGTTTCTATTGTATTGACATGTTTATTTCTTGTAATAGCTGCTGGATGCAGTGGCAAATCCGTAGGTTCATCAGAGAATGGGAAAAAAACATTAGTTTTGGCTGCTTACGGTGGAAGTTATGAGCAAAAAATGAAGGAAAATCTTATTCCTAAATTTGAAGAGGAGCACAATGTAAAAGTGACTTATATTACAGGAAGCTCTGTTGATACATTGTCAAAGCTGCAGGCACAAAAAGGTAATCCACAAATTGATGTAGCTTTTCTAGATGATGGTCCACAGGCACAGGCAAAAACTTTTGGGTTACTTGCACCTTTGAAAGAAAAACTTGTTCCGAATCTAGAGAATCTATATGATATTGCAAAAGATAAGGATAATATTGGTGTTGGATTTGGAATTATTTCAACTGGTTTAGCTTATAACAAAGATGTATTTGAACAAAATGGATGGGACCCGATTACTTCATGGAATGATTTGGCGGATGCGAAGTTCAAGGGGAAAATCGTATTACCATCGATTGCAAATACATATGGAGTTCACACGCTCCTCATGACAGCTATAGCTAATGGAGGAAGTGTAGAAAATATTGACCCTGGATTTGAAAAAATGAAAGAAATTGCTTATAACACTGTTACTTTTGATAAAACAGCTGACGTTTCAAATTATTTCTTACAAGGGCAAGCTGTTGCAAGTTCTTGGGGAAGCAGTCGTGTGTATACCTTACAAGATTCAGGTTTTCCAATTGAATTCGTAACACCTGATGAAGGTGCACCAGCGTTGATGGCAACTGTAAGTGTGGTAAAAGGTGCACCGAATGAAGAACTTGCTCAGAAATTTGTAAACTTTGTATTAGATGAGGAAGCCCAAAAATTATTTGCTGCTTCATTATTCGATGGTCCTGTCAATAAACATGTTGAATTAGAAGAAGAAATAGCTAACAAGGTTGTTTATGGCGAAGACGAAATTGAGAAACTGGTCAAGGTTGATTGGGAACTTGTTAATACTAAAAGAGAAGAGTGGACCGAACGAGCAAATAAGGAAATAGAAATATCCCATTAAGGCGGGTGATATCATGAGTTATTTAAAAATTGAAAATTTGGTAAAAACATATAATAAAACCGAAGTTGTAAAAAAGTTAAGCCTCGAAATCAAAAAAGGTGAGTTAATGTCTTTTCTTGGTCCCTCCGGTTGTGGTAAAACAACCACTCTGAATATGATTGCGGGCTTCTTGGATGTCGATGGCGGGAAAATTGAGGTAGATAATGAATCAGTACAGCATTTACCGCCAAATAAAAGGGAAATGGGTATGGTTTTTCAAAATTATGCACTTTTTCCACATATGACGGTTTTTGATAATGTTGCATACGGTTTGAAGCTTCGAAAAGTAACGAAGGTGGAAATTAAAAGGCGTGTGCAAGAAGTATTGGAAATGGTTAGATTATCAGGCTTTGAAAAACGGTATCCAAAAGAGCTTTCTGGAGGACAGCAGCAACGAGTTTCTCTCGCAAGAGCACTGGTAATCAAGCCCAAGGTTCTTTTGTTAGACGAACCACTTAGTAACTTAGATGCAAAGCTTCGTCAGCAAATGAGGGAAGAAATTGTGGAAATTCAAAAGGAACTGGGGATCACAACTATCTTTGTTACACATGACCAAGAAGAAGCACTGGCAATTTCTGATCGAATCGCTGTAATGTTTGAAGGCAGAATAGAGCAAGTTGATACACCAGCTGATATTTATAATCATCCAGAGACTGACTTTGTGTCGCAATTTATCGGAGAGGTAAACCGAGTGAGAGGAAAGGTTCTTGAAGTTTATGAAAATAATAAATGTAAACTTTTCTTTTATGGTAGCGAGCAGATTGTCTCAATCCATTCAAAGCAAAATTCTGAAATTGATTTCTTTATAAGACCAGAAAAAATACAAATCCTAACAAGTCCGTCTAATAAAGGTGATGAGATTAAAACAATAGTAGAAAGAAAGATGTTTTTAGGACCTAAAACGAGATACTTTTTAAAGATAGAGGATAACCACATCGTTGCAGATATATCAAATACTATGATAAATCCAAATGATATACACCAAGGGAGTAATGTATTTGCTATATGGAAACCAGAAGATCTACTACCTTCTAGAAAGGGTAGGTGATAGTTATATGAAATTAGAAACGGGATCTACTATAAACATTAAGAAAAAGAAAAAAAAGAAAAAAATATGGGACGCATGGTTGTTAGTAATACCCACTCTAGCAGTCTTTATATTTTTCTTTTTAATTCCTTTGTTTTTCCTTTTTATTACTAGTTTTAAAACCTTTGATGCTAGTACAGGCATAGGAGGTGAATGGACGTTTCAGAATTATATAAAATTCATTTCGGATCCTTTTTATCTCGGAGTCCTTTGGAGAACGGTGAAAATAGGATTAATAACCACTTTGGTTACAATTATTATTTCATATCCTGTGGCATTTCAAATAGCTAAGGCTAAGGGGAAAGTAAAAAACTATCTAACGTTACTTGTCCTTTCACCATTATTAATTAGTATGGTCATTCGTTGTTATGGATGGGTTATTTTACTTTCAAATAATGGTGTTATTAATAGCTCATTGATGAAACTTGGATGGATTGACCAGCCTCTAGAGTTATTATATAGCGAATTTAGTGTCATTGTAGGAATGGTGCATGTCCTTTTTCCTTACATGGTATTAAGTATAATGGGGTCACTTGAAAGGATTGATACTTCCGTTTTAAGAGCCTCGCAAAATCTCGGGGCGAGTTCTTTGAAAACTTTTACATCGGTCACTCTGCCTTTAACCTTGCCAGGAATATTTGCTGGATCAGTAATGGTGTTTAGCTTAAGTGTGAGTTCATTTGTTACACCTTCCATTTTGGGAGGACCACAAGTGAAAGTCATGTCTTACATAACGTATGAACAAGTGGCTGTCATGCTAAATTGGCCGTATGGAGGAGCTATTGGTTTTATTCTCATTTTTATAGCAACTATTACTATCGTTTTTTACAGCAAAATACTTTCTAAATCAAAAAAAGGGGTGGCTATTCAATGAAGAAAAAACGGTTGCCCTCATTTGTACTAAATTTTTCTTGTTTACTGATTTATGTGTTTTTACTCGCTCCTATTATCGTCGTTTTGCTTTCATCATTAACCACAACTGAGTATATCGTGTTTCCTCCAGAGGGATTGACATTTAGATGGTATGCGGAATTACTTGAACACCCTGAGTTTATACACTCCCTTCTTTTAAGTATTCTTGTTGCTTTTCTTACTGCCATAATTGCTACTGCAATTGGCACGCTAGCCTCGCTAGCTATTGTGAGATATGAATTTAAAGGGAAAGAGGCCATCGTCCAATTAGTTGGTTCTCCGCTACTTATACCATCTGTTGTTTTTGGTGTTGCACTATTACAGTTTTATTCCTGGATTGGATTAGCTGCGAGTCCTTTAGCTTTAGTAATCGGCCACATTATTTTAACTGTACCTTTTGTTGTCCGCCTTGTAGTTGCCAGTTTAGTAGGCTTTGATCGTTCCATCGAACAAGCTGCTCTGAATTTAGGGGCAGGACCTTTTAAAGTGTTTCTTCAGATTACATTACCAATTATTAAATCAGGTATCATAGCAGGTGCGATTTTTGCTTTTATTACTTCATTTGATGACTTAACTGTAGCTTTATTTATTGTCAGTACGGATGTTGTCACTCTACCGGTACGTATCTACACATATATGCAATATCAATATGATCCAATCATTACTTCTATTTCTAGTATTATGATTTTATTTACAATTGTACTAATGATAATTATTGAAAGAGTATTAGGTGTAGGGAAAATATTCTCATCAAAAAATCAATAAGAAGGTGTTTTTATGCATATAGAAAATCATCCTGTTCTAGGTAAGCAACTTCAAAAACCTGTAACAGTATATTTCAACAATCAACCCCTTTTAGCATATAAGCAACAAACGGTAGCAGCAGCCCTCATAGCTAATGGGATCAAAAAATTAGGGGAGAGCAGAAAATTAGTTCAATCAAGAGGACTTTTTTGTTCTAGAGGAAGATGCTGTAGCTGTTATATGACTATTGATGGAGAAAATCATGTAAGAAGTTGTATGACAAAAGTAAAGGATGGTATGCAGATTTATCAATCATTGGGAGACCCAGAGATAAGGAGCGATGAAAATGGATACTGATGTACTCATTATCGGAGCGGGACCGGCAGGCATTGTTGCAGCAATTGAAACGGCTTCAAAAGGATTAAATGTGACTATCATAGATGAATCAAATTTATTGGGTGGACAATTGAGACAACAAACACAGATGTTGCAATCATTGCCCTCGCCATATCAATCAATGCGTGGCTTTGAATTAGCACAAGATTTAACAAATCAATTAACTCAATTCCCAATTCGCTACTTACTGGAGCACCGCATCATTGGTATTTATGCTAATGGAAGTCTTGGTATTACCGATGAATTAAACGTTTTTCCCATTATGGCAAAAAAGATTATTGTTGCCACAGGAGCTACAGAAAATGCAATTTCTTTCCCTAAATGGACTTTGCCTGGAATTATGACTATAGGTGCTGCCCAAACATTAGTCAACAGAGATTTTGTAATTCCGGGTAAAAGTGCAGTTATAGTTGGTTCAACTGACTTTGCTATGGATATTATCCATCAACTAATTGACGTAGGGATAAATATTAAAGGAATCATCGAACAGCAACCAACGATTCAAGCAAGGGAAATGAAAAAGGTTAATGAGCTATATGATATAGGACTACCTTTTTATGTGAATGCTTCTATTAAAGAAGCACGAGGAATTGGGGAGGTTAAGGAGGTTGATATTCAACTGCAGGACCGAGTCTTTACTGAGTATGTTGATCTTGTGTTAGTTGATGGTGGAAGGTCGCCAATTCTCGATTTGTTTTATCAATTGAATTGTTCTTTTGGATTTGGAGATAAGCTCGGTGGGTGGGTCCCATCGTATAATCAATCCTTTCAAACTAGTGTAAATGATGTTTTTATTGCTGGAAACGCTACAGGAATAAGCGTGCATGGTGCACTGTTAATAACAGGTAAAATTGCTGCTACTAGTGTGTGTGAGGAATTGGAAGTACTTAGTAGAGAAGAAGCGGAAAAGCAAAGTGCTGAATTATGGAAAGAGTTAGAGTCACGAGAATACACTGATGTCTTCCAAGAGCGTATAAAACATATTGAAAGCTATAAAAGTCCAATGCTAAAAAATCAATTTATCTCTTAGTACAATTTGGTTTAGGTATTTAAATTATTGAGAGACTAGAAGGTGAATAATGTGGATAAAACAAAGATTATCTGTCGATGTGAGGAAATTAGCTATGAAGAAATAGAGGAAGTGGTTGGCCATGGGGCAAAGACATTTGATGATATAAAAAGATTGACAAGATGCGGCATGGGTCCTTGTCAGGCAAAAACTTGTACTAATCTTGTTGCAATGGTCATACATGAACAGACAGGGACCCCTTTATCAGAAATTCCATTACCACGGATACGTATGCCTTTATCTCCTATTAAACTAGAAACCTTAGCTACGAATAGTACTACTTTCTCTACTGTAAAATCGGTTTTAGATGAGTTGGAATTAGAAGAGGGGAGGGTAAAGTAGATGGATGGGAAATATGAAACCATTATTATTGGTGGAGGCGTAGTTGGTAACGGAATTGCCTATCACCTTTCTGAACGGTACAAAGAAGGTGTTCTTGTCCTTGACAAAAAGTATCCTCTAAGTGGAACATCTGGGTCAACTCAAGCGTGGGTATGGGTTCATAATAAAACGCCCTCTTGGTATGCAGAACTAAATTATTATAGTGCAGAGTTATACCCATATTTGTCAAAAAAAATAGGCGATGTTGAATATAAACGGACAGGAGGCTTGTCTCCTTTTTTTCAAGAAAAAGATAAGGAAAAAGCATTGTATCTAGCAGAGTCTTATGAAAAGATTGGAATTAAAATAAAAGTCCTTTCTAAAGAGGAAGTATTAGTAAAAGAACAATGTATAAACCCAAAAGTTGTAGGTGCAACATATAGTTCCATAGATGGAAACGTAAATCCTTTTAGATTAATTGATAGGTATATGCGTTCAGCAAAGAAAAACAATGTAGAATACTCTACATATAATAAAGTAACAGACATAAAAAAACAGGATGGGCAATATATTATTGTTTCAGATAAAAAAAATTATATGTGTAAAAACTTAATTCTAGCAGGTGGAACGTGGTCCAATGAGTTAGGGAATATGCTAGGAATTAATATCCCGATCTATCAGTTAAGGGGACAAATACTTGTTTCTGAACCGCTGAAACCATTCTTAAGACACACTGTGAGTGGATTAAGACAAGCAAATAATGGAGAAGTATTAATGGGCTATTCAATGGAGAAGAAAGGGTTTAATCGTTCGACAACTCTTGATGTCATTCAAGAAACAGCAAATATGGCTGTACATTATGTTCCATCGTTAAGAAAAGCTAAGATTGTCAGAGCATTTTCAGGAATTCGTGCTATGCCTGAAGATGGATTTCCTATTTTAGGTACTGTGCCTGGTTTTGAAAATCTCTACGTAGCTGCAACACATAGCGGTGTAACTTTGTCTCCGTTAATCGGAACACTCATTACTGAACTTATATTGGACGGAGAAACATCGTTTCCAATTGATAACTATTCAATTAGCCGATTTAATTAGGTTTTATAAGTTTATATAACTACTGGTTATGATATGATATCCATTCTTTTCATATAAGAATGGATTTTTATTTGAGGGTAAAGAATAGTATTATTATACATTTAAGAAGTCCTATTTTTTAATCATCTAATTAGATATACGTCTAATTAAGTGGTAAAATTAAACTATCAAAAAAAGGTGGGGATCTGATGAAAATTGAATGTACTCGTTTCAAAGTAAAGGAAGGCAAATCAACACAGGTTGAAGAATGGATGGAGTTCCTTAATCAGAGGATGGATCAAGTTTTACTCACGCTTAAAGGTGAAAAAATGTATATAGAAACAATCTTTAGAGAAGTGCAGAACGAGGCTGAATATTTATACTGGTACTCTATTCAAGGTGAAGGCGGTATTGAAGTTACTGATTCAAACCATGAAATAGATCAGCTTCATTTACAGTATTGGGATGAGTGTATCGACAAAAACTATCGACCGATTGATCTGGAAATGAAGGTTTCAATGATTCCGGAAAAAATACGACGTGAAATGGTTTAATATTCATTCTCTAATCTATTGTCCGTTTTAAAATGCGCAACACGTCGGAAAAATGATTTGTTATACTAGGAATATTGGATCGTAAGAGGAGGAATGATGATGAAGTTTATACATACAGCTGACTGGCACTTAGGGAAGCTGGTACATGGTGTATATATGACTGAAGATCAGCGTTATTTCTTAGAACAGTTTGTTGAGCTGGTTGCAGAGGAAAAACCTGATGCGGTGGTAATCGCAGGTGATTTATACGATCGCTCAGTACCGCCGACTGATGCAGTAGAACTATTAAATGAGATGTTATTTAAAATAAATGTTGATTTGAATACGCCTATCGTTGCAATAGGCGGAAATCATGATAGTGCTGAAAGGTTGTCTTTTGGCAGTTCATGGTATAAAAAAAGCCAATTCTATCTATCTGGAAAACTAAATAGTGATTTCTCTCCCTTTCATATAAATGGGGTGAACTTCTATCTTGTTCCATATGCAGAGCCAGGTTTAGTTCGTCATTTAATGGAAGATGATAGCATTCATTCCCATGATGATGCAATGAAGAGAATCATAGGGAAAATCGAAGAGACGATGAATCCGGACGAACCCAATGTGCTTGTTGGACATGCTTTTGTATTAGGCGGGAAAACAAGTGATTCCGAAAGGACCCTTTCTGTAGGAGGTTCTGGTTGTGTGAGTGCAAGTTTGTTTGAGCCTTTTTCATATACAGCTCTTGGTCACCTCCATAGCCCTGATGCTTTAAAGCACGAAAAGATTCGTTATTCTGGCTCTCTCTTAAAATACTCGTTTTCAGAAGCAAAGCAGGAAAAGTCCATCTCTATTATCGAGATGAAGGAGAATGGTCAATTTGATCTTCGCACACGATCTCTAAAACCGAATAAGGATATGAGAGAAATAGCAGGTTATCTGGCTGAATTAATGGACCCTGGCTTTCATAATAATCAAGACTGCGGTGACTATTTAAAAATCACATTGCATGATGAAGGGGCATTAATTGATCCAATTAATAAATTGCGACAAATTTATCCGAATGTCCTGCATTTAGAGCGGAAATTAGCGATTACAGATATGAAAAAGAAAAGCACCTTTACTTCTTTAAAAGAAGAGAAAAAGTCAGAGTTGGAACTATTTTCTAAGTTTTACGAGGAAATGACAACAGCAGATTTCACAGAAGAAAAACGCAGTATGATGGCTGATATTATTGAGCAGGTAAGAAAGGAGGAATCATTAAAGTGAGGCCTCTTAAATTAACTATGCAAGCATTTGGTCCTTATGCTGGTACAGAGTCAATTGATTTCACCTCTTTAGGCTCGCGAACGATGTTTGTTATTTCGGGAAAAACAGGAGCAGGGAAAACGACGATATTTGATGGAATCAGCTTTGCGATTTATGGAAAGGCGAGCGGGGAAGATCGAAATGGAATAGATTTAAGAAGCCAATTTGCCCAGCCAAATAATCCAACTGAAGTGACCTTAGAGTTTTCACTAAGAAATAAAATGTATTTCATTAAACGTTCTCCGCAACAGCTGAAGAAAAAAGAGCGTGGAGATGGCACAACAACAATTGGTGCAAAAGCAGAGCTATACGTCTATAATGACGATGGTGAACAGTTACTACTAGCATCAAATGTGCGTGATGTTGATGACAAAATGAAGGAAATTATGATTATTGATAGCAACCAATTTAAGCAAATTTTGATGATTCCACAAGGGGAATTTCGTAAGCTTTTAACCTCTGACAGTAAAGAAAAAGAAATGATTCTTCAGCGACTTTTTCATACTGAGGTTTATAAACGCGTTGAAGAAAAGCTGAAAGAAGAGTCAGCTTTACTGAGGAGAGCCGTTGAATCTCAAGTGAATCATAGAACCCATGCTATTCAACAAATTCATGTGATAAATAATGAACAGCTTCAAGCAGCATTGCTGGATGGGGCGGATCAGGCAGATGTGATTATTCCGTTGCTGTTGGCAGAAATTGAAGAGATGGAAACACAATTAGAGTCTCTTCATACAACTGTCATAGATAGAGAAAAAGTGAAAAATCAATTACAGCAAAAGCTTTTTGAAGCAGAATCCATCATGAAGCAGTTGAAAACAAAAGATGAATTGGCAAAAAGAAAAGACGAGTTAAAAAGAATGGAAGATGATTTTCAAAAGAAAGAAAAGGATTTAGCTCTTGCTTACAAAGCATCCGTTCTCGATCAGCAAGAACAGCTTTGTCACAGACTTAAGCGAGATTCAGACAAGGCGGATGGGCAATTAAATAATGCGCGTACACAGCTTTCGGCAATTACTGAGCTGTTAAAGACGAGTGAAGCTGCCTATCAAGCAGAGAAAAACCGTGAAGCTGACAGGCAGCAAGCTGAATCTGAAATAAATAGATTGAAGAATATGGAAGAGGATATTCGATCATTTGCAAAAGTGGACGAAATGGTACGTTCTTTGCAAACGAAGTTGAAATTCTATAATCAGTTGCAATCAGATGACGAAGCAGCTATCAAACTGCAAGAACAAGAACTGCAATCTTTAAAAGAAGAAAAACAGATGCTTGAAAAAGAACAAATGCAATCTGTCGAAAATGAGCGCCTTTTATATACTTTAGAGGATGAACAAAATAAGTTGCGAAAATATTTAACCCATAAAGAGAATTACAAAGCTGTAATTCAAGTCTTTGAAACAAATAAATGGCTTGTGCAAAATATAAATGCCAGGTTGAAAGATGCTAAAAAATTGATCACAACATTGGAAGAACAGTGGCTTCATGGACAAGCTTCGATTCTCGCTGACCAGCTGCAATCAGGGGAACCCTGTCCTGTTTGCGGGTCAATGGATCATCCGACACCCGCAATTTCGTCAGAAGAAATTCCAAATGAAGAGGATTTAAAGGCAGCAAAACAACAATTAGCCGTTATAGAAAAAGAAAAAGCCCATGCAGATACAAAGTATTATGAGTCGCAATCCAAAACTGAAACAATTCAAGACGCAATCCAAGAATTAAAACAGGAGATTGAGCTGAAAAGGCCTGATTTTGCAGATGATCATTCATTGACTCTTTTTGCGTCTATTAAGAATCAATATAAAGAAGCTGTACATTTGCAAAATGAACTAGGCAAGCGTAAGAATCGGTTAACCATATGCGGCAAGGAAATCGAACAAGCAGAATTAAAGAAGAATGAGCTTTCGCTGCAATTAAAAGAGCATACAGAATTATATAGTGAAACAAGAATTACCTATACAGAACAAAATGCTAACCTTATGCGGATGATCAATGCTATTCCCGAAGAATTAAGGTCGATGCAAGCCTATCATCATCAAATAGAAACAGCCGAAAAGAAATTATCAGATTTACGCAAAAGCCTAGAAAATGCTCAGAGAAAATTTGAGGATGCAAAAGCTAGTTTTTCCGCAGAACAAGCTCGTGTTGAAACAATCGGTAAAAATGTAACACAAATGAAGGATGCTTTAGGTGTGGAGAGGGCTGCTTTTGTACAAAGAATGCAGAAACAAGGGTTCAAAGTGTACGGAGAGTATGCCAATGCCAAGAAAACTGAACAGGACATAGCAGAATTGGATTCCTCCATTCGAGGTTATAGGGAAGAGGTCCGTTCAGTTCATGATCGATACGAAGAGCTGATAGACTTACTAAAAGGTATCAATAAGCCTGATGCAGAAAAATTACAATCTGAGCTTCAGGAAATCAGCCAGGAACTCCAATCTATTAAAGAAAAACATACAGATTTAACCATTAAGAAAAGAGATAATGAGACGATTGCAACGAAGATTCAGCAAATAAATACAGAAATTCAGGATCTGGAGGAAAAATACAAACTCATTGGTCACTTATCAGATATGTCCCGCGGACAGAATACTTATCGAATCACTTTTGAACGGTTCGTTCTTGCTTCTTTCCTAGATGACATATTAAGAGAGGCAAATGTCAGGTTAAGTAAAATGACGAGTGGAAGATACGAATTACTAAGAAAAACGGATCGCTCTAAAGGTAATGTTCAAAGCGGGCTGGAGCTCTTAGTGTATGACCAATATACTGGGCAGGAACGACATGTCAAAACATTGTCTGGCGGTGAAAGCTTTAAAGCTTCTTTAGCACTTGCACTTGGGCTAGCAGATATTGTGCAGCAGCATGCAGGGGGCGTATCTTTAGAAACCATGTTTATCGATGAAGGATTCGGTACACTCGATCCTGAATCTCTTGAGCAGGCGATAGAATCTCTAATAGAAATTCAAAGCAGTGGCAGACTGGTTGGAATCATCTCCCATGTGCCAGAATTAAAAGAAAGAATTGATGCGCGTCTTGAAGTTATAGCAACCAAAGGCGGAAGTCAAACTAAATTTGTATTTTTAAGTTAACCATTGCTTAGCCGTAATCTTTCTAGATTGCGGCTAATATTATAAAAATGTAAGGAGAAATCGTTGTATAATTATTAGAACATTGCTAATATTTAATTAAAAAAGCATTCTAAGCTTATAAAAAAGCAATGTTTTAAGCAAAGTGTGTGAGCTTTCGCATTAGAATGGACTATTATTTCAATATATTAAAGGAATAAAAAACCCTACATGATTATATTTATATACAAATGATGATTTATTCAAGTCATTATAGAAGGATTAGGTGTAAAGTCTATGTCTAGAGTATCCTCCCATTCACTGATTCAAGAGTATAAGGAAGAATTAAACGAGAATAAACTTGTATGGACCTTGTTTTTCTGCACATGGTTTGTAGTAATGAATACAACGATGTTCAATGTCGCTTTGCCATCGATATTAATTGATTTACATATTCATACTTCTACAGCTGCATGGATTGTGTCAGGATATTCTATTGCCTTTGCAATCTCCACATTAACATTCAGCAGACTTTCTGATTATATTCCAATTTCAAGGCTTTTATTTATAGGACTAATAATATTTAGTGCTGCGTCGGTTTTTGGCTTTTTTACAAACGGCTTTTATTTATTGCTGACTGCACGTGTACTTCAAGCTCTAGGCGCGGGAGCTGTTCCAGGCTTGTCTTTAATTGTAGCAAGCCGTTTTATACCTATCACCCGCAGAGGAAAGGGTATGGCAATCATTGCCTCGGGTGCAGGTTTAGGATTTGGTCTGGGTCCAGTTATCGGAGGAGCAGCCACCCAATTCTTCGGATGGAATTTCCTATTTCTTATACCAGCCTTAATTATCATCGCGATTCCATTATTATTTAAACTACTGCCAAATGAGACTGTGAAACCCGGGCATTTTGATTTTAGTGGAAGCCTATTGACAGCAGCGAGTGTCACTTGTTTCCTGCTTTATATTTCCACATTGTCATTCCTCTTGCTTTCCCTATCTGTTCTGTTGTTTTTTATTTTATGGGTGTACTTGAATCGAAAGAGGAATCCGTTTATACAGCCGCAGCTTCTCAAGAAAAAACAATATCAAAAACTTTTATTAATCGGCTTGATTGCCTATCTATTTAATTTCTCGAATTTGTTCTTAATGCCGATTATTTTATTGAGTCAATTTAAAAAAGAACCGATTGAAATGGGATTGATCATTTTTCCTGGCGCAATTATAGCAGTCCTCGCAGGTCAATTAATAGGCAGGCTAATTGATCGATATGGCACAAGACCATTTGTTTTTCTCGGTCAAGTGTTTTTAATGATTGCAACTATTATGTATGCTTATCTATCATCTATAGCCCCGGTTTTTATTTTAATCACTTATTTATTCGCAAGTGTCGGTTTTGCTTCGATTAATTCAGGTATTTCCAATGAAGTGACGAGGATATTACCGAGAGGAGAAAATGGTGCAGGGATGGGGCTGCTTCAGTTATTGCAATTCACTGGTGGTGCAGTAGGTGTGACGATCTGCGGTCTCTTATTAAAATTTCAAGAGGGAATGGCACTACAACTAATCTATAGAAATATATATTTATGTCTATTTGTTTTTATTTGTATAGCGTTTATAACAAAAGTATTTTACGTAAAATCAGCAAAACAAAAAACGAGAGGAAGCCTTTAATCAGTGCTTCTCCTCGTTTTTTGTCTTAAAGTATTCGAATTAAGAAAGTATTTCCTGAACGCGTCCTACTTGTCCATCGGTTAATCTGACTTTAATACCATGTGGATGCGTGCTTGAATTTGTTAAAATATCCTTCACTATTCCTTTTGTAAGCTTCCCTGACCTTTGATCTGCTTTTAATATAATATTGACTTCAATACCTGGCATAATATCTTTTCTATTTCTACCGTTCACGTATAATCCCAACTTTCCTTTAAATAAACCTTTGCTTAGTATAATTCATTTCAATTTATTTGTGAAATAATATTCCTGTGGTAATTAAGATTTACTTGGTGAATTACTACTATTATAATTAATGTTAATATTTTGATTACTTTTCGAAGGAGAATGGTTTATGGATATAAAAATAGATAATTTAACAGGTAATCAGATTATCTCACTAATTGCTGAACATTTGGATGGAATGGCAATAAATTCTCCGCCAGAGAGTATACATGCGTTAAATCTAGACGGATTAAAAGAACCCTCTATCACATTTTGGAGTGTATGGGAAGGAGAAGAATTATTGGGATGCGGTGCGCTAAAGAAGTTGGCTGATGATCATGGAGAGCTGAAATCTATGAGAACCTCAAACAAACATTTAAGAAAAGGCGTTGCTCAAAGGATGCTGACCCATATAATAAATGAAGCAGCATTGCGGGGATTTCAGCGACTTAGTTTGGAAACTGGGTCAATGGAAGCCTTCCTGCCGGCAAGAAAACTATACGAAAGAAACGGGTTTATTTATTGTGGGCCATTCTCTGAGTATCAAGCGGATCCAAACAGTGTTTTTATGACAAAATTACTTACATAGAAGTGGAGATTCTAAGTTGGAAATGTTAAAGGTTTTTAATGAAAATAAGCAGCAGACCGGTGTAGCTTCTCGATCAGAAGTTCATAAAAACGGTTATTGGCATGAGACTTTCCATTGCTGGGTTGTATATTTTGATATGGATATATCATATATATATTTTCAATTAAGAAGTAAAGAAAAGGCAGATTTCCCTGACCTTTTTGATATAACAGCTGCGGGTCATTTGCTTGCAAATGAAAATGTTAATGATGGAATCCGTGAGGTACATGAAGAGCTGGGCCTGGGCCTATTCATGCATGAACTTAAGAAACTAGGTGAAATTCCATATTGTGTTGAAAAAGATAATGGCAGATTTATTGATAGAGAGTTCGCCCATGTTTATCTATATACTAAAAAAGTAGATTATGAAGATTTCTCATTGCAAAAAGAAGAGGTAGCAGGTATCATTCGGGCAAAATTTTCCGATTTCACAGATCTTTGGCTGGAAAAGTCTGAAGAAATCCATGTTGAAGGTTTTGAAATACTAGCAGATGATTCTGTGAAGAGGTTGAATGAAAAGGTAATGAAAGATAGATTTGTTCCTCATCCAAATTCTTATTATCACAGCATCATTCAATTAATCAATGCAGCGCTTTAACCTTAGGGAACGATTGATAGAATATATAAATTAGGGAGGCGTCAAAATGAAAGTTGTAACGAAAAGTGAAGGTGTCATTTATGAATTCAGCAAAGATCACAACCCAATTAGGTCTGTTCCATCTGGTTCTACTATAACGGTAGAAACTTATGATTGCTTTAAAAATCAAATTCAAACACCGGAAACGGTTGTATCAGAAATAGACTGGAATCAAATTAACCCTGCGACAGGTCCGATCTTTGTTGAAGGAGCAGTAGCAGGCGATGTATTAAAGGTAAGGATAGACAAAATAGACATTGCAAAGCAAGGTGTGATGGTTGTTGGTCCTAACTTAGGCGTAATGGGACATCGCATTCAAGAGATGGAAGCGAAAATGATTCCGATTCAAAAAGGCAAAGCAATGTTTAATGAGATTGAGCTTCCTTTAAACCCTATGATTGGAGTCATTGGAGTTGCTCCTGATGGTGAGCCTGTGAATTGTGGAACACCAGGTGAGCATGGCGGAAATATGGATAATAAAAAGATTGCTGAAGGGGCCACCCTTTATTTTCCTGTATTTACGGATGGTGCGTTATTCGCCCTTGGTGATTGTCATGCGGCAATGGGGGATGGTGAAATCAGTGTATCTGGAATCGAGATTCCAGCTAAGGTCACAGTTACTTTAGAAGTGTTAAAAGGAGTGACACTCAAACATCCTATGCTGGAGAATGAGGAGTCTATCATGCAAATTGTATCAGCAAAAACACTGGATGAAGCTTGCAAAAAAGCAACAGAAGAAATCATCGATAGAATTGTATCAAAAACAGACTTGTCGTTAAGTGAAGTCACGATGATCATGAGTGCAGCGGGCCAAGTAGAAGTCTGTCAAATAGTGGATCCATTAATGACAGCAAGGTTCTCTGTTGCGAAGTCACTGCTGAAGCAGCTAAATGTTGAATTGATATAACGTAAATAAAAGCCCTTTAGATCCTTAAAGGGTTTTTTTAGATAGGAGCTGTTTACACTGGAAAAAGTAAAAAGAAGCAAACGTAACTATGTTGTCATACCTCATAAACATCCAATTCGGACTGCTGAAGAAGGGGCTAGATTCCTAGGGAATAGAACGTGGTCAAACTGCTCCAGTATTGATTATTAAATCAGAGTATGATTATTTCGCATTATTAATAACTGGCAACTAAAAAAAGGGTGATTTTAAACAAATCGCCCGTATTTTAAATAAGAACAAAGCGAGAATGGCCACCCATCAAGTAGTTGAAGAAAAAACCGGTTATGAGGTTGGTTCAGTTCTGCCTTTCCCCTATATCATTGATCAACAGCTTGTAGAATATGATTTTATCTATGGTGGAATTGGTGAAAAATATGCCGCTTTAAAGATAGAAGCAAAAGCCATCCTTGAATTAACTAATGTTGTGGCATCCTTTGAATAAAATACCTTTCTAGAATATTAAAGGATAAACACCCAAAATAATAAATAATAAAATAATGATACCAACAACAATTACTGCCGTCATTGCAACTTTACTTTTAGCATAACGAATGATAAACAACGACATGAAAACAAAGATAATAAAATAAATAATGATTGGCAAAAACACAGTAAATGTAGAGTTCATATCATTTCACCTCGCTTTAATATTTTCTTAATATATCATTCTATACGAACATTAGACATTCCTGCAACATTGGGTGATTCGGTCTCTTGGAAAAGAGCTATTGGTAGCTGTTTTGGGATCTAACTCTGTTTGACTCCCGATTCGATGAGTGTCTAACTGAATAGGTCACCTAAGTCCATGTAAGATTCCCAATTCGATGAGTATCTAATCGATATTTTTCCTCAATTCACCAAAAACACTAAGTATTAAAGTCGAGCCAGCAACAAAACCGACGAATCCAAATGATGTATTAATATCCACAAGCCAAATGAATAGGGAGCTTAGTGTAGGGTTTTCAATACCAGCAGTAGAAAAAGTTGCAATTATTGGATAGAGAAGTGCTAAAAGGATCGTGGGAACTGTAACACAAACAAATAATGCCGGGTTGAAGGAAACTGTCCATTTTCTGACTAAGATAAGAGAAAAATAGAGTCCTAGCACAATTGGAATGATGGCTTGCACTCATATAATCTTGAAAATGGTCAGTTGCATTTTGAATGATTTTATTGCCGACACTATGACTGATGGTTAATAAAATAATTAATCCAATAAACCAAAGCGCCCACAAAACAAATGAAGAATTGGTGTATTTCACCAAATATTCCTCCTTTGTATAATCACACTACGTATTAAAGATGCATTAAGTTTCATTTAATAAAATAATTTCTAGAAATGGAAATAATTATTGACTTGATGTTAATAATACTTTACATTATGTATATAATAATTCACATCATTTCTTGGAAGGAGCACCTAATGCTTTGTAATCGAGTAAAAGAATTGAGAGCCAGGCATGGATTTTCCCAAACAGATATTGCGCAGAGAGTAGGAGTAACAAGGCAGACCATTGGTTTTATTGAGAAGGGGGAATTTTCACCATCTATTGCATTATCTTTACGTATAGCCAAGCATTTGCATATTCCTGTAGATGAATTATTTTGGTTAGAAGGGGAGGATGAAAATGAATAAAAGTGATTTCCGTGTCCAAATGCCATTATGGAATATTGTTTTATGTATGATTCTATTAATCTGGTTTTACGGTATAGTACATTATGTTGATTTAATGTTTGATGATTTTGAGGGTGTTTTTAGTATTGTCGAAAACGAGGTAGTTGTTCAATGGCCAGTTCCAGCAACCATTTCAATCATCATCGGTGTGATATTAATCATCGTTTTTTTTATAGCTTATTCAATTAAAATTAAGCAGCATAACAAACTAAATCCATCACATAGGGTAAATGGTGTAACCCTTATCAATCCTGGTGAGCTGATAGATGACGATGAAATGTTGAGACAAGTGACACAAAATGCTACGAAAAAAGTGTATGTGTTTTTTACAAGCGTATTGCCATTATTAGTTTTTTTATTCGCTTTTCCCTTTAACCGTTATGTGTTTATCGTACTCATCCTGCTAATAATGGTTATTCATAATCTTTTGCTTTATCTTGAAATAAATAAGTATCTAGATGGATCTTATAATTCTCATCAACCAATTTCAAATGAAGAGAAAAAGCAGAAGAGATTAAAGATGAATCGCACTTTAAAAATGATTATTTCATCAATCGTTATTATTGCTATTACATTTGCAGTTATAAGATTAATCCAAATAAATAGTAATCATAAATCGATAATGATTAAGGCAGAGCAATGTATGGATGAGGGGAAAGTTGTTGTAATGGAAAATGATGGATTTTTTTCATTAACTAAGTTTTCATGTATCAATAATGAATGAACTTCATGTTGCTAACGGTTTATTTAATTTCATTATATTTATATGAACTTTCATAAAAATAGATAATAGATGCTCAAGGACACTTAATAAATTGAAGTGTCCTTTTTGTACAGGAATACCTTAAATAAATGATAAAGAAAAAATGAATTCATTGTAATATTATCTAAAAATTGATAATATTTAGATAAATGAAAACGTTATCAAATCACTTAAAAGAAAAATGTGCAGACGCTAATATCGGTTGAAATAATTACATTGATTTCCTGCTTCTCAAATCATAATATATGGTTTCCTCATGATAATATTACTTTCGTACTTCACTCTGTCAAATTCAATTCTTAGTTGTTTACTTTCTAAATAAATAAAATAGTATTTTAGGAGGATGGCAATGAATCTCATTCAAGGACTTGAAAGAAATGCCCGCAATAATGCAGGAAAAGCAGCAATCGTTTACCAATATAAAGTTTATACGTATAAACAATACAATGAAGAAGTGAATCAAATAGCCAATGCACTTGTCGCTTATGGAGTAAAAAAGGGAGATAAAATCGCGATAATGATGAAAAACTCTGCAGAATTCGCATTTGTTTTTTATGCGACTTTAAAAGCAGGTGCTATTGCTGTACCTGTCAACTTTCGTTTAACTTCTAAAGAGGCGGGCTATATTATCAGTCATTCCGATTCTATCCTTGTTTTTGCGGACAGTGACCTTTCTGAAACAGTGCATAAGGCAGTTGGAGGAAACCAGCAGGTTAAGCTGCAAATTGTTTCCGGCCGAGCTAAAAGCGTGAATCAAAAGCTGCTAAGTGAATTTGTAAGCAGAAATAAAGAGAATCCAAATATCGAAGTTTTTGAGTCTGATGATGCAGAGATCATGTACACTTCGGGAACCACGGGCAAGCCTAAAGGGGTTTTATTGGACCATCACCGAGTTCTTCATGTCGCACTTGGAACGACTATTATGTTTAAAATGGGATCGGAAGATAATCTCATTCACTTGGCGCCACTTTTCCATTGTGCGCAATTAAATTTATTTCTTGTGACTGGAACAATGCTGGGCTGCACAAATGTCATTCGTCAGGATTTTAACCCGATGCAAACGTTAAAGGATATTGAAGAGTATAAGATCAGTTTGTTCTTTGCAGTTCCAACAATGTATAACTTCTTATTACAAGTGCCAAATAGGAATCAATATGATTTGTCGAGTGTACTTCGTTGCGGGTATGGTGCAGCGCCAATGCCAATTTCAGTATTGACCCAGGCAATGGATATGTTTGGAACGGATCAATTTTTCAATATGTGCGGCCAGACAGAAGGGGGGCCAGGTGGTGTCTTTTTATTACCGGAGTACCACAAAACAAACCTGGGAGCATCGGGCAGAGCAGATTATCGAAATGATGCTAAGGTTGTCAATGATAATGGAGAAGATGTTCAGCCGGGAGAAGTTGGTGAGTTTATTTTAAAAAGTGAATCAGTCATGAAAGGCTATTATAAAAATCCTGAAGAAACGAGTGAAGCTTTAAGAAATGGCTGGCTGTATACTGGCGATTTAGCTACAAAGGATGGGGATGGATTTATCACACTAGTCGACCGTAAGAAGGATATGATTATATCTGGTGGCGAAAATGTATATTCAACAGAGGTCGAGCATGTGCTTTATAAACATCCAGATATATTGGAAGCAGCAGTGATTGGCATTCCTCATGAAATGTGGGGAGAAACAGTAGCTGCAGTTGTTGTAGCAAAAGAGGGTAGATCGATTAATATTGATGCGCTTCAGCAGTTTTGCCGTGAAGATTTGGCAGGCTATAAGATTCCTAGGGCTTTTTATGAAATAGATCAGCTGCCTCGAAATACATCAGGAAAAATATTAAAATATCAACTTCGAGAAAAATATCAAGAAACCATAATGAAATGAGGAGGTAAGCAATGAGCCCTTTCAAACCGTAGTGGGAAAAATTGACCATTCACAGCTTGGAAAAATGCTCATTCATGAACATCTACGCATTCGTTCTGAGTCGGTATTCATCCAATTCCCGCATTTGTATAAGGAAGAGAAAGAACTTTAAAATGCAATCGACCAAGTGAATGATTTTAAAAGTATTGGATAGAGGGGCATTCATTGGAATGGGTCGGTATGGTCTCGATCATATCATGAATACAAATGCGAGGTCAGCAACCATTCATGAACTTGTTACCAGAGGCTACGCTAATCAGATGCTCCTATCTCAAGATTATTGTTTCTCTTCTGATTGGCATGATGACGAAGATGTAAAAAAAGTATTACCCAAATGGTCGATGACATATACTTTTGAAGAGATCATACCGGATTGGTATGAGAGAGGCGCAATTGAAAAGGACATTGAGACAATGCCGATAAATAATCCAACGAAATGGTTTAATTAGCAGCACATACTAAGGGGGAATTATATGCGCTTTAAAGAGAGTATTGCGCTGATTACAGGAGCTGGCAGCGGGATAGGCAAGGAAACAGCGATACGGTTAGCAAATGAAGGGGCCAAGGTTATTTTAACAGGTCGCACTAGGTCGAAATTAGATGCTGTTGCAAATCAGATCAACCAAACTGGAAAAGTTCCGAGAGCTGAAGTGTTTACAGTTGATGTAACTGATGTGGAAGATATACAAGAGCTTGCAGATTACGTACAAGAACAGTTTGGTGATCTTCATATTCTTATAAATAATGCTGGTGGCAATGCTGATGGGACCATATTGGAAACAACTGAAGATATCTGGGACTACGCGCAAAATATCAATCTGAAGAGCATCTTCTTAATCACACAAAAGCTAGGTAAAATAATGGTTGCAGGGGCTGGGAATGACCACTCTCAGCAAAATCGGGCAGTCGTGAATGTGGCTTCACTTTCCGGTTATAAAGCAGGTGCACGATTTGTTCCTTACAGTACATCAAAAGCAGGTGTAATAAGCTTTACCAAGGCGCTTGCTCTTGAATTTGCTCCCCATGGAATCCGAGCAAATTCTGTTTCACCAGGTTTCGTTGAAACACCGCTAATTGAAAATAGTCTGGAAAACGAGAAATTTGTAAAGACCATACAGAGGAAAACTGCGCTCGGTCGAATTGCAAAGCCAGAGGAAATCGCGAATGTTATTGCTTTTCTAGCTTCAGAGGATGCTTCTTATGTAACAGGTACTGACCTCCTAGTTGATGGGGGCTGGCTAATCAAGTAGTTGACATTCTTTAGAAAACATATTATTGTCAAGTAGTATATATTTTTGCACGAAAAAGGAGATTGTTTTATGAGTGTGAATGTTCTTAACTAACCGTCAATTGGATACGGTCTTGAATTTGCAAAAAACCAGCAGCTACGCTGGTGAATTTGTTGTGTGCATTTTCAAGAATTGTTAAGAACACGCATCATAGCATAGAAGATTGACTGTCCCGCTATGACATGTTTTGTCATAGCTTTTTTGTGTTTAAATACGGATTATTCGTTTTTTTACGTATGCAAATTACAGTTAATATTAATCTTCTTACCGTCATGAGCGCTTTGTTCATGACGGTTTTTTTTGTGGGGAAATATAAATGGATGATTATAGGGAGGATTATGAGATGAATCAACAAACGATTGATGTATTAGGATTTCAAACGATTTTGGAGCATATTGCCGAATATGCAAAAACCACAAAAGGGAAAAGTACGATTAGAGAACTCCGGCCTATACAGGAAAAAAAGAAAATAGAAACCCTGCTTAGAGAAGTAGAGGAAGCTATTGAAATCCATAAAATCAGCAGCAGTGTACCGATTCATACACTAGATGACATGGATTTTTTGATTAAACAGGCGAAGAAAGGCATGTATATACGCGCTGACCAATTTATGTATGTCATGTCTTTTCTACAGCACTGTTTAAAACTGAAACAATACATGAGAGATAAAAGATATGCGGCTCCCAACGTGAGCCTATATGCCGAATCTATCGGAGACATGAGCGTTATTGAAACAAATATCAGTGCAGCCATCCGTAATGGCAGAGTCGATGATCATGCTTCAAGTAATCTTGCCTATATGCGTAGACAATTATCCTTATTGTTAGATAAACTGAAGGATAAAGCACAACATCTAGTAAAATCAAAGCGATACAGCAATATGCTGCAAGAAACAGTTGTATCTGAAAGAGGTGGCAGGTTTGTACTGGCAGTGAAAAGAGAATACCGCAGCAAAGTACAAGGCTCAGTCTTAGATACTTCTGCATCTGGTGCTACTCTTTTTGTTGAACCGGCAGAACTGCAAGCCATTCAAAGTGAGATAGAGCTATTGAAAATCAGTGAAGAACAAGAAGTAGAACGAATTCTTTATGGATTAACGGAGGAGCTTTTAGCTGCAGAGCAAACCATCGCAATAGCAATGGAAACCTTCCATCATTATGATGTCTTATTTGCCAAAGCGGCTTATAGCAGAGCAACTAATGCGAGTATTCCAGTATTAAACGAAGATTATTATATTGATTTACGTGAAGCGCGTCATCCAATGTTAGGAGAAAAGGCTGTCCCGTTATCGATCACATTTGGAGATGAACAACGTGCATTAGTGATTACTGGACCAAATACAGGCGGTAAAACGGTTACTTTAAAAACGGTTGGATTACTTACCGTGATGGCGCAGTCCGGACTTCCTATTCCTGCAGCGGAAGGAAGCAATTTGGCTATTTTTCAGCATATATTCCTTGATATCGGTGACGGACAAAGCATTGAAGAAAATTTAAGCACCTTTAGTTCAAGGCTCGTCAATATTATTGAGATTTTACGTGTTACAAATGACCGCTCTCTTGTACTCATAGATGAATTAGGTTCAGGAACAGATCCAGGTGAAGGTATGGCATTAGCGATTGTGATATTAGAGCAGCTATTTCTAAAAGGAGCGACCATCTTTGCAACCACTCATTATAGTGAAATGAAGGAATTTGCAGATCAAACAGAAGGCTTTCTAAATGCAACAATGGAATTTGATATTGATTCACTTCAGCCAACCTACAAACTTGTGTTTGGCCAAAGTGGAAGCAGTCAGGCATTTGCAATAGCAATAAAGCTTGGGATGCATCCGAAGTTAATTGAAAAAGCACACGAAATTACCTATAAGGAAGAGATCCCATACAGTGAAAGCATTGAGTCGTCACAATTGATGGCCCCGAAGTATGAAAAACAGGTGACGGTAAACAAATATGCCCGAAAAAGAAAAACGGTTATACCTGCTCAGTCAGGTGTACTACAATACGAGCAAGGTGATCATGTGATTGTAACGGAATCAAACGAAAGCGGCATTGTATATAAGGGTCCAGACACCAGTGGGAATTATATCGTTCAGGTTAAAAGTGAGAAAAAGTCAATCAATCATAAACGGCTGAAGTTGTATATTAAAAAAGAAGAATTATATCCAGAGGACTATGACTTTGATATTGTGTTTAAATCGAAAGAATATCGGAAACTAAACAATCAACAGCAAAGGAAGCATGTTGATAATACCTGGTTAAGCAGCGAAGATTAAAAAGGTGGTCGCCTGTTCTAAATGATGCAGGCGACCATTTTCTCTTTGCTTTAACACCTAATTGCTCGAGATGATCATTTATAAAAAGGAACAAAGTTAATGTTCTAATCAAAGCGGTAATCGGTCGAGAAGTGATAGAAACAAAGATTGTGAGTAAATAACTAACTGACTATAAATGTAGTTTAGCGTTCATCATACAATATGTACCCTCTATGTGTATATTATTTCTCTTTCTCTCTTTTTTTTGGAGCCTCTCATTTAGAGGCTCCTCTTTTTAAGAAAGGAGGTTGATCATATGCGCATCGGTGACATGATCTTAGTTAGTGGCAACTTACTTATCTCTAATCTCATTCAGAAAGTAATGATCGAAGTGAACACAGGCTGCTTTTTAAGTAGATGGGGACATAGTCTGAAGATCTATTGGAATACTCGTGTAACGGTTACGAAAAAAAAGTTACCAAGATCTTGAATTTGATGATGTTGTATTAAGAAGAAAGGAAAAGCTCACGAAAACACAAATAAGACAAATTGTACTTTCTTCTTTAGCACATGACATTGCAGGTAATCGGTATGGTTTGCCCTTGTTGTTGTCAATACTACTAAAGAGTTTGTTTACTAAAGGAAAAGCACTTTAAAAACCTCAAACTGAAAAAATTATTCATTTGCACATAGCCTATTGACACAGTAAATCAGAAAACTAGTATCGTTTTATTTCCTAATTGGAAAGGCGATACTCTCCCGCATGAATTTCTTAATTGTGATGGCCTACGTATAGTAGAAGCCAGAGAGAAATAAACACTCCTTAAGCGGTTGACTTTCTAGAGTTAACTGCTTAATTGCATTTTTGACATATCAAACAAAAAGGAGAAACAAAGATGATAAGTATTTTTACAGGTATTTTAGGAATCTTGCTAGTCCTGGGTCTCGGATTCTTACTGTCCAATGACAGAAAGAACATTAATTACAGGGCAATTATCGTTATGATTGTGCTACAAATCCTAATAACATTATTTATGTTTAAAACTACCTTAGGCTTGAAGATAGTAGAAACTATCTCAAATCTAGTCGCAACAGTATTGAATTATGGGTATGATGGTATCGATTTCATATTGGGTGGCCTTGTTCCGGAAGGTGTTTCCGTATTTTTTATTAATGTATTGATGCTGATTATTTTTACGTCAGCACTATTATCTATTCTTACACATATTAAAGTTTTACCACTTGCGATTAAATATGTTGGTGGAACATTAGCTAAAATCACTGGCTTGTCAAAAGTTGTGACATTCAACTCAGTAAACTCTATTTTCTTTGGTCAGAGCGAATCGATATTAGCTATTAAATCACATCTAGAAAAAATGAATGAAAACAAACTATTTATTATCACAACATCCGCTATGGCAAGTGTTTCAGCTGGTATCATGGGTGCATACATGACAATGATTCCTTCTGAATACGTTTTAGTAGCCATGATTCTGAATGCATTATCAGCTTTGATTTTGGCCACTTTAATTGCTCCGATTAAACCTGATGAGGATGAACTAATTAACATTAAGGCAGTATCTGAAACTAAATCTGTTTTTGAAGCCATTTCAAATGGTGCACTTGATGGAGGTAAAGTTGCTTTAATTGTAGCTGCTATGTTAGTTGCCTATATTGCTCTTATGTCACTTCTTAACGGGATTTTTAGTGGAGTATTCGGTATGGATCTAACAACGATGTTAGGGTATGTGTTTGCACCAGTTGCGTGGGTAATGGGTATACCAGCAAGTGAAATCGTAACTGCAGGTTCAATAATGGGTACAAAATTAGCAACGAATGAATTCGTTGCTATGCTTCAATTCCAGCCGTTGATTCCGGATCTAACAGCGAAAACTGTAGCCGTGATCTCAACATTTTTAGTATCATTTGCTAACTTTAGTTCTATTGGAATAATTACCGGATCAATCCAAGCTATTAATGGAGAAAAGGCTTCAATAGTTGCAGGCTTCGGATTAAAATTGCTACTGGCTGCAACACTTGCTTCGGTATTGTCGGCAACAATGGTAGGGTTGTTTACCTAACTAATTTACTAGGTGATATTTTTGCATTTGCCTCTAGCAGATGCGCATCTCATACGAGAATGAGTAGGGCGGTTGTATCGTCATATGCAGATCAGCAAGAAATCAGTAGAGCAGATTAAGAATAAATGTTCGGAAGTTGGAAGCCTATAGACTTCAACATTGGCCTCCTTTAGTAAAGTGGTTATTTTAACACTAGTACCTAAAGGGGGTTTTTTATATGGATTCCAATATTTTTTCGCACAACTTTAGTATTCAACCTGCGCCTCCTCATCAAAAATCACTAGAAAGTATTATATCTATGAGTTCTAGGAGCCCCGATGGACATTGGTAAACCTTAGAATCTAGATTAGTGATGGCAAAATTTCAAATTGTGTTTCTTATGAGGTGGTTAGTTTTATGTGTTTTTTCTAACTTGGATTTTTTAAAAATAATCATCATACATCATCTGAACAATAAAAGTTGGAATTTGAATTTTATTCATATACTAGAAATCGTTTATCTTGTTAAAATATATTGTTAATAAATGTAAGTTACCTCACAAGGTTTACCTTCACAACTCCCGTGAATCCAAACTTGGTAAAACCCACTTATTTAACGTCCGACATTTTATTTTCCTCCCTTAAACATAGTGAAGGGCAGCCACCCCGGCTGTTTTATTATTTTCCAATATAATGAAAGAAGCCTCTGTTTGAGTAAAAATAATCGGTAAACCTTCAGTTCCATTGTGTCTTATGCTTGTCATCGCTGAACAACGCGACTGCGCTTTTCTTTTTTCAATTCATTTATTTGATGTATTTAGTTGTAACGAGTAGAATGTATTTAAAGAATTTTCTGTTTATTTTTATACTAGTATTAGAATTTCAGCATAGTAATGAAAGGGTGAAGGGTATGGGGGAGAGAGTCGCTCTATCTTGGCGCGGGGAAGGGATGGCAGTTTGGCGCTGGATAAGTTATTGAGGGTAGGGATTGAGGTTTCTTGTTTAGTAACAACAATGCCTGACTCGGATCATCGTTCCTATGGCCAGGGCGAACGACGGGAATTGATTGAGAAACAAGGGGAAGCACTTAGAATACCTGTTCATTTTGTTTTCACTTCAGATAATGGCAGGAGATTACCATTCCTTTGTTTATGATGGACCATTGTTTAAGAAAGTTTACTTCTTGAGGATCCTTCCATTATTGATTGGGAAGGGTCAAGAAAGCTAGAATTTGCAACCGTTCAACTAATGGATAAATAATGCCGGAAAGTGGGAAAGAAGATGAAAATTGGTGTGGCTGGAGCAGGAGCTGTCGGAAGCTTTTTTGGAGGGCTTCTGGCGAAAAAAGGAAATGAGGTAACTTTCCTAGCGAGAGGACAACATTTAAAAGTTATGCAAGAACAATTTTTAACCATTTTAAAAGGGGAAGAGAAATTATTGGTTAAAGGGACATTTACTGATCACATGCCAGATCTAGCTGATGCAGATGTCGTACTGTTTTGTGTCAAATCGACAGATACGATTGAAATGGCAAAGCAGCTAGGTTCAATTCTAAAAAAAGATGCGATTATTTTGACCATGCAGAATGGAGTGGATAATGAAGAAGTTTTAAGCAATTTATTTGGAGAGAACCGAATGCTATCAGCGGCTACCTATGTCCAGGCAGCGTTAGAGAAACCAGGTATCGTTAAGCAAAGTGGATCCTTCCATCTAATGATTGGAGAGCTATCAAGTGAGGGGAAAGATATCTGTGAAGAGGTGGTTCAATTATTCAACGCTGCAGGTGTCGATGCAAGGTACGCTCCCCATATCTTAGAAACAAAATGGAGTAAGCTGCTTTGGAATGCTACCTTCAATCCGTTGTCAGCAATCTCTGGTGCAAGAATAGGGGAGATTTTAGACCATGTTCATTTAAGAAGAACGGCTGAGATGGTATGCAAAGAAGCGATTGATGTCGCCATCGCTAAAGGACTGAATATTGATAGTGAGAAAATGATGCTGACGATATTTGACAGGGCAGAGTTTGCTAGGACACACCAAACTTCAATGCTCCAGGATCGTATAAAAGGAAAGAAAATGGAAGTGGAGTCCATGTGTGGTTTTATTGTGAAGCAAGCTGGTGCAATGAGTATTCATACTCCAACACTTGATGCCGTTTATAGTGTTTTGAAGTTTATAGATGATACTTCTAATGGAAGGGTAGATAGCTATGTTAACAGTTTATAAACATGATCATGTCATCTGCGCGGAAGGGGGACTTGAGAAGAATGGAAAAGTCGTCAGAACCATTTTTTCATTTATCGTAGATGGAATGGTCGTAGATACAGGACCGAAGAATTTAGAGAAGGAATTGATTCCTTTCTATGAAAAGAACACAGTTGATCAGGTTGTCTTAACGCATAGTCATGAAGATCATTCAGGTAATTGCCCTTGGTTTGCTGAAGAAAAAGGCCTGCCGATCTATGCGCATTCTAATGGTTTGGACATTTGCGCACAGGACACCCCTTATCCGAAATACAGGCAGATGACATGGGGAAAGCGAGCTGCTTTTAAAGCATTGCCTTTATCGCATACGATTGAATCCATCAATGATAGCTGGGAAGTAATCTATACACCCGGGCACGCAGACGACCATGTTTCCTTATACAGTAAGGAAAGAGGAATGATGTTTTCCGGTGACCTTTATGTCAATCCGCAGACGAGGATTGCAATGAATTCGGAGTCCATCCCATCGATTATTCATTCATTGAAAAAACTCTTAAAATATGATTTTGATTCTATGTTTTGTGCACATTCAGGATATCATGCCCATGGAAAAAAGCAAATTCAACATAAAATAGATTATTTAGAGCAATTATATAAAGAGGTAGCAAACTTGTATATTACAGGAAATACTGTCATAGAAATAAGAGAGAAACTATTTCCGAAAAGGTATGGAATGATTCAGCTATCCGATGGGGAATGGGATACACTGCATATAGTAAGCTCAATTGTAGCTGATATTGAAAAAAGAAATCTTCACTTCAAAAATAAGTAGACAATTTTCAGAAAAATGTTGGCAAAGCAATAGAAGTTTGTTATTATGATAATTGAATATTCTGAACATACTGATCGGTTAGTATTCTTATTCATTACATTTTGAAGGTTGTGATTAATCTATGGAAAAACCCTGGCTCAAACATATTGCGGAAGGAAATCCAAGAGAAATCGACATCCCTGATATTTCACTTCTAGAACTCTTCCAGCAATCTGCACGCAAATATGCACACCAAACCGCGATGACTTATTATCATAAGACCTTTACTTACCAACAACTTGAACAAATGATTGAAAATGCAGCATATTCATTGAGCAACCTTGGTGTACAAAAAGGAGACCGGGTTGCACTCATGCTGCCTAATTGCCCTCAATATCCAATTGCCTATTATGCTGCACTTGCATGTGGGGCAACCGTCGTTCAGATTAATCCTTTATACAAATCATCAGAACTGCTGCATGTATTAAATGATTCTGGGGCAACTGTGATGTTCGTGCTTGATCAAATGCTACCAACAGTTGAAGAGGTTAAAGAACATACCTCATTAACTGCAATCATTCCAGCATCTTTTGAAAGCGGTTCCAAGTTTGATGAGTTCCTTCAGGATAAAGGGGGAAAAGCACCAGTTATAAAAATTGACTCGCGTCAGGATATTGCAGTCCTGCAATATACCGGTGGTACGACAGGGCGATCAAAAGGTGCGATGCTTACGCATAATAATTTGGTGGCAAACACCTTGCAAAGCTATGCCACAGCAGTTTCCAGCATCAACTTAGGTGAAGAAAGAGTATTATCCATATCCCCTTTGTTTCATGTATATGGAATGACAAGCTGTATGAATCTTACCTTTTACATTGGAGGCAATCTAATACTTATACCGAGATTTAATCCGGAAGAGGTAGTAAGTATTATAGAACAAACGAAACCTACAGTCTTTCCCGGCGTACCAACAATGTACATTGCTCTTTTAAACTATCATAAGGTAAAAGCCTTTGATTTAAGCTGTTTAAAAACCTGTAGCAGCGGTTCTGCGCCGTTGCCAATAGAGGTGCTGAAACAGTTTAACGAATCGAGCGGCACGAAGGTAGCTGAAGGGTTCGGCTTATCTGAAGCATCGCCAGTTACTCATCGAAATCCCATATCAGGGATGCAGAAGGCTGGTAGCATTGGTATCCCAATTCCCAATACAGATTCAAAAGTTGTCGATCCTGCAACTGGCGAGACAGAAATGGCTATCGGACAGGTAGGAGAGCTGATTGTTAAAGGCCCTCAAGTGATGCAAGGCTACTGGAATATGCCAGAAGAAACGGAGAACACACTTCGTGATGGATGGCTGTACACAGGTGATTTAGCGAAAATGGATGAGGATGGTTATTTTTACATTATCGGCAGGAAAAAGGAATTAATCATTGCAAGCGGCTATAATGTCTATCCAATCGAAGTGGAGGATGTACTTTATTCTCATCCGAAAGTCTTGGAGGCAGCAGTTGTTGGAGTACCTGACCCGTATCGTGGAGAAACAGTAAAAGCCTTTGTTGTTCTCAAGGACAATGATCCTGTAACCGAAGCTGAGCTGATAAGCTTTTGCAGAGATCAACTAGCCTCATATAAGATACCTCGATCTGTGGAATTTTTAAAAGAATTTCCAAAAACAGCAGTCGGGAAAATATTAAAGCGAACCTTAAAGGAGCAATTGCAGCGATAATTGGTTCTAACATACCAACTGGTTAGTATTTTTGGGCAACCGAGCGTGGAGAGTAACTTAAGGTCAGCATGAGATTTGGTTTCGTCAAATCATTGCCAGAGGCAGTGAGCAAATTGATGAGCTGGAGCAATTCAATTCATAAATTAAATTCCTCCACTGCATCTTTTAAATAAAAGGAGTGTCATTTATGTATTTACGATTAACTGAAGAACAAAAAATGGTGCAGCAAACGATACGTAAATTTGTCGAGAAAGAGTTAATTCCACTTGAAAACGATGTACTGCGCAATGAGAGGGAAGGAAAACCAAGTATCTCTAAAGACATTCAAAAGAGACTACAGCTAAAAGCCAAGGAAGCTGGATTTTGGGGAATTAATACACCGGAAGAATATGGCGGGGCAAATCTTGGGCAGATGATGCAGGCCATTGTCTCAATGGAAGTTTCAAAAACGTTTGTTCCTTTTCAATTTGGCGGGTCTGCAGATAATATTCTCTATTATGGGAATGAAGAACAAAAGAAGAAGTATTTAATTCCAACGATTAACGGTGAGAAAAAGTCTTGCTTTGCTATGACTGAGCCAGGCGCTGGATCTGATACGCAAAATATCAAACTGACAGCTGTGAAGGATGGAAACGAGTGGGTCCTAAACGGGGAAAAAACCTTCATTACTGGCGGCAATGAAGCTGATTTTGTAATGGTTATTGCAATTACTGATAAAGAGGTTCATCAAAAATCCAAAGGCCGACAAGGAGTGACCTGTTTTATCGCTGATAGAGATATGGGCTGGAAATCTGAATATATTCATACAATGGGCGAATGGGGACCAGCAAGCTTGATTTTTGATAATGTGAGAGTTCCCGAGGAAAATATATTAGGTGAATTGAATGGAGGATATAATTTAGGCTTGGAATGGATCGGATTTGCCAGGTGGATCGTTGGTGCCCGTGCTGTTGGTACCGCAGAACGTTTGCTACAGATGGCTATTGATTATGCAAAAGAAAGAGAAACGTTTGGTAAACCGATTGCAGAAAGACAAGCGATTCAATGGCAAATAGCTGATTCAGCAGTGGAAATTGAAGCAGCGAAATGGCTTGTATTAAATGCTGCTTTTACTCTTGACCAAGGAGAAGATAACCGCCATTACGCTTCTATGGCTAAACTATATGGTTCAAACATGGGCAATCGCGTTGTAGATAGAGTTTTGCAAATCCATGGAGGTATGGGGTATACAAGAGAGTTGCCGATAGAAAGATGGTACAGGGAAGCAAGACTTTGGAGAATTTATGATGGTACAGATGAGATTCAAAGACTAATCATTTCTAGAAACTTAATTAAAGGGCATGTGAAGATCGGCCAACAATTATAATAAAACGATTAAATCATTTTCATAGGAGGAGAACAAGATGGGTGGAAGATTTACAGACAGAACAGCATTTGTTACAGGAGGAAGCAGAGGTATTGGAAAAGGGGTAGCACTTCACCTGGCCGAAGAAGGTGCAAAAATCTCTATTATAGATATAAATGAAGAGGCACTTCTTGAGACAGAAGCAGAATTTAAAGAAAAAGGCTTTGAGGTTCTTGTTAAAAAAGCGAGTGTAACAGAAGCGAGTGAAGTTGATTCTGCGATGGAGGAAACGGTCAAACAGTTCGGCACTCTCGATATTCTCGTTAATAATGCTGGCATCATTCGGGATAACCTATTATTTAAAATGACGGATGAAGATTGGCAGCTTGTAATGGATGTCCATTTAAAAGGGTCTTTCAATGCCGCGCGTGCAGCTCAAAAATATATGGTTCAGCAAAAATATGGCAGAATCATTAGCATCTCTTCTACATCAGCACTTGGAAACCGCGGTCAAGCTAACTATTCAACTGCTAAAGCTGGATTGCAAGGCTTAACAAAAACCCTAGCGATTGAGCTTGGAAGATATGGCATTACAGCTAATTCTGTCGCACCAGGATTCATTGAAACGGAGATGACGAAAGCAACAGCAGCTAGAGTCGGTGTACCATTTGAAGATTTTATCAAAGGAGCAATTAGCACAATTCCGGTAGCCAGAAGTGGAAAACCTGAAGATATTGCAAATGCAGTGGCGTTCTTTGCTGATGAAAAATCATCATTTGTAAGCGGTCAAGTGATTTATGTTGCTGGTGGACCGAAGAATTAATCATGGAGGCGATTGGTTAATGTATGAGAATTTCGTAGGTAATGTATCGGGAAAGATTAAAAACACGGTAGAGAGAGGACTCGTCAAACGATTCGCTGAATCGATTGGTGATGCCCATCCTATTTTTATCGATGAAGAGTTTGGCAAGCTGTCCAGATTTGGCAATAATATCGCTCCACCAACTTTTCCAAGAATCTTTGACTCTGGATCTATTGAAGGCTTAAAGCTTCCCGAAAAAGGCCTAATACATGGTGAGCAAAAGTACCATTACACGAGACCTTTGCTCGTAGGTGAAGAGATCTATTGCTGGATAGAAGTGAAGGATTACTATGAGAAAAAAGGAAGCAACGGTTTAATGGGCTTTCTCGCTGTGAAAAGATATGGTGAAGACGCTGATGGCAATATCGTTTTTACAGAAGAAGCTGTGACGATTATTACTGAAGCGGTAAGAAAGGCGATGAATGTATGAAAACATTAGCAGGTCTTCATAAGGATGAACAGTTGGCGGTTACACTTGCCCCTGTTTCGAGAATGGATTTAATTAAATACTCTGGAGCATCCGGTGACTTTAATCCAATTCATACAGTAGATGTGGAGGCAACGAAGGCAGGACTTCCAGGGATTATTGCTCATGGCATGTGGACGATGGGGAATTTAGCTAAGTTATTCACTCCTTATTACGAAGAAGGATTTATTGAGGACTATGAAATCCGGTTTGCAGGTATGGTTTTTATTGATGATGTTATTACCCTCCAAGCAACTGTAGCCGAAGAAGAGATAGAAGGCGTTTATTTTCATGTTATTGCAACCAATCAAAAGGATAAAACCGTTATTCAAGGAAAAGTTAAATTCAGAAAATACGCCTAGTTACTAGAATAATAGATTAATTATTAAAAAAGAGAAAGGAAGTGCGGTAATTGAATTTTGATTATTCTGATAAAGTGAAGGATTTACAAGAGAAGCTTGGTGAATTTATGGATGAACATATTTTTCCACATGAACAGACATATAGGGATCAACTGGATAAAAATGATCGGTTTTCCTCCTATCCGCAAATCATTGATGAATTAAAACAGAAAGCGAAAGAGCAAGGACTCTGGAACTTATTCCTGCCGGAGAGTGAATATGGCGGAGGCTTGACAAATGTAGAATATGCGCCACTTTGTGAAATGATGGGTAGATCAAGCATAGGACCTGAAGTATTTAACTGTGCTGCGCCAGATACAGGGAATATGGAGGTTCTTGTGCGCTATGGTACAGAAGAACATAAGGATAAGTGGCTTCTTCCTTTATTAAACGGAGAAATTCGTTCTTGCTTTTCGATGACAGAACCTGAAGTGGCTTCATCCGATGCAACGAATATTCAGGCGAGCATTATTCGTGATGGAGATGAGTACGTTGTTAACGGAACAAAATGGTGGTCTTCAGGTGCGGGGGATCCGCGCTGCAAAATTGCCATTGTAATGGGTAAAAACGATCCGAATGCAGCTAAACATAAACAACAATCGATGATTCTTGTGCCGTTGGATACACCTGGTGTAACCATCAAACGGACTTTAAATGTGTTCGGCTACGATCATGCTCCCCATGGCCATGCGGAAATTGAATATAAAGACGTAAGAGTACCAGCTTCAAATATGCTTCTAGGTGAAGGCAGGGGATTTGAGATTGCTCAGGGCAGACTTGGACCTGGAAGAATCCATCATTGCATGCGGACCATCGGTGCAGCAGAGAGAGCACTAGAAATTTTATGTAAGCGAGTACAGGAGAGAACAGCTTTTGGCAAGAAATTAGCAGAGCAGGGCGTGATACAAGAATGGATTGCTGAAGCAAGAATCAACATTGAACAAACACGTCTCTTAACACTAAAAGCAGCATATATGATGGATACGGTTGGCAACAAAGAAGCAAAAACAGAAATCGCGATGATAAAAGTAGTTGCACCAAATATGGCTTTGGAAATCATTGACCACGCTATTCAAGCATTAGGTGCTGCTGGAGTCAGTCAAGATTATCCGCTTGCAGCCAGCTGGGCAAATATTCGCACCTTAAGGTTAGCTGATGGACCTGATGAAGTGCATAAAAGAGCGATTGCAAGACAGGAATTGAAAAAGTATCAATAAAAATAATCTGGAGGTGAATCGTTTATGCATGTAAAAGAATTATTTGATTTGACAGGCAAAACGGCGATTGTTACTGGTGGGGGACGCGGTCTGGGTGAACAAATAGCAGAGGGGTTTGCAGAAGCTGGTGCAAATGTTGTTCTCTGCTCGAGGAAAAAAGAAAACTGTGAAGAAGTCAGCGAGAAGTTGAAAAAGCTTGGCGTGGAAACACTTGCATTACAATGTGATATTACAAACCCAGAAGAGGTCAACGCCGTCATTCAGCAAACGGTTGAGAAGTTTGGCAAGATTGACATCCTTGTAAATAATAGCGGCGCTACTTGGGGAGCACCAGCTGAAGACATGCCGTTAGAAGCCTTTCAAAAGGTATTGAATGTTAATGTATTTGGTACGTTTTTAATGTCACAGGCTGCCGGGAAAGTCATGTTGGAACAAGAGTATGGGAAAATCATTAATATTGCGTCCGTTGCTGGCTTAAAAGGGTCAAATCCTGACGTAATGGATGCGATTGGGTATAACGCCAGCAAAGGCGGCGTCATCTCTTTTACAAGAGATCTCGCCGTTAAATGGGGACCGCGGGGCATCTATGTGAATGCAATAGCACCAGGCTTCTTCCCGACAAAAATGTCAAAGGTTCTAATAGAAAAAAGCGGAGATAAGTTTTTGCAAGGGACGCCATTGCGGAAGTTTGGTTCCGATACAGATCTAAAAGGTGTAGCGCTATTCTTAGCATGTGCAGCTTCTGATTTTATTACTGGAGAGACAATCGTTGTGGATGGAGGATCAATAGCAAATTGATTAAAGAAGGAGGTTAATTTTATGAATAGAGATGCAGTGATTGTTTCGGCCGTCAGAACGCCGATTGCGAGGCAAGGAGGGGCATTAGCGTCTGTCCCTGCTCATGTTTTCGGAGCTGAGGTTGTGAAAGAAGCAGTAAAAAGAGCAAATATTAATGCTGAAGAGATTGACGATGTCATATTTGGCAATGTTTTAAGCGGAGGCGGAAATATTGCTAGATTAACAGCATTGGAAACAGGTCTATCAGTGAATTTGCCTGGATTAACGATTGATCGTCAATGCGGCTCTGGCATTAACGCGGTTGTACTTGCAGCACAGGCTATTGCTTCTGGTGCAGGAGATGTTTATATAGCTGGTGGAACTGAGAGCATGAGCCGTGCGCCTTATCTAATGGAGCGAGCGGAAAAAGCTTATAGTCCCGGCTTGCCTAAATTCAGAAAATCTCAGCTATCTCCGAAAGAAGTTGGCGACCCGCCAATGGGTATTACTGCTGAGAACCTAGTTGAAAAATATAATATTACGAGAGAAGAACAGGATGCATTTTCTCTTCGTAGTCAACAGCGGATGGCAACTGCTATGGAAGAAGGGCGATTCGATGAGCAAATCGTGCCGATCTTCATACCTGTTAGAAAAGGTGAACCTGTTGTTTTTTCTAGAGATGAGCACCCACGTCCGCAAACAACTATTGAAACATTAAATAACCTGCCTGCAGCCTTTGTTCAAAATGGCTCCGTCACTGCCGGTAATAGTTCAGGGCTTAATGATGCTGCTGCAGCATTAGTGATTATGTCACGTGAAAAGGCTGATAGCCTGGGGCTTCAACCGCTGGCGGTCATACGTGAATCAGCGATTGCTGGGGTTGATCCAAATATTATGGGGATTGGCCCGGTCCCTGCTGTAAAACAACTTTTAGAGAAATCCCAGCTTACTCTTGATGAAATCGACTTAGTAGAATTGAATGAAGCTTTTGCTTCACAAGTTATTGCTTGTGATCGGGAGCTGAATTTTGCCCAAGAAAAATTAAATGTAAATGGCGGAGCGATTGCTCACGGTCATCCACTTGGTGCTACTGGTGCAATTTTGATTACAAAGGCGGCATATGAGCTTAAAAGAACGAATGGAAAATATGCGCTTATAACTGCCTGTATCGGTGGTGGCCAGGGAATTGCAGTCATTATTGAAAGAGAAGCTATTTAAACTTTACATCGTCGACAATATCTATCATCGAACTGGATTGCTAATGGGTAGTTAGGAGGCTCAGCAAATATGAAGCAGAAAATACTGAAGGAAAGCATAGACTTATTTGACGCCAAAGGATTCAAAGAAACGTCCATTCAAGATATTGTCGATAAGATCGGTGTAACCAAGGGGACATTCTACTATTACTTTGATAGTAAACAAGAGGTTTTGAGGGATATTCATTTAGCTTATTTAGAGGGTTTGCTGGAAGAGCAGCAAGTAATATATAAAGACAATCAATCGACGTATAAAGATAAGCTGTTTAAAGTGATCTACCTTATAAATAGTAAAATTGAAACGAAGGGTAAGGATGCCCGTATTGTCTTTAGAGAAATGAGACATTTAAATGAAAATCATGTAAACCAGATCAAACAAAAACGTAAAGAATTCCGTATCATCTTTGAGCAGATATTAGATGAAGGAAAAAAAGCCGAAGAATTTAAAGATAATATAAGGACGGATATTTTGGCCTTCGCTATCCTTGGAATGTTAAATCGAAATTACTACTGGTTCAAACCAGATGGTGAAATTTCGGATTATGAACTCTCTGAACTTTATATGGAGATGATTCTGAGTGGAATTAATAAAGATTAAATCAGTAAGGGGAATGGATTATGTCATCATCTCATGAAATTGACGTATTTGTTCGATTTAGTGAAACAGATGCGGTCGGACATGTAAATAATACGAGTTATTTCCTATATTTTGAGGAAGCTAGAACGAAATTTTTTCATCAAGTTTTTCCTGAAAGAAACTCTGCATTCAGTATGATTCTTGCCTCTATCAAATGCGACTATATAGAGCCGGCCTACGCAGGTCAAACATTGCATGTAGTAACTGAAGTGAGTGACATTGGGAATAAGAGCTTTAGCTTAAGCCATATCCTTACAGAGACAGGCAGCGGTAAAGTCATCGCTAAAGCGAGCTGTGTTACTGTTTGCTTTAACTTTATAGAACAAAAATCCATTCAAATTCCGGAGAAGTTAAAAGAGAATCTTGAAAGATATGCTCCTCTACAACAATCATAATATTTTTACAGGAGGATAATATGACTTCCGATACGATTCCAATTCGAAAAGGCGAAGAGCTAGACCTCAAGAAAATTGAATCCTTCTTGAGAGATCAAGTTGAAGGATTGCCTGAAGAGACACTAACAGTTGAACAATTTAGTGCTGGACGATCAAACTTAACATATCAATTGAATATGGGAGAATGGGAAGCGGTCTTAAGAAGACCTCCGCTTGGCCCAGTGGCTCCTAAAGCACATGACATGGAAAGAGAGTTTACTATTTTACAAGAAATCCATCCGTTTTTTCCTCCAGCACCTAAGCCAATTGTGTTTGGAAATGAAGACTTAATCGGTGCGCCATTTTTTATTATGGAAAGGAAAAAAGGAGTCGTCATAGACACTGAATTTCCTGAAGGGATAAAGCCGACAAAAGAATTAGGTAAGCTCATCTCATATAATATGGTCGATACGTTAGTAAACTTGCACCAAATCGATTATAAGGCTACAAAATTAACAGAAATGACAAAGCCTGAAGGGTTTTTAGAAAGACAGGTGCATGGCTGGATTAAAAGGTACGAAAGGTCAAAAACCGAAGAGATTTATGGTTTGGATGAATTAACAAAATGGATGACAGGGCATATCCCACATTCTCAAGAGCCCTCAATAATTCATTATGATTTTAAATTAAATAATTCAATGTTCAATAGTGATTTTACAAAGCTTGTAGGTCTCTTTGACTGGGAAATGACAACTGTTGGCGACCCTCTTGCAGATTTAGGCTGCGCTTTAAGCTATTGGACCGAAGCGAACGATTCTGATTTATTAAAAAAGGGGTTAGGCGATGCACCCATCACGGCCTTGCCAGGTTTTATTACAAGGCAGGAGTTTATCGCTGCATATGCAGAGAAAAGCGGCAGGGATGTTTCGAATATCCATTTTTATTTAACGTTCGCCTATTTTAAATTGGCTGTTATTTGCCAGCAAATCTATTACCGCTGGAAGAAAGGGCAAACAGTGGATGAACGCTTTGCTGAGTTAAATGTATATGTAAATAATTTAATTCAATATGCACTGGAGACGTCTCGAAAAAGACAGGATTAGTTCACTTTAATGAGGTGCGAAAATGGGGAAACTGCATGTTATATTATGCAAGGAAGATTTAAATAAGGAAAAGCTGAATGAAAATAAACTGGTCGTTGTATTTGATATTTTGATGGCTACCTCTGTGATCACTTCTGTTTTGAAAAATGGAGCAAAGGAAGTACTTCCTGTTTTGAATGGGGAGGCAGCTCTATTAGAAGCAGAGAGCAGAGAGAAAGAATCCTACCTATTAGTTGGTGAGTATCAAGGTTTAACGATAGAAGGCTTTCACTCTCCCCACCCACAAGAACTAAAAGGTGTTGTAAAAGAAAAAACTGTCATCTTATCGACAACAAATGGAACGGTGGCTATTAGAAATGCCATTGAAGCGAAACAGGTATTTGTTGCGTCTCTATTAAATGCGGCGTTTTCGGCGAAGCAAGTGCTTGAACAACATACGGATGAAACGATAGTGCTCGTTTGCTCTGGATCATCTGGTTCCTTTAATCTTGAGGACTTTTATGGTGTTGGATATTATATTGAATGCCTATTGAGACAATCAGATCATAGCTGGGAATTGACTGACTCTGCTCTAGCAGCACACCAGTTTTTCAAAGGAGCAGCAGATAGAGGTGAAGAGCTTCTAAAAGCCTCGCGTGTAGGAAGAATGCTCTCTAAATATGGTATGGATGATGAAGTTGCTTTTGTTGCATCAAGGGACATTTATAATATTTCTCCGGTTGTCAAAGAAAACGGTATGGTGGTTATTGATAAATAAAAGAGGAGTGTTGAGAAATGGAATCAATTGCAAATGATTTATTAATCGATGTAAAAACGGGTGTTATGACTTTAACATTAAATAGGCCTGAAAGCTTAAATTCCTTCAGTGCTGAAATTATCCAAGGATTAAAGGATTCATTAACAAAAGCAAAAGCAGATCAAAGCATCCGTGTGATTATTTTAAAAGGAGCCGGAAGGGCATTCAGTGCAGGCGGTGATGTTAAACGTATGGGCAGCGGCAGCCCCCTTGCGACCTATGAGCATATAGGCAAATTGAATGAATTGATTGTAATGATGGACAGTTTAGAAAAACCAATTATAGCCGCTGTGCACGGATATGCTGCCGGAGCAGGATTTAATCTCGCCTTAGCAAGTGATCTCATATTGGCTGAAGAAAATTCAAAGTTTATTCTAAGTTTTTCCAAGGTAGGCTTAATTTCTGATGGCGGCGGGCTGTATTTTCTGCCAAGATTAATCGGATTGAATAAAGCAAAAGAGCTATTCTTTAATGCTGAACCGCTATCAGTCGAAAAAGCCCATGACCTCGGCATTGTGAATCACATCTATAAGAAGAATGAATTTGAACAAAAAGTTGAAGCATATGCACAGAAACTAGCTGCAGGGCCATGTCTTTCATATGGATTTATTAAAAAAATTGCCAATCAATCGCTTAATTCAACACTTGAGGAAGTGCTTGAGCAAGAACGGATTACCCAAGCAACAATGGTTACTACAAATGATCATCATGAAGGAGTGCTGGCGTTTAAAGAGAAAAGAGAGCCAAGGTTTAACAGTTAATACGAGAGGATTTATGTTGGGGGAGCTGTTCCCCCAACTTTGAACCAGCCTGCATTCATGCTAGGGTAGAGCTTAATTTAATAAGAAATTAAGGGGGATATTCATGCAAACTCGTCATTTTGAACATTGGCCAAGGTTGCCAAAAACGCTAATTGTCCCAGAGTCTTCTATTTACAATAATTTAGAAGTGACCGCTGCCCGCTATCCTAATCAAAATGCGATTTTCTTTTATGGGAAGAAGATGACCTATCGTGAATTACTTGAAGAAGTAAACAGCGTTGCTGGCTATTTACAAAATGAACTTAAAATAATCAAGGATGAGAAAATTCTGTTATTCATGCAAAATTCTCCTCAATTTATCATTAGTTATTATGCCATTACAAGGGCAGGAGCAGTTGTTGTTCCAATTAATCCTATGCTGCTATCACATGAAATGGAGTTTTATATTAAAGATTGCCAAATTAAAACAGCAATTATTGGTCAGGAATTATACACAAATATTCAGCCTCTCGTCCAAACGACAACATTGGAAAATCTCCTCATTGCCTCATACTCAGACTATATTGACAAAGATTTCGAAATAGAATTACCCGCAGAAGTAAAAGAATTACCAAAAAAATGGGATGAAGATCATCTTCATTCATGGAAAAGCTGCATTGATAAAAATGAAGTTCCACAATCCTATAACGCGCACCCAAATGATCTTGTCGTTCTGCCTTATACATCTGGAACAACTGGACTGCCAAAAGGGTGCATGCATACCCATCGTTCTGTTCAAGCCAATGTCGCTGGCGGTGCAGTATGGGGAAGAGTGTCTGCCAGTAATGTGCATTTATCAACCTTGCCGTTTTTCCATGTAACAGGAATGGTGCAAAGCATGCATGTTCCTATTTATACGGGAGGAACAATGGTTATTATGACAAGGTGGAACAGGCAGGCAGCTCTGGATTTAATTGATCAGCAGCAATGTACGAACTGGATTGCTATTAGTACGATGATTATTGATTTTATATCTAATCCAAAGTTGGATGCGTATAAAGTTTCATCCCTTATTGGCATTTCGGGAGGAGGCGCGACACTACCTGAAGCTGTTGGTGAAAAGCTTCAGCAGTTAACCGGTTTAACCTTCCTGGAAGGCTATGGATTATCAGAAACCATTGCCCAAACGCATTCTAATCCTGTAGAACGACCCAAAATGCAATGTCTTGGCATTCCATTCTTTGATGTGGATGCGAGAATAATTGATCCGGTTACTAAGAAGGAGCTTGATGTCAATGAAGTGGGAGAAATTATTGTACACGGACATCAAGTAATGACGGGCTATTATAATAGGAATGAAGAAAATGAAAGCGCTTTTATTGAATTGGATGGTAAACGATTTTTCCGAACGGGAGATATGGGAAGATGTGATGAAGAGGGATATTTCTTCATTGTTGACCGCGTGAAACGGATGATCAATGTCTCCGGTTATAAAGTTTGGCCAACAGAAATAGAATCCCATCTATATCGTCATCCAGCGGTTCAGCAAGCTTGCGTTGTTGGCATTCCTGACGAGAGAAAAGGAGAATCGGTAAAAGCCTTTGTTATCTTAAATGAAGATTATGATGGGAAGATTGATGAATCCGAATTAGTAGAATGGTCTAAGAAACAGATGGCGGCTTATAAATATCCTCGCGTCATTGAGTTCAGAACCAAGTTTCCAATGACTAGCAGCGGAAAGATATTATGGCGCAAGCTAAAAGAGGAGGAAGAAGCGAAAGTAGTGAATCATAGTGAGGTTTAACATAAAGATACCTGCATATAAAAGATTGCAACTGAATAATTAAGGGGTGAAAAAAGAATGGAATTATTGCTGCAGCAGCTTTTCAACGGGTTAACGATTGGCAGTGTATATAGTCTTGTAGCCCTGGGGCTAACATTGGTTTATGGGATATTGCATATCCCTAACTTTGCTCATGGGGCGTTATATATGGTTGGTGGCTATATAACACTAATCATGATGACCAACGCGGGCTTGCATTATATTCTTGCGATTCTTGTGTCGATTATTGTTGTAGGGGTATTAAGTGTATTAATGGAGAGGCTTGTTTTTCATCCTCTCCGTCATTCCCCGCCAATTCAGGATAAGGTAGCGGCTATTGGAATATTGTTATTTTTGGAAGCGCTCGCCCAATTACTATGGGGAGCTGATTATCGCCAAATGCCCACACCGTTTGGGCAGGTGGTCAATGTATTCGGTTTAACATTGACGCTGCAAAGAATCATTATTGTTGCAGCAGCAATTGCTGTAATGATATTCCTGTACTGGTTTTTAAAGAAAACTTTTATCGGCTCCACCATCATTGCAATGGCTCAGAACCGTGAAGGTGCAGCTCTCGTAGGGATCAATACAAATAAAGTGGCCATTCTTACTTTCTTCATAGCCGGCGCCCTTGCTGCAATTGGAGCTTCATTAACATCACCAATTAATCTTGTATTTCCGGGTATGGGTCATTTAGTTATATTAAAAGCCTTTGTTATTATCATTATAGGGGGAATGGGCAGTATTCCAGGTGCTATATTAGGCGGATATATTTTAGGATTTACTGAGAGCATTGGTGCTACCTATATTTCTAGTGATTATAAAGATTTAATTGCATTTGTGTTACTCATTATTATTTTATCTGCCAAGCCCCAAGGTATATTTTCCAAAGGGGGAGCGTAGAGAATGAAATTATTGAATAAGAGAAACATTATTATTTTACTAATCTTGTTAGCAGCGGCTTTTCCATTCGTGATTCAAAATCAATACTATCTGCATATTTTAACGCTCGCGTTTATTTGGACGATTGCTGTTTACGGGTTGAATTTATTAGCAGGCTATACTGGCTACTTATCATTAGCTCATGGTGGATTCTTTGCCATAGGTGCATATGCATTAGGTCTGCTTACAGTAAAAGCAGGATTTTCTTTTTGGATGGCTTTCTTGTTAGCTCCTCTAATCACGATGATCATCGGTTTAGTTGTTGGCTTATTCGCACTAAGGACAAAGGAACATTTCTTTGCGATTTATACCTTATGCGTTGGTTATATCATTTATTTAGTGATTGATAAGTGGGAAAGTTTAACAGAGGGTGTGCGTGGCTTAATTGGTATCCCAGCACCGGAGGCAATCGGTCCTATCTCATTTACTTCACCAATCTCACAATATTATTTTGCTTTGGTCGTATTTCTACTTGTTGTACTTGTCATTTACCGGATTATTCACTCATTAACAGGCAGAACCTTTATAGCGATAAGAAATAGTGAGGAGCTGGCGTTATCGCTGGGAATCTCAACTAAGAAAAATAAACTGCTATCTTTTGTGCTTTCGACGTTTTTTGCTGGTTTAGCGGGCGCGATGTATGCAGGGTTTATTCGATTCATTGGACCGGAAATTGCTTATACTACGATTACGTTCGATTTGCTTACTTATATGATTGTAGGAGGAATCGGTACATTTGCAGGTCCAATTGTCGGAACATTCTTAATTGTATTACTTTCGCAAAACCTGCAATTTCTACAAGATTACCGAATGCTTATTTTTGGACCGCTTCTAACGTTATTAATCATTTTTTCACCACGCGGCATTGTCGGTTTTATATTGATGCAATATGCCAATTGGAAGACTAAAAAGAAAGTAATCACATCGAAGGGGCATGTAAAGGAGGGGTAAAGAATGATATTAGAAACAAAGCATTTAACGAAAAAATTTGGCGGCAATATCGCAGTTAAGCATGTCGACTTTTCAATAGAACAAGGAAAGGTAAATGCCATTATCGGACCAAATGGAGCAGGTAAATCGACTTTCTTTAATCTTATTACCGGGGTACATCCACCTACCGAAGGACAGATATTTTATAAAGGGGAGGATATAACCAAGCTTCCAGCTAATAAAATCGCCCTATTAGGTATGGCAAGAACATTCCAGACAACCAATCTCTTTGAAATGTCTACCGTATTTGACAATGTAATTGTCGGACATCGACTGCGAACAAAATCAAATTTATTTGATGCTATTTTCCGAACAAAACGGTTGAAGGAAGAGGAAGAAAGGTGTAAAGAGAAAGCGCTAGAGGTATTGGAATTTACGGGTTTAGCGAATGTCAGCGATCAGCTGGTTGCAAATATTTCACAGGAGGAAAAGAAGCGAGTAGCTTTTGCACTGGCTCTGGCAACTGATCCTGAAATTGTTTTCTTAGATGAGCCGACTGCAGGTGTCAATCCAGATGAAACGGAAGAGCTGTCTTTGCTAATAAAAAAGATGGCTGAACAAGGCATTACAGTCTGTTTAATAGAGCATAAAATGCAAATGATTATGAGTTTAGCCGATCATATAATGGTCTTGAATTATGGAGAGAAAATTGCGGAGGGTACACCTGATGAAATTAAGAATAATGAAGAGGTGATTAAAGCTTATCTAGGGGGAGGGAGTGTCAGTGCTTAGTATAAAAAACCTTACTGCAAAATATGGGAAATACACAAGTATTAAAGATGTCAACATTGAAGTAAATGAAGGAGAAATCGTGGTATTACTTGGTGCGAATGGAGCTGGAAAAAGTACAACATTTAAGACGATTAGTGGATTGTTGAAACCGGCAGCAGGTGAAATCTTTTTTGAAGATGAACAAATAGGCGGGAAAACCCCTGATAAAATTGTCCAGCTTGGCATTGTGCAATGTGCAGAAGATCGAAAACTATTCCCGCAAATGAGTGTTCAGCAAAACTTAATGATGGGTGCTTATGTACATCGAAGGAAGAAAAATCAAATTAAGCAATCTTTAGAAGAAGTAAACGAATTGTTCCCTATATTATATGACAAAAGAGATGACCCAGCTGGCTCATTAAGCGGAGGGCAACAGCAAATGCTGGCAATTGGTAGGGCGCTCATGTCCAAGCCGAAGCTTATGCTCCTTGATGAACCGTCGATTGGATTAGCCCCTTTGATTGTTGAGCAAATGTTTAAAAGCATCCAGCATATTAATCAGGAAGGCACCACGATTCTATTGGCAGAACAAAATGCAAATGCTGCTCTAAGTATCGCTGACAAAGGCTATGTCTATGAAAATGGAAAAATAGTTGTTAATGGAACTTCAGACGAGCTATTTTCTAATGAAGAAGTAAGAAAGGCCTATATTGGAGCTTGAAAAATAAATCAACCAGTTGAAATGGTTGCGGGCACCCAATACCGTGCTTCCTCAATCAGGCCAACTCCACTTTTAATAGGGAGGGAAAATACCAATGAAAAAGATAAAAATGTTATTCATTATCAGCTTAGCTTTTGCAGTGGTTATGATGTCAGCATGTGCAGAGTCCAGTGGAGGCTCTAGTAAAGAGAAGGTAGTAAATATAGGGTATAGCGGACCTCTTAGCGGAGCAGCAGCTCTATATGGTGAAAATACTTTAAACGGCTTAAAAATGGCAGTAAATGAAATTAATAAAGAGGGATTTGAGGTAGCAGGGGAGAAGTATAAGTTAAACCTTGTTTCCCTTGACGATAAATACATGCCTAATGAAACCGCTTCAAATGGGAAAAGGCTAGTTCAAGAGAGTAAAACGCCAATCATTTTCTCTCCGCATAGCGGGGGAATTGCAGCATTACAGGTATTTAATGAGATTGATAACTTCTTGATTGTTGCCTATTCAAGCGAACCGGATATTACTGAAAGAGGTAATAAACTCACAGTTAGAATTCCACCAAGCTATGAAGGTTATGTAGAACCTTTTTCAACCTATGCGATGGAAAGATTCGGCAAGAAACTGGCAGCCCTTCCACCAGTCACGCAATACGGAAAAGATTGGGCTGAAGCGATTGTCCCTTATTGGGAGGAACACGGTGGAGAGGTCGTGCACCAAGCTTCAATCGATTTCGCAAAGGATACAGACTTCTTCACCATTCTGACAAATACTTTAAAGGAAGATCCTGATGTATTATTCATAGGCGGTGCTTCAGAGCCAACTGCAAAGGTGGTTATGCAGGCGAGAGAACTTGGATTTGAGGGTGGATTTATCATAATGGATCAGGCCAAGCTGGATGAGATGAAGAACGTGACTGAAACTTACGAGCCTTTAGAAGGATCAGTTGGCGTTACACCTCTTATCTATACGGAGTACCCAGGAACACCTGAGTTTATTGATAAGTATCGTGATTTATACAAGAAGGATCCTGGCTCTGAGGCAGGCTATCATTATTTAGCTACTTATCTATTAGTAGAAGCAATGAAAGCAGCCGAAAATGTTGATGATGCAAAAGTAATTAGAGAACATATTCAAGATGGATTAGACAATTTACCAGACGATAAAAAAGTTTATGAGATTCCTAGCATTGATGAGGAAGGCGGTCTCGTAAACTTAATAAGGATGGCTACAGTAGAAGACGGTGAAATTGTGCTAAAAGAAGTTGACTAATTAGCTTGAAAAGAGGTCGGCTGAATGTTCATGCCGATCTCTTTGATATAAATTTAGGAGGTCTCATAATGAAAAACAACAACTTTGAAAGTATGAAGGAATCTTTAAGTCTGCCAGTAATGGTTGCACCTATGTTTTTAATCAGCAATCCAGCATTCGTAATTAATTCTTGCAAATCTGGTGTAGTTGGCACATTTCCAGCTCTAAACGCCCGCTCAGAAGAGATTTTACAAGAATGGATGAGTCAAATAAACACAGAATTAACCGAATTTAATAACGAAAACCCAGATAAAAAAGCAGCCCCATGGGGAATCAATTTTATCACTCATCGTTCAAATAAAAGGTATATAGAAGATCTTAAACTAATTGAACAATACGAGCCTCCTATAGTTATTACATCACTTGGTGATCCAGGTCCAGTTGCAGAGATTGTACATAAATATGGCGGTATGGTTATTTCTGATGTTATTAATATTAAATTTGCAAAGAAAGCGTTAGAAAAAGGCGCAGATGGTCTCGTACTGGTGACAAGCGGAGCTGGTGGACATGCAGGAACTTACAATCCAATTGCATTTATTCATGAGGTAAGAGAATTCTTCGACGGTCCGCTAATGCTTGCTGGCGGAATATCTAAAGGAGAAGATATTTTAGCTGCAGAAATTCTTGGTGCTGATATCGCTTATATGGGAACAAGGTTTATTACTGCAAAGGAAAGCTTAGCTCAGAACGAATATAAGCAAATGATTATTGATTCAGGAATTGATGACATTATTTATACAGACGCCTTCAGCGGAGTAAACGCGAACTATTTAATTCCGAGCATTATTAATTCAGGTTTAGATCCAGCCAATTTAGTGAAAAAAGAAATAAACTTTGGCGAACTAAATAATAAAGTAAAAGCATGGAGAGACGTTTGGGGCGCTGGACAAGGCATAGGATCTATTCATGAAGTCCAATCGATAGAGGAAATTACCGCAGAATTAAAACAACAATATAATCAAGCAAGGGAAAGCATCGTGGCTCGTCATCAAAAGATTCCCCGCTAATGAGGTGATGGGATGAATTTTAATCAATTATTTGATTTGACTGGCAGAGTAGCGTTAATAACAGGTGGAGGGCGGGGACTGGGCGAGCAAATTGCAGAGATTTATGCCGAAAGAGGATGCCACCTTGCCCTATGTTCACGAAAAAAGTCCAATTGCGAAGAAGTTGCTGGCAATCTATCTGAGAAATATGGTGTGAAAGCATATGGATATGAGCTTGATGTAACGGATGAAACAGGCGTAAAAGAGCTTTTTCAGCAAATTCTGCGTGATTTTGGCCAAATTGATATATTGGTTAATAATAGCGGAGCCACTTGGGGAGCACCTGTCGAAGAGATGCCTTTGGAGGCTTGGAGAAAAGTATTAGATGTGAATGTAACTGGCACCTTTCTCTTAAGCCAAGCTGTTGGAAAGCATATGATTGAGAGGCGATACGGAAAAATCATCAATATTGCTTCAGCTGCAGGATTAACTGTAAGAGAGCCTGAAGTGACTAATACAATTGGCTATACAACAAGCAAAGCGGCTGTCATCCATTTTACAAAAGATTTAGCGATTAAATGGGCACGGCATAATATCTATGTCAATGCAATTGCTCCTGGCATGTTTCGGACTAAAATGTCAGCAGGAATACTTGATAAAAACGAAGAATCAATCCTAAAAACAATTCCTTTAAGAAAAATTGGCGATGAACACTTGCTTAAATGAGCAGCCATCTATCTAGCATCTTCAGCAAGCGACTTTGTAACTGGCACAGTATTAAGTGTTGATGGAGGCAGTACCCTATAATTTGAGGAGGAATACATTATGGAAAACAGAAGTATTCTGTTAGTTAAAAGACCAGAAGGAATGCCTAACCAAGATAACTTTAAGCTTATTACGAAAGATGTCCCTGAAATTGGGGATGGTGAAGTATTAATCCGTACGATTTATTTGTCTGTCGATCCGTATATGAGAGGCAGGATGAATGGAGTCAAAACCTATGCCGATCCGTTTGAATTAAACGAGGTGTTAAGCGGTGGAGTCGTAGGTAAGGTTGTAGAATCCCGCAACGAAAAATTCCAAATTGGAGATATCATAGAAGGCCGCTTGAGCTGGGCAGATTACGCTGTATCAAAAGGAGATAATATTAGAAAGATTGATCCTAGCCTGGCACCTATTTCCACAGCAGTTGGCGTTGTTGGCATGCCTGGACTGACTGCATATTTTGGCTTCTTGGATATTGGAAAGCCAAAGCAGGGGGAAACGGTTGTCGTATCGGGAGCTGCTGGCGCAGTAGGTTCTACTGTAGGCCAAATTGCTAAAATCAAAGGCTGTTATGTCGTAGGAATCGCAGGTACGGCGGAAAAGTGCAAATACTTGAAAGAAGAGCTTGGTTTTGATCAAGTAATTAATTATAAAACCGATAATGTAAAGCAGAAGCTCAAAGAACATTGTCCAAATGGTGTAGATATATACTTTGACAATGTAGGCGGCGAGATTTCCGACGCAGTGATCAGAAGGATCAACTATCAATCAAGAATTATTTTATGCGGCCAAATCTCAGCTTACAATCTGCAATCTATTGACTCAGGTCCAAGAGTCCAAGGACAATTAATCCAAAAAAGCGCACTCATGCAAGGCTTCATAGTCGGAGACTTTGCTAAACAGCACCGAGAGGGTTTAAAGCAGCTTGGCCAATGGGTGAGTGAAGGCTCAATCAAATATCGCGAGAATGTGATTGAAGGACTGGAAAACACTCCTGATGCATTTATTGGCTTGTTTCGCGGGGAAAATACCGGCAAGCAGCTTGTTAAAGTAAATAATGAATAAGAGGAAGAAGCGTGGGAAGCGGCAATCTGCTTTCCACGCTTTTTTGATAAAAAAGAAGCGATTATATACTTAATAGAAACAATTTACTTCACTTCCTATTGTATGCCACTCACCTCATGTGCAGCGCGTATACCGGACTCAATTGCTCCTTCTATCCATCCAGGAAAAGATGAGGCATGTTCTCCAGCAAAATGGAGCCGTCCCTCAGTTTGTTGAATGGTTTTGCCGAAAGCGGCTTGTTGAGTTGGTGAAAATAATGTTAAGCATCCTGCTGAAAATGGGTTTCTGCTCCAATCGAATGAAAATCCTTGCATATATTCCTGGTAAACCACGTTGCCGTAAACTTTGGCCAGCTCCTTGAGTGCATAATAGATGATTTCTTTATCATACAAGCTATTCCACAATAAAGCATCATGCCCCCAGCAATAGCTTGCTAAAAGGACACCCGGACCGCTTTTTCCTAGATCATGACTAGGAATATAACTGAATCGTATAGGTAAATCTGAAATGGCGTTTCCTTGATTGTTTGCTTCCCAGAAACGATGCTTGAATTCGATGCCGATTTTGATGGCAGGGATATTCTGCAACTCATGAATGGCTTGCCTTTTCTTAAATGAAATAGATGAATAAGGTGAAATCTCAACAAATTGCATAGCGGTAAAAGGGATAGTCAGGATGGCGTAATCGCCTGAATAAGTATGGAATTCACCTGTTATCTGATTCTTTGTTTGAAAGAGAACGCCCTCCCTTGTTTGAGTAATCTTTTCTATCTTCTCATTAAGTAAGATTTCAGAATGCAATTCAGGGGTAAAAGCGTATGGGAGATTGTCATTGCCACCGGTGATCTCATAAAATTTGATGCCATGTTTAAAAAGCGGAAAAGTTACTGATAATATACTGATAAAAGCTAGTTCCTTAAAGCCTTCAATGCCCAGCATTACGTTGATCATATTGATGGCGGTCGATGATAGCGAAGGACCGAGCGGATTCTTTTTTAAAAAGGTTTCCATAGAATATTTACCAAATTGCTTGCTCAAGAAAATCTGTTCTGATAGAGAGCTATTTTCATAGAGGTCCATAAATGGCTGAACGGCAATTAAGAAAAGCTCAGCCGCTGTTTTTCCCTTTTCCCATTCCCGAACAGGGAAGCCTAATATATCTGGATTTTTTTCATAGGCTTCTACAGAGACATGGATGTTATTAACAAAGATAAGGTCCTTCTGTGTGGAATGATTAAAAATATTTGTGCGAAGTCTGAATCTGCGTATGTATTCAAAGGCTAAGACGTGTGTGTTTGGAATTCTCATTGCCCCTAAATCTAAATAGTTTCCATTCGTAAATGGTTCCCTTACTGTGTATATCCTTCCGCCTATTCGACTATTTCCCTCAATGACCGCAACCTGGTGTCCGGCTTGTTTGAGCAAGGAGGCTGCCACTAATCCCGAAATGCCTGCACCTGCTATAAGTATTTTTTTCGGCTTTGTTTTTGACTTTAACCCACTTTTAATAATAGACAGCATTTCATTGGGATACTCAACTCCTATATAATTTTCGGGAAGCCTGTGCAAATCCTTTCCCCCTTTTTTAATCATATTATGAAGAACAAGTGAAAGTATGCGAAAGCTGATAAAACATCAATGTGAACATCCCTAATAGTAATGAGAAAGCCAACCTCGCGTATAAAGCTGATTTGGGTGAGGAATTTAAAAAAACAATCGGGTGTTTGGCTTAGATTAAGACCAAGTTTGTTGCTTTCTAAAGCGATATCGATATTATTAAATAAAGGAATATCATACAAAAAAAGGTTAAAATATCCTAAAATATACCTATTGCTGATCATAAAATTGTTATATAATATATAAATCATATTGGTTTACTATGTTTTATCAAAAGGCGGGATGAAAATGATGCAAATGTTGATCACGGGGTTGATTTGCGGGGCGTTGCTGGGTTTTGTCATGCAGCGCGGCAGATTCTGTCTAACTGGCGGTTTCCGTGATATGTATATAGCGAAGGATAATCGCATGTTTTACGCGCTTCTAATCGCAATTGCTGTACAAAGTGTTGGGGTCTATATCTTAATTCAAACTGGATTGATTCAATTTACCGCTGGAGCATTTCCTTGGGTAGCTGTAATTATCGGTTCTTTTATTTTTGGAATAGGTATTGTTTTGGCTGGAGGTTGTGCAACCGGCACGTGGTATCGTGCAGGCGAAGGTTTAATTGGAAGCTGGATCGCCCTTTTTGGTTATATGTTTATGAGTGCGGTAATGAAATCAGGGTTCTTGCTGCCTGTTAATCAGGCAATGCAGGCTACCCAGCTGCCTAACAATTCAATCGCAGAGACGACTGGTATTTCAGTTTGGGTGTTTATTGCCATTTTGGTAGTGATAGTCGCTGCAATTGTGATGAGAGAGCTGCGCAAACCAAAAGTGGTCATTCCATCCTTGAAGCCAAAGCGTAAGGGACTCGGGCATCTGTTATTTGAAAAGCGCTGGCATCCATTCTTTACAGCTGTATTAATAGGAGTTATTGCTATTTCTGCATGGCCCTTGAGCCAAGCTACAGGAAGGATGGCAGGATTAGGTATTACAACGCCATCAGCGAATATTTTACAATACTCGGTAACAGGCGATGTTTCATTAATCAATTGGGGAGTATTTTTGGTGCTCGGCATCTTTTTAGGCTCGTTTATTGCTGCGAAAGCGAGCAGAGAATTCCGATTCCGCATGCCGGATACAAAAACGGGAATCAACAGCTTTCTTGGTGGGAATTTGATGGGGTTTGGTGCAAGTTTAGCAGGCGGCTGTTCGATTGGAAATGGCCTGGTAATGACGGCGATGATGACTTGGCAAGGCTGGGTTTCATTAATTTTTATTATTCTTGGAACATGGACAGCGTCATATTTTGTTTTTATTCGTCCAGGAAAATCAAATGCGGCTTCAGCCGCGATAACATCATAGGAGGGATTTATAATGGCAAAGACATTAGAAGTGGTTGGGCAGGTTTGTCCTTTTCCTTTAGTAGAAGCTAAGAAAGTGATTGATGAAATTCAGTCAGGCGAAGAGCTGATCATTAACTTTGATTGTACTCAAGCAACAGAAAGCATTCCTCGTTGGGCAGCGGAGAATGGCCATGCAGTAACGAATTATGAAGCTGTAGGCGAGGCTGAATGGACGATCACTGTTAAGAAAAAGTAATAGATATGTTATAAAAAGGAACCCATTATCTTTAATAATGATGGGTTCCTTTTTATTTTATTTCCTTCATCCGAACGGTCAAAAATGCAAAGCAAAAAGTTCAGAATGCTGGACATAAGTATAGTCTTGCATTCATACTCATCATAATAAGCAATTGGTATCTGTATTGCCATAAGTAGCAAAATAGTAACCATACAAGAGCTTATTAATCAACTTCCGTGAATGCAAGGGAAGGGAGAAAAGATGAATAACAAATGGGATATTGCAATCGAACCTCTTTCGCAGATTAACGTCACTTCCAATTCGAATAATGAGCCTGTGACCATTTGTGGTAGTCATGACTCGCTTAGATGTATTGGGGTAGGGACAGACGCAGCAGTCTTTCAATCCCTGGACGTTCCTGGTTTTGCATTTAAACTATATGCGGAGGATAAAAAGGCAAAGATAAAAATAGAGGAAGAAGTCTACAATATATTGGGACAATCTCCATTCTTTTCTACTTGTTTTGCTTCTTATGACAATTGCCTTGTTTTAAGCTATGAAGCAGGCCAAACGCTTTTCGATTGTTTGCTGCAAGGAATCCATATACCTAAACAAGCGATAAAGGATGTAGAAGATGCCAGAGTGTATGTCAGAGAAAAAGGGTTGAATCCGCGTGATATCCATTTGAAGAACATTTTACTGCAAAATGGCAGAGCAAAATTGATAGATGTTTCCGAGTATGTCCAATCTGGCAATGACTTTCGCTGGGAGCATTTGAAACAGGCCTATGAGGAGCATTATCATATTGTTGATGGAAAATCCGTTCCTTTTTGGCTAATAGAAACCATCAGAAAATGGTATAATCGCCGGAAAAAAAATGATTCATCCTATGATGATTTCATGAATATTGTGTTAAGGTTTACCGGTCTATTTCGAAAAGAATAGGTATGATTTTAAAATATATTGCAAATCAAAGGTTAGCCATTATCGGCTAACCTTCTTCTTGATACATCATTATTTTCTAGTTACACTATCTATTATTGTTTTATTTTGAATTGTTTGTCAAATTATTTTTATCTCTGAATAAATTGTGTCTTTTCTTAGTAACCAAGGCGCATTCGATGTGAATTTTAATATAAAGGTTAGAAATAAAAAATGAAGAATCCTCAAAGTTCTAAAACAGTTCGTATCCTTAATAATGACAAGAAAAGCAAGAGAAAGACAATCGCATGCACTTGATAAGAAGAATAGAAAGAAAATTTGGAAACGATCAGTTTGTCTTTTCTTTATGGGATTGCATTGCTTCTACATGCAATACGCTAGACAGATGAAATTCTGCATTATTATGGGATCTATATCTTAATAGCTTCATTTTTGATTATCGCTTCTAACAAGGTGATTATAAATGTTAAGAGGATGTGTCCAAATTGGAACGTAAACCTGCAGGAAAAAGTATAACCTTGGTTTTAAGAAAACGATTGTGGATTTGTATCATTCTAGCAGATCTGTTAAAGAACTAAGTAGCGAGTATGGTGTATAAGAAGTAACGATTTCGATCAGTTCAGAGAAAGAAGCCTTGACGCCGAAAGAGTTGGCCGAGATTCAAAAAGAAAACCTTTGGTTAAAGCAGGAAATAGAAATCTTAAAAAGGCTATGGGCCATATTCGCGAAAAAGTAACCGAAACAGAGGTAAACGATTCCCATATATAGGGGGATCTGGAACCGTGCTAGAGGAAGAATCAAAGCACCTTATTGTAGTAGAATTTTTCAATGAGGAGGTTTGTTTGATAAGAATCTAAATATTGTTTATTTTAGGGGGTGGGTATAAAAAAGGCATAGCAAACTGCAGAGGATTTCATTATCTAGTAAAGGCTAAATCATCTATAGCCTTTTGAAAATCGAGGAGACTGAGCTATACAGTTAACCAAACACACCCTATGAAATGTATTTATTCAATTTAAAAAGACTGTGGGCAAACCCGTTTTTCATAGAGCTTGTCTACAGTATGTAAAATAACATATTAGAGTTTAGTTATTCCGAACTAAACTTTTATTTTTTATAAAACTTACCATTCACAAATGTCTTGTCCGCCTGGAACTTTAATACAAATAGGTTCTCTATCAGGTGCAGCAGATACTGATGAGACCGCAAATACTGAGAACACAAACAATAGTAACACAATTTTCTTTTTCATCTATTTCACCTCCTTATTGTGAATTATAATATATGTTCAATAGGTAATAAATAGAAAAAATACATTTAAGCAAAAAGGGTATAAACACCTATTTTTTTAGCGAAAATACCTTACGATTATCATACGATTATTCCTTTTTTTCTCAAAAACACTATGAATATTCCTAAATATTGTTATAATAAGTATAAGTTAAACTATCGTAACCATATTGGCAATTTGATATGGGAGTCTATAACCTCGGAAAGAAAAAACTATTTTATAAAGGAGGATCAAATGGCAGTAAAAATGGCAAAGATTGATTATGAACATGTAGTAAACCGTTTAAATGCATGGTACATATCAATCAAAAAAAGAAATATTGAAGAAGCAATAACATTACGAAAGGAGATCAAAAATTCGTTTGATGACATGGAAGAAAATCAAGATGTTTTACTTTATTTTAGCCTGGTAGACTCTCGTTATAGCATGATGCTAGAAGAATACAAAAAAACAGGTGAAATCTTAAACGCAATAGAGAGAACAGACATCGAAAAAAAAACTGATGACATGATTCAATATTACTTTTACTTCTTTTCTGGAGTATACGCCTTCTATGAGAAGAAATATGTAAAAGCAATTAATTTCTATAAGATCGCTGAAAACAAACTTCATAAGATTCCAGATAAAATAGAAATCGCGGAATTCCATTACCAATTAGCTATTGCCTTCTATCGAATAGACCAACACCTCCTCTCCTTAAATCATGCAGTAAAAGCTAACGAATTATTTAAAGACGATACTGCATATATAGAACGTACTATCACAAGTAAAATGGTCATTGCAGCTATTAAACTAGATTTATTTCAGTATGAAGAATCAGAAAGACATTACAAAGAAGCGCTAACAATGGCGAAAGAAAACAACAAACCTTTTACTACTGGATTAGTTTACAGAAACTTAGGTTTAAACTATGCACGAAGAAATTTACTTTCAAAAGCACAAGAAACACTTGAGCAGGCTCTTTTAATTCAAGAACATCATGACTCTGTAATCGGAATAAAAACCATGTTCGATTTAAGTTATGTACTTTATAAAAAAGGACTAAAAGAAGAAGGGCGACAGTTATATGAAATTGGTAATCTAAAAGCTATTAATCATAATGAAATTGAACACATCGCCAAATTCAATCTTATTCACGCTATGTACGAAGAATACAATCTAAAAAAAATAACAGAATCTCTCGAAGATCTTAAAAAACAAGGGCTGTGGTCTGAAGTAGCTGAACTAACATTAGACTTGGCTATATTCTTCAAAAAAAGGAATGATTTTCAAAATGAAGCTTTGTTTTTTGAAAAAGCTCACGAGGCAAGGGATAACATTATAAAAATAATGGAGGAGATCAAATGAAAAAAATCATTTTAAAATCTTTTATAATGACAAATTTGATTGCTATTGGTACTCTTACTCCACTAGGTCTGCTGGAAGAAGAAAATAAAACAAGTATTTCGAGTAAAGCAGATTTTGGTCAAATAACGCCGCGAAGCAAAGCAGATTTTGGTCAAATAACGCCGCGAAGCAAAGCAGATTTTGGTCAAATAACGCCGCGAAGCAAAGCAGATTTTGGTCAAATAACGCCACGAAGCAAAGCAGATTTTGGTCAAATAACGCCACGAAGTAAAGCAGATTTTGGTCAAATAACACCGCAAAGTAAAGCGGATTTTGGTTAAAAATATTTAAACGCCTTTACAGACGTTGTTTATTAATTGGAATTCTTCAGGGTGTATGAAGTCCACACACCCTGAAGAACTTGAAAACCAACCAAATCAAAAAATAGATAAAAAAGCAGCAGCAAAGCAAAAGCGACCATTTCACTGGAATAAAAAGATTAAAGTATATGAATTCTCATTGAATAAAAACTAGCAATATAGTGAAATTAATACATATCCTTATTTTTACTGTCCTACTTGGATTAGTGGTGCATTGCAATTACGATCTTTGGGTTGATGGCTTTATTTGCTATTTTTATAAGCAAATAATAATTATGACCCACTGGTTGTTTTTTTGTGCCAAATTTTAAAATTTGAAAGGGTGATGTCAATGGTATTAGATTTGATTACAAGTGCTACCATCGGTTCTCTAACGGGTTTATTAGCATATGCGAAACGAAATAAAACATTAAGAAGCCAAGAACCACAAAGAACGTTCGATCCTGGTTTTTCAACATATATGGGATATGGTGCTGGAAAGTCTATACTTATCTGGACAGAAAAATTAAGGTCATGTACACTTGACCTAAAAGTAGAACTCCACTGTATTAAACCGAGTTCTTCTATTCTTTAAATTGCTTTTTCACCAATTCCCTCAACAATTTATTTGCATTTTCTATTGATAGATTAGTAACCTTTACATCATTCTTATTCATTGTACAACTCTTATTTCAAAATCAATCATGCCTTATCCGTTTAGCTACTGGTAAGATGTTCGCTTGTTTTACCCCCGTTTATTACCAAACTTAGTCCCTATATTTGCTTTCCAAGTAGCAAAAGCCTGCACTTTAAAAACAGGAAATAAGCTTTTAATGAATGATCATCCATGCTTCGTGTTGTGACGTGGCTCTTTTTTAATTTGATAGCAGTAGTTCATTGACAGGTTAATTTGGTTGGATATCTTTAATTGGATAATCTTGCATTCTGATTTGAACTTTTTCATAATACTTTGCCTAAGAATAAAGGGATATAACTTATAAAGAGCCAATAATAATTGAAATAGCAAAGAAAGGATCAAATTATGAGTAAATATTTCGCTCATCAATATGAGGAATTTCCTTTTTCTCTTTTCTCTATCTCACACTCTGTCATGATTGCGATGTTTTTAATCGGTATTTATCTCATTTATCGCTATCAATCTATACTTCATTCGTTTCACTTAGTCATGAGAAAAACGATGTTAATTCTATTATTCCTGTTTGAGTTTTTCTATCACGTGTGGCTCTGGACTGGAGATCAATGGAATCTCTCATTTGCACTGCCTCTTCATTTATGCTCAATCAGTCTGATTTTATGTTTATTACTGCTCATAACTGAGTCTCGGTTTTTATTTCAAGTTGTGTTTTATATTGGTGTCGCAGGGGCTACAATGGCGATGATCACACCTGAATTATTTCTTGGTTTTCCTCATTTTCGCTATTTTCAATTCTTTTTTACACATATGCTGATTATTTGGATATGTTTCTACTATGTGTTTGTAATGAAATATCGCCCTACTAAAAAAGGGTTAATTGTTGCGATCCTTGCTATAAACTTATTTGCTGTCATTGCGATGATTGTTAATAAATGGACTGGAGGCAATTATATGTTTTTGTCATATAAACCAGTGAACGGGTCCATTTTAGATTACTTCGGACCTTATCCGATTTATATTTTGATCCTAGAAGGTGTGGCACTGGTGTTGTTTTGGCTTATTTTGATACCATTTTCAAGAAAGAGTGAAAAGGAGATGGACGGATATGAATAAGATTGGAATTGATGCGGGTGGTACGCTTGTAAAAGTAGTATACGAGGAAAAGAACCATTTTCATTATAAATCCTTTCCGCTACAGAAAGTGAATGATCTTATTCAGTGGTTACAGCTCCTGCAATCTGAATCAACCTTTGTATTAACGGGGGGGAGAGCGGCTGATATACAAAGAAAATATCTCCCAGATGCGAAGATTGTAGATGAATTTTCTGCAAGTTGCAATGGTGCGACCTATTTAATGAGGGAAGAAGACATTAAAAGGGAGAACTATTTACTAATAAATATCGGAACAGGAACCTCTTTTTACGTTAATAAAAACGGTAAGAGCGACCGTGTACTTGGAAGTGGAGTAGGAGGAGGGACTTTTATGGGTCTTGGGCAGTTGTTAACTGGAAAGAGTTCATACGAAGAGCTTGTAGAATTATCAGATTCAGGAAACAGAGAACAGATTGACTTGTTGGTTAAAGATCTTTATTCAAATGGGAATCCTCCTATAGATGGGGAATTGACTGCAAGTAATTTTGCAAAGGTTACCGAATCGAAAGAAGCAGCAGATGCTGACAAAATGGCAGCTTTAACCAACATGCTAGCTGAAACCATCGTCCTTTTAGGCATGCAAATCTCCACGCAGCATCAGCTTAATTCAATCCTATTTATCGGCAGTACAGTGTCGAATAATAATAATTTGCAGGAGAAGCTATATAAGTTTACAACTATGTTAGGCTATGAGGCGATTTTTCTTAAAAAAGGAAAATATAGCGGGGCGATGGGGGCGTATCTTTCGATTTAAACCAATATCTTGAACAATTTGTTTATTCCAGCTACATTATAAAGGAATGAAAATAGAATAGGTGGCAGCAATGAAAAGATATTTTACAATAGGAATGGCTGGACATATCGATCATGGTAAAACAACCTTAACAAAGGCGCTAACTAATATAGATACGGATCGATTAAAAGAAGAGAAAGAAAGACAAATCTCCATTGAGCTTGGATTTGCACCTTTATATCAAGATGCGGAAATGCAAATTTCTGTCATTGATGTTCCGGGACATGAACGGTTTATTAGACAAATGATTGCAGGTGTGGCTGGTATCGATTTAGTAGTTCTCACAGTTGCGGCTGATGAGGGAGTCATGCCTCAGACAAAAGAACATCTGAACATCCTTCGGTTATTAGGAATTCAAACTGGAATCATCGCTATCACCAAAATTGATCGGGTAGAGGACGACCTGATCGAGCTTGTACAAGAGGAAATAGTTGAGAGTTTAGAAGGAACGGTTTTTGCAGATGCTTCTGTCATTCTAATAGATAGCCTATCCCAAAAGGGAGTTGCTACACTCAATGATAAGATTATCGATACTTTACAGGGGATAATGCCTCGTGATGTGCAAGAGCCATTTCGTCTTCCTATAGATCAAGTGTTTACAGTGAAGGGACAAGGAACGGTCGTTAGAGGTACGGTGTACGAAGGTCAGGTAGAAGAGGGTGAATACTTGACAGTCCTGCCAGCTAGAGTAAAGGTTCGGGCACGAAAGCTGCAGGTCCATAACGAGTACAAAAATCATGCTTTTGCCGGACAAAGAACGGCGATAAATCTTACGGGTGTTTCAAAAGAAGAATTAAAACGAGGCGATGTGCTTGTAGCTTCAGAACACTTTAATAATACAAAGACGGTGGATGTTGTGCTGAGTCTTTCGGATGCCTTAGCAATAACTATAAAGCAGCGAATGACGGTAAAAGTCCATATAGGAACAGCAGAAGTAATGGGAAGAATCATCTTTTTTGATCGCAAAGAAGTAAAGGGTGATGTGAGGGAAGAAATCTTATGTCAATTACGGCTGGAAAACGAAATTGTAGCGAAAAGAGGAGACCGATTTATAATAAGAAGGCCAAGTCCTCAAGAAACGATAGGAGGAGGCTGGATTATCGAGCCTCGAGGTGAAAAATATCGCTTCGGTTTTGAAACTGTTATTGAGTTAGCTCAGAAGAAAGAAGGAAGTATAAGTGATAGGCTGATAAATGCACTTGGAGAAGCGAGGATGCTTACTGTGAATGAACTGATGCAAAAAACTTCTATTAGTATTGATCTAATTGAACAGGAGCTGAAAGGGGAAAAGTTTATTCAAGTAAGTTCTAAGGAATATTCACTTCAGAAGATCAAGACTCGTCTTATAGAAGATCTAAGTGATGCTTTATTTGAATATCATAAAGAAAACCCAATGAAAAAAGGCCCAAATAAAGCTGAGATTATCCAACAATTCCAAACTATTTATCCAAAGAAACTGATTGAATACACCGTAAATGAAGCTGTTTTCCAAGGTTTAATGAAGAGGGATGAACAATTTATATACAAAGCTAGTTTCCACCCTCATGTGCCCGCAAGCTGGAGTAAGCGAACAGAAACGATGCTGTGCAACCTGAAAGATGCTGGGACAAATGTGAAGCATTTTGAAAATTATTATCAAGAGGCTGGTTTACCTGCAGCTTTAGAAGATGAATTAAAAAAATTTTTGGTGGAGCAAGGATCCATCATTGCACTTGATGAGCAATTTTATTGGAACGCAACTACTTATAAGAATGCTGTTACTTTACTGAAACAAGAAACAAAAGCATCTTTCTCAGTGAGTGAAGCAAAAGAAATTCTCGGATTATCGAGGAAATATATCATACCGTTTTTAGAGAGTTTGGATGGACGAAAAATCACTGTGAGGGAAGAAAATACGCGTAAGTGGTTAAGTTGACTTGTGAATTAGTAGATGGGGTTTCTGGTAAGGTGATTAAAAGTCATTTTACTGGAATCCTTTTTTAAAATTATATAGAAATATTGTTGTTTGATGGTTTGCCTTTATAATCGTTCTATTATTAGCCACTGTAAACATTGCATTCGATATAATATATGACAGTCTCATTGATATAAAAAAGGCTCTTTTCTAAAAGATTGTTGTTTTTTCATAGGTTTTGATAAGACAAACTATTGATAACAATGTTGATTGGAGCCCTTTACCGATGCGGGTGGCGATGGGGCGCATGCAGAAGGAATAGGTTCATCGGCGAGTGTAGTTTCTTCCCATGCGGAAGGTTCAAGAGCTGTGTCTTCTGGTAATTTTGCTCACGCAGAGGGAGGAGGCACGGTTGCATCCGGTAATTATTCTCATGCGGAGGGTGCTGGAAGTAGCTACTGGCCAGTATTCTCACGCAGAAGGAGCTTCTAAAACGGCCAGTGGAGAATATGCCCACGCTCAACCTTGTATCCATACTCTTGGCATGGTGCAAATGTACATCACCATCAGGGGAAAGATTGGCGGCTGTTCTGTAAGGATCGACCGAAAATCTATTCTTGCAAGGAACTGCCAACCGCTGGGAGCAGACTATGCAGAAATGTTTGAAAGGACAAACGATCGAGCGGGGATATTTCGTTACACTAGTTGGGGAAAAGGTGAGGAAAGCGCAATCAGAAGAACATTACATCTTAGGTGTCTTTAGTTCTGCACCGTCTATCCTTGCAGATGCCCATCATCTCAATTGGCATGATTGCTATTTAAAGGATGTGTGGCGAAAGGTTCTTTATCAAGTAGTTAGCCCTGAATTAACGGATGAGGAAGGAAACACAACTCCAGTAACTAGAACTGAACCGATTTTGAATCCTGAGTGGCACCCTTCGAAAATATATGTACCTAGGACTGAGAGGGAGGAATGGATATCGGTTGGTTTGATCGGCAAACTCTTGGTGTGAGATGATGGAACATGTAAAGTAAATGGATATTGTCTGCCCAATGATCAAGGAGTAGCTAGTACATCTGCGACAGGTTATCGGGTAATGAAACGTACAGGAGAGCATCAAATTCTCGTATGGATGTTAATTTCCAAAAGCTAAGACCATGGGGTTCCAAAAAAAGATGGAGCCCCATCTAACATGTGAACTTGTTGGATTGATAAATGCCCCTATTTTAATGACAATGGTTAAATTGAATAAGAATTATTTAACAAAGATAAGCGGGAAAAACGAATGAGATAAATCAAGAAAAACTTTAAACATCGTTAAAAATAGGAGGAAAGTGAGCCTAATTAACCCTTTAAATAAAAATATCCATAAAAAATTCATAGACTTTAGGTATAAAGACCATTGAAAGGTTAAAATAGAATAAAATGATAGGCGGAAGCTATCGAAAATTATGGATGCTCATCCCATTTATGCCTATAGAAAGAATGATATTAGAATAATATTCCATATAAACCATGATTTTCAGTATAGGTTTTTGTGGAAATTTTTACTACTATTAATCTGTTAGTGATTATAAAAGGGGTGTTACATCTTGAGAAAGCAACTGATTACAGTAGCAGCAGCTGCGGGCATATTTGCTGCAACCTATACTGAGGTAGGCGCACAGGTTAATACATATCGGGTACAAGCTGGAGATTCATTATGGAAAATTTCAACAGCGAATCAACTTTCAGTTAATCAACTGATGGAATGGAATCAATTGAATAACTCAATTATATACACTGGGCAATCACTTGTACTGGCAGACCCTAAAAGCAGCAAAACAACGGCTGCTAATGGAAAAACTTATACAGTGAAGTCTGGCGATACTTTGTGGGGAATTGCAATTAACCATCAGCTATCTGTGATAGATTTAAAGAATCTGAACGGTTTAAAAGGCGATACAATTTTTCCAGGACAAACATTGAAACTGCAAGGGACAGCATCAACTCCTACACCTCCGCAAAATAATGAAAGTGTTTACACCGTGAAAGCAGGGGATAGTCTCTGGGGAATAGCTTCTCGCCATAAATTATCGGTTTCACAAATCAAGTCAATGAATAACTTAAAGTCAGATACTATTCACCCAGGACAACAATTAAAAATATCTGGCAGCACACAGACACCACCGCCGTCTGAGATTATTAATTCTACAGCCAAAGTGGAAGCGTTAATTAAAGAAGCAAAAAAACATATTGGCGTGCCGTATGTTTGGGGTGGAAGCACCACAAAAGGGTTTGATTGCAGCGGTTACTTGAACTATGTATTTAATAAAATCGGCATTTCAATTCCGCGGACAGTTGAAACGATTTGGAATGCAACGAAATCGGTTTCTTCACCAAAAGTAGGAGACCTTGTTTTCTTTGAAACCTACAAAGCTGGTCCATCTCATGCAGGTATTTACCTAGGCAATAATCAATTTATTCATGCAGGGTCATCAAATGGTGTGACGATTAGTGATATCACTCTAGAATATTGGGATTCTCGTTATCTTGGAGCTAAAACAGCATTTTAATTTAAGAAAAAAAGGCTATGCCTTCATTAAAATGAAGGCATAGCCTTTTTAATATCAATTAATCTGCCAATATACAGATTTTGATTTCTAACAAACTGTATGTAAAATTCTAAAAATTTAGAATTGACACCTAAATAAAAAAACCAGTATAATATTAATTATAGATACTAAATATCGTATATCGGTAAACAAAGAGGTGAATCCAATGATTAAATTAGAACTTCCAGTTGTGAAATTCTCACAAGACCAAAAAGATTTTCGAGCAACTATACGTAGCTTTCTCCAAAATGAAAGATTGGCTGGCACATTTGAATCTAAATGTGATTCATGGTTAAGCGGAGATTCCATCGAATTTTCGCGAAAGCTTGGTCAAAAGGGCTGGATTGGCATGACCTGGCCGCAGGAATATGGCGGGGGTGAAAGAAGTGCGATTGAGCGCTATATTCTAACAGAGGAATTATTAGCTGCTGGAGCACCTGTTGCTGCACATTGGTTTGCTGATCGACAAACAGGTCCGCTTTTTTTGAAATATGGGTCAGAGGAGCAAAAACAGTTTTTTTTACCTCAAATTGCAAAAGGAGAATGCTTTTTCTCTATTGGGCTGAGCGAACCGAACGCTGGTTCTGACCTTGCTGCGATTCGCACGAAAGCAGAAAGGACAGATGGAGGCTGGCTGATAAATGGTTCAAAGATCTGGACGAGCGGTGCACATATCTCCCATTATATGATTGTTCTTTGCAGAACATCTCCTTACGACCAAAACCAGCGCCATGCAGGAATGAGTCAATTAATCGTCGATATGAAGGAAAAAGGAGTGACGGTGCGGCCAATACAGTTTTTAACAGGGGAGCATCACTTTAATGAGGTCTTTTTTGAAAACGTTTTCGTGCCTGATAATCGTCTCATTGGAACGGAAGGAAATGGCTGGAAGCAGGGTATGGCTGAGCTAGCTTATGAAAGAAGCGGCCCAGAAAGGATACTAAGCACCTATCCTTTACTTGAAGAAATGATCCATATTTTACGGGAAAATGAAGATGAGGCAGGCTTGAAAGAAACAATTGCTCTGCTGCCTGATTTATGGACTCTGCGCAATATGTCGATGGGTGTAGCTAAATATTTGGAAGAGGGGCAGGATGTCAATATGATTGCGGCCCTCGTAAAAGATTTAGGAACTGTTTTTGAAACGAATGTTGCTGAAAAGGCGAGGTTGATCATTTCACGTATCCCTTCAATGTCATCTAACGATCGGTTAAGCCGATTAATGGCTCAATCGATTCTTCATGGACCAGGATTCACTCTTCGCGGCGGTACAACAGAAATATTACGAGGAATCGTAGCGAAAGGGGTTGTGGCACAATGAGTGAAAGCTATGAGCTGATTATGGATTCAACGAATAAAATCTTTAAGCATTATTGTACAAAGGAGTTACTAGATCGTGCAGAAAATGGTCACTGGCCGCAAGAACTTTGGGACGTTCTAGCTGAGGCTGGCATCATTTCCATCGGTTTCTCTGAACAAGCAGGTGGAGTTGGTGGCGATTATATTGATGCCTATAACATTTTGAAGCTTGCTGGAAAGTATGGGGTGCCTGTGCCATTAGCGGAAACCTTAATCGGAAAATGGTTATTTGCAGAAGTAGGGGGTCAGGTGGGAGACATACCGCTCACATTAGCTTTGCAAAATGATTCTAACTTTTCCTTTGTTGATGAAGGTGATGGATATACACTGGGTGGCTCAGCATCAGCTGTTCCATGGGCAAGATATATGGAGCAAATTCTGATATGCGGAGATTTGAACGGCAAGCAAGTAGCTGCACTGGTCCCTCTCGCCCATGCAGAAATCAGGGAAGAGAATAACATTGCTGCAGAGCCTAGAGATTCAGTTATTTTCTCTCAAGTTAAGATCGACGGACTGACTGTCTATCAGGTTGACTCTGTGTTGATATCTGAAAAATCACTTTATTATCTGGCGTTAGCTAAAGCAGCTATGATGGCAGGCGCCGCGGAGAGAGTTATGGAACTCAGTTTATTTTATGCAAACGAACGTCAGCAATTCGGACGCTCCCTTCATCGCTTTCAAGGAATACAACATCATATTGCCTCGTTAGCCGGTGAAACGGTTGCATGCATTACAGCGGTAAATACGGCCGTTCAGGCATTACAGGATGGTCAATATAAAACAGAAATTCCACTGGCGAAAATGAAGGTAAGTGCTGCAAGTGGAAAAATTGCAATGGCCGCACATCAATTGCATGGAGCAATAGGCATGACATACGAACATAGCTTACATCATTTAACGAGAAGGCTATGGTCGTGGAGAGATGAATCAGGTAATGAGAGCTATTGGGGAAGTGTACTTGCGAAAAGTCTGATTGAAAAAAACAGTCCTACTTTATGGGAAGTGTTGACGGACGAACAAAATCTATTAATTGTGGATTAAAGGAGAGAGCGTATAATGGCGGATTTACTTTTTACAGTAGAAAATGGTATTGCGAAAATTGTGTTAAACCGACCTGAACGAATGAATGCATTTAGCGAAGAAATGATAGACTTATGGATTCAGGCGCTTGAAACCGTCCGTGATTCAGACGAGATAAGAGTGGTATTAGTGAAGGGAAATGGCAAAAGCTTCTGTGCGGGCGGAGATGTAAAAGAAATGATGGCTGGAAATGGTTTTTATAAAAGTGACGAAGACCGTGTGTCAACAGGTCTTGCAAGAAAAAATTCCTTATGGAAAAAAGTTCAGCGTGTGCCTTTACTTTTAGAAGAAATAGATAAACCAGTGATTGCTCAGATGCATGGGTCTGCTTTTGGAGCTGGGCTTGATATGGCCTTGATGTGTGATATCCGCATTGTGAGTGAAGAAGCAAAGCTATCTGAAAGTTACGTGAATGTTGGTCTTGTTCCAGGTGATGGTGCAGCCTATTTCCTTCCTCGGCTGGCTGGGATTGACCAAGCGCTTGACCTGTTATGGACAGGTAAGGTACTAACCGCAGCAGAAGCAAAAGAGAAAGGCATGGTTACATATGTTGTATCTGAGGAAGAGCTTGAAAGCTTTACTGAAAAATATTTAAAAAAGCTTGCATCCGGACCACAACAGTCGATAAGATTCATTAAACGTGCAGTTTATCAAAATCAAACGATGAGTTTAAGAGCTTCATTAGATATGATCTCTTCTTCAATGGCAATCGCTACTGAATTAGAGGATTATCAAGAAGGTGTCCGGGCACTAGTAGAGAAACGGAAGCCGAATTTTAAATAATCCCTCATACGCATTGAAAGATACAAAACATAGTAGGAGAGATAAGTATGAAGCAGGCTCTTGAAAATATAAGAATCCTAGATTTATCCCGTGTCTACGCTGCTCCAGCAGGATCTATGATACTCGCTGATCTCGGTGCTGATGTGATTAGAATTGAATCGCCAGAGGGTACCGACAGTATGAGAGACTGGGGCCCGTTTGTGAAAGGGGAAAGTGCTTACTATTTTTCCGCTAATCGCAATAAACGTTCAATTACGATTAATTTAAAGTCAGCGAGCGGAAAAGCATTGTTGTTAGATTTAGTAAAAAAATCAGATGTCGTAATCGAGAACTTTAAAACAGGAACCATGAAAAAGCTCGGTATAGATTATGATATCTTGAAGTCAGTTAAGAAAGAAATCATTCTTTGTTCAGTTACAGGATATGGGCAAACAGGACCTTACAGCAAGGAACCTGGCTTTGATCCAGTTATCCAGGCATTAAGTGGTTTAATGGACGTAACTGGTCATCCAGAGAATGAGCCGACGAAGGTAGGTATCCCGATCGCAGACATACTTACTTCCAAATATGTTGCAATCAGCATCATGGCAGCCATTAGAATGCGTGACGCAAATGGAGTAGGCCAGCATATTGATCTTTCCTTATTGGATGTGCAAATCAGCAGTATGGCGAATATATCAAGTGGGTATTTAAATGCGGACATGGTTTCAAAGAGGATGGGCAACCAGCACAATAATGTCGTTCCATACCAAGTATTCCAATGTGCCGATCAACCATTAATGCTCTGCGTTGGGAATGATCGACTTTTTCGCAGCTTATGTCTGTTGTTCAATCATTCTGAATGGGGAACAGAGGAACGGTTTGCGACAAATGACAGCCGTCTCCAAAATAAAGAGATATTAGTTGAAAAGATAACTTTAATCATGAAAAGCAAATCAGCAGATGATTGGTTAAAATTATTTTCTAATTTCCAAATACCAGCTGGAAAAGTTAATACCATTGAACAAGCAATGGAGCACCCGCAAGTCCTGGCAAGAGAAACGGTTGAATATCTTCATCACCCAAAAATGGGAGAAGTGAAAATGACGAAAAGTCCTTTAAGACATTCGGGGCTAAATATAATGAGCAAATCTTCACCGCCGCTGTTGGGAGAACACACGCATGAAATTTTAACTGGTGAATTAGGGATATCTCAGGCTGAGTATAATGACCTCAAAAGAGACGGTATTATTTAGAATTGCAAGAAATTTATTTAACAATAAAATAGTTTATGAGCAGGTCTAACGAGGATTTTATAGACCTGCTCTTTTTTTGTTTTTTCCAATTAATGCAGAAACTGAAGTGTTTTAGCGGTATAATAAAGGTGAAAATGATTCTTACGGGGGTGATTATATGACACCTAAACCAATTTATGTAGAAACTGAGATACATACTTCAATAGAAAAGTTGTGGGAAGCGACGCAAACGCCTTCCTTGCATGAACAGCGGGATATCCGTTTTTCATCCATTACCTATTTACCTAAAAAAGAAGGTGAGGAGCAACACTTTTCCTATAAGCGTTCTCTTGGGCCACTAATTGAAATAGAAGGGTGGGGTGTTTCGGCAGGGAGCTATGATAGTAAAAATGGGACAAGGTCCTCTTCCTTGCATTTTGGTGCGAATACATCGCTTTCCCCCATTAAAGAAGGGAAGGGCTATTGGAAGTATTCTCCTCGTCAAGAGAACGTGAACTTTATCACGCAATATAATTATGAAGTCCCTTTTGGCAAAATTGGAGGTTTCTTTGATGCTATTCTTATTAGACCAATGATTGGCTGGGGAACAGCACTTAGTTTTGATGTATTAAAAAATTGGCTGGAAAAAGGTGAATCCCCTGCCGCGCAATATATGAGGTTTTTCAGCAGCTGGATGATTTCGCTATTTTTTTGTTTTATATGGTTTTATCACGGTCTTATTCCTAAGCTTGTTTTAATGCATCCTGACGAAATTACTATGATCACAAATCTCGTGCCGTTATCAGAAATGACTGGTTACCGTTTAGTTCAATTGGCAGGCATTTTAGAAATTTGTTTTGCTGTAACATGGCTTGTTTTGAGAAATAAACGAAAACTCTTTATGCTGCAGATTTTTATATTCCCATTATTAACAATTGGAGCGATTGCAGCAAATCCTGCTTCATTAATGGCTCCGTTTAATCCATTGACCTTTAATATCAGCCTATGGGTTCTCTCAATTGCAGGTTTTATCCTTAGTAAGGAATTGCCTTCATCCAGAAATTGCATACGAAAGGGGTAAAAGGTTTTGTCAATCTATCAAAAGGCATTGGGAGAACAATTTTATCAGCTGCATCCGATGCTGCAAAAAAGGTATCTGTTTCTCAATCAATCTTCTTTTCAAGCAAAAGGAACAATGAAAGAAGTAAAAACTGGCTCATTATTGCTTAAGCCTTTATTGCACTTAGGTATCAGCAGAAAGCTGCTTTTTCCAGAGCAAGGGAAGAATATTCAATTTCAGATAACCAATACACCCTATTTAAATGAACAAGGGGAAGAACAGATCTATTGGGAACGTGTTTTTGATTTTGAAAATAATCAGCGCTTTTTCAATGCGACAATGAGCTGGGATTCAAGAAGTGGAATTGTAAAGGATTACTTAGGGGATCCACCTATCGTTTATTCAGACTTGCATTTTCAAGTAAAAGCGGATCAATCTTTGCTGATCCGCTCGGGTAAACAGCGTATGATAGTCGGGAAACAAGAGATTTCTATCCCAAAGTGGTTTCAAGGGATTGCAGAGGTTGAGGAAAAATTTCAAGAGGATAATGATAGTTATTCTATTGCAGTAAAAGTAAAGAATCCCCTGTTTGGCTTGATCTTTTCATATGAAGGAGAATTTAAACATGAATAGAAAAAAAGGTTTGCTTCTCCTTTCAGTTGGAGTGTTCTTGCTTACTGCCGCTTGGGGTGAAAGCCAGAGCTATTTGCTTATGCTGACTGTAGCCCAGCTTGTATATATACCCATTGTATTGATTGCTATTATGGATGAAGAAGATTGGTTTGCGAAATATTATCTATATTTAACCTTTCCTGCCTATATTTCAGTCATGATTCTCTATATAACGGAATCGACTGCCTATGATATTGTTCTAGGTGCAGTTTATTTGGCATATACCTTTATCGTCGCGTTTTATGGATTCTATCGATTTTGCAAACGAGGCTTCATTAGATTTGAGGAATTTATGATTGATGCGGGTCTCGTCTATCTATCCATTGGGGGCATTTGGTTTTTTGCGCATATCGCTGAAATCGATACCGGATTTTCACCAATCATCACTTGGCTAACATCGATTCATTTTCACTACTCGGCCTTTTTACTGCCTGTATTTATGGGGTTTTTGGGCCGAGTGAATAAATCATCATCTTATCCTTATATCGGGAGCATCATATTACTTGCACCAATCATCCTTGCAGCAGGCATTACCTTTTCAGTTTGGATTGAGATTCTCTCAGTCATATTCTATCTTATAGGCATATATAGTCTTATATTTTTATCTATTAAAACGCAATATGAAAATCGTCTGCAGCAAGGATTGATTATCTTATCATTCAGCTCTCTAGGTATAACGATTCTATTCTCTTTCCTCTATGCAATCGGTCAATTATGGCGTGATTTTTCGCTTAGCATTCCTTTTATGCTGCAGTTCCATGGGTTTTTCAATTGTGTCGTATTTGCATTTTGTGGATTAATAGGGTGGATGCTAGCATTGCCTTCCACGAAGCACAGAATACGAAGGTTCTCTAGGAGCCAGATCCGCGGCAGCATCAATATTGGAGAAAATCTTCTTTCTGATATCACTGCAAAGGGTAAGTATAGCGGCTTGGTTAATTCGATGAAAAAGTATCAACCACATGTTCAAATGGATTCAATTCATCCAACCATCATTCATTTCTATGAAAATACACTTAATTATCGCCTATTCGCTAAGGTTGAATGGAAGAGTTGGTTCAAGCCGTTTGCAATCATTTATCATTTGATAAGTAAAAGAGTACAGCAGATTAATCTCCCGTTATCTTCTAAGGAAGTGGAAATGACAGGTGATATTCTCCCTGTTAATATGGAGCTTGATGGCAGGCCATCCCCAAGAGCATGGCTAAGAAAGGTGGAAGACGAGGTGGCATTCGTTGCAATTTATTCATGGCATGAGACGAAAGGCAGGAGATATATGAATATTGCCTTGCCCCTCCCATTCACATCGATGGTTGGCGTGCTTGAACTAAATACAATTGGAGATGAATTGGAGCTAACAAGTATAGGATCGAACGAAGAGTCAGACGCTGGCATCTATCTTCTGTGGAGAGGAAATCAGATGGTTTTACCAATTCAAGAAAGCTTTCGTATGACAGGGACAGGAGATGGAACCCTTAAGGCCAGTCATCATATGTGGATTTTTGGACTATCTTTTTTAAAGATAGAGTATAAGATTGTACGAAAATCAGAGAATGAATTTTAAAGAATTGTATTAGCCTGACTATTTAAGTAAAGGGATTGAACTCTTGTCATCAGAGATCAATCCCTTTTTGTTGTTTATCATGATATTATTCTTATAGAGCGGACCATCCACCATCAATAATAAGTTCTGTCTCTATAACAAATCTCGATTCATCACTTGCTAAAAATAATGCACCGTAAGCGATATCTTCAGGTTTGCCCATATAGAAAACCAGTAACATCTTGTAACATTCGTACCCATACTGTTATAGCAAAAAACTTACTAAAGAATTCAGTAAGTTTTTTTGCTATAAAAGTTTTTATAGTTGGTGCCTTAAGGTGGTTGATTATCAACAGTTACTATTGATTTCAACAAAAATATGTTAGAAAATTCAGAAGTATTATTTAAAAATTAATCAACAAATGATATTATCAAAATAATACAGTATAAAACTTTGTATAAAAAATTTACTAGCTTTAAATACAATGGAAAAGGGAGGAGCAATTGTTGGGACATTTTGTATATAAAAATTTTAGGATGACGGATGGTGGAAAATTTTGTATTAGAATAGCTACACCTCAAGATGCTGAGCAATTGTTAACTTATACAAAAGTAATCTTCAACGAAGCTCCTTTTTTATTATTTGTAAAAGGAGAATTTAATCCAACTTTAGAAGAACAAAAAGCATATATCGACCGGTTCTTGAATGATGAAAACAAACTTGCACTAATCGCCGAATTAGAGGGTGAAATCATGGGATTTATAGATTTCAGCAATGGCAATCGGCAGAGAACAATGCATCAAGGGACATTCGGGATGAGTGTAGCAAAGGAGTATCGATCCAAAGGGGTAGGTAAAGCCTTGCTGTCGAGTCTTATTTACTGGGGAAAACATAATCCAATGATAGAAAAAATACATTTGGAAGTCATGTCCCGCAATGAAAGTGCAATTAAACTATATGAAAGTGCAGGTTTTGAAAGAGAAGGCATAAAACGAAGAGCAATTAAGTTTAATAGTCATACATATGATGATTTAATTCAAATGGCTTATTTCTTTTGATAGGAAGAAATGCGGAAATCATTTAAACTCTGTAATACTGGTTGCAACTTAAGATTGTAATTCCACAACAATTAGCAAAGGATCTGATTTTGAGGGTCTATTAAGGAACTATTAAAGTTGAAATAAGGTCCGTAAATATGTGAAAATTACAGTAAAATGGCTGGATTTACATCCATCAATATCATCTCCTTTCAAATTTATTATTCTATACTCGGGAAATACTATAAAAAAGTTGTCCTACTGCCCAGTAACGGAGAATAGAATGGTACAAGCAAGTTGAGATTTGCGTGTACACAAGGGGTGGTATATTTTATGGTTACTTTTCTTGGTTATATTTTTCTGGGTCTATCACTTGCAGCACCCATTGGACCCGTAAATGCAGCACAACTAGATAAAGGAATTAAAAGCGGATTTATCCACGCTTGGCTAGTTGGCTTAGGGGCAATGACAGCTGATGCAGTTTATATGATTTTGGTTTTTCTTGGTTTGGTCCATTTTTTAGAGATTCCTTTTATGAAAACTTTTCTATGGTCCTTTGGCTTTTTTGTCCTTGTGTATACAGGAGTTGAAAGCTTGATGAACGCTAGAAAAATAACTTCCACTTTTAGAAACAATGATGACACTCCAAGTAAGTCTTTCTTTTCCGGTTTTTTATTGTCGATATCCAATCCATTAACTATACTTTTCTGGCTTGGTATTTATGGGTCTGTCTTAGCAAAAACAACTGCTCAATATGATAAGGGATATGTAGTTATCTATAGTTTTGCCATATTTATCGGTTTAATTTTATGGGATTTAACAATGGCAAGCATTGCGAGCACCTTTAGAAAATATTTAACTGGCAATATTCTCGCGTTCATCTCTATTTTATCAGGCTTATCTTTAATTGCCTTCGGAGTATACTTTGGGGTACAAGCTGCAAAGCAATTACTTTTAGGTTAGAGCATTTTTTCCTTTCTTTCTTAATGAATCTAAAAACTCGTCTGCTTAATTCATGTACCAATGTCTCACTAAGCCCATAAACAAATTTAATTTTTAAATTTACATTCTCTCTGATAATAAAATAAGTATAAAAGTATTTTCTTCAGTTAATGTAAATAAACATCAAAAGTGTTGATGAAATTTTAATCGTTTTAAAACCTGTGGAGTGAAAATAAAGAAACTGAGGAAGGTGCCTATATATGGAGATCAAAAGCTTAGATGGTTTTTCCGATACGAAGATCGTTTCTGTATGGAATGAGGCATATGAGGATTATGCAGTTCCTGTACGAATGACAGCAGAATCATTTTTCAAACGCATGAAAATGTTAAAAATCGATAATGTCTGTTCATTCATCGCAGTAGATAATGACAAGCCTGTGGGAATTTGTTTACATGGTATATCTCTTGAAACGAAAACAGCATGGTGTGGAGGGATGGCCATTCTCCCAGAACATCGCGGAAAAGGCATTGCCAAAGAATTAATGCAGTCCAGTTTTTTAGCTCTGCGCAAACACAATATAAATACTGTCTATCTTGAAGTATTAGCTGACAATACGACCGCTTATGCTCTATATCGAAATTTAGGATATCAAATGATCACACCATTATACTATCTGAGTGGGAAATTAGTTGAAGAAGGTGAATCAAGTCTCACATTGGAACAAGTAGTTGATAACCCTTTTTTTGAGGATGAAAAAACGCCGTGGCAAGCAAAAGAGGCACATCTTGCTAATTATGAACAGCTTATTCTAAAGAATCAAAATGTCGTTATTGGTCATCTTATTGTTCAAAAAGCAAACGAAGGTATCATTATTCGCCAATTCCAGCTATCTAAAGAGCTGGATGACTATTTATTGACTCAATTTTTAATCTCAGCAAGAAAATATTTCGGAGAAGTTGAATTGAAGTGGAATGATTTCTATTTGGCCCCAGAGTTATTGGAACAAAAGTCGTTTAATTTGAATATCACCCAATATCATTTAAAAAAAGAGCTATAAATATTCAGAAAGTAATCTATCTATAAGTGAGCCCCCCTTTCGGTTGAAAAGGGGGGAAATATAATAATTCTATTTGGAATAACAAAGGGGGTAAAGTTTCCGGAAGGTACCTTTAAATATTCGGCCTGACCACCTGGATGGTTACCGAACTTCTCTGTATAACCAAAGTATCCCTTAGAATCATAATGAGGGTTTGAGTTATCACATTGGCTTTCCATTTCATGTTGGCAATAATAACAATGTCCACATAAAACATTAAAAGGGATGACAACACGGTCACCCTTTTTTACTTTAGTGACTTCAGGTCCCATTTCCTCTACAATGCCCATTGGTTCGTGACTAATTATGTATCCTGGGGGTAGTGGCATATTACCTTGATATAGATGTAAATCAGATCCGCAAATAGCCGTTGAAGTAATCTTTACAATAATATCATCTTTTTTCCTAATTTTGCATCCTCTACCTGATTCACCTGTACATGATTTGGTCCTTGATATGTTACAGCTTTCATAATGCAGAGCCCACCTAGTTCTTTGTTCGTAGTAGTTAATAATATTAACTATGTTCAGCTAGGAATGTAAATAATATACTGGGTCACTCTTAGCATTATCATTTGAAAGACTTTAAGTAAGTTCTTATTCGAGAATTGGGCAAGAATTTTGTACAAGGATTTGTGTTTTAATTGCCAGTGTGAACTTAAATTAAAACGGATTGAACATGAATCGATCGATAAGGCATATCTTGCGTATTAAAATAAATTTAGGTGAAATCCCTGTTTATTGATAAATTCTTAATTTAAGATAAAAAATCAGTGATTTAATAAAATTCTGTAAAATAGAAACAAAGATATCTTTACTTGCAGCTTAAGTTTGTAATAAGATCGGCCAAGGTTTAATGCGCAGAAAATATTAGATGATACAAATAGGAACAATAATAATGCACCATATGATCATTCAATTCATACGGCGTATTTTGTATGATACGAAGGAGATGGGGAAAATACAAACTCGAGTGAATGGTTCATGTGTCTATTTTTTCATGGAACCGAATATTGTGATAGTTTATCACTTAAATGAAGACCACTATGTCACTAACGGAGAGTGTTTAGAGGGAAATGAGGTATTTCATCTTAAAGAAGGGATGAATTTTTTCGATTTTAATCATCTCGACAATGATCCTGAAACTGAAAGAGGTTATTTTTTTGAAGACAGTACAATACATGAAATGATAAACGAGATTAATCAAGAAGTTAAAAAACGGGGCAGTTATATTGCAAACCTGTCATCATCGATACATCTCGTTCCATCTGATCAGGATTCTGGATCTATTAAAGTTGGCCTTCGTCGAGTAAATGCGCTCTCACTACCCGATTTTCTCATGGTTGGCCCAATAGAAAATTTAGTAGAGAAAAGTGGTCAAAACGTAAGAAGTGAATGGCTATTTGATCATATTAATGATTTCAGAGAAAAAGTGGAATATGAGAGTCAATTTTCTCAATTTCTGTTGTATATAGATGATATTCCTAAGCAAATACCTATCTATATTTGGTTTGCAGATAACACACATGATCAGGTTTTCCTGCGGTTCATCATCAAATTACTAGGGGATAAGAAAAATAACATCTACCTAATCAACACGACTGAATCATGGAGCTCAATTTCAAATCAAATTTCTGTTAATAGGATAAACAACCTCAATCCTGAAAATTTACGACAAATTTTTGAGGCTAATAAAAATAGTAAGCTGTTAACGATTGAGCAGCGAAAAAATTATGAGCAAGAATGGAAGGTTATTTCAGAACAGGGTGATATGTTACGTGCTTGGAAGGACAAGCAGCTGCATACTTTACCTGAAGATTATTTTGACATGCATATTATTGAAAAAATTAATGAGATGCACCATCGACAGAAAGATAAAGACTTCATTCAAGTTGGAATGATCATCTATGAATTATTAGAAGGTATTGAAATGAATCCAGGAGCCGACTTCATGGAGTACAGAATAAGAAACTTGGTGTATATGGGGCTGTTAGGAATCAAAGGTATCCCAAAATCCATGCACCATTATAAAGTTAAAATGCCATCATAAGTTATCAATGACAAAAAAAGCTTGGAACCCAAGCTTTTTTTTGTTGGTTTTATTTATTATTAAATGTTTTAGAAACGGCTTCCTTTGCATCACCTAGTTTTTCTTTGGCATTGCCTTTTAATTTATCCATTTTCCCTTCTGCTTCTTTCGACTCGTTGCCGGTCAATTTACCATACTTCTCTTTTACATTACCTTTTAATTGATCTTTATTGCCTTCATGTTGTGTTTTATTCATGAAAATCATCTCCTTTGGCTTGTTGATTATTATATACCCGCTTTTCTAACAAAACGAAACCTTTTATATAGCATCTACGTTATAATAACTGATACACTAAATAATAAAGCTCAGCTTTAGATTTTCATAAAGAGAGGTTTAAAAGATTGAGAGTAGCCAAGCTATTAAGGTTGATCGTATTTCTGCTCATTATGTTTGTAGTAGGACTACTGGTCTATCAATATATTGTTTTTCCTGAATATGAAGATGCACTAATGCCGACAAATTTACATCCAGTGGTTGCTGAAAAGAGAGATGATTTGATAGTAAGAGCCGCGGATAAAGGAATAACCGTGGTGATTACGGATGATTTTAGAAGTTCAGAGGATCAGGAGGCATTGTATGAAAAAGGTCGTACAGTTGAAGGAAATATCGTCACAAATGCAAGAGGGGGAGAGTCCTATCATAATTTTGGACTTGCGATTGATTTTGCCCTTTTAACAGTGGATGGTGTCCTTGTATGGGATATGGAGTATGACGGCAATGGAAATGGACTTTCTGATTGGATGGAAGTTGTAGATATAGCAAAGGAAATTGGATTTGAATGGGGTGGGGATTGGGCTAGTTTTAAAGATTATCCTCATTTTCAATATGACTATGGATTATCGATTAGGGATCTGCAACGCGGGAAAAGACCACCTGAACAGTAAAGACTTTTTTCTACTATTGGAAAGAGGTCTTTTTTATGTCCTGGTTAGTTTTTCACCTTGAATATTCTTTAAATTCATAAAAATAATTATCATTTTGTTCATAAATATGCGTGTCTACCATGTGAAAACCACAGTCGAACAAGTAAATCGGCCATATATTATAGTAATAAAAAAGGAGAGAGGTTCATGGATATAGGAAAACTTATTTTAGAAAGTAAATTTGATCTTCATTTGCACACGACTGCTTCAGATGGGACATTAACTCCTACTGAAATTGTTGAAAAGGCAGCCAGTAAGGGTTTAAAGGTCATCGCAATCACTGATCATGACACTTTGGATGGTCTTGAAGAGGCAATAACAAAAGGGCAAGAATATGATTTAACAGTTTTGAGCGGCATAGAATTGACGACAAAATATGCAGGGGAAAACATAGATATTCTCGGCTATAATGTTACTCAATCTCCGCAATTACAAGAAGTATTGGATAAAATTCAAGAGCACCGAAGGAATCGTGCAAAGTATATTATTCGAAAATTTTGTCTGATTGGATTGTATTTAACGGAAGAAGACGTTCTGAAGCATAGTTCAGGAGGTGTGATTGCTCGTCCTCATATAGCTAAAGCAGTTGTAGAAAAAGGATATGCAAGCAGCCAACAAGAGGTCTTTGACAAATACTTAGGGGATGGGAAGCCTTGCGACGTTGATAAGTTTGTGCTGACACCAGAAGATGCAATAGAACTCATTCATCAATCAGGCGGACAAGCAGTGCTGGCACACCCAGTTCTCATTCATAATGATCATCTAGTAAGAAAATTAATGAAGCTCCCGTTTGATGGGATTGAAGTGTGGCATCGGAAACATGGAAAAAAAGATGTGAAAAGATACAAACGAATGGCAAAAGAATTTGGCAAAATCATGACTGGCGGCTCCGATTTCCATTATGAAGGTCATCATATTGGAGATTTTGGCTTTCATTCATAAAAAACCATAAAAAACCTGAGGACTAATAGAATTAAACCTAATGTAAGCCCCCAGTAAAACATGGGTATGGCACCTTATGACTGATTCCTCATTTCTTCTATTAGAATATCAATTACTTCTGGACGACTAAACTGTTTTGGGGGTGTCATGCCATCCTTAAGCATACTGCGTACTTTTGTACCAGATAAGTGAAGGTGAAACTCATTACTATGAGGACAAGTTTTACTTGAAGCCATGCTATCACATCTCAAGCAGTAAAAGCTATGTTCAAAGGCGAGAATAGTCACTCCAAGTTCTTCTTCTGTAAACTGCTCAAAGATCTTCTGTGCATCATAAGTACCATAATAATCACCTACACCAGCATGGTCGCGCCCAACAATAAAATGAGTACATCCGTAATTCTTCCGCACAATAGCATGGAAGATCGCTTCTTTTGGTCCAGCATATCTCATAGCTGCAGGAAAAACAGCCAAGAATACACGGTCTTTCGGATAATAATGATTTAATAGTGCTTCATAGCTTTTCATTCTGATATTGGCTGGAATATCATCCGATTTTGTTTCCCCAACTAATGGGTTTAAAAAAAGTCCATCAACTGTTTCCATTGCCGTTTTCTGAATATATTCATGTGCTCGATGGACTGGATTCCTCGTTTGGAAACCAACTATTGTTTTCCAGCCTTTTTGATTAAATTCCTCTCTTGTTTGTCTTGGAGTTAAATAGTAATGATTGAAAGACTGGTTTTTTTCAGGTTCCTTAATTAAAGTTATTGGTCCGGATGCGTATAGTTCTGCTCTTTCAAATAGTTTTTTAACGCCAGGGTGGCTTGGATCTGTTGTTTGATAAACTTTTTTAGCTTCATTATTTTTATCAGGTTCATAAATTTCTTCTAATGTGATGATGCCATAAACTTCGCCGTTATAAACGAGTTTCACCTTTTCCTTTAATTGTAAATAGGACGCCTCTTCTCGCGTAATTGGTAAGGTGATTGGAATACTCCAAATGGTACCATTTAATAATCTCATAGAATGGATGACGGATTCATATTCGGATTTTCCGAGAAAACCATCAAGGGGACTATATGCGCCATTAGCGATCAATTCAAGATCTGAAAGAGCCATTGAGTCAAGCATTATCTCTCCAATAATCATAGAGGTATCTGTGTCATGATTAAATTTATTAATTAAGGTTCCTCCATGTGGACGGACATTAGTCATTTTCATGAACCTCCCATTCTAATAGATTCATCTCATCAATTAAATATGAATATAGTAAATCCGCTGATTCCAAAATGGAATGTGCATCTGTATTAATAATGAGATTTGGAGAAACGGGTTCTTCATAAGGCTGATCAATACCGGTAAAATGTTTAATCTCTCCTGATCTTGCCTTTTTATATAACCCTTTAGGATCACGGTTTTCACACTCTTGTAACGAACATTTAATATACACCTCGATAAATTCCTCGTGTTCATAAAGCTTTCTAGCATTTATGCGATCGACCTCAAAGGGAGAAATTAAGGCACCGATGACAATCACGCCTGCATCTACAAATAGCTTGCCTATTTCTGCTGTTCTTCGTATATTTTCTTTCCTGTCTTGCTCACTAAAAGATAAGTTTTTGTTAATGCCGTGACGTAAATTATCACCATCTAATAAGTAAACACTTGCACCAGCCTGGTGTATTTTTTTTTGAACAATATTGGCAATGGTCGATTTTCCTGAACCTGATAAACCAGTGAGCCAGATCATTGCGCTCTTATGGCCATGAAGCTTTTGCCTATTTTGCTTGCTCACCTGTGACTGGTGCCAAATGATATTTTCTGAATCATTCATATCCTCGCTTTACTCCTTTCATGTTTCTGTTAACTAGATAATCACTGGATTTCCTTTCTAACTAGAAAGGGAATTATTCTTAATATTTGTATGTATGAAGTATTTGCTTGTACATGGTATTCGCCTGCAAATAGCTAAATAGCTCGAGTTAAAATATGACGTCTTTTATATTCAGGGCAAATGTTGAATTTTTGTTAGGGCTAAAATCTAATAGAGTCGCCTATAGCAAATAACGAAAACAAGCATAATTTATATAAAAGGCAATCGCTGATGGGGATTTTAATTATTTAGTCCAGGGGAGTGAGAAAAATGAAGATCATGACTATTTTAGGGACAAGGCCAGAAATCATTCGCTTAAGTTTAATTATAAAAAAACTTGATGCACTTGCTGATAAACATATCCTAGTTCACACAGGACAAAATTTCACTGCCGAGCTTAGTGATGTATTTTTTAAAGAGCTTCAAGTTCGAAAGCCGGATTATGTATTCCTTCATAATCTGCAGTCACTCGGAAGCCAATTATCCACTATATACAAGGAACTCGAACCGATTTTGAATAAGGAAAAACCTGATAAGGTCCTTGTGTTGGGGGATACAAATAGCGGATTAAGCTCAATCTTAGTTGAGCGGATGGGTATTCCAGTTGTTCATATGGAAGCGGGAAATCGCTGCTTTGATTTAGAGGTGCCAGAAGAAAAGAATCGCAAGGTGATTGATGCCATATCAAGCTTTAACCTGCCATATACACCTCAGAGCAGAGAGAATTTACTTAAGGAAGGCATACCATCCAATAGGATATATCTTTCTGGAAATCCAATAAATGAAGTGTTGAATTATTATAATCAGCAAATTAACAATAGTGCCATTTTAAACGAATTGAAGTTAAGTTCCCAGGATTACTTTTTATTGACCGCACATCGTGCAGAAAATGTAGACTACGAAGATCGTCTAAATGAAATTATTTCAGGAATTAATCTTGTTGCAGAAAACTTTCAAAAAAGGGTAATTTGCAGCATTCATCCAAGAACAAAATCAAAAATTAATGCTAATCCTTCGTTATTCGTTCACCCATTGGTGGAATTCCACCAGCCATTTGGTTTCTTTGATTTTGTAAGCTTGGAAAAGAATGCTTTTTGTGTGTTGACTGATAGCGGTACAGTACAGGAAGAGTGCTGTTTATTCCACGTACCAGCGGTGACCATTCGAAAAACGACCGAACGCCCTGAGACCATCGCATGCGGTAGCAATATGATATCTGGCATTCAGGCTAACCAAATTCTCAATTGCGTAAAGGTCATGATAAGTCAACAAAGAGATTGGGCATTTCCAGAAGGATATGCTGACAAAAATGTATCAGATAAAGTGATGAAAATATTACTAGGGGGACTTAAAGTTGTTTGAAAACAAGACGATTTTAGTGACAGGTGGTACGGGCTCATGGGGCTATGAACTCGTTCATCAGCTGTTATCATATGAACCAAAAGAAATAAGAATATTATCGCGAAATGAATCCAATCAGTTCTCGATGAAAGAAGCTTTTGACCATCACCCTGCACTAAATTTCCTAATTGGAGATATTAAAGAAAAGGAATCAATATTGAAAGCTTGCGAAGGAGTACAATACGTATTTCATTTAGCTGCATTAAAACATGTGCCCGTTTGTGAGGATCAGCCGATTGAAGCGTTGAAGACGAATGTCATTGGAACGCAAAATGTCATCGATGCAGCCATACAATGCAAGGTCGATCGAGTTGTATATATATCGACAGACAAGGCATCTAATCCATCCAATTTTTATGGCCTCTCCAAAGCGATGGGAGAAAAGTTAATTATTCATGCGAATACTTTAAATACTGATACCAAATTTGTTTGTATAAGAGGAGGGAATGTTCTAGGTACCAACGGCAGTGTGATTCATGTATTTAAGCGGCAAATTCAAGAAAAGCAAAAAGTCGGTATTACTGATCTTAAAATGACTCGGTTCTTTTTGACTGTTGAAGAGGCGATCAAGCTTGTATTTAAAGCTACTTTTGAAAGTATAGGCGGTGAAACATTTGTAATGAAAATGCCCGCCTGTAATATCATTGATCTCGCACAAATCCTGATTGAGGCTTCTGGAAAAAAAGATGTGGAGGTTGAAATTCTGGGTGTACGTCCTGGTGAGAAAATCCATGAATTGCTGCTGTCTGAATATGAGAGCACGATGACAATTGCTTACGATGATGAATATTATGTGATTTTGCCTTCCATTTCAATTAAAGGAGTAAAGGAGCATTATAAAAGCTATCTGCCAATCAATCTAGAAGAATACAATTCTGGCAACACCTTAATGACAAAGGACGAAGTGAAGAAAATGCTCGTTAAAGGTGGGTTTATTTAAAATGAGGCTCTTAATATTAGGAGGGAAAGGGATGGCTGGACATATGCTTACCTCCTATTTTAGCAGCCATTCCGAGTATGAGGTGTTTTATACAGCCAGAAGTCATCATGATCCTCAAGCTATCTTTTTAGATGTGACAGATTCGACAAAGGTTGAAGAAGTCATTGAGAGAATTAAGCCTGATATTACAATCAACTGTATCGGAATATTAAATGAGAATGCAAGCAATCATACGAAGCTCGCTTTTCAAGTGAATAGCCTCCTGCCTCATCAATTAGCAAAATTAATGGAAAGGCGACAAGGGAAATTAATTCATATTAGTACAGATTGCGTTTTTCTTGGTGAAAAGGGGAGTTATGCAGAAACTGATGAACCTGATGGCGATTCTATTTACGCACAATCAAAGCATTTAGGAGAAATTATTGATCATAAACACTTAACCATTCGAACCTCCATTATTGGTCCTGAATTAAAAGAGGATGGAATCGGCCTATACCTTTGGTTCATGAAACAAAAGGGCGAGGTTAAAGGTTTCACAAATGTATTTTGGAATGGGGTTACAACATTAGAATTAGCAAAAGCGATTGATGTGATGATTAAGCAGGATATTAAAGGTCTGTATCATTTGGGAGCGGAAAAGCCGATTTCTAAGTTTCAGCTTTTGCAGCTGATAAAGGAAATCTTCGAAAAAAAAGAAGTGGATATTAAGCCGGATGGGAAAATGGTTCTTGACCGCACCATTCAATCGACAAGGACTGATTTTTATTATGAAATTCCCAGTTTTGATGAAATGTTATTAGAAATGAAAAGATGGATAGAAAAAAATTAGGCAAAAAGAAGAAGTGAAAGAATGCAGTTAAACGCAATCTTCACTTCTTTTTATATTACTTTTTTAATTTTACGTCTTTAAGCAGTTGTTTCCATAGGGCATCATTGCCTTCCCAAATTTCATGATCTGGCATTTCTACAACCGTTACATGTTTAATATCCCAGGTTTTTTCAATCATGGTTGGGATATTCTTATGATTAACGATAAGCAGCTCAAACTTGTTTTTAACCATGCTATTTAATGTCGCTTGAAGCTCCTTCACATCTCCATACTCAGCTTCTGTACGAATAAATAAGATTCTTTCACTCGTTTCAAATGAATCAAGAAAACGTTTGATTCTACGGTTATATTTCGCTTTCACTTCTGGGAATCCCCCTAAATGAGTAAGAGAATTTTTATCAGTATAAAAGTCATGATTAAAGCCTATATCATAGAATTTGTCCCATACATATAGATCCCGCTCTGATAAGTATTTCTCAGGAACAAGATTGTTAAAATTCAAAAAGTTTGCGAACCTGCTTTTTATTAATGTGGTTACCGTATCTGTCTTGGGCGTACCTATCCAATCAAATACTCCTGAGAATGGCCTTATTTGGTTATTTTTCATTTGAATGGCAGATAGACAAAGGTTTCCCAAGCTAAAAACAGTATTATACTCTCCTTGTATATCCTTTAAACTCATATTGCACCTCCAATCTCTTAGCATATATTTTACATATCAGTTTCAGAATTCAGCAGATTAAAACAGTAGTCATACGTCTTTTTTAATCCATCAGATATATCTGTTTTTGGATGCCAATTGATTATTCTCTTTGCCTTTTGGTTATCTAGGCAGCTATGTTTTATATCTCCCTGCCGTGCTTGAACATGAATGGGAGTAATCTTAGAATGGTGAACCTCATTAAATTTTTGAACGATTTCATTTACAGCGGTTTTTTTACTTGTGCTTACATGAAGGGTATTATTACTTGCGTTAACAGAAGCTAAAATATTTGCCTGAACCACATCTTCTACATATACAAAGTCTCGAGTCTGTTCACCGTCTCCATGTACATTTATTGGTAAGTTATCTCTCATTCTTTCTAAAAAGACAGCGATCACACCGCCCTCTCCTTTTGCTGTTTGACGAGGACCAAATACATTTCCATATCGCAATATTGTGTAAGGCAGTCCATAGAGCTCATGAAAAATTTTTATATAAGATTCTGATGTGAGTTTTGATAATCCATAATAGGAGATTGGGATAGAAGGGTCATCTTCATTTATTAGTTGTTTTTCTAAGTTTCCATAGACTGCAGAAGTAGAAGAAAATATGAACTGTTTTACATTTGCTTCTTTACAAGCTTCTAATAAATTGATGGTGCCGCTAATATTTACGTCTGCATCAAATTTTGGGGAATGTATGGACTTCGTGACATCAGCCTGAGCAGCTAGATGAAAGACGATATCAGGCTTTTCTCTTATAATGATTTCTTTTACCTTGTTATTTGTAATATCAGTATGATGGAAAACTGCGTTAGGCTGGATAAAAGTCTGATGTCCAGTAGATAAATTGTCGATGATATGCACTTCATCTTTTCTTGTAATGAGTGCTTCCACAAGATGGGAACCAATAAATCCGGCACCACCTGTAACGATTGCCTTCAAAAATATAACCTCCATTCGGACAAATTTGTTACTATTCTATGTGATAAGTAAAGCAGTTGTATAAACAATTGGCCCTCCTTATGAGCTATTTTAGGTTCAACTATTTTGAATGATTTAAGGCAATGGCTTTATAATAGACAGTTAAAAGTTTTGAAACGGATTGATCCAATGACCAATGTTCAAGTGCCCATTCTTTGGCTCTTTGACCCAAATTAAAACGAAACTGGTCCTCTTGAAGTAAATAGTTGATATGTGCGAATAACATCAGTTCATCTTTTGGGGGAACGAGTATCCCTGTCATACCATGTTCAATGATCTCAGGGACACCTCCAACAGCACTGACGATTACTGCGGTACCGCTTATCTGTGCTTCAATTACGGATAAAGGCTGATTTTCTATTAAGGTTGGCAGAATCAACATGTCAGATATCGATAGGAGAGAGGGGATATCGTCTCTGCTTCCTAGAAATTGAATATGTTGTTGTAAACCAAGCAGCTGCGTTTGTTTTTGCAAATCCGTTTGTTTTGGTCCGTCACCTGCTATCCAGCAAACCCAATCCGATCGCAGCTTTTTTAAATGATATAAGGCATCAATCAAATGGTGGATACCTTTAAACTCTGCCAATCTGCCAGTGTATAAAAGGATTTTTTTGTTCTTTGGAGCTTTCATCTTGGCAGGCTCTTTCATTTTTTGTAAAAATGACTCAATATCATATCCATAATGAAGGGTGGATATTTGTTCTTCATTCACTTTGAATTCTTCTGTTAGAATGTTTTGCATCCATCTATTCGCAACAACTGTACAGTCAGCAGAGCTTGCTCCTTCAAATTCCAATTCGTGAAAATAACGAATGCCATTTAGCGATTTTTCACTTAATCTATCAGCATAGCATGCTTCGATGATTTCATGAGCAACGCACCCGTGTAATGTGGCGACCATACTTGTATGTTTTGGTCTGATTTTATTGATGCATGAGGAAGATACCACATCTTGAGTGTGTATGAGGTCATATTGGTTTAAATCTAGAGTTTTTACTGCTTCTTCGTAATTAAGCCGTAAATTATCATACATTTTTATAACTGGGTCAAGAGGGGGTTCATTTTTTATTATATTTATTAAACCTGCGAAATGAGAAACATCTATTAGTTGATTTTTATTTACGAGATGAACAAATTTATGGTCTTTTCCATATCCAAGTAAATCAACTGAATGTCCAAGCACCTCAAGCCTTTCTTTTAGCTGGAGCATATATTTCCATACACCGCCAGTGTGTGGGACCTGCCAAAATGTAGCAAGTAAAATATTCATCGTAACATCCCCTTTGTAAAAGAATTCTGTTACTAATATAAGTATTCAAACGAATAGGTTTGTTATGGACGAATGTACAAAAAATTAGTTGATTAATCGTATAGTAATCCAAAATCCATCTATAAATAGCGCTAAAAATCTGGATGAAAATATGCAGAAAGCAGGCATTTAAATGCCTGCTCTTTTCATTTAAACGTTGTCAGAATATGCTGCAGCATAGAAAGTTTCAGGACCAGTTCTTGTTGGCAACAAAAGAATTCCTCCAGGAGCACTTATAAATGCTTGATAAACTAGAAAATTATCAGCGGATGTTGGATTAAAGTCTGCTGCATTGAAGGAAAGCACAGTGGTGGAAGCAAGTCCAAGTCCAGCCACTGGCAATGTATCCGTAGCTGAATAGATCAATGCTCGTCCAGGTCCTTGGCCACGATAGATATCAACTCTTATCGGTGTTAAGACCGATGCTAATGAAGAAAATGTCACTGATAATGAAATCCCTACCCGTATATTAGCACCTGCACCAGCAGTGCTTAGACCTAAAGTACCGAACAGAGCAGGAGTAGTCGTAACTGGGATAGAAATGGCACCATTTGTACTAGCATTTTGTGAAGTTTGTGCATCTAAAAATTTCCCCAATAGTTTCACCTCCCTTGCAATAATCTTGTATATATTATGATTTATATCAAATTTTAGCTTGGACAACTTTACCAATAAGTCGAAGATATTTAAGTGTTTTATTCGTTCGCCCACAACAATAGAAAATACTAATCATAAAATACATGAGCACATAAAAGGCTTTTGAAACAGTCTGTAAGTTAAATAGAGGATGGGGAGAAATGAAGGAAAAGGGCAAAATACTAATTACTGGTGCAGGGGGGTTTACTGGATCCCATGCTTGTGAATTTTTTTATAATGCCGGATATGATGTAATTGCAGCTGGAAGAGGAAATGTCAGCGATCCTTGGAGAGTTAAATATTATCGATGTGAATTGACTGATAGTCAAGAAGTAGACAGGATGATAGGTACAATACAGCCACAATTCGTGCTTCATCTAGCTGGTTTTAATGACGCAAGTTTATCCTGGATGAACCCGACTATAGCTCTAGAAGCAAATGTAATTTCTACTTTATATCTTGTAGATGCTTTGCGAAGAATAAATCCTGATTGCAAAATCATTGTTGCGGGTTCTGCCCTTGAGTTTAACCCTAATTCAAAGGACAGCTTAACTAGTCCATATAGTTTAAGCAAAACGATGCAAACCATGATTGCTCAATCATGGATGAAGCTCTATAACATGAATATTATTATTGTAAGACCTTCAAACTTAATTGGACCAGGGATATCAAATGGCATTTGCACTAAAATGGCGAAGGTAATCGTCGAACTTGAGAAAGCGAACAAGAGCGGAAAAATGGATGATTTAAATATAAATGCCACGCGGGATTTTCTTGATGTGAGGGATGCCGTTTCAGCGTATGAGATTTTGTTAAGGAAGGGTCAAAATGGAGAGGTTTATGACATTTCATCTGGAAAGGTCCATTGCCTTTTAGATATCGCATCTATCTATCAATCTTTATCTTCTATTCCTTTTGAAATTGTACCTCAAGAGAATCCCAAATTGGATCATTCCTTAGCCAAACCTCCAGAAAAAATCATGGGATTGGGATGGAAACCAAAGATTCATATTAGAAAAAGCTTGACTGATATATTAGAGTATCAGCGGGAAAGGCATAAAGATATCTAAAGTAAATAAGAACAATGCGATTGTTCTTATTTTTTTGTATATCTGTCCATTACTTTTGATTAATCAGTTCATATCATATTGAAGGTATCTTGTCTTATAAATATTAATAAAATAAAGGGGGATAAACAAATGGGCCCTAAGGTGACCATTATCATTCCATTCTATAATTGTCCCTATGTAGATCAAGCTCTAGAAAGTGCAGTCAATCAAACCTATGAGAATATCGAAATTTTATTAATAGACGATGGATCGACACAATTTACTGAAAAAATAACTCCCTATAGTAAAGAGATTAACTATATTCGGAAAGAGAATGGAGGAACAGCATCAGCCTTAAATACAGGCATTCAATCGGCCTCTGGAGAGTATGTAGCTTGGCTAAGTTCAGATGATGTTTTTATGCCTGAAAAAATTTCTAAGCAGTTATCATTTATACTTACTAATCAAGCAGATATGGCCTTTACAAACTATCACATTATAGATGCAGAAAAGCAGGCGGTAGTAAACTGGGCATGTCCAAGATTTGCCACAGTAAAAGATATTTATCATGCATATTTAACCTTCAATGCAATCAACGGATGTACTGTTTTGATTAAAAAGAAGATCTTTGAGAATATTGGCGAATTCGATTTGAATTTTAGATATACTCATGATTATGAAATGTGGATGAGGATATTGGTCAATGGATATAAAGTACATTACCAAGATGAAGCTTTAACAATGTTCAGGCAGCATAACCAGTCAGGTACAAGCAAGCATCAAAAAGAGATGTTGAATGAAATGAAGGTAATTGAAGGAATATATCTGCCAAAAATGAAAGAACTGATCAAACGATTATAAGTCTACGAGAAAGGTGGTGTGTTTTTTTGAGTGATACGAATAAAATAGCAGCAATGACTACCATATTGAACCCTTCATATATTCCTCTGCATAATCATGATTTTCCACTTATTCTTCTTTGGTCTCCTAAAAGTGCCTGTACAACAATGAATAGATGGTTCTTTTATCAAATTGGCTTGCTGCAGGATGTTGCAACCGAATCTGGAGGGGAGGTTCATAGCTATAGAGACTATGTATATCGTAAAGACCCGGAATACACTGAGGCATTAAAATTGGATTTACTACAAGGGAAAAAAGATATCATTAAGGTAGTAAGAAATCCTTATAAAAGAGCGGTGAGCTCCTATTTGCATACGTTAGCTGCACCTTGGCTCATTCATTATTTTAATCGTAAAATTGAGGAAGGTCTTTCTTTTAAACAATTTCTTATTGAATTAAAGGAGATGGGACCGCAATTTATGACAATTGATCGTCATATTGGCCAACAATATATCACAGGTGAAGAGCTTTTTAATATTCAATATATTAAAATTGATGATCTTAATAACCAAATTAGGAGAGTAGAAAAAGAATATGGCTTGTTAAAGTCACCGCTTTATAGACTATCCGGCTCGTCTCATCATTTCTCAAAAAAAATGAAGCGAGAAGGTAATTACGCCGATCAGATATTAAATATTGATGCTTTTTCTAATCTGTTGCCCAAAATGAACAGCTTCTACAATGCAGAAACAAAGAAGCTAGTAGAAGATTTATATGCAACGGACTTTTTGTTGTATGGATATGACAAGGAACTATAACTATCCAGCTCCAATGTGACTAACAACAATATATTAGACTAAAAAAATCTTAGCCTGTGGAAAAATTAGTTCACAAGCTAAGATTTTTTAGTGATATTTAAAGAAATAAATTTTTTATAAGTTAGGCTCTTTTCTAAGAGAATGTCATAGGTTTTGATAAGACAAACCATTGAATAAAAGGTGATTGGAGCGGATGTGTGTGACTCCTGCGGGAGCTGCGGGATAGGTGAGACCCTGCAGAGTTCACCGCCCGCCCCGCGCAAAGCGATTCACCTGGAGAGGAAATCAACGACTACCTGCGAAAAGCAAACAAGTATACGAAAATAGCCATAAGTTAACATTCCAATCCGATATCTCTTAACATGTTTCTAAAATTGTCAGCATAAGCATCAGGACTAAAGTGCGTTTCTAAATGTTGAAGTGCATTTTCTCTTATGCTTTCCCTTAAAGTGATATTTTTCATTAGATCTAATCCTTGTTTAAATCCATCTATTGGGGAGCCTAATTTATAATACATACCTGTATGACTTTGAATGATTGCACTTCTGACACCGCCAGAATCACTTGTCAATACAGGGCATTTACAACTCATCGCTTCAAGAAGGACGTAGGGGGCACCTTCCACCTTTGATGTAGAACATAAAAAACCGCCTGAATTGCCAATAGTAGAAAAATAGTTAGCCATTTCGGAATTAGGGACATTATTGAAAATAGTTAGATTTCGATTAAGCCTTGGTTGACTAATCATATTTTGAAACTTCTGCCTTTCAAGCTGGTTACTTATTGTGGGGTCCTCGAACATATAGATTTTTAATCGGTGATTTAGTTTTTTTTCTAAGTAGGTGGCGATTCTTAGAAATTCACTCCAATTTTTGTTGTCTTCTATTCTGCCAACCCATCCTATAATTGGATCCTCATTTGATAATTCTGGCTGGTAACAAAATTGTGTGGAGTCAAAGCAATTATTAAAATGATACTGAGGTATACTAGGGAATAACTCATCAAATAACTGATTGATATGGGGCGTTTTTGGATTTAGTAAACCATCTGCATATTCTTTCACTATAGGAACCGCATCTGTAAATGCCGTTCTCGTTACCCGTTCAGAACCATAACCTTGGATTTCTACAATCATTTTTCCTTCATATCCTAATTTCCTTAGTCTGGGAAGTGCTTTAAAATCAGATACCACTATGATGGCGCTGTATTTCCCTTTTTTAATAATTTCTTTTATTTCTACGTCTTTATTGGTAATAAAGACAGGAGCATGATGCTCGTTAATATTATTTTTCTTATTTTCATAGTATAGGAAATGAGCATTTATATTATATTTTTTTAAAGCTAAACTTCTCTGCCTATTTAATGTTTCTACACCGCCACTCGGCACATAAAAAATGAATAATATATTCATCTGCTTCCTCCAGCCTCTATGTTTGGATTGTTCACACCTTTTTAATACATTATGCTTTGAGGGCAGAAATTGTCTGGACAAATATACATGCTTTGGCGACGAATAGTTCCATAATTAAAAATAAAGCTGTTTTCGTATACTTTGTTGCTTTTCGCAGGTAGTCGTTGATTTCCTCTCCAGGTGCTCGCTTTCCGTGGGGCGGGAGGTTAGCCTCACCTGTCCCGCTGTTCCCGCAGGAGTCTCTCACATCCGCTCCAATCAACTTTATGAAAACTTATGATAAAACAACAGTCTTTTAGAAAAGTGCCAAAAATAAAGAGGAACGCCATATAGCGCTCCTTAGCATCTTAATATTTAACCATTCCAGCTTGTAAGTAATGATAAAGCAGCTTCGCAGTATTCTCAATAGACTTTTCATGAGTGCGTTCAAAGGCATGGGAAGAATCAATACCTGGCCCTATTAAGCCGTGGACAATATCATGGCCAGAGCGAATAGCTGCCGATGCATCAGATCCATAATACGGATAAATATCGAGTTTGTAGCCGATATTATTTTCCTTCGCGAGTTCTACAAGGCGTTTGCGCAGTTCGTAATGATAAGGTCCGCTAGCATCCTTTACACAAATGGAAACTGTGTATTCATCTGTTGCTTGTCCATCACCCATAGCCCCCATATCAACAGCTAAGTACTCAACCGTTTCAGGAGTGATATTCGAATTCCCGCCATAGCCTATTTCCTCATTATTTGAAATTAAGAAATGCGTGGTATATGGCAGCTCTAAGCCTTCTGATTTTATTTGTTTAATCAATTGGAGCAGTATGGCCACACTTGCCTTGTCATCTAGATGGCGTGATTTAATAAACCCAGATGGTGTAATTTGTACGCGCGGGTCGAAGGAGACAAAGTCACCTACTTCAATTCCTAGATTCCTGACATCTTCAACGCTATGAACTTCTTCATCAATGCGAACTTCCATATTGTCTTGGTTCCGTTCAGCTTTACCTGCATCTTTGTATACATGAACGGATGTTTGATGCATTAATATTGTACCAGTAAATTTTTGCCCGCCTGATGTTTCGATTTCACAATATTCTCCTTCAATGGAGTTATAGCGAAATCCGCCGATTAAATCGAGCTTGAGTCGTCCACTTGGCTTAATTTCTTTTACAATCGCACCTAGAGTATCAACATGGGCAGTAAGCATCCGATGTTGATCGTTATTCTTGCCTGGGAGGGTAGCAATCAGGCCACCTTTTCTATTTCTCTTCGTTTCAATTTGAATATGATTAAAGAAATCTTCAACATATGTAATAACTTCATTCGTATTTCCAGAAGGGCTAGGAATGGACACAAGCTTTTTTAATAATTCAAACGTTTCTTTCGTACTTGGATAGGTCAACGTAAAATACTCCTCTCAATCAATTGGATTCAAATAACATTATACTCTTTTATACTTTCTTAAAAAACAGCCATAAGTAAATTTTGTGAAAAGAATGAAAAAAACTGGTCAAAAAATGACCAGTTGGAATTTAAATTTTATTATTTTCGAAGAATGGCTTTCAAGCCAAGGTATAAGATTGCTACGGAGAAAACAATAACCGCAATTCCCCCAATGATTGCAAAAAATTCTGCAATTCCAGGTGTAATAATCGCAGATGTTGGTAAATTAGCCAAACCAAATCCCGCCAGTATTCCAGCTAGATATAAAATCGCCAATTGATACATAATCATCCCTCCCTCTATTATAGAGTATGAAGGGCTATCAACTATTGTTTTGACAAATGCCTATTTTTAGAACCATCTGGATATATTTTGGTGCGGTTCATTATTTCTTCGTCATTTCTTGAATGGCAATTACTTTTATCGCTGTTAATTCTTCTTCTGAAAGGCGATTTGTAATCATATCCATGATTTCAGACTTATCCTCTGGAGTGATGCCTTTCTTAACCTTGGAAGTTACCACTTGAATTTCCTTTATAGAAAAGTTCTCTGAAATCTTTTTAACCACTTGTCCTTTTGATTTAAGAGGGAGATCAGAGTCGTTTAAATTAATGGCGGATATATCCTGTGATTCTTCTTGAAGCAGAGTCTGAATAACTGGGTCGGTAATAAGGTTGTCGATCTCTTCGTCAGATATGACAGCTTCAACCTCCTTCAATACTGTTGCTGAGATACCTTCAATTGATGCAAAATATATTAAAGTAAATGTGAAAGTAATTGCTAGGCAGGACATAATGATAAATGTTATTTTTTTTGTTTTTTCAATAGTATAAATAGACGTCACTTCCTTTACAGCCCTGCAAGAATTAGGGTCGATATATAGAATATTTTAACATCAAAGTTTAGTTGTGGGAAAGTTTAAAAGTTGTCTATTAGAACTTGGTCATATATTTCTCTTATCTTAGCTGCTGATTCGTCTAAATTAAAATCTGTTGACAAAAGGGTTCGTAAATGAGAAGAATGAATACCCTTTTTATGTTTATGGATTGACAATTCTATATCTCTTATTAAAACGGATTGATTGATGGAAGATGGAGCGCTATGGTCAGCGAATTGACCATAGCGCGCTATTTTCCAATTATCTTTTGTCACAATGCCTAGATACCCTTCGCTTCCTGCAGCTATTACACATTTCTCGGATGCTATTGCTTCTAATGCAGTTCTACCTGTCCCAATAATACAATCTGCGATAGATACATATTGATTTAAATATGGCTGATTTCCCACAAAATGTATACATTTCCGACCTTGTTTTCTATTTAGGTGAGCTGTCATATTCAAAATTTGTTTAGTACGATGCCCTTCACCTGCAATAATCAAATGAACAGCAGGATTATTCATAAATTGAAAAGCATTTAATACCATCATGCAAATATCTGCTTTTTTCCATTCAAGTCTGCTGGCATATAAAATAATATATTCATTTTCAGGTATATTCATTTTAATCCTTAATTCTTGTGATGGATGAGGCGAAAACTCATCCATATCAATCCCGTTGGGTATAAGGACTGGTTGTTTTGGTACATATTGCTGCATTTTCTCATATACAAGGGGGCTTACTGCAATTAACTTGTCAGCCTGCATAAATACATTTATGAGCTCCTCTTTACGATTATATAATCCATGAATTGTATATATAAATGGAATATTTCTAGATTTTGCAATAGCACATGAAAAATAACTAGAATAGACTTGGTGGCCGTGTATAATGTTGATTTGTTCATTTTCAATGATTCTATATAAATCTTCAGCCGCACTACTAAACAAATGAATATCGTTTGTAAATACAGTAGGGAAGTCCACAATATAATATGGGAGTTTCTCATCTGCAAATCTTTGCTCCATAGCACCTGAATTAGCAGCTATTGTGGTATAAATACCTTCCTTTTTTAAAGCCTTCGCAATACTGAGAACATGTGTAACAGCACCATTCGTACCTAAATGATCAACAATCATTAGTACTTTTATTTGACCCAATTTTCTCACCTCTTCCATATTCTATTCGCGTATTCTTCCACTTGAGAATCAATTTGCGCATCTAATCTTGGATAAATCAGTGAAAAAAATAAACAGGCAGTTCTACTAGGGAAGTCGTCCATTCGAAAACGCTTTTCCAACATAAAATGGTTATTAATTAAGAAATGAAGGAGGGTATTTTTTATGGCTAATAATGATTTATTTAAATTACACCCTGCTTCTACTATCGTTGATTTAGGTTTTGTCAACAATTTAGTAAGTAATATTCTTGTGCAAGAAACACCAGGAGCTGGTTTACCGATCACCGCACCAGCACCACGCTCTGGATTAAGAGCAGAATTATGGGAGATTGTTGGGTCTCTTGTAGAAATCATCACAACTGCAGACCTTTAACAGGTGTTTTATCAAATGTACGAAACGATTATGCTGTTGTAACATCTGGCAGTACATTTTATTTAGTGCCATTTAGAAATATTCAATCTGTAACAAATTTAAGCTAAAGGAGGTAAAATAATGGATAAATGTACACTGGCATCAACATTTCCTGAAGCACTAAAGCTGTTGTTGGGCAGAACAATTGATATTTTTGCACATACTTCATTTACCAGCGGTGTGTTAACAAAAGTGGAAGATGGTGTAATTGTTATAACTGAAATTATTTCAGGTTATGTAACAGACATCAACGAAGTAATTATCCCTATCTGGTCAATAAGCCATGTTGAAGTGACGGATTAAGATCATTGACTCACTCTCTAAATTAGAGTGAGTCATATTTTATTTAAAAATAACGATCCTATAAAAGGAAAGAAGAAGAATTTGATATAAGTTGTGTAGAAAATTGTGGAAATTCATTAAGGGTAATCAGTACAATTTTAGGGCTGAATATGTTATATTTATTTCGTACTTTTCCTAAAAAATATGTTGTTGTTTATTTAGGAAAGTTAGTGCCTACATAAGGTTGAATAACTATTCTTAATAGCCTATCAAAAATTTGATTAATAATTTTATTTTTAGGCTGTGAATTTCAGATTTTGCAGTACAGGTTGAGAGCCTAAGATATCCTGCGGCTCGTAAAAATGAGGTGTAATATGAATCTTTCCAATCGCGCAGCAAAAAATAGCTTGTTTTTATTTTTTCTAGTGGTTGCCATTTTTTGGTTAAAAACATATGTAACGTATCAGATTGAATTTAAGTTAGGAATAGACAACTATCTGCAGGAATTTCTATTATTTCTGAATCCGCTTAGCTCCACGTTGATATTTTTTGGCCTCGCTTTATTTTTTAAGGGAAGGATCCAATCCATCATATTAGCAGCAATGAATATTGTCCTTTCAATCTTATTATATGCAAATGTTGTTTATTATCGCTTTTTTAATGATTTCATTACAGTTCCAGTTATTATGCAAACGAAAACAAATGCTGGACAGCTTAGAGATAGCGCCCTGACACTCATGTCTCCTTTAGATATCTTTTATTTTATTGATACGATTTTGCTTATTATTCTCATAACAAAACGATGGTATAAACCAGTACATATGGGTAGTAAAAAGAAGGGGACACTGATTGTTGCAGCTGGCCTTATTGTCTTCTTTATTAACCTTGGTCTAGCTGAAAAAGACCGACCTGATCTGCTAACCCGTTCTTTTGATCGAGTATATTTAGTGAAATATCTTGGCATTTATAATTTTACTTTTCATGATGCGGTGCAAAATTCAAAGTATTTAAGTGAAAGAGCATTGGCCGACTCAACTGATATAACTGAAGTTGAAAACTATATGAAATCACAACAGACCTCTCCAAACCCAAAATATTTCGGTAAGGCAGAGGGAATGAATGTCATTTATGTATCAATGGAGTCCTTGCAAACCTTCATCATTGATTATGAATTAAATGGTCAGGAAGTAACGCCATTTTTAAATTCGCTCATTAAGGATGACCAAACATTTTATTTTGATCATATTTATAATCAAACAGGGCAAGGGAAAACTTCAGATGCTGAGTTTATTATGGATAATTCCTTGTTTCCAATGGCACAAGGGGCAGTATATGTCAATAAAGCACAGAACACCTATCAGGCTACACCAGCGATCTTACAATCCTATGGATATACATCTGCCTCTTTCCATGGAAATTATAAAACCTTTTGGAATCGCAATGAAATGTATAAATCGATGGGATATAATGAGTTTTTTGACGCAGAATATTATGAGATGACCGATGAAAATACGAAAAATTATGGTATGAAGGATAAACCCTTTTTTAAAGAATCAATGCCGTATTTAAAAAGATTACCAGAGCCATTTTATGCGAAATTCATCACACTCTCTAATCATTTTCCTTTTAAAATGGATGAATGGGACACTGATTTCCCGCTGGCTGAAACCGAAAATGATGTTGTTAATCAATATTTCCAGTCTGCTAATTATATGGATGAAGCTTTAGAACAGTTTTTTGCTGATTTGGAGGCATCAGGTTTATATGAGCGATCTGTCATCGTTTTATATGGAGACCATTATGGAATTTCTGAAAATCACAATGAAGCCATGGAGGAGATTATTGGTAAGGAAATCACACCGTTTGAATATACTCAACTCCAACGTGTCCCAGTGTTTATTCATATACCAGGAGAAACTGGGGGAGAGCCTAAGCAAACTTTAGGTGGTCAAGTGGATGTCCGTTCAACAGTACTTCATTTACTGGGTATTGATACAAGGGAATATATAGACTTTGGTTCCGATTTATTATCTGATGAGCATAGAGAAATCATACCTTTTAGAAATGGTGATTTTACTTCCCCCCAAGTAACAATGATTAATGAAAAGTTTTATGATAATACAACAGGCGAAATCATTGAAGACACAGGCAAATATTCTTCCATAGCAGATAAAGCCCGCAAGCAATTGGAGATGTCCGATCAGATTTTATATAAAGATTTATTAAGATTTCATACACCTAAACGATTCACTCCCATCAATCGGGATAATTATCAATACGTACATCCAGACCATAATGATTAAGTAAAGGAGCCAAAAGAAATGAGTGAATGTAAAATCGATCACAGCCATGAAGAGGTTAAAAAGAAGTATGAATCACAAAAGGAATTTCTCCCAAATGAAATGCATGTCTTATTCGATGATTTTTTTAATGGAGCGCATACCCAGGATATTTTAAATAATATGTTTCATCTATTGAAGAAATATGATTTAGCCTCAGAGGATGAGAAGGCAGAACGGATTGGTCGTCTAAACTTAATATTAAAGAATATATAAGGTAGCATGCCGCAGCAAATTGTTGCGGTTGTTTCTTTTTGGCTATGTTAATGAATATTGTTGATAATTTAAAGTATAAAAAGACCTTCATGGTTAGAAGGTCTTTGCTATTGTATAGCACAATCCAATATTTCCTGATAAAGAATGTGCCATTTGTGATAATATGAGGAAACATCATTGGGATTTACAAACATTCGTTGAGCAGATTCATATTTACCTTCAAATGGGAGTAGTTTTGTTATATTCATTTTGTAGAATACTTGAAAACCAATTTTAGGATATGGACTACTTTCTGTCAATAATGGGTTTTCGCTATGGTCAACGATTATGTGTCCTAATAACTTACATTCTCCTTCAACATAACCTTCTTCCAGTGCTTCCCGTTTAAAGCACTCCTCTGGAGTTTCACCAAGTTCAATATGTCCTCCTGGAAAATCCCATCCTCTATGGTTTAAATCGACCAATAATAATTTATCTTCTTGAAAACAAAAGCCGTGTACACTTGTGATTAAATTATATTGAGGAAGTAAGCTATTTTTCTCCCAAGTTAATTTAACTCTTGATTCTCCCCAATTTACATAAGTAGTTATCAATTTTTTCCCTCCAATAAAAAACAATCTCTATTCATATCTCTAATTGGTCTAATTTGGAAACTTTGATAATCTTAGTTTATCATAAGTAGTATTAGCTGGGAATAATGTGCTTTCCACAATCATTTTGCTAACTGTTGCATTTTCACTGCGAAGTTTAAATATATCCAAGAACTAAAACCAACTCAAATAATGGTCGAGGTATTTTGTAGCGACACCATTAAACCGTTGCATCCAACCTTTTAATCGGCTGTGATAGTTATTGACATTTTGAATATGATAGAGACCTTTGACACGTTCAGTTCCATCAAATATAAAACGATAATGAACCAATCCTTTGCTTTTTGCATTGGTAGAAAAAGCTCTCCAAGCATCAGTGCAAAGCGTGTTGTCCGATGATAATTTAGTAGATTTTTGTCGGTCTCTTGCGATTAAGACACATACTTGTTCGTGACTAATACCTCGAAATTTTGAAGAACCTCCACGTTTACGAGGTTTACGTCCTTTCAAGTTTCTTTTACCTTTTTCAGAGTAAAGAAAATATGTTTCATCCATCTCTACAATCCCTGAAAATGTTTCAAAATCCATATGTTTTAGTGCAAATAATACCTTATGTCTCCAATAGAACAAGGTAACATAATGAATATCACCAATAAGGTCAGCAGATTTACGAAGGGAGTAGCCTTCCAACATACATTTTATAAAATCTAACCATTTATCAGGCTTATGAGTTCGATATAGAGGAGTTGACGTAACATCGGTAAATGTTTTTCTACAATTTGCTCTGCTGAATTTAATTTTTTAATTTCCGCTATCAATTCTCTTAACTTCATCATAAAGCCTACGAACAAGTGTTCTTGGTTTTATAATGGAACATTCGTTTGGAGTAATCAAATATCAACTGAATTATTTAAGATAGCCTTCTTTTTAAAAGCTTTCAGCAACTATTACAAAATTATGACAGTTGAATACTCATTTACAAATTTTTGTTGGCTATAGGTGATAGTTTTTTTAAAAGGTATAATGGCTCTCAGGCTTTTTATGACGCAAGCGATAATTTTATAGTAGAAGTGAAGAAATCTCAAAGAGGAGAAAAGCCCCTGTTGAAAAGGAAGAGTGAAAAAAGAGGAAGTCCGTAACTTATCGTTGCGGCTTTTTATATGAATAAAAGAATAAATAAAATTATTTTACAATTTTTTTGTAGCTATTAAAATATTATTTTAACAATAGAGGATTTTATGTTATGATGATTAAGATTTGAGATATAATGAATTTGTAAACGATTTCAATAAATGAAGCATCTTTCTTTTACTGTAATAAAGGAAGTGAAATATAGTGAAGAAGAATAATCAGCCTGTATTTGATATGGCTATTCGAACAGCGGATATGCTTGTGAAAATGTTTGGACCAAACTGCGAAGTGGCTGTACATGATTTTTCTGATTTAAAAAAATCATTAATTCATATTGTGGGAAATGTAACCGAAAGAACACCGGGAGCACCTATCACAGATTTGGTTTTGAATGAATTGGCAAAAGGGAACAGTGATACAAAAGATATTGCAAATTATAAAACACAAACAAAAAAAGGAAAAATATTAAAATCATCAACTGTGTTTTTAAGAAATGCTGATAACAAGATTATTGGCGCACTTTGCATGAATTACGATATTAGCCTTATGATGCAATTTGGGGGAGATATTGAAGCATTTACCAGTTTTGATGAATCTGATTCAAAAGAAGAGACGTTCTTCACATCCGTTCAAGATGTCATTCATGAGATGGTTAATCAAGTTTTACAACAGTTTAAAAAAGCACCGGCTCTTATGACATTAGATGAGAAGGTTGATTGTGTCGGGCAACTTGATGATAAAGGGACCTTTCTAATTAAAGGTTCAACTGAATATGTTGCTTCAGTTCTTGGGGTATCTAAATTTACCATCTATAACTATTTACAAAAGATAAAAACAAAGAATGATGATCATACAAATGAAATGGTTGAACATAGTAAATAAAGATTAATAGAATAATGGAGAAATACAGGAAAAAGGGGCAAATCGATATGAAATATAGATCTGCATTTGATATTATCGGTCCGGTTATGATTGGACCTTCAAGTTCACATACAGCAGGAGCGGCTAGAATTGGACGGGTTGCACGGACTTTGTTTGGGCATCAGCCCAAAAGAGCAGAAATTTATCTTTATGGATCTTTTGCAAAAACATATAAGGGGCATGGGACGGATGTTGCGATTGTCGGAGGAATACTTGACTTTGATACCTTTGATGAAAGGATTCCTACTTCATTAAAATTGGCTGATACAGCGGGAATGGAAGTTGCTTTCTCAGTTGAGGAAGCAGTGACAGACCATCCGAATACAGTCCGAATCAAACTGTTTGACGATGAGAAAGAGATGGAGCTTGTCGGGATATCAATTGGTGGTGGGACGATTGAAATTATCGAACTGAACTCATTTGAATTAAAACTTTCAGGTGAACATCCAGCCATCCTTGTTGTTCATAATGATCAGTTTGGTGTCATTTCATCTGTCACAAAAATATTGGCTAATCATGAAATCAATATCGGTCATATGGAAGTCTCCCGTAAGGAGAAAGGCAAAATGGCCTTGATGGTCATTGAAGTCGACCAAAAGATCGATCAAACATTAATGGACGATATATCTGAGCTTTTGCATGTGACTCAAGTCATCAAGATGGTTGATTAATTGTAATAATGCATAATGGGGGTCATAATATGATGTTTAAAAATGTAGCTGAAGTAGTTGAGCTAGCGGAATCTAAAAACGTAAAAATCGCAGAAATAATGATTCAACAAGAAATAGATGTAACAGGTCTTTCACGCGAAGAAGTGATTGCGAAAATGGATCGCAACCTTACAGTGATGGAACAGGCTGTTGAGCGTGGACTTAATGGAGTGACTTCTGTATCAGGTCTTACTGGTGGAGATGCTGTCCTCTTGCAAAAATATATTCAATCGGGTAAGGCTTTATCAGGGCATACTCTGCTTGATGCAGTAAGCAAGGCTGTAGCAACAAATGAAGTGAATGCAGCAATGGGAACCATTTGTGCGACGCCAACTGCTGGTTCTGCTGGGGTCGTACCTGGTACGCTTTTCGCAGTTAAGGAAGTATTAAACCCGACAAGAGAAGAAATGATTGAGTTTCTATTTACTTCTGCAGCATTTGGATTTGTGGTAGCAAATAACGCTTCTATTTCAGGAGCAGCGGGTGGATGTCAAGCAGAAGTAGGTTCTGCTAGTGGTATGGCAGCAGCAGCAATTACTGAAATGGCGGGTGGTACACCCACTCAGTCAGCACATGCAATGGCGATCACATTAAAGAATATGCTAGGTCTTGTTTGTGATCCGGTAGCCGGACTTGTTGAGGTACCATGCGTGAAAAGGAATGCGATGGGGGCATCAAACGCAATGACCGCTGCAGATATGGCGTTAGCAGGTATCACTAGCAGAATACCATGTGACGAAGTAATCGATGCGATGTATAAAATTGGTCTGACGATGCCTTCAGCTCTGAGAGAAACTGCGGAAGGCGGCTTAGCAGCCACACCAACTGGCAGACGCTTAGAAGCAGAGATTTTTGGTAAACAATCGTAATATTTATCAACAAATTGGATAAAGGGGTAGTTCAACTGTCAAATTGACGAGCTGAACTACCCCTTTATAATGTATGAAAAATAAAATCAAGTTTGGAATATGACTACTATTTGAAATTGGAATTTTAGAAGGTTAATCAAGGATATTGACCTAAATATTTGTGAAAAATAAAACTCTCGCTTTTTTTGGTATAGAGGATTAGAAGATTAACTTCTATCCCAAAAACGTTGTTTTCTTGCATTATTAATAAATGGCTGAAATTGGTCCTGATTGATTGTCACTCCAGGTTTATTGATAATGCCTACTTCCTGCATTAAGTACATTCCACTTCTTGAAGCACCAAGCGGTTTAAAATGATTATATTGTTCAATAATAAAACTTTTCGCTTTTTGGTTAAAGTATTCACTTGCACCTCGGCCGGAAGCAACAAATAAATTATCGTATAAAAGTGGAGAGCCAGTGAGAAAACTATCATCAACTGTCAGCTCTTTTCCGTCCGTTCCGTTTACTACACCAAGTCTTTCACTTACGATTACTGGTTTTAGCTTGGCAGCAGTTAATTGATCAAGCAGATTACCTACGACATGACTGTCAAACTGTTCTGCAATCAAAATACCTGTCTTTAAAGAATCTGTATAAAACTTTGTATTAGCCATACTTAACGCAGGAGAAGAAGCTTTTATTTGTGATTCCTCGACTTTTGGAACCTCTACACCAAGGTCTTTTGCGACAAGAACTGCAAGATCTGTACTGATATAGCCTATTAAATTGACCACTCTTTGCCTAACTGAGACACTTTTTACTTTTCCTAATTCAAAGCAGAAGGCACTAAAAATATGATTTCTCTCTACGTTTGTCATACTATTCCAAAATAGCCTTGCCTGTGAAAAATGGTCTTTGAAGCTAGGTGCTGTTTCTCTTACTTTTAATCCTTCGACGGTTGAAGGATATGTAACGAAGCCGCCTTTTGTACCTGGGACAGTGTAAGGTGTATTATCTGCTAAATTATTTTTATGATAAGCAACCCGATCCTTATCAATGATATATCGAGCTGCACCATCTCTTTGATTATTATGGAAAGGGCAGACAGGACTATTAATCGGAATTTGTTGAAAGTTTGTTCCAACCCTATATATCTGAGTATCAGTGTAGGAAAAGATTCTGCTTTGCAAAAGTGGGTCATTTGTAAAGTCAATGCCTCTTACTATGTTTCCAGGATGAACGGCCACTTGCTCTGTTTCAGCAAATACATTATCAACATTTCTATTTAAAGTCATTTTTCCGACTTTCCGTACTGGGACAATTTCCTCCGGCCATAATTTCGTTGCATCTAAAATATCGAAGTCAAACATAAATTCATCTTTTTCTTCGATTACTTGTAAGCCTAATTCAAATTCTGCAAAGAAACCATCCTCTATATTTCCCCATAGATCTCTACGGTGATAATCCGGATCCGCACCACCTAATTTTTGTGCTTCATCCCATATTAATGAATGGACGCCAAGCGCAGGCTTCCAATGAAATTTAACAAAGCGGGATGTGCCCTCTTTATTTACTAAGCGAAAAGTATGGACACCGAAGCCTTCCATCATTCTAAAGCTTCTTGGAAGGGTACGGTCTGACATAATCCACATCATCATTGCAGCAGATTCTTCATTGCTTCCGATAAAATCCCAGAAAGTATCATGTGCGGTTTGACCTTGAGGTATTTCATTATGTGGTTCAGGCTTGAGTGCATGAATTAAATCAGGAAACTTAATTCCATCTTGAATGAAAAATATCGGAATATTATTACCAACTAAATCAAAGTTTCCTTCCTCCGTGTAGAATTTGGTGGCAAAGCCGCGTACATCTCTATTTGTCTCATTTGCACCTTTTGATCCCGCCACTTCAGAGAATCTTACAAAAACTGGTGTTTCTATATTAGGGTCTTGTAAGAAATGGGCCATCGTTAAATCTTCTAATGATTCATAGACGCGAAAGACACCATGGGCTCCATATCCACGGGCATGGACAACTCGTTCCGGAATCCGTTCTCTGTCAAAGTGGGCCATTTTATCCTTCATGATAAAATCTTCAAGTAACGTTGGCCCCCGATCTCCAGCAGTCAAGGAGTTTTCATCATTTGAGATCATTACTCCCTCATTAGTTGTCATTTTCTTTCCTTTATTTTCGCGAACAAATGGTTTAAGCTGTTCGGTTTTTTTATTTTCTTTCTTAATACGATCCATCTCAGTCACCTCCATTAATAAAGATATGAAGTCAGTGATAAAGTATGAAAAGTTTTATTTAATAACAAAAGTACCCTTTTGTAAAGGGTACCTAATATTATGATATTCTCTTTTGATGATCCTTAATTTCCACTAATGCCCCTTTATTTAGCCAATAGTAGAAATAATCAGAAGGAAATACACCACGTCTGTTGGATTTATTCATTTGAATAATGATACTGCAGTCTGTTATATCTAATATTTTTAGTGATTCTGATAAACAGATATTAGGTGAAAATCCATCTTTGATTTTAAATTCCATGTTTTTTTTCAATGTAATCATTTTTATCCTCCTATAGAGTAAGGTTATTCATTAATCTATCCGAATTCTGTATATTATATCCAATTCTTCATTATTTTCTTCATCCTATAATGAAAACGGAAGTATAGGAAAATACTAAGTAAAATAAGTTTTGGATGGTGTTGAAAATGAACTTCCCGACAATACATACAAACTTTTGGGATGCTGTAATTGCATTGCCATTGGTGCTATGTTTGACACAGCTGCTGAAAATATATCTCCATATACCAAAACAATGGGTTCCCTCCATTGCTTTGGCAATAGGTATTGTTTTTTCTGTGCTTATCAGTCATCGAGGCAGTCTGACTGCAGGATTATTCATGGGGTATTTCTATGGCTATGCGGCTATAGGTACGTATGCATCTTTAAAAACCTCATACCAATTTTTCCGTAATCGAAAGTAAAATATACAGAGAAGCAGGGGAGTAAGAAAAATAAACAACAGGGTGCAATTTTGCACCCTGTTATCCAAAAAATCAACGTAATTAATGTGATGTATATCCACCATCTACAAGGAGAGTTGTACCGTTTACAAAGCTTGCGTCATCACTTGATAGGAAGAGTACAGCTTTTGCAATTTCTTCAGGTTTACCTAATCTGCCTTGCGGATGAAGGGAAGCTAAGTGCTCTTTTACGTTTGAATCAAGTTTTGAGAGCAATGGCGTATCGATATACCCTGGACAGACTGCATTTACACGAATACCTTCTTTTGCGTAGGCTGTACAAAGGTTTTGTGTTAATAGTTTCACACCACCTTTTGCAGATGCGTACGCAGTAGTGGACGGTAATGCAACAAAGCTGTGAATAGAACCAGCGTTGACAATCACTCCACCGTTACCTTGCTTCAAGAATTGTTCAATCGCATACTTATCTGAGAGAAATACGCCGGATAGATTAATATCAATTGTGCGTTTCCAGCTGTCATAAGATAACTCTGTTGCAATGGCATCGTCTGCAATTCCGGCATTTGCATACATAATATCCAGTTTTCCATATTTTTTTACAGTTTCTTCAACGACGTTTTTTACATCTTCCTCTTTTGTTACATCTGTTTTTACGAATAAAGTATCGTGATTAGCAGAATTTAATTCTTTTGAAAGTTCTTTACCGCGTTCAGAGAAATCAGCAATGACCACTTTTGCTCCTTCTTCTGCATATAGTTTAACAACAGCTTCGCCAATCCCGCTCGCTCCACCAGTTACAATCGCTACTTTATCTTTTAATTTCATCATCAAGTCTCCCATCTATTTGATAAATTATCTTGCAGTTGCTCCGCCATCTATGACAAATTCAGCACCTGTAGAATAAGCTGAATCATCTGATGCTAGGAACAATACTGTATTGGCAACATCCTTCACTGAACCTAAATATCCGAGCGGAAATAGGTTCGACCCGAGTTCTTCTTTAGATTGACCCGTTTTTTCTGAAGCATAGTCTGCCATTCCGGTATTAATGTAACCTGGATGAATGGAATTCACTCTTACACCCATAGGCGCATATTCAATTGCTGCATCTTTTGTCATAATTCTGACCGCACCTTTACTAGCACCGTATAAAACATGCCCGGCAGCACCAGTTAAGCCTGCAATAGAAGAAGCATTAATAACAGAGCCTTTTTTCTGTTTAGCCATGATAGGCATAATATGCTTCATACCTAAGAAGACACCAGTTACATTAATAGACATGAGCTTATTCCACTCATCTACCCCGATTTCAGCTAGCGGCTTAATAATGTAGATACCAGCATTATTGAATAGTATATCTGCCTGACCGTAAACCTCAATTGTTTCCTTAGCAACATTTATCCAATCTTCTTCCTTACTCACATCATGATGGATATAGATTGCTTCTCCACCATTGTCCTTGATTTCTTTTACAGCTTGATTTCCTGACTCTTCATTTATGTCAGTGACCACAATTTTTGCTCCTTCTTTAGATAACAAATTTGCAGTTTCTTTACCAATTCCTGTTCCTCCACCAGTAATAATCGCTATTTTATTATTAACTCTCATCGTTTGCACATACCCCTTTCATTTTTTAACAAATCATACTTATAATAAGTTAGTTGCCGTTAAAGCATACATTGATTTGTCCTAATAATAATGTTACTATTTTGATTTCAAAATACTACCCTACAAGATAATGTATAATTGAATCAGAATTCCCCGCTTTTTATAGGGGGATGTTTAAAGGAGTAAGAATTATGAAGCGTTCATTGAATCAATATGAAGAAATGACTTTTTCTGAGTTTGTCATGTTTGTAAAAACATATAGCAAACAATTAGAGGAAAACATCAATATTTATCTTAACCTTGACTCTTCTATTATAGAATCAGATCGGATAGCGACAGAAATGCTGCTAGATTCTTTTTTGCAATTATTTACACATTCAAAAGTGGAGCATCCCGGCGAGGACGGTAATGCACAATTACATACATGGCTTATGTCACAATTGGCCATTTTATCAATGAAAAGCTTTAATTTATTCCAGCTGGTTTTTGAAAAATCACTTATCACATTATTAATTCAAATAAAACATCATCGCAGCACTTCAATTGTCATGTATTCACTATCTGTTTTTACATACTTGGTCTATAGCTATAACCATTGTAATAGCAGTGATCAGGGTGAACAGAATGATACGAAGTCTATTTTGGAAAATAAATCATTAGATAAGTTAAATAAGTTATTAATTGGCTCTCCTGGGGTACAAAATTTAGCATTTATATTAAAGAAATGTGAAGAATGGTTTCAATATAAACGTTGCGTGTTTTATGCTTATGTTCCATGGTCGAATGAATTTTATGGAGTAGTGGGTACAGAGCTTCAGAAAGTTCAAAGCATGAGGGGACACTTAGGTGGAAAATATACTGTATTTAGTGCACAGAAGCCAATCTTTCTAAAAGATCCTACAAATTATATAAATGAAGATCATATTCAGTTATTTGGGCTTTCCTCCGTGATATTCATTCCGATTGTACATGAAGAACAATTATTTGGCTGGCTTACTTTTGATCAAATGGGAGAGGTATTTGATTGTACCTCGAAGGAATTGGCTTTATTGGAACAAATAGGGATTAGGCTTGGCTTATTCTTTTCAAGAAGAGGGGAGGCATTAGTTAAGAATAGTGATATTCATCTAACAGAAAGGGAGCATTCCATTCTTATGCTCCTTGCAGAAGGAAATGACAATAAGAGGATAGCAAAACTGCTCTTTTTAAGTGAACACACGATACGTGACTATGTAAGCAGCTTAATGAAAAAGTTAAAGGCGAAAAATCGTACTCAGGTCGTTGCTTCAGCTTTTCGAAAGGGATTCATTCAATAGGAATAATAAAAAACCGTGAAGGAATCATCCATTTCTCTCACGGTTTTTCGCGGTTCTCTGTTTTATTTCAAGAATTGCATTCGTTCATTAAATAATGAAGGATAAGATAGAAAACCAAGCATAACACTTGTAATGACAGCGGTAGTTAATAAAAGGAATATGATAAGCAGCTGAAACATCACTGCTTGGACTGGGTCTGCACCTGCGATAATTTGCCCGCTCATCATTCCGGGCAATTGTACGAGACCAATCGTTTTTTGGCTTTCAATGGTTGGAATGGTGCTCGCTCTAATAGAAGACATTAATGAATGGTGAATCGATTGTTTTGGCGTTCCTCCAAGTGTCAGTATCAGTTCTGTTTCATCGCTGCGATTCTCCACTTCACTTGTAAAACGATTAAGAAAAAGGATAGAGAGGACCATAGAGTTGCCGATGAGCATACCGCTGATCGGGATAATATACTGTGCGGTTGGAGGTATAATCTTCAATCCAATCAAAATACTCTGTGTCAAAATTTCAATAAAACTGTACGTAACGATTAGCTTCCATGTTATCCCGCTAATAGAAACACCTTTTTTTCTTGCATTTTGTACAGCCGCACCAATCATTAAAAGTATCATTAAGATGATGAAAAGATAGCTTTCAGAATCAAATACAAACTGTAGAATATAACCAACCGCAAGCAGCTGAATAACTGACCTTACAGTTGCAATAACCGTATCTTTTTCTAGTCCCAATTTGAATTGCTTTGAAAGAATGAACGGAATGAGAACAAATATTAATGTTATTGACAGGGTAAGATAACTCATTTTTCCCCACCTTTCAAAAACCGTCTTACTTCATCTGTCCTTGGGTTTTGCAGCAGGTCGCTGCTTCCTGATTCAACTAGCTTGCCATCGATCATTACCCATGTGTCATGACCAATTGTCAATGCTTGTCTCAAGTTATGTGTAATCCATAAGATAGTTGTAGAAAATTGCTTATTGACATTGGAAATGAGTTGTTCAATCTCATGTTGGGATGCTTGATCAAGAGATGAAGTAATCTCGTCAAGCAACAAGATCGGCGGCTCGTTAAGTAATGTACGGGCAATAGAAATTCTTTGTTGCTGCCCACCAGATAAATCATTTGCCTTTCTATGTAAGAACGATTCATTTAGACCAATTAACTTTAACATTTCTATGGCTTTTTCTTCTGAAAGTCTTTTTCCTTGCAACGTATAAGGAAGTGATAAATTTTTATAAACATCTCCACTTAACATCGTCGCTTTTTGTAAAACGATGCCTACTTCTCTTCTTAGTTGGATAGGGTCGTATTGGCCAATATCCTTGTCATTAATGATAATCGTTCCAGTTTGAGGGGTTTTCATCCCGTTTAAAAGACTGAAGAGAGTTGATTTACCAGATCCAGAAGGACCAACGAGTGTGGTAATTCCTCCTTTATATATTTCTCCGGTTATCTCTTTTAAAATTTCCATATTTTTTGTTCCGTATTTCACATTTTTTAGCTTTATGGCAACAGATATTCTTTCTGCCAATCCATTCACTTCCTCAAGGTATGTTATACAATAGATTCATGTAATTTATATACTAATTAATTCATTATGTCCAGTGTCTTATGTGCTTTATAGAAAACCTATCCTTAGTTTTTACATCTAAATTGAATATTTCCATAATAAGGACTATGATGAATAAAGAGATAAAAAATGTGAATGAGGGTGGGGAAGAAATGAAGACATATCATATCGCAGTTATCCCAGGAGACGGAATAGGCAAGGAAGTTGTTCCTGCTGCTTTAAACGTTTTACATACGGTTGCAGAAGTGCATGGGGGCATTAACTTTGAAACAAAGGAATTTCCTTGGAGCTGTGAATACTATTTAGAGCATGGAAAAATGATGGACGATGATGGACTCGAAATATTAAAAAACTTTGATGCTATTTTTCTTGGCGCTGTTGGCAACCCTGCAATTGTACCAGATCACGTATCATTGTGGGGCTTATTAATAAAAATTAGACGAGAATTTGAACAAAGCATAAATATAAGACCTGCAAAATTATTCAAAGGATTAACATCACCGCTTGCAAATCCGAGAGATTTTGATTTATTAGTTGTTAGAGAAAATAGCGAAGGTGAATATAGCGAATCTGGAGGAAGAATACATAAGGGAGAAGACGAGATTGCCATTCAAAATGCCATTTTCACTAAAAAGGGAACAGAGCGCGCGATGAGATATGCTTTTGAAGTAGCAAAAACCCGAAAAGGGCATGTAACTTCAGCAACTAAGTCCAATGGGATTGTTCATTCTATGCCTTTTTGGGATGAAGTGTTTAATGAAGTAAAGCAAGAATATCCAGAAATCGAAACATCAGTAAACCATATTGACGCATTGGCTGCATTTTTTGTTTCGAAGCCGCAAACGTTCGATGTGATTGTGGCTAGCAATTTATTCGGAGATATTTTAACAGATATTGGCGGAGCCATTATGGGCAGTATCGGAATTGCGCCTGCCGGCAATATTAACACAAATGGGAAGTACCCTTCCATGTTTGAACCGGTCCATGGTTCTGCTCCAGATATTTATGGGAAGGGGATAGCCAATCCGATCGGACAAATTTGGACGGCGAAAATGATGCTCGATCATTTGGGTGAGGTTGAAATGGGAGAAAAGCTGCTTGCTGTTGTAGAAGAGGTAACTGCATCAGGTATTAAAACTCCAGATATAGGCGGAAATTCAACTACGAATGAAGTGGCTGAGGAGATTTGTAATCGATTAAAGCAATGATTAACAAAAAGAATCCCGATTTAAAAGGGATTCTTTTTTTGTTGCTTAAAGGCAGTTTATCTGCTTTCAGCATCTTCGATAATATCAGTACCAATTTTCTCTTTCCACTCATTGTATAAAGGCGTTAGAAATTCTTTGAATTCTGCAATTTGTTCTTCTGAAAGTTCATTTATTTGCGCATTTCCATTTTGTATCAATTTCTCGCGTGCTTCTTCATTTAATTTTGATGCAGATTCTCTTGCTATCTTCGTTCCTTCTTCTATACCAAGTTCAACGATGGCCTTCGTATCATCATTCATGCTGTTCCAGAAGGTTGTATTGGTTAAAAGTGCATAATCGACTCGTGTAATCCCCATTATCGAAATATACTTTTGTACTTCATCAAATTTCTTTGATTCTATATTACTATAGGGATTATCTTGTCCATCAACTGTACCTTGCTGAAGGGCTGTGTACAGTTCACCGAATGGGATGGAGGTGGAACCTGCTCCAAGCGTTCCAAATAGTTCTTCTAATAACTGCCCTCCGGTTGTTCTGATTTTCATCCCTTTAAAATCCTCTGGCGATTCTATTGGTCTTTTATTATTCGTAATGTGTTTAGCACCATTTGGCCACATGGATACACCGATTACGCCGTCTTTTTCAAGCCGGCCTAATACTTCTTTTCCTTTTTCGTCATCCCAAAAATCTTCAGCTGCCTGATCGTTTTCAAATAAGAAAGGCATCGCAGGAATATTAAATCCAGTTTCGTTGCCGACGAGCTTGGTCATTTCAGGCATAATGAACTGAATATTATCGGCAATTAAGTTTTGATATTCATCCTTGTCTCCAAACAGTGAACTATTAGGGAAAATTTGCACTTTGATTTTGCCCTCTGATTTTTCCTCAATGACTTCCTTCATTTTTAATGCACCCATTTGTTTAGGTGTATTCTCTGCTACTACATGAGAAATTTTAATAGTCATTTCCTGTACACCTTCTGTTTGTTGTGCGTCAGCATGACTTGTACTGTTAGCGCACCCGCTTAGAGCAGCGACGGATAGAACGAATATAATGGCGAGTAAATTCTTTAATCTATTCAATTTAGAACCTCCTTCTTCAATGGAAATCAAAAGAATTTCTTTTCAATTTTTCAAGTATAAGGTAACCGCTTTCATTTCCCTTCGTTAAAATTTCAATCATCAATGATAGAGAGGACCTCCTTATAAAATGTATATTGGATACAATATCAGAAAAAAACGATCTAATTCATAGTATAACAAAAGTGCGAATTATTGTGAATACATAAAAAATAATAAATTTTCTGTTTATTTATCTTAAGATATATAGTAAAGTAATATAGAAAAACAGATTGGATACAATCTACAAAAGGAGTTGAACAAATGAATCTACTAAAAAAGCTTGATATTTTAGAGGAAGGAGTCGCAGGTATCTTATTCGTGGGAGGCGTTGCTGTTAGTGTTTACGGGGTATTTACTAGATATGTTTTAAACTATCCCCAGGCTTGGATAACAGAAATATTTGAATTTATGCTTGTATGGTCTATTTTTTTAGGTTTTGGCATGGCTCTTAAGGACAGTCGGCATATTCAGGTTGAATTGTTATTTGATAAATTGTCTTTTAAGTATAAGAGAATTATAGCTTGTATTAGCAATATAATTGGTGCAGGCTTTTCTTTTTATCTAGCGTATTCTTCGATTGAATTGATAACGCTTACAAAAATTCAAGGCACTAAAACAATTGATGTCGGTTTGCCGATGTGGATCACCTTCCTAGTATTGCCAGTTAGTTTGGCACTTATGGGCATTTATTTCTTAGCTAAATCGTATAAAGCAGCAAAAGGCGACAAGAAGGAGCTAACTGGAGAGCTCGAAGTTCTTGTGGAGGAAATGAAAGAATTAAGTGAAGAGAATAAAAAGAAAGGGGTAGGCGCATGACAGCAATTATCATCTTATTCGTTGCTTTTGCGATACTCTGCCTCCTAAGAGTACCAATCGCCATCAGTTTAGGGCTTTCAAGTATCATTGCCTTATTCATGGTGGATTTCACATTATACACAGTTGTTTTAAAAATGTTTAACTCGCTAAACTCGGCAACGCTCATGGCTATCCCGGGATTTGTTTTTGCCGGAGTCATTATGTCAAAGGGTGGAATATCATATCACTTAATAGAATCTTTAAAATCATGGGTTGGCCATATGCGTGGCGGACTTGCTGTTGTAACGATTCTAGCTTGTATGGTGTTTGCAGCTATTTCGGGATCAAGTCCAGCAACTGCAGCAGCGATTGGCGGAATTATGATACCTGCTATGGTGAAGGCGGGATATAGCAAGAGATATTCAATGGGATTAGTCGCTGCCGCTGGAACTTTGGGTATTCTAATTCCACCATCTATCCCGCTAATTATCTATGCAACGGTTGCGGAAGAATCTGTCGGCAAGCTGTTTGCAGCTGGTATTATTCCAGGTTTAATGCTCGGTGGATTATTATTAATCTCAGCTATCTTTCATGCGAAAAGAAATGATTATGGCAGATTAGAGAAAGTGTCGATGAATATAAGGTGGAAAAAAACTTATAAGGCTATTTGGGGTTTTATGTTACCGGTATTCATTCTCGGAGGAATTTATTCAGGTATTGTCACACCGACTGAAGCCGCATTTGTATCTTGTTTATATGGAATAATAGTTTCTGTTTTTATTTATAAAGAAATGACCTTTAAAATGTTTCGTGAAGTGCTAAAAGAGTCAATAAATGTAACTGCGATGATATTTTTAGTTATCGCTTCGGCAATGATCTTTGGAATGTTCCTGACGACCGAACAAGTACCACAGGCATTTGCTTTATGGATAGAGCAGAGCTCCGCAAATAAATGGATATTTATATTTGGTGTCAATATCATGTTCTTCTTACTGGGAATGTTCTTAGAAGCAACAGCGATTATTCTTATTACATTACCAATTTTGCTGCCAGTATTAGCGTTGTTTGATATTAACATCATCCATTTTGCGATTATTATGACAATTAACATGGAGCTAGCGATGATTACACCGCCTGTAGGACTCAATTTATTTGTTGTGAGCGGGATAACGAAAGAAAAGGTTGGTGAAGTCATAAAAGGGGTCGTTCCATTTTATGCACTGATGATTCTTGCGTTAATTTTAGTTATCTTCTTTCCGCAAATCTCCCTTTTTCTTGCTGAGTAACTAAAAAAAAATACATCCGAAGGGAAGGCATAAGGTGAAGAAATGCTCCTATCTTTTTGTACCTGGAATTTCAAAAAGCATGATGGAAAAAGCGGTAAAAAGTGATGCTGGTTATGTCATTCTTGACTTAGAGGATTCTGTGGCAGTATCAGCAAAAATTAAAGCACGAAAAGAAGTAAAGAAATGTTTGATAAATCTGAATGATTTATCAAACATTTTTATAAGAATAAATGACTCATCAACAATTTATTGGAAAGAAGATATAGATTTAGCGATAAACACTGATGTACAAGGAATTGTTTTACCAAAAGCGGAATCTGAGCAGCAATTAAAGAAGGTATGTAACTATATAGAGTACAATCTTCATCTAACAGGAAGAAATAGAACTGATTTTGAGGTTATTCCTCTCATAGAATCTGCCAAAGGCATTCATTTTGCTTATGAGATAGGACGTTCGCACCCGTTTGTTTCGAGAATGGCGTTTGGCTCAATTGATTTTTCTCATGATATAGGAATAACGCTTTCTAGTGAAGGAACAGAGTTAATCTACGCGAGATCTCAAATAGTGAATGCATCCAGGGCTGCAGGAATTCAAAGTCCGATTGATGCGGTGTTTTCTAATATTAATGATAAAGATGGCTTAATGAAGGAGGCTGAGAGGGGAAAACAATATGGTTTTAAAGCAAAGCTCGCTATTCATCCTAAACAATTGGAAACCATTCATCATATCTTTCAGCCCAGTCAAAAAGAAGTGATGGAGGCAAAGGAAATTGTTGCTTCATTTGAAGCAGCCGAGGTCAGGGGACTTGCCTCTATACAAGTAAATGAAAGGCTAGTTGATTACCCTGTTTATAAAAAAGCTAAAGCACTTTTGGAATAATATCTTTTCCCTCTTACCTTTGTGGAGAAGCCATATACGATTCCTAATTGTTGACAAGCTCTAACAATCCTTCATTCTTGCTTTCTCTATCCTAGCTGTATATTCATCCATAGATGTTATGATTGAATAGTCGAAAAATAAAGAAGCGAAACATGCTCATAAGGCTTTATACATCATGAGGATAAATACAACTTAATGCTACAATGCTTAGATTGTTCCGTATGATCTAATTGATCAATTAAGTTCAATTGGTTGTTTCGAATGCAGAAAGAAGGCGTAAATAATGGGTCTTCCAGAACCCCTTGTTAGTGAGAAGGCAGACAAAGAACCTTCAAGATTCAGTAATGAACAATTCAAGAAAATAATCCTTCTTATACTAGGTGTTTGTTTTATGGCTGTGATTTACTGGATACTTCCAGGGGGATATTCAACAACAGCAAAACTAATGATTTCTCTTTTAGCTCTTAGTGTTTTTTATTGGACATTTGAACCGATTCCACTTGGGATGACATCTGTGCTCTTACTTGTACTCATGCTTATTCTGGATGTTGCTTCGATTGACATTGTCTTTAGTGGGTTTTCTTCTCCTGCATTGTTTCTAATTATTGCTGGAATGATGTTGGCCAAGGGAGTTAATGCAACCGTTCTGCCTAAAAGAATGGCATTTTATATTTTAGCCAAATGGGGTGGAAATGCGAAAGGGCTCTTGGCCAGTATTATTATGATTCCTCAAGTTCAGGCGTTTTTTATTCCAACTGCAGCCGTTCGTTCCACCCTGCTTATGCCGATTGCCTTAATGTCGTTGGACTATATAGGAGATAAGGGCAAAGGGAATTTGAGAAAGATGATTTTATTAGGTGTTGCTTTTGGCGGAACTATTAGCGGAACCATCGTTTTAACAGCAGCTATTGGCAATATACTTGCAGTTGAATTGTTAAAAGAATTTACTGGAATACAGATTACATATATTCAATGGTTTTTATATACCGTACCGATTTGGCTGCTTCTTATCCCGGCTTCATGGTTTGTACTATTAAAATGTTTTCCGCTGCCAAAGGGAGAAGAACAATTTCCTCATGTAAAGGCAGAGATGGGGAAAAAGTTAAAAAGTCTCGGTAGAATGGGAATTGCAGAAAAAAAATGTCTAGCAATCTTATTTACCATCGTTTGTCTCTGGTTTTCTGAGCCTTTTCATGGATTAAATCCTGCCATTCCCGCACTCGTAGGTGTTATTTTAATGAGTTTGCCTGGAACTGGCATCGCTAAATGGGAGGATATCGTAAAAATAAATTTTGATACCATCCTATTAACAGGAGCTACTTTGTCACTTGGCTATGCATTTAATGATTCTGGTGCTTCACAGTTTGTTGGCAATAGTTTGAGCGCTGAATGGATACTGAATTTGCTGCAATCGCCAATTATGGCAGTCACAACTATCCTGATCATTACTCATATTTTACATTTAGCTGTTGCCAACGTCTCTACAGCGGTAGTGACATTAATTCCAATCTACATTGGCTTATCAGCCAGTGCAGGGGTCGATCCAGTCTTAATTTGTTTAACAGCGGCACTCGCTTGTTTACATGGATATATATTAGTTGTTGAATCTACTCCTAATATTGTTGTTTATAGTTCTGGACAAATTCAGCAAAAGATATTTCTTTTACCAGGATTAATTATGACACTCGTAATGATTGTTGTGACAATCGCTGTTGCAATGACATGGTGGAATTGGATAGGACTTATGTGAGTTTAATTTCTGAAAAGTATAGACAATTTAGATTGGATTTTGTATCCTATCTGTAAAAGGTATAAAGGAATGGTATGTATATGTCCAATGATATTGATTTAAAGTTAGATAATCGTGATACACTGCATTTGAAAGTTTGCAATGTAATCAGAGAAGCAATCATTAAAGGTCAATTTAAGCCTGGGGAACGATTAAAGCAATCTGATCTTGCAGAAAAATTAGGTGTAAGCAGGATGCCAATTAGAGAGGCACTCAGAAAGCTGGAAACAGAGGGGCTAATCACACTCGTACCTCACAAAGGTGCGATTGTTAAAACGATTAAACATGAAGATATTAAGGAAGTATATGCGCTTCGTGCAGAACTAGAAAAAATGGCATTGCTTCAAAGTGCAGATACTTTATCGAGAGCTGATTTAGAAGAAATATCTAAAATGGTTGATTTAATGGATGAAGCAACTGATGTAAATCAGTTTGTAGAGCGTAACATCGAGTTTCATCGCTTGCTCCTGCAACAATGCAAATGGAAGCGTCTCAATACATTCATTGATACTTTATGGAACGGTCTTCCACAACAAACGCCGCATCTCATTACTGGACAGAGTGAAACATCCAATGTTGAACATCGGAGAATACTTGAGGCATTGAAGAGGGAAGACAAGGAAGCGGCAGCCGAAATTTTAAGCAATCATATTTTACGTACCGGTGAAACGTTAATAAAGAATTTGAAATCGGATGGAGAATAGGCTTCTCCATTTCTCGTGATAGATGGTGTAAGCTTTTCAATGTTCAAATAGATTAATATTAACATTTTCTGAAAAGAGGGAGAGTAATGACTTTAAGTGAAAAGCTGGCTGAGTATACAGTGCAATTAAAATACGAAGACCTGCCTTTAGAAGTTGTGGAATTTACAAAGATATGTATTCTTGACTGGTACGGTTCAGCTATCGCAGGTAAAGATGAGAAACCGATTCAATCGATAAAAGAGCTTGTTGAAGAATGGGGCGGCAATGAACAATCTACTTTGATTACCGGTGGAAAATCATCGATTGGCAACGCATGCCTCGTTAATGCTGCCAGCAGTCATATCGTGGAGTTAGACGATATTCATAAATCTTCTATTATACATGCAGGTACAGTGGTTATCCCCGCAGCTATCGCAATAGCGGAAGCATATGATTTGTCCGGTGAAGAGTTAATTACTGCGATTGTGGCAGGTTATGAGGTTTGCTACCGGATAGGTGAAGCGGTATCTCCATCGCATTATTATTATTGGCATAATACAGCAACTTGCGGCACTTTTGGTTCTGCGGCCGCAAGTGCAAAACTATTAAACTTAAATGTTGAGCAAACTGCTTTTGCACTAGGGAATGCCGGTACACAAGCTGCAGGATTATGGGAATTTATTGAAGACGGAGCAAATACAAAACAGCTTCATACAGCTAAGGCAGCCTATAATGGCGTATTAGCTGCGATGCTGGCAAGGAAAAACTTTTCCTCTGCAAGTAAAATACTTGAAGGGAGAAGGGGCTTCTTTGAATCAATGTCAACTGAATATAATGAAGAAAAAATCACAGAGCATTTAGGAAAACAATTTAAAATTATTGAAAATAGTTTTAAAATACATGCTTCCTGCCGGCACACTCACCCTGCTATGGACTGTGTACTCCAGCTTGCACAGGAACATAACCTCACACATGAAAACATTGTAAGCATCGATATACGAACCTACCAAACGGTATTAAACATCACAGATAATCCACAACCAGATAGTATTTATGCATCTAAATTTAGCAGTCAGTTTTGCGTAGCACTTATTGCCGCCCATAAATCTGCATCATTGAAAGACTTTACTGAAGAGTCATTACATTCTCCTGCTATACGAGGGCTAATGGACAAAGTGACAGTTAGGGCAGATCCTTACTACAACGGAGCCTACCCTGAAAAATGGGGAGCGAAAGTAGAAATCACTCTAGAGAATGGCATGAAATATGAAGCTTCAACCGATTATCCTAAGGGTGATCCTGAAAACCGGGCAGAAAAGGACGAGATGATTGCGAAATTTTCAAATATGGTCAGTGACAAAGTTTTAAGTCCTGATGAAGAAGCGGCCACCATTTTTAATTTAGAAAATATTAAAATTAAAAACTGGCTCTCTAAGCTTAGTTACAATTTGGCAAATCAGAAAGCTTAACCTTAAACTGGCTAAAAAAACATTCCTGGTTAATTTGAACGCTTATTAAACGCAAAAGCTACGGCATTTGCCAAAGGACAGGCAAACGCCAAGTTTTCCTGAAAATGAACATAAGAGGAGTTTAGACAAAATGAGATCAATTCCTTATCTTTCAATTGTTGAAAAAGTAGCTAAAATGTGTCAGGAAGCAAATTTTGAATTAGGAAATGATGTAGTTGAAGCATTTAGAGATGCGTTAAAAAAAGAAAGATCACCAATCGGCCAGGATGTTCTGCAAGATTTAATTGAGAATGCAAATATCGCAAGTAGTGAGAGAATTCCAATGTGCCAGGATACAGGAGTATCTGTGTTTATCGTTGAACTAGGTCAGGCGTGTTTTATAGAAGGCGGCAATATCTATGATGCGATTAATGAAGGCGTGATCAAAGGGTATGAAGAAGGCTACTTGCGCCATTCTATCGTCGATCACCCGCTCACTCGTGAAAAAAGCGAGACTTATAATACACCAGCTATTATTCATATAGAGGTATGTGAAGGTGCTCATCTTACGATCCATATGTCTGCGAAGGGCGGGGGAAGTGAGAATATGAGCACTTTAAAGATGATGAAACCATCTGATGGAAAAGCAGGAGTTAAAGAGTTTATCCTTGAAACGGTGGCCCATGCCGGTCCTAATGCTTGCCCTCCTTTAGTTGTTGGCATTGGCATCGGCGGCAACTTTGAAAGATGTGCTTATTTAGCGAAAAAATCATTATTTCGTCCTATTGGTCATCGCAGCGACCGACCGGAAATAGCGGCCTTAGAGCTTGAACTGATGGAGGAAATGAATGATTTAGGGATCGGACCACAAGGGCTGGGAGGAGATACCACCGCTTTGGATGTGAAAATAGAGATCGAACCATGCCATATTGCAGCTTTACCGGTAGCGGTAAATTTAAATTGTCATGCAAGTAGACATAAAGAAATACGATTATAGGAGGGTAATATTATTTCTCTGTTAAAACTTAAGATACCTTGTGATAATAAATGTTTAATAGATTTACAAGCTGGTGATCAAGTGCTGATTAGCGGTACCATTTTCACTGCAAGAGATGCCGCGCATAAACGTATGTTTGAAGCAGTAGAAAAAGGTGAAGACTTGCCTTTTGATATTAAAGATCAATTTATTTATTATGTAGGACCTACACCGGCTATGCCATGGATGGTGATTGGTTCTGCAGGTCCAACAACGAGCAGCAGAATGGATAAATATACTCCCACGCTCTTGGATATGGGACTCAAAGGAATGATTGGTAAAGGCTATAGGAGTGAAGAGGTCGTTGCATCTATCGTGAAGAATAAAGCAGTATATTTAGCAGCCATAGGCGGAACAGGTGCACTCATTTCAAGGACAATTAAGGAAATGGAGGTCGTTGCTTATAAAGAGCTAGGGCCAGAGGCTATTTATAAACTTACTGTTGAAGATTTTCCGGCAACAGTGATTATTGATAGTCAAGGAAGTGATTGGTACAGCATAGGCAAAACGATTTTTAATGATACAAAAAACAAGGAAAAGACCCAGAGCTAAAGTGCTCTAGGGTCTTTTATCTTTCATTTATATAATAAAAATAAATAAAATATTGAATAATATTAAAAAATATAATATTATAAAATTAATAATTATTTAAAAATTTTAATAATAGGAGCTGTGATGAATGAATTTCGATTTATCGATGGAAAATATACAAATTAGAGGCATGGTTCGTGATTTTATTGCAAAAGAGATCCAACCAAACTTAAAATACTATGAAGAAAATCGGCTGTTTCCTAAACCAATTTTTCAAAAGATGGGGAAAGCAGGTTTTTTTGGAGCGTGTTTTCCTGAAAGGTTTGGCGGTTCGGAACTTGGGTTTCTCAATTTAACAATTATCGCTGAAGAGATTTCTAAAGCTCATCCTTCTCTTGGGTACGCTTTCAATATGCAAGCGATGACATGTCCATTTACTATCCTGAATTGGGGTACAGAAGAACAAATCCTAAAATATGTTCCTGATTTAATCAAAGCCGATAAAATAGGCATGTTTGCCTTGACTGAATCAGGTGGTGGATCAGATCCTGCAGGTTCCATGAAAACGACCGCTCGTTTGGATGGGGATGAGTATGTGCTTAATGGTTCAAAAGCCTGGATCACCTTTGCAAATGAAGCGGATGTAGGTGTGCTATTCGCAAAGACGGATGTAAACGCGGGGCATAATGGCATATCTGCATTTATTATCGAGACAGACCGCTCAGGTTTTACAGCGAATCCGTTAGAAATCAGTGCACTTGGCTATATGACTAGAAGCTGTGATGTTTTCCTTGAAGATTATCGCATTCCAAAGGAAAACCTTCTGGGGAAGGAAGGAGAGGGTTTTAAAATCGCTATGAATGCACTTGATTACGGCAGGCTTACAGTGTCTTCACGGCTGGTTGGCATTGCACAAGGCTGTATCGATGAATCCTTAAAATATTGTCATGAAAGAGTAGTAAGCGGCAAGCCAATTGGCGAGTATCAAATGATACAGCATTTAATTGCTGATATGGTTGTTGAAACGGACGGGGCAAGACTTTTATCCTATCGAAGCGGCTATTTAAAAGATAAAGGTGAAGCTGCGACAAGACAAAGTTCATATGCAAAATACTTTGCCTCTGAGGTGGCTGCTAAAGTGACAAGGAGTGCATTAGAGATATTCGGCGGAAATGGTATTTCAGATGATTATCCAATCATGAAATATGTGAATTATGCCAACATGCTTCATTTTGGGGAGGGTTCGGCAAATATACAAAGGATTCTTATTGCCAACGATGCCTTAGGTTTAAAAAATGCGAACAGACATCATATTAGCAGAAGGTTTTCGTTAAGTAGCGATTTGACTAAAGAAGCTGTAAAAGAAAGCTGAGTTTGTTAGCAGCGTAAAGGAGTTTCTATCGTTTCTTTCTTATGAACACTTATTTGATTTTTTAGGAGGAGTATAATGCAACCATTGGAAGGAATAAGGATTTTAGATTTATCGAGAGTTTATGCTGGACCAGGGGGAACGATGATATTAGGAGACTTGGGAGCGGAGGTAATTAGAGTAGAATCTCCTGAAGGAACAGACAGCATGAGAGATTGGGTTCCATTTATTGAGGGGGAAAGTACTTATTATCTCTGTGCAAATCGGAATAAGCAATCGATTACCTTAAACTTAAAGGATCCAGAGGGCAAGGAATTATTTTTAAATATGATAAAGAAAGCTGATGTTATTTTAGAAAATTTCAAAACAGGAACATTAGAAAGAATGAGTTTAGGATATGAAGTATTAAAGTCTATTAAACCAGATCTTATCTTATGTTCTGTTACAGGCTATGGGCATACAGGACCTTATAAAAATGAACCAGGTTTTGACCCTGTTATTCAAGCAATAGGTGGACTGATGGATGTAACCGGTTCTCCAGAGGGAGAGCCTACCAGAGTGGGGTTGCCTGTCATTGATATAATGACGTCTCAATACGTTGCAATTAGTATTCTATCAGCCATTCGGTTAAGAGATTTAACAGGCAAAGGACAAAAGATAGAGATTTCATTGCTTGACGTCCAGTTAAGCTCATTAGCCAATGTTGCCAGCAGTTATTTAAATACTGGTAAAGTCTCAAAAAGAATCGGCAATGGGCATAGCTACATTGTTCCATATCAAGTATTTCAATGCTCGGATCGCCCATTAATGGTCAGCGCAGGCAATGAACGGTTATTTAAGCAGCTATGCATCGCTTTAAACCATCCGGAATGGGCTGAGGATGAACGATATGTGACGAATGAAAGAAGAGTGGAAAATCGGGAAGAGCTTACGAAAAAAATCCAAGCAGTATTTTACGAAAAAACAGCAGATCAATGGTTTGATGTTTTTTCAAAAAGCGGCGTACCTTCAGGGCCTGTTAACAATATTGAGCAAGTGTTTGAGCACCCACAAGTGATAGCGAGGGAGGCTGTTGAGGAGATTTCTCATCCGACCCTTGGTACTGTAAAACTTGTTAAGAGCCCTATTAGATTCTCTACCTTACAAGTACAAACTAAAACTCATCCTCCGTTGCTAGGCGAACATACAGAACAATATTTAGAAACTGAAATAGGGCTGGAAAAAGAAGAGATCGCGAGGTTAAAAGAAAGAGGGGTTATCTAACCACTAATGATTATTATTATTTTTTTTAGATGTTAATATCAGAAAATTAAATAAATAAATAAAATAAATAATTTTCTGAATAAATATTGATTTTATAATAAAAAGAGAGTATTCTATTTAAAAATATTGGTTGTCAGAATCAATTATCGTATATCGATACAATTGTAGATGGCAATCCTAAAAAGGGGAAGATAGGATGAAAAAGTACGTAGGGATACTGCTGGTTTTGCTCATTTCTATTGGTTTAGCAGCATGTAGTTCCTCAGCTGGGAAAAATGAAAACGCTGCCAATAAGGTTTATGAACTTGATGTGAATAATTGGCAGCCATCCACCCACCATTATGCTTACAATGCCTGGGAACCTTGGAAGGAGCTTGTAGAAGAAAAAACCGATGGTCGAGTGAAGGTAAACTTATATCACGGCAGTTCACTTGGGAAGTCTTCCTCTGTGTACCAGGACATTAAAGGCGGTTTATATGATGCTAGCTTGTTAGTTACAAATTATTTTTACGATACTTCCTTCTTTCCCTATACGATTGGAGGTTTACCCTTTGCGTTTGAAGGACCATCTGAAGCATCAGCTATTTTAAAAGACTTTGGTGAAAAATATGCTAAAGAGGGCTTAGAGGATGTTATTTTAATGCCTCCTACTTCTACGGATGGTTATGATTTATTTTCAACAAAACCGATTAAATCCATCGCTGATTTAAAAAACAAAAAAATGCGAACGAGTGGAAAAAGTGAAAATGCTTTTATTGAAGCGTTAGGTGGAATTCCGGTTTCAATTACTTCAGAGGGCATATATGAAGGGCTTGAAAAAGGAATGATTGATACGGCCTTTTATACGCCAATCGGTGCTGAAGCAATAAAGTATGATGAGCCTGCCCCATATATTACAAAAATGGGCGTTCTTGTTAATCCGCTTATTCCATTAATGAATAAAGAATTTTTTGAAAGCTTGCCTGAAGATCTGCAAAAATTATTTGAAGAAGAACTGAATCCAGCATTATCTGAAATGTTTACAAAGAGCTATGAGTCAGAACTAGAAGAATCGCATAATAAATTACAAGATGCTGTTAAAACACGTGGAGAATTTAAAACGTTATCAGCTTCAGAAACCGAAGAATATCGTAGCAACGGTAAAGCGGCATGGGACCTTTGGATAAAGGATGCAGATCAAAAAGGATATGATGGGCAAGAAATGGTTGACGAGTTATTTAAAATGCTTGAAGAGGCTGGCTACCCCGTTCCGTATAAATAAGAAAAGCGCTGGGCGCCTTGCTCTATTAATGATCGCACACTAAGGGCGCCACGTCCTGTGGCAACGTCTGTATGACCCACATCCTGTAGGACACAGGATCAAAAGGGACTGTGAGTGGATAAAGGCAATACGGTGAGCGAGCCGATGTTGACTAATCGCAGGAAATAGACCTGAAGTTTGATGGCGATAGGACGTTTGTGCTGGACAATTTTCTAATTAAAAAATTTAAAAAAACTAAGACTGCTGCTCATAAATAGGGCAGCAGTTTTACAGATACTATACCTGAGGTGAAGGGCAATGAAATCCTTAGAAAAAGTGATTCAGACGTTAACCACTATCACTAAATACATTGCTTTGACAACAATGACTTTAATGATGCTTTTTATTGCGATTGCAGTGTTCAGCAGATTGTTTTTCTCTCCGATCATCGGTGATATTGAAATTGTGCAGTTAGGCATGGTTGTAATGATCATGTGTGGATTAGCATATACACAACAAGTAAATGGGCATATCACTATAGAAATTATCGCAGATAAACTCCCTGTGAAAGCTCAAACAGTTCTAGACATTGTAGGTGCATTGCTTACCTTCCTTGTCACATTAACCTTTGCATTTATTTACCTTGGGGTGGCATTGGATCATCAGAATCATATGCGCTTATCTACTAATTTATTGGATATTCCCTTCTATCCTTTTGACTATATCATTGTACTTGGTTTATTCATGTGGGGATTGGAAGCACTATTAAAAGTGATTCGATCCTGCATACTATTGTTTCAATCGAAATCTAAAGAGATTTAGTTGAGGGAGGGTATAAAATGTCTGTTGAAATGATTGGTCTTTTAGGAATCATCCTAATGTTTATTCTTATGTTCTTAAAGGTACCTATTGCCATCTCAATGGTTGTACCTGCAATAATAGGAATTGTATATCTTAAGGGATGGAATACATTGGCAACTGCTGTGGAAACAATCACCTGGGATCATAGTTTCAGCTACACCTTAAGTACGATACCAATGTTTGTCTTAATGGGGGAGCTGTTATATATATGCGGAATCAGCACGGAATTATTTAATACCTTCCGAATATGGTTAAGCAGGTTAAAAGGGGGCCTTGGTATGGCTACAATTGGCTCGTCTGCCGTGTTTGCGGCAGCGTCAGGTTCCAGTCTTGCCAATACAGCTACAATGGGTGTGATTGCTTCAAAGGAAATGTTAAATGCCGGATATAACAAAGCGCTTACAGGTGGAACAATCGTGGCTGGCGGGACTTTAGGGGTTTTAATACCTCCAAGTACACTTTTTATTTTATATGGGATGATGACTGAACAATCTATCGGTCAATTACTTGTGGCAGGAATCATTCCAGGGATTATGCTGATGGCCCTTTATATGCTCACCGTCTATATCGCTGTGCTAATCAAACCAGATCTAGCACCTACAATAAAAATGAAGGTAACTTGGAAAGAGAGATTCGTATCATTAAAATCCACAATATGGATATTAATGTTATTTGGGATTGTCATTGGAGGCATGTATGTAGGCTGGTTTAACCCTACTGAGGCTGCCGGCATAGGTGCATTTTGCACCTTTATCATTGCTTTAATAAGAAGAAAACTAACATTAGCATCCTTATTACAAGCTTTATCGGCAACATTAAGAACAACTGGATTTTTGTTTGCCATCATTATTATGGCGTTTATTTTAAACTACTTCTTAACTATTACAAGACTTCCGTTGGTATTAGCAGATGTGTTAAATGGGCTTTCATTACCTCCGTTTGCCCTGTTTGTGATTATTATCCTTATGTATATCCTACTTGGAATGGTTATGGATGCTTTAGCAATGGTTGTTGTCACTTTGCCGATTATACTGCCGCTAATCCAATTGATAGGATTAGATCTAATCTGGTTTGGCGTTATTATCGTTCTTGTGATGGAAATGGCAATGATTACTCCGCCTGTTGGAATGAATTGCTTTGTATTAAAAGGGGCGGCACCAGAATTATCTTTGGAACAGATTTTTAAAGGTGCAACACTTTTCCTTGTACCAATACTATTATTAATCGTTATTCTTTATATTTTCCCAGATCTAGCACTCTATTTACCTAGCAATATGTATTAGACGAATATGAAAACTTTATTATCAATGAGTATGAATAAATGAAAGAAGGAGGAATAAGATGAGCCAGCAACATTTACTTTCACCAATGCTTTCTCCAAAATCACTCGCAATTATTGGCGCTTCAGGTGATAAAGCTAAAATCAGCTTTAAACCAATCGCTAATTTAAAGGATGTTGGATATGAAGGAGAAGTGTATTTGGTTAATCCGAAATATGATGAAATTGAAGGTTACACATGCTATAAGGATATCGATAGTCTCCCTTCATCCATTGATCTTGCTTTAATCTCAGTAAGTGCGTCTAAAGTAAAGGGCATTCTTGATGAGCTTTATAAAAAGAAAGTGAAGAGTGTAGTAACCTTCAGCTCAGGCTTCACAGAGATTGGTGAAGAAGGGGCAAAAATGGAACAGGAGCTAACTGAATTTTCACGGGAATCTGGCATACCAATTTGCGGTCCAAACTCATTGGGGCTATTTAATTTTAAAGAAAGAGCGATTGTCTCTTTTTCAAGCTTGAAATATGGGCAATATGATCCGGTTGCGTTTATTACCCAAAGTGGTGCACTTGGGACGCTCACTTATACGATGGCTAAAGAGAACGGGCTTGGGTTTCAATATTTTGTATCAAGTGGAAATGAGGCGTGTGTTGATTTCTTTGATTATGTTCAATACTTTGCTGAACAAGGGGATATAAAAGTAATTGGCGGTTATTTAGAAGGTGCAAGGGATTTTGAGAAAATGGATACAGCGATTAAAGCGTGTCATCAGACAGACACACCGCTTGTATTAATAAAAGTTGGAAACTCTGCCAAAGGTGCAGATGCAGCCAGCTCTCATACTGCGTCTATGGCTGGGAATGCAAATATCTATCATTCTTATTTACAACAAAACAATGTTGTAAGGGTAGGTGATGAAGAGGAATTGATAGATACATTAGCGGTTTTTAATAAAACGAGTAAACCCATTAATCCAGGAGGAACAGTGATTGTAACACAATCAGGCGGTGCAGGTATTCTCATGGCTGATCAATTTGAGGTAAGGGGAATTGAATTAGCAGAGCTTAGAGAAGACACGAAGTCTGCATTAAAGGATTCCCTTCCAGCATTTGCATCAATCAAGAATCCTGTTGATATTACTGCACAAGTGAATCAAAACCCTGATCAAATCATTGACTCTTTGAATATTTTACTAAATGACGACCAAGTACAGTCAATTATTTTATATTTACAAATGACCGATGAACCATTTAAACCTATCATCTCCAAGCTATCTCAAATCGCACAGGAAGCAAATAAAATATTTATATTATGCTGGTCAGGGATAGAACAGCAAACAAAAGATAAAGTTATCGATGAGCGCAATATTTGCTGGTTACCGACACCTACAAGGGCTGCGAATGCCCTGGCAAATGTTCTAGGTTATTATCGCTCACAGGAACAGAGTTCAAAAGGAACAAGCTCATCCTTGCAAAAACAGTTTGACTATCATCCTATTAGAGGAAAGCAGAATGAATGGGAAAGTAAACAGCTTTTGCAAAGCTATGGTGTAACTGTTCCTGCTAATACGATAGTAAAAAGCTTGGAAGATATCAAGTCAATTTCGTTAAAGTTCCCTTTAGTAATAAAGGCATTGTCTTCTGAGATTGCCCATAAAAGTGAGTATGGATTAGTGAAACTGAATATTGCTTCCTTGGAAGAGGCTGAGAACGCTTACTGTGAAATAATAGAAAATAGCAATAAGTATTTTCCCGAGAAACGATTAGATGGTGTACTTGTGGAGGAGATGGCTGATAGAGGGATTGAGGTTATTATTGGTGCGGTACAGGATGAGCTCTTTGGTCCTTCTATCATGTTTGGACTTGGGGGAGTATTTATAGAGGTATTAAAAGATGTGACATTTATGCCTGCCCCTCTAACAGAAAAAGAAGCAATGAGAATGATTCAATCCATCAAAAGCTACCCTATTCTTGAAGGGGCACGTTCGCAGGTGAAGTACGATATACCCGCGCTAGCGGATGCTCTCGTAAAGATTTCTCACTTTTGTAAGACACATACAGATAGTTTAGAGGAACTGGATATAAACCCTTTAATTGTTCATAAGGAAGGCGGAGGCGTTACAGCTGTGGATGCATTTATAGTAGGAAAAAAATAATGATTTGAAAAAATGGCTACATCCCGTATATCTGGGGATGTAGCCATTTTTTTATGTAACGGTTAGAGTGTGTAAGGTCGCGTCTCTCTTATGAATTGAATGAATTTCTCAACACCGCCAGTAATAATTAAATCTTTATGATAGATTAAATGAGAGTATCTAAAAAGCATAGGGAAATCCTCTATTTCGATTATCTTTAGCTTATTATTTTTTATTTCATCCTGCACGGAGATCTCAGGTAGAAAGGAAATGCCTAAGTTGATTTCTATCATTTTTTTGGTTGCGTTGATGTCATTTAACTCCATACCTGTTTTCATAGCAAGGCCGAATGGTTGAAATGCATGTTCAATTTGTGTCCAATAATTAGATCTCTTTCCATAGACAATGAAGGTTTCGTTGATCAGGTCTTCAATTGAAACTTTCTGCATTTGGCTCAGTTGGTTCTGCGTTGAGGCAACAAGGACAACCGGGTCGTGCCCAATTGCCTCACTTTGCAATTGTTCTTCATTAAAATGGGGAGTACCTGTTCTTGCTACGGCATAATGTACTTCGCGATTGTTGACCATATCTATCATCTTCGGAGTAAACTCTGTGTGTAATGTAATTTCGATTGAAGGGAACTGCTGGTTAAAATTCTCTAAAATCTGTGGTAAAATCCAGTAGCAAAAAGAGTCGGAAGTAACCAGTGACAAGGTTCCAGAATAACCCTTTTTATATTGTGATAATGAAGTCTCAGCATCCTTTACCAGTGATAATATTTGGCTTGAAAATGGGTAGAGAATCTTACCGGCATCCGTTAAATTGCCGAGTGCTTTATTTTTTCGATTAAATAGCTGTAAACCGAGACTTTCTTCTAATGACTTTATTTGTGCGCTAACAGTAGGCTGTGAGATCGATAATACTTCAGCTGCCTTAGAAAAATTTTTATATGAATATATGGTATTAAACACTTCTAATTGTTTGATATCCATTCGTTCCACCTGCCTTAATACAATGAATTATCTATATTTTAATAAGATTTTATCATATTGAACAGGAAAAGCGGTTTAAATAATCATTGATATCCAAGATTGATCTTATATTTTTCTTTGACAAAAAAACTTTTTATATTTAAAATATATTTATTATTTTCTATAATTATTTATCTAAATATTGTAAAATAGAAGCAATATACTGTTATTAATTACCTATTGATAACTAGAGAATCAGGAGGATGGTTTGTGGAGAAAAAGAAAGAGGAAAAAAAAGAAAAAAGAAAATACAATGTGCCTGCAGTAGATAGTGCATTTAAAATATTAACTTTATTAAGTAGAAAAAAGTTTAGTAAAAGTAATTTAACAGAAATTGCAAAAGCGTTGTCTCTAACGCCGACAACTTGCTACCGAGTATTACAAAAGTTGGAGGAGTTATCTGTAATACGCTATGATCAAAGCTCAAAAAGGTATAGTCTTGGTCCCTATTTAGTTGTTCTGGGCGAAAGGGCGAAGGAAAATATCCTTGATTTATCTGTCATAGAGCCGTATATGGAGGAAATTACCGAGGAAACAGGGCTTACAAGCTTTCTAGTTAACCGGATAGGTCAGAAGAAATCAACCATTATCTCTAAGGTGGAGGCTGAGCAATTCGGAATCAATGTTTCTGTTGGACGACATTTTTCTGTTGTGGATGGCGCCTATGGTAAAAGCCTACTCGCTTTTATGGATGAAGATGAGTCAGATGAACTGATTCGAATGAATGATGGACTCAGACCTTTATCAGAGGAAGAGATAAGCAATTTAAAGGAAGAGCTTAAAGAAGTGCGTGAAAAAGGATATGCCATTGCATTTGGGGAATATATTGAAGGAATTGCAGGGGTTGCTGCCCCGATTTTTAATAATAGGGAAACAGTGGAAATGTCGATCGCGCTTGTAGGAATGACGACGCAGTTGAAGGGTGAAGAAGCAGTAAGAATGGGAGAAAGAATAAAAAAAGTAGCAGACGAAATAAGTTATAAACTAGGCGGAAGAGTGCCGTTTACATAGAAAAGCGCGGGTCGCCTTGCTCACCCTCAGCCATAGCATAAGACGAGCCTCGCGGAAAGGTGTTCTTTACCTTTCTGGGAGGATGGACTTATACCAAAGAGGGGTAGGCGCTGGAGCTAGACATTTTGCTAATTTATAAATTTTATTCTTTCTTATCTTTTAAAAGAATACGCCGACTTCCTAATCTTATCTCAGAAAATGACATAAGATCAGGAAGTTTTTTTATTAACTGTTAAACAAATCTAAATTTTCTAATTTTTATTGACAAAAAATTTTTTATTATATAAAATTTATTTATAAAATGAAAGCCCTTACCATAAAACAAAAAGGCTTTAAAAAAAGGGGAGAAAGAAATGAATCTTGAAGGAAAAATTGCAGTCGTTACTGGGGCTGGTCAAGGTATTGGCAGAGAAATTGCTTTGTTATTTGCTCAACATGGAGCAGATGTTGTTGTTGGAGATCTAAATGTGGAAGCTGCTGTGACAGTTGTTAAAGAAGTGGAGAAGTTAGGCAGAAAGGGACTCGCTCAAAAGGTGGATGTAGCAAATAAGGTAAGCGCTAACCAACTTGTTCAATCAGCAATTGATACTTTTGGAGATTTAGATATCCTCGTTAACAATGCAGGTATTACACGGGATGCTATGCTACATAAAATGACTGAAGAACAATTTGATCAGGTGCTGGCAGTTCATATGAAAGGCACTTTTCTTTGTATGCAGGCAGCTGGAGCCTATATGAGAAAGCAGGAAAAAGGAAAAATCGTTAATATATCCTCGATTGCCGGTAAGGTTGGGAATATGGGCCAAGTCAATTATGCCGGTGCAAAGGCTGGTATTGTTGGCATGACGAAAGCGGCAGCAAAAGAGCTTGCTAAATTCCAAGTCAACGTGAATGCTGTTCAACCGGGATTCATTGATACAGATATGACAAGAGCAGTTCCTGAAAAAGTAAGAGAAATTAAAATTGCAGAAATTCCGATGCAAAGAGTCGGTGAGCCGCTGGATATTGCAAAAGCTGTAATATTTCTAAGCTCTGATTATGCTGATTATATGACAGGGAATGTTTTGGAAGTAACGGGCGGCAGGTTCATGTGATAAAACAATAGATTCCTAGTTATTAAAAGTGAGGTGCGGGAGAGATGTCAACTGTTATAGATTTAATAGGGTTAGAGCTTGCTCCATATACTTATTCAGTGGATCAGGTGAAAATCAAGGAATTTGCTGAAGCCATCGGAGATTTGAATCCGATCTATTTTGATGAAGCTGTGGCAAGACAGGAAGGTTATGATGGCATTCCCATTCCATTAACCTTTCTACAGGTGATTGACATGTGGGGCGGTTATAGCTTTATGGAGAAATGTGAGATTCTTCATCTGAACCCTGTGAAAATCCTTCATGGAGAACAAGGATATAAATTTTTAAAGCCCATCTATGCTAGAGACATCCTAACAGTAACTGGAAAAGTGGCGGATGTGAAAATTAAAGAAGGCTCTACAGGTGCTATGAATTTGATTACATTAGAATTTGAATATCAAAATCAAACAGGTGAAATCGTTGCGATCTCTACAAATGTAACGATTGAACGTCATTAACCTTTAAAGGGAGTGAAGAGGATTGCTGAAATATTACGAAGATGCGGATGTGGATTCACCGTTTCCTGCCTTAACTAAGGACCCGATTTCACGCGTTCAGCTCGTAAAATACGCAGGAGCGTCAGGTGATTTTAACCCATTGCATACAGTTGAAGAAGTCGGGGAGGAGGCAGGCTCTGGGATTATTGCACATGGCATGCTGATTATGGGCATGGCTTCCCAAGGTGTCACGTCATGGATTGAAAGAAAAAATATCGAGTCCATCCGTGTTCGCTTTCAAAAGATGACGTATCCTGGGGAGCAAATCCATGTAATCGGGAAAGTTCTTAAGAAAGAAGAAAATAATCTAATTATCGGTGAAGTAAAAGCTGTAAATGAAACAGGAGAAGTGAAGGTCTCTGGTGTTTTCGAAGCAAGATTACCATCTAAGGAAATGGAGGGATAATAATGAACTTTACATATTCACAAGAAGCAGAAGAGTTTAGAGGTTCATTTCGATCATGGCTTGAGGAACATTTCCCACAAGAGTGGAATCGAGAAGTTACTGGTGAAGAATGGGTGCAAAGGCGGAAGCAATGGGGGGAAATGCTTGCAGAAGGAGGATGGGTTGCACCATCCTGGCCAGAGGAATACGGCGGGTTAGGCTTGAGCATTGAGCAACAGCTAGTTTATATAGAAGAACTAGTCAGCATAAATGCCCCAGAAGTGCTGAACTCGAATGGAATTGGTATTTTTGCCTTAACCTTAATAAAATATGGGACTGAGGAACAGAAGAAGCATTATTTGCCTAGGATGCTGAAACATGAAGATATATGGTGTCAAGGATTTTCGGAACCAAACGCAGGATCTGACTTGGCGGGACTGCAAACAAAGGCTGAGGATAAAGGAGATTATTTTCTGCTGAATGGACAGAAAGTATGGACTTCATATGCTCCTTATTCAAATAAATGTTATGTGCTCGTTAGAACGGCAGATTCAAGATACAAAGGAATAAGCTTAATGATTTTAGATATGGAACAAAAAGGAGTAACTGTAAGGCCGATTAAGAATATTGCTGGTGAAACAGAGCTTGCAGAAGTATTTATGGATGATGCAATTGTTCCAAAAGCAGATGTGGTTGGTGAGTTGAATAATGGTTGGGAAATGGCTAACTTTGCCTTGTCCAATGAAAGAGGGATTCATTTTGCACAAAGGTCGCTGAAAATGCAGCAGGAATTCCAACAGCTTCTTTCCCTTTTTACAGAACAAATAGATTTAGGTAAAGCCTATGTCAAAGGCAGCAAATTGCAAACCCAGCTGGTTCAATCCTATCTATCATGTGAAATACTTAAAAGTGTTTGCTTGCGCAATATTGCTCTTATTTCGCAAGGAGATGATACTGGTGTACTGCCGGCGATCGCAAAACTAACATGGAGTGAGGGACACCAGGATCTGTTGAATACGAGCCTGGAATTACTTGGAGAAGAGTCTTTAGTGAAGGGGAAGCATGAGGTATGGATGGAAAAGTTCCTGCTCTCGCGTGCTGAAACGATTTATGCAGGTACTACACAAGTCCAAAAGAATATTATCGCAAAATCTTTAGGCTTACCAAGTTCTAAAGGGGGCAGGTAGAATGGAATATCGTTATTCTGAACAGCAGGTCATGTTAAAAAAAGCGCTTAATTCTTTATTAAAGAAAGAAATGCCGTTTGAAACCTTTGTTGAAATTGCAGAGACTAAGGATGGCTTTTCAAAAGATAAATGGAAGAAGCTAGCTGATAACGGATGGCTTGCCATACTCGCTCAAGGTGAATTTCAAACACTCGAGGAAGTGAATTCTCTTGATTTAATGTATTTATCTGAATCGATTGGCGGGGCACTTTTTCCTGGTCCGTTTTCACTTACAGCTGGAATGATTGTTCCTTTATTAAGCCAATTGACATTATCAGAGAAACAAAATGAATTACTATTAGATATTATTGCTGGAGAAAAGCTAGCCACAGCCATTCTTCCTTCGTTGACTGATCAGGGAGGAACTGTGAAATTCAACTGGCCTGAGCTGATCAATTCAAATGAAGAAGGTAAGGTGACATTAACAGGCAGTTATAGCCAACTTCAGTTTTTGCAAAATTCTGATGTTGTCTTCATTCCATTTACAAATAACGAGGATCAATTATCTGTTGCCATTGTAAATACGAGTGTCAATGGCGTGAAAATTACATCGCAGAAATCAGTTGATCTATCTAAGCCTCAAGGATTGCTTGAATTGCAGAATGTGAAGATTGGCCAGGAAGACATCCTTTCGGAGAAGGGTTTGGAAAATTTATTTTATGCTACCCTATTAACCTATTTCACTTCAATCAGTGGGGAAATCATTGGCGGTGCTGATGAAGTTCTCGCTCGGACAGTTAATTATGTCACAGAAAGGAAGCAGTTTGGTGTAGCGGTTGGATCTTTTCAAGCTGTCAAGCACATGATAGCGGAAATGAAGGTTGAAATAGAAAAAGCACGTAGTTACAGCATCTATATCAACTCTATTGATGGAAAAACAGATAAAGCTACATGGTTGAATATAATATCCAGTCGCTATTTTAATACAAATATGTACAAAAAGATTTGCGAAGATTCTATTCAGCTCCATGGCGGTATGGGCTTCACTTGGGAGGAAAGCATTCATTTCTGGTATAAAGCATCGATGTTCCAACTTTATCATTTAACACATCCTGCCTTGATGGAAGCATATATTCAACAGAGCCTTCTTCCAACGGCAGAGAGTAAAGATTTACAATACCATAATTAATTGTAGAAAAGGAAGGTGCTAACATGTCTATAAAAAGGTCCGCTGCTATCGTAGGCGTTGGCGATGTAGAGCTGGAAAAAGGGAAGGTAAAGGACGGTCAATCCGTTCTGCAAATTCAAGCGATTGCAGCAAAAAGGGCTCTAGAGGATGCAGGTCTGACAAAGGATGATGTGGATGGCATCTTTGTAGCAGGTCTTTGGGGGCTACCGGGTGTTGGGTCCTTTCCATCTGTTGTTATGTCTGAATATTTAGGCATCAGCCCTAAATATACGGATTCAACCCAAATTGGCGGGTCTGCGTTTGAAGCGCATGTGGGCCATGCCGCTGCTGCAATTAAAGCAGGCTTATGTGAAGTTGCCCTTATTTTATATGGTAGTACCCAGCGTTCGGAGAAATCGAGATCATTAGCGGGAAGACCGCCAGTATTAACTGCACAGTATGAAACACCGTTTGGTTTGCCTAGCCCTGCTGGATCCTATGCAATGGCGGCTAATCGTCACATGCATGAATATGGCACAAAGTCAGAGGATCTTGCAGAAATTGCTGTCGCAACAAGAAAATGGGCGCAATTAAATCCGAATGCGACGATGAGGGATCCACTTACAGTTGAAGATGTTTTGAACTCACCAATGATTTGTGACCCCCTACACCTGTTAGACTGCTGCTTAGTGACAGATGGAGCGGGTGCTCTCATTATCGTTTCTCCAGAAAGAGCGAAGGACTGCCGCAAGAAGCCTGTATGGGTGCTTGGCCAAGGTGAATCACATAGTCATTGGTCGATACAGGCAATGCCTGATTTAACCGTTACATCTGCGGCTATATCTGGTAAAACGGCTTTTGAAATGGCAGGTGTGACGCATGAAGAAATCGATTTTGTGCAAATCTATGATTCTTTTACGATTACTGTCCTTCTGACATTGGAATCACTAGGATTTTGTAAACCTGGTGAAGGTGGCGATTTTATTAAAAATCAAAGAACAGCGCCTGGGGGAGACTTTCCAATGAATACTAATGGTGGTGGACTGTCATATGCTCATCCCGGAATGTATGGGATTTTTCTTTTAATAGAAGCGGTTAGGCAGCTTCGCGGTGAATGTGGCGAGAGACAAGTAAAAGAGGCAAATATCGGTCTAGTGAATGGCACAGGCGGTACGTTATCTTCAACATCAGTCGTTATTTTAGGGAGGGATTGAATTTGGAAAAGCTTATAAAGCCACAGCCTGTTCCTGATGGAGACTCCTATAGGTTCTGGGAAGGGTGTAAGGAAGAAAAATTACTTATACAAAAATGCAACGGTTGTTCAAAGCATATATTTTACCCTAGAATCATCTGCCCTCATTGCTCCTCAGAGCAAATAGAGTGGGTGGAGTCTTCAGGAAAAGGAAAGGTATACTCCTTTACGATTGCTCGCAGAGGAGGAGGCCCAGCATTTAAGGATGACGCTCCTTATGCCGTCGCATTAATAGAATTAGAGGAAGGCGTCCGGATGATGAGCAATATCATCAATGTTGATGTAAATAACATTCAATGTGATCAGCAGGTAGAAGTCGTTTTTGTTAATGAAGGAGAATTTACTTTACCTAAGTTTCAGCCTATCAGTTAAAAATAATCGATCGATAATGCTTAATTTTTCAATTGATTTTTTGAAAGCGATTTCTATATCCGTCATGATTTAAAGCAAAGGCTAGCTGCTAAACAGAATAAACAAGGTAATGGAGGAAATGAAATGAGAAAGAAAAAGGTAAAATACTTCTTTGTGTTTCTCATGGTCATGATTTTGGCAGCAGGATGTAGCTCAGAAACATCTACAAAGGTAGATGAGAATGGATTGCCACATCAAATGACTTGGAGTGTTTATGATGTTGGTTCCGGTGGCTATGCGGAAATGTCAGCTATTGCAAATGCGTTGACAGAAAACCATGACTCCCAAATCAGAATGCTCCCATCTGCAAGCGGGGTTGGAAGGATGGTCCCGCTACAAAGAGAGATTGCATCAATCGGTAAAGTAGGGGATGAAATTCAATTAGCTTTTGAAGGAATTGAAGAATTCACCTCAAAGGATTGGGGACCGCAGGATGTGAGAGCCTACTGGGCACCCATCAGCCAGTTTGGATTTGCTGTTCGTAAAAATTCAGATATTAAAACATTGCATGATTTAAAAGGAAAGAGAATTCCTGTTATCGCAGGGAATACATCTGTGAACATAAAAAATGAAGCCATGCTGGCATTTGCCGGGTTAACTTGGGATGATGTCGAACCAGTAAAGATCACTTCCTATTCCGGCCAAGGAGAGGCACTTGTTCAAGGTCAAATTGATGTAGCTGGAATTAACCCAACCGCTTCTTCCATGGTTGAAGCACATAGTAAAGGGGGCATCCGCTGGCTTGAAATGGACCCAAGTGATACGGAGGGCTGGGATCATGTTGAAGAAACTGCTCCTTGGTTATTTTCATATAGCATTAGCAACGGGGCTGGAATGGAAGAAGAAATGGATATAATGGGTCACGGGTATGTAATTGGCGGATATGCAAAATTGGATGAGGACACCGTTTATGGATTACTCAAAGCGATGGATGAGTCATTCGATCAATATAAAGATGCCATGCCTAATTTAGTTCTCTACTCTAAGGATAAGGTTTTAACCGATCCAAAAGGGATTCCTTTCCACGACGGTACAATCAAGTTCCTGAAGGAAAAAGGATTATGGGATGAAGAAAAACAAGCGAAAAATGATGCTTTGATTGAAAGATATAGTGAAATGAGAAATGCCTGGAATCAAGTAGTAGAGGAAGCAGCAGAACAAGAGTTATCTGATAAGGAATTCAAAGAATACTGGTTAGAGAGAAAGGCAGAACTAGTTAAATAGATAATGGCATAAAAGTGCTGGTATGACATGCGATATTTTCCACGGAATCGAATCAGGGGATGTTGGGAGGATTAAATTATGAAAACTGGAAGGCTGAATTCCTTTTGGAAGATTGTCATTGTGATTTCAACTGCGATTGGAATTTTTCTATCGGTAAATATGCTTTTTTATTTAGAATTATTCGGGATTAATCCGATTCAAAATGCTTATCTTATTTTCTTGTTATCTTGTTTTCTGCCTATTGCCTTCATCATTTTTCCGGCGAAGAAAACACATTTGAGTGTGAAATGGTACGATATTTTGTTTTTTGCAATAACAATGATTATCACTTTTTATATCGGTTTGAATGGCGAGCGAATTATCACTGAGGGCTGGGACTGGACTGCCCCGATCATTCCAACTATTTTTAGCATTCTTTTATGGGCGCTATTATTAGAAGCGTTAAGGAGAACGGGTGGCTTAGTTTTATCAGCCATTTGTTTAGTGATTTCTTTATACCCCTTAATTGCATCCAATATCCCAATTGGGTTTTTGCAAGGTCAATCATATGACTTTCTAACGCTAGCAAGAAATCATATTATGAGTTCTAATAGTGTGTTCGGTATCGCATATACGACAATCGGTAATTTACTACTAGGGTTTTTAGTTTTTGGGGTGGTCATCACACGTACTGGCGGAGGAGACTTCTTTTTCAATTTAGCACTTTCGCTATTCGGCAGGACGCGTGGAGGATCAGCTAAGGTTGCAGTTGTAGGAAGTGCATTCTTTGGAATGTTAAGCGGAAGTGCAGTGTCTAATGCTGTGACCATTGGCGCGATGACGATACCAGCGATGAAGAAGACTGGTTATAAGCCTCATTATGCAGCAGCTATTGAAGCAACCGCCTCGACAGGTGGAACAATCACACCGCCTATTATGGGATCAGCCGCCTTTATTATGGCTTCTTTTATAGGGGTGCCGTACTATCAAATAGCTTTAGCTGCCGCAGTTCCGGCATTTTTATATTACTGGGGCTTGTATATTCAGATTGATGGCTATGCAGCAAAAAACAAATTAAAAGGAATGCCGAAATCAGAAATTCCTTCCTTTTGGAAAACATTAAAAGAGGGCTGGTATTATATCTTTGCCATCCTTATAATGATCTTTTTCTTGGCAGTGTTAAATTCAGAAGGTCAGGCTCCATACTATGCAAGTGCGGTGCTACTCATAATTGCCATGATTAAGAAGCAAACAAGGATGAATAAACAGCAATTTTTAGATATGTTTGTTGAGATGGGAAAAGTGTTGACAGATATTGTCGTTATTATTGCTGGGGTTGGGTTCATTGTCGGTGCATTATCAGCCACAGGTGTATCGTTCTCATTTTCCAGAGAATTAGTTGCAGCTGCTGGAGATAATACCTTCCTCATTCTAATTGGCGGTGCATTAACTTGTTTTATATTAGGGATGGGTATGACCGTTTCTGCAGTGTATGTATTCTTAGCTATCATCATGGCACCTGCTCTTGTGGCAGTTGGCGTGGATCCCATAGCAGCCCATTTATATGTTGTTTATTGGGCAACCGTTTCATATATTACACCGCCTGTAGCTTTAGCAGCATTTGCTACAGCAAGCATCGCAGGAGCAAGTCCAATGAAAACCGCCTTTCAGTCAGTACAGCTCGGTTCTGTTAAGTTCATCATTCCATTTTTCATGATTTATAACCCAGCGATATTAATCGGACGCGGCGATCCAATGGATACTGTAATCAGTATTATTTTGGCGATCATCGGCATCTCAGTAATCGCTTTTGCTTTAGAGGGTTATTTACTTGGTGCAGGTGAATTAAAGGCTGTTGAAAGAATATTCCTATTCATTCTTGGATTATTTATGTTTGTACCATTATGGTACTTCCCAGTTACTGGAATTGTTTTATCGTTTATATTTTTCTTTTATAAAAAGAAGGCTTCTAACACATTTATAGATTCAGATAAAGGACAGGAGGTATAACAATGTCAAAAATTGAAGCCATTAACCGTTTATTGAACCCAAGTTCAATTGCTATTGTCGGTGTTTCCAAAGATTTTACTTCCATTAGTGGCAAACCAATGAAAAACTTGCTGAGTCATCAATACAAAGGAAAAATCTACCCTGTTAATCCTAAATACAACGATATTGAAGGAATCCAATGCTATCCGTCGATTTTGGAAATACCCGGTGAAGTGGATGTCGCGTTAATTGCGGTATCATCAAAGCGCATGCTGCAAATCCTCGATGATTGTAAAGAGAAAGGTGTGCATCATTTAGTATTGTTTGGTTCCGGCTTTGCTGAGGTGGGCGAAGAGGGAATGGCATTACAGGAAAAGGTTTTGGCAAAGGCTCAGCAAGCAGGCATTCATATTCTTGGACCAAACTGTGTAGGGCTGCTAAATGTGAAGGACGGTATTCCGATGGGATTCGCTACATCATTTGAAACCAAGGTCGGTTTTAACGCGGGTAATGTTGGCTTTGCCTCCCAAAGCGGAGCAATAGGATTTTCGTTATTTGGTCTGGCACAGGAAGAGAATATAGGCTTTTCCTATATTGTAAATACCGGAAATCAAATGGATATCCATTCGCTTGATTGTATTGAATATATGCTTGAAGATGTTGAGACTAAGGTAGTCGCAGGGTATCTTGAAGGCATACCTGATGGGGAATTGTTGATTAAAATATCAGAATCGTCAAAACAATTGAACAAACCTGTTATTTTGCTGAAAGCTGGCCGTTCTGAATTAGGCCAGCAAGCTGCTTTATCCCATACGGCATCCCTGACAGGATCAGATGAAGCCTTTAGAGCGGTTGCCAAACAATTTGGCCTTATTACGGTCAACGATGTAGACGACATGATTGACGCTATGAAGGTTTTCAGCCGTGGGAAAAGAGCAAAAGGGAACCGCATTGTGACGATTTCGAACTCGGGTGCAGCAGGAATCGCCATGGCTGATTATAGTGAAGAGCTTGGCTTGAATATGGTTCCTCTTTCTTCAAATACGGGAGAAAAGGTGAAAAAGCTCATTCCGCCATACGGTTCTGCCCTAAATCCGATAGATGTTACAGCTCAAGCTTTAAAAGAACAGCATATTTTAACTGAAACACTTGAAATATTGATCGATGATGACGAAGTGGATGCCATTGTATTTCAAACGACATTCGGAGGAGAGCTAGGTTTTAAAATCTGTCAGCAAATTATCGACATTGACCAAAAAACGGATAAACCCATTTTAGTTACCATTACTGGCACGCAGGAACTGACTGGTAAAGGAAGAGAGGTTCTGCAAAAAGCTGGGGTACCTGTTTATGCTACCTCTTATAAAACGATGCTGGCTTTGAAGCATTTGGTTAATTATTCACACTTTGTCAAAAATGGAGTTTCTAATGAGCGATTGATACCAGAAATCACCGCGCTTCAATTAGAGGATGTGCAAGGTGTTTGGACGGAAGTAAGGGTGAAGGAAGAACTAACTAAATTAAGCGTCAGAGTTCCTGAGGGTAAAATGATAAAAGATCAATCGCAATTATCTGAAATTAAAGAAGCATTGAATTATCCCGTGGTTTGTAAAGTTATTTCGGAGGATGTGCTTCATAAAACGGATGCCGGTGGTGTCAAAGTAAATATCCAAAATGCGCAACAGCTCCAACAAGCATATGAAGATATTTTACAATCTGTTCATGCGTATAACCCAACTGCTCGAATAGAAGGTGTGCTGGCGGAAGAGATGATATTGGATGACGCACTGGAAATGTTCATTGGCGTAAAAGATGATCCGCAATTTGGCTCTTTAATTGTCTGTGGACTTGGTGGGATATTTATAGAGGTATTAAAGGATGTTTCCATTCGAAAAGCACCTCTTGATAAAGGTGAAGCCTTAGAAATGTTAAAGGAACTAAAGGGTTATCCTTTACTTGAAGGAGTGAGGGGTGGTTCAAAAAGAGATATCAGCTCATTGGTGGATGTATTAGTAAGGGTGTCCCATTTTGCTAGCAGCTCTAACGGGAAGATCTCTGAGATGGATATTAATCCTCTTTGGGTATTCGATGAAGGCATGGGAGTTGCAGCATTAGATGGAATCATCGTATGGAAAGAGAATAGTCAGGATCCAGTTTCTGTACGAAACTAGGCTGCGGGGGTGAAAGAATGGAAGTGACCAGTGATTATTTACAGTGGCTGACAAATGAATTTGAGGATTCACCATTTTGGAAATTGCTCGGTATTACAATGGATCGGCTTGAGCCAGGAGAAGCCGTTATCAAAATGCCGGTAAAAGAATCTCTTTTAAACTCCAATCAAGTCATGCATGGTGGAGCAATTGCTTCCATTTTGGATTCCATTATTGGGGTAGTCATTCGATCATCACGAGATGTGAAGGTGGCGACAGTTTCTTTAACCACTCAATTTATTGCACCGGTAAAAGAAGGGGCTTTATATGCTGAAGCAAAAACAATTAATAAAGGAAATCGCATTCAGTATGTAGAGTCTAAAGTTTTCAATGATAAGGGAGAAATTGTAGGGACTGCACTAGGAACTTTTGCGATTATTAAAAAATAATAGTGGGAGGATCTATACATGGAATTTCAAACGAAAATTGGTAAATCTGAACCAGATAAAATATTTGTTCATGGCTATGACTTAACAGAGGATTTGATCGGAAATATTACTTTAGCAGATATGGCTTTTCTTGGGGCCATGCATCGTAAACCAACAGAAAATGAATCTAAAATGTTAAACGCCTTGCTTGTTGCCATTTGTGAACATGGATTTACACCAAGCTCTATTTCTACAAGATTAACCTATTTGGGTGCACCTGAATCAGTTCAATCAGCAGTTGCAGCAGGTTTGCTTGGGGCCGGTACCGTCTATTTAGGAGCGATGGAATATGTCGCTGAAATGCTGCACCATGCGTTTGAGAAATTCGGGGATACCTATTCTTTGGAAGAACTCGCTTCAATCATTATTAAAGATAGAAAGGAAAGCGGGCAGCAGCTTCCTGGATTCGGTCATCCAATTCATAAGCCTGAGGATCCGCGTACGACCAAGCTTTTTGAAATTGCCGAAGAATTAGGGTTTTATGGTAAAAACTCTAAGCTTCTTTTAGAGATACATCGTCAATTTTGCGAGCAAAAAGGGAAAACGATCACATTAAACGCGGTTGGAGCAATTGGAGCCATTATGGCAGATATGGACATCGATTACCGAGTAGTGAAGTCCTTTGCTGTTGCGTCAAGAGCAGTAGGCCTAGTCGCGCATATCGTTGAAGAAATTGAACTAGGGAGAAAGAATAGTGTAGGTCAGGAAATATTTGATTATATTGAGCATCACACTGACTACAGAGGAAAAGTGGAAAGCTGAATTTGAAAAACTAAAAGGAAATCTCATACATGAGGAGGACTTTCTATGAGCTATCAGTATATAGAAATAGAAGTAGTCGGAAGCACGAAAATTATTTATTTAAATAGACCTGATGTCCGCAATGCTTTAGGAATGGAGATGCGGATGGAGCTCCTTCAAGCGTTGGAAGTAGCTGAAGCCGATCCTGAGGTTAAATGTATTATTCTGTCAGGGAAAGGCAAAGCCTTTTCTGCTGGAGGAGATTTAAGTGCATTAAGCAGTCTATCTGCAATAGAAGGAAGAAAGCGATTGCAAAAGTCACACCAATTGATTATGAAAATCTTAGAGATAGAAAAGCCAATCATTGCTGCCGTTAACGGAGCTGCAGCAGGTGCAGGATTTAGCCTTATGCTGCTATGCGATTTGTCGATTGTTTCAGATAAAGCTTTCTTTGTGCAAAGCTTTGTGAATGTCGGCTTAGTGCCGGATTTTGCAGCTGTTCATTTTCTGCCTTTAATTATTGGCCATCAAAAAGCAAAAGAACTAATGTTTTTAGGTGATCGTGTCACGGCAGAAGAGGCGCATAAGCTTGGTATCGTCAATCAATTATCGACACAGGAGGATTTAATTAAAAATGCTATTGCCCTAGCTGATAGATTAGCAGCCAAATCGCCTTTATCCATTGGCATGACAAAGAAATTAATGAATGAGCATATGAATGTTCAGCTTAAAATGTTTCTTGAGATGGAAGCGCAAGCACAAGGGATTTGTTTTCAAACGAATGATTTTAAAGAAGGAGTCGATGCTTTTTTCACTAAAAGAAATCCTATGTTTTTAGGGAAATAAAACAATTAGCAGGGGGTTATGTCCATGAATCACCGTTTTATGGTTCCAGATCCTGAAGCCAAGCTGGGCGGAATGCCTGAACCTGTTGGGATTAATTACCTTAAAGCTGATCCTAATATGAATTTTTTGCTGTCGCTATACGCTAAGGAAGATTATGAATCAATTAGTAAAGATTTAAGCAGATTAGGTTCGGTTGCAGGTAACGAACTTGATGCTTTATCGCGCGAAGCTGATCGACATCCGCCTGAATTGATTACATATAATAAATCCGGTGATAGGGTGGATGAAGTCAAGTTTCATCCATCTTACCAGCGCATGGAGGAGATAGGATATATAGATTTTGGACTTGTCGCCATGAGTCATCGACCAGGCGTGATGGGCCGTAATCGTTCTTTCAATAGAGTACTAAAGTATTCATTCTGGTACTTATTTGCACAGGCTGAATTTGGATTATGCTGTCCAATGAGCATGACGGATTCAGCTGCAAAGATTATAAAGGAATATGGAAGTGATGAACTTAAGGATGTGTATTTGCCTAAATTAATCAGTACAGATAAAGATACCTATTGGACTGCTGCACAGTTTATGACTGAAAAGCAGGGTGGCTCAGACGTAGGTGAAAACACTTTATCGGCAAAAAAGTCCGGTGACAATTGGTTATTGACAGGCGATAAATGGTTCTGTTCCAATGTAACAGCAGATGTGGCATTGGTACTGGCAAGACCAGCTGGAGCGGTTTCTGGTACCAAAGGGCTGGCGATGTTTTTAGTTCCTAAAAAACTGGCAAATGGCGAAAGAAATAAATACAATATAAACCGATTGAAAGATAAATTAGGAACAAAAGATATGGCTTCTGGTGAAGTAAGCTTTGAAGGTGCAGAAGGTTATCTTGTTGGTGAAATAGAGAATGGCTTTAAACAAATGATGTCGATGGTCAATTCATCGCGATTATCCAACGCTGTTCGTTCTGCAGCTATTATGAGAAGAAGCTACTTAGAGGCCTTATACACTGCTAGAGGCAGAAAAGCATTTACACAGAAGCTGGCTGATTTGCCTTTAATGAAAGAAAACCTATTTGAATTGCTGCTTGATACTGAAGTGGCTGCGTCTATGATTTATTATACTGCAAATATTTTTGATCAAGCAGATGGAGGTCAACAGCAAGCAAAAGGGTTATTAAGAATGCTGACTCCTTTATTAAAAGGATATATTTGTAAAAGATCGAGGTATGTGGCAGCTGAAGCAATGGAGATTAGAGGCGGCAATGGTTATATTGAAGAATGGGTGAATCCAAAGCTTGTCCGTGATGCCCATCTAGGTTCCATTTGGGAAGGGACAACGAATATCGTAGCCTTGGACGTATTGAGAGCCATTCGCAAAAATCAATCAGGGCAATTATTAATGGAAGAATACGAATCTATTCTTTCAGAACTAACTTCATCACACGTAAAAAAAGCAGCAAAGCTTTGTACGGATGAAATGTTGAAATTAAAAGAGGAAATTGAGAAAGTCAAAAAAAATCATCACGCTTCACAAGAGATTAGTGCCAAAAGATTTATGAATAAGCTATATCATCTTTGTGCATTAGCTGTCCTATTAATTGAAGCTGATTACGATATTCAAGAAAATGCAAGTTACCGTAAGTTATACTTATTGCTCCATTATTATCATCGTTATATTAATACGAATGAAAGCGAAGGATTTGATGAGTCGATTGATCAATGGTTTGAAAATGTAGCAGATTGGGATCAGATTCCCCAAACTGCAATAGATGGGTTATTGAAATCAATGGATTCAGAAATCCTGCAAAACTAATGTATAAATTATATTGGAAAATTCATAATAATGTTGAAATTGAATATTGGATACAGTATCCTATATTTATAGAGTTGTAGGGAGGGGAGATAAGGGTGAGGCTTGCAAGCAGCGTAACCATTAATGAAGTGGGGTTAAGAGACGGTCTTCAACTGGAATCAAAAATCCTCTCAGTAGAGGAAAAGATGACTATTTATCATTTACTTAAGAGGTCAAATGTCCCTGAGATAGAGTTTGGCTCATTTGTTCATCCAAGACTGGTTCCTCAAATGGCTAATTCTGGCGAGCTCTTTGCGCAAATCCAAGAGAATAAAGAAGAAAAGCTTGTCGCATTAATTCCTAATTTAAAAGGACTGGAACGAGCAAAAGAAATGGGCGTTCGTACAGTCAACTTTGTCTTTTCTGCCAGTAATACACATAATTTGCAAAATGTTAGACAATCTACCCAGGAATCACTGGGAACTTTAAAAACATTAGCTCAATATGCAACTGATCACGATATCAGCCTTCACATTGCACTAGCCACATCATTTGGATGTCCTTTTGAAGGGACAATCGCTCCACAGCACATCATGAATATCACCGAAGAATTGCTGCAATACGAAATTAAAAGAATTACCTATGCTGACACGACTGGTATGGCAAACCCCAAGCAGGTTTACGATTTAATGACGCAAGTATCTGCAGAATGGAAGTCATTTGAATTTGCATGCCACTTCCATAATACCCGGGGAATGGGAATGGCAAATATCAATGCAGCCATAGAAGCAGGAATAACAATATTCGACTCTTCCCTTGGAGGCATTGGAGGCTGTCCATTTGCCCCAGGAGCAACAGGGAACGTGTGTACAGAGGATGTTGTACATATGCTGGATGAAATGGGTGTCCAAACAAATATAGACTTGGATGGTCTTATTCAGGCTTCTATGAAATTAAAGGAAATTCTAGGTCATGACTTGCCTGGGCAAGTCGTAAAGGCAGGAAAAAGTACGCGGCGGTATCCGGTTCCAAGCTGATAAATAAGAATGGAGGATCTAAGAATGACTGTTAAAACCTATGAAACCATTAAACTGGAAAAAGCAAGAAAAAACGAAGCTGTCGCTGTTCTTACACTCAGCAGACCACAATCGATGAATGCGCTAAATACTAAAATGGCGGTTGAGTTAATCAATGCTTTGTCAGAATTAAAATATGATAATGAGATCCGTGTACTGGTGCTAACTGCCGAAGGTACGAAAAGCTTCTGTGTAGGTGCCGACCTAAAAGAAAGAAATGGAATGACACAAGAGGACTGGAAAAGACAGCATGACTATTTTGAAGAAGTTACCGAAAAGCTAAGAGAATTCCCATACCCTATTATCTGTGCAATCAATGGCTACGCATTAGGCGGCGGATTAGAAATCGCGCTTAGCTGTGACCTTCGTACAGCTTCAGAAAATGCATTTCTAGGTTTACCTGAAGCGAAATTAGGCCTCATTCCCGGCATAGGCGGAACTCAGCTGTTAACAAGAGTGATGCCCATAGCCATTGCCAAAGAAATATTGTTTACGGGCAAGCGGATTTCTGCTGAGGAGAGCAAGTCGTATGGTTTGGTTAACCATGTATTCCCTGCAAATTCTTTGCTAGAAGAGACGCTGGTATTAGCTGAGAGCATTGCAGATAATGCTCCATTATCCTTAAAAGCATTGAAGAAAGTCGTTGATAAAGGAGCAGATGCAAATCTATCAACTGGCATCGCGCTAGAATTGGAAGCCTATTATAAATGTGCAAATTCTGAAGATAGATTAGAAGGAATATATGCCTTTAATGAAAAAAGAAAGCCGGCTTGGCAAGGGAGATAAAAACATATCATTAGGAGGTCCTAGAGATGGCACAAACAACAGCAAATCCAGAACATGAAATGATCAGGAAAAGCGTTAAAAGCTTATGTGAACGCTTTCCTGAAGAGTATTGGCGTGACTTGGATGAAAGGGATGCGTATCCAACCGGCTTCGTTCAAGCATTAACTGAAGAAGGCTGGCTGTCAGTATTAATTCCTGAAGAGTATGGCGGCGCTGGATTAGGTATGAAGGAAGCTGGTATCATTTTAGAAGAAGTGAACCGTTCAGGCGGCAATTCCGGTGCGTGTCATGCCCAAATGTATACAATGGGAGCGCTTTTGCGTCATGGCAATGAAGAGCAAAAGCAAAGATTTCTTCCAACGATTGCATCTGGTGAGTTAAGATTGCAAGCTTTTGGTATTACAGAACCAACAGCAGGGAGCGATACGACAAGCATTGAAACCTTTGCTGAGCGCAGAGGAGATCGATATATCGTCAATGGACAGAAGATCTGGACTTCAAGAGCGGAGCATTCTGATTTGATGCTGCTTCTTGCAAGAACAACACCAAAGGATCAAGTGAAAAAGAAAACGGACGGGATCAGCCTTTTCATCCTTGATATGAAAGACCAAGCAGATAAGATTGAAATACGCCCGATTGATACAATGATCAATCATGCGACGACTGAAGTATTCTTTGAGAATGCTGAAATTCCGGTTGGAAATATGATTGGAGAAGAAGGAAAAGGATTTAAATATGTATTAAGCGGCATGAATGCTGAAAGAATTTTAATTGCCTCAGAATCGATTGGCGATGGGATGTATTTTATTGATAAATCAGTCCAATATGCAAATGAGCGAGTAGTCTTTAATCGGCCGATCGGACAAAATCAAGGTGTGCAATTTCCAATTTCCCAAGCTTATATGGATATTCAAGCAGCGAAACTAATGAGAGATAAGGCGGCTGAACTTTTCGATGAGGGCGTTAACTGCGGGGAGGAAGCTAATATCTCCAAATATTTAGCTTCGGAAGCGACATGGCGTGCAGCAAATGCCGCCATGGATACATACGGCGGTTATGGGTTTGCAAAAGAATATAATATTGAACGGAAATTTAGAGAAGCCCGTCTCTTTAAAATAGCGCCTATTTCCAATAACCTCGTAGTTAGTTTTGTCGGTCAACATGTGCTCGGTCTACCGCGATCTTATTAATTATAAAAAGAGAGCCTGATAAAGGCTCTCTTTTCTCAAAATTGCTCAGCTGCGGCACCTAGCCCCTCGAGGTCTTAAGTCAAATCGGACTGAAGGTAAAGTTCAACCTACATCCCGATTTGCCTTAATCTTGTCGGGGCTGAGTAAGGTGCCTCCGCATTTCGATAAGGAGGAATGATCATGGCAGGTCCATTAACTGGAGTGAAGGTAATTGATGTGACTACGAATATATCAGGTCCAACTTTAACAATGGTATTGGCAGATTTAGGTGCTGAAATCATTAAAATTGAGAGGCCAGATGTTGGTGACGATGCAAGAGGAATGGGACCTTTTATAGAGGGGGAAGGGGTTTACTTTCTCCATATTAACCGTAATAAACAATCCATCGTCATTGATTTAAAGCAGGACGAAGGCAAGGAAATCGTCTATGATCTTGTAAAGAATGCAGATATATTTGTTGAAAACTTTCGCTTAAATAAAGCTGAGAAAATGGGGCTAGGTTTTAATAGATTAAAAGAGGTGAACTCGGCATTAATTTATTGTTCTTTATCCGCTTATGGGCAGGAAGGTCCGCTGAGTGATAGACCTGGATATGACGCGATTGCCCAAGCTGATGCAGGAATCATAGGGATAAACGGTGCAGAAGGAGCAGAAATCGCTCGCGTACCGGTATCTATTTTAGATCAAGGAAGCGCAATGTGGGGTGTAGTAGGGATACTTTCTGCAATGCTTCATAAGGAAAAGACGGGTGAAGGTCAGCATGTCACTACCTCATTATATGAAACTGGCGTATTCTGGACAGGATATCATATGCTTTCGTATCTTGCTACAGGCAAAGAGCCGAAGAAAAACGGGGCTGGACACACCGCTTTTGCTCCATATGGCGCATTTCTAGCAAGCGACACCCACTTAATGATTGGTATATCGAATAACTCCTTATTTAAACGACTATGTTCAGTCCTTGGTAAGGATGAATGGCTGGATGATCCCCGGTACAGCAGCAATCAAAAACGTGTTGAAAACCAAAGTGAATTAAAAACTGCCATCGAAAATATCCTGTACGCAAAAATAGCCGGAGAATGGGTGGAGTTACTTGCAAAGTCAGGTGTTCCAAGTTCGAAAGTAAAAAAGATCTCGGAAGTTGTGGAGGATGAACAAACCAAGGCCACAAATATGTGGAGTGACCTTCCGCACGCTAAGATTGAAAACCTTAAGCTGCCGAGATTACCATTTGAGTTAAGTCAATCGCCAACAGAAATGACTCAGGGTCCACCTTTACTAGGCGCGAATACCGTAAACATCTTATCCACGCTCGGGTATAGTAAGAATCAAATTCAACAATTAAAACAGAATGGAATCATTCAAGCAGCAGAAAAACAAATTTCTTCACATTAATTGATTTCTATATTGACTTTTTACGAAAAAATAGTCATAATATTTAAAAATCAACGAACATTAACGGAGGGCTAGTATGCGGGTCCTTGATGTGAAAAGAGAGCGAAATTTATGAGCTGAAAAATTTCGTCACAGCAATCCGCAGAACCTTCCTCCCGAGTCCGGTGGCAAATCCACCGGCGCTTCCGAAGCGTTATTTCGTCAAGTGGGATGTGAAAACATCCAATTAAGGTGGTACCACGAGAAACCCTTTCGTCCTTAATAACGAGGACAAGAGGGTTTTTTTGTGTTTTTTTAGATAAGAGAATAAATTTTTATAAGCTAGGAAAATGTCTTGCTCCAGCGCCTACCCCCGCTATGGTCTAAGCCTGAGGGTGAGCAAGGCGCTTGCACTTTTCTTATTAGAAATAGAAGAGGGATGTCATGTATGGGAAGAATGAGGATAGTAGTTAAAATCGGCAGCAGTTCACTAACAAATGAAAAAGCTCAAATTGATGATATGAAGTTTACCGACCATGTTGATGCAATTGCGCAATTGCGGAAAGAAGGCCATGAAGTAATTGTTGTTTCTTCCGGAGCTGTAGCAGCAGGCTTTGCTCAATTAGGCTACTCATCACGTCCGATTACATTAAAAGGGAAACAGGCTGCAGCAGCGGTAGGTCAAGGATTATTAATACAAGCTTATATGAAAAGGTTTTTAGATTATCAAATTACACCAGCGCAAATCTTATTAACAAGATCAGACTTTTCAGATAGGCTTCGTTATAAAAATGCTTATGAAACATTAATGGAGTTATTGGAAAGAAGGATTCTACCAATTATTAACGAAAATGATACGGTTTCAGTAGAAGAATTAACATTTGGTGATAATGACATGCTTTCTGCTCTTGTAAGCGGTTTGGTGCATGCAGATCATCTGATAATTTTAACAGACATTAACGGTATTTATAATGCCAATCCAAAGGTAAACCCCCGTGCGAAAAAGTTTGACTATTTAGAATGTATTACCGAGGAAATTCTAGAGGCTGCAAAGGGTTCGGGATCGAAAATCGGTACAGGAGGAATGAAATCAAAACTAAATGCTGCAAAAACAGCCTGCTCATTAGGTGTCCCAGTGTTTATTGGTAAAGAATTTGGGAAAGAAAAATTAATTAATATAATAAAAGGAAAAGGTGATGGAACGTATATTGAAAATGAACGACTGCCCGTGATTAATACACGCAGACAATGGATCGCTTTTCATTCAAAAGTAACGGGGAAAATTTATATAGATAAAGGAGCAGAGGAAGCAATCTTACTCAAGGGGAAAAGTTTATTGCCGGCAGGAGTAAATGAAATTAACGGTGATTTCCAAAAAGGGGATGTCGTGGAGGTGGTTTCCGCTCATAAGGTCATAGGTAAAGGAGAAGTCAGCTGCTCATCTGAGGAACTTAAAAAATGCATTTTAATAAACGATAAACCATATTACTTGTCTTCGAACGAAGTCATCCATCGGAATAAATGGGTAAGAATATAACCATATAGGGGGTCATTGCATGAACGAGGTTATTGAAAAAGGAAAATTGGCTAAAAAAGTCAGTTATGAGTTAGGGACATTATCTGCTGATCAAAAAAATGAAGCATTGAAGAAAATAGCTGACCAATTGATTGAGGACGAGCGAGCCATTCTCTATGAAAATGAAAAAGACATCCGAAGAGGAAAGCAAAAAGGAATACAGGATAGCCTATTAGATAGGATGATGCTTAATAAGGAACGGATTCAGGTTATGGCTGATGCAATTAGTCAATTAATAGATTTGCAAGATCCTATTGGGGAAATCATCGAAGCAATAGAGAAAGAAAATGGATTAATGATTAAGAAGAAAAGAGTGCCGATTGGAGTGATCGGGATGATCTATGAAGCAAGGCCAAACGTAACAATCGATGCTGCTACCCTTGCTTTGAAAACAGGAAATGCTCTTCTGTTGAGAGGCAGCTCATCTGCGCTTTTATCAAATAGGGCATTGGTCCGTACGATTCATACCGCGCTTGAGCAATGTGATATATCCCCTGAGGCCGTCCAATTAATCGAGGATACAAGCAGAGAAACAGCGAAGGAATTGTTTCATTTAAATGAGTATCTAGATGTATTAATTCCAAGAGGAGGTAAGGAATTAATAGATACAGTGATCAAAGAAGCCTCGGTACCTGTGATAGAAACCGGTGCTGGAAACTGTCATATATATATTGATGAAACGGCCGATGAGGGGATGGCAGAAAAACTTGTTATCAATGGAAAAACACAGCGCCCATCTGTTTGTAACGCAACCGAATCACTGGTGATTCATTCTAAATGGTTCGAGAAATTTGGCGAGAATTTATTGAATGTATTAAGGAATAGGGGAGTAAGTATCCACGGAGATGAAACGGTTTGCAATAAATTTAATGGAGCGATTCAAGCAACAGAGCAAGACTGGGCGGCAGAGTATTTGGGTCTCAGCATAAGTGTTAAAGTAGTGTCATCTATTGAAGAGGCGATTGTCCATATTAACCAGTACGGAACGAAGCATTCTGAAGCAATAATTACTGAGAATGATAGGAATGCAGCATTATTCCTCAATAATGTGGATGCAGCTGCTGTTTACCATAATGCGTCCACTCGATTTACAGATGGATTTGAATTCGGTTTCGGAGCAGAAATAGGCATTAGTACACAGAAGCTACATGTGAGAGGTCCAATGGGACTGGAAGCGCTGACCTCTAGTAAATATACGATTTTGGGCAATGGTCAAGTGAGGGATTAAAGTAGACTCTACATTAATTATTTAATTGTTTTGTAAAATTAAAGAAAGGGATAAACGAAAGGATAAGGAATATATAATAATATAGCTTTCTATGTAAAAAGAAAGGTGGGAAATATGTGTATGTAACCCCTAAACCTGCATCAACAGTTGTATTAATCGATAACGAGACTAAAGTGTTTTTAACCAAGCGTCCAGCAACGATGAAATTTTTAGCTGGACATTATGTGTTCCCGGGCGGTTCGTTGGATAAAAGTGATTATCCTGTTATAACTGGCCAATTAATTAATATGAATGACAGCTATCAGTTTAGTCCAGCGCATTATGTAGCAGCTGCTCGAGAGCTATTCGAAGAAGTCGGAGTTAATCTTGCTACAAAGGAGGACGGTTCACCCTGTCAGATGGAGACCGCAAACATGAATGAGTACCGCAGACTCCTGCTCGATGGGAAAATTACCTTTTTTGATATAATGAGCGATCATCAGCTAATCCTTGATTGTAATAAATTCAAATATATGGGTCATAAAATCACTCCAGAGAGTAGCCCTTATCGATTTGATACTCGGTTCTTTATTGCCCAACTTCCAGAGGGACAAAATCCTATGCCGGATGTATATGAAATTGAAGAGGCATTTTGGATTACCCCTGAAGCTGCATTAGCTGCGTATAAAGAAGGTAAATTGAAAATGATCAAGCCTACCGTTCTAGCATTAAATGCATTGGTGAAAATTCGACAGGGGAAACCCATAGATTAATCTTTTAGTTGATAATCCGATCCTGTTCGGAAGGCTAGCCCATCTTGTTCTAATTTAATAAGATGTGCTTCAGTCGTCCGTTTTGCTACCTCTAATATACTTGGATGTACATGATCTTGATATATTTTTTGCGCTAATGACTCTGCAGATAATGGACCATGCTCCTGCAGCAATGATTTGATTTGTTCTTCACGCTGCAGCCTTCTGCCAATGACGAAATCAATATGTTCATAAGGATTGAGCAGCCAGTCGCCATGTCCTGGACCGATTTTTGAGATAATAAGTTCTTTTAATCTATTTAAGGTTTGAAGATAATCGCTAACATTCCCATCTGGTGTGCCAATCCATGATGTTCCTTTTTCAATGAAATTGTCACCAGCAATTAGAATACCGGTAGCGGGAATATAGAGATTTAATTGTCCTGACGTATGCCCCGGACAATGTAAAATCTGAATAGTATGATTTGCGACTGAGATTTGGTCTCCGTCCTCCAAGAATTTAAGCGTCTTCAGCGGAGAAATCGAATGCAACATATCGTCTTTCTCATTTGTGTGACAAAAGATCGTGGCCTCCCACTCTGTGAGCTGCAGGACACCAGGTGCATGGTCCTTATGGAAGTGGGTTAAGATAATTGACTTCGGCTGAGCTAATTCATGATCGATAAGGGCTTGCTCCAGTACTGCTTTTGTTTCCGGCTGGTCATAGCCAGCGTCTATTAATATGGTTTCCTTCTCATTTCCAACTAAATAACTATTAGTTGTCGTATGTGGCCATAATGTAGGAGTTGGAATAGGCACCCGTACAATTTTTAGATCTTCTTTATTCATCATCTCATCCTTTCAAATACTGTTACTATTTATATTAATCTTTTCTATTGGAAAATCCTCTAAATCAACTGATTTTCTATTTTTAATCCCCCATACTGTTAAAAAAAGCGGTATAATTTTCGAAAGAGGAATATTCAAAATTTTTAATACATAAGGGAGAGATCATATGAAAGTAGGCATGATTGGCGTCGGGGCAATAGGTGAAAGGATTTTAAAAAGTTTCTTAGAAAATGATCAAACGGAAGTGAGTGCACTTTGTGATATGAATGAAGATAGACTTCAAGCAGTCTCTCGCGAGGTACCAGCCGCCGATTTATATACAAATCATTTACAGATGTTAAACGATCAAACAATCGACTTAGTATATGTAGCTGTACCGCCAAAGTATCACCATCAAATTGCTCTTGATATCATTAAAAGCGGCAAGCATATCCTTTGTGAAAAGCCGCTAGCGAATACGATTGAGGAAGCAGCTGAAATGAAAGAGGCAGCAAGCCAATCCAATCTCGTTCATGCGATGAATTTTCCATTGGCATATAGCAGTGAAAAATATGTAATACATAATAAAGTTCAAGCTTGTGAAATAGGTCACCTAAAAAGGATTGAAATGAATATGCATTTCACAGACTGGCCCCGGCGATGGCAGCAAAATGATTGGATTTCCAGCCGGGAGCAAGGCGGGTTTATTAGAGAGGTAAGCCCTCATTTCATTCAATTAATTCACTCGCTATTTGGTGAATTAAAGGTGATCTCATCGATTGTCGATTATCCATCAGATGGAACGAGTTGTGAAACAGGTTTTGTTGCAAGGTTAGAGCTTGGAAATGGTGTGCCTGTGATATTCAACGGAACAAGCGGAGTTGGACAAAAGGAACATCTATCATTAAAGTTTTTTGGAAACGAAGGAACGCTCGATTTAAGGAATTGGAGAGAGCTTGTACAGACAAGAGGTACATGTGCTAGTGAGTTGGTTACAGTTGAAGACATGGTTGAGATGTCACTAGTCGATGAGCTTCTGAAGGTAATCGGTGGAGAAAAGGGTCATTTAGTTAACTTCCAAGATGGATACGAGGTTCAGAAAGTTTTAGAAGCACTGCTTAAATAAAATTTCCAGAAAAGAAGCCGGGTTTGTAAGTATAACTCGGTTTTATTTATTCGGTGATTTTTTTTTGCGCTTGGTTGAAACGCACAAACTATTTGATGGCGGTGTTATTAATGGGGAAAATTCATATAATCGGAGCAGTAGGCAGCGGGAAAACAACGTTAGCCAAAAAGTTGTCGGCTTCACTTTCAATACCGATGTTTGAATTAGATTACCTTGTTTGGGAAAGGCATGAAAACGGAGATGTTCGCCGATCCCCTGAGGGGAGAAATGCCAGCTTAGACAACATATTAAAGTTGAATCAATGGATTATAGAAGGGGCGCAGCATCGATGGCTTGAACCAGCCTTTCAACAAGCAGACCATATCATCGTTTTAAATATCCCATATTAAAAAAGAGTACTCAGAATAATAAAAAGATATTTCCTTCAGAAATTAAAGATTGAAAATTCTCATTACAAGTCCACTTTAAAACTGCTAAACAAGATGTTTCAATGGAATAAAGACTACGAAGATTATGAGAGGGATAATATAATTAATATTCTAAAACCGTATAATCATAAAGCACATATGATCTTTACTAATAAAGAGATCGAGGAGATAATCGGGCGAAGACAATAGTGAATAGTTCGGACCCTCATGTCAAATAGTGCTCAACAGAGAATACTCCCCACCCACATGATAATAAGGGCTCCGAAGGTAACGAAAAGATTAAGGATTTTCATTCAAAGAGGAGGAATAAGAATGAGAGAATTAGTTGGGAAGTGTTGTAAATGTAAAAAAGAAATATACTGTTTGGACGGATTTCTAAATGGAGTATTCATATATGAATCTTTGTATTGTTTTACATGTAGCAAATCAATGGATTAACTTTATATACATTTCACCTAATATTCTCTTAGATTTAGGACGAATTTAATTGGATAAGAGTTTAACAATGTTATTTAATGCCCGTTTAAAGGGTAATTCCTACCAATAAGGCACAAATTTTAGTTTATTTATTCGCATGGAGTCTTAAATGATCCTTGTTACTACTGTTAGGATAGGACAAAATTGTTGATTTGCTACACAAAATTAGGTTGTCTTAATAGACAACCCAATTTGAATTTTGATAATCTGTTGAACAATATATAAAGATTACATAATAAAAATACAACCATATTATACTTTTTTCATCGGATTTATAATACCGTAATAAACCATATCTTCAAAAGAATCGTTTTTATAAATATGGTCTTTAAGAGTTCCTTCGTATATCATTCCACATTTTTTCATTATCTTTCCAGATGCCGGATTTGATTTAAAATGACGTGCATACACCCGATGATAATTCTTCTCTTTAAAAACAAATTCTATCATCGCTTTGGCTGCTTCTGTACCATATCCATTTCCCCAATATTCTTCTCCTATCCAGTAAGCAATTTCACCATTTTTGTATTGTTTATGATTTGAAATGGCAATAGCTCCATATAACTGTCCACTATTTTTGTCTGTTATAGCGAGTTCATACATTCGGTCTAATGCAAAGTTTTGCTCATGATTTACAATCCATGAAAGTGCACATTCTAAAGAATAAGGGTATGGTAAAGATAATGTGCTTTTGTATATATTATAATTATTGCACATTATGCTAACATTTTTTGCATCAGATTCTTTAAATAGACGTAGAATTAATCTATCTGATACGATTGTTTTTTCTGTTTTACTATAAATCATTAATTTCACCTCATTTTCACCTTAAATAACATTTATTCGATAGTATATATACTAATTATACAAAATTTCTAGCCGAATTAATAATAATTTTCAAATGATTGCAAATGTTATAACGAGCCTGATCTTTCTTTATTTAAATCATTTATTATTTGTGTCAACATTTAGTTTTAATAACTTCTTTATCATTGTTGAAACTTTGTAGTCGCCTATACCACTCATATAATTCTTTAAAAATTTAATGGATACCCCTATAAATCTATACATCCAAAGACATACCTTTTTCTTCCTAGATATGAGATGGAAATGTAAGATTACTTATACTTTCCTTCAATTCTGGGGATAGTACTTCTTATTGAATAGGGGGGTTTTTTGGTGAAAACAAGTCATGATTATATTAAATTGACTGCAAGTGAATTGTCTTTTTTATATAGGTCGTGCTTGAACGATACTTTGGGGATTTGTGTCATTTCATATTTTTAGAACATACCGAAGACTCAGACGTGAAACCTATTTACGGGATAGAATTAGTACATTCCATATTGAAATGATTACGAAGGTATCCCTGTTCCTGTTGGATTTGCAAAACAAGATGTCAATTAAGCACCGAGGCTTTTTACTGAAGAGTTGATGCTACACTGTATTCGAAATATGGGGGAGTAAACGCCTGCAGTGTATCTCTTCCAAGTTCGGCTCGTCATGATATTCGAAAATTTTATACATCTTGTTTACTGTTTAACTGTTCTACTAATGTGTTGCAGGAAAAAGGATTTAATATTTGAGCCAATATACCCAAAACCCAGCACTTGTTTATCAGCAACGTTTTTTAGGGATTTTTCACAAACCACAGAATATACATCATAAAATTTCCTTAATGGGGTAAAAAACTGGATGAGTAATAACTTGAATGGGTTCAAACAAATATTTGATGCAAAGGAATTAGGTGATGAGAGTAAACTTTTTTGCTTTGAGATGGAACTAGGATTCAGAGCAACGATACACAAAGTTTTTTGGAATTTAACATAAATTTATATATATATATATATATTAATCAACCCTAATAAAGAACAAGCATTACAAGGGTTAAATCTATCTCATTGAATAAGAGGTGTATATTTGTGAAATACGTTATTATCGGTGGTGATGCAGCTGGTATGAGTGCAGCCATGCAAATTGTCAAAAGTGTCAAGGATGCGGAAATTGTCATACTTGAGCAGGGTGATATTTATTCTTACGGACAGTGTGGTCTTCCTTACGTCATTAGCGGAGTAATTCCGTCAACAGACGATCTGATTGCGAGAGATATCAAAACGTTTAGGGACAAATATGGAATGGACGCTAAAACAAATCATCTAGTACAAAGCATAAATCCAGAAACAAAAACAGTTTCCGGTCAACATATACATTCTGGAAAGGCCTTTCATTTACAATATGATAAATTGTTGATTGCAAGTGGAGCGAGTCCGGTTATCCCCAATTGGGAAGGAACCAGCCTTAACGGAGTACATGCCCTTAAAACAATCCCGGATGCGAACGCTATCATCCGCAATCTAAAGGAGGATGTTCAAGATGTAACGATCATAGGTGGTGGTTATATAGGACTTGAGATGGCGGAGGGTTTCAAGTACTTGGGAAAGAATGTGCGACTGATTGAACGCGGTGCATACGTGGGCAAAATATTTGATCAAGATATGACTGAACACATCCATGATGAAGCCAAAAAACATCAAATTGAACTGATTGTTAACGAGAATGTGATCGCCATCAATGGCGCCCTATCTGTTGAGTCGGTAAGAACGGATCAAGGTGAATATAAAGCCGATCTTGTCTTGATTTGTATTGGAATCGAACCGAATACTGCTTTCATTCATGGAACTGGGATCAACACGGGCATCAAAGGAGCCATTCAAACGAATCGCTATATGGAAACGAGTGTGAAGGATATATATGCTGCTGGAGATTGTGCACTTCAATATCATATGGTAAAAGACCGGGATGATTATATTCCGCTTGGGACAACTGCCAATAAACAAGGACGTATTGCGGGGCTCAACATGGCAGGAAAATCACGGATATTTAAAGGTATTACCGGTTCATCCATTGTGAAATTTATGAATTTGACACTTGGCAAAACAGGCTTATCCGAAAAAGAAGCCAAAGCATTAAACATTCCTTATGAAACAGTTAAAGTTGAGGCAAAGGATATCGCAGGTTATTATCCGGGGTCACGGCCAATTTATGTAAAATTAACTTACAGAAGTGACAATCATCGTTTGCTTGGTGGACAAATAATTGGGGAGAAGGGTGTAGATAAACGGATTGATGTATTGGCCACTGCGCTTTATAACCGTATGACGATTCGTGATATTGAGGATCTCGACTTGAGTTATGCGCCACCTTATAATGGAACCTGGGATCCGCTTCAACGAGCAGCCAGACAGGCTATGAGAGGTTTTGACGCAATGAATTAAATACAAGTAAACTTAAGGTCTCCAGTCCTTTCAATTCATTACATCCTGTTTCAAGAAAAACTGTCGGTATTTGGAAGGTTAGTGGTGAGGCGGAAGGTACGATTATTTATGAATGGAAGGGAGTAGCTAGTCTTAGGACCAACAGGCGAATTGATTGAATAATTAAATCCCGATTTCTCAAATAGATCAATGAGAGATTGGGATTTTTAATATCTTAAGGAATTAACTAAATGATAAAAGCTAAATCGAAATGGTCGTCATCGATCGGATGAATGAACTTGTATTGAAAGGCATGGGGAATCACTTAAACTTAAGTGATTGAAAGATTGGAGCTTCAATTCAGGTGCAATAAACATAGTAATATTCAACCCTTCCTCATTGCATGGATGATAACCTCTTTTTCGGGAGACGATATAATCGTCTATATGGAATAGGCATACATGAAATTCTTTTGATATAATGTTTCGAATATCCTTTTGGATAAAGTAGAATTCCTGAACGACTTAGTCCGTCGATGCCTAAAATAAATTGTTCTTCATGTTTTAGTTAAGGAATATGTTATAAAATGGTTGTGAAATATTGATGCATATTTCACTCGTCTAAAATAAAAAAGCATCTCTTAGAAGAGATGCTAATCGTGTAGATGCAGAAATTGCTTGTTAAATATAATAAATCATGCTAATATAAGTATTGGTCTCTGTTTGTTTATTGTGTTAAAATTTTACCCTACTATAACATTAACACAAAAACTACGGAGTGTCAAATAAAAGGCCAAAATTTTTCCGGGAGTGATTGGATGAGCGAAATTCAAAACGAGCAGCTGAGAGTGAATGAAGTAATTAATGAGATTGACAGAAAAACTGCTAGCTATATAAACAAGACAATGCAAGTTGGATCACAGGTCCAAGAGATTAAAAAGGAATTTTGGGATGATGTGACTATGAACCTGGATGAACCGGATGATATCGTTGAAACGTTTACTAGCATCAAACAACAAGCAGAATTGCTCGCCGAAAGAGAAAGACGGAAAGGCCTTTTGGATCGACAATTGCTCACGTTTACTAAATTAAGAAATACGCCTTATTTCGGAAGAATCGATTTTCAAGAAGAAGAGGAATCTGAACTAGAACCAATTTATATTGGCATTGCCTCTTTAATGGATAATGAGGATGAAAACTTTCTAATCTATGATTGGCGCGCACCGATATCAAGTTTATATTATGACTACTCTCCTGGCAGTGCTGAATATCTTACGCCCTCGGGTTTAATACAAGGTGATATGAGATTAAAGCGACAATTTATTATTAAAAATGGTGTGATTGGAGGTATGTTCGATACTGGACTCACAATCGGTGATCAGCTTCTCCAAGAAGTGTTGGGAAATCAAGCAAATACTCAAATGAAGAGTATAGTTGCAACAATTCAGAAAGAGCAAAATGAAATAATACGCAATGAACGCGATAAAATTGTGGTTGTTCAAGGGGTTGCAGGAAGCGGGAAAACGTCCGCTGCACTGCAGAGAGCTGCATTTCTTCTTTATCGATATCGAGAGACACTCCACTCAGATAATATTATGCTCTTTTCACCTAATCCATTGTTCAATAGCTATGTATCAACTGTTTTACCTGAGCTTGGTGAAGAAAACATGGAGCAAACAACCTTTCAACAATATTTAAATAGTCGGTTGGCGGGAGAGTTTGATGTGGAGGATCCGTTTGATCAAATGGAATTTTTGCTTACAACAAAAGATGATCACGCCTTTAACGTTAGAAGAGCAAATATAGAATATAAATCCTCATTGGATTATAAAAAAATGATTGATGATTATTTACTTTCTCTTTCAAATGAAGGGCTTGTTTTTACAGATATTGTTTTTAGAGGAAATGCAATTATCCAAAATAAAGATATATATAAACAGTTTTATTCAATGGATCCATCAATTACCATTCCAAATCGAATTCAACTTATCCAAGAGTGGTTATTAGGTGAGATCAGAAGACATGAGAAATTAGAAAGAAGCAAGCTTTGGGTGGAGAATGAAATAGAGCTGCTTGATAAGGAAGACTTTTTAGAGGTTTACAAAGAAATGCAAAAAAAGAAAGGTGACGATGATAGCTTCGATGATTTTGACCTGGAGAAGCGTTTCCTTTCGAAAAAGGTCGTCAGTCAAAGGTTTAAGCCAATAAAAAGAAAAATAAAAAGATTTCAGTTTATAAATATTAAAGAGATATTTATCAATCTATTTATGAAAGAGCAGCCAAATGAATGCCGTTCTATTATTGCGGAATTCACACTGCAAAATATGATAGAAGGTAAGATGGCATATGAAGATGCCACACCCTATTTATATTTAACGGATCATATCGGAGGGAAAAAGTCGAATACGGCTATTCGGCATATTTTCATCGATGAAGCTCAAGATTATTCATCATTTCAATTTGCTTTTATCCAAGAGCTTTATCCATATAGCAAAATGACTTTATTAGGTGACCTGAATCAAGCGATTTATCTTCATTCTTTATCAAAATTAGCAATTTATGAAAACGAAAATATAAAAAATTATAAGCTAATGAGGAGTTATCGCTCCACAAGGGAAATTGTTGAATTTACAAAAGATTTAATAGCAGATGGAGAAAAGATTGAGTCATTCAATCGCGAAGGTGAAAAACCAAAGGTTGTTGAATGTGCAAATCAGGAAACTTTTATTCAATCCATGCTGCATGAAATAATAGATGCTCAGACCCAAGGGAATCAAACGATCGCAATCATATGCAAAACGGCTGAAGAGAGCAGGGAAGCTTATAATGAGCTTAATCAGCAAATACAAGATCTTAAGCTCATCGAAAAAAATGCGCTTTCTTACGAATCAGGTGTATTAATTATCCCTTCTTACTTAGCTAAGGGGATTGAATTTGATGCAGTAATCATCTATGATTCCTCAGGGTATGAGAAAGAGTACGAGCGAAAGCTCTTCTATACAGCATGTACTCGACCGATGCATCGCTTGACTATTTTTTCTAAAGGAGAACTAAGTCCTTTTATTAAATCTATATCCCCAACGTCATATACAAGTTTAAAAAGGTAATCTGTCCTAACCTATCCTCCTTAGTTCGAAAAATGTTATGTAGACTTTTGAACTAAGGGGGATTTTCTTTGTGTCAAAAATAACAGGCTATTGTACTTATGTTTTCTGTCTTTTTATAGCTGTTTAGATGTGTTTTATAATATGAGGAAGGATTTTCCTTTTGTAAGCATAAGAAATAAGAGTGAAATGTAAACGTTTTCTAAATAGGAGGAGATCTATTTGAAGAAAATCGTATCGATTATTTCTATTCTTACCATGCTTTTGTTGGTTGTTTCTCCGGTCGTAGCATCTACGAATTTCGAACCAACTGGGAAACTTAAACCGCCAGGAGAGACCTTTACTCCTGGTGAATGGTTTCTTGGAAGTACCCCACCTAATTATGACCCTAATAAACCTCCCATCGTTTTTGTCCAAGGAAAAAATGGCAGCTCTACAAGTTGGTATGGCGAAACAGAATATCACGGTGTCAATGATATGTACACAAAAGCGTATGAGGCAGGCTATCAAACAGTCTTTGTTCAGCTTTATGACGCCGCTGGTAACGGATCAGAAACCCAGTATGCAAATGGTGAGTTATTAGCCACACTACTCGCTGATATCAACAGTCATTTTGGAGGGAAAAAGGTAAATATCATTGCACATAGCAAAGGTGGCCCTGATACACAAGCAGCGCTCGTCCATTATGGTGCACATCAGTATGTCGGAAGAGTGTTCACCCTCGGCTCTCCGCATCATGGCTCGCATTTAGCTGATTTGGCCTATAGCTGGTGGGCTGGATGGCTCGGGTCTTTGCTGGGACAAAATGATGACGGTACCTACTCATTGCAAGTCGGTGAAATGGCTCACTTCCGTTCTGTCACCGACAATCATTCTAGTGCACGCAAAAATAAATACTATACAGTAGCTGGAACAAACAAAGGCCCGACACTATCTGCTTTATGGATGGGCGGACAATACTTGTCATTTCAAGGTGTAAATGATGGCCTTGTCAATGATTGGAGTACAAAATTACCATATGGGGCGCATTTGTTCACAGACGCAAGCCTCGATCATGACCGTATCCGCATGGGTTCCGCTGTGTTTTCAAGAATTGAACCACATCTTCGTACGTCCTCAATAACGGGCGTAACAACAAGCAATAGCGATTCTGTAGTAAAAAATGAAATGATTTCAACAGAGGATTCCTATTATGTTCATGGCGGCCCTTTAGGACAAAATAAGTGGGTGGAAGAAAGTTTTTACGTGGGTAAAGATTCACTTGGTCAGGTAAGTGTATTAACTGCTTCACCAAATACTAAGGTTGAACTTATTTCACCCTCGGGAAAAACGTTCAAAAGTAATTTTGTGATTTCTGGTGAAGAAACTTCATTCTTTAATAGCGCAGCCATTCATACCTTCAAAGATGTTAAAACAGAACAAGGAGAATGGAAAATCGGTATGCTGACACCTGAGCAGCAGGACGCTTATCTTTTAACTGTTCAATTCGAAGATAAAGCACCAATTAAAATGGATATGGCTGGAATGGTATCCGGGAATACTGCTGTGTTCACATTGTCGGTTCCTGTATTGAAAAACTTATCCTTTAGTGTCCAAATGAAGGATGAAAACGGAAAAATATATTCATCGCCTGTATCTATTCAGAATCTAAATCAAACAAATTACATTGGTCAGTTACCAAATGTTTCTCAATCTGGAGTTTATAACGTGACTATTGATATCAAGGGGGGGGATGATAAGGGGCAGACATATAATCGTACAATCGTTCGCTCTGTATATATTGAGAAGAAATAATTGGGCTATTGAAAGAGCATGAGAGTTAAGTAGTGAGGAATAAATCTAATTAAAAAGAACAAATAAAACCACCGAAGAAAAAAAGCGATTCTATATTTGCGAGCAGGGGTGTCACAAGTGGAAATTCCATTAGTGACACCTTATTTTTTGGTTTGTTTAAATGATAGCCGCAAGCCTCAACCGTATAAACAGATGGTATTATTATGCAAATGCTATTGATTTTTAGTTTATTGTAGTGTAATATTACACTTATAGTATTGATTTATATATTATGATTGAGGTGAAACAGATGTCATTCAATAAATCCCAGGAAATATTTCATAAAGAGCTTTCAGCGCTAAAGGAAGGCGATTATATTTCGAGAGATCATTACGAAACAACGTTAAAGGCATATGATCGTTATATGGATGATCAGAAGGTAAAGGAAGTGGAACGAGCGATAATAGCAAGTCAGGTTGTTAAAGATCAACCAAAAAAAGAACGAACAAAAAAGCATTCTGAATGGATGGAGGCCATGCCAAAGAAGAAGCTTTCTCCTGAAGAGCTGCGTGAAAGAAATATTTCCTGGCTTTTAAACTTAGGTGTGATTATGCTTCTGATTGGCGGAATTTATATTGCCACCAGTAATTGGTCTTCTATGTCAAACATCATGAAAAGTGGCTCCATCGCACTGATTTCAGGTCTGTTTTATGCAATCGCTATGTTCGCTCATTTGATTCTGAAAATTAAGAAAACTTCGGTTGCGTTTTTCGTTCTAGGCAGCTTGTTTTTACCTATTTTTATCCTCTCCATTGCGTGGTTTAAACTGATGGGACCGTATTTTTCTTTTTATGGGGAAGGGCGTTATATTTTGGGAGCGGCTGGCAGCCTGGTACTTGTTCCAATATATTATCTTTTTGCAAACAAATTAAATTCTAGATTATTTACTTGGATTACATATATAACTTTAACTTTCTTTGCAGGATACTTTCTTGCAATATTTAAAGTAGAACACGATAGCTTTTACCTGGGGATGACTATTTTTAGTATTTTGCTGGTTGCTTTTTATCATAGAGTGAAAAAAAGCATGAACTTCACTCTTTTTATAAAAGAGCTAAAATACTTTGTTCCAATCCAGCTGACTCTTACAACTGTCTTGATGCTCGTATTTTTCGATAGTCCTATCCTTAATAGTATAAATTTATTAGTCGCGGCATTTGTATTTCTAGCGCTTGTTTATGTTACTGATAAAAAGGAGTTTCATTTTGCCTTCACACTACTCATTGTCTATGGTGCCTATCAATTAATACAACATTCTTTCATGCAGTCGATTGGTCCGATTATGTATGTAATAGTGGGGATTGGCTTTTTAGCGGTACCGCAAATGATGAAGGAAGAAGCATATTGGGTTAAGGTGTTTCGGATGACGAGTGCAGCAGTTTCATGCTTGGCATTTATCTATATCAGTCTGATGAATTTACTGCCAACTGTAACTGTGCCATCTTATTCTCTTTTATGCGCTTTCCTACTTGTTGCAGGTCAATTTTTCTATCTGACTTATAAGATGAAATCGCAGTTATTTGCTTATTTCACACCTATATTTCTAGCGTTTTTTCTTTATGAGATCATTTTAATTATTGACCAGTTCTTTAGGTTTACTGATCTTTATCTGCCAATCTTTATGATTGGATTGGTGATTCATCTTGTATTCGGCTTTTCGTTAAAGCAGCAAATCTTTCATTCAATTGTGAGCAGCTCAAGAGATGTAGGACTCGTGATTATGCTGTTAACAATATCGACTTCATTAAGCTTTTTTGAGCATTTTCAGTCTGGTGTGATGTTTCTCATGTTATCAGGTATATTTGTAGCGCTTTATCTGGTTGACAAACGACGCTTCTATAAGAAAAGCGCACCATGGCTGATTCCGCTTTTTCTTGGATTGGCATTTTTAATGGTCGGAGAAGAGATGAACGCAAATTGGTTATTCTACAATGAAAATCTTGGTTTAACAATAAGCATAATGATGGGAAGTGCTGTTCTTTTATTATTTTATTATATTTGTAGAAAATATGCGTTTTTGGACATTAGTAAACAGGTTTTCTTTGTAGCTCAAGGTTTTTACTCTCTTGCAGTGATTACATCCTTGCTTTTATCTGTTCATTTAGCTGTTAGGCCGCTTACGTTTATTATGGGTTCGATTGTATATGCAGGTCTATACTCTATGACAAAAAGAAAATGGATTCCTTATCTATCTGCCGCTGTTTTCTTACTTGGCTATTTATTCACTTTAAATGCGTTTCATGTGCAGCTGCTGATACCTGAATACTTTACAAAGATTATGTATCCATTAGGATCTTTCTTACTTTTTATCGTAGCTTATTCCTTCTTTAATAAAGATGAAGCGTTCTCCAAAAGCTATGCAATTGCAGGTCACTTATTTCTTCCGATTGCCCTTTTGATTACTTTATTGAATGAAGGAAATCTCTCACTATTTAGCTTTATATGCGCAATCTTTGTTTATTGGCTGTCAGCTAAGTATGTAAAGGCAGAGATATATATTAAGCTGTTTGTATATGGTTCATTCTTATCAGGTTTTATGTTTTTCGCAACTATAATAGATTACTTCTTTTACGGTAATTACAATCATTATGCGTTTTTAATTATCAGTATTCTGGTATTCGTTAATTGGTGTTATGGCGGAGAAATTGAGAAGAACCGGAATGCGCTCTTTCTCATTCCATGGTCGCTCGCAGGTGTGATAGCTTTTCTCTACCAATATCCATTTAGATTATTGGAATGGATTCCTACTTTAGGTTATGCACTTGGTTTAACTGTTTTTCTTCATTGGAGAAATAAAATAATACTAGGTGCCATACCATTATTGCTGATTCTATTCTCTACCCATTATTATCTTTTTGCCAATTGGGTATCCGCTGAAATATCCTATCTATTCATTGTCCTAATGGCTGCCAGCTTAGCGGTTGCGGGATCATTTTTATTAAAATCTTTATATGGTTTTGACAATAAGAGATTCTCTTTAGATATTTACACAGTTTTTTCATTTTTATTTTTACTTTCTTTGTATGCTTATCAAACAGATGATATGTGGAGCAAGATTGTCCCTGGGAGTCTAATTACATTATTATTCTGGCTGCAGCGGAAGAGAGTGAAAAGTAATGTAGTTTGGATTCCATCCATTAGTGCAGGCATCTACCTTCTCCAACCGTATTATGCATGGATATATGAAATGAATATACCAAATTTGATGGAGCGAGAAGCCTATATGCTTCCTTTAGTAGGCGTTATTCTCTTTAGTCGTTTTATTTTACAAGGTAAGTTTAAGACGAATCTTACGTATTTGGAATGGGGTGTGCTCTCCATTGTATCTCTTTCATTCATACAGGATGCATTAGCTAGCAATACAGTCTATGATGCGCTGATACTAGGCACATTAACATTAGTATCAATGCTAGCTGGAGTATATTATCGCTTGAAATCTTACTTTTTTGTCGGGGCAGTGGTGCTATTATTAAACGTGCTCTTGCAGGCAAGACCATATTGGGGAAATCTGCCGTGGTGGACTTATTTGCTAATTGGCGGGTCCATACTTATTGCAGTTGCAAGCTATTATGAATGGAATAAACAAAAATCAGCGAAAGGGGAAGAGTCTCCACTTGTAAAAATTAAGAAGCAGATGAAAACTAAATTTAAAGAGTGGCAATAAGTTTGCGCATCACTCAGTCTTCATTTTACAATGAAAAGAAAAAAGACTGATTAAGGAGTTAGATAGATGGATTTCATAAATCAAACGGTCATTATCACTGGAGCAGGGAATGGAATAGGAAAAAGGGTAGCGGAAGCTTATGCCAATGCAGGCGCGAATGTTGTTGCGGCAGATGTAAACATTGAAGCTGTGGAAAAGTTGGCTAAATCTCTTTCCAGCCAATCTATCATCGCAATAGAAGCGGATGTGAGGAAAGAAGCGGACGTCAATTCGTTAATGAAAAAAGCATATCAAACATTCGGGCGAATCGATATTCTGATTAATAATGCTGGCGTTTCCAAATGGAAATCATTATTTGAATTAACGATTGAAGAATGGGATGATATCATCAATACAAACCTTCGAAGTGTTTTCCTTGCTTCACGTGAAGCAGCTAAGTATATGAAAGAGAATGAGCATGGCGGATCTATTGTGAATCTCGCTTCAACTAGAGCGATGATGTCTGAACGAGATACAGAAGCTTATGCTGCTTCAAAAGGCGGTATAACTGCATTAACACATGCGCTTGCCATTTCATTATCAGAAGAGCAAATAACTGTGAATGCCATCTCACCTGGCTGGATTGCAACAAGCGGATACGAGGAGCTGCGGAAGAAAGATCATGCCCAGCACCCATCTAATCGTGTGGGGACGCCAGCTGATATTGCAAGAGCTTGTTTTTACCTTACTAATCAGATGAATGATTTTGTTACTGGAATCAATTTAGTCGTTGATGGAGGAATGACAAGAAAAATGATATATGAAGAATAATGATAATGAATGAGGGCTGTCCAATGAGTCGGAGAAACTGACTGATCAGACAGCCCTCTTCTTTATGCCAATTGAAAAAGTAATATCGAGTTTATTGTTTGGGTTGGGTTATTCGAAAGTATTTTATCGGTTTAAAAATTAAATTTTCTGAAAATTGGTTGACTTTTGTAGGTTTTGGAGTTATCTTATTGTTAAATATATGACACATAATGTTTGTTGCGACAAAATAACGTTATACAAAATCATGTTTTAAAAAGTGAGTAATTTTGGGAGGTGAAGATATTGACGGAAACGGTGTTTAATCAGCAATTAACAGAGGAAGACAATTTTAATCTGTTTATGTTGAGGATTGAAGCTGGAGAAAAAATCGAAGCGGATGATTGGATGCCTGATGACTATAGGCAAACCTTGATTAAATTAATTTCTATGCATGGAATTAGTGAAATAATGGGAGCGCTTCCAGAGAAGGAGTGGGTGCCAAAAGCTCCAACTATCAAAAGAAAACTTGGCATCATGGCTAAGGTTCAAGATGAAATGGGTCATGGTCAACTCTTGCTTCGTGTAACTGAAGATTTGATGAAGCCTCTTGGCAAGTCGCGTGAGCACATTATGCAGGATTTATTTAGCGGCAGGCTTAAATTTCATAATGTATTTCATATGGAAGCTCCTACTTGGGGGGATGCAGGATTAATTGGCTGGTTAGTTGACGGTGCAGCTATCATCTCCCAAACAAATATGCTGAATGCATCCTATGGCCCTTATGCAAGAGCTTTAAAAAGGATTTGTGCAGAGGAAGTTTTTCATGCGCAGCATGGAGAGGCCATTATTATGGCTTTGACTGAAGGGACTGAGCAGCAAAAAGATATGGTTCAAGATGCGGTAAACAGGTGGTGGGAAGCGCTTCTGATGTTTTTTGGACCAGCAGATGCCTCAACTACCGGTACTTCAAAGCAGGATACAACGATTAAGTATAGGATTAGGTCAAAAACGAATGAAGAACTGCGGCAAGAGTTTTTCTCAAAATATATTCCCAGAGTGCTATCTCTAGGTCTGACAGTTCCAGATGAAACGATGCGCTTTGATAAAGATCAGGGCATTTGGATTTATCAGCAGCCTGATTGGAATAAATTTAAGGAAATCATCCGAAATAAAGGACCTAAATCGCAGGAGCGATTGCAGCTTCGCATTCATTCTTATGAAGAAAGTGAATGGGTGCGTAGGGCGCTAAGTAAATAAGGAAGCGCAAGCGCCTTGGGAATCTCCGTCCAAACGCAAAAGGGCTTGTTCTTTCGATAACCCGATAAGCGTGAGCGAACCGTGTTGTTAACTTATCGCAGGGAGCTTACCCTGAGTTTGATCGGGGTTGGAGCTAAACATTTTTTAATTGAAAAATTCTCTTGTGATTAAGAACGAAGGAGGGAGGAAAGCGTTTGAGTTCTGAAGGATTTTATCAGGAATTTGAAGTATTTAGCAAAAGAACGGATACAACCCCATTGCAATATCAATTCTCTCTGCTCGCACCCAATCATGAGATTGCAATAGTAATGGCTCAGGAGAATTTTATGCGACGTGAACCAGTAGCGGATATATGGGTTGTAAAACGGTCAGATATCAGGAAGCTGAGCAGAGATGAAAAGCACTCGCTTCCAAGGCTGGACAACAAGGATTATCGGAATGCAAAGGGCTATGGATACTTAAGAAAAAAATGGCGCAAATACGAACAGGATATGCTTGATGAAAAAGAAATTTTATCATGGGGAGGGACGGAGAATATTGAAAAAGAATGATCAGTCCCAAATGGATTCCATGGAGCGAAAGGTATTAATTGAACTGTTATATCAACTTGCCGATGATGATTTTATCCTTGCCTATAGAGGATCTGAATGGCTCGGTCTGGCACCCCATATTGAGGAGGATGTGGCTTTTTCCTCGATTAATCAGGATATGATGGGCCATGCTGCGATGTTTTATCAGTTGCTCGAAGATTTGGGGGAAGGGCATGTGGACATCCTTGCGCATGGCCGAAGTTCCAAGGATCGCAAGAACGCCGTTTTATTGGAGTTGGTCAACGGACCGGGCCACTATTTAGAAAAACCTAAATTTGACTGGGCTTTTACCGTTGTCAGACATTATTTTTACACACAGTTTAAAAAAATCCGTATGGAATCCTTAAAAAATTCATCCTATCAGCCGCTGGCGGATGTAGCAGTTAAGGTCAACATGGAAATTTATTATCATCTTTTGCATTGGAAGACCTGGTTTATGCAATTAATTGATGCAAATGATGAAGCTAGAAACAGAATGGAAACAGCGGTCCAGCAAGTATTTGATGAGTTTGCAGATGTTTTAAGTTATGGGCCAAATGGCAGGGAAATAGCTGAAGCAGGCTTCATTGACAAGGAAGAGATAATAACTCAAATGTGGAAACATCAATTATTAACTGTCTTTGAATCTGTTAATCTTTCAATCCCGATTAAGATTAAAACGAAGAGCGGCAAAGGCCGTGAAGGTTTCCATACTGATGATTTGGCTGTAGCGCTGTCCATACTTTCTGAAGTATATCACATTGATCCGGCAGCGAATTGGTAATGAAAAGGATGGATGTGCATGAATAAAAATCTTGTGCTGCATGCGCTGCATGAAGTAAAAGACCCTGAAATCGATGCTATATCAATCGTTGATCTCGGAATGGTTGAAGCGATTAGAGGTGATGATAGTAAATTGGTGGTCGAGCTGTTACCAACTTTTATGGGATGTCCAGCCTTGGATATTATTAGAAAAAATGTGGAAGAAAAACTGGATCGCTTAAAAGTGTTCAATCACATAGAAGTTCGCTTTATCAATGATCCACCTTGGACGTCGGATCGGGTTTCCGATCTCGGCAGGGAACAGCTTAAAAGCTTTGGCATTGCACCTCCGCCAAAGAAGATTAATGAGACTGGCGGCTGGGAAGTAGGATGTCCATACTGCGATTCTTTATATACTACTATGGAAAATCTATTCGGACCGACAGCGTGCAGAAGCATTCTTTACTGCAAATCATGCAAAAACCCGTTCGAAGCAATGAAACCGCTTTCAACGATGATGTAAATAAAATGAGTATATACCCAAAAAAACGAAGGAAAGGAAGTTGAGAAAATGGTCAAATTAATCGCTCTTTATAAGCACCCGGAAAATAAGGAGGCATTTGATGCGCATTACTACGGTACGCATGCCCCGATTACCGCGAAGATTCCTGGACTCCAAAAGATGGAGGTTACAAAGATTGTAGGGAGCCCTATGGGCGGGGAAGGAAAGTATTATTTAATGTGTGAAATGTTTTATGAGAGTCATGAGGCGCTGCAAACAGCTATGAGAACGGATGAAGGCAAGGCATCCGGAAAAGATGCAATGAAGTTTGCTGGAGATTTGCTCACTCTCATGATTGGTGAGGAAGTGAATGAGTAGAATCTACGAGTATATTCATACTTCCTCTGAAGGGCATGTAGGTATTATTTCGCTTAATCGTCCTGAAGTATTGAATGCACTTAATAGAACAATGATCGTTGAAATCCTGTCTGCTATGGAATCGTTCGATCAAGATGAGAATATAAGGGTCATTTTATTAAGTGGAAATGGTCGTGCTTTTGCTGCAGGTGCAGATATTCAAGAGATGGCAAACGACAGTGCGATTGATTTTGAACTGTTAGATCAGTTCAAGAATTGGGACCGGATTGCTGCGATAAAAAAACCGATTATTGGTGCCGTTCAAGGATTTGCTCTCGGAGGGGGATTCGAGCTTGCTCTATGCTGTGATATGGTTTATGCAGCTGATGATGCGGAGTTCGGTTTTCCTGAAGTCGATTTGGGAGTGATGCCTGGTGCAGGTGGCACTCAGCGCTTAACTAAGCTAGTGGGAAAAACAAAGGCGATGGAATGGCTCTTTACTGGAAAAAGAATCACTTCTGGAGAAGCGCTGCATTATGGCATCGTCAATCGTATTTTTGCAAAAGAAATCTTGATGGAGGAAACATTAAAAGCTGCTGCAAAAATTGCAAGCCAAGCACCGCTGTCTATCCGTTTAATTAAAGAATCAGTGTTAAAAGCAGTGGATACTACATTAAATGAGGGCATGCACTTTGAACGGAAAAATTTCTATTTGCTCTTCTCTTCTGAAGACCAAAAAGAGGGAATGAGTGCTTTTAGAGAAAAGCGCAAACCTGAGTTTAAAGGGAAATAGGGGGGCTTAGTTCATGTATGAAACGATTAAATATGAAGTAATCAATCGAGTTGCCTGGATTACATTAAATCGGCCCGACAAACTAAATGCATTTACCGCTCAGATGAATAAGGATTTAAAGCAATCTATCAAACTCGCAAGCAGGAGCATGGAGGTCAGATGCATCGTCTTAACTGGTGAAGGACGAGGTTTCTGCTCTGGACAGGATTTAGCTGGGGTGAATGAGGACATGGATCACGGAGAAGTGTTGAGAGCCCTTTATAATCCTATGATCATGGAGATTCATCAATGTGAAAAACCAGTAATTGCTGCTGTTAATGGAGTCGCTGCCGGGGCTGGAATGAGCTTAGCGCTAGCTTGCGATTTCCGCCTTCTATCTGAAAGAGCTAGCTTTGTTGAAGCGTTTATTCATGTAGGTCTAGTGCCAGACGCTGGGAATCTTTACTATTTACCTAAGCTTATCGGTCATGCAAAAGCGCTTGAGTTGGCAATTATGGGGGAAAAGGTTTCTGCTTTTCAAGCGGAAGAATTAGGATTAGCTAATAAAGTATACCCGGAAGAGCTATGGAGAGATGAAGTTGCCTCGTATGCAGAGCGGCTTGCATCGATGCCAACTGCTGCGATCTCTTTAATTAAGAAAAATTTGAAATCCAGCTGGAATATAACTTTGGAAGATAGTCTTGAAAAGGATGCACAGGCTCAACGTATTGCTGGACTTACATCCGATCATAAAGAAGGTGTAAATGCATTTATTGAAAAAAGAAAACCTGTTTTTCAAGGAAGATAAAATGATGATACACTGCAATTCTTTATTCAAGTGAGGTTGCTACCAAAGCTACTATCAAGCCAATTATTCATTTCAGTGAAATATTTTACTATTTCGATAAATCATTTTTCAAACCTAAATAGTTATAGTAAAATATATATATAACGTAAGTTTTTCGTTCTATTTTCTTTCGAAATGAGGCTGATGGTAAATTGAACACTAGATCAATGATTTTTACATTATATGGAGATTATATTTCTCATTATGGCAGTAAAATTTGGATAGGCAGCTTAATCAGCCTTTTAAGTGAGTTCGGTCATAATGATCAATCTGTTAGAGCTGCCATTTCTCGAATGAATAAACAGGGATGGGTTCAAGCCGAGAAAGTAGGAAACAAAAGCTACTATTCGTTAACTTCAAAAGGGCAGAATCGAATTGATGAAGCAGGTAAACGGATTTTTAAATTAAAGTCGGAGCAATGGGACGGCAAATGGCGATTATTAATGTATAACATTCCAGAAGATATCCGCCATATTAGGGATGAGTTAAGGAAAGAGCTTGTATGGAGCGGATTTGGATCGATGTCAAATAGCATTTGGATTTCTCCAATTCCACTGGAAAATCAAGTTCGCAACCTGATAGAGAAGTATGATATTGACAGCTATGTTGACTTTTTTATCGCAGAATATGCCGGTCCCCATCAAAATCAGCAAGTGGTTGAAAAGAGCTGGAATCTCCATGAAATTAATGAAAAATATCAGTTGTTTATTTCGCAGTATAGTGAAAAATATATTATTGATAAAAATAAGATTCAAAAAGGTGATAAAGGTGATGCAGAATGTTTCGTAGATCGAACGAAATTGGTGCATGAATATCGAAAATTCCTGTTTGTAGATCCCGGGCTCCCTGAGGAATTGCTTCCTGAGAAGTGGCTGGGAAGTCATGCAGCTTCGCTATTTAGCATGTATTATAAAGAGCTTGCTGAACCAGCATCTAGATTTTTTGAGAATGTCTTTAGTGAAGGAAATGAGATCAAACATAGGGATAAAAACTATGATATTCTTAATCACCCATATATGGTCGACTGATTGATAGCCATCTTTTTATGATTCTGGTGGGAGATGGTTTTTTAGGGTTTAAGATGAAGCAGTAATTTTATATCAAAATGATGATATTGCGTCATGCTTCTATTGAGTGGGACTGATCAGCTTTTGAGTAGCGGGCCAGTCTTTTTTGTACTCGAATTCAACATTGATACTGAGATATGAATCCATCTGAAAACGCTCATATAAAGTTTATTTTACGGATTTCACGTTTGGGGAAGCATGTTGGCTTGAAAATAATAATTAGAGAAATATACATAATATCTTCCTGCATATAATTGAAAGGCAAGTGGAAACGAATTAGTTTTCGAAATATATTAAATTTTTAAAATATTATTGACACTCCTTGTTTGAGGATGATAATATAACGTTATATTTACGGTGATAATGCAAATTATCATATAAATATTGTTCTTCATAGAGTCCTCAAGCTACTATCCACTCGCATACAACAACAATGAAAGCCCTTACATATTTTATGAATGTAAAATCTTAATAGTTTATTTTGATTGTCGATGATGAAATCGCATTAATTAATCATCGGAAAAAATGTAATTTGTTTTACAAATTAATGGATTGAGAAGGGGGTTTCTTTATGAAAAAATCGATTAAGACCCTATGTGGCGTTCTGGCTGTTAGCATGCTTGTAATGAGCGGCTGTGGGCAGGAGAGTTCAAATGGAGCAACAGAGAAGAAGGAAGAAAAAACGAAGGTGTTTAACATCGGCATGACACAGTTTGCCGAGCATCCTTCATTGGATGCTGCTTCAGAAGGATTTAAAAAGGCACTGGAAGATGAGGGTTTTAAGGAAGGTGACAATATTAAATTTGACATGCAAAATGCACAAGCAGATATGAATAATACACAGACAATTGCTAATAACTTTGTCGGTGATAAAGTTGATCTTATTTTTGCTAATGCCACGCCTAGTGCAGTGAGCGCCCTCAATGCTACAAAAGATATTCCAATTTTGTTCACTTCGGTAACCGATCCGATTGGCGCAGGTCTAGTAGAAGCATTTGATAAACCGGGAGAAAACATTACCGGTACAACTGATTATCATCCAGATGCTACGGAAACCACGTTAAACTTCATTGTTGATGAGATTGGGGCAAAGAATATAGGTGTTATTTATAATGCTGGGGAACAAAATTCTGAAGTCCAAGTTGAAGAAGTGAAGAAATTAGCTGATGGAAAGGGTGCTAAAGTAGTTGAAGCCTCTATTTCAACATCAGCAGAAGTAAAGCAGGCTGCTGAATCCCTTGTAGGAAGAGTAGATGCCATTTATATTCCGACTGATAACACTGTTGTTTCCGCTCTCGAATCAGTGATTTCAGTGGCCGATAGTAAAAAAATCCCACTGTTTGTTGGCGAGCTGGATTCAATGGAACGCGGGGCAGTTGCAGCAAGCGGATTCAATTATTATGATATTGGCTACCAAACTGGCAAAATGGCTGCGGAGATACTAAAGGGAAACAAAAAGGCTGCTGATATTCCAGTGGAGCTTCCAAGTAGTCTAAAGCTTGTAATTAATAAAAAGGCAGCTGAAAATCAAGGTGTTGAAGTGAAAGAAGAATGGGGAGAAAGCGCAGAATTTCATTAAGAATAATGGAGGATGTGGTTTGTAGTGCCGACAGCTATTTTTGGAGCATTTGAATCCGGAATCATATATGCAATTATGGCGCTCGGAGTATATTTATCCTTTCGGGTGCTCGATTTTCCTGATTTAACAGTGGATGGCAGCTTTGTAACTGGGGCAGCTGTTGCCGCGACGATGATCGTAAGCGGAATAAACCCGTTTATTGCAACTCTAGTTGCACTTGCAGCTGGATTTATTGCAGGATGTCTAACAGGCATCCTCCATACTTTTGGCAAAATCAACGCACTTCTCTCAGGTATCTTAATGATGATTGCGTTGTATTCTATAAACTTGCGAATTATGGGTAAATCAAATGTCCCCTTGCTGAATACAGACACCGCAATAACTCACGTAAGAGATGCATGGGATAAAACAGGATTAGATAGTATATTCAACAGTATTTTTACTGCTGTCGGATTAGGAGATAGCGTACCAAGAACATGGGGAATCCTAATATTCATGATTATAGTGACGTTTGCCATTAAGCTGTTAACTGATAGATTTCTGCAAACGGAGATCGGCTTAGCTTTGCGTGCTACTGGCGATAATAAAAGAATGATTCGAAGCCTTTCGGGCAATACAAATTTATTGGTTATTCTCGGTTTAGGTTTATCAAATGCGATGGTTGCATTTTCAGGAGCGCTCATTGCCCAGCAAGGTGGGTTTGCTGATGTCGGAATGGGCATCGGGATGATTATCATCGGTCTTGCATCAGTGATTATCGGTGAGGCTTTATTTGGAACGAAAACGATTGCCAGGACAACGCTGGCTGTTATTGGCGGAGCCATTATTTATCGCATTGTTGTTACTTTAGCATTAAGGGTTGAATTTCTTGAGCCTGGTGATATGAAACTCATTACTGCTACGATTGTTATTCTTGCACTGATCATGCCGAAATTGATTGATAAGACTAAAGAGAAGAAGAGAAAAGCGAAGCGGCAATCAGAAAGAATCGCAATGAACCCTGATGGAAAGGGGGAGGCTGATGCTTCATTTAAATCACATTCATAAAGTGTTCAATGAAGGGACTCCTGATGAAAAAATTGCGCTAGACAGCATCAACCATACTATGAATGAAGGTGATTTTGTTACTGTAATTGGCAGTAATGGGGCTGGCAAATCAACCTTGATGAATATCATATCAGGTGTAATGCTTCCTGATATGGGAACAATCACGATTGATAAACAAGATGTCAGCACAATATCTGAATTTAAAAGGGCAAAAATGATCGGTCGTGTTTTCCAGGACCCAATGGCAGGGACCGCCCCATCGATGACAATAGAAGAGAATTTAGCTATGGCTTATTCAAGAAATAAGAACAGAACGCTGCGGAAAGGCGTAACAAAACAGCGTAAAGATCTATTCCGAGAAGTGCTTGAATCCCTGCATTTGGGCCTAGAAGACAGATTAACAGCTAAAGTGGGACTTCTTTCTGGGGGGGAAAGACAGGCATTGTCATTATTGATGGCAACCTTTACAGAACCTTCGATTTTATTGTTAGATGAACACACAGCGGCTTTAGACCCTGCAAGAGCAGAGCTGATTACAAATCTTACGAAGGAAATTGTGAAAAAGTATCATCTTACGACCTTAATGGTTACACATAATATGCAGCAGGCATTAGATCTTGGCAATAAACTGATTATGATGGATAAAGGTCAAATCATTTTAGTAGTGGACGAGTCACAGAAGAAAAAACTGACGATTGAGCAGCTGCTTAATGAGTTTCAGCGAATTAGAGGTACGAAATTGGCAAGTGATCGCGCTCTTCTCACATAATTTGATGTTGAAAGGATTAATTAGGATTCCTAGTTAATCCTCTTATTTTTGAAAAATAAATAGTATTCACAAAATTTTGTAATTAATTGACTATTCATTAAACGTAATGGTATCATATCGTTAAATAAACGTCATGCGAATTATCATTTAAAAAGATAGGAGGGATGATATGAAACATGGTCTGGAGGAAGGTCATCAGGCTGTTATTCATGTTGTGGTCACTCCAGAGATGTTTGCCCAATTTGAAGGGCATACTGTTCATCAAGCATATTCAACTGTTTCAATGATTTATCATATGGAATGGGTGTCAAGGAAAATCATTCTGCCCTATCTTGAGAGTCATGAAGAAGGGATGGGCGTTGATGTCTCTGCCAGACATATCGCTCCTGCAGTAAATGAATCAGAATTGACGATTACAGCGAGGGTAGCAAAAGTTAAAAATGATGTGGTACATACGAATGTGACAGTTTATGAAAAGCATAGACTAATAGGAGAAGGGACGGTCACACAAGTAGTTCTCCCAAGGAGTAAAATTTTTAAGCTGCTTCATCAAAACTAGTTTTTCAGAGTTAAACATTTATAAATTGAAAAAGGTTAATCAGCTAAAAAAAATATGAAAGCGCTAACAATAGATAAGGGGGAAGTTTCATGGAGGATGTTTTTCAAAAAATAAAAGAGCATGAACAAGTGATTTTCTGCAATGATGAAGGAACTGGATTAAGAGCGATTATTGCCATTCATAGCACAAGGCTCGGTCCTGCTCTCGGCGGCTGCAGAATGTTTCCTTATAAAAGTGAAGCGGAGGCACTCGAGGATTGCTTGCGCCTTTCAAAAGGAATGACCTATAAGTGTGCAGCTGCTGATGTGGATTTCGGCGGCGGAAAGGCGGTCATTATCGGAGATCCTAACAGTGATAAATCCCCAGAGTTATTTCGTGCTTTCGGGCAATATGTTGAATCTTTACATGGAAGATTCTATACAGGGACGGACATGGGCACAAGTCCAGAGGATTTTATTCATGCTTTAAAAGAGACGAATTGCATCGTTGGGGTAGATGAGGTTTACGGGGGTAGCGGTGACTCTTCTGTACCAACGGCGCAGGGAGTGATCTATGGACTGCAAGCTACAAATAAGGCGCTGACTGGTTCCGACGATTTGGCAGGGAGAAGCTATGCCATTCAAGGGCTTGGGAAGGTCGGGATGAAAGTCGCTGAACGTTTGATGGATGAGGGAGCGGATTTATATGTCACTGATATTAATGACCATGCTCTTGGTCAGCTCCTCTTAAAGGCAAAATCCCATGGATCAGCAGTAAAAGTATTAGACAGCCAAGAAATATATTCTGCACCCGCAGATATTTTTGTGCCATGTGCTATGGGAGGCATTCTAAATGATGAAACAATCAGCCTGTTAAAAGTTCAGGGAGTTGCAGGATCAGCTAATAATCAGCTGTTAGAAAATCGCCATGGCCAAACACTCAAGGACAGAGGCATCCTATATGCACCAGACTATATTGTTAATTCAGGCGGCTTAATCCAGGTGGCAGATGAATTATATACGCCAAACAAAGAAAGAGTGCTGCAAAAGACAAAAGCAATTTACACTTCTTTGCTGAATGTGTATGAATATTCTCAATATCATGGAATTACTACAGTGGAAGCAGCTAATCAGTTTTGCGAAAACCGGATTGATGCACGGACACGCCGCAATAGCTTTTTCTCTCATATGAAGCGGCCAAAATGGGATATCAGGGGTTGAATATTCGCAGGTGAGAATAATCACAATTCTATTAAATGGTGAAGGGTGAGATGATGGAGAATCAGTTTCCGATTCGGCAAATCATTGATGTTAACGGAAAAATAGCATTACCTGAATATAAAGAAAAGATGACAGCAGAATTAGCAAAGAAATTTTACAAACAGATGATTAGAATTCGGACGTTTGACAGGAAAGCCATTAGTTTGCAAAGACAAGGCAGGATCGGGACATATGCCCCGTTCGAAGGCCAGGAAGCTGCACAAGTAGGAAGTGCGATGGCGCTAGCTGAAGGTGACTGGATGTTTCCGACTTATCGAGATCATGGAGCGGCCATCGTATTTGGTCATTCACTAAGCAAAGTACTTTTATTCTGGAATGGCAGGAATGAAGGGTGCATTCCTCCGAAAGGGAAAAATATCTTTCCTCCAGGCATTCCTATTGCAACACAAATACCTCATGCAGCGGGAGCAGCCTATGCAGAAAGAAAAAGAGGAAGTACATCAGCAGCAATTGCTTATTTTGGCGATGGAGCGACATCTGAAGGTGACTTTCATGAGGGAGTAAATTTCGCAAGCGTTATGCGTGCACCTGTCGTCTTCTTTAATCAAAATAATCAATTTGCGATTTCTGTGCCAATCAGTAAGCAGATGAATTCTAAAACCATTGCTCAAAAGGCATTAGCTTATGATATTCCAGGGATCCGTATTGATGGAAATGATGTTTTCACTGCATATTTTGAAACGCTGCAGGCACTCGAACGTGCACGTAATGGAGGGGGACCAACTTTGATTGAAGCCGTAACATGGCGATATGGCGCCCACACCACCTCAGATGACCCAGCTAAATATCGAGACCAAGTCGAGAATGTGAAACGACGGGAAGAGGATGATCCAATCATAAGAGTAGAGAGGTGGCTAAAGAACGAAGGCTTGTATGACGAAAGCTGGGCAACAACGGTGAAAGAAGAAGCAATAACAGAAGTAGAGGAAGCAGTAAAAGAAATGGAAGCTTTCCCTAAAGCTGATCCTGCCGATATATTTGATCATGTGTTTGCTGAACCTACTTGGCAAATTGCGAAGCAGAAAAAGGAATATTTTGATCTAATTGGGGGTGAAATTTAGTGCAAACAGCTGTGAAGGTTAAAACTTTGACACTCGTTCAAGCAATAACTGATGGGTTGGACACGATGCTGCAAGAAAAAGAAGAAGTGATTCTTTTAGGTGAAGATATTGGTAAAAATGGTGGGGTATTTAGAGCGACTGACAAGCTGCAAGACAAATATGGAGAAGACCGTGTGATAGATACCCCATTAAGTGAGGCGGGTTTCGTCGGTGCAGGTATTGGTATGGCAGTGAATGGATTTTTACCAATCATTGAAATCCAATTCCTCGGCTTTATTTATCCTGCATACGAACAAATCGTAACTCATGCCAGCCGGCTGCGAATGAGAACGATGGGGCATTTCACCGTGCCAATGGTGATTCGCGCCCCGTACGGAGCAGGTGTGAGAGCACCTGAAATCCACTGCGATAGTACAGAAGCTATCTTCACGCATATGCCGGGCATAAAAGTCGTGTGCCCATCCAACCCGTATGATGCTAAAGGGCTGTTGATAGCAGCCATTGAGGATCCTGATCCCGTTCTTTTTTTAGAACCAATGAGACTGTATCGATCAGTTAGGGATGAAGTCCCTGATGGGAAATATACCGTGGAAATTGGGAAAGCAAAAAAAAGAATGGAAGGTGAGCATGTTACGCTAATCGCCTGGGGGGCAATGATTCCGGAAGTGATGGAAGCAGCTAAGGCTGTAAAAGAGAAAGGAATCAATTGTGAAGTGATTGATTTGCTAACCCTTTTTCCCATAGATAAAGATATGATTGCAGAATCAGTGCAAAAAACAGGGCGAACAGTTGTCGTTCACGAGGCCCATGCCACTGGAGGATTAGGCAATGATATATTAGCAATCATTAACGATACATCTTTTTTATATCAAAAAGCGCCTGTTGAGAGAGTAACAGGGTTTGATGCGCCAGTGCCGTATTTCGGATTTGAAGATCATTATTTGCCAACGCCAGAAAGAATCAAACATGCGATCGAAAAAGTGATTAAATTCTAGGAGGGAAGCCATGGAAGTAAAACTTCACGATATTGGAGAGGGTATGACAGAAGCAGACATTGTCAGCTTTTTAGTTAAACCCGGAGATGTTGTTCAAGCAGATACGCCGGTTGTGGAAGTGCAAACAGATAAAATGACCGCAGAAATTCCTTCACCCATAGCTGGCATTGTTGGGGAATATAAAGTTAAACAGGGGCAAACAGTTCCTGTTGGCACAACTTTATTAATTATAAAGAATGACCACCATGCCGAGAAACCGATTCAGTCAACTTTAGCACCAGCTCCCCACTACCAAGATGTTAACTTTCATAGTCAAAAACAGAGAATTCTAGCTTCGCCTTATACTAGAAAAATAGCTAGGGAAAATGGAATTGAAATTGAAAAAGTTATAGGATCAGGAGTATCAGGACGGATAATCGATGAAGATGTTTATCGCTTTATTGAAGAATCAAATGATGAAGCAGTCAAAGAACCGATAAAATCAGTCAAACAGGAATCTTCTGAACAATCTGGACCTCAGCTTCTTGTATCGATACCGTTTCGGGGAAGAAGGAAGCAAATTGCGGCAAAAATGGCTCAATCAATCAATACCATTCCCCATTGCACGCATTTTGAAGAAATCGATGTGACTGATCTCATACTCTTTAGAAAAGAATTAAAGGAGCTAGATAGAGACATTTCTGCTACAGCCTTTTTCCTTAAAGCGCTTTCGATTTGCCTAAAGGAGTTTCCTATTTTCAACGCTAAACTTGATGAGGACAAAGAAATCATTATTCTCAGTAAAGAACATCATATGGGTGTTGCCGTTGATACAGAAGATGGGCTGATTGTGCCTGTTATTCGCAATACTGAACGCAAATCAATTCGTACAATTCATTTGGAAATGAAAGAATTGACAAAGAAAGCGATTGCTAATCGATTGAATGTGAAAGATATCACTGGCGGGACATTTACTATTAGTAATGTAGGTCCTCTTGGTGGAAGTATAGGAGCTACGCCGATTATTCAACAGCCACAGGTAGCGTTGGTATCCTTTCATAAAACGAAGAAAATGCCGGTTGTTACTGATGATGATCAGATTATTATCAGATCAATGATGAACCTGTCTATGTCATTTGATCATCGGGTCGCTGACGGGGGAAATGCTGTCCGTTTTACAAACCGCTTTGCACAGTTAATAAAAGATCCGAAAATGCTCATTTTGGAGATGGTTTAATGGTTGTAGGGGAATTAGCACATGAAAGAGATCTCGTCATTATCGGTGGGGGAGCAGGTGGGTATCAGGCAGCGATCCGCGCATCACAGTTAGGCAAAAAAGTGACGCTTATCGAAAGATCAGAGCTTGGTGGCGTGTGTCTAAATCAAGGCTGTATTCCATCAAAGATCCTGACAAGAGCCGCTGACAGCTATATGACATCAAAGGAAAACATAGCGTTTGGGATCGAATATAATCAACTTTTATTTCATTTTGATAAGCTTCATGCTTATAAGATGAAAACAATTGATCAATTAAAGAAAGGGATCTCCGCATTATGTGAGTCTAATCAAATCGAGATGATTAAAGGGTCCGCTTTTTTTCTAACAGAAAACAAGATTGGTGTAGAAAATGGTGAGCAGTACGATGTTTATCGCTTTGCGCATGCAGTCATTGCTACTGGCAGTTCTCCATTACAGCATGATGGAATCACACCGGATTATCTTAGGATACATGATTCCTTTTCGATCACAAGCCTGGAAGTCTTGCCAGAAACACTGCTTATTTATGGAAGTGACTATTTATCTATCGAAATAGCTATGGCATTTCAGGCATTAGGTTCTAAAGTAACGATTGTAATAGCAGAAGATGACTTTTCATTTGACTTATCGATTAACCGTGAGTTAATCAGGAACTTAAAAAGAAATCAAATTAAAGTGATTAAGAATGCCAAAAAATTTGCTGTAAGTCAATGCCTAGAATCGATTACAGCCAGCTTTCATTTGAATGGAATTGTACAGGAAATAGTAGCTAGTCATCTTTTTATTGCTTCTATGATACAGCCAAATACGAAGGAAATGGGATTGGACCGCATTGGCATTTCAACTGATGGTTTAGGCTTTATCCACGTCACGGAGCAATGTCGGACTTCGTTGTCTCATATTTATGCGATTGGTGATGTGACTCAAGGCCCTGCACTAGCGGTTAAGGCGATTAAACAAGGAAAAGTTGCAGCAGAAGCACTTACAGGCATTTGTGCAGATGCAGATCTCCGCTTCATACCGACTGTCGCCCATACAAGGCCTCCTATTGCAAGTGCTGGGTTAACAGAACAACAAGCTATTCAAGAGGGATACCAAGTAGAGATTGGTCATTATCCATTATCAGGAAATGGTTATGCAAGTGTTATAGGGAAAAAGCAAGGATTTGTAAAAATTATAATGGATAAAGAAAATCATGTTTTATTGGGTATTCATATGATGGGTGAGGGTGTGATAGAACTGATTTCAAATGGAATCACCACGCTTGAGATGGCAGCTAGAGATGAGGATTTAATCGCTCCCCTATACCCGCATCCGAGTATAAATGAAGGGATGATGGAAGCCGCAGAAGCTCTTAGAAATCAGGCCATTCATATTTTTTCCAAACCAAAGGAGAAAAAACAAAAAGCTTAATAGATTTCCTTTACCGCATAAGTGCATTATAGCTTTAACTTAAACTCTTGAGATTGCCGGCTGCTTTCGTATATTATGTATTCAAAATATTAAATATTTTTAAAAAATGGAGGGAATAGAATGAAAGAAAAAATGTTGCCAAGGGAATCGAAAACCGAGGATTTTTTTCCGGTTAAAGAAGTTGATTATTTAGAAATTTTTACAGGTAATGCAAAACAATCAAGCTACTTTTTCTGCACTGCCTTTGGTTTTAAACCAGTTGCGTATTCTGGTTTAGAAACAGGCAATAGAGAAACAGTTTCCTACGTACTGCAGCAGCAAAAAATCCGTTTAGTAATCACAGGCTCATTAAATGACACAACAAGGATAAGTGACTTTGTTAAAAAGCATGGTGATGGTGTAAAAGATATAGCTTTAACAGTGGACAATGTTGAAAGTGCTTACAATGCGGCCGTTGAAAGAGGAGCAATCGCCATTCAGCCTCCTTTTGAAATAAAAGATGAGCATGGTTCAGTTAAAAAAGCAGTAATCGGTACATATGGTGATACAATCCATACACTTGTCGAGCGAAATCAGTATACCGGTGCTTTTATGCCCGGCTTCCAACCATACGATAGCGAGGCTTCATATGAGGAGGCAGGATTTGTCGGAATCGATCATGTCGTTGGAAATGTAGAAAGAATGGAGGAATGGGTCAACTATTATGCTAAGGTAATGGGCTTTAAGGAAATGAAGCATTTTACAGATAAAGATATTACAACTGAATACTCTGCTTTAATGTCTAAAGTGATGCATAATGGCGGCAGAATAAAGTTTCCTATTAATGAACCTGCTGAAGGAAAAAGAAAGTCGCAAATCGAAGAATATCTGGAGTTTTACAATGGTCCAGGTGTACAGCATTTAGCTATTTTAACTGAAGATATCGTTAGCACTGTCGCCGCACTCAAAAAAAATGGAGTAGAGTTTTTAAGTACACCTTCCAGTTATTATGACATGCTTGCAGAGCGAATCGGCAAAATAGATGAAGATATTGAAAAGCTAAAAGAATTAAATATTTTAGTTGATCGTGATGATGAGGGCTACCTTTTGCAAATCTTCACAAAGCCAGTGGTAGACAGGCCGACGCTGTTCCTTGAAATCATTCAGCGCAAAGGAGCAAGAGGGTTTGGTGAAGGTAATTTCAAGGCATTATTTGAATCAATAGAACGTGAACAAGAAAGACGTGGAAATTTATAAGCATTTACTGAAAAGAGGGATATAGAACTCCCTCTTTTCAAAATATTAAGCAGGCTGCGAGGTGCTGGATGTTAGATATTCGGACAAAAACGAGTCTAAGTGAGATTGTTTCTTATCCGCTGGGAGAATCTCTTGAAGAAATAAAACAAAAATATCATCTTCAAGCCGTTCGGAAGATGTCTGATAATGAAAATGTTTATGGCTGTTCAGAGCAAGTTAAAGAAGCAATCATTAACAATTCCCATTCCTTGTATCTATATCCGGACGGGACGACTGCGATGCTCAAAAATAAATTAGCAGAGCATTACAAGATTGATAAAAATCATATTCTAATAGGCAATGGCTCCGAAGAAATCATACGTCTTCTCACGAGAGCTTATATAAATCAGAATGATGAAGCGATAATGGCTGATATTACTTTTCCCCGCTATGATACAAATGTCAGGATAGAGGGTGGAACATGTATCAAAGTTCCTCTTTCCAATGGGAAGCATGACTTAGAAACGATGCATGCCAAAATTAATAAACATACTAAAATGGTATTTATATGCAACCCTAACAATCCTACTGGAACGATTACTGGCAAACAACAGCTGCTTTCTTTCATAGACGAAATACCAAAACAAACCTTAATCGTACTTGATGAAGCCTATTATGAGTATGTTGCATCAGATAACTATTTGCAATCTGTTCCTTTGCTTAAACATTATCCTAATTTAATCATTTTAAGGACATTCTCTAAAATTTACGGAATTGCTGGACTTAGGATTGGCTATGGGCTGATGAACGAAGAGATCATAAAGGAGATCAATAAAGTTAAAGATGTTTTCAATGTCAACCACTTGGCCCAGTCTGCGGCATTGGCTGCATTGAATGATCAGAGTTTCGTTCAGCAATGCGCAAGAAAAAATAAGGCAGAAATCGAGTATGTCAGTGAAAAATTAACAGAATGGGATATCAGCTTTTTTCCATCCGAAACGAACTTTCTTTATATATACAGTCAGCTTCCTTTATCCGCAAAGTTAATTGAAAATGGATTGGTCGTCCGACAAATGAAGTATAACGGTTTTAATGATGCCCTCAGGATAACCCTCGGAAAAAGAGAAGATAATGAAGCGTTTTTGGCTGTAGTCAAAGAGATGATATAGCCAAAGAGGAGGTTTTCTATAATTGGAAATTACACCTGTGAATCTAAATTGGAAAGAAACCTATAAGCTGCTGGTGGGGTCAATTCTGCCACGTCCAATCGCATTTGTCACTACTGTTGATAGAAATGGAATTGTTAACGCTGCACCCTTTAGTTTTTTCACAGCGATAAGTGCAGATCCAATGCTTATTTGCTTTTCACCAATGAGAAAGGGAACAGATGGTTCTAAAAAGGACACACTTGCAAATATTGAAACAACAAAGGAATTTGTCATCAATATTGTGAGCGAGGATTTTGTTGACCAGATGAATATATGTGCAGCCGATTATCCGTCCAATATGGATGAACTTGAAGCAGCAGGGCTTACAAAAGCAGAAAGCAGCATTGTAAATCCTCCTAGAGTGAAAGAATCTAAGGTTCATTTTGAATGCCTACTTCAGGAAGTGCTTCATTTTGGCGATAAGGCTGGAGCAGGCAGTCTGGTCATTGGTAAGGTTGTGCATGTCCACATCGCTGAAGATCTCTATGAAGGCGGCAGAATTAATTCTGCAGGACTCAATCCAATTGGGAGAATGGCAGGCCATATTTATACAAAACCAATGACAGATATATTTGAACTAATAAGAAAAAACGAACCGCCTGCACCTAAAAGGGAAAACGGGACATAAAAAACTGAATCACCTTGCTCAGGGGGCGTCAAGCTTAAGGCAAGACGGCAGAAAGGTTTAATCGATTGACTTAAGACCTCGAGCTCTTAGGCAATGAAGCTAGACCATGAAGCTAGATTGAAAAATGGAGGCGAGGTGATCGTATGAAATTCATAACCTTTCAACAAAAAGATAGTTCATTAAGAGCAGGCTGGATGAAGGATGAGCATTTTGTAGTAGATATGTTTGAAGCATCCGGAGGAAAACTGCCTCAAACTATGCTTGATTTCATTGAAAATCACAATTTATATATGTCTGAAATAAATAAGTTGAATAATCCGAAAAAAGGGATTTATCCGTTATCGAGTGTGAAATTAACAGCGCCACTGCCGAATCCAAAGAGTTTTCGAGATTTTTATGCATTTGAAGAGCATGTAAAGACAGCTAGAGAAAAAAGAGGGCTTGATATGATCCCTGAGTGGTATGAGCTTCCAGCATTTTATTATTCTAATCACCTTAATATAAAGGCTCCTAACGATTTTATTTCAAGACCGAAAAATTGCGAGTGGATGGACTATGAGTTAGAAATTGCTGTGATAATCGGTAAGGAAGGCAGAGATATTAAGGCAGTGGACGCAGAGGATTATATTTTTGGCTATTGCATTTTGAATGATTGGAGTGCAAGGGATGTTCAAAGAAAAGAAATGAAAGTAGGGCTAGGCCCAGCAAAAGGGAAAGATTTTGCTACATCGGCAGGTCCATATATTGTTACGAAAGATGAACTTCAGGAACATAAAGTTGGAAATGGTTATGATTTAATGATGACAGCTAAAGTAAACGGCACGCTGTTATCTGAAGGGAATTTTAACGATATTTATTATACTTTTGGTGAAATGATTGCAAGAGCATCAGAGGGAGTTACTTTATATCCAGGTGAAATCATTGGTTCTGGTACTGTAGGAACCGGTTGTATCCTTGAACTGGGTACTGATGTTCATCCGTGGCTGAAGCATGGGGATGAAGTCGAACTTGAAATCACGGGTTTAGGCAAACTAACAAACAAGATTTCAGATGAGTGAGGTGGATGAAATGTATTATCGGCAAATGGGAAAAATCCCGCATAAAAGACATACCATGTTTAAAAAGGAAGATGGCACTTTATTTAGGGAGCAAGTGATGGGAACAAAAGGATTTTCTGGGACTCAATCGATTTTATATCATCATTACATGCCGACAGAAGTAGTGAAAACAGAGTTGATTGGCAGTTATCTTCCGGAATATGAGGAGCAGGGATCTCTACGCCATCGCCTTTTACATACGGACCAAATTGAGAGAAAAGGCAATGCGCTTGATGCAAGAGAATATTTGCTTGGAAATGATGATTTGCTCATAGGGACAGCTAACATAACACAATCGATGGATAGCTTCTATCGCAATGGCGATGGTGATGAATTGTTCTATATTCATTACGGATCAGGAAAAGTAGAAACGATGTTTGGCACGCTTTTATACAAACCTGGAGATTATGTAATCATCCCAATAGGAACAATCTATAGACTGATACCAGATGATGATACGACGAAAGTATTATTCGTTGAATCGTTTAGCCAAATCACTACTCCTAGCAGATACCGGAATGAATATGGACAATTATTAGAGCATAGCCCGTTTTGCGAACGGGATATCCGAGGGCCTGAAACTCTGCAAACGTACGATGATTTAGGAGAATATGAGGTGATCACTAAGACCCGAGGATTCCTCCACTCGCATGTATTGAATCATCATCCTTTAGATGTGGAAGGATGGGACGGCTATTTATATCCTTGGATCTTCAATATTGAGGATTTCGAACCGATTACTGGCAGAGTTCATCAGCCGCCACCCGTTCATCAAACATTTGAAGGAAATCAGTTTGTGATATGCTCTTTCGTTCCAAGATTATTTGACTATCATCCAGAATCCATTCCAGCACCCTATTACCATAGCAATGTGAATAGTGATGAACTTCTTTATTACGTTGAAGGCAACTTTATGAGCCGGAAAGGCGTAAAGGAAAGATCAATCACACTTCATCCTAGTGGTATTCCCCATGGACCTCATCCAGGAAAGACGGAAGGAAGTATCGGCAAGAAAGAAACATTAGAGCTTGCAGTTATGATTGATACCTTCAAGCCATTAAAAGTTGTGAAAAATGCTTCTGCCATTGAAGATGGTCAATATATGTATTCTTGGGTAAAGTGAAGCTGCATTACTAGGGAAGTTAGCGATTGTACGTGGAAAATAAAATAAGGCACTTCATTTTACAGAAGTGCCTTAAATCAGTATTCAAGCTGGTAAAGGTTTATCAAGATTTATTTAGTTGTTCAGACCATTCTTCCACATTCCATACCTTCGTTACCCAATCTTCATAAAAGTCTGGTTCATGGCATACGAGAACAATCGTGCCTTTATACGTTTTCAGTGCGCGTTTTAATTCTTCTTTAGCTGTGATATCAAGATGGTTGGTTGGCTCATCAAAAAGCAGCCAGTTGCTTTCATTCATCATTAACTTGCTTAAGCGAACCTTAGCTTGTTCTCCACCGCTTAACTGGCTTAGTGGGCGGGAAATATGTTCATTTTTCAGACCGCATCTTGCCAGTGCTGCACGTACTTGATGCTGGTCTAATGATGGGAATTCATTCCAAACATCATCTATTGGGGTGATGTCTCCCGCTTTAACTTCCTGTTCAAAGTAAGACGGGAAGAGGAAGTCTCCTCGCTCCACTTTTCCGCTTATCGGGTTAATTTTCCCAAGCATTGTTTTCAATAAGGTCGATTTTCCGACTCCGTTACAGCCAACAATCGCAATTTTTTCACCTTTTTCAATGGTGATAGACATTTTCGGCAACAGCGCGTGTGTATAGCCGATTTCAAAGTTTTCACCTTCAAAAACATAACGGCTGCTTGAACGGGATTCTTTAAAGTCAAAGGTTGGCTTCATAGCTGTTTCCGGGCGATCAATTCTTTCCATGCGGTCAAGCTGCTTTTGCCTGCTCTTTGCACGGCCGGTTGTAGAGTAACGGGCCTTATTCTTCGCAATAAAGTCCTCTTGCTTTTTAATAAAATCTTTTTGTTTCTCATACGCATTGATGTGCTGATTCTTATTAATCTCAGCCAGCTCCAAAAACTTATCATAGCTCGCTGTATAACGTGATAACTTCGAAAATTCCAAGTGGAAAATTGTATTAGAAACACCATTCATGAATTCTGTATCATGTGAGATTAGCAAAAACGCATATGGATATTCTTTCAAATAATTGGAAAGCCAACCGATATGTTCAACGTCTAAATAGTTTGTTGGTTCATCAAGTAACAGTACTTGTGGCTGTTCAAGCAGAAGCTTGGCAAGCAGAACTTTAGTCCGCTGTCCACCGCTCAAAGCAGCAACATCACGATCGAGTCCGATAGCGTCTAAACCAAGGCCTCTTGCAGCATCTTCTATTTTTAAGTCGACTGAATAAAACCCGCCTGCATCAAGGGCATCCTGGATCGTACCCATTTGATCTAACAGTTCCTCTAGCTCCTCAGGAGTGGCATCTCCCATTTTTGCAGTTACTTCGTTTAGTTCCTTCTCTTTTTCAAATAAGGGAAGAAAGGCATCTCTCAATACATCTCGCATCGTTCTTCCAGGGGTTAGCGCTGTATGCTGATCCAAGTATCCGTAATGAACACTAGGTGTCCATTCAACCCGTCCGGAATCGTGAATCAACTGGCTAGTAATAATATTCATTAATGTTGATTTCCCAACACCGTTTGCACCGACCAATCCCACATGATCCTCAGCCAAAAGACGAAAAGAAACATCTTTGAATAATGTGCGATCTCCAAATGTATGACTTAATTTATCTACAGTTAATAAACTCATTGTTAGCGTTCCTCATTTCAAAAAATAATCATTATATTATGATACTAGATTTTCTAGCATTTAACTAGACCAAAGCCAGAAAAATGGTGTGTTTTCCATAAAAATTCATCGTGAGTATATTTAGAAAAAATGATATGATAATGTTAAATTTTGAAAATAGGTGAGGAAATGCAATTAACGATTCATGCCAAAGGGGATAAGGTAAACGTTTTATCGCATTTATTAGCGAAAAACCCTGAAAATTTATACGAGCGTAATCATAAAGGTCATATTATTCGTCTTTTTTATGACCGTTTTACTGATAATGAAGTGGAAGCAACTATCTATGCAGTTCCTGACCCGATTGTGTTGACTCGTGACCGCGCAAATACATACGATATTACGCATTATATAAATGATAGAGAATTTGCTGTCAGCAGCATTTTCTTGTCTTTTATCCGCTCCGCGCTGTCAACGGGACTGAATGGTTTGCCAAAAGATGAATATCGTGAATGGGTCGACCATGAGTTTGACTATACCTTTTCATTTGGACCCGTTTCTACAAGCTTGAAAGAGAAAGAACTAGAAGGTTTATTTGGACCACTGGGATTTGAATTGTCATTCATGTATCCTTATGGCAAAGGATCTCCACACTATCTAGTTTTAAAAGGAAAGACAACTTTACAAAGGGGGCTTCGTCAGCTATATGTCCTCATTCCAGTCATTGATAACTATAAGCATTATTATATAGATGAAAAGGAAAGAGAAAAGTTGGAAAGGTATGGTGAAGGGTGGCTTTCCACACATCCGCAGAAATCATTCATTATTCAAAAGGCTTTGCGGTTTAAAGAGTTATTTGCCAAAATGGAAGAATCAAATATTAACCCTAAGCCAGTGCCATCAAAGGATAAAGTGAGCTTAAATGTTCAGAGATATGAAAGAATAATCCAAATCATAAATGCTGCGGAGGACAAAGAAAGCATTGTTGATTTTGGCAGCGGTGAAGGGAAGCTTTCGACAAAGTTGGGATTTGTTAATGGCGTGAAGGAGATTCTTGCGGTAGAGCCGTCTGAACGAGAAACATTGAAAGCGTCAAAGAGATTTAATGAAGCGGCATCACACAATCAGTTTAATATGCCGCAAACGATATGGGGCTCCCTGTTTTATTATGATGAAAGATTAAAACATAAAGATGTCATGATTCTTTGCGAGGTTATTGAACATATTGATATTGACCGATTGAAAAAAGTAATGGATACAATACTTGGGCAGTATCAGCCCAAGCTGTTGATTATTACTACGCCAAACAGTGAGTATAATGAACGGTATGATCTTGGTCAGCATTACCGGCATGAAGATCATCGTTTTGAATTGACACGAACAGAATTCACCTCATGGTGTCATGAGCGTTCACATGGATATCCCTATCTTTGTTCTATATCCGGAATTGGGGATGAAGACGAAAAGTTTGGATCACCAACTCAAATATGCGTGTTTGAAAGGGAGGAGCTATGACAATGAATATCACATTGCCGTATACAGGTATCGTTCTTGTTATCGGACCTTCTGGAAGCGGAAAAACTACTTTACTTACTAAACTAGTAGAAGAAGGAATCATAGAATCTACGGAAATTACAAGCTCCGACGCCTATCGATTAGCAGTTGGAGATACAGATTTTATTAGTTGGAACCAGCATCCTCCTGATGAAGCAGATGTTCTCTTTCATCAGTATAAAAACCTTGCGGAAGAAGCGTTTAGGATGATGGATGCGAATATTGAAGCAAGATGTAGATTAAACAAAACAACCTTTGTCGATGCGACACATCTACAGGGAGAAGAGAGGAATAAATATATTAACCTCGGGCACAAGTACCATCTCCCGGTAACTGCCATTGTAATGGATGCAAAGGAAGAAACGGTGCTGCAAAGAGATTTACTCCGTAAGCAACCGAGAGGAAAAAGAAGGATTAAACAGCAATTTCAAACGTTTAAAAAAGAGAGAAAATCATTAAAAAAAGAAGGATTTTCAAGAGTTTATTTTATCAATGAACAAGAAGCTGAAAATCTGCAAATGAGCAGAAATAATCACCCACTTCTAATTGAAACCGGACCTGGCATCGATATAATAGGTGATGTGCATGGATGTTTTGCTGAACTTATGCTGCTGCTTGAAAAACTTGGATATGAAAAAAATGACGAAGGATTCTATGTACATCCTTTTGGGCGAAAGTTCTTATCACTTGGAGATATTATGAGTCGGGGACCAAGCTCATTAAAAACGATTCAATTTTTTATCAAGCATGTGCAGAATGGTTTTGCTTATATGATTGATAGTAATCATGGGTGGAAAATAGCACGTTGGCTTGACGGACGCGACGTGTCATTAAAGCATGGGGATGAGAAAACTGCTGAAGAGATAAACAGATGGTTGGCTGAATTAGATGAAATTCACCGGGAATCTGAAAAAACAAAAATGCGCGAGTTTTTGTTAAATGTGCCTTCTCATTATATCGTAATCAAAAATGGGATTCCTGTTTTAGTTTGCACCCATGCTGGAATAAAAGATGAATTTATTGGCAAACAATCTAAAGTTATAAGTGATTTTTGCAGGTTTGGTGATACAGATGGTTTTGATGAGAACAATCAGCCTATCAGAAAAGATTGGTTTACTCACCATCGAAATGGACAACTGATTGTTTGGGGCCATGATCCTAAACCTCAGCCACTGCTTGTGAACAACACAATTAATATTGATCAAGGAGTCGTTTTTGGAGGGAAGCTTACTGCCTATCGTTTTCCTGAGAAAACTTTTACTTCAATTCATGCGTTGGAAGATTATGCAGGAGAGGATCAAAATCCCCTTATAGAGTGGAAGGCAAAGAGACTTGATCCTCCCAATATAGGGAATTTCATAGATGGTTTTAAAGTTTTAACAGAAAACCATGGAGAAGTAAGAATCCATGCTGATTATGTAAAACCGGCTATCGACTTAATATCAACCTCAACGATTCCAATAGAACAGCTCGTTTACCTTCCTCCAACGATGAGTCCGGTGCCGATTGCTTCTAAACTGGAAGACTATTTGGAGCACCCGAAGGAAGCGATTGATTATTATCGTGCGAATGGAATACCTTCATTAATTGCAGAGAAGAAGCATATGGGCAGCAGGGCGGTTATCTTTCTTTTTAGGAATAAAGAAGAAGGACGTAAATATACCGGAATAGAATCTTTAGGGACGATTTACACCAGGACAGGGCGAAGGTTTTTTGACAAAGGAACTGAAGAAAACATTGTAAAACAGCTAAATCATGATTTACATGCTTCAAATTATTTTAATCAATATGGTACTGACTTCGTGCTGCTCGATGCCGAGATTATGCCATGGAACCTAAAAGCGAAAGATTTAATTAAAAATCAATATGAGTATGTTGCGCATCATGCACTTTTAGATAGAGAAATGCTTCAGAAAAAGCTTTCATCGGCTCTAGAATATAATAGCGAGCTTCAGCTTTGGTCTAAAGAGAATGAAATCAAATTAAGTAACGCTCGAACCTTTGAGCAAGTTTTCCAGAAGTATTGCTGGGAAGTAAAAGATACAAATTCTATCCAAATCGCTCCATTTCATATTCTGGCTCATAGCCATGAAACATTATTTCACAAGTCTCATCAATGGCATATGGAAATGAATCAACAATTGGCAAGCTTGTCAGATTTGTTTGTTAAGACAGAATATAAACTGATAGATAATGAGAGCACTGAGGAAGAAGTCATTAGATGGTGGGAAGAAATGACAAGAGACGGCCACGAGGGAATTGTCATTAAGCCAAGTGATTATATTGCAAAAAATAAAAACAAGCTCATACAGCCTGCAATAAAAGTAAGAGGGCGAAAGTATTTGCATATTATTTATGGAATGGATTACTTGCTGCCAGAAAATCTGCAAAGGTTAAAAGAAAGAAATACTGGGAAGAAACAAAAGCTTGCCTTGAACGAATTCTCATTAGGGATAGAAGGATTGAATCGATTCATAGCTGGTGAATCAATTGAAAGAGTGCACGAATGTGTCTTAGGTGTACTTGCAATGGAATCTGATCGAATAGATCCCAGATTATAAAAAAGATTAAATTCAGTTGAAAAGTCATCTAATAGAAATATTGGATGGCTTTTTTGAGATGTTGTTGTTAATACAACAAGGAACGATTCTGTGGGGGTAACAGGAAATGTCAACTACCATTATTCAATTGATAATCCAACAAATAATGAATTTGTAGCAAATTTTGAAAAGCGAAAAAAGAAGAAACCGACAAACTATCATGGAGAAGCTTATATTGCAGCAAAAATGCTTTTTCAAGCAATCGAAAAAGGAGATACAACTGAAACAAAAGCGATTATTAAAGCCTTAGAAGGTTTAACGTTTGATTCTATTTTAGGGGAGGTTGTAGTTAACGAAAAAGACCATCAGCTTCATCATCCTAATTATATGGGAACAGTGGTAGAGAAGGATGGCAATGCTGTGATTGAAATAAATTACACCTCGCCAATCGAAGACGCAAATAAATAATGATAAATGGTCTTTATGAACGCAATGGACCTAAGGCAATGCTTCTATAACAATTGTTCGTGAGGGCTGTATCCCATAGATGCCGTTCTCTTTTTTAGGCTAAGTGTTAAGTCATCCGTCTTTTATTGGAATGAAAAAGTTATAAAATTCATTTTGAAGTATTCATCAAATTAATGGATAGGGGGTGATGGAGGTAAATATAACTTATCGCGTAAAATGAACATGGAACATTTTTTCTCTTTTATTTAAAAAGAATAGAGAGAAGGTGTAATGATATGAGGAGTTGTTTGTGAACCTTCCCCCGGGCAAATTATTATGAAAAAGCCTTAACCTTTTTTATTTTAATTCCACATGCACATATTGTGCTATGTTTTAACTTTTTAATTTTTGAGTGGCAGATTGGGCATTTATTTCCTTCTTGCTCCATTGACCTATCACCTTCCTAATTCAGCTTTTTTCGTGACATTTTGGACATAAACCGTAAACTTCCATATGATGCTTTTGAATTTTGTACCCAGTTATGTTTGAAGCAATTTCTTCTACTTCAGTCAAGGCAGGGAAATTTAGATCGGCAATTTTTCCACAGGATTCACAAATCACATGATAATGGTTCGTTTTATAAAACTCATAACGACTAATTCCATTACCATAAGGGAGCTCATCAATGATACCAAGCTCAACAAACAGCTTTAGATTATTATAAATTGTAGCCAAGCTAATAATAGGAATTTCTTTTTGGATATCCTCTACAGTAGGGTGGCCTTCAAATAAAAACACAGCTGTTAGTATTTGCATTCTTTGCGGTGTGATTCTCAATCCCTTTCCTTTTAAGAAGAGAATGAGATTTTTTATTTGCTCTTCTTCCATAATTCCAACCTCATTTTAAGATAGAACGATGTACTAAATCGTTCTAACCGTATTAATAACCTCATTGATTAACAGATAACTTTTTGTAAAAGCTCAGAAAGTGACTTTATTAAAAAAAATAATTGTATAAAATAATCTGTATATTAAAATAATTATTTTCCAATTAAGAATAAGGTACTTTAATTGAGAATGGGAACTGTGTTACTTCTGTAATCATGCTTTCGAATGAACCTAATTGATAATAATGAGAATGGATGCCTTTAAGTTAGAGTACTTAAAGGCATCAGAATAAAGTGAGATAAAAATTTTAATATTATTTAACTAATTCTTGTGGTACAGATAAACCTAGACCTTCTGCTACGCGAGTTCCATATTCTGGATCAGCCTTGTAGAAATGTTGAATTTGACGAAGCTTAATGTCTTCTTTCTCAACTGGCTTCATTGCTCCAACTACGTTAGCAACAAGACGTGCACGTTCTTCTTCAGATAATAAGCGGTATAAGTCGCCAGCTTGAGTGTAATGATCATTGTGATCATACGGTGTTTGAGCTGCAGCACCAGAAACAGCAAATGGAGTCGTCTTCACTTCAGGTGTTTCGGTAGGGCCGCTAAAGCTATTAGGCTCGTAATATACTGAACCGCCACCGTTATTATCAAAGCGCATTGCTCCATCGCGGAAATAGTTCTTTGCTTCGGTTTTTGGGCGGTTAATAGGAAGTGCGTTATGGTTTGCACCTACGCGATAACGATGGGCATCCGCATATGCAAATAAACGGCCTTGAAGCATTTTATCAGGTGATGGCTCAACACCAGGCACCAGTGTTCCAGGAGAGAATGTTGCTTGCTCCACTTCTGCAAAATAGTTTTCCGGATTGCGATTCAATGTCATTTTACCAACTTCGATTAAAGGGTAATCCTTTTGTGACCAAACTTTTGTCACATCGAATGGATCGAAACGATAAGTATTAGCATCTTCTTCTTTCATGATTTGAACATATAGTGTCCAAGAAGGGAAGTCGCCTTCTTCAATTGCATTGAATAAATCTTCAGTATGATAATCTGGGTTTGATCCCGCAAGCTCTTCAGCAAGCTTTACATCAAGGTTTTTAATGCCTTGGTCTGTTTTAAAATGATACTTAACCCAAACAGCTTGACCTTCTTCATTTATCCATTTGAATGTATGTGAACCAAATCCATGTGTATGTCGAAGAGTTGCAGGTATGCCGCGATCAGACATAAGAATAGTTACTTGATGCAATGATTCAGGTGAAAGTGACCAGAAATCCCATACAGCTGTCGGGTTTTTTAAATGAGTTTTCGGATCTCTTTTTTGAGTATGAATGAAATCAGGGAATTTGATTGCATCGCGAATGAAGAATACCGGAGTATTGTTCCCGACGATATCATAGTTGCCATCTTCTGAGTAGAATTTAACGGCAAATCCGCGAGGGTCACGAACGGTATCAGATGAACCAAGCTCCCCAGCAACAGTTGAGAAGCGGATAAACATGTCAGTGCGTTTCCCGACTTCATTAAATAATTTTGCTTTTGTATATTTAGACATATCATTCGTAACTTCAAATACACCGTGTGCACCTGCTCCTTTAGCATGAACCACGCGCTCAGGAATACGTTCGCGATTAAAATGTGCAAGTTTTTCTAATAGGTATACGTCTTGAATTAAAGTAGGACCGCGATCTCCAGCAGTAATAGAGTTTTGATTGTCTCCTACTGGAGCTCCCCAGCTAGTTGTTAATTTGTTTTCACTCATTAAACTAATCACCTCATCTAAAATAATAGATTGCTCACAATGTAATGATAACATTTCTCAACCGAAAATCAATACTTTTTTATAATAATTATAAATAAAAAAGAATTTTAAAGAAGGTATCATTTTAATTATCTCTTTTTGATAAAAAAGAGACATACCTCTACTTGTGTGATAGTGCCTATCAAAATATGAGGCTGAAAGCTGAGGTGACATACTTTTTGATGTGAGAGAAAAACCGTATTCTAAGCTATTTTATTGCAAAAGAGAGGGATAAGAGGAGAAAAGCCTAGATTCTGAGCTGAGTCGTAGCAAAGGAGAGGGATAAGATGAGAAAAGCCTGGATTCTAAGCTCAATCGTAGCAAAGGAGAGTCATAAGAGGAGAAAAGCCTGGATTCAGAGCTGAGTCGTAGCAAAGGAGAGTCATAAGAGGAGAAAAGCCTGGATTCAGAGCTGAGTCGTAGCAAAGGAGAGTCATAAGAGGAGAAAAGCCTGGATTCCAAGCTGAATCGTAGCAAAAGAGAGGGATAAGATGAGAAAAGCCTGGATTCTAAGCTCAGTCGTAGCAAAGGTGAGGGATAAGATGAGAAAAGCCTGGATTCTATGCTGAGTCATGGAAAAAGAGAGGGATAAGATGAGAAAAGCCTGGATTCCAAGCTGAGTCATAGCAAAATAGAGTCATAAGAGGAGAAAAACCTGGATCCCAAGCTCAGTCGTAGCAAAAGAGAGGGATAAGATGAGAAAAGCCTAGAGTCCAAGCTCAGTCAAAGCAAAAGAGAAGAATAAGCTTAAAAAAAGAGAGCGACCATATCCGTACGCTCTCTGCTTAATGTTATTTCACTTTATTTACCCAACCGATATAATTTTCCACAACTTGATCGAGAAAATCGATTGTTTGCTCGTGTGTAAAGGTGCCAGATTCATTAAATTTATCAAGTGCTGATCCGATAAACACTTCATTTCCTGGCAGTGTGACTGCTCCGATACCGCCTGAATTTAATATTTGTCTAAGGTGCATTTGAGCTTTGGCAGTTCCTAGTACACCTGCTGATACGCCAACAATCATCGCAGGTTTATTCAACATCACTTTTTCAATTCTTGAGAACCAGTCGAGCGCGTTTTTTAAGAAGGCTGGTATCGAATGGTTATATTCTGGTGTAGCAAAGAGAAGGCCGTCACTCTCTAGAATTTTTGTTCTGATTTCCTTCACGATTTCTGGCGGATCTAATTCATTATCCTGGTTATACATAGGAAGTTTCTCAAGTGGAAGAATGTCGATTTCTACTTTCTCTTGATATCTTTCCTGCATAAAAAGTGTGAGTTTTTTGTTCAGTGAATCTTTACGATTACTGCCAACGAATGCTGCAATTTTCATCTTTTGTCCCTCCAAATATGTAATTGATAACTTGTAAATTTTAGCACAACAAAGAAAAATTAATCATTTTAATGCTTAAAGTAATCCATTTTTCTGATTTTAAATGAACATAAAGAGAGTTAATTGGGTAAAATATGAAGAATTTAACTTCATTTTCATGTCCGCTATATATGTACATTCTCTGGAAATGTGTTAAAGTAGTATCTGTAAAACCTTACATAGCTTATTAAATATTGAAAATTAGTGTGCTTCTGAAAAGGACAATTGTACTTTAATCAGAAACTGAGAAATGTAAATCAATATGGGAGGTAATTTATATGTCAAGTAAAACATTAGACTTATTCTTAAATGAAAACCTGGAGGATTTAAAAGGGAAGGGTTTATACAATGAAATTGATCCATTGGAAAGTCCAAATGGGCCGATGATTAAAATAAATGGAAAAGAATTAATTAACCTGTCTTCAAATAATTATCTAGGCTTAGCAACTGATGAGACCTTAAAACAGGCTGCAAAAACAGCGATTGATAAATATGGTGTGGGTGCAGGGGCTGTGCGAACAATCAACGGAACATTAGATATTCATATTAAGCTTGAAGAAACCCTTGCCAAGTTCAAACATACTGAAGCAGCGATTGCTTATCAATCGGGATTCAATTGTAATATGGCTGCAATATCTGCTGTGATGGATAAAAATGATGCCATCCTTTCTGATGAATTAAATCATGCCTCAATCATCGATGGATGCCGTTTATCAAAAGCAAAGATCATTCGTGTCAATCACTCTGATATGGAAGATTTAAGAGCGAAAGCAAAAGATGCTACAGAATCAGGAATATATAATAAAGTAATGGTGATTACAGATGGCGTTTTTTCAATGGACGGAGATATTGCGAAATTACCTGAAATTGTGGAAATAGCTGAGGAATTTGATCTGATCACTTATGTAGATGATGCACATGGCTCAGGAGTATTAGGTGATGGAGCTGGAACAGTTAAACATTTTGGCCTATCTGATAAAATTGATTTTCAAATTGGTACTCTCTCAAAAGCAATTGGTGTAGTAGGCGGATATGTTGCTGGTAAACAAGAATTAATTGACTGGTTAAAAGTACGCAGCAGACCATTTTTATTTTCTACATCATTAACACCTGCTGACGTGGTAGCGAGCACAAGAGCGATTGAAATGTTGATGGAGAGCACTGAACTCAACCAAAAGCTTTGGGAAAATGCAGATTATCTTAAGGACGGATTGAAAAAGCTTGGTTTTGATATCGGAGCTAGTGAAACACCAATTACTCCTTGTATCATTGGTGACGAAGTTAAAACACAAGAATTCAGCAGGAAGCTATACGAGGAAGGCGTTTATGCTAAATCTATCGTATTCCCAACCGTTCAAAGGGGAACAGGCCGGGTTAGAAATATGCCTTCTGCTGCTCATACAAAAGAAATGTTAGATAGAGCAATTGAGATTTATGGGAAAGTTGGAAAAGAACTAAAGATTATTTAAATATCAGCAGGATAAAACAGATAACCTTTTTAAGGTAGGGGAAAAGGCAGGGGAAAGCAATGAAAAGAATTATGATTACAGGAGCACTCGGTCAAATTGGTTCGGAGTTGACCTTAAAGCTTAGAGAGATATACGGTACTGATGAAGTGATTGCTACGGATATTCGCAAAAATGATTCAGAGGCAGCCATATCAGGTCCATTTGAAATGGTCGATGTAACGGATGGCAAGACAATGCTTGAGGTCGCAAAAAAACATAACGCAGACACAATTATCCATATGGCGGCACTATTATCTGCTACTGCAGAGGCAAATCCAGTGTTTGCATGGAATCTCAATATGGGTGGATTAATGAATGCATTGGAAACCGCTAGAGAAATGGATGCAAAATTCTTTACACCAAGTTCTATCGGTGCATTTGGTCCGTCTACACCAAAGGATCTTACACCGCAAGATACGATACATCGCCCGACTACAATGTATGGTGTAAATAAGGTTGCCGGCGAATTATTATCTGATTACTATCATCATAAATTTGGTGTTGATACAAGAGGATTGCGCTTTCCAGGATTAATTTCTTATGCGACTCCTCCAGGTGGTGGAACTACTGATTATGCGGTAGAGATTTATTATGAAGCTATTAAGAATGGGAATTATACGTCATATATCGATAAAGGCACTTATCTGGATATGATGTATATGCCTGATGCATTGAATGCAATTGTTCAATTGATGGAGGCTGATCCTAGGAAACTTCTTCATCGCAATTCATTTAATGTAACTGCTATGAGCTTTGAGCCGGAAGAGATTGCTGCAGAAATTCGCACGCATATTCCTGCTTTTGAACTGCAATATAATGTTGATCCAATTCGCCAAGGTATTGCTGACAGCTGGCCTAATTCAATTGATGCGACGGCTGCGATGGAGGAATGGGGATTTAAAGCGGATTATGATTTAGGGAAAATGACTACTGATATGTTAGAAAAAATTAAGAACAAATAATTTGGGTAAAGTCGGCTGTTTACAGTCGACTTTATTTATTGAATGAGGGTGAGTGTAACAAAGCCTGCAATGATTATTTTCTAAACACGGACCTTACCACAAATAATAAGCATGAAGGAACTAGGGTAAATACCAAGGTGAATTTCATATAAGGACATGATTCTAGTGCAATCTATCAGGGGACTCTTTATGAAACTGAATAAGCCGGCTTATAATAGCCGGCTTATTCTTGCCATTTATAGTTCAATATAAATCAGCTTGTCCTGTTTTACGGATACTCTGCCAATGATAGCAGCGTCGGCATTGCCTGACTCTTTTAATGCATTTAAATATTCATTCGCTTCTGTTTCCGACAATGCGACTAGAAGACCTCCTGAAGTGATTGCATCACAAAGGATTAATTGTTCTTCTAGTGAAATTTGTTGATATTCAACATCATTTTGCAACCATTTATGATTGGATTTTGTACCTCCAGGGATTACACCTTCTTTCGCCAATTCGAAAGTCCCTTCGATCATAGGTATGGAAGCATAATCAATATGGATACTCACATTGCTTCCTTTTGCCATTTCACTTCCGTGACCAAGTAAGCCAAAGCCAGTTACATCTGTAACTGCATGAGGTAGGAAGTCAGCACTTCTGCAGCTACTTTATTCAAGGAAGCCATTATTTGCGTAACTTGCTGTTCTTGTTTTTCAGTCACTTGGTTTCGTTTGATGCCAGTTGTAATGATACCTACGCCTATAGGCTTTGTTAACACAAGTACATCACCTGGCAAGGCACCAACATTTTTCCACACTTTTTTCGGGTGCACAATTCCTGTGACAGAGAGTCCGAATTTAGGCTCTTGATCATCTACAGAGTGACCACCTACTGTGAGTGCACCAGCTTCCTTCACCTTATCACCAGCACCGCGAAGTATTTCTGAAAGCATGTCCGCTCCTAATTTCTTCACAGGGAAACCGACAATATTTAATACTGTTTTTGGCTGTCCGCCCATTGCATACACGTCACTTAGGGCGTTTGCTGCAGCGATTTGTCCGAACATATACGGATCATCTACGATCGGGGTAAAGTAATCAATGGTTTGTATTAAGGCAATCGAATCAGTTAATTGATAGACACCTGCATCATCTGAAGTCTCATGGCCAACTAGCAATTCAGGCACAGGTTCTTGTTTTGGTAATAAGCGCAAAACTTGCGCTAAGTCCTCAGGACCAATCTTGCAGCCTCAACCGGCTTTAGTAGATAATGAAGTCAAACGGATGTTCTCATCACTCATAATCGCTCACCTCCAATATGTATCGATGAAAATCATATCATAGAAAAGGAGGAAGAGGAAAACTTAGATGCAATAATATAATATTATTATGTAAACTAAAAATGTTAAAAGCAGAAAGCAAATGCTTTCTATTATTGTATTGGTAATTGTCTGCACTTGCCTGATCCTGTTAGTTGTTTGGAAATATAAATCTCAAGAATGTTGTTGTTAAGCTTTGCATATGCAGCTTTATCAGCCACTTTGAATGGGAGTTCAATACTTCTTTTGATTGGGGGATCATCAGTTGACTGTTTGTTTGCATTGATGATAACGTTCTCATTTTCAATATGAACCTTTATAGTAGAGGGATCGAAGTCTGTTAAGAGTGCTTCAATGATGATGTCATTATCTGTTTCAAATAAATCAATCCGGAAAGTAACTTGATCTATATATGAGGTAAGTGGATCAAGAAAAAAGTTTTCCATCCATTTTTCAACATCAGTTAAATTAAATGATTCTTTGTCATCTTCCTTGTTCATAATAAAACCCCCCTTTTACACTATATGTTATTCAACAATGAAAAATGGGTGATAGATGGTATAATAACGATGCATTGACTGGAGGATTGATTGTGAAGAATAAGATGAGACATATTCCACCTATCCATGAATTTCAAAAGGATGAAAGGTTTAGTCAATTATTGATACAACACGAAATAAATGAACAAGGGTTAACCAGCAAATTAAAAAGCGCTATTCAACTGGTGAGACAGTCAATATTAGATAATGGCTGGGAAGGACCAGAACCAGATAGTGCAGCTTTTAAAAATCATATTTTCAATGAACTGGATTCTTCTATTAATAGGATGGTTCAATATACGCTAAGAAAAGTCATTAATGGCACAGGAACTATCCTGCATACCAACCTGGGCAGATCAAGGTTAAGTAAAAGAGCGATTGCACATATGTTAGAAATCGCTGGGAGCTATTCAAACCTTGAATATAATATCGCTGAAGGACGAAGAGGTTCTAGACATGATCATATAGAAGGCATGATTAAGCAAGTAACTGATGCAGAATCAGCTATGGTAGTTAATAATAATGCCGCTGCCGTTTATCTTATTTTGAAGGCGTTAGCATCAGAGCGGGAAGTCATTGTTTCTAGAGGACAGCTTGTTGAAATTGGCGGTTCCTTTAGGGTTTCTTCGATAATGGAAGAAAGCGGAGCAAATCTTGTTGAGGTCGGGACGACTAATAAAACGCATATCGAGGATTATCAGAAAGTAATAAATGAAGAAACAGCCATGATTATGAAAGTACATACAAGCAATTTTAAGGTGATTGGATTTACCCAAACAGTAGAAGCAAATAAACTCGCCCAATTGGCAAGTGAAAACAATATTTTATTTTATGAGGATTTAGGAAGCGGAGTACTCTCCGACCTTAGTGAGAATGGCACGGGTCAAGAACCAGTTGTCAAAGAGGTCATAGGGATGGGCGCGGATATTGTTTCCTTTAGTGGTGATAAGTTGCTAGGAGGACCTCAAGCAGGGATCATTGCCGGCAAGAAGAAGTTTATCGACGTATTAAAAAAACATCAGCTTGCACGTGTTCTGCGTGTTGATAAAATGACGTTAGCTGCACTTGAAGGGACGCTGATAGACTATGTAAAAGGCAATCAAGCGATAAACAATATTCCCGTTATTCGAGATATCCGCGTTTCCAGGAAAGAGCTTCAGCTGCGGTCGGAAAGGTTTATTCGTAAGTTGCATGCCTTAACATCAGGTTTTATTACTTCCATTGTTGAAACAACTGGAAAGGTAGGAGGCGGTGCCATGCCTGAGGTTGAACTGCCATCAATCGCGGCTGCAATTAAACATCAGCGATTTTCCGTTGAGGAAATGGCTAACTTTTTACGAGTAGATACCGCACCCTCTATTATTGTCAGAATCCAAAAAGCAGAGATATTAATTGATTTAAGAACGGTTAGCGAGGAAGAAGAGGAAGTAATATTACTGGCGTTAACGACTTTGTCAAAAAAATAATACGCTTCTTTAGTGATTAAAATAAAGTTTGAAGTGACTAAGAAATTTGAGAATCAATGAATAATAAATTATACGGCTGCCCTTAATCATTAAGGGCAGCTAAATTCATTTACATATCATGATGAGAATGGTTCTTTTGTCTGGAATGATTGCGATTCTTTACTTTTTTAGAACCGCTTAAAGGTGCAGGCTGCCCCGGATTATCACCCTTTGGTGCATTTTTTCTCATATCTTTTCCATCGTTCTTATTCATGGTCATCCCTCCTCTTTTTTAGGATGGAATAGCTTAGGGTTTTTATGCAGTATATTTTAATGGGAAATGTACAATTTAATAAGGATTAATAAATTAATAAATAAGGAGGTAAATCTATGCCTTACCATAAAAATAAACAGCAAGCCTTTCAAGCTGCTCAGCAGGGAATGGAGGATGCTGAGGAGATATATAGTGAAATGAATCAAGATTCGGCAGATTACGGACATCAGTTGAAGCATTTGCAACAAGAAATAAATGAAGCGTCACAACAAATCGAAAACGCATTAGCGGTAGCATCAGAACATGAACGTGCTCAGCTTGAACAATTTCAGGCTGATCTCAATACCATCATCAGCAAATTGGATCAATGAGAAAAGGAAGCGTCTTATCGCTTCCTTTTCTCATTGATTCTTTTTCTTCTTTTTATTATTTTGTTTTTGTGCTTCAGCCAAAGGCTCATTTACATTCTGGGTTTTACTGATATGTTTTTTAGACATGGATGTCACCTCCGCTATTAGCATTGCAGAAATCAGTTAGAATTATGTTGAAATATGGAGAAATAACTTTTTAACCACAACGCAAAAAGTTTTACTGAAATAGTATTAGTATAAGAATCATTTATGTGTCTAATTGAAAATCACTATCATTTAGATGCTTTTTAAGCTTAAAAATCAAAAAACGTTATTTATCATAAGAAAAACTTATCGAAAACAATAACTTTCTTGTTATTTACTTATGTAGAAGGTTGTATTATTATAGGAATTGTGAGAAAAGTGAGGATGGGTAAAAATTCAAACTTTTCGACTTTTTCCTATTAAATGTTTTATTATGAAATGTGTAGTTCGAATTAGGGGGTAATATTATATGGCAAAGAATGATGTTTTTAATGCCCGTAAGTCGTTCGATGTAGACGGGAAACGCTACCATTATTATGACTTAGCAGTACTTGAAGAGGCTGGAATAGGACAGGTATCTAAATTACCTTATTCAATTAAGGTTCTATTAGAATCGGTATTACGTCAATATGACGGTCGAGTAATTACTAAAGAGCATGTTGAAAACTTAGCAAAATGGGGAACAGCGGATGTAAGAGAAGTGGATGTTCCATTTAAACCTTCCCGCGTTATCCTGCAAGACTTTACAGGTGTACCAGCAGTTGTAGATTTAGCTTCATTAAGAAAAGCGATGGCTGATATGGGCGGAGATCCTGATAAAATCAATCCGGAAAAACCGGTTGATCTTGTTATTGACCACTCAGTACAAGTTGATAAATACGGTACGCCGGATTCATTAGAAGCTAATATGGTACTTGAATTTGAACGTAATGCTGAGCGCTACCAATTCCTTAGCTGGGCTCAAAAAGCATTTGATAACTATCGTGCTGTTCCACCAGCAACTGGTATCGTTCACCAAGTAAACCTTGAGTTCTTGGCAAATGTTGTTCATGCAATTGAAACAACTGAAGGTGATTTCGAAGCATTCCCAGATACTTTAGTAGGTACAGATTCTCATACTACTATGATTAATGGTATCGGTGTTCTTGGTTGGGGTGTTGGTGGTATTGAAGCAGAAGCAGGTATGCTTGGACAGCCTTCATATTTCCCAGTGCCAGAAGTGATTGGAGTTAAATTAACAGGTGAGCTTCCTGATGGAGCAACTGCTACTGACCTTGCGCTAAAAGTGACTCAAGTGCTTCGTTCTCACGGAGTGGTAGGGAAATTCGTTGAATTCTTCGGCCCAGGTGTAACAGCGCTTCCACTTGCAGATCGTGCAACAATCGCAAACATGGCTCCAGAATATGGCGCAACTTGTGGATTCTTCCCAGTTGATGTGGAATCACTTGACTATATGCGTTTAACTGGTCGTTCTGAAGAGCAAATCAAAGTAGTTGAAGAATATTCTAAAGCTAACGGATTATTCTTTGATCCAGCGTTAGAGCCTGTATACACTAATGTTGTTGAGATTAGCTTAACTGGAATTGAAGCCAACCTTTCAGGTCCAAAACGTCCACAAGATTTGATTCCTCTTTCTGCAATGAAAGAAGAATTTAACAAAGCAATTACTGCTCCTCAAGGAAACCAAGGATTTGGTTTTGATGAGAAGGAAATCAATAAAGAGGTCACTGTTAACTTTAAAAATGGTGATTCAACAACGATGAAAACTGGTGCTGTTGCAATTGCTGCAATCACAAGCTGTACGAACACTTCCAACCCTTATGTACTTGTAGGAGCTGGGTTAGTAGCGAAGAGAGCGGTAGAACTAGGCTTGGAGGTTCCGAAATTCGTTAAAACTTCATTGGCTCCAGGATCAAAAGTAGTAACTGGTTATTTAAATGACTCAGGATTGCTTCCATACCTTGAGCAGCTTGGATTTAACCTAGTAGGTTATGGCTGTACAACTTGTATCGGTAACTCAGGTCCGTTAAAGGAAGAAATCGAAGAAGCAGTTGCTGACAGTGATCTTCTTATAACATCTGTATTATCTGGTAACCGTAACTTTGAAGGACGCATCCATCCACTTGTGAAAGCAAACTACTTGGCTTCACCGCCATTGGTTGTTGCTTATGCTCTTGCTGGAACGGTTGATATCGATCTTCAAAAAGAATCATTAGGTAAAGACAAAGATGGCAATGATGTATTCTTCAAAGACATCTGGCCAACAACTGAAGAAATAAATAAAGTCGTAAAACAAACAGTTACACCTGAATTGTTCAACAAAGAATATAAGCATGTGTTTGATGATAATGCGCGCTGGAATGAAATCCAAACAAGCAATGAGCCTTTATATTCTTTCGATGAAACTTCAACTTACATTCAAAACCCGCCATTCTTTGAAGGGTTAACACCAAATGCGGATAAAGTGAAGCCTTTAGCAGGGTTAAGAGTGGTTGGTAAGTTCGGTGACTCTGTTACAACAGACCACATTTCTCCTGCAGGTGCAATCGGAAAAGATACACCAGCTGGTAAATATCTTCGTGAAAATGGGGTAGAGATTCGTGATTTCAACTCTTATGGTTCTCGTCGTGGAAACCATGAAGTGATGATGCGCGGTACATTTGCAAACATCCGTATCCGCAACCAGGTTGCTCCAGGTACAGAAGGCGGATACACAACTTACTGGCCAACAGGCGAAGTCACTTCTATCTATGATGCTTGCATGCAGTATAAAGAAGATGGCACAGGCCTAGTAGTATTAGCTGGTAAAGACTACGGTATGGGGTCTTCACGTGACTGGGCTGCCAAAGGTACAAACCTTCTAGGCATTAAAACGGTTATCGCTGAAAGTTATGAGCGTATTCACCGTTCTAACCTAGTATTAATGGGTGTTCTTCCATTGCAATTCAAGGATGGAGAAGGCGCAGAAGTACTTGGCCTTACTGGAAAAGAAACAATCGATGTACAAGTGGATGAAAGTGTAAGACCACGCGATTTTGTAACGGTTACAGCAACAGATGAAAAAGGTAAAGTGACTACTTTTGAAGCGCTTGTTCGTTTTGACTCTGAAGTTGAAATTGATTACTATCGTCATGGCGGTATTCTGCCAATGGTGCTTCGTGATAAATTAGTTAACTAATTGTCAATCGTAAAAGGCATTGTGTGATTTACTCACACAATGCCTTTTTTGTTCTTTATTTTAAGTTAGACCAATCTACAATGGTATGATACAGAAAAGATTTTAAATGGAGGAAAGCAAATGGATGTGTTTTTACTTGGTCCTTTTCTAATTAAAACAGAGTGGATATTAATTATCTTTGCTGCAGTGATTGCGGTTTTTATTTTACTGCTCCATACAAAGGATGATCAATCATTCCGAGCTGAAGCATTTAATACAATAACCAATATGGTGCTAATTTTCTTCGGAACTTATAAATTAAGTGCAGTACTCTTCTATTCCAACCTGATATTTGATAATCCAAAGGCTTTATTGTTTTTAACTGGCGGATTGAAAGGAGTATTATTAGGAGCAGCAATCGCCTTTCTTTATTTTACTTGGAAGATGCTGAGAAGCAAATGGCCCTATAGGAGCTGGGCATACATTTTTATTTATGGCAGTGTATCATTTCTCATTGGCTACTGGTTTATTCGAACGCTATATTTTCTTGTGTTTTAGGCACACTAAAGAATAAAAATGTAGCGAAAGGATGAATATCTTTGTTTAAAAAATGCCTTTTGACCCTCTTTATATTCACCTTAGTGACTTTTTTGCATACCCCGAATAATGATGCACTTGGAAAAGTTGATCGCCTACCCGGGTTGAAAATAAATAGTCAAGCGCCAGAGTTTACCTTAAAAGATATGAATGGCAAAGCTGTCAGCCTTTCCGACTTTAAGGGTAAGAAAGTGATATTGAATTTTTGGGCAACCTGGTGCCCTCCTTGTAAAATGGAAATGAAGGATTTTCAAACCTATTTTAGTGGAAAAGATGAAGATGTAGCATTGTTAGCAATAAACATCGATCCAAAAAGTAATGTAAGTGGTTATATTGATAAAATGGGGATTGAATTTCCCGTTTTGTTAGATGAAAAAGATCAAGTGAATGAACAATACAAGGTGATCACTATACCCACTACTTACTTTATAGATAAAAATGGCATCATAAAGGATAAATACTTCAGTGCAATACCACTTGAACTGCTTCGTGAAAAAGTTGCAGGTATGGAATAGAAGCATTAGCTCAGGCTAATGCTTTTGTTTTTTTTTAATTATCAATTTAATTTTCGAAAAGTTGTAATAATTTAAATGGTTATTGGGAATATTGATGGGTAGAATGATATTAAAGGAAGGTGAAAACCATGAGAAAGCCAAGAAAACGTTCCTTCGCAGAATTAGTTTCAGAAAACAAACGTCAGCTACTTAAGGATCAAGTGGAAATTGATAAAATCGAATTGCGTTTAGAAGAAAAACGCTTACGTCTAAATAAAGCAGAATAGCCCTCAATGAAAGTATTTACCATACTCAGGTCTCAAACTTGGTACATACTATAATTGAGGAGGGATGAGTTTCTATGGGTAATCCGAAGAAAAACAGCAAAGATTTTGCTCCCAACCATCTTGGCACGCAATCCAGAGGATTTGGTGGTAATAAAGGAAAGCAAATGCAAGATAAATCAGGCCAACAGCCTCAAGTTATTCAAACTAAAGGTGAATAAATTTGATTAAACCGATCTTTTTGGGATCGGTTTTTATTATATTTGGGAGTTGATTTTCAAAAAATAGGTTATTTGTCCAAACGCTCATATTCTTTCTATATAGTTTAGTGAAGAAGGTATGATTAAGCGATAATAGATGATTGATTTGAAAGGAAGGATAAAGGCGGCGAATGGCAGTAATCAAAATCCTTTAGAGACTTGCTCGGAGCAGAAGGTATTAATACGATTGTGATCGGAAACGTAGCTCAAGCGGAAGAATATAATAGTGAAACTCGCGGTGCCTCACATGCAGAAGGCTCTCCTACACAAGCGATAGTGTAGCTTCCCATGCAGATGGTTTTGGTGTAATAGCAACTGGTCAGTCTGCACATGGCGAAGGTAATAGTACGAGGCAACATGTAATGCTACCCATGTCGAAGGTAGTATTCGCGCAACAGAAGCTGAAATACTGCAAGCGGAGCTAGTGCTCATGCAGGAGGTGAAGAGCCAGGAAAGTATTACAAATCTTTTGAGTTACTTGAAGAAAAATTATCGGATGTTTAGTGTTTTTGAAGTGATTTAGTGAACCTAATGATAGGGGTGTAAATTAAAAAAGCACCTCAAACGAGGCGCCTAATGATTATGATTCTGTTCCTTTGCTAATGTGCAGTGGAGGGGGAATTAACCATCCCTTTTCCTTATTAAGTTTTAACATTTTTGCACCAAACTGAGCTTTATTCATATGGAACTGACCATACATCATTGCTACATCTTCTCTAATGGATTGTCCTATAGCTTGACTACATGCAACCAGGGCTGCAGCAGTGCCAATCGAGATTGCTGCACTAATTTCTGGATCTGTAGATCTTGCTCCAACTGGGATGTCTTCTAAGTTTGCGTTAGGACGTGCAGGTGGTGCTGGAGGAAGTCCAATCCCGTTACTTTTTAATAGTTCTTCTAATTGTTGGTTTTCAGCTTGTAGACCTTTGATAGCTTCTTCAATTAGCTTTTTTAGGTCTTCATCGCCTGCGTGATTAATCAATGTTTGATAACTAGAAATTGTTCCGTTGTTTGTAGAAAGATTTGTAAATAAACCATATACTTCACCATAATGTAAAGGTTCATCTTTTGGGTTACCACTTAAAATGCCCATTATTGCACTCCCTATCTTATTAAGTTTCATGATTTTCTCCTTATGTAAGGAAATTGGCCACGATAGATAGTTTGTGTTTGCAGTATGAAAAGTATTCATGGATCTAAAAAAAATAGAAACAAAAGGTAGGAAGTGTTGTGCGCCCATGTGTTAAACAAATATAGGCAAGTGGAGAGCAGTATACATTGAGAGGTGTACGTACGGTTCGGAGGAGAGTGGCGCTGGGCGCTAATCCTACAATTAAGGGAGAAGATTGATACGAATTTGAATAAGGCACTGATGGAAATGATAAAAAAGTATCCTCGCCTTATTCTTAATAACTTTAACCTAATTCATTACAATAGCATGACTTTCCACAACATTGAGGATCAACTGTAAAGTGATAATAAAGTTATTTAATTTTAATATGAAAATATAAGAGCATTCCTACATTTTATTGTAGTAAGGCTCTTTAAAGTTGTTTGAATTTCTATCCTTTAAAGTTGTTTGAATTTCTATCCTTTAATGGTGTTTGTACTTAAAGATCAATAATAAAGTTGTTTAATTCTTATCAGGGCATTAGTAAAAGAATAAGACCAAACATCTTTAGTGTTTGTCAAATACCTTAAAATAGATTATAAATCAATTTTATTTAATAACTTTAATAACCTCCTATCAATTTATAGAAGGTGGTTATTATGTCTCTAATGATTTGTATTAATAAAATGCTTTATTTCAGAAGAATCGACATGCATTGAATCAATTCATTAATTTTATAAGTAACTAAATGTTCAGGTGGGAGGTTACTTCCCTTTATTCTCCATGTTGGAGACGGAGGGAGGTGACCGCAATGGACGTACTATTGGATTGACTACAACTCTTGCTAAGGTGGTGATAACACAAATCTTGGCTCTTCTTTTCAGCAAGATACAACGTAAAAAATCCAAAAAGAAAACCACCCGTAAGACTCGCCAGTCGGGGTGGTTCTCTAAGAGAAAAAAATCTTAGATAAGTAACCTCTCGCTTGGGCGATAAGTTAGTAGGCAGGATGTTAGTGCATCATGTCTTGTCTTAGTTATATCCACATTATATAATACTTATGACAAAAATAAAGAAGCAGTAATTTCAAACCACTTTTCTCTTTCCACACAGAACTAAAATAAACCAACGATCGATAATTGGTAGCACGGAGTAGCCGTAGGATCCTTTCTAAAAACAGGAATGGTGCTTGTAATGCTTAATTATAGATTTGGGTTTAGAGGGTGATTCTACCATTGAAGAGTGAAAAGCAATTATTAAAGATCACAAGAAAAATATGGAAAAGAAACATCTTGAAGAAGTTATAAAAATTGCAAATCAAAAGCTGAAGATCTATGAAACTTAGCAAAGTATGCCAAATAAGCTTTGTTGATTAAGATGAAATCAAGGATAAGCCCATTTTTCAAGAAAAAAAGGAGATTATTAATGAGACAATACAAAGTGATTTGTCATATGGTAACATCATTAGATGGAAAAATCGATGGGAACTACTTAGAAACTCCAAGTGCTAGTTATTTTGGACAAGAGTGGGAAAACATTCATCATAAATATAATTCTAATGCATGGATTTGTGGACGAGTATCATTTGAAGAAAACGTGACATATGGAAATTAGGTAGATTTATCTAAGTATCCGAATACCAAAGTTTCTCGTGAAGACTTTATTGCGGATACAAACGCTGTTGCATACGCTATTGCCATTGATCCATCAGGTAAACTAGGATGGGAACAAGGGACGATGGGTGAAGAGTATGAAGGGCGCCGTGGACAACATATCATCACAGTGTTAAGCGAAAATGTAAGCAATCAGTACTTAGCACACCTTCGTGCAATCGGTGTTTCCTACATCTTTGCTGGAAAAAGCAATAGATTAGACTTAAAATTAGCACTTGATAAAATCAGTCGATACTATAACATAACCGAATTTATGCTCGAAGGCGGTGGATATATCAATGGCTCGTTCTTAAGTGCTGGGTTAGTGGATGAATTAAGTTTAATACTAGTTCCGATGGTAGAAGGGACTAACAATTCAATTTCACTATTTGAATATGGCGACAATCCTTTTCGGCCTGGCGTCGAGTTTACTTTACAAAAAGTAGAACCTCTTGAAAATAACATATTATGGTTACGTTACCGATTGAAGCCGTGAAAATGCCCGAGATTTTAGAGCAGGCTTAGAAAAAGGTTGCAATCCGGGGTAACCAGGCCGCCGAACAGGTGGCCGGACGGATTTCGGTCAACAGCTTACATGACAAACGAACCGAAAGAACCGTTCGGAGGGTTTAAAAACTCCGGCATAGGCAGGAATCGCGGCACCAATGGAATCGAAGAGTATTTGGAGCCTAAGGCGATTCTGGGTCACAGTTCCGTTATGCAATGAAGAGAAAGTTGGGATCAATATGATGAAATTATTAATTCTAGTCGTTATATCCGCTATAGTTATTTTTTTAATACTTAAATATCACCCTCCGCTTGGCGGCAAAAGCTCGGCGGAAAGTCAGAGTAGAATTCAAGCTTCTCCACAGTTTATCAACGGAAAGTTCCACAATCAAATTCCAACGCCGATGGATTACAGTATAAAAGATACCGCGGATGCGTTGATTAAAACGATAAAAGGGACTCCGAACAGCAGACCGAGGGAGAATTTTCCGATCGATTCTTTTGATTCGAACGCTTTCAAGGAAAATAAGGAAGATCAAGTGATCTGGTTTGGTCATTCCACACTATTGCTGAAAGTAAATGGGGTGAAGCTGTTAATAGACCCCGTATTCAGTGATTATGCTTCTCCCGTTCCTTTCTTCGGTCCCAAACGATACAGCGATAAGCTGCCGGCAGAAATAGAGGATTTGCCTGAAATAGACGCTGTTATTATATCTCATGATCATTACGACCATCTGGACTATGGATCGATTCGAAAGCTGAAAGGAAATGTGAAGCAATTCATAGTTCCCTTAGGGGTTGCCGGGCATTTGACGAAGTGGGGAGTCGAACCTGAACGCATTAAAGAGCTGGATTGGTGGGATGAGGAGGCCGTTGAGGGACTGACGTTAATCAGCACGCCGGCAAGACATTTCTCTGGCCGGGGCGGAATTAGCAGCGGCGGGTCTACCTTATGGAGCTCCTGGGTCATTGTTAGTGATCAAACGAGAGTATACTATAGCGGTGACAGCGGATACGGACCACATTTCAAGGAGATTGGCGATCAATACGGACCGTTTGACATCACGCTAATCGAAACGGGTCAATATGATGAAAAGTGGGCGAATATTCATATGACTCCTGAAGAGTCATTGCAAGCTAACCTGGATGTAGGAGGTGGATTGATGATCCCTATACACTGGGGAGCTTTTACGTTAGCATTGCACACTTGGACAGATCCTATTGAACGGGCAAAATCAGCGGCTGAGCAGCTGAATGTAGCTTTGGCGACACCTAGAATAGGTGAAACCGTAACAATAGGAGCAACGAAATATCCTTCAGCAAACTGGTGGAAATAACTTTCAAACGTATCGTAATAGAATGATTTTTCTACAAACTAATACTTGACTTAAAGATGACTTTAAGGTTTAAGATCATTCATGAGCGATGCTCTGTCCGCTATCAGGAGAGTATACAGATGAGTAAAACGATTTTAATTACAGGCACGTCAACAGGCTTCGGCAAGGAATATGCAATTCGCTTCGCCAAGCGTCATTGGAATGTATAGCTACCATGGGGGATACGCTCATGCGGGCGTTTTTGAAGAAGAAACGGTTGATCAGGCTCGTATGCAATATGAACCCATTGCATTTGGCGTCATGGGTACGATTCAAGCCGTTCTTCCTCAAATGAGGAAAAATCATTCCGGACATATTATCAATATATCGTCCATGGGCGGTGTACAGAGCTGCCGACCTTGCCCATCTATTGCAGTTCAAAAGCGGCTCACGAAAATCTTAGCGAAGGGCTGGTCGCCGAAGTGAAAGAGTTCGGGATCAACGTCACGCTTGTTGAGCCCGCGGACTTTCAATGTAATACGCAAGAAGTTAAAAGCGATATACCTGATTATAAAGCAGCTTATGATTGGTACAATGAGCTTGCCAAAACCGAGCTTTACGGCGATGTAGAAAAAGCAATGTCTCTAACTATGAAAGAAAAGGCTCTCCTTTATTGAACTGTGCCCTTTCTCACGGACAGTATAAAAAAGTGCTTAAGAAGTTAATAAGTGGTCCCAGTATTGTACCGGGGCCATTTTCTTTAACGCCAATCGATAACGACGATGATTATATTCCTCTTTAACCCCAAAATTTCTTCCTTCACATCCGTAAAATTATTACTTGTTCTATATTCTGCCCAATCCTTAAAGTGCCCAAAGAAACTTTCCATCTGCGGATTGTCCTAACATTTCCCCTTTCGGGACATAGCCCCAGATTCTTCACTTTGTTTGAAATAATCGATGGGTGTAAAATGGAACCACTGACACTGAATTTGTGTTTTGAGACATCCTCACGTGCATTTTCCCAAATGAAATGTACGGCAAATTTAGTTCCTTCATTTGCTGCATGTTCAGGACCTTTAATCTCCTTTTTAAGGCAACATTGAATTTATGCAAGTAAGCATACAAAAACGATAGGACTGTCCCATCGTTTTTAGTATTGTTCTTCATTCTAGTTTGGATTTCTTATAAAAATAGGTGACAGTTATAAAGATATAGATGGCCAGTGTTACACCGGTTACGATTAATGAAGTTGTCAAAATAATTCCTATTAGAATAGCACATAATGTGATTATGGCTGCCCATGTAGTATAGGGGAATAACTTGACTGAATAACTACTATTTTGATCCTGCAATTTTTTACGTGACTTAAGATGGGCAATTCCAATGATTAACCAGATAACTAATACGGTGTATCCTAGGGAACCCATAAGAAACTCAAAAGTTTTGCTTCCTGCGAATAATGAAATAAGAACACCGATGTATAAAGCAGAAGTGCATAGTAATATTGCGTAAATGGGTACCTTCCTTTTCGATAAATGTGAAAAGAAAGGAGGAATACGTCCGTCTATTGCCTGTGTATAAATGATGCGTGATGAGCCGTATAATCCAGAGTTCATAGATGAAATTATAGCTAATATAACAACTCCATTCATTACATGATCTGCACCTGGTACACCAATCATTTTAAATACCATTACAAATGGACTTTCCGGAACACCGTTTACTTCATACCATGGGATTAAGGTTACTATAATAAAAAATGGTAAAATATAGAAGGATATTATACGAATTAAAGTTCCGCGGACAGCTTTTGGTACCGCTTGTTCAGGATTTTTCGTTTCAGCTAGGGTAATTCCAATAATCTCTGTGCCTCCATATGAATAAATTACCACAAGCATCGCCATAATTAATCCTGTTGTGCCATTAGGGAAGAAACCATTGTGATCATTTAAGTTAGAAAAGCCTACAGCTGTATGATTACCAAATGTTAAAAATATCAACGATAATCCAGCAATTATAAACACAATAATAACGGTTATTTTAATTAGGGCTAGCCAGTATTCCGTTTCAGCAAAAACTCTAACTGATAGCAAATTGATTATGGTAACAAGCACCGAAACGAATAAAGCAAGTACCCAAATTGGATAGTTTGGTAGCCAGTATTGTAAAAATATCGCTGCGACAACAGATTCAGCAGTTATGTTTAATACCCACATTTTCCAGTAAATCCAATCTAAAAAATATGCAGGATATATCCCTAGTACCGATTGTACTAAATCTCTAAATGTTCTTGCATCACGATTACGTACCGCCATTTCCGCAAGTCCCTGCATTATAATTAATAGAATCATTCCACCAATTAAGTATGCAATAATAACAGCAGGTCCTGCCATATCTATCGCTGCGCTGCTTCCCTTAAAAAGCCCTGCACCAATTGCACCGCCTAACGCCATCATCGTAATGTGTCTTGAGGTCATTGTCCTCTGCAATTTTTGTTTTGTTTTCATCCTAATCAATCCTTCCTATAATTAAAAAAAGACATATCAACTCCATTTCCATAATTAAATGAAAGAAGAGACGACATGCCTTAAGCAACCGCGGTACCACTCTTATTGGTTCTAACTGAACCCCCTTGAAATCCCTGTAACGTAGGTGAAACGTTAAGAAAAGAGGCAGTTGAATTTTCTCCTTCTTACCACTCCTAGACAAGTTCAAAGTATTATTGGACTGCGTTGCACCAACCCGCAGCTCTCTAAGCCGAATAATGATCTTTTACTACTTCTAATCCTTGTGTTTAGCAATAATTCTATCTGAAATAATAAATTGACACTGAATTTCTTGTCAAACCTTCTTATTTTATTAAAATAATTTATTATAAATAATAGCTAGAAGACAGGCTGCAATATGAAGAAATAATATTATACATTCATATTAAGAACTATAGCGTTCTACTAGCCTCTTATAGAGAACGAATTTTCTAATATATAGCAAAAAATTAAGAGAATTCTTATAATCCATAATATCAGTCCTTAATAAAATATAATTGTGTGTTATCAATATTGTCATCCGCTTTTATTTTCATCCTAATCAATCCTTCCTATAACTAAAAAAGACATATCAACTCCACTTCCATATTTAAATGAAAGAAGAGACGACATGCCTTAAGCAACCGCGGTACCACTCTTATTGGTTCTTACCGAACCCCCTTAAAATCCCTGTAACGTAGGTGAAACGTTAAGAAAAGAGGCAGTTAAATTTTCCTCCTTCTTACCACTCCTAGACGAGTTCAAAGCATTATTGGACTGCGTTGCACCACCCCGCAGCTCTCTAGGCCAAATAATGATCTTTTACTACTTCTAATCTTTGTGTTTAGCAATCATTCTATCTTAAATAATAAATAATATATTGACACGGAGAAGTTTACTTGTCAACACTTTTTAATATTTTAAAATAATTTTTTTAATGTTCCGATAGATACTCCAGGTGGATAGAATTAAATAATGGGTTGCTACAGCAGTCTTTTTTATTGGAAAAGGAAGGTTTGTTTTTAGTAAGAAGGAAGATGCTCGGGTATTAATGAGCTTTTGAAGTAATCATAGGAATCTTCGCTAATTCATTAATAGAAGGGGTGATAATAATGTTTAAAGCCTACTTGCATTTCCTGATGAAATTGTTTAAATTTGATAATAAAAATGAATCTGCAATGAAGAGGAATAGTAATGAATGGTACGCCTGTCTTCTGGATTGCAGACTATGTATTAGTAAGCTAAGGTACAGGAGCAATTATGGCGGTTCCCGCGCATGATGAACGAGACTGCGAATTTGCCAAAGGAATGTAAATTGCCAATTAAAGAGGTCGTTGCTGGTGGTGATATCGAGAAAGATACCTATGTAGGCGATGACGAGCATATCAACTCTGACCTTCTTAAATGGTATGGGCAAAGAAGATGCTATTGCCAAAATGATTTCCTGGTTAGAGGAAAAAGAAATTGGAACGAAGAAAGTGGCATGTCGTCTTCGTGGTTGGCTATATAGCCGTCGGTGTTATTGGGGAGAGCCGATTCCAATTATTCATTGGGAAGATGGCACAATGTCAGCAGTTCGAGAGGATCAGCTTCCATTAATTTTACCTAAAACTACTGAGTCTGGTACAGGAGAATCACCATTTGCAAATTAACCTCTTTTCTTCTGACAAAGAAGTGAGAGGAGGCGGAAGTTTATTTTTCATGCATAGCCACTCCTCTTTACTTTTGACTTATTGGGCTTCTTAAATATCTATACAACGTTGTTCGGCTAACTTCCGTCATGTCTACGATTTCTTTCATTCTATACTCACCCGTATGATACAAATATATCGCTTTTGGAGATATTTTTCCCTCTTACTTTTGGTCGCCCCCCTTTTCGCCCTATACAAAGAAAAGAAGACCAAATTCATTTTTTTAGTGTAGGGTCGTCTTTTTTACTATTTTTTTGGGGAGCCTATTCCGAAAGTGAGCAATCCAATCTAAAATCAAATATAATTACTTTTATAAACATAAAAGGAGTACGATACTCCTTATTAGTCAACTAAAAAGGCATTAGTTGAGTTTGGATTATTATATTTATATTTTCTAGCATTCTAGATTTTCTCTTATCTTTAAGCTAAAGGAGACACATAAGAACATGAATTGGGAAAATAAAGTAATCAATTCAATAAATGACGGTATTATGGTCGTTGATACAAATCTTACAATTATTTTTGCAAATAAGGCAGTCGACTCTATTGGATTATCAAATAAGAAAATTATTGGGGAGAATGTTTTTGATATATTTCCGAATTTAGCGAAAAACAATAGTACCTTCATACATGCTTTGAAAACAAAAAAAGAAATTATCAATCAGCAGCAAACATTCGTGACATATAGAGGAGAAAGGACAACGACGTTAACCTCAACATTTCCAATAATCGATGATGGGATTGTTGTTGGGGCATTCGAAATTTTTCAGGATGTTTCTGCTTTGCAGAAAATAAAAGATCAATTAATCGATTTGCAATTACAGAATACAGAACATCCACCAAAAATGAAAAATGATGTATCTAAAAGTCAGGAAGAATTTCGAGACTTCATTGGAGAAGATGAATCGATCCAAAATATTAAAAATAACATTAAGTTATTTGCAAAAACCCCATCACCTCTATTTATATATGGAGAAACAGGAACAGGAAAAGAAGTGATTGTCCAAAATATTCATCGTGCATCTAGAACTCAAGGGCCTTTAATTACGCAAAATTGTGCAGCGATTCCTGATAACCTATTGGAATCTTTCCTTTTTGGTACAGTAAAAGGTGGGTTTACAGGAGCCGTTGACAAGGAAGGGCTATTTGAATTTGCGAATGGAGGAATTTTATTTTTAGATGAAATAAATTCTCTTTCTATGAATCTACAAGCAAAATTACTTCGTGTCTTACAAGATCAAAAAGTAAGGAGAGTGGGAGGGACAAAAGAAATACCTGTGAGCGTGAAGATAATCTCTGCAACGAATATTCACCCAATAGAACTGTTAGAAAATAAAGAAATGCGGGAAGATTTATTTTATCGGCTAAATGTATTGTATCTCGAGCTTCCCCCATTAAGAAGTAGGAAGGAAGATATTCCTTTACTTATCGAACATTTTATATCCGAATATAATGTGAAGCTGAAGAAAAGTATCAAAGGGATAACGGAGGAAGCACTAGCCTATTTAATGGATCATTCTTGGCCGGGGAATATAAGAGAATTAAAAAATATGATTGAACGATTAATGAATCTTGTTCAGTCAGACTACATCGGAAAGAGTGATATAGAATTTTCTGATTACCTACACGTCATTTCTCCAAATTATGCTCAAGGGGATTTTTTTCGAAAAAAAAATACAAAAGTCAATTTCAAAGAAGAAATACAGCGGATAGAAAGAAAGATGATAATGGATTCGCTGTATGAAACGAAGGGAAATATCTCTCAAGCTGCAAGAAATTTAGATTTACCCCAACAATCACTGAGTAATAAAATCAAAAAATATAATTTGGAACCGGAAATAATTCGAATTAAACTACTCAAATATGAGTAATTACTTTAAAATATATAGAAAAATGGGTAATGAATAAAAAAAGTACTGAAAATATAGTGTTTTCAGTACTTTTTCTATTGGCATAATTCTTGCATTAATTCCTCTTAAACAAGAAAGGAGAAAAACAGAAGGATATACAAGAATAACATTTGGGGAGAGAAATAAAATGACAAAATTCGAATATTCAATTTTACCAGAGTATGCACCATTATATCCTAAATTACCTTACCGCTATCATGATTATCAAAAGATTAGTGTGTACTGTAAAGCTGACAGGGAAAAAATGCAAAAGCTTTTGCCAAAGGAATTTAAAGTAGCTGGAGATGTTTTGGAAGTATTTGTTTTGCGAAACAATGAGATTGAAGGCCTAGACAATTACAGTGAAGGCGGCCTTATCATTCCTTGCTCGTATAAGGATATTACAGGTGCTTGTATGTCCTTTGAGTACGTTGATTCAGATGACGCTTTATGTGCAGGAAGAGAAATTTGGGGATACCCGAAAAAACTTGGGGATATTCAGTTTATAGAAGAAGAAAAGTCTATTACAGGAACGGTAAGTAGAAAAGGGAAAGAAATTATTAATATTCATTTTGAAGAGGCAGAAACAGATTTTACGCAACCAAATTTATTCCCACGACTTCAGGTGAAAAGAATGCCACATCCAGAAAAAGATGGAACGGACTTAAACACCATTATTAAAAATGGCTTTTATGATAGTGTTATCAAGTCCAAGGTAACTGGGAAAGCAACGCTTAAATGGGAGAATTCCCTTGATGATCCTTTATCCTCTTTAGGACCTGTAGAAGTTGTAGGTTCAGTTTATGTAGTTGGATCATTCACGCTTTCTTACGGGGAAATCGTAGAAGATTTACAAAAATAAAGAATCGGAGTGAAGGGAATGGAAAATGTCGGGCTACTTTGGTTTTTGTATGTCATCGTTCCAGTATTAGGGTTTATTGCAACGATCTATCTTTCAAATAGAGCAGAGAAGAAGAAGGTGGAATAATGATAACGGTATTTGTGATTTATTTGGCTATCGTTTTCATTATAGGGGTTGCCTCTGAAAGATTTATGTCTAAAAGTGAGGAAGGATATTTCCTTGGGGACCGAAATTTTGGTCCATGGGCGACAGCTATAAGTGCAGGTGCTACGGATACAAGTGGATGGATATTTATTGGAGCTGCTGGATACGCATATGTAGCAGGTATTTCAACTATGTGGATGCTACCAGGCTTTATAGTAGGCTATTTAATAAACTGGTTCGCTGTGGCTCCTCGACTTCGTAAAGAAGGTGAGGCGCTCGGTGCATTAAGTATGATTGACTACATTAGCATAAAGCTGAAAGATCGTAAGAATGTCCTAAGAGTGATTTCCAGTCTCATAATTGTCATATTTTTTGTGGCTTATATGGCTTCACAATTAACGGCAGCAGGGAAAGCGCTTAATTCGATAGTTGATTTTGACTATAGCTTAGGACTAGTTTTATCTGCTGTATTTGTAATGGGCTATTCTGTCTTAGGAGGATACACTTCTGCTGTATGGACGGACCTTTTCCAAGGACTCCTCATGCTAGCAGTATTAATATTATTTCCAATCTATATGATATTTTTTGAGTTTGGCGGTGTTGTGAATTTTTTTACAACATTACAATCGATTGATCCTATTTTACTTTCTTCAGCAGGTGGTGCAACAGGGGCCGCGGCAATTGGGATCATCATAGGTTTAGTAGGGTTCGGTATAGGTGAGCCAGGGCAGCCGCATATTGTACAGCGATTTTTATCGGCAAAAAATGATCAAACGATTAGACAAGCCTCTTTAATCGCAATGTTTTGGGTCATCATTGTCATGATGGGTTCTAATCTACTTGGTTTAATCGGAAGAATTTCACTACCTGGTTTGGCTGATCCTGAGTATGTATTCCCTACCCTTGTTGGAGATACGATGCACCCAATCATTTCTGGGATTATTATAGGTGCTATCTTTGCTGCAATTCAATCGACATTTTCTTCACAGCTGATGGTAGCTACGCAATCTTTAGCAAGTGATATTCTGAAATCAGTGACAAAAAGAACATATTCCAACAAACAAATGATTATAATCAGCAGATTTACGATGGTTGGGTTAGGAACAATTGCTACCCTTATTGCCCTCATGAACATCGAATCTGTATTCCAACTCGTTTTATACGCTTGGGCAGGATTAGCGGCTAGCTTCGGTCCGGTAGTATTGCTTTTGCTCTACACAAACATTGTGACAATAATAGGAGCAATTTCGGGAATAATTACTGGAACGGTTGTTACGATAATATGGATTAATACTCCTTGGCAGCCTTATATGTATGAACTTATACCAGCGGCAATATTATCGACTATTGTTGTTATCGTTGTGAGTAAATTTACAAAAGAATAAAATTCAGTTCAGTAATCATGAAATGAGGGTTTTCATTATGATAAAAAAATCTACGAGTATGCCAGTGCATGCACCGTCGTTTCCAGATCCATTCGTTCCTTACGAAAGTCCTGATTATGTCTCACTATATGCAGTAGTTGAAGTAAACGAGGAAGAATTGAGACGCATTCTTTCTTTTACAGAATTTGAATACGTAAGCAATCAAGCAGTGATTTCTGTAACAGATTTCAGCAATTGTGATAAGTTATCTTATATGGATTGTGCAATAGTCGTCCCTATAAAATATGGAGATAAATATGGCGGATATTACATTTATGAATACGAAAACAATGATGCTGCAATATCAGCAGGAAGAGAGCTTTGGGGATATCCCAAAAAATATGCAGATATTACTCTGACGGAAGAGAATGGAGTCTACTCCGGAAAAGTAAAAAAAGATGAAAAGGTATTTTTAGAACTAACATCAATATCTTCAGAAGAGGCAGTAAAAGTTGAAGAACCGAAAATAACACCTCATCTGAATATTCGGATGATTCCGAATCCAGGTGGAGGACCATCGGTTAGACAAATTATCGAGAGAGATACTTCACCTGATTTCAAGCTAAAAGACAAGCTTCATTTTGATGTTCAACTTGATATTCAATCTACAAAATTTGAGCCACTTGAATTGTTAAAACCGTTGAAAATACTTGGTGGAGGCGTTGTGAAAGGAGACTTTTATGCTACTGAAGAAAATGGATGGGGTAAGATTATATCTAAATCATAAAGAAAAAGATGGTAGAGGAGATGTCAGTGGATTTTACCGAAAAAGTTGTAATAATAACAGGTGCTGCAGGAGACATTGGACGAGCAACAGCTAAAGCCTTTTCCGCAGAAGGTGCCAACCTTGTTATGCTAGATCAAAATTATGAAGCATTATTAGAAGTAGCTAACCAACTAAAATTAACCAAAGAAGACACCTTAATGATGAAAGTAGATATTACTTCAGAATGTGAAGTAAGTAATGCTTTTCAAGCAGTATTAGAAAAGTTCGGAAGAGTTGATGTATTGTTCAATAATGCAGGAATATCTGGAAAAATGCAGCCATTTGAAAAGATATCCTTAGCGGAATTTGAAAAAACATTGAAGATCAATGTATCTGGCGTATTTCTCGGCATAAAATACGCATTTCCAATTATGAAAAAACAGAAATACGGATCTATTATTAATACTTCATCGGATGCTGGTGAAAGAGGAACGGGTTCATTAAGCGACTATATCGCTTCCAAACATGCGGTTAATGGATTAACAAAAGCAGCTGCAATAGAGGGCGCCCCTTTTGGATTACGTGTAAATGCAATAAGTCCTACTTCAACAAATGGAAGTATGATGAATACAATTATGTCGAATATCGAAAGCAAGGAAGATGGATTTTTCTTAAAAAAAATACCTCTAGGACGATTTGGGGAGGTAGAGGAAATTGCACAAGTCGTCTTGTTCTTAGCATCTGATCGGGCCTCATTTGTCACTGGCAGTTCTTATCGAATTGATGGAGGAAGGTTAAGTATATGAGTATTCTTCAAAATGAGGTTGCTGTTATTACAGGTGCAGGTTCTGGAATTGGGAAGCAAGTGGCTAAACTATTTGCACAGGAAGGAGCCTCTGTAGTATTAGTGGATAGAACTTCAATTGTGGAAAAAATCACTAAGGAGCTAATAGCAGATGGAAAAGTGGCGATGTCTATCCTATGCGATGTAACGAAAGAAAATGAAGTGGAAGAAAGCTTTGAAACAGTCATGAAACAATTTGGAAAAGTGGATATCGTCATTGCCAGTGCGGGAATTGATCAAATAAGTCCGCTTCATGATACTACACTGTACCAATGGAAAAGTGTCCTTGATGTAAATCTTACGGGTGTTTATTTGACGAATAAATTTGCCGTAAAATGCATGCTCACGAATGGACAAGGCAGTATCGTCAATATTTCATCAATTTTAGGTCATGTAGGTCAAAAAGATATTACGTCTTACGCAGCATCTAAAGGTGGGGTTACAAACCTGACAAGAAGTATTGCCGTCACGTATGCAGATAAGGGGATTCGTGTGAATGCAGTTTGCCCTGGATATATTGAAACGAATTTATTAAAAGATTTAAATGATGATATGCGAAAAGAAAGAATCCAGAGACACCCTATGCAGCGTATGGGGACGGCAATTGAAGTAGCTGAAGCGTGTCTTTTTTTGGCTAGTAAAAAAGCATCTTTCATTACAGGTACTAATCTAATGGTAGACGGAGGCTATACTGCTCAGTAAGTCTTTATTCGATTCCTTACTATAGGGGTCCCTACCACATGCTCATCAAGCTAACCAAACAAGCTTCCCCCAAAATGAAAAAAACGTTATTCTTTCAGTAAAATACTTGAAAAGGATGACGTTTTTTCATGGACCTCTCGCTTTCTGAAGAATTACATCTATTCTCACAAGAATTACAACGCTATCTATCTCCAATCGTCCTTCAAAAAATCGCTAAACAGGTTGGTTTTGTACAGCGATCTAGTAAGTACAAAGCAGATGAACTTATCGCCCTTTGCGTTTGGCTCAGCCAAGAAGTCGCCAGTATATCCCTTACGCAACTATGTAGTCGGTTAGAGGCTTCAACGGGTGTACTCATGAGTCAAGAGGGACTCAATCAACGCTTTAATTCAGCAGCTGTCGACTTCCTCCGAAAAGTCTTTACTTCGCTCCTAACACAGAAACTTTGTGCGACACAATCGCTATCTTCACACATGAATTCTGCTTTTAAACGTATTCGGATTTTGGATGCGACAGTGTTTCAGCTGCCAGATGCCTTCGCAAGAGATTATCAAGGTTCAGGTGGTAGTAGTCAATACAGCAGGTGTAAAGATCCAATTAGAATACGATTTACTGAGTGGTCAATTTTTAAACGTGCAGCTAGGGCCAGGAAAGAACAATGATAAAACATACGGTACCATCTGGCTTGAAACCGTAGAGGCGGGCGTTTTATGTTAGCGTGATCTTGGTTACTTCGATTTAGGAGAATTACAAGCCATTCATGATAAAGAGGCTTACTATATCTCGCGGTTGAAGCTGAATACACGCATTTATATTAAAAAACCTGAGCCAGAATACTTCAAAAATGGCACGTTAAAAAAGCAAACAGAATACATCCAGCTTGTTATGACACAAATGATGTCTGGTCTAACCCCTGGTGACACGATGGAAATACCCGAGGCATACATTGGCAAAAATCAGAAGCTTTCAGCACTTGTCATTATCCATCGTTTAACCGACGATCAAACGCAAACACGCCTGAAAAACCAAGCGATACGTGAAAAGAAGAAAGGCGTTATCATGAAAGATAAAAGCAAACGTTTAATGGGCATGAATGTATATATCACGAACACGTCGCTAGAAGAAATACCGATGAACTACGTGCATTCATTGTATTCACTTCGTTGGCAGATTGAAATTTTGTTCAAAACGTGGAGTCATTCTTTGAAATTGATGAATGTAAAAATATAAAAAAAGAACGCCTAGAGTGCCATTAATATGGACAACTCATTGGCATTCTCCTCTGTTCTTCTACAATGTTTCAAATGCGACAGCTTCTGCTTGAAAGGAAAAAGCAGGAGTTGCGTGAATACAAAGCGATTTATAGGATTAAAGATTACTTTCCGTTATTGTTTCAAGCAATAGCAGTTGGCACAGAAGAACTTTTGGAAGTTCTGCATCGTCTTTATCAGCTACTCAAAAAGAACGGTCGTAAATGTCATCGGTATAAGAAAAAGACCGTCTTTGATATTCTAGGGATTGTGAACGAAACGACAGTAAACCATAGACAAGCTGCCTAGTGAAAAATCGTATTTTAATAGGCTTCTTTGACATGCCTGCTTTTCCATCACTCGCTCGTTTTGAAACAAGAATTATTTCGTATCTAGTCAATTACGTCTTTAGCTTGATGGGCATGTGGTAGGACCCTATTAATCTTTCTTGGTTCTAACAAATAAGCCCGCAACAAAAATAATTCCAATTCCAATAATTTTCAGAATTACATTGCCAATATTACCGATCTGATCAATGTTTAAAGCTAATAAGAAAGCTCCAAACAAAATTAATAGAATAGCAAAAAACCACCTCAAATTATTAAACCCTCCTTAGTTCGTCTTTTATTAAGGTTGATGTGTATTTTTTTATTTTTTTACTTTCAAATTTAATGTTACCATAATATCCTATAGGGATTTCAAACTAATTTTTCCAGTTAGGTTCTCGCCAATATTTCGGAAATTTTGTACGGTAAGCAATTTTTAATTGAACTTAGTGTTTGATTATTTTTTGCATCAATAAGATGTATTTTTGTTATAATGCAACTTCTCATAGCAGCGAAAAAGCCGTCTAGCAACAGACGGCTTTTTCTATTGTCTTTGAAGGGGCTAAAGCCCATGAATCTGGACTAAATAGGGGTATCACCAAGGGTCCCTACCAACAAAACGAAGAAATACGTTTTGTTGGCAGGGACCTTAGCTTGTATCCCTTAAAAATATAACGCAATGCGGGGGCCAAGGTACATCTGAGAATTGTACATTATCTATTTATTTACCTATGCTGGTTTGCGCGTTAATGAAACTCGGGGAGAATTAGAGCAGTTCCTTATTTTTATTAAGGAGATTCAATCACTTACTGGGGAATTACCAGTCATTATTTTAGAGTCAACAAGTCATTATCATACGCCAATCATACAATGGTTAGTAGAGAATCAAATACCTTATGTTTTATTAATATCCCATTATTTCTTATCAGACAAAGCAATCGAGTTAAGAAAGGTAAAGACAGATGCATTCGATGCATATCAATTAGGAATCCTCTACTATAAAGAAGAATTTGAACCTCATAACACGAGAGAATTACAGCTTTTAAATCTACGAAACTTAGCTCGCCAGCAAGAAATTATAACGAATATGCATGTGGAAGCCAAATTAAACTTTCATACGATTCTGGGTCAAGTATTTCCAGAATATCGGGGGGATTTGGGGTTTTATTTTCATAAGTATCATTAACTGTATTAAAGGATTTCCAGACATCAGAGAAGATCCTATGTAAAGGTGAGCTGGAATTAGCCATTTTTATAAAAAAACATTGTTCGAGGCGTTCTCTTGAATGGGCGACGAAACGAGCTAAAAGGCTGATTCGGCGTCTCAGAACCCTTTTCAAACCATTCTGTTCAAAGTCATTTGATGAACCTTAATATGTATATAGATATTCTATTTCATTACCAAGGATATCTTTCGGATTTAGAGAGACATATCATACCCTTGCAAATGAAAGAGTTGAATATAAGATAATCCAATAAAATCCCTTGAATTTGAGAAAAGATCACTGCAACGATCTTTTCAGAAATAGGGGAAATTGAACGGTTTCATCACCCTAAAAGTTGGTAGCCTACGCTGGTTGATCCGAGTGCATGTTCACAGCAACCACATATCGTATAACGAAACGTGGTTCCAGTAGGCTAGCTAAGACATAGTATATATCTGGCGGTGTTATGCTGAATAAGGAGCTTTAGAAATAAGAACCTCAAAGGATTTTACGACAAGAAAAGATTAGAAGGCAAGCCTTCAAAAGTTGTGATGGTTGCTTGTGTAAATAAACATCTTCATTGGATATATGCTTTATTAAAAAAGCTTTCTTGATATAGTCTAGGAAGTTTCTATTATCCATAAGATGAAAAACCTTCCAGCAATTATGGAAGGCTTATTTGGTATGGATAAAAACAGTATATTATAGAAAAATGAATAATATATTGACAACCTATTAGCTGGTTTAGTGGTAAAATATAACTCAAAAGAGGACCTTTTGGGTCCTCTTCTTTTAACCTTTTAGAACATTGCCGTTTGTTAAACCAAAGTCAGCTCCTATTTGAATGCCATTTTATTTCCCTTTAGGAATGATTAGATTTAAGATGACTGTTGCTAAGGCACCGACTGTAATACCTGATGATAATAAGTAATTCACCCAATCTGGTGCGCTATATAAAACTTCTTTCGGCAAGAGTGTCGTACCAATGGTTAATAAAATTGGAACCCCAATAACCATCATATTGCGATCATCAATCATAATTGGCTGAATTACCTTCATTCCATTTGTCACAATTGCCACACACACGATTCCGAAAATCCCATTAATAACAGGTTCAGGGATACAGGTAATCAAAGTCGAGAGCTTTGGAATGAGCCCAAGTCCAATAAGAATAACCCCCGAAGCCATGATGGCTAATCTGCTTGCTACACCAGTGATGGCAAGTAATCCTGCATTGGATGAGTAGCCAGTCATTGGTGTACTTCCTAAAAGAGCCCCGGTAAGACAACCAAGGCCCTCTCCAACGGATGCTCGATTTAAGCGTTTGTCATCCAGTTCTTTACCTGTGACAGTTGAGACAACAAACCACGTTCCAGTCGTTTCAATTAATATAATAAGATAGACAAAAACAATCGTAATAATTGCACCGATATCAAATACTGGTGGGCCAAATGGGAAAAGCGTTGGCATAGAAAACCAAGCTGCATCTTTAACAGGCGAAAAATCAACAGTCCCCAAAAAGCTAGCTGTAATAGTTCCGGCGACAATCGCAATGATAACTGAAATTAAACGAAAGAAGGTACCAATTCCATGCATCCTTCGTCCAAGCAGCATACAAATAATTAAAACACTAGCAGTTACAGCTGCCACAAATATATTATCAGTTATATTTCCCTCAGCATGAAAAATATTATTTAACCCTATAGGCATTAAAGCAATTCCCACAATAATAATGACTGTACCACCGACGAGAGGAGGAATGATTTTTCTGACCGTTTTTGCAAACCATTTTAGCGGATAACCTAGAAGAGCAACAATAATAGCCCCTGGAATTAAGCTACCTGCAATCGCCCCAAGTCCCAGTTTCCCTCCAATAGCTGCAATAGCCCCGATAGGAACATAGGAGGGACCTTGTACAACAGGAAGTTTAATCCCAAAGCCTGTCTGTATTAAAGTAGCAATTCCTGTAGCAAGAAAACACATTTGGATAAAGAAAGCAGTATTTTCTGTACTTAATGCAAGAAGTCCAGCAATAATAATAGGTGCAATATATAAATCCATTGCTAGCACATGTTGTAATCCAAGTATAAAGGCTTTGCTATAACTGATTTTATCATCGACCCCAATGATAATACCGTTTTTTTCTTTCTGCTCCAATTTGATTTTCCTCCTTGATGTTCGTATTTTATTCGTAATTAAGTAGATTATATTAAATAAAATCATTTTTGTACATATAAAACGAACAATATAAACGTGGTTATATTTATTATTCGTTTTTTTGTTGACCGATTGCTGTCACGCGATTAGAATGAAGGTGGATAATTAAGCTGGAGGAGATTAAATGATTCAAGATAAAGTGCTACAAGAAGAATGGATAGTTGCCTGTCGTTCTCAAGATGTGAAAGAGAAGCCTATTCAAATTGTTCTGATGGGGGAACGTTTGGCTCTCTTTAGAAATAGTAAAGGCGTTCATGCTTTCAAGGATTTATGCATTCATAGGGGTGCGGCTCTATCACTTGGTGAAGTGAAGAATGATTGCCTTGTTTGTCCTTATCATGCATGGAAATACGATGATAACGGAAATTGTGTACACATTCCCCAACTGCCTGAAGGAAGAGCGATTCCTAAAAAAGCAAAGGCTGTTTCCTATTCCTGTATTGAAAAATACGGCTTTATCTGGGTTAATTTAAGTAATAATCACCCGGAGATTTTTAACTATGAAGAAATGGAAAATGCTCAATACCGCAACGTCATATGGGGTCCGCAAGAAGTGCAAGCGAAACCGCCTCGTATCATTGAAAATTTTCTTGATGTCGGTCATTTAGCAGTCGTCCATGAAGGATTCCTGGGGTCTGAGACACATCAAGAAATTCTAGATTACCGGGTAAATAAAGTGGACAACCGAATTTTCTCAGACGAAATTGCCATTTATCAACCGGATCCTGATGGTTCAGGAAAACCGAAATATGTTTATTATACGTACGAGATCATTCGTCCTTTAATAGTTAAATTCACAAAAAGAGATCGTGAAAATAATACAATGATGACGATTCTTTTAACCGTCCGTCCTGTAGATGAAGATAAATCTATCGCATACGGAATTTTATCTTTTGATTATGATACCGGACTTACCGATGAAGAAATTGTAAAGTTCCAAGACCATATTTTCGCGCAAGATAAGCCTGTTGTCGAAAACCAAAAGCCAGAGGAGCTCCCGTTGGACTTACAAGTAGAGCTTTCGCTCGTATGCGATCGGATGAGTATTGCGTATCGGCAATATTTGAAAGAACTGGGTGTTGTTTTAGGAACATCGTAGGAGAGTACTTAACTCCGTCCTCGATGCATTTCATCCAGCCTACGTAAAACAAAATAATAAGCTTAAGAAAGGAGCTTGTTTTAGAAAAGGCATTTTCTAAAATAAGCACCTTTTTTTTGAGAAGTTGGTGTTAGTCAGTTCCCCACGGTTATAAAAGTCTCATTTTTTGTGAAATCACTCAATGGTTGTTGTATTTTGAATATTATAAAATTTATATTGATTATAAAATCTTTTCCAAATAGACTTGTAATTAAGAAATAACTAATATTTCATCATTAGGGGGATTATTTGTGGTTGAAAATGTAGTTAATTTGGAAAGTTTGGTCAAGAGTATGAATTCTCAAGTTGTAAATTGGCGTCGGCATCTTCATGAAAATCCAGAACTATCGTTTCAAGAGATAAAAACTTCTAAGTTTGTCTATGAAACACTTGAATCTTTTGGAAATTTCGAATTATCACGACCTACAAAAACAAGTGTCATGGCTCGATTAATTGGTACTAACCCCGGCAAGGTCCTAGCCTTAAGAGCGGATATGGATGCTCTGCCAATTCAAGAAGAAACAGGTTTGCCGTTCTCTTCAAGAAATAGTGGTGTCATGCATGCTTGTGGACATGATGGTCATACGGCTATGCTGCTAGGAGCTGCCAAAGTGTTGTCAACATTAAAAGAACATATAAGTGGGGAAATTCGTTTTTTCTTTCAACATGCTGAGGAATTGATCCCTGGGGGTGCACAGGAAATGGTAAAAGCCGGTGTCACAGAGGGAGTAGATGGCGTCATTGGTCTTCATCTTGCTTCCCAAGAGCCATTAGGACATTTTGGCATTATATACGGTCCTGCGATGGCTGCTGCTGATACATTTGATGTTTTAATTCAAGGGAAGGGAGGACATGCTTCTAGACCACATGATACCATTGATCCAGTTGCAATAGCCGTGCAGCTTATAAATGGAATCAATCAATTCATCTCTAGAAAAGTAGATTCTTCTCAGCGTGTTGTCTTATCGGTGACAAAAATTCAAGGCAGTGACGCACATAATATCATTCCAGATTCCGTTACCTTTGGAGGCTCCATACGTACATTTGATCCTGAAATACGAAAGCAAATTCCAATATGGATTGAAAAATATGTGAAAGGGTCGACCGAGGCTAATGATTGCTCCTACCAAATGAAATATGAATCTGGTTATAGTTCGGTTGTAAATGAAAAATATATTACTTCACTGGTAGAACAAACACTCGTTGAAGAGTTCGGAAAAGAACAATGCAACAGTGCAGAGCCAGTAATGGGAAGTGAGGATTTTTCAGCTTTTTCTAATGAAGTCCCTGGATGTTTTGTGTTCCTAGGTGCTGGAAGTGAAGACAACGAAGAAAATTATCCACATCACCACCCCAAATTTATGATTAAAGAGGAAGCGTTGGAATTAGGTGTTATATATTACGTCAAAACTGCATTAAACTATCTTAACGACTACGAAAAAGTTAATCAATAGTAATAATTCTTACTTTATCGTTTAGTATCCTCGCTATTTTTAGTTCTAACAGGATTAAAAATAGCGAAGAGACACTTTTTGCTTTATTTTTATAGTTTACTTTGGAATTCTAATCGTTATAACAGTCCCCCATCCAAATTTACTTCTAATTTTTAGTCCGTTTTCTTTTCCAAATATTAGTTGGATCCGCTTATGCCTAATGGAAAACAAAGGAGAGGTGTACGCCATATATGAAGATGAAAGTCCTCGAATTCCATTTGCAATAGAAGAGATGGCTAAAGATAGTAGAAAAATTATATTTATCGTAACCGGGGCCATTTTCATTCAGAAGGGCTTATTGTAAAAACGGGGCAGGTTAGCACAATTATAACTGTTAGGTTGTCGTGGTGAAAAATCTTCAAAAAGAGCACTCTCCTTGTTCAAGAGAGGCACCCGATTGTTGAAATAAAAAACCATGAACTAATTCGTTCACGGTTTCGATGAAGTGTGGTTGAAAAACTTACATTTTTGCAGCCCAAATTTCAATTTCAATTTTTATTTCAGGTAAGCCTAATTCGACAATATATCCAATTGTCATTGCCGGATAATCAGTGTCGAACAATTTATCCCACTCTGAATAGAAGAAGTTCCAATCTATTTTTTCTGTTGACCAAACATTTACCTTTATTATGTTTTCACTCTTTAGTTGTTCAGATCCCAATACTCGTTTTATATTCGTAAATGTATTGCTCACTTGCTCATTAAAGTTTGAGGGAATATGTCCGTTTAAATCTAAGCCAATTTGACCTGATGTTACAAACAAATCTGATCCTTTGGGAATCTTTGTAATATGTGTATAGTTCCCAACCGGTGCTGGCATATCTAGTGGGTTTGACCTTGTAATTTTTCCGTTCGTCATTTTATTACCTCGCCATTTTAATTTATTCTGCATTTCAAATAGAACATCATTTGGACAAACTTCACCAATTTAATGACTTCTAGAAAAAAACAGCAGTTGAGTACCCATATCCTAATGACAAAAAGTTAAGTATTTTTTTCTTCATGATTTGGACACTCCTTTCCTTAAAAATGACAAATGTAAGATTATTATTATCATAACATAATCAACTGTTGTACTCAACAATCTGATCCCTTAGTTTAATCGATATATTTGCTTATATTAGGCTAGGCGTGAATTTTGCATATTGTACTATAGGGACGTTAAATAAAGGGTTGCAGCCAGCAGCCTTTTTTATTCGACTAAATCAGCTAATAGTTTGTCAATATTTTTCATTAAAATCTAGAATTTTTTGATGATATACTGAAAAAGGGCTTACGAAATAACCTTCCGTCATCTAATTGGAAGGCTTTTCGTTATATAGCTAGATATTGTTTCTATGCTATATCTTGGAAGGGTGTTTTGCTTTTTAATAGTGCAACAATCCAATGTAAGAGCTTATTCACACAAGCGATTACAGCTACTTTAAAAGGCTTCCCTTTATCACGTTTTTTATCAGAACTCTCGTAATTTCTTATTATGAGGAATGGTTTCATCGCTTGTTTTTTGACGAAGCCTACTTGCCCCTCTTTTAGTGTGGTGGCTGTAAACTTATCAGATTTACTTGGATCAACCCCAGCGAAAGCTACTAGCTTTATAGGATTAGTAAATCGATCTATCTCTCCAATCTCTGAAATGATCGTTCCAGCGATCTTTTCTCCGATACAAGGAATAGATTTGATAATATTATATTCTTCAACTTCTTTAGCGAGGGCATCTATCTCAGACTCTAACTTGGATAGGTGCTCTTTGTATTGAAGAATGTTTTATATACATACCAAGAATTAAAATATGACGCTGATAAACCGTCTTTTCAAACGGGTTTCGGTTGTTGCGTCCTTGAGCTGATTAGCTTTTTCATTAGCCCATCTATATGAACGACTTGTTAATTCAGCGATTTTATCGTTACAGTTTCTACACTTTGCCTTTAATATATCTTCAGATGAGGGAAATTCTGACAGAGTTAAGAGTGATATACTGAATATAAGTCACCAAAAACCCCTCTCTATTCGGGGAAGACCTAGTCTAGAATGGCTTGAAATTGAGGTTTTGTTTGAATCCATGCCCCCGTTATATTCTTGTGCTGTCTTGTAAGATTTCGAAGGTTTAAAAGTTGAACTCCTCTCTTTTTATACGGTTCTAAATCCTCATTATTAAACAGCTCGCGGAGATGGTAAGCATCGACCGCAACTTTCTTTACTTTCCGCCAGACTTGAACTTTTAGCCTTATAAGAAATCAATGGATTAATGCAAAATAAGACAGGCTTTGGCTGTTGGACAGAAATGGCATTGTTTAAAGCATGTAAAACAAGATCAGTCGTCATGGATCGAGAGAAAGAATATCCGATGCTTTTTTTAGAATGCAGGTCTAAAACCGAAGCTAAATAACACCAACCATCTTGCAAAGAGTGGATATAGGTGATGTCGGCCACCCATTTTTCATTCAATTTAGATGTAGAAAAATCCTGTTGTAGAATGCTCTCACTACCTTCAATCGGTTTCTTGTTTGATTGTGGACAGAATGTTTTGATCGTAATTGAATAAATTTCCGCCTTTCTCATAATCCGTTGAACTCGTTTAAGACTAATTGAAAACCCTGCTTTTAATAGAAGAAAGTGAATCTTAGGGGCTCTATATCGCCTTTTACTCTCTTGATGAATCAATTTAACCTGTTCAAGAAGGAGCTGGTTTTCCAAGTCACGTGCCGATTCCTTTTTATTCAGTGACTGATAATAAGTACTTCTTGGCATGTCCATTACGTCGCACATGACCTGAATGGGAAACCCTTCTTTTTGATTATAAATCAAGTTTGTTAGCTCGGTGTCAGTTACTTTCTGGCGAATATGGCCATAGCCTTTTTTAAGATTTCAATTTCCTGTTTCATTCGAAGGTTCTCTTTTTGGCTATTAGCTATGTCCTGTGGTGTGAAACTATTTTCCTCGCCATTCACAGGGGGTCAGGGCTTTAATCCATTTATATATTGTGACTTCAGATACACCATATTAACTACTTTATGTACTCACCGAGCTACCAGTGTGATAAAGTTCAACAACCATTTTTTAAAAATCATCGTTATATTTACGATTGTTTTTTGATTCCATGTCGGACACTTCCTCTCTTATTTTTATAATAGAGAGTTAAGAGTTAACTAAATGGTATCCATGAAACTATACCATTATTTGAAAATTGGAGGATAAGAAATGTTTGTTGAAATGAATTAGACTAATTAATCAGGCACAGATGTAACAACTGAATACAATAAGTTAGAATATGTAAATTTATAGTGGGAAGGGGGTGGATTTATTTATGTTATATCATGATAAAAAATGTATTAAGAGTAATCGACGAAAAAAATGCAACAAAAAACATCGATGCAATTGTTGTACTGGAGCAACCGGTGTAGCAGGACCTGCCGGTGCAACCGGAGCAACCGGTGTAGCAGGACCTGCCGGTGCAACCGGAGCAACCGGTGTAGCAGGACCCGCTGGTGCAACCGGAGCAACCGGTGTAGCAGGACCTGCCGGTGCAACCGGAGCAACCGGTGTAGCAGGACCCGCCGGTGCAACCGGAGCAACCGGTGTAGCAGGACCTGCCGGTGCAACCGGAGCAACCGGTGTAGCAGGACCCGCTGGTGCAACCGGAGCAACCGG
>NZ_JAUSUB010000004.1 GCF_030813235.1 Cytobacillus purgationiresistens | reverse complement strand
GAACAAGAAAAAGCAAGAAACCGAAGAAATCATGTTCTAATCCGATTATTAGAACAAGAAAAAGCAAGAAACCGAAGAAATCATGTTCTAATCCGGTTATTAGAACAAGAAAAAGCAAGAAACCGAAGAAATCATGTTCTAATCCGATTATTAGAACAAGAAAAAGCAAGAAACCGAAGAAATCATGTTCCAATCCGATTATTAGAACAAGAAAAAGCAAGAAACCGAAGAAATCATGTTCTAATCCGATTATTAGAACATGAAAAAGCAAGAAACCGAAGAAATCATGTTCTAATCCGATTATTAGAACATGAAAAAGCATGGATCTATATTCTATTTGGAATCCTAGCAAAAGAAAAATCACAAAAAGGAACAATCCCTCCCATGATCCATACCATCTCTCCTTTCAGCCATGATAAAAGTTGATATTTTTCTATTCCCTATAGATTTACTTGTATTTAGCCGCAAGTATGATATATTCATTATCGGGTAATATCTAAAAGATAGATTTCAATGATGGAGTTGATATAATGCTGCACCAGTTCTCAAGAAATGAGCTTGCTATTGGTAAAGAAGGATTAGACATTATGAAAAACAGCACTGTGGCTGTTTTAGGTATTGGCGGAGTAGGTACCTTTGCTGCTGAAGCGTTAGCACGATCAGGCGTTGGCCGCCTTGTGCTGGTTGATAAAGATGATGTTGATATCACAAACGTTAACCGTCAAATTATTGCAATGCTTTCAACGGTTGGAAGACCAAAAGTTGAAATCATGCAGGAAAGAATTAAGGATATTAATCCTGATTGTGAAGTCATTGCGCTAAAAATGTTCTATACAGAAGAAACGTACGAGCAATTTTTTGACTATGGCTTGGACTTTGTGGTTGATGCTTCTGATACGATTTCTTATAAAATTCATTTGATGAAGGAATGTTTGAATAGAAAAATACCTATTATCTCAAGTATGGGTGCTGCAAATAAGATGGATCCGACACGTTTCCAAATTGCAGATATTTCTAAAACACATACAGATCCAATCGCTAAGGTCATTCGTACTCGCTTAAGAAAAGAAGGAATTAGAAAAGGTATTCCAGTTGTATTTTCTGATGAGAGTCCGATTGTGATTAGAGAAGATGTGCGTAAAACAGTTGGTAAGGACGATGCGGTGATCCGTAAAGCAAAAATGCCTCCTTCCTCAAACGCATTTGTTCCTTCTGTTGCCGGTTTAGTTATGGCAAGTTACGTCGTTAGAGAGCTTTTAAGCGATATTAAGATTAGCCGCGTGAATGACGAGAATAGATAATATTAAGCTAACAGTTTCTAATTTGAGCTGTTAGCTTTTTTTATGAAAAAATATCCAAAAAAATGGTTGACGGATTTATTTGTATTAGTGTACTATCTAACTAATACACTAATGCTTGAATAGAGGAGGTTTTTAGTTTGCAAGCCTTTAAAGGGTTAATTATTAAGGAACAAAAGCTGATGATGAACACCTTTTTGTCGGGAATCGGACTTCTTATATTAGCTGTAATTGGAGGTTTTGGGTTAACAAGGTATTTTAATGAGCCCAATATCTTGGCTGCGGTTATTTTCGGAGTTGTGTTTGCGCATGTTTTTTATTTGCCATTGTATGTTTTAATGTCTTTAAACATTGAAGCAAAAACACAGACATGGCTGCATAACCCCAATAGCGGTTCCTTGCTGTTTCTTGCAAAATTGCTATCAGGGTTAATGAGTTTTTGTGCTTCCATGCTGATTTCAATTGGGATTCTTTCTATCGTAATTAATCAATCCCAGGTGATGGATTTTTTCCAGATGTTTGGAGGATCATTAGTATTCAATCTGATATTAATGCTTGCGGGTATTACATGCCTTGCCGTACATTTGTCCATTTGGGTTCTATTTTATTGGGGATTATTTCATTCTCTTAAGAATGTGCCGGTTATTGGGAAAATCCGCTGGCTGTTCCTTATCGCGTTTTGGATTGTCCAAATGATGGTAGGTAATTATTTCACTCAATTAGGCATTTACCAATCCATTATTGAATTTGGAACAATCGAAGTGCAGTCTAAATGGTTTCAATTTAATACTGATCAGAGTTCATTTGCAGTAGGCCTTTCTGATACAGCGCAGCTATCCATCACAAGTGGAATTATATATTTAGGTTTGTCCGCTTTAGTTTTTTTCCTTGCTTCCTGGCTGCTGGAGAAGAAGGTAGAGGTGTAATGATGGGAGAAGAATTTCAGGCTTCAAAACCGATATATATGCAAATCGTCGATAGGATTGTGCAGCAAATAATCAGAGGGGAATTATTGCCTGAGGAAAAGCTGCCGTCAGTGCGGGAGATGGCAATACAAACAGGAGTCAATCCAAATACGATTCAAAGGACTTACAGTGAATTGGAGAGGATGGAAGTGGTAGAGACAAAGCGCGGGCAAGGGACATTTATAACAGAAGATGAGCAGATGATTAAGCAATTAAAAGTAAATATGCAAATAGGCATTATAGAAGTATTTGTGAAAAATATGAAGGAACTGGGTTTCTCAGATAAAGAGATGGTCACTGGGTTAGAGACATATTTTGAAAGAAAGCGAGGGGAGGATGATGATTGAATTCCAATCGGTCACAAAGAATTATGGAGGCGATGAAGGGCTTTCTAATATAAACATCTCATTAGAAAAAGGAAAGATTTATGGATTGCTTGGACCAAATGGCAGTGGTAAATCTACTACCTTGAAGCTTATTGCTGGTCTTGCTTATCCCTCGAAAGGGAAAGTCATTGTTAATGGAAAAACAGTGAACCGCAAAATAGCAAGTGAAGTGGTTTATTTAACAGAAGTTGATATGTTTTATCCGTCATTTAAAGTGAAGGATATGATCTCTTATTATCAAACACAGTTCAGTGATTTCAGTTTGAACAAGGCAGATGAACTACTCAGCTTCATGAATCTGGAACCCGAACGAAAAATCAAGCATTTATCAAAAGGGAATCGGGGAAGACTGAAGCTCGTGCTGGCCTTATCAAGAACAGCATCGGTTGTGCTATTAGATGAACCTTTCTCCGGTCTTGATCCAATGGTAAGAGATTCAATTGTGAAAAGCTTGCTTTCCTATATTGACTTTAATAACCAAACGGTGATTATTGCGACACATGAAATCGATGAAATTGAACCGTTGCTAGATGAGGTTATCGCTTTGAGGGAAGGTGAATTTATCGGCAAATTCAATGTCGAAGATTTACGTGAGAAAGAAGGCTTATCCATCATTGATTGGATGAAACAAACATTTAAGGAATGAGGGGAAATATAATGGAAACGCTCGTGCAGATAGAAAATGTATCAAAAGTCATTAAAGGCAGAACGATTATAGATTCATTAAGTTTTAAGGTGAACGAAGGGGAGGTATTTGGATTTCTTGGTCCCAATGGGGCAGGGAAGACGACTACGATTCGTATGATGGTTGGATTAATCGGGATTACTTCTGGGGATATAAAGATCCTTGGATCCAGCATTAAAACAGATTTTGAAAAAGCAGTAGGGCATGTTGGCGCAATTGTTGAAAATCCGGAAATGTATAAATTTATGAGCGGATATCAAAACTTGCTTCATTATGCCAGAATGTCACAAGGTATTACTAAAGAGAAGATTGCTGAAACAGTGGGATTTGTAGGTTTAACTGATCGAATCCATGACAAGGTTAAAACATATTCACTCGGGATGAGGCAGAGACTTGGATTGGCGCAATGTCTTTTGCATGATCCGAAAATTCTTATATTGGATGAACCGACCAACGGACTGGATCCTGCAGGAATTAGAGAAATCAGAGATCATGTAAGAAAGCTGGCAAGGGAAAAAGGCATGGCAGTTATCGTATCCAGTCACTTGCTTTCTGAAATGGAAATGATGTGTGATCGTATTGGAATCATCCAAAATGGAAAATTAATTGATGTTCAAAGCATCACAGATTTTGTTCAAGCAGATGGAAGCACTTATGAAATAGAGGTCGATTCACCAGAAAAAGCTGAGGCTGCTCTGAAATCCCTCTATCAGGAAGTTCCTTTCCAGATAAACGGCAATAAAATGATTGTTACTTTAATGAAGGATGATGTGCCCGACCTAGTTAAGGCATTCGTTCACGAGGATATACGAATTTTCAGCATTCAAGAAACGTTAAAAACCTTGGAAGATCGTTTCCTTGAAGTGACAACTAGAAAGGGAGAGAATCTAAATGTTTAATCTGATTCAAAATGAATGGTTGAAAATTTTTAAAAAATCTGGCACATATGTTATGGTTGGCCTCCTGTTACTGATTATTACGATCGCAGGTGCATTCATGAAATACCAGGACACAAGAGCCTCTGTTCCTGATAATGAGTCATGGAAAAAAGGATTGGAAATGCAAAATCAAAGTTATCAAAAAGAGCTTGAAGAGTCTGGAGATATGATGCCAGCAGCAGTGAAGGTAAGCTATGAGGAATCGATAGCAATCAATGAGTACCGAATTGAGAATAATCTATCACCTAATCAGGACTATTCAGGATTAAGCTTCGTATCGGATATGTCTTCACTAATTGATTTTGTTGGACTATTTGTGATTATTATTGCTGGAGGAATCGTAGCGAGTGAGTTTAACTGGGGTACGATAAAGCTTTTACTCATTCGTCCGATAAAAAGAGAAAAAATATTAGCATCAAAATATATTACGGTGCTATTATTTGGCGGATCATTACTCGGTTTACTTTTCCTTTATTCAGGGTTGTTAGGCCTTATACTCTTTGGTACAGCTGACCAGCCTGTTCCCCATCTTAACTACCAGGATGGAATGGTGACAGAGCAAAACTTATTCTTATATCTTATGAAAGGTTATGGACTGTCATCCATTAACATGCTAATGCTTGCTACAATGGCTTTTATGATATCTGCAGCCTTTAGAAGCAATTCCTTAGCAATTGGGTTATCAATTTTCCTTATGTTTGCTGGTGGTCAAATCACTCAATTGGTTGCGATGAAATATGAGTGGGCTAAATTCAGCTTATTTGCTAACACAAACCTATTACAGTATTTTGAAGGAACACCCATGCTGCCTGGTATGACTTTGGGCTTCTCAATTATCATGTTAATCATTTATTTTATCCTGTTTCAAGCGATTGCCTTTTTCGTATTTAAGAAAAGAGATGTCACTGCTTAAGTGGAGAAACGAGTTGGGCACTATTTTAAGCAGATAGCCTAAGATACTCCTAACATAAAAGGACGGTATGCTTATACGTCCTTTTGTGTTAGATTTTTTATTCTGAACTTTAGAAGCTGTTTATTCAAGATAATAATTAAACCAAGTGATGATTTCTTTTTTTAGGATTCATCTAAATGACTTGAAAGAGCATGACCTTCTTCAGGGTCCCCAATATACCTGAAGACCTTATTAAATTCTTCTAACTTCTCTACCACATCCCGTCCCTGGCTTACAGCTATACTCTGATCGATCAACCTTATTTTGCATCATTCGCTCCTTGTCTATAAAGCTTCTAGTTTAAGAGAGGTCGATCTTTTCATTATGGTAATAAACAAATAACGCAGAAAACGGGCTTATAATAGCCGAGCTTTCTGCGTTATATATAAAAGCTAATCTATTCTTGCAACCGCTTATAAACGACGGCAAGTGCTTGTTCAAATTTACCGTTTTTCTTAGGCTGATAATAATCTTTGTTTTTGATTTTATTTGGTAAGTATTGCTGTTTGACCCAGCCACTCTCATAATCATGCGGGTATTTATAGTCGATGCCTCTACCAAGCTCCTTTGCACCCTTATAATGTGCGTCTCTTAAATGGTCGGGTACCTCTCCGCTTTTACCTGCCCTAATATCTGCGAGAGCTGAATCGATGGCAGATATCGCGGAATTTGATTTAGGAGAAAGACAGAGTTCTATCACTGCGTTGGCTAATGGAATCCGAGCTTCAGGAAACCCAATTCGTTCAGCTGTTTCAATTGCAGCTAATGTTCTTGCTCCTGCTTGCGGGGAAGCAAGACCGATATCTTCATATGCGATGACTAGTATTCTTCTGCCGATACTAATTAAATCTCCCGCTTCGATCAGTCTTCCTAAATAATGCAGTGCAGCATTGACATCACTGCCTCGAATTGATTTTTGGAAGGCGGAAAGGACATCATAATGCGCATCGCCATCGCGATCATGGGTGAGGCTCTTTCTTTGCATGCATTCTTCGGCTTCCGTAAGACCGATCTCGATGATACCTTGGTCATTTGGTTCTGTTGAGAGTACTGCAAGTTCAAGTGCATTTAAAGAGCTTCTCACATCCCCGTTTGATGCGGATGCGAGATGACTTAAAGCCTCCTCCGAAAGGTTGATACTCTTTTCACCCAATCCGCGTTCCTTATCATTTACTGCAGTCATTAATGCAGAGATAATTTCTTCTTCTGTTAAAGGCTTCAGCTCAAATATTTGGCATCTACTTCTAATGGCAGGATTAATTGCATGGTAAGGATTGCTTGTTGTTGCACCGATTAAAGTAATCATGCCATTTTCCAAATAAGGAAGTAAAAAGTCTTGTTTCGCTTTATCAAGACGATGCACTTCATCAAGTAATAATATAACTTTACCGGACATTTTGGCTTCAGCAGCGACGACTTCCATATCTTTTTTATTATTTGTTACTGCGTTTAATGTTCGGAAAGCAAAGCTTGTACTGCCTGCAATAGCGCTGGCTATGGAAGTTTTTCCAACACCTGGAGGTCCATATAAAATCATCGATGATAGCTGTTTAGCCTTGACCATTCGACTGATGATTTTCCCTTCGCTCACAAGGTGTTTTTGACCGATGACTTCATCAATGGACCTCGGACGCATACGGAAAGCTAACGGTTTTATATTCAATTTCATCACTCCAAATCTTAAACCGATTTCTTTCTTAAACATACCATACTCTAAAGCAAGCTAAAATGAATAATGCTTTCAAATATGCTATAATGACAAAGTCTATTTAATAGTTAAAAATGTATATATTATGAAGTCGTACTTACTGAAAAACTATATTCTTTGTACTGGCGAAGGGAAAATATAATATGAATCGAATGATGCGGGGGCAAATTGGACCGAGATTTCTTGTATACATCTTAGGCTTATTAATTATGAGTCTTGGGATCGTTTTGTTAATTGTAGCCAATCTGGGTGCGACGCCGTGGGATGTTTTACATGTCGGACTATACTATCAATTAGGTTTGACGATTGGAAGCTGGTCGATCATTGTTGGAATTGTCATTTTAATTGTCTCTTCTCTTATTTCCAAGGAGTTCCCAAAAACAGGTGCATATATTAATATGATTCTTATTGGTGTCTTTATAGATTTATATTTATTATTACCATTTATGCAAACTCCGGATCATCTGTTTGGAAAAATTCTGATGTTTGCCGCAGGTGTCATTATTTATTGTTACGGTATGGGCATTTATATATCAGCACGCTTTGGAACGGGACCAAGAGATAGTCTTATGATGGCACTAACAATGAAAACAGGCTGGAAGGTTGGACCTGTTCGTTCTTGTATGGAAATCATTGTCCTTATTATCGGATGGCAGTTAGGCGGTCCCGTTTTTTGGGGGACGATTGCTTTAAGTCTTTCAATTGGACCGATTGTTGGATTTGCTTTGCCACAATGTCAGGCGCTAACCGATCGGTTTTTAGCTCACCTTAAAAAGGAAAAAGTATTTATCGCACATTAAAGGATAAGCTGAAAAGAAAAGCTTTAATGACTGAAATGACTAAATGAATGCACGGCGCTTCAAATATATAAGAAAGATTGAAATAGGGGTGTCAAGAACATGAAAATTTCTACAAAGGGCCGTTATGGCTTAACTATCATGATTGAATTAGCGAAAAAGTATGGTGAAGGACCAATTTCATTAAAAACGATTGCGCAAGCTAATGACTTATCTGAACATTATTTAGAACAGTTAATTGCACCATTAAGGAATGCAGGATTGGTTAAAAGTATTCGCGGTGCTTATGGTGGTTATATATTAGGAGATATACCTTCAAAGATAACTGCGGGAGATATTATTCGAGTGCTTGAAGGACCAATTAGTCCTGTTGAAGGAATCGAGAATGAGGAACCGGCAAAAAGAGAGCTTTGGATGCGTATCCGTGATGCTGTCAAGGATGTATTGGATAATACAACAGTTGAGGATTTAGCAAACCATACAGATAACGGTGAATCAGACGCTTATATGTTTTATATATAAAAATCCCTTTAGGAAATAAAGCAAGAAGGTGAAAGAAATTGGACCGAATTTATGTGGATCATGCTGCAACTTCGCCGATGCATCCCGATGTGATTGATAAAATGATGAAGCTGATGGGAACTGAATTTGGAAACCCATCAAGCATTCATTATTTCGGCAGAAGTGCGAGAAATATAATTGATGAGGCACGTGCAGAAATGGCAAAAAGCATCGGTGCCGATCCGAATGAAATCATATTTACCAGCGGGGGAACAGAAGCTGATAACCATGCAATTTTTGGTGTGGCAGAAGCCTATCAGCAAAATGGGAAGCACATCATTACAACACAAATCGAGCATCATGCGGTGCTACATGCTTGTGAACAATTAGAGAAACAAGGATATGACGTCACATATTTGCCGGTGAATGAGGACGGATTGATCTCCCTAACTGATCTAAAGCAAGCTTTAAGAGAAGAAACCATTCTTGTATCTATTATGTTTGCTAATAATGAAGTTGGTACGATTCAGCCTATATCAGAAATCGGAAAAATTCTCGCAGATCATCAAGCAATCTTTCATAGTGACGCTGTACAAGCCTATGGCTTAGAAAAAATCAATGTGAGGGAAGAGGGGATTGATTTATTATCAGTATCGGCTCATAAAATCAATGGACCAAAAGGGATTGGTTTTCTTTTTGTTAATAAAGAAATAAAACTCCCTTCCCGATTGTTTGGCGGAGAGCAGGAAAGAAAAAGACGCGCAGGTACTGAAAATGTACCTGCTATCGCTGGATTTTTAGAAGCTGTCAGAGTTTCTCAAAAAGAGAGGGACAGCAAACAGAAAGTATATCAAGAATATAAAACAGCATTTTTATCTGTGCTCGATGAAAATAAAATAGAGTATAGCCAAAACGGTTCACTTGATGAAACATTGCCACATGTATTAAACTTAAGCTTCCCCGGCACAAATGTAGAGGCAATGCTTGTTAATTTAGACTTGGCAGGAATAGCTGCTTCAAGCGGTTCTGCTTGTACAGCAGGATCGATTGACCCGTCACATGTCCTCGTTGCCATGTATGGGAAAGGTGATGAGCGTTTGATCAACTCCATTCGTTTTAGCTTTGGCCTCAACAATACGATGGAGCAAATCAAATATGTCGGACAAGAAACAAGTAAAATCGTTCAACGGTTTACAAATAAATAATTTTGATATAAGAGTGGTGAATAGAATGAAAAAAGCAATAAAGGATACACGTGTTGTCGTCGGGATGTCTGGAGGTGTTGACTCCTCTGTTGCTGCGCTTTTACTAAAAGAGCAAGGCTATGATGTCATCGGCATTTTTATGAAAAACTGGGATGACACAGATGAAAACGGTGTATGTACAGCCACCGAGGACTACGATGATGTGATTCGGGTATGCAATCAAATTGGCATTCCTTATTATGCAGTCAATTTTGAGAAGCAATATTGGGATAAAGTTTTTACTTATTTCCTTGAAGAATATAAAGCAGGTAGAACGCCAAATCCTGATGTTATGTGCAATAAGGAAATTAAATTTAAGGCTTTTCTTGAGCATGCAATGAGTCTGGGTGCAGATTATCTTGCAACTGGTCATTATGCACGCGTTGAGCAGCGTGATGGAGAAGTGAAGATGCTTCGTGGTCTGGATGAAAATAAAGACCAAACGTATTTTCTTAATCAATTAAGCCAGGAACAGTTGGAAAAAGTAATGTTTCCAATTGGTGATATAGAGAAATCAAAAGTAAGGGAAATTGCAGCAAATGCCAATTTAGCCACCGCTACTAAAAAGGATAGTACAGGCATCTGCTTCATTGGTGAAAGAAACTTTAAAGAGTTTCTAGGTAATTATTTACCAGCTCAGCCTGGGAATATGGAAACATTTGATGGTGAAGTGGTCGGTAAGCATGATGGATTAATGTACTATACAATCGGTCAAAGGCACGGACTTGGCATTGGAGGCGCAGGTGAACCTTGGTTTGCTATTGGAAAAGACCTTAAGCGTAACGTCCTCTATGTTGGTCAAGGCTTTCATCATGAAATGCTCTACTCTGATTCCCTTATTGCTGTGAATATTGGTTGGGTTTCTAATAAAGACAAACCGCAAACATTTGAATGTACAGCGAAATTCAGATATCGTCAGCAGGATAGTAAGGTGACAATTGAAATATTTGATGATGGCAGAGCAAAAGTAATCTTTAATGAGCCAGTCAGGGCGATTACTCCTGGACAAGCAGTTGTTTTCTATGATGGAGATGAGTGCTTGGGCGGCGGAACAATTGATGAAGTATATAAAGAAGCTAAACGCCTAACTTATGTGGGATAAAAAAACTGACCTAGGATCATTTAAACATGATTCTAGGTCAGTTTTTGCTTTAGCGAATAGTCATTAGGGCAAATGGATGTTTTTATCATGAAATATGCTATACTTTCAAGAGAATAAATCGTACAGCTTTAATTGATGGAATGAAATGGAGTAGATTGTGATGGAAAAAAACCAATTAGGTATTCAATATATGCAAGAAGGCAAATGGGAAGATGCTGCAAAGGTCTTTATGGAGGCTATCGAGGAAAATCCTGATGACGCCGTTTCCTATATTAATTTCGGGAATGTATTATCTGCGGTCGGAGAAATTGAAAAGGCTCTAAAATTTTATGAAAAGGCGATCGGGCTTGATGAAAATGCAGGTGCGGCTTATTATAGCGCCGGTAACCTATACTATAATCAAGAAAACTTTGACGAAGCCAAGAATATGTTTGAAATGGCAATGCAAAAAGGAATCAATTCAGCCGATAACTTTTTTATGTTGGGAATGTCTTTGATTCAATTGGAGCAGGGAAAACTAGCTCTTCCGTATTTGCAGAGAGGTGCAGAGTTAAATCCAGATGATCCAGAAATTTTATTTCAATATGGCTTATCCCTAGCGCAATTAGAGCTAATTGACGAAGCGATCAATCAACTGGAGAAATGCATCGAGATCGATCCACGCCATGCAGATGCTCATTACAATCTGGGGGTAGCATACGGCTTTAAGGAAAATAGTGAAATGGCACTTAAGCATTTTGAAGAAGCACTTGATATTCAGCCTGACCATCTCCTAGCTGGTTATGGAAAAAAACTCATTGAAAATGACCAAAACGATTAATATAAAATAAGAAGCAAGATGCTTTTTTGAAGGAGGAAGCATAAATGGAGAAGCAGGATTCTCTTGATCTTTTTGCCGGAGAAAAAAAGAAATTTATCAAGGGTAAGCATCTTGTCACGGTTTTTCATAATGAACAAAACTTGTACACGGTTTTACGAATTAGAGTCGAAGAAACCAACCATGATTATGATGATAATGAAGCGGTTGTCACTGGTTATTTTCCCCAAATCCACCCCCAGGAATCCTATATATTCTATGGAGAATTAAAGGACCATCCTAAATTTGGCGTTCAGCTGCATGCAAGTCATTATCAAAAGGATATCCCCCAGACAAAACAAGGGGTGGCAAATTATTTAGCGGGCGAGCTATTTAAAGGAATTGGAAAAAAAACAGCTGAGAGCATTGTTGAAACCTTGGGTGAAAATGCCATTTCCAAAATATTAAATAAGCCTTCTCTTCTTGATCAGGTGCCTAAATTGTCATCAGAAAAAGCGAAATCGCTCTATGATACGCTCATGGAACATCAAGGTTTGGAGCAAACAATGATTGCCCTTAATCAATTCGGCTTTGGTCCACAGCTTTCGATGAAAATTTATCAGCAATACAAAGAAACGACAATTGAAGTCATTCAGAAGAATCCTTATCAGCTTGTCGAGGATATTGAAGGAATCGGCTTTAACCGTGCTGACGAATTGGGCTATCACGTTGGGCTGTTTGGTAGTCATCCAGATAGAATAAGGGCAGCTTGCCTTCATGTATTAGAAGCAGAAAGCACACAAGCTGGTAATGTTTACACAGAAACGAAAATTCTGCTTGAAGGTGTTAAGAAGATCCTTGAAGACAACAAACGGGATGTCATTGAATACGAAGAGATTTCAAAAGAAATCATCACGCTTGGTGAAGAAGGAAAGCTGATCGCTGAGGAGCAAAGAGTTTATTCCCCTTCTCTTTATTTTTCGGAAAAAGGGATTGTGACGAATATAAAGAGAATCGTAAAGCAAACGCAATATGATGAGCAATTTCCAGAGTCAGAGTTTTTAATGGCGCTTGGAAACCTTGAGGAAAGGCTTGGTGTGCAATATGCACCTTCCCAAAAAGAGGCCATCCAAAAAGCGCTCATGTCTCCTATGCTGATTTTAACCGGAGGTCCTGGTACAGGAAAAACAACAGTCATTAAAGGCATTGTTGAGCTCTATGCCGAATTGCATGGCTGCTCTTTGGAACAAAAGGATTATAAAAAAGAAGAGCCTTTCCCTTTCTTGCTAGCTGCGCCAACCGGACGGGCTGCAAAAAGAATGTCTGAGTCGACCGGTTTACCTGCAGTGACAATTCATCGCCTCCTTGGATGGAATGGAAGTGAGGGGTTTGATCGACAGGAAGAAAACCCTTTAGAAGGAAAAATCCTCATTGTAGATGAAACCTCTATGGTAGATGTCTGGCTTGCGAATCAACTATTTAAGGCGATACCTGATGAAATGCAGGTCATTCTAGTTGGAGATGAGGACCAGCTTCCTTCTGTTGGACCAGGACAGGTTTTAAAGGACCTGCTCAAATCAGAGCGTATACCATCCGTGATGTTAACGGATATTTATCGTCAGGCAGAAGGATCCTCCATTATCGAACTTGCCCATGAGATGAAAAGGGGACGTGTACCGGCTAATATCACTTTACAGCAGCCGGATCGATCTTTTATAAGATGCCAGCCTGCCCAGATTGGTACTGTCGTTGAACAAGTGGTATCAAACGCAAAGAAAAAAGGATTTTCCGCAAGGGATATTCAAGTATTGGCACCGATGTACAGAGGTCCAGCCGGTATTGATAAATTAAATGAAATGATTCAAGAAATCTTCAATCCAAACCCAGATGAATCAAAGAAGGAACTAGCTTTTGGCGATGTGAAATATCGAATCGGAGACAAGGTGCTCCAATTGGTGAACCAGCCTGAAAACCATGTGTTTAACGGAGATATGGGTGAGATTGTTTCCATTTTCTTTGCAAAGGAAAATACGGAAAAACAAGATATGGTGATTGTTTCATTTGATGGAACGGAGGCAACTTATACAAGGCAGGATTTAAATCAGATTACCCATGCCTATTGCTGCTCAGTACATAAATCTCAAGGTAGTGAATTTCCAATTGTTATTCTTCCTGTCGTTAAAAGCTATTATCGCATGCTCCGCCGCAATTTGCTTTATACCGCGATTACCCGCAGTAAGCAGTTTTTAATCCTATGCGGGGATGAGGATGCTTTAAAAATGGGAGTGGAAAGAACGGATGGGTCTCGACTCTCGAGCTTGAGAGAAAAACTTCAGGACGCCATCTTGGGAGAAAAGCAAAGTGCAGACTCTCTCCTAGTTGTAACAGATGGAATGACCTATGAAGAAGAAATCATGCAGGCTGATCCAATGATTGGAATGGAAAAAATCACACCGTATGATTTTCTAGAAAAAGAATATAGCTAAGTATAAGCAGTCTAAATTAGACTGCTTTTTTTCATAAGGCCTTTTCTGAAGGATTGTTGTTCTTTCATAGGTTTTGATATGACAACATTGGAACGGGTGTGCGAGACTCCTGCGGAAGCAGCGGTACAGGAGATACCCCGCAGGAGTGAAGCGGACGAGGAGGCTCACCCCGCGGAAAGCAAGCACATTCAACGACTATTATGAAAGGTAACAAAGTATGGGAAAACAATACAAAATGATATTGCAGGATGTGAAAAAATGGGCAGAAAAAAGAAATTAGGAAAAAAGAACATAAAAGAGCATCCATTTTCAGAAGAGATATCTGATGGGGAAGAGAGAAATCAACGTTATCATCAGCCTAGGTACACAATTAAATCGCAATAAAATTTTGACTGGAAACCGTTTTTCGTTATGTAAATTGAACGATTAGCAGAAACTATAAATGTTCGGGAAGGCGGGATAAACTTTGCGGACATTTTCATTATTAAAAGGACTGCCAGTAATTGAAATTAAAAGCGGAACGGTTCTTGGTGAGGTTTGTGATTTAATTATTCTTACAGATGGAACAGTAAAGGGGTTGCTGGTTAAAGTCGGCTCGTTTTTCAAAAAAACATATCTTCTGGATATTAAAGAGGTTTCTTCCTTTGGCTGGGATGGGGTCATGGTCATAGATCGTATGACGTTGATTCCCCTGCATAAACATAAAGAATATACATTTGCAGGAGATAACCGCTTATTGGGAAAAATGATTATGACAAAAGAAGGGGACAGGCTTGGACTGCTTGAGGATGTATATTTTCAAGAGGAAGTGGGCACAATCGTAGGGTATGAATTATCGGATGGCTTCTTTTCAGATATGCTGGAAGGAAAAAAAGTAATAAAAACCGATGAACCCCCTGCGATTGGGAAAGATGCCATCATCGTAAATGTAAAGTAAGGTGAGGTGGCATTTAAATGCTCCAATGTCCAAACTGCCAAAGTAAAGATATAGGAAAGATCGGGATCAGCCAATATTATTGCTGGGGTTGTTTCATAGAACTTTCACTTTCGCAAGGAATCATAAATACCCATCAAGTAGAGGAAGATGGATCATTAAGTTCATTAGATGATTTGTTTGATGAAGACGAGCGCAGATTTTCTTCTTAATCCTTTGTACAAAAATAAGATGTCAGAGGTGAAACATAATGAATAAAATGATTACCTCAGCAGCTGTTATTGGAGCTGGAATTGCAGCTTATGGAATTGCGCAGAAAAACAATCTGATATCGAAAAAGGATATCAAGAAATTTCAAAAAAGAGTAAATAAGTTATTTTAAATGTAAGCAAGCCCATTGATGTGGGCTTGCTTTTTAGTGACTATCTGAAATGGACGTTTCTGGATGTCTGAGATTAGAATCCTGCTTTCTCTTTTCAATTCGCCTTAAGGCTGTCGCTTCCTGAGTAAGCTTATTCCGCTTTTCGATGTATATTTCACTGGTTTGGTTCTCAAAATATACTGAGGGAGGCGGATGGTGTGTTGGATATTCGCTTGAAATGGTTTTATCGGTTAGGTTTTCTGCTTCTTTTGTTTATTGTTTTATTTATTTTCTATAAATTAAAAGAACTATGGCTGCCTATTGTGAAGATTGGTTTGGTCGTGGTGATTCCTTTTATTATAGGTGCGTTTATTACATATTTGCTTCATCCTATTGTTGAGAAGCTTCATTCAACTGGTCTGCACCGGGGGTTGGCGACCTTCATCATATATTTTATCTTTTTCGGTGGAGTGGGCTTAGCTCTATATAAAGGCATTCCAGCGTTCATTCATCAATTAAAGGATCTTGTGGACAATGCCCCACTGTTTGCTAATCAATATCGAGATGCAATTGGGGCAGTGCAAAATAAAACTTCGACATGGCCGGAAATGCTGCAGATGAAGGTTGATGAAGGTATTCAGCAAATGGAAGCGGCGCTAGATCGCCTGCTTTCTAAAGTCATTGATATTTTATTGAATATCTTGAATTATGCTGTAGTGATTGCGGTAATCCCTTTTATTTCCTTTTATTTACTTAAGGATCATAGTCAGGTTAAGAGAGCTGCCTGGTATTTAACACCGAGAAAATGGAGAAAAGAAGGAATCTTGTTTCTGCGGGATATTGATAAGTCGCTCGGTGGCTATATTAGAGGCCAATTATTGGTTTGCTTAGTTATTGGTGTCATATCAGCGTTATTATTTTGGGCATTTGGGTTGAAATATCCATTACTATTAGGATTTATTATTGGAATTACCAATATCATTCCCTATTTTGGTCCAGTAATCGGTGCGATTCCAGCTATAATTATAGCCTTTACAATGTCAATCAAATTGGTGATCATCGTGATTATTATCATGATTGTTTTACAATTCGTTGAAGGAAATATCTTATCCCCATTTATTGTCGGTAAAAGTTTGCACATGCACCCGCTCATCATTATGCTGGCACTATTGGCAGGAGGAGAGGCTGGAGGAATTATTGGCTTGATTATTGCCGTTCCAATTTTAGCCGTTATAAAGGTAAGTATTATCCATGCTAGAAATCATTTTACAAAGAAGCCGGATTCACAAGTGACCAGCCGGTAAATGGAATATTGACAAACATCTTGAAAACTAGCTATAATGCGACTATATAAGATTAATACTTAAACATGTTGAAGGAACAAGTAAGTTATAGTCCATCTGATAGAGAGGGAATTCCTTGGCTGGAAGAATTCCTAGATGAAGGATAACAGAACGCTAATCCGGAGTGCAGTTAATTCCTGCCGTTTATCCGCGTTATGGATCTGAGAGATGAGAAGAAAAGCGGAGAAGGCTCGCTCGGTGGATGCGCAGTTGACACATGCTTTAGTATTCTCATAATCAGGGTGGTACCGCGAGAATGCTCTCGTCCCTGTATAGGGATGAGGGCTTTTTTTGTTGTTTAAAAATATTTATCTTTAAAACTTAAATTATTAGGAGGTACATAATGAAACATTTAACAGGTGCAGAAATTCGCCGCATGTTCTTAGATTTCTTTGAAGAAAAGGGACATTCCATAGAACCGAGTGCTTCTCTTGTTCCGCATGAGGATCCATCTTTGCTTTGGATTAATAGTGGTGTGGCAACATTGAAGAAATATTTTGATGGTCGCGTGATTCCGGAAAACCCAAGAATCGTAAATGCACAAAAATCGATCCGAACAAATGATATTGAAAATGTTGGGAAAACCGCTCGCCACCATACCTTTTTTGAGATGTTGGGTAATTTTTCAATCGGTGATTATTTTAAAGAAGAAGCGATTGAATTCGCATGGGAATTTCTAACTAGTCCAAAATGGATTGGCTTTGAAGCAGAAAAGCTATCTGTAACGATTCACCCTGAGGATGATGAAGCATATAAGCTTTGGGTTGAAAAAGTGGGAGTTCCAGATGAAAGAATTATTCGTTTGGAAGGAAATTTTTGGGATATTGGTGAAGGACCTAGTGGACCAAATACAGAGATTTTTTATGACAGAGGCCCTGAGTATGGAGATGACCTTGAGGATCCGGAATTATACCCTGGTGGAGAAAACGATAGATATTTAGAAGTTTGGAATCTTGTTTTTTCTGAATTTAACCATAATCCTGATGGAACTTATACACCTCTTCCGAAAAAAAATATTGATACGGGTATGGGCTTAGAAAGAATGGCTTCAGTTGTGCAAAATGTTCGTACAAATTTTGATACGGATTTATTCATGCCAATTATCCATGGTACAGAGAAAATTTCTGGAGTGAAGTATGGAGAAAGCAATGATGCCGATGTCGCATTTAAAGTGATTGCCGATCATATTCGTACAGTCGCATTTGCTGTCGGAGATGGTGCATTGCCATCGAATGAAGGAAGAGGCTATGTATTGCGCCGTTTATTACGCAGAGCCGTCCGTTATGCAAAGCAAATTAATATCAACCGTCCATTCATGTTCGAACTAGTGCCAGTTGTAGGAGAAGTGATGAATGATTTCTACCCGCAAGTGGATGAAAAAGCAGAATTTATTCAAAAAGTAATCAAAAATGAAGAAGAACGTTTCCATGAAACCTTAAATGAAGGTTTAGCCATTCTTTCTGAGGTAATCAAAAAGGAAAAAGAAAAAGACAGCAATGTCGTTAATGGAAAGGATGTATTCCGCCTTTATGATACGTATGGCTTCCCTGTAGAATTAACAGAAGAATATGCGGAAGAAGAGGGAATGACCATTGATCATGATGGTTTTGATACAGAAATGGAGCTTCAGCGTGAGCGAGCTCGTGCAGCACGTCAAGATGTAGGCTCTATGCAGGTGCAAGAAGGCGTGCTTGGAGAAATTAAAGCAGAAAGTAAATTTGTAGGCTACGACCAACTTCATGCAGAAGCAAAAGTTATAGCAATTGTGAAGGAAGGTCAGCTAGTTTCAGAAGCAGTTACTGGTGATGAAATTCAATTCGTACTTGACCAAACTCCTTTCTATGCGGAGAGCGGCGGACAAATTGCTGATAAAGGCCTTCTTGAAGCAACTGGTGTCAAAGTAGCAGTGAAAGATGTTCAAAAAGCACCGAATGGTCAAAATTTACATCGTGGAATGGTGCAAAAAGGCAGCTTAACTGTTGACCAACAAGTGTCAGCAACGGTTGATCGAGCGAACCGCGGTAGAATTATTAAAAACCATACAGCGACACATTTACTGCATCAAGCATTAAAAGATGTACTTGGTAACCATGTTAATCAAGCTGGATCATCGGTTGAGCCTGATCGCTTACGCTTTGACTTCTCCCACTTCGGACAAATTACGGTTGAAGAGCTGGAAAAGATCGAAACAATTGTGAATGAGAAAATCTGGAACAGTCTAGATGTAAACATTGAACTTAAAGGAATAGATGAAGCAAAATCAATGGGCGCAATGGCTCTCTTTGGTGAAAAATATGGAAAAATCGTTCGTGTAGTACAAATTGGCGATTATTCTCTTGAATTATGCGGCGGTTGCCATGTACCAAATACATCAGTCATTGGTTTATTTAAGATTCAATCAGAAAGCGGGATTGGAGCGGGCACTCGACGCATCGAAGCTGTCACTGGTGAATCCGCATATAAAATGATGACTGAACAAATAGGTGTATTAAAAGACGCAGCAGTAAGATTAAAAGCGAATCTTAAGGATGTTCCATCTAGAATTGACGGATTACAGGCAGAAATGAAGCAGTTACAAAGAGAAAATGAATCAATCACTGCTAAATTGGGTAATATTGAAGCAGGAAGCCTTGTATCCCATGCAAAAGAAGTCAATGGCATCACGATGCTTGCTGCAAAGGTTCAAGCAACTGATATGAATAACCTCCGTAATATGGCTGATGACCTTAAGAAGAAGCTAGGTTCTGCTGTGGTCGTATTAGGAAGTGCAAATGACGGCAAAGTCAATATTATTGCTGGTGTTACTGATGACTTGATTCAGAAGGGCTATCATGCCGGCAAGGTAATCAAAGAAGTAGCAACCCGCTGTGGCGGAGGTGGTGGAGGCCGACCTGATATGGCGCAAGCAGGCGGAAAAGATCCTGCTAAATTAGATGCTGCACTCCAATTTGTGGAGGAATGGGTAAAATCCGTTTGAATCCCACACGAAGTAGTGTAGAATGTAGGTAACCATTAGCGAATGTTCAAATGCATGAGGGAATGCGGACATGTCTGCCTTTTTCTTTATGCTGAACATAACCAAATGATAAGTGTAACTTTTCAATTGGTTAACAAGCCAGCGTTTCATACGACAACTTGGAGTTTAATGCATCTTTTGAATGAAAGAAGCGCCCTGCGCTTTTCTTATCGCACAGGTCACAAAGTGAGGTGTAAGAATTGAGCTCATTTGATAAAACTATGAGATTTAATTTTCCTGAAGATCCGATTGAACAAGATGTCAATCAAGTGCTCTTTCATGTGTATGAAGCTCTTCAGGAAAAAGGGTATAATCCGATTAATCAAATTGTTGGTTACCTGTTATCTGGGGATCCTGCTTACATTCCCCGTCACAAAGATGCGCGGAATGTCATCAGGAAGCTTGAACGGGATGAAATCATTGAAGAATTAGTGAAATCTTATCTAAAACAGCAGCGTGAGGGATAATAATGCGAACTATGGGATTGGATGTCGGTTCTAAGACAGTCGGCGTCGCGCTAAGTGATGCGCTTGGGTGGACAGCGCAAGGCTTAGAAACCATTAAAATTAATGAAGAGCAAAAACAGTTTGGCTTTGAGCGAATTGGTGAACTTGTAAAAGAGTATGAAGTCAGTAAATTTGTCGTTGGCTTTCCAAAGAATATGAACGGTACGGTCGGTCCACGAGGCGAAGCCAGTAAGTTTTATGGAAAAGAGCTTGAAAAGCGCTTTGGTTATCCTGTAGTCTATTGGGACGAGCGTTTAACGACAATGGCTGCTGAAAGAGTGCTCTTAGAAGCGGATGTCAGCCGCAAAAAAAGAAAAAAAGTCATAGATAAAATGGCGGCTGTCATGATTTTACAAGGCTATTTAGATAGCCAAAATTAATGAGGTGAAAAGAAATGGATCACGGAGAAAACAATATTACAGTAGTAGATGAAGATGGCAACGAGCAGTTATGTGAAGTATTATTCACATTTGATTCAGAGCAATTCGGAAAGTCTTATGTGCTTTACTATCCAATGGGTGCAGATGAGAATGACGCTGAAGATATCGAAATTCATGCATCGGCATTCGTTCCAAGCGAAGATAATGTAGACGGAGAACTTCAACCGATTGAATCTGATGAAGAATGGGATTTAATTGAGGAAATGTTGAATACATTCCTTGAGGAAAATGACGAAGAATAATCTCCTTTTTAAAAAGGGTGCCCTATGGGTGCTCTTTTTTTGTTCATCAAATATCGATTTCTAGAAAAGTAATCGTTTCTATTATCGATGTTAACCACTTCATCTTCGGTGCGGTCATAATTTAAAAAGGACAATTTCTACCTAAATTCAACATTTTTTTGTGGATTTTGCCGTTATTTGCCAATAATCTTTGTTTTTTGTTATATCTTGCGACTTGCAATCGAAAATATAGTATAATAATCCGAGATGTAAACCATGGTGGCTTGGATCATACGGAATAATTCCATATTATGACCAAAGTTATTTTTAGGATCGTTATGAGAATGAGAACAGATATCAAGCCCTAGGATTGGAGGTAAACTGATGTCAAATGAAGAAAAGCATAATAAGAAAGAGTCTATGCGCAATAATTTGATTCAGCGTCAAGGTGAAGCAAAAGTAGTACGGAAAATCGTATCGCTTACAGCCATTATATTAGTTATCACTGTAGGTATCATTGCAGCAGGGGGATATTTTTATTTAAACTCAGCATTAAAGCCAGTTGATCCAAAAGATCAAACAGAAAAATCTGTAGAAATCCCTATAGGTTCATCAGTATCAGGTATTGGACAGGTACTTGAAGACAATGGGATTATAAAGGATGCCAGAGTATTTAAATATTATGTGAAATTGCGTAATGAATCGGGCTTTATGGCCGGCACTTATAATTTGAAACCCTCAATGACAATGGGGGAAATCACTGAATCATTAAAAACTGGAAATATTGAACAGGAAGTTGTGTTTAAAATTACTGTCCCTGAAGGAAAACAGCTTCAACAAATAGCTGGCATTATAGGAGAGAAAACGGGTCAAAGCGGGGAAGAAGTATTTGACCAGCTGAATGATGAAAAATTCATTAAATCAATGATTAAAAAGTATCCGAGTATTTTAACTGAGGAAATTCTAGCTGAGGATATTCTAAATCCGCTAGAAGGGTATCTTTTCCCTGCAACCTATGATTATTTCACGGAAGAACCAACAGTTGAAGAAGTCGTTACACCTATGTTAGATAAAACAAATGCGGTGATAAAGGAATTTTCCGCCGAAATGGAAGCGCAAGATTATACACCTCATACATTGCTGACGATGGCCTCTTTAATTGAAGAGGAAGCAACGGCACAGGTTGACCGAGATCAAATTGCCAGTGTGTTCTTTAATCGATTAGACATCGATATGCCTTTGCAGACAGACCCTACAGTGCTGTATGCACATGGAGAACATAAATCAAGAACGCTATACGAGGATTTGAAAATTGATTCTCCGTATAACACATATAAATATAACGGTCTAACACCAGGCCCAATTGCGAATGCTGGGGTCACATCCATTGAAGCTACGCTCTACCCAGCGGAAACAGAATTTCTTTATTTCTTGGCAACCCCATCTGGAGAAGTATTATTCTCCAAAACTTTGGATGAGCATAATGTGAAAAAGAATGAGCATATCACGAATCAATAATTCAATATGATGGATAAAAGAAACGCCTAGGTTATTTGAAACCTAGGCTTTTTTGCTTATGTCAGTTTAGATGTCTTCTTGTCCGATTACGCTTTGTTTTTATGCATGTTCAAAAGTTAGAGATTGATATATCTCACCAATGATGCCTTTCATCTGATGTACACCTAAATCAGCATTTGTCATTATGACGGCAGCGGTTTTTACATAAGGGTATGAAACGATCATGGATTGAAAGCCTTCTCCCCAGCCAAGCGATGAAAATTCAACGTTGTGACCTTTCCCCTCGATAAACACGCCGAGTCCAGCCCACGGAATATCCCCTTGTGGGCTGATCATTTCTTTTATTGTAGCTTGCGATAAACCGAGTCTGCTTTCATTGTATAGTGAATGAATTATATCATTGACCAATAAAGCTAAGTCTGAAGATGAAGTCCATAGACCAGCTCCAGCTGGATTTGGGTAGAAAGGGTAATTCCCTTCTATTCGCTTTCCGTATCTATTATGTCCGCAGGAGAGGTTTTGTGCTTGTTTCTCTGTGACCTTTAATTCAAATATACTATTTGTCATCTTTAATGGTTCGAATATTCGTTCAAATATCTCTGTATGAAAGGATTGCCCCATAACATCTTCAATTAGCTGCTGAATGATACAATATCCAGCATCAGAGTATTGAAATGTGCTGCCAGGTTCAGCGATGATATTAATTGATTCATTACAATAGGGTGTGTCTCCATTTAAAATTTCCACCATGTCAGGTGTGGAGTCTTTAGGATTCATCCTCATAAAACTGCCTTTTGGGTCAATAATCCCAGATTGATGACTAAGTAAATTTCGCAAAGTAACTTTGTTGTTTATTGTTAAGGTATTATTAGGGACCTTCCATGCTGTAAGCTTCTGATTTACATCCTCATCTAAATCTAGGATACCTTCTTCTGATAGTTTCATAATTAAGACGGAGGTCAGAAATTTACTAATTGAGCAAGCGTTGAAAATGGTTTGATCGTTTACCCTCTGATTACGCCCTGCTTCGAGAACACCGTAGCTTTCAGTCGAACTGATTTGCCCATTTTCAATAATGGCCAAGCTTAGACCAGGTATTTGATAATGCTCCATACGTTCACTAATATTCATATTTTGTCGTTTAATCGAAACCGCCTCCCATTATCATAGTATAACATCAAAGTGGGAATATATGTTCTGTTTTTCTGTGGAAATACACGGTGTTTTAGGCGATTTAAATGAATACGGATTGGTTAATACAGGTCAGCTGCTGAAAAAAATAGCTTTCCCTATTCCTTTATGATAAAATAATTCAAGTATTTTCATAAGAATAATAATAGGTGACAAATCAGCTTTATTTAGGCTGTAGGTCTTTTACTTTTTGATAGCGATAGCGTCAATCACAAAATGTATGAATTGGGCCGGCAAGGTGCATGCATATACAACTGTGAACGCTTTTTTTCTTGTTAAAATCAGAGAGTATGATGAGAAATTTAGAAGTTGAAAAATGAGGTGAACAGCAGTTGCATAACGAAAGGCTGCAAGCATATATAGAAAAAATGATTCCTGATCGCAGCGATTTAATCATGGAGATGGAAGCTTATGCGAAAGAGCATAAAGTACCTATCATGGAAATAGAGGGCATTGAGGCCATGCTGCAGCTTTTGCGGATCCAGCAGCCACAATCCATTTTAGAGGTTGGAACAGCTATTGGCTATTCAGCTCTTAGAATGGCATACGCGCTGCCTGACATCAGGATCGTGACAATTGAAAGAGATGCAGAGCGCTATGAAGAAGCTGAAAAGTTTATTGCCCGCAGTGGAAAGGAAGAGCACATAGCCATTATTAAAGGAGATGCCCTTGAAGTAGAAGATGAGATAAAGGACAAGGGCCCTTATGATAGTATTTTTATTGATGCAGCTAAGGGACAATATAAACGTTTCTTTGAGATTTATAGCAAATATTTAAATGTAGACGGTCTAATTATCACAGACAATGTGCTATTTAAAGGTCTTGTGTATGAAAGTGAGATTGAAAATAAGCGCATTCGCAATCTCGTGAGAAAGATTAATGATTTTAATCAATGGCTTATGAATAATGAAGATTATCATACAGTCATTCTCCCGATCGGAGATGGCGTAGCGATTAGTAAAAGGAAGTAGGATGAAGTGGAATCAACTCGTCCAACGAGGATACTGTACACCTATTTCGTTTTTGTTCGATTGTATAAAGAGCAGATGTTTGGCAATCATAGCAAAAAGGTGTATATTGGACATCAGTAATATCCAATTGGTTCATCTATCCTTCTTTCTATTGTCGACAAATGAGCCTGCGCGTATCCATTAATTGGATGCGAATTCTTTTTTAGCAGGATGAAACAAACGTGCAAATAGATATGTAAAAGTGAGGAGTATGATGAAAATGAGTCAAAAACCAATTGTTATTGGAGTGTCTGGCGGTTCAGGATCTGGTAAGACAAGCGTGACAAGATCTATATATGAACAGTTTAAAGGTCACTCTATTCTGATGATTGAGCAGGATTATTATTATAAAGATCAATCTCACCTTCCTTTTGAGGAAAGACTGAAGACAAATTATGATCACCCGCTCGCATTTGACAATGACTTGCTGATTGAACATATTGAAGCGTTGACAAGATATCAAACGATTGAAAAACCTGTGTATAATTACTCTATGCATACACGGGCTGATGAAGTGATTGTTGTAGAGCCAAAGGACGTTATTATTATTGAAGGTATTTTAGTTCTGGAGGATGAGCGTCTCCGCAATCTGATGGATATGAAGTTATTTGTTGATACAGATGCAGATCTTCGTATTATTCGCCGTTTGTTCAGAGATATTAAGGAACGGGGCAGGACTATGGATACAGTCATCGATCAATATGTGAATGTTGTTCGTCCGATGCATAATCAATTTATTGAGCCAACAAAAAGGTATGCTGATATCATTATTCCTGAAGGCGGTCACAATCATGTGGCGATCGATTTAATGGTAACAAAAATTCAAACAATTCTTGAACAAAAGTCTTTTTTGTGAAACAATAGCATAGAAAATGGTAAAGGCAATAAAATGAGCAATGAAAAAATGCGCGCCCTTCAATAAAAGGACGCGCTCAAATGCATTCATTATGAATGTAAAATACATAAATATTGCCCAAATACTCGGGGCGAATGAAATTGAAGGAGTGAAGGTTTTGGCTATCGAAAAAGTATTCCCAATGACACAAGCTGGGAAAGAGAAGCTTGAGCAAGAATTAGAAAACTTAAAAACAGTAAAAAGAAAAGAAGTTGTTGAACGTATTAAAATTGCCCGCAGTTTCGGTGATTTATCCGAGAACTCAGAATACGATTCTGCTAAGGAAGAACAAGCATTTGTTGAAGGTAGAATTACCACTCTTGAAAACATGATCCGCAATGCAAAAATTATTGCTGAAGATGATATTAGCGGAGATTCAGTCTCATTAGGCCGCTCAGTTACATTTGTGGAGCTTCCTGATGGAGAAGAAGAAACATATACAATTGTCGGAAGCGCGGAAGCGGATCCGTTTGAAGGGAAAATCTCTAATGATTCTCCAATTGCAAAAAGCTTAATTGGCAAAAAAATCGATGATGAAGTAACTGTACAAACACCTGGCGGCGAAATGAATGTCCGCATCGTAACCATTAAATAAGCTATTATTTTTTCAAGTAAACGATTCTTATTGTTTGAAAAGTCTAAACCTCGTCAAAGCTTTTGACGAGGTGTTTTTTATGTGGAGAAAAAGAGCAATCATAATTTTAGCTATTTTTGTATCTGTTCTAATCGTATTAATGGGTAGACTTGTGCAGCTGCAGCTTACAGATACTGAGCACTTTACAACCAGAAATATCAATTTACTTGAAGCGAGTGTACAGCAAAGATCGCAAGAAATGGTGATAGACTCAGGTAGAGGGAGTTTTCTTGATCGCAATGGCAATCCATTGACCGAAGAATATAAGCCTGTGTTGATCTTGTTCCCGTTTCTCTCTCAAATGGATTGGGATATCAAATCTGTTTCTGAGATAACTGGGGCTTCAGAGTATGCCTTGCGAGCAGCGGTAGAGACAGCAAAGGAACCCATTGCATTCGGGACGCCTAAACCCTTGGAGTTAACCGATGAGCAGCTGAAAAAGATCAATGACTTGCAGATACCAGGAGTTTTCGCGGTAGAGAAGAAATACAGCCTTCTAAATAGACCAGCAGAACAGCTTTTAGGAATTACAAGTATGGATGGAAAGTTAAAGAGCCGTTATCCGGATAAAGAACTGCCCAATGAGGCGATGCTCGGAGTGACTGGGATGGAGAAAGGCTTTGATGAATTTCTTTTACCAGAAGGGAAATCAAAGCTTGTCTATCATGTAGATGCCAAAGGCGGGCCATTATTCGGTATAAATGTGAAGTACGTGGATCCGGCGAATCCGTTTTATCCAGTGAATATTAAAACAACTTTGGACTATGATTTACAAAGAATGGCAGAGAAGCTGATGGATGAGCATAAGATTAATAAAGGCGGGCTCGTATTAATGGATATAGAAACGAATTCCGTGTTGGCGATGGTCTCTCGTCCTTCTATGAATAAAGATAATCCTTTTGCTGATGAGGGAACTACGAATCTTATGGTAAAGCAGCAAATAATGGGCTCGATCTTCAAAACTGTTGTTGCAGCCGCGGCCGTTGATTATGAACTAACAGACCCATCCCGATTATTCAATTGCAGTCAAAAAATCAATGGTCAGCCTGATGATAAGTATGATCATGGCATGCAAAATTTTAATAATAGCTTTGCTCTGAGCTGCAACAATACTTTCGGCACTTTAGCAAAGGAGCTTATGGAGATTGATCCGAATATTTTAGAGGATTATGCAGAAAAGCTGTCTTTAATTGGTTCAGTTGGATGGAAAGGCGACATCTATCATTTTGAGGATTTTATACAAATACAGGATGAAGATGGCGGGCGTGTATTTTTAGATGATGCTGCGAGTAAAGATGCCAACTTTGTTGCCATGACAGGAATCGGTCAATATGAGGTGCGGGGGACGCCATTAGCCATTACGAATATGATGGCGACAATTGCAAGAGGGGGAGAGAAAAAAATGGTCCGCACAGCTTCAGTGGTTGAATATAAAAATCATACATCCTTGCTGCAGTTTAAAGAAAAGCCGCTAGAGGGTAGTCATATTAAGCCGTATACAGCAATGAGTATGCAAAAGCTCCTGCGTGAGGTTGTTGTAAATGAAAAGGGTACTGGAAGAGCTCTCAGTGAGTTACCCTATGAGGTTGCAGGAAAGTCAGGTACCGGAGAGACGGGTAAAGAGAAGGATGGTGAAGCTATAGAGAATAAATGGTTTGCAGGCTATTTTCCTTATAAAAATCCAAAGTACGCTCTTGTAACAGTCAGGCTGGATGCATTGGAGCAAAGTGATCCAAGTACAACGGCTTTATTTGCAGACATGGTGACTCAATTATATGAGTATGATCAATCACGTGAAGGAAATTGAAACTTTAATGGAGGAATTCCCGTCACATTCTATGGGTAATTCCTTCATGTTTTTTAAAAGTCATGTTAAAATGTGGACAGCTATTTATCTATTCAGGTTTATGCTTTAGCAAAAAGAGAAGGAGGAGAATCCTTTGAAAGACAAATATAATCAGTCATCAAGATATGATAAGCGTGCCAAAAGAAAGAAAACGAATATTGTTTTAAATGGTTTAATCGGCCTTGTAATTTTATTAATCATAGTGGTGTCTGTCATCATTTTTTCGGGTGGAAATGATAATGAGGCAGGCAGTAAAAATGGAGTAGAAAAAAACGAAGAGCAAAAGGGTACTAATGAGGAGAAGCAACCAGTAGAGGAAGAAGAAACGAAGAACAACGAGGAAGAAGAGAAGGATGACAGTGAAACAACTGATGAGTCCAAAGATGAGGGCAATATCGATGACGAAGAAATTGTCACTGAAGGCGGAAGCGACAGCAATGTCATCAGAACGATTGAAAACCCAGCATGGGAGCCTGTAGGGACGACGCAAACAGGCGAGCACCCTACAGCAGTTTATGATTCAAACTCTGTTGATTGGGATGAGATGTTAAATGCAATTACGCATGCAACAGGTTTAGATAAATCTTCAATGACAGTGAATTTTTTAGGCAATAATGGACCTAATCGCTCAATTGGCACGGTGTTTTCTCCAGGCAAGGAGCAAATGTACCGAGTCTATATAGAATGGGTGGATGGCCAAGGGTGGAAGCCTACTAAGGTCGAAGAGTTAAGCAGTTTATAAACAGTAAAAGGGGTGAATGATTCACCCCTTTATTTTTTTGCTTTAAAATGAACAACTGCAGTATAAAAGATGCGCCTATTCTCATCAACATGCATTTGATGCGATACATTATGTACCGTTAAGAGAATCGATTTGTTCATTTCAATTTGATCATTGATTTTTTTCTCAAGTGTTTTAAGATCGGTCGCCTCAAAAAATTCTACCTTATCTTCAATTATATCGAAGTGAATATTCATTTGATCAGTCGTTCCTTTCATCTTTCTTCTCATCTTCAGTTTAATCGGAAAGTGTTTGATTGACAATGACGGAGCTTGCAAAGTGTATTAGCACATTATCATAACACGGAAATGATTCATTTTCAGATGCCCATCCCTGTGCCTTATTATGAAAAAATTCAGCCTTTCTTTTTCTTGAAACTTTTGGGTGGCTATGGTAAATTGGGAACATGTTTTATCATAAATCATAGTATACTCATAGGAATTATAAGTTATGATTTTTACCTATCAGGAGGTATTGAACAGTGGGGAATGAATTTATTGAATTATTTGAAGAGTGGGCAAAAACTTATGATGACACGGTGACGGGTCATGATGAAGAATATAAAGATGTGTTTTTGTTTTATGATAAATTATTACAAGAGGTGGCTGATCGTGCCAATGGAAATGTTCTTGAATTCGGTCCTGGTACAGGTAACCTCACTGCAAAGCTTATCAATCGCGGTTTGTCTGTAACTGGTGTGGAGCCTTCCTCATCTATGAGAGAGATTGCCATCAAGAAATTACAAGGGAAAGCAGATATTATTGATGGTGATTTTATGCACTTTAAACTTGATCATCAAGTAGAAACAATTGTTAGCTCATATGCCTTCCATCATCTTACTGATAAAGAAAAGGCTGAAGCGATCGAACATTATGGAAAACTACTTACTACAGGTGGTAAAATAGTGTTTGCGGATACTATGTATGAAACAGTTGAAGCCTATAATAAAGCAATAGCTGACGCACAGGAAAAAGGTTACTCGAATCTAGCAGAAGACTTACAGCGAGAATACTATACAACGATCCCTGTTTTAAGTGAGATGATGCAGAAGAATGGTTTTTCTGTAACATTTAATCGCTGCAATGATTTCGTTTGGATAATGGACGGTGTGAAGGGCTAAAGAAAGAGGTTAATTCGTTTATGAAAATCGCAATTATCGGAGCAATGGAAGAAGAAGTTACTTTACTACGTGATCATATAGACGGCAAGAAGCAAGAAATAATTGCCGGATGTGAATTTACAACTGGAACGATGGACGGAGCAGAAGTTATCCTTTTGCGATCGGGGATTGGTAAAGTGAGTGCTGCCATGTCCACAACTATTCTGTTGGAAAAGTTCAAGCCTGATTATGTAATTAACACAGGCTCAGCAGGAGGATTCAATCCGATATTAAATGTTGGGGATGCGGTAATCTCAACAGAAGTAAGACATCATGATGTAGATGCGACTGTATTTGGTTATGAATATGGGCAAGTGCCTCAGCAGCCGCCAGCTTTTACTGCGGATGAGGAGCTTATTCAAATTGCAGAAAAGAGCGCAAGAGAAATCAGTGATATTCAAGTAGTGCGCGGGTTGATTGCAACGGGTGACTCTTTTATGAGCGATCCAGTGAGAGTGGATGCCATTCGTGATAAATTTACTGATTTGCAAGCGGTAGAAATGGAAGCCGCAGCCATTGCACAAGTGGCTTATCAGTTTAAAACCCCTTTTGTGATCATTCGCTCTTTATCTGATATCGCTGGAAAAGAATCGAATGTATCGTTTGATCAATTCCTTGAAAAAGCAGCCCTTCATTCAGCGAATCTTGTGATGAAAATTGTTGCAGGAATTAAAAACAAATAATCACCCAAAAAGGATGGGAGTCTAATGAAAGTATATAAAAATGTACATGAATTAATTGGTCATACGCCAATAGTAGAATTATCTCAGTTCGACCTCCCTGAGGGTGTCCGGTTATTTGCTAAATTAGAGTTTATGAATCCTGGCGGCAGTGTAAAAGATAGACTTGGTCGGGAGCTGCTTAAGGAAGCCTTTGAAAGCGGAAAGCTCAAAAAAGGCGGAACGGTGATTGAACCAACCGCAGGGAATACGGGAATTGGATTAGCTTTGGCTGCAATTAACCAAGATGTGAAGGTTGTTGTGTGTGTACCTGAAAAATTCAGTATAGAAAAACAAGAGCTCATGAAGGCGCTTGGTGCGGATGTTGTACAAACACCAACAGAAAAAGGGATGACAGGAGCAATTGCAAAGGCAAAGCAACTGTTAAACGAAATTCCTAATGCTTATTGTCCACAGCAATTTGCTAATCCGGCAAATCCCCATACTTATTATCAAACACTCGGTCCTGAAATTTGGGATCAGCTTGATGGGAATATCGATGTATTTGTAGCTGGATCAGGAACAGGTGGAACATTCATGGGGACGTCCCGCTACTTAAAAGAACAAGATTATGATATTAAGACCGTCATTGTTGAACCAGAGGGATCGATTTTAAATGGTGGTGAGTCGGGTCCTCATAAAACAGAAGGAATAGGCATGGAATTTCTTCCGGAGTACATGGATCGCGACTATTTTGACAGCATTCATACGATAACAGATAAAGATGCGTTTGATCGTGTCAAAGAGCTGGCAATGAAGGAAGGCATCTTAGCAGGCAGTTCATCAGGGTCAGCTCTGCATGCTGCATTAGAAGAAGCAAAGAGTGCGAAGGAAGGTACAAATATCGTTGTGATTTTCCCGGATGGAAGTGAACGATATTTAAGCAAGAAGATTTATGAAGGAGGCATATAAAATGCGACGAAAAACGAAGCTTATACATGGTGGTATCGTTGGTGATCCAACTACAGGAGCTGTATCTGTACCAATCTATCAAGTGAGCACATATAAACAAGACGGTGTCGGAAACCATAAAGGGTTTGAATACTCACGTACAGGCAATCCTACACGACATGCATTGGAAGAATTAATTAAAGATTTAGAAGGCGGAAAAGCGGGCTTTGCCTTTGGATCTGGTATGGCAGCTATTACAGCGGTAATCATGCTATTTGATAGCGGTGACCATGTGATCTTAACCGATGATGTGTACGGTGGAACTTATCGTGTCATTACAAAGGTACTCAATCGTTTTGGCATTGAAGCAACATTTGTAGATACGAGCGATTTAGACAATATTAAAGACGCTATTCAACCAAATACGAAGGCAGTGTATATTGAAACGCCAACGAACCCATTATTGAAAATCACAGATATTGAGGCTGCTGCCAAATTAGCAAAAGAAAACGGCTTATTGACGATTGTCGATAATACTTTTTCTACTCCTTATTGGCAAACACCAATTTCCTATGGAGCGGATATCGTGCTCCATAGTGCGACAAAATATCTTGGCGGTCATAGTGATGTTGTAGCTGGTCTTGTTGTTGTGAACAGTGATCAGCTTGCTGAAGACTTACATTTTGTGCAAAACTCGACGGGAGGTATTCTTGGACCACAGGACTCCTGGTTGCTCATACGAGGCATAAAAACATTAGGTATCCGTATGGAAGAAACTGAAAGCAATACGAAAGCGATTGTAGAGTTTCTTCAAGGGCATTCCGCAGTGAAAAAGGTATATTATCCGGGAATTGAATCTCATCCAAACCACGATATTGCTAAAAAGCAGGCCCAAGGTTTTGGTGGGATGGTATCCTTCGATGTGGGCAGTGAGGAAAACGCCGACAAGTTATTAGCGAAGCTAAAGTACTTTACTCTTGCAGAAAGCCTAGGTGCTGTGGAAAGCTTAATCTCAGTTCCTGCCAGAATGACTCATGCATCTATACCAAAAGATCGTCGTGATGAGCTTGGAATCACGGATGGATTAGTACGGATCTCTGTAGGGCTGGAAGATGCAGAAGATTTAATAGAAGATTTAATCCAGGCACTAAAGCAATAAATCAAAGGAGGCTGACCATTTGGGTCTGCCTCTTTTTAGTCAGATTAAAAGAAGGATACATGAGAATATATATGAGATGCAAAATATAGCCTGCTTGCCTTAGCTTGTGACGATGGGCAATTCCCATAGCTGTGTAAGAAAATAGAAGGATATGAGAAGGGAAAAAGAATACTTTCTACACAGTATTTTCACCCTTTTTAAAATATTTTTAAAAAAGTGGTTTACAAACTGCGAACTTATGGATATACTTACCAATGTAAGTGATAATTCTAAAAAAGGGAGGTCGAATACAATGATGGAAACATGCATTTTATTAAACAAAGTAAATGAAACTCAATATGTTACGATTTCGACCAATCTGGAATGGATCGCTTAATTTTTTAAAAATAGCCTATCCATGCCGTGGGGAGGAACCGTATCCCTGCGGCTTTTTATGCCCTTTTAGCCGCAGGAGTGTGTTCTCTTGGCGGCTTTTTCGTGCCTAAAAATGGAGAGGAAATGAGGAGGTGCTGCAAATGACATTGAATATACTATTTATAACTATTACTGTAAAAAAGAGAAAGAGAACTACTGAAGATCTAGTTCGTGAAGAGCAAGCATACCAAATGCTTGAAGAAAATAAACAGCGTCAATACAAAATGTATTACCCGTTTTAATTTAAAAGAAATTAACTAGAGAAAGGTGGAGGAGATTTATGTTTTATTTAATGCAAGGTAGGCAGCTATTTTTCTGGGTGGAGAAAGATACCACCTAACGGGATTATGTGAGGAGGATGAGGATGTCACTTCATATCATTTTGTTTTCATTATTATTCATAAAAAGGAAGAAGAAAAAATCCGAATTAACAAAACGTTCGAAATTGCACGCGGAATCTTCCTGAATTATATGGTAAATTCTAAAAGAGACAGCAGGAATATACTGTCTAGCTGCTGACCGCGGAGCTCATGATTAAGAAACCCATAAGAAATGAAGTGTGGGAAGGCCATTTTTCCTTTCTCGTGAGACCTAAGCTCTCAGTATCTAAACAGTCACCTTCATATACTCAGGTTAGGGAGTGAACGTGATGTTTGCAATTGTGATGGGTTTAATTGTTTGCACAGCGATTGGTTGTATTGTTGTAGCTGAGGTAAGTGTAGAATAGAGAAAGGATCAGCCCGTTTATTATGGGCTGATCCTTTTTATGTTTTATTATCATCGCGTTTCCATAAGAATGCAATAATAACCAAACTGGCAAGGAACAATAAAATAGGCTTGATAGTAAAATCGTTAAAAACAATTTCAGCCAATGTAATTAAAGTAATAATGAAAAATACAAATCCCAATATTATGCGGTTTGCAGTCAATTTTTATTTCCCTCTTCCCGTAAACAACTTATACGACTATATTACCCGAAAATCATTTCCCCCGTCCAATAAACGAAAGAAATATGAATAATTTGTGATGAAAAAGCTTGTTTGCAAAAATAAATCATGTGGACAGACAAAAACAACTCCCCGTTTACATAGAAATGTTTTATAAGCGAAAGTCCTATCAAGCGGGGGTGGCTAAATGTCTGGAATTATTACAGCACTCGGATTTTTGGTTAAGGAGATCGTTTTCCTTGTTTCATACGTGAAGAATAATGCCTTTCCTCAGCCTTTATCACCTGCGGATGAAAAAAAGTATTTGCGGCAGATGACTGAAGGAGATCCACATGCCCGCAATATGCTCATTGAACATAATTTGCGGTTAGTCGCACATATTGTGAAGAAATTTGAAAACACAGGTGAGGATGCGGAAGATTTAATTTCAATTGGTACAATCGGTTTAATTAAAGCGATTGAGAGCTATTCTGAGGGGAAAGGAACGAAGCTTGCTACTTATGCAGCCAGATGTATCGAAAATGAAATTCTCATGCATCTCCGAGCGTTAAAGAAGACAAAAAAAGATGTATCCCTTCATGATCCGATTGGCCAAGACAAAGAAGGAAACGAGATCTCTTTAATTGACGTATTAAAATCAGAATCAGAGGATGTAATCAATACAATTCAATTGAATATGGAGCTAGAAAAAGTAAGGGAATACATTGATGTATTAGATGATCGGGAAAAGGAGGTCATTGTTGGTCGCTTTGGATTGGACTTGAAAAAAGAAAAAACACAACGGGAAATTGCAAAAGAACTAGGCATTTCCAGAAGTTATGTTTCTAGAATTGAGAAGCGTGCATTAATGAAAATGTTTCATGAATTTTACCGGGCGGAAAAAGAAAAACGAAAGAATGATGCTTAAAAGCTTAACCATTATGATACAGCGGCGCTTTAGCTACTATTCCATCAGTTGCCTCAAGACAAAAAGATTAATGAAACAAATGGACCCTTTCATATGAAAGTTCAGAGTGTCGACAAAAGTAAAAACAAGCAAACTTCAGTGGATTCGGTGAAGCGTCCGCTCGCCTCGCAGAAAGCGAGGGGGAAGCTTTGGAACATCCCTTACCACTCTTTTTCTAAACATTTAAAACAGTTTGTCTAAGCCAACTCTTTCATATGAAAGAGTTTTTTCTTTGGAAAAGTACAGGTGTACAAGCAGTATGGTTACTATTTACATATTCAAGTAAAGAGGTGATGATTGATGGTGGACATGGCGGAACAGATTTTCCTTTTGTTTGACGTTGAGAATAATTATCATTTATGATTATACTATACATAAAGAATGGAGAGGGTATCATGTTTGTACAAATGAGAAGGCTGACTGTAACCGAAGGGAATGGGGATAAGGTAGTTGAAAGGTTTAGCGGTAAAGGAATCATTGAAGAGCAGGAAGGATTTATTGATTCTACAGTTATGGTCAAGAAAGTCCGTCGCGGTGAGGAAGAAGTAGTTGTGCTCGTACGCTGGGATTCGGAAGATAGTTGGAAAAGATGGGAAAAGAGTGATGCCCATATTGCTGGACATAAAGCGAACTTAGGAAAACCAAAACCAGAGTATATGATTCATTCTGAAGGTGGCGTATATGACGTTAAAGCAGTTAAAATGCCAGCTTCTTCGTCAAAAATATAATGAAGAAAAAAAGCCGGCAAAATTTTGCCGGCTTTTTACCTGAGTTTAATGGCTATTCAATCCGACCATTACTCAATAATAAACTCCAACTTTTACCGCTATTCTTTGTCTCGTATACATCTGATAGGTACGTGGTAAAGGCAACGGTTTGCTCAGTTTTATGATTAACGGAAATGTAAGTAATGGGATTATCGTATTTTAAGAAAGGAATATCCATTTTTTTGCTTTCAAAAGATTCTAAATCGACTTCGTACAATGAAATATTTTCATCTTCAACAGCTGAATAATAGAGACTGTCCTCAGAAAAAGCCAGCGCAGTTACCATAAATGGTTCAGTAATCTTTTCTACATTCTCCCCTTTATCTTTTGAGAAGTAAATTCCGCTTCTGGTTGCCATCGCCATGATGGAACTGTCTGTAGGGTGTGGAGCAATCATTCCGAGTGTATCGGATTCAATGCCCTTTAAGGTGACAGGCTCCCAATTCACACCGTTAGTCGAGTGAAAGACACCTTGGCCAATATCATCTGACTCTTGCACATTGATGATATACATTTCTTCCGTCTCATATCCTACAGATAAGAATTGAAAGGCTATTTGATCTTGAAATGCTACTGATTCAAGGGTGGCACCTTTATCGGTACTCTTAACAATACCTAAAGGTTGTGGCTGATCGGATTCGGCGTTTTTAACACCGCTGATGAAAACCCCGTTATTTATAGCAGAAAGCCCAAAATAATCGTAATTTTGTGTTGAGTTTTCAAGCCACTTATTTTCACGAAACATTTTAATTCCTTCAGGAGTTGCTATGTAAAGACCTTCATCATTGCCAGGATACCCAATGCCTTGTATCTGTTCAAACTGCTTTGCTTTTGCTTCAACGGTTTTGAAATCCACTTTTTCCTCAACCGCCTGCTTTGGTTCAACTGTCTTTTTTTCATTATTATCTTCATTGTTTGAACAGCCAGTAATCAAAATAAGCATAGCGATAAATAGAATAATGGATAAATTCAACTTCATTTCAACAATCACTCCATTAGGATATTATTTCTTCTTTTAAAGGTTCACCCTATTTAAAATTAATGGAGTAATAACTTCGTGTCAAATAGAGTACTCCCAACTATTATTGATAGAAATTTCTGATATAAAAATCTATAATAAATATTATAGAAGAAAAAAGTCAATAAATACGTTATCGATTTTAATTTTGAAAGGAGAAATGGCATGACGACTACTTTTTATTCAGACGTTTGGGATTTAGAAGTTTTTTTTAAAGGGGGAAGCGAGTCAGAGGAATTTGCGTCTCACTTGAAAGCTGTGAAAGAAGGCATAAATCAATTTGATCACACCGTATATAATTGGAAAGTATCAAATACGGATAAAGATCAAAATGCAATTACAGAAATTCTCACTTTATTTCAAGAAGCAGGTATGATGCTTAGACAAGCAGGGGCTTTTGTTAGCTGCTTGGAAGCAGATGATATCGCGGACAAGCATGCTGGGAAATTACGGTCTGCTGTAACAGAATTAAGTGCGGAACTTAATACAGCTTTATCTCAGTTTAATCAAAAGCTGACATTAATTGATGAAACATTATGGATGTCGCATCTAAAGTCGGATGAACTGAAAGAAATATCGTTCATATTAAATGAACGGCGTGAAAGTGCTGCTGAAAAGTTGTCTCAAGAAGAAGAGGCACTAATTAATACTCTTGGGATTGATGGATATCATGGCTGGGGGCAAATGTATGATGTAATTGTAGGAACCATCGCTATTCCTTATAGTGGAGATGGAGAGACCCAAATGCTTTCAGTTGGACAAGCGGCTAATAAATTTTCAAGCCCTGATCGTAATGTTCGCCAAGTCGTTTTTCAAAAATGGGAGGAGGCGTGGGAAGAGAAGGCTCCCTATCTTTCGAAGACGCTTAACCACCTTGCTGGTTTTAGATTAAATGTATATAAAAAGAGAGGCTGGAACGATCCTTTAAAGGAACCTCTGGCGATTAACAGGATGGAGCGTGCTACCCTCGATGCCATGTGGGGTGTGATTGCTAAGCATAAAGAGCCCTTCGTTAAATTTCTTAATCGAAAAGCTAGCCTTCTCGGTTTGGAAAAGCTCAGCTGGTATGACCTAGATGCCCCAATTGGAAAAAGTGATACGAAAATATCTTATCAAGAAGGAGCAGAGTTCATCCTCGACCATTTCAGTCGCTTTGGTAAAGAAATGAAGAGTTTTGCAGAAAAAGCCTTTGAAAATCATTGGATTGAAGCAGAAGATCGTCCGGGGAAAAAACCGGGTGGCTTTCATACGTATTTTCCTGCCAGTCAACAATCGAGAATTTTTATGACTTATTCAGGTACCCCCTCTAATGTCTCGACTTTGGCTCATGAATTAGGCCATGGCTTTCATACCTATGCTATGAAGGATCTGCATTTTTTGAATCGTAGCTACAGCATGAATGTTGCTGAAACGGCCTCAACATTTGCAGAAATGATTGTCGCAGATGCATCAGTAAAAAGTGCACAGACTGAAGTGGAGAAGCTGGCACTTCTTGAAGATAAAATACAGCGGTCAGTTGCACTACTAATGAACATCCATGCGCGCTTTCTATTTGAAACCCGTTTTTACGACGAAAGGGCAAAAGGGGTGGTTTCTGCAGACCGCCTCAATGAAATCATGCTTGAAGCGCAAAAAGAGGCATATGGAGATGCCCTTGCAGAGTACCATCCATCCTTTTGGTCATCTAAACTGCATTTCTATATTACTAATGTTCCTTTTTATAATTTCCCTTACACATTTGGCTATCTCTTTTCATTGGGGATTTATGCATATGCATTAGAGCATGGTGCAGCATATGAAGAAAGTTACATTGCGTTGCTCCAAGATTCGGCTTCAATGAAGGTGGAGGATCTTGCGATGAAGCATTTGCAGGCTGATCTAACTAAGCCTGAGTTTTGGGAAAAAGCGGTTCAATTATGCATAGATGATGTGGAAGAATTTATGCAATTAACAGAAAAATAGTATCCTTGCTGACTCAAATTTATAACTATTTGGGTCAGCTTTTTTTGCTGTAAAGAATTGAGCTGTTTGCAGATAATTATGGAATAATCACAAAAATCTAACTATAGATACTCATCTCCCCCATCATGCTAATATCCCTTCGATTCTCAATTAAATATTACATTCCTTCATAATATAATAGTCCTGCTGCTATCCTAAATGATATAATAGCACTCATGGAATCCTAATGAAGGGCTCCAAAAGCAGTATTTGTATATTTGCTAAGAAGACGAGTAGCGAAAAGAAGCGATTTCACCGCTGTACTTGTGACTTCTATTTCAAGAATGAGATAATGAAATCAATATGAAACGAATGAAATGAAGAAAGGTGTAGAATATGAAGCAATCGATTTACCGAGCAATGATAGAATTAACGAATGGCCGGTTCACATCCAATCTTTTGTACCGGTTTGCCCGGTCAAACGCAAGTAGGTTTGCCATCGCTCCTTTTTCAAAAACATATAGAATCAATGAAGATGAAATAGAGAATGAACTTAAAAGCTATCAAACATTACATGAGTTTTTTATTAGAAAATTAAAGGCGGATGCACGATCAATTGATATGCATGAAGAATCAATTGTCAGCCCAGTAGATGCAGTTATTGAGGATATTGGTTCCATAGACCAAGACCGCCGGATTATGGTTAAGGAGAAAGAGTACTCTATCTCTGAAATGCTAGGCGGTGATGAAGCGGCCAGTAAGTATGCAGGTGGCACATACATGATTTTTTATTTAAGTCCAAGCCATTATCATCGTATTCATAGCCCAGTAACAGGTGAGATTAATAAGCAATGGACGCTAGGAAGGAAATCATTCCCAGTCAATAAATGGGGTCTGGCCTTTGGGAGAGACACACTTTCAAAAAATTACCGCAAGATTTCTGAAGTGGGATATGAAGGCGGCGAATTAGCGATTGTAAAGGTAGGAGCCATGTTTGTTAACTCTATTGAACGAACACATGAAGGGGATAAGTTGGAAAAAGGAAAAGAAATGGCTTATTTCTCATTTGGTTCAACCGTTATTTTATTATTTCAGAAGGATGCATTTCAACTTCTCCCTTCCATCCAAACACCAGCTCATATAAGGGTAGGAGAATGCATCGGTCATATGGTATAGAAATGTAGACAGAAAAAAAGCCCTCAAATGGGGCTTTGTTAACCTCATTATGAAGAGGCTTTTATTCTATTGGATAAAGATCTCCTGTGTATCTCAGTCTCTATGAGCCGGATAAAATCCAGAGAAAGTTGTAGTTTAATGGCCTTATGGTAGGACTCGACTAATAATTCATCCGATAATTTGCGCATGTTGGACTCTCACCTCCGCATTGAAAGTTGATTAGTTCTAACTAATCACTTTATTGCATATGATGTAGGTTATCCTGTTGTATTTATTACTTTATCAGAACTAAGTAGATAGAACAACCGTTCGTTTATCCACAGCCGTTAGTGGATAACCTGTTATTAAAATGTTTATATGTTTATTTATGATATGCTGTCTGCGGTGTATAATGTGTATAAAGTTATCCACAGAATAAGATGCGAGGAATTTGTCGAAAAATATATACATTTTGATTTGTTCAATTAAAATGAACAATTATCAAGATAATGGTTAGAATTCTAAGTAGAAGCTCTTTTATTAGCAGGAGAATGTTGGATATTATTGACCGAGGATTTGGAATGTGACATAGTAGTGCAGAATAAAGAAAAAACGATTGAGGTGTAATAAATAGTGCTAAAGAATTTTTTACCAGATCAGCATGTGAAAACCATTTTTGAAATTACACCAGAGCTATTAAAAGAACAAGGTGTGAAAGGGATTATCACGGATTTGGATAATACACTTGTTGAATGGGACCGTCCCCATGCTACACCACAGCTTATAAAATGGTTTGAAGAATTAAAGATGAGCGATATAAAGGTGACGATTGTTTCTAATAATAATGAAAATAGAGTCAAAGCTTTTTCAGAACCACTTAGTATTCCATTTATCCATCAAGCAAAAAAACCAATGGGACGTGCCTTCAGAAGAGCGTTAAATGAAATGGACCTTCAGCAGCAGGAAACCGTGGTAATTGGCGATCAATTGCTTACTGACGTACTTGGAGGGAATCGTGGCGGTTTTAATACAATTCTTGTGGTCCCTGTTGCACAAACTGATGGATTCATGACAAGATTTAACCGCAAGATTGAAAGACGAATATTAAATTGGTTTAGAAAAAAAGGTATGATTAGCTGGGAGGATTAAGCAATTGACAGAACAATATTCATGTATTGGATGCGGGGTAAGGATTCAAACGGATCATCCAGAAGAAATCGGCTTTGCTCCGCATTCCGCATTAGAGAAAGAGGAAGTTATCTGCCAACGATGTTTTCGTTTAAAGCACTATAATGAGGTGCAGGATGTCAGTTTGACAGATGATGATTTCCTGAAAATATTAAATGGAATCGGCAACAAAGATGCATTAATTGTAAAAATCGTTGACATTTTTGATTTTAATGGCAGCTGGTTACCTGGATTGCATCGATTTGTTGGTAAAAATAAAGTATTGCTTGTAGGAAATAAAGTTGATTTATTGCCTAAATCAGTGAAAAGGAATAAACTAATTGGCTGGATGAAGCATGAATCAAAAGAACTGGGGTTAAAGCCAGAGGACGTTTTCCTAGTGAGTGCTGCACGAGGCCAGCAAATTGCCGAGGTGGCAGCAGCGATAGATGAATATCGCAGAGGAAAAGATGTTTATGTAGTGGGCTGTACCAATGTAGGGAAATCCACTTTCATAAATCGTATCTTAAAAGAAGTAACAGGTGAAGGTGATGTGATTACTACATCTCATTTCCCGGGAACTACTTTAGATATGATTGAAATTCCTCTTTCCGATGGGAAATCATTAATAGACACACCAGGTATTATCAATCACCATCAAATGGCTCATTTTGTTGATAAACGCGACTTAAAGGTCATTACACCTAAAAAAGAAATCAAGCCGAGAGTCTATCAACTCAACGAAGGACAATCACTATTCTTTGGAGGCCTGGCTCGATTTGATTTTATGAGTGGTGGAAAAAAATCATTTGTATGTCATTTCTCTAATGAGATTAATATACACCGTACAAAGACGGAAAAAGCGGACAGCTTATATAAAAACCATGCTGGAGAATTGTTGACTCCACCTAGAAGAGAACAAATGGATACTTTTCCTGAGCTTGTCCGCCACGAATTCACTATCAAGGAAGCGAAAACTGATATCGTATTCTCAGGCTTAGGCTGGATGACGGTGAATGAAGCAGGAGTAAAAGTTGCGGCTTATGTTCCTAAAGGAGTAGGTGTTCAGGTAAGAAAATCCTTGATTTAATGAGGGTGTAAGGGAGAGAGACGTTTGAAAAGATTTTTTGCTGTAATTGGCGATCCCATTGCGCATTCAATGTCTCCAGGCATGCATAATGAGCTTTTTCAGGCGAATCAAATAGAGGCTCATTATCAGCCGCTTCATGTAAAGAGAGAGAATTTAGAAGCAGCTGTAGCTGGACTTAAGGCAGTGGGAATTGAAGGTTTTAATGTGACAGTGCCTCATAAAGAAGCCATCATGCCATATTTAGATAAGATTGATCCATTAGCTAAAGCGATTGGCGCCGTCAATACCGTTGTGAACGAAGGCAGCGAGCTTGTTGGTTTTAACACGGATGGCAGTGGCTATGTAGAAGGTTTGAAAAAAGATCTGCCATGCTTTAGTGAAAAGCGTACGCTGATAGTTGGTGCTGGTGGAGCAGCAAGAGGTATTTATTATACATTGGCTGAAGCTGGTGTAGAGCATATAGACATTTGCAACCGCACTGTACAAAAGGCCATGAGGATGGTGGATGAATGTCCTTACTCTGTTCAATCCAAGATTTTATCCATCGATGAAGCGGAAGAACAATTATCTCGTTATGAGTTAATCATACAGACAACATCTATTGGGATGCACCCAAATATACAGGCAGTTCCACTGTCTCTAAGGAATTTAAGTGGAAATGCTTTTGTCAGTGATATTATTTATAATCCATCTGAAACAATCTTTTTGCAAGAAGCCAAACAAAAAGGTGCTTCTATCCAAAATGGTTTGAGTATGTTTGTTTATCAAGGTGCTTTAGCTTTTGAAAAATGGACAGGAATCATGCCAGACAGCGATAGAATGAGAGAAAATGTGTTAGAACAACTAGGAGGAAAATCATGTTAAAAGGTAAACAAAAACGTTATTTGCGTTCACAGGCGCATCATCTAAATCCTATTTTTCAAGTAGGTAAGGGCGGCGTGAATGAAAATATGGTAAAGCAAATAGGTGAAGCTTTAGAAGCGCGCGAGCTTTTAAAGGTTAGCATTCTACAAAATTGTGATGTAGATAAAAATACAGTTGCAAGTGAGATAGTAAAAGGAACAAGAGCTGAGCTGGTTCAAATCATTGGCAACATGATCGTTCTTTACAAAGAATCAAAGGAAAATAAACAAATTAAATTGCCATAACCTGTATATGAGGGGGAAGAGCCATGAAAAAAGTCGGGATTCTAGGCGGAACATTTGACCCGCCTCATATCGGTCATTTAATGATTGCCAATGAAGTGTTAAATGGGCAAGCGTTAGATGAAGTATGGTTCATGCCAAATCAAGAGCCTCCTCACAAAGTGAAATCGAATGCCATAAAAAATGAAGATCGGCTGGAATTATTAAAACTGGCCATATCCAGCCATCCTCGCTTTAAGATAGAGCAGATTGAGTTGGAAAGACAAGGTCCATCGTATACTGCGGATACAATGAGCATTTTGAAGGATCGCCATAGAGAGATAGAGTTTTTCTTTATAATTGGTGCAGATATGGTAGAGTATTTGCCGAAGTGGCACCAGATTGATCAATTGCTTAGTATGGTACGCTTTATTGGTGTAAAGAGACCGGAGTTTCATTTGCATTCAGACTATCCCATAATGTATATGGATGTACCTGAAATCGGGGTTTCATCAAGCATGATCCGGAACCGGATAAAAGAGGGGAAGACGATACGATATTTAGTGCCTGAGCAAGTGCGGGAATATATGGAGGAGAATCACTTATATGAATCGTGATCAAGCATTAGAAATCGTAAAAGAACAATTAACAGACCACCGTTATAAGCATACAATTGGGGTGATGGAAACAGCCATCTGGTTAGCTGAGCGATATGGGGCGGATCCAAAAAAGGCCGAGCTTGCTGCTATTTTCCATGATTATGCAAAGTTCCACCCTAAAGAGCAAATGAAGCAAAGAATCATTGAAGAGAAGATGCCAAGTGATTTGCTTGAATATAGCAGTGAACTATGGCATGCACCGGTAGGCGCCTATTTTGTAGAAAAGCTTATAGGTATACAAGATGAGGATATATTGAATGCAATTAAATATCATACATCTGGCAGAGTCGGTATGACCTTGCTAGAAAAGGTAGTTTATTTAGCGGATTATATGGAGCCGGGACGCCATTTTCCAGGTGTGGATGAAGTCAGGGAGCTTGCTGAAAGTGATCTGCATTCGGCATTAGTTAAATCTGTGCAAAACTCGATTATTTTTTTACTTAAAAAAAGTCAGCCGGTGTATCCGGTTACTTTTGATATGTATAACGATTTAGTGATGAATGGGAAGGATTGATTAGATGAGTGAAAAACAATTATTATTAACAGCGGTAAAGGCAGCGGATGACAAGAGAGCAGAAGATATTGTTGCATTAAACATGAAGGGTGTTTCCCTTATTTCTGATTACTTTGTTATTTGCCACGGGAATTCCGACAAACAAGTACAAGCAATTGCTAGAGAAATAAAGGATAAAGCTGAAGAACTTGGCCATGAAGTTAAGCGTATGGAAGGCTTTGATGAAGCTCGATGGATCCTAGTTGATCTTGGTGATGTTGTAGCCCATGTTTTTCATCGTGATGAAAGAAGCTATTATAATTTAGAGCGCTTATGGGGAGATGCACAATTGGAAGATATCCAAAGTGAGCTTCAGCAATGAGCTATCAGCAATTTGCGTACCTGTATGATCAACTAATGATCGATGCTCCGTATGATGAATGGGTGCGCTTGCTTGAAACGAAAGCTAAGGAATATGGTATGACCTCTGATAAGACGCTACTGGATCTCGCATGCGGTACTGGTGAGCTTTCCGTACGGCTCGCTCAAGGTGGTTTTGATGTGGTCGGTGCAGATTTATCAGAAGATATGCTTTCTGTTGCTCAAGCAAAGGCTGCAAAGAATCATGTTGCAATCCAATTTTTTCAGCAGAACATGGCTGAATTGGAAGGTTTAGGGCAATTTGATATCATAGGTATTTTTTGCGACTCATTGAATTATCTTGAAACAGAGGATGAGGTCATCCAAACATTTAAAGGTGTATTCGGGCATCTTAAAGATGAGGGTTTATTTATTTTTGATGTTCATTCTTTATATAAAATGTCAAATATCTTTATGAACCAGACATATGCTTTAAATGAGGATGAAATTAGCTATATTTGGCAAAGCTTCGCAGGCGAATATGAACACAGTGTGGAGCATGAGCTCTCCTTCTTTGTACTTGATGAATCCTCGGGACGTTATGACCGTTATGATGAGCTCCATGTTCAGCGGACTTACGCTCCTGAGATTTATCAGGCATGGCTCTCTGAATGTGGCTTTGAGGTACTTGAGATTTGCGCGGATTTTAAAGCTGGTCCAGTCTCGGAAGATGCTGAAAGAGTTTTTTTTATTTGTAAAAAGAAATAAGAAAAAGCCAATCTCAATGTCGGGATTGGCTTTTTGTGCAGGAAAACGATGAGGAAAGAGAGAATTAAATATGTGTATATTGCTTCTTTACATTTTCTAGATCTTCATTAAATTTTGCGTGTGTGGCCTGAAATAAATGTTCAAACATTTTTCCGATTTCTGCCTCTAAAACTTTGATCCCTTCACCTGTAACTCCACCTTTAACACACACTTTTTCCTGTAAAGTCGGCAAGGTGTAATGTCCTTGCCTCAGTAATTCTCCCATACCAATTAACATTTCACTTGCCAGCTTTGTTGCAGTTTCTTGATCAATTTCAGTTTCAGATACAGCTGCATTAATAAACCTTTGGGTCAAGTAACTGAAAAATGCAGGTCCGCAGCTTACAATATCCGAAGCGACTCTTGTGATATCCTCCTCTATTTGAATTGGAATAGATATATTTTCAAAAAGTAATTTTAAATGATTCACCCAATTCACATCACATTTATCTCCAAATGAAAGTAAAGATACCCCTGCTAACGCTCGATTGGTAATACTTGGAATAACCCTGGCCGATGAACAAGTGATAACAGATTCAAGCTGTTTGACGCCAATGGGACTTGTTATCGATACTACACATTTCTCATCAGATAGATAAGGTGTAATCTTTTTAATGACTTCATACACATCATGAGGTTTAACACAGATGAATATTAAGGATGCATTTTTTGCTGTGGTTGCTGCATCCACAGCCACATTCACCTCGCTGTAGTTTCTCTTTATTTCGATTGCCTTCTCTAATGTTCGATTAGTAATCGTCATGGAAGAAGGGGATATGGCTTTGCTGTCCAGCATTGCTTCCGCCAAAATCCTTCCCATGTTGCCTGTGCCAATTATGCCGATTTTCAATTGTTTTTTCCCTCCTTCACAAGCAAGTATTTCTCCTATAAAAGTATGAACAGTACAACTAAATTATGCTAAAAGAAAGGAATCGATCATGTTCGTTGAATGGATGAAAAAGAATCAATTATTTATTGCAGGCGGAATAGTAGGGGTGAGCGTGTTATTATTTTCATTTTGGCCAGAGGAGAAAGATGAAGCAGCAATTCAAAATGAATGGCTCTTCGAAGAACAGCAAAAACCACATGAAGAAGAGACAGTATCAGAAATACTCATTGTAGATGTAAAAGGTGCGGTTGAAAAGCCTGGAGTGTATGAGGCCAATCCAAATGATCGCGTGATAGATATCATTCAAAAGGCGGGTGGACTCATGGATGAAGCAGATGAGACTCAGGTGAATTTTGCAATGAGAGTGGAAGATGAGATGGTATTATATATTCCAACACGTGGAGAAACATCAGACATGGTGAGTGAGGCTTTAGGGGGGAGCCAGTCAAAAGGAGAGGATAAAGTAAATCTTAATACTGCATCATCTGCTGAGCTGGAGACGCTGTCTGGAGTGGGCCCTGCAAAAGCAGCAGCCATCATAGAGCATCGGGAAACAAATGGTCCATACAAAGATATTGAAGATTTAAAGAAAATTAGTGGGATCGGTGATAAAACATTTGAGAAATTAAAAGATCAAATCAAGGTAAAATAAGATTTTTATGTTATTTGACCATGCTGGCAAAGCGGATTAAACTAAAATGGGCGATAGGTAGAGAATTCATTGATAAGTTAAGCACAAAAGGAGAGAGTGAAAGTGGAAAGAATCTCATGGAATCAATATTTTATGGCACAAAGCCATTTACTTGCGTTAAGAAGTACTTGTACTAGACTTACAGTCGGAGCAACGATCGTGAGGGATAATAGAATGATTGCAGGGGGCTATAATGGATCGATTGCAGGCGGTGTTCATTGCATTGATGAAGGCTGCTATGTAATTGATAATCACTGTGTAAGAACCATTCACGCGGAAATGAATGCAATCTTACAATGCGCGAAGTTTGGAGTGGCGACAACGGGTGCAGAAATTTATGTTACTCATTTTCCTTGCTTACAATGCTGTAAAGCGATTATCCAAGCAGGCATAAAAACGGTATATTTTGCACAGGATTATAAAAATCATCCATATGGAATTGAGTTATTTGAACAGGCTGGTGTGGCGCTACAGAAGGTAGAGACGAATGAAATGAAATTAGAACTGCATCATCAGGAAAAGAAACAATTTCTAGAAAAGATATTTCAGGAATTAGAAAAAGATCATGGCAAACAAGCAGAGGTAGAAAAATTAAAAAGAGAAGCTGAACAGCTTTTCTCATAATGAAGATGATTCCATTCCATAAGTAAGGATTATCCCTTACTTATGGAAACCTTTTATTGTTTAGCTGCGGTGGCTAGCTCTTGAGGTCTTTAGCCACAAAAACCTCTCTCATTTCCTTCGCGTCATATGCTTGAGCGAGCCGTCTCCACATTTCATATAAGGGGGTTTTTATAGAATTGAAAGGTAAATGGACATATATAGCTTTTGCTGCCTTATTAGGTATTTTATCCGCGTTTATCTCACCGATTTTCTTTGTCATCATCGTGTTTCTTCATTTTTTTCTCATCAAAATCAAACAATTCAAGAAAAATCAAATAATCCTTCTTCTCTTAGTATTTGCTGGTTTTTTTCTTCGTACCGAATGGGCTGAAAAACAGAATATTTCGCAGTTTGCTGGAGCGGAAACTAATTTTCATATTTTATTTCACCGGGAATGGCAATTGAATGGAGATTTTTTATCTGCAGAAATCAAAGAGTTACATTCAAAAGAAAAAATGATGCTTAGATATAAAGTTAAAACAAAAGAGGAAAAGGAAGGTTTAATGGATCACTTACATGCTGGTTTTTCCTGCTCTGTCTCTGGTGTACTTACCCGCCCTTCCGCTGCTGTCAATCCAAATGGGTTCGACTACATGAATTATTTAGCACATAAGCAAATTTATTGGTTATTAGAAATAAATGAACTTGACACCCAGCGGTGCTCCTCGCAAAATCCATCCTTCTCAACTTTTTTTCAAAATCTCAGAAACAAAGGCATTTCATATATTCAAAATCAATTTCCAACGGATACGGCTCCTTTAGCTGCGGCTTTATTATTTGGTGATCGCGGGCTTATCGATGAGCAAACAATCGGTGCATACCGGAGACTGGGGGTAATTCATCTATTGGCGATTTCCGGCCTGCATGTGGGTATGCTGACAGGAATGATTTTCTATATGGGAATAAGACTGGGGGTGACAAAAGAAAGCATGACTAATTTTCTGCTATTCTTTCTTCCGTGCTATGCCATCCTCGCTGGTGCTGCCCCGTCTGTCCTTCGAGCGGTATGCATGTTAATGATTGCATTATTAGCTCGTAAGTATTTGTCTTCGTTACTTACGCAAGATGTCATTTCTTTAGTGATGATCGCTTATACGTTTGCTGCTCCTTATATCATCTTTCATGTGGGATTTCAACTATCTTTTGTCGTTACCTTTCTCCTTATCTTAAGCGCCCCGGTCTTAATCAAGCGAATCACTCATCCGCTTGGTTTGCTACTGGCCACCTCTTTAGTATGTCAACTGGCTGCAACTCCGATATTGCTTTATTATTTCTTTGAAGTATCTGTTGTTTCCATCATCGCAAATGCTATTTACGTCCCACTGTTTTCAGTCGTGATCCTTCCCGTTCTTCTCTTTTTATTCGTGGTACATCTTCTAGTGGGTGAGGTGCTCACAATCCCTCTTATTGTAACGAATCTTCTTTTCAAATGGTTGGATAAATTTAGCGGATCTTTTGCGGAAATTCCCTTTGCTGTCCTTACACTTGGACGCCCTCATCCACTTCTCATCCTATGCTATTTAATCGTGATTCCGGTCTTTTTTCTAATATGGGAAAAGAAGAGTGGATTCAGGTTTTTTATGCGTTCTTTGTTACTGCCGGTAATGGTTCTGTTCATACATTTCCTCTCAACAACCTATTCTCCATATGGTGAGGTTACCTTTATAGATGTAGGGCAGGGAGACAGTATTTTTATTAAACTCCCTTATGGACAGGGAAATTATCTAATTGATACTGGTGGTGTGCTGATGTTCGAAACAGAGGAATGGCAACGGCGGAAAAAGGGATATGATCCGGGGAAGGAAGTGGTCTTACCATTTCTTAAAAGCAGGGGAGTGAGGGTGATTGATAAGCTTATTTTAACTCACGGTGATGCAGATCATATCGGAGGTGCAAAAGCGATATTAAGTGAAGTGAATATAAAGGAGATCGTTATGCCTGTTACAAAGGAAGTGAGTGATCTTGAAAAGGCTCTCCTTACAGCTGCGAGTGAAAAGAAGGTTCCAGTACGCTTTATCCAATCAGGGGAAAATTGGGCAAGTAGTGATGCAAGCTTTTTTGTACTATCACCTGAGGAAAGAATAGCAAATAAAAATGATGGATCCTTAGTGATATATGGAGAGATGGGCGGCCTTACATGGTTATTCACAGGGGATTTAGAGGAAGAGGGTGAGAGGAGACTGATTGAGGTATATCCATCCTTAACGGTTGATATTTTGAAGGTGGGTCATCATGGTAGTAAATCTTCTTCCACTAATGAATTTTTAACGAGTGTAAACCCCTCCATAGCAATCATTACTGCTGGTAGAAATAATCGCTATGGGCATCCACATGCAGAAGTTGTTGACCGGTTGGGTGAGAAAGGTGTCCGAGTTTTGCGGACAGACCTACATGGTGCAATCACCTATAAATTTTCACGGGATGGTGGAACATTTTTTGTTGTCCTTCCATAGGATATTTTATCACTGAAGGTAAGACGAAAAGAAAGACTGCATTCACATGCAGCCTCGGAAAAAAGATAAAGTGGTTTGCTAAAAGCGCCTATATGTTCCTAAAAGGAAGATTATGTGCAACAGATGTCGCTGCTTTATGTATGATGCCTCTAAGCTGAATCCTGCTTTTTATAAGACCATATGGCCACTTTCGCTATTGTACTGATTGGGCAATTAAGCGCCAATCGCCTTAATGACTGTTGCAATAATGAACAGTATTGCAAAGAATCCGAAAGATGCAATGAATCCCATTGCAGAGTCACCAATATCGTGACGTTTTGATTGGACGTTTTTTTCAAATTCGTTCACAGGTCAACCCTCCTATTTCCTATTTAGTATAAGCGATTCCCTTGAAAAAATCTACACTTCAAAGATTCCTTTTCCTTACCTTACAAGAGTTGTCAGCTATAAGTAGAATGGATAAGGAAATATTAAAGTTATACCAGGTGCACCGCTATAGCGAGAGAAACCTAGGCCTCATCGCTTTAGCGTTCTATATAGATGTGGAAAAGGCACTTTTTTAAGTGTCTTTTTCTTTATTCAGCTAATAGACGCCTCTTGCTTTGCCGTTATTATGAACAGATTACTGATTTTTGATTCCACTTGTCAAAAAGGGTATGCTTCTATAGGATAGTAGTACATAAGCAAAAAAGAACGGAGCGAAGGTAAAGTGGCTTTTGATATATGGAAACAAATTAAAGCAGGGAGCTTTAGCCCACTCTATTTATTATTCGGGACAGAGCCCTATCTTATAAACGAAACGAAACAGCTCTTAATCAGCCATGCATTAAGTCCAGAAGAGGTGGATTTTAACCTCTCTTCCTATGATTTAGAGGAAACCCCGATTCAAACGGCATTAGAGGATGCAGAAACCTTTCCCTTTATGGGCGAGCGGAGACTCATTTTCTTACATAATCCCTATTTCTTAACTGCAGAAAAGTCTAAATCTAAAACAGAGCATAATTTAGCCATGCTTGAAGCTTATTTAAAGGACCCTTCGCCATACTCAATTGTTGTTTTTTCAGGTGCGTATGAAAAATTGGATGAGAGAAAAAAACTGACGAAACAAATAAAAAAATCAGCATCCGTTTTAGAAGCAAAAAAACTGACAGAGCCCGAATTAAAGGTTTGGATTAGAGACCGTGCAGCTTCAAATGGCGTACAAATCGACGAAGAGGCTGTAGAATTAATGCTCAGGCTTTCAGGCACCAACTTATTTATGCTTACCAGCGAAATGGATAAGCTTGCATTGTACGCTGAGGAAGATAAAAGAATAGACGTTAACATGGTAGAAAAACTTGTTTCTCGTTCTCTTGAGCAGAATATTTTTACATTAGTTGATAAAATTGTGCATAGAAATATTGAAGATGCACTGAGAATTTTCTATGATTTATTAAAGCAAAATGAAGAACCTATCAAAATATTAGCGGTTATTACTAATCAATTTAGATTGATTTACCAGGTGAAGGAATTAGCCAGAAGAGGGTACGGGCAAAATCAAATTGCCGGATATATTAAGGCGCATCCTTTTAGAGTAAAGCTTGCAGCCGGACAAGGGAAGCAATTCAGTGATGAAGAGTTAGCCCAGATCATGAATCTTTTAGCAGAGGCAGATTATCAGATGAAAACAGGTGGAATGAACAAAGCTTTATTGATTGAATTATTCTTGTTCAAGCTAAATCGGCATTCAGTTGAAACTTAAAGAATGAACATCCCGCTCATTAAAAGGTGAGCGGTTTTTTGTGTGCAATCGTAAAGAATTTGTTTTGAAAGAATAGACTCACATCCTATTTAGAGTAAGGTTTGTAAGAATAAATCCAAAAAAGCCGAGAAAACGCGTGATTCTCCGCTGAGTCAGAATGAAATTTTTAAAAAAGCCGAGAAAACGCGTAATTCTTCGCTAAGTCAGGATAGAATTTTTAAGATAGCTGAGAAAACGATTGATTCTCCGCTGAGTCAGGATAGAATTTTTAAGATAGCTGAGAAAGCGAGTGATTCTCCGCTGAGTCAGAATGAAATCCTAAAAATAGCTGAGAAAACGATTGATTCTCCGCTAAGTCAGAATGAAATTCCAAAAATAGCTGAGAAAGCGAGTGATTCTCCGTTGAGTCAGAATGAAATTCCTAAAATAGCTGAGAAAGCGAGTGATTCCCCGCTAAGTCAGGAAAAAATATTAAAAATAGCTGAGAAAACGAGTGATTCTCCGCTGAGTCAGGATAGAATTTTTAAGATAGCTGAGAAAGCGAGTGATTCTCCGCTAAGTCAGAATAGAATTTTTAAGATAGCTGAGAAAACGCGTGATTCCCCGCTGAGTCAGGATAGAATTTTTAAGATAGCTGAGAAAACGCGTGATTCTCCGCTGAGTCAGGATAGAATTTTTAAGATAGCTGAGAAAACGCGTGATTCTCCGCTGAGTCAGAATAGAATTTTTAAGATAGCTGAGAAAACGCGTAATTCTCCGCTGAGTCAGGATAGAATTTTTAAGATAGCTGAGAAAACGCGTGATTCTCCGCTGAGTCAGAATGAAATTCCTAAAATAGCTGAGAAAGCGAGTGATTCCCCGCTAAGTCAGGAAAAAATATTAAAAATAGCTGAGAAAACGAGTGATTCCCCGCTGAGTCAGAATGAAATTCCAAAAATAGCTGAGAAAACGCGTAATTCTCCGCTAAGTCAGAATAAAATATTAAAAATAGCTGAGAAAACGCGTAATTCTCCGCTAAGTCAGGATAAAATATTAAAAATAGCTGAGAAAACGCGTAATTCCCCGCTGAGTCAGGATAGAATTTTTAAGATAGCTGAGAAAACGCGTGATTCTCCGCTGAGTCAGAATGAAATTCCTAAAATAGCTGAGAAAACGCGTGATTCTCCGCTGAGTCAGAATGAAATCCCTAAAATAGCTGAGAAAACGCGTAATTCTCCGCTGAGTCAGAATGAAATCCCAAAAATAGCTGAGAAAACGATTGATTCCCCGCTAAGTCAGGATAAAATCTCCAAAGTAGCCGAGAAAGCGAGGGATTCAAGGTGGTTGAATGAGGTCCTTCCGCCTTTCAGTTTTCAAGGCAAAATAAAAAGGCTATCCGAGTTCAGATAGCCGTGAATCTTTAAAATTATGCGTTTAAAGAGTTCATTTTTTTCATTAAACGAGATTTTTTACGAGCTGCAGCGTTTTTATGGATAAGTCCTTTCGCAGCGGCTTTATCAAGTTTGCTTGATGCAAGTGCAAAGTTTTCTGTTGCTGCAGTAGCGTCGTTATTAACGATACCAGCTTCAACTTTTTTAACTGCAGAGCGCATGTTAGATTTAACTGTTACGTTGTGTGCTTTACGAGCTTCGCTTGTTTTTACACGTTTGATAGCAGATTTAATGTTTGGCATTCCATTCACCTCCTACAAAAAAGCATCGAGATTATATATACCCGACTTTCGCATTCATTAACAATTATTAAGAACAAGTGATATTTTATCAAACACGCACCGATAATGCAATACTCACCTTTCTAATTTACAAAGAGTCTCTTGTTTTTCTTCTGGATATTCATGAATGTTTTTGGTCGAAAAAGGTAAAGCTAAAAATAACTGTATTTTCTATTTATTAAATTCCATAGAAGACAAAATCGAATGTGAGGGCTATCGATGAAAGAACCTTTAGATTTAAGTAAATATGCGATTAGAACGGATTTAGCAGTGGAAGCAAGAGAATTGATTTTGGAAGAAAGGGGTATCCACAAGGAGGAAAACCAATCACAAATGGAAGGTGTCATCATAAAAGAAAAAGATGAAAATGGAATAAAAGTTTCTTTTGTGGAAGTCACTGCACAAGGTGCAGAACTATTAGGAAAAAAAGAAGGGAAATATTTAACACTCGAGGTTTTAGGTATCAGACAGCAAGATACGGACCTTCAATTGCAAGTTGAGAAGGTGTTTGCGCAAGAAATGGCACAGTTCATTAAACAGATTGGGATAAATGAAACGGCTTCTTGTTTGGTTGTTGGATTAGGAAATTGGAATGTAACTCCAGATGCTTTGGGACCAGAAGTATGTGAAAATCTCTTAATCACCCGCCATCTCTATGAATTGCAGCCAGAAAATGTAGAAGAAGGATACAGACCGGTAAGTGCGATCGCTCCTGGAGTAATGGGACTGACAGGTATTGAAACGAGTGATATTTTATTTGGGATTGTGGAGAAAACAAAGCCTGATTTTGTAATCGTGGTAGATGCCTTAGCTGCAAGGTCGATTGAAAGAGTTAATTCTACTATTCAAATCTCTGATACAGGTATTCACCCGGGATCCGGGGTAGGGAATAAGCGTAAGGAAATAAGCAAAGAAACCTTGGGGATTCCAGTTATCGCAATCGGAGTTCCAACCGTTGTGGATGCGGTTTCTATTACGAGTGATACGATTGATTTCATTTTAAAACATTTCGGAAAAGAGCTTCGTGAAGGGGATAAACCATCTAGAGCTCTGGCGCCTGCTGGCATGAACTTTGGAGAAAAGCGAAAGCTTACAGATGAGGATCTGCCTGAAGAAGAGCAGCGGCAAACATTTTTAGGAATAGTGGGTACTTTGCCAGAGGAAGAAAAGCGAAAGCTCATTTATGAGGTGCTTTCACCAATCGGTCATAACTTGATGGTCACACCGAAAGAAGTAGATGTCTTTATTGAAGATATGGCAAACCTTCTTGCGAGCGGTCTTAATGCAGCACTTCATAAAAGTGTGAATCAAGATAACGCAGGTTTTTATACGAGATAAAAAAGATTATTGGTTCTATCATCTCTAGTAAAGTCATAGGATTTACTAGACTTGCGGGATAGAGGTGAACGCGTGAAAACCCTGAAACAAAGTGGATTGTTGATTGAGGTGCAGTGGACAAGCTTGGTAAAAGGATTAATTGGATTTTTATTATTTTTGTTCATGATATTTTCGATCAGCGGAGCGTTAACTACCTTGAAGCCGGAATATAGAATATCCTCATCTTCTGTCAATACGGCAGCCAAGTCTATGACAGGAGACATGCTCTATAAATTGTTTGGCTGGGAAAATCATTATTTTCTTCAGAGTATTGAGGAAAAAACAGAAGCACCAAGTGTAGTGAGTGCGTTATTTCAATTATCGACCAATATTAGCTTCGATGATCCCCGAAGCCTTTTTGGAAGAGAATTGCCTGCGTTAACTATTTTCGATAGCGAGATAATTGTTGCTGGAGAAGGAACAGACTACACAAATATGCCAATAGAGTCTTCCCCTACGCTTGAAGTGTTACAAGCAAATGAACAAGCTGTTAATACAGCAGAGGTGAAGAATGAACCTAGTGATACAAATAAAGAACAAACTCCAGCAATGACGACAGGTGATAAAAAGGTGGCTTATATTTATTTCACACATAATACTGAAGCCTATCTTCCTTATCTAAAGGGAGTGGACAATCCTGATGGTGCCTATCATCCAGAAATGAATGTGACTAAAATCGGAGATAAGCTGCAGGAGGCCTTGGAGGGTAAAGGCATCGGCACTGTTGTCGAAAAAACGGATGTTCAAGCCAATCTAAGTAAAAAAGGACTGACATACGGTTATTCTTATCAGGAATCTAGAAAGGTAGTGGAGGCGGCAGTCTCTTCGCAGCGTGATTTAACCTATCTGATTGATATCCACCGGGATTCAAAAAGAAAGGAAGCAACGACAAAAAAATTAGATGGTAAAAATTACGCAAAGCTGGCTTTTGTTGTTGGCGGCGAACATGTAAATTATGAAAAGAATTTACAATTCGCTAATGAATTGCATCAAAGGCTGCAGAAAAAATATAAAGGTGTCAGCAGAGGGAGTTTTACGAAAGAAGGAAAAGGGACAAACGGCAAGTTTAACCAGGACTTATCAGATAAGGCTATTTTAATTGAATTTGGCGGCTTGGATAACACCTATGAGGAGCTTGATCGTTCAGCTGAAGCGCTGGCTGAAGTTATCAGCGAATACTATTGGCAAGCAGAGGAAGTTAATCAGTCGGCAGAACAGAAAGCAGATAAAGAATAAATGAATGTTAGGTGATAACCATGAAGATGTTTATGTTTAAGCTTTCCTGCCTTATTGCACTGATGTTTGTATCTGTTCTCTTCGGGATGCAAAAAGCCAATGACGGCATACACAATATGAGAGGCTACGAGGATCCGGCATATAAAAGCGCTTTGACTGTTGGGGAGACTGCAGATGGTGAATTACAAGCGGCGATACTAGGCGAGGACGTTTCAAGTCATGATTTAGAAGGGAAAAAGGATCAATTAGAAAAGATGCAAGTTTATAACTTCTTTTCATCCTTAGGAAAAGGACTATCCGAGGGAACACGCTCACTTACAGAAAAGGGGATTAATTATATCAGTGAGCTTATACAGGAGAAATAGCGACGAATGGAGGTCGCTATTTCTCTTTTTATGAACAAAACGTCGAGGCAAGAACGGCTGAGCGATTTCTCTCCTAATCGGATAAGCGTTGAATCTTCCTTTGGGTACTGATATAATCTACAATATGTATGTTCTCTATTAGGGAATGTGTAACGATGTAGAGTATAGACTTGCTCAATGTAAGATACTATAGTATCGCTATGTTTTTAATATAAACAGGATTCTATTAACTTACAGATAGAGGGATTTTTAGCTTTTAGCGTCTTAGGTGACTCCTTTTTGTGGGATTTTTAAAGAGTAAAAAACCATTGATGAGTGACCATAAGGATGATGAGACGCACTGCGCTTTAATATAGGAGTGAAATATAATTCATGAACAGAGAAGAGAGACTTAATAGGCAATCCAAGATACGGAATTTTTCTATCATTGCTCATATCGATCACGGTAAATCTACCCTGGCTGATCGGATTCTTGAGAAAACCAATGCTTTAACATCCAGGGAGATGAAGAATCAGCTCTTGGATTCCATGGACCTTGAAAGAGAACGGGGTATAACGATTAAATTAAACTCGGTTCAATTAAAATATAAGGCCAAGGACGGGGAAGTTTATACTTTTCATTTAATTGATACACCGGGGCATGTTGATTTTACATATGAAGTTTCAAGAAGCCTTGCTGCCTGTGAAGGTGCAATATTAGTAGTGGATGCTGCGCAAGGGATTGAAGCTCAGACATTGGCTAATGTTTATTTAGCGATTGATAATAACTTGGAAATTTTGCCAATTATTAATAAGATTGACCTCCCAAGTGCGGATCCAGAGCGTGTTCGTAATGAAATTGAGGAAGTGATCGGACTTGATGCTTCAGAGGCGGTATTAACGTCCGCTAAAGCAGGTATCGGTATTGAAGATATTCTTGAACAAGTTGTGGAGAAAGTGCCCGCACCGATTGGTGATCCTGAAGGCCCGCTAAAAGCGCTCATTTTTGATTCTCTTTATGATGCTTATCGTGGAGTTGTTGCCTATATTCGCGTAGTCGAAGGGACAGTGAAGGTCGGCGATAAAGTTAGAATGATGGCAACAGGCAAGGAGTTTGAAGTAACTGAAGTTGGTGTTTTCACACCAAAGTCCACTCCGCTCGATGAACTTTCCGTTGGTGATGTAGGCTTTTTGACTGCGGCAATTAAAAACGTAGGAGATACACGAGTAGGGGATACAATTACCAGTGCGAGGAATGGAGCAATTGAACCTCTTTCTGGTTACCGAAAAATGAATCCGATGGTTTATTGCGGTCTATACCCGATTGATAGCGCCAAATTCAATGATTTGCGTGAAGCGCTAGAGAAGCTTGAATTAAATGATTCCGCGCTTCAGTTTGAGCCCGAAACTTCTCAAGCATTGGGCTTCGGTTTTCGCTGCGGCTTCCTTGGATTACTTCATATGGAGATTATTCAAGAACGAATCGAACGAGAGTTTAAGATTGACTTGATTACAACGGCTCCAAGTGTTATATACGATGTTGTTTTAACAGATGGAACCGAAGTAAAGGTGGATAACCCTTCAAATATGCCAGATCCACAAAAGATTGATCGTATTGAAGAGCCGTATGTAAAAGCAACTATGATGGCGCCGAATGACTATGTGGGTGCGATTATGGAACTTTGTCAAATCAAGCGCGGGAACTTTATTGATATGCAATATATGGATGAAACCCGTGTGAATATCACATACGAAATTCCGTTATCTGAAATCGTTTATGATTTCTTTGATCAATTAAAATCCAATACAAAAGGTTATGCATCTTTTGATTACGAGCTCATAGGGTACAAACCATCTAAGCTAGTGAAGATGGATATACTTCTTAACGCAGAAAAAGTCGATGCATTAAGTTTCATTGTTCATAATGAGTTTGCCTATGAACGTGGAAAGATCATTGTTGAAAAGTTGAAGGAATTAATTCCGCGCCAGCAATTCGAAGTGCCGATTCAAGCTGCAGTTGGGCAAAAAATCGTTGCACGTTCAACGATTAAAGCGATTCGTAAAAACGTATTGGCTAAGTGTTACGGCGGTGATATTTCCCGTAAGCGTAAATTGCTTGAAAAGCAAAAAGAAGGTAAAAAGAGAATGAAGCAAGTTGGTTCAGTGGAAGTGCCTCAAGAAGCCTTCATGGCCGTCCTTAAAATGGATGATACTAATCCTAAAAAGTAAATCAATTGCTTTGTTATAATAGGTTAGGTATGCTTTCTCATAAAGCATGCGCTAACCTATTTTTGTTTATAAGATATTGAGTATAGATTTTTTAAATTTGAAAAATGTCTAGCACCAGCGTCGCCCTCTCGAGGTTTTAAGCAATCCTCCCAGAAAGGTAAAGAACACCTTTCTGTTGGCACGTCTTATGCTATGCCTGAGGCTGAGCAAGGTTGCCCAGCGCTTTTCTTAGTTACCATGAGAATTCATTGGAGAGTTCACATCCTCTTCAAATAATAAAGGTTGTGTAGAAATGATAAATGCGGCATATATTCATATTCCGTTTTGCGAACATATTTGCCATTATTGTGATTTTAATAAAGTCTTTTTGAAGGGGCAGCCGGTTGATGAGTATCTGGATTACCTGGATAAAGAGATCGAGCTTACATTAGTGGATGCACCATATACAAAGTTTAAAACGATTTTTATTGGCGGAGGGACACCGACCGCTTTAAACGTGCAGCAACTAGAAAAATTGCTATCAACGATTAATAAATACATGCCTTTTGCCGAAGACGTTGAATACACCTTTGAAGCGAACCCGGGAGATCTGTCAGCTGAAAAGCTTTCTTTGCTCCGTGCAGGAGGTGTGAACAGAATTAGCTTCGGTGTTCAAACTTTTAATGACGAGCTTTTAAAGCGAATTGGAAGAGTTCACCGTGCGAAGGATGTTTTTCAATCAATTGAAGCGGCAAAGAATGCAGGGTTTGAAAATATTAGCATCGATTTAATTTATAGTTTGCCTGGTCAAACCTTAGCAGATTTCAAAGAAACGCTGGCTACCTCCTTTACACTTGATATTCAGCACTATTCAGGGTATTCACTCATCATAGAACCAAAAACGGTCTTCTATAATTTAATGAGAAAAGGGAAACTGCCAACCCCGGGTGAAGACGCAGAAGCAGCGATGTATGAAACATTAATGGATGAAATGGAAAAACAAGGATTTGAGCAATATGAAATCAGTAATTTTGCCAAGCCTGGTTTTGAGAGCAAGCATAATTTAACCTATTGGGATAATGAATGGTATTATGGATTTGGAGCTGGTGCACACGGATATGTAAACGGATATCGGCGCTCTAATTACGGTCCGCTGAAAAAATATATGGATCCTCTTAAAGAAGGGAAATTGCCGATTATCGAAGAACAGAAACCGACAAAGGCCGAACAAATGGAAGAGGAAATGTTTCTTGGACTTCGTAAAATAAAAGGTGTTTCGATCAGCCGATTTGAAGAAAAATTTTCAGCCAATCCAATGCAATATTTTGGTGAAGAAATTCAAACACATATTGAGAAACAACTTTTACAACTAGACGGAGATGCTATTAAGCTCACTAGAAAAGGGTATTTGTTAGGGAATGAAGTTTTTCAATCATTTATTAAGTAAAGGGTTCCTCTAGATAAATATGCTCAAATGATTGACACTCATCGATTGTTTTGATAATTTATTAGTAGATTTAGCACTCGTTAGCAAAGAGTGCTAACAGAGGTGATTACTGTGTTAACAGATCGTCAATTAATGATCTTTCAAGTAATTGTTGATGATTTTATTCAAACGGCACAGCCGGTGGGTTCTAGAAGCTTGTCCAAGAAAAGTGAGATTTCTTTTAGCTCGGCGACAATTAGGAACGAGATGGCTGATTTAGAGGAGCTTGGATTTATTGAAAAGACACACACCTCTTCAGGGAGGATTCCTTCCGAAAAAGGGTATAGATATTATGTGGATCATTTGTTGTCTCCACAGCGGTTGAATAAACAGGAGGTTCATCAGGTTAAATCTATTTTTGTTGAAAGAATCTATGAGTTAGAAAAGGTAGTGCAAAAATCAGCAAAAATACTTTCTGAAATGACAAACTATACCTCTATTGTATTAGGACCAGCAGTAAGAGATAATAAATTAAAGAAAATACAAATTATTCCTTTGAATGATCACACAGCCATTGCCATCATCGTTACTGATTCCGGGCATGTAGAGAATCGCATGTTTCACTTGCCTGAAACTATGGACTCCGGAGACATTGAAAAGATGGTCAATATATTAAATGACCGCTTAACAGGTGTTGCGCTTGAAAGTTTGAATAACAAAATTTATAAAGAGGTCGCTGTCCTGCTTCGTCAGCATATCCATCATTATGATTTAATGCTCAGTTCTATTGTGGATACCATCAAAATGCCAGCAAGTGAAAAATTGTTTTTTGGCGGGAAGACCAACATATTAAGCCAGCCTGAATTCCATGATTTTGATAAGGTAAAGGGTTTGTTAAATATGATTGAACATGAAGAGGGCATTTACGATCTTATGCGTAAGAATGAAGCGGGGATAAGTGTGAAAATTGGCAGGGAGAATAACAATTCTGCCATGGATCATTGCAGCTTGATTACTGCAAGTTATTCAATAGGAGCAGAGCAATTGGGAACCATTGCGATTCTTGGACCAACAAGAATGGAGTATTCTCGAGTGATTAGCCTGCTTCAATATTTAAGCAATGGACTATCAATCGAGCTTTCAAAACTGTATCAGAACGAGTGAGCCTGGAGATATTGATTAATGGGTGGAATCAAGCTTTTCCACCCATTTAACTGTGATATCACGAAGGTTTAAACTAAACAACATGATTTGAGGGAGGTGAAAAAATTGGCAGAGAAAAAAGATGAGTTAAAAGAAGAATTGAATCAAGAGATGGACCAAACAACAGATGAAGCAAACACAAATGACACGATTGAGGAAGTATTTGAAGAAGCTGCTGACCTGAATACAGAAGATTCGAATGAACAATCTGAGGAAACTGCTGAGGTAGCTGATTTAAAAGCGAAAACAGCCGAATTGGAAAGCAAATTAGCTGATGCTGAAAATCGTTATTTGCGTCTTCAAGCTGATTTTGATAATTCCCGACGCCGCGCTAAATTGGATCGTGAAGCGTCTGAAAAATATAGATCACAAAGCCTAATCTCTGATTTATTGCCTGCAATCGATAATTTTGAAAGAGCATTGCAAACACAAGCTGACAATGACCAAGTTAATTCCTTAAAGCAAGGGATGGAAATGGTTTACCGCAGTTTAGTTGAAGCTTTGAAAAAAGAAGGTGCAGAACAAATTGAATCTGTAGGGAAAGAGTTTGACCCTCATATCCATCAAGCGGTGATGCAAGTGGAAGACGATCAGTTTGAATCGAATATTGTTGTTGAGGAATTTCAAAAGGGTTATATGTTGAAAGATAGAGTCATTCGCCCAGCGATGGTAAAAGTGAATCAATAATTACATAATTTGGAGGTATGGAACATGAGCAAAATTATCGGTATCGATTTAGGGACAACAAACTCATGTGTGTCCGTGTTAGAAGGCGGAGAAGCAAAGGTTATTCCGAACCCAGAAGGTAACAGAACGACACCTTCTGTTGTAGCATTTAAAAACGGTGAGCGCCAAGTCGGCGAAGTTGCCAAGCGTCAAGCAATCACAAACCCTAACACAATTCTTTCTGTTAAACGCCATATGGGTACAGATTTCAAAGTGGAAGCAGAAGGCAAAGAGTATTCACCACAAGAAATCTCAGCAATTATACTTCAATACCTAAAAGGCTATGCTGAGGATTATCTTGGAGAATCAGTAACTAAAGCGGTCATCACTGTACCTGCATATTTTAACGATGCTGAACGTCAAGCAACAAAGGATGCAGGAAAAATTGCTGGTCTTGAAGTAGAACGTATTATCAATGAACCAACAGCTGCAGCACTTGCATACGGTATGGATAAAACTGATGAAGACCAAACCATTCTAGTTTACGACCTTGGTGGCGGTACGTTTGACGTATCTATCCTTGAGCTAGGAGACGGTGTATTTGAAGTTAAATCAACTGCTGGTGACAATCGTCTTGGTGGAGACGACTTTGACCAAGTAATTATTGACTTTTTAGTAGAACAGTTCAAAAAAGAAAACGGTATTGATCTTTCGAAAGATAGAATGGCTCTTCAGAGACTGAAGGATGCTGCTGAGAAAGCGAAGAAAGATTTATCTGGAGTGACATCTACACAAGTTTCTCTTCCGTTTATTACAGCAGGAGAAGCAGGTCCACTTCACTTAGAAGTAACACTTTCAAAAGCAAAATTCGAAGAGTTGTCTTCAGATTTAGTTGAACGTACAATGGGACCAACTCGCCAAGCTTTAAAAGATGCTGATTTATCTGCATCTGAAATTGATAAAGTAATTCTAGTCGGTGGATCTACTCGAATCCCGGCAGTCCAAGAAGCAATCAAGAAAGAAATTGGAAAAGAGTCTCATAGAGGCGTAAACCCTGATGAAGTTGTTGCAATGGGTGCGGCGATTCAAGGTGGAGTAATCACTGGTGACGTAAAAGACGTTGTATTATTAGACGTAACACCACTTTCACTAGGTATCGAAACAATGGGTGCTGTATTCACAAAACTAATCGAACGTAATACAACCATTCCAACATCTAAATCTCAAGTGTTCTCAACTGCTGCAGATAATCAATCTGCTGTTGATATCCATGTGCTTCAAGGTGAACGTCCTATGGCTCAGGATAACAAAACATTAGGCCGTTTCCAACTTGGAGATATTCCTCCAGCACCACGTGGCGTTCCGCAAATCGAGGTATCGTTTGATATTGATAAAAATGGTATCGTAAACGTCCGTGCCAAAGATTTAGGAACAAATAAAGAACAAGCGATTACAATTAAATCTTCTACAGGCCTTTCTGATGATGAGATCGAAAGAATGGTAAAAGAAGCGGAAGAAAACGCGGATGCTGATAAATTGCGTAAAGAAGAAGTAGAACTTCGCAACGAAGCAGATCAATTAGTCTTTACTACAGAAAAGACACTTAAAGACCTAGAAGGTAAAGTGGATGAAGCTGAAGTAACTAAAGCAAATGCGGCTAAAGATGAATTGAAGGCTGCAATTGAGAAAAACGAACTTGAAGAAATTCGCACAAAGAAAGATGCTTTGCAAGAAATCGTGCAAGCATTAACGATGAAGCTTTATGAGGAAGCTGCTCAACAAGCACAAGCTGCTCAAGGTGCCGAAGGAGAAGGTGCACAAAAATCATCTGATGATGATGTGGTTGACGCTGAATTCGAAGAAGTTAATGATGATAAAAAATAAATAAACATTGTCTTAAAAAGTCAAAGTCAGGTTCCACTTGGCTTTGGCTTTTATTTTTTATAAACGAAAAGTAGAGAATTATCTACAGGAAAGCGAAGTGAAAGAAAGATGGATAATGGGCGAGCGACTTTTCTTTTCACAATGGGCCTAGCCCCTCGAGATCTTAAGTCAACCTGTCCGAGAGCTAATAAGCAAAAACCTACCAGCCGCTTTGTCTTAAGCTTGACGGGGCAGGTCGAGGCCTTTTCGCTTTTCTTTATTATTGCGTTTTCTGTTTGAGGAATGATACAATAAATTTTATGTGAAATGAATCGGGGAGTGGTAATCATGGATAAAAGGGATTACTATGAAGTCCTTGGAGTGAGTAAGAGTGCATCTAAGGATGAAATAAAAAAGGCTTACCGGAAGCTATCCAAAAAGTTTCATCCGGATATTAATAAAGAAGCAGATGCTGATCAAAAATTTAAAGAAGTAAAAGAAGCTTATGAAGTGTTAAGCGATGATCAGAAAAAGGCCCATTACGATCAATTCGGTCATACCGATCCAAATCAAGGTTTTGGAGGCGGCGGCGGCGGTTTTGAAGGCTTTGGCGGCTTTGAAGATATATTCAGCACATTCTTTGGAGGCGGTGGACGACGCCGTGACCCAAATGCGCCAAGACAAGGTGCAGATCTTCAATATAATATGACATTATCCTTTGAGGATGCTGCATTCGGTAAAGAAACAGATATCGAGATTCCACGTGAAGAAACATGTGAAACTTGTGATGGATCAGGAGCAAAACCGGGTACAAAGGCAGATACATGTAGTCATTGTCATGGTGCTGGCCAAATAAATGTTGAGCAAAATACGCCTTTTGGTAAAATTGTTAACCGCAGACCATGTAATTATTGTGATGGTACAGGAAAACAGATCAAACATAAATGTTCTACTTGTGGCGGAGACGGAAAAGTGAAGAAGCGCCGTAAAATTCACGTTAAAATCCCAGCCGGCATTGATGATGGACAGCAATTGCGCGTGAGTGCTCAAGGTGAGCCAGGCATAAACGGTGGACCTCCAGGAGATCTTTATGTTGTGTTCCATGTACGTTCTCATGAGTTTTTTGAAAGAGATGGCGATGATATTTATTGTGAAATGCCGATCACATTCGTTCAAGCAGCTCTTGGTGATGAGGTCGAAGTACCAACCCTTTACGGTAAAGTTAAGCTTAAGGTACCTGCAGGGACACAAACAGGCACGAAATTCCGTCTGAAGGGCAAAGGTGTATCAAATGTACGAGGATATGGTACTGGAGATCAGCATATCCTAATCAGAATTATTACTCCTACAAAGCTATCTGAAAAGCAAAAGCAGTTGCTTTCAGAATTTGCTGAAGTGAGCGGCCTAGCCCCTCAAGGAGAACAGGAAGAAAGTTTCTTTTCAAAAGTAAAAAGAGCCTTTAAAGGTGATTAAGAATTAGGGAGTGGTAGTAGTGAAATGGTCAGAAATTAGTGTTCATACTACAAATGAAGCAGTAGAGCCGATTTCAAATATTTTGCATGAAGCCGGAGCAAGTGGAGTGGTTATTGAGGATCCATTCGAACTAATTAAGGAACGAAGGGATCAATTCGGCGAAATCTACCAGCTCGACCCGCAAGATTACCCGACAGAAGGTGTCATTGTAAAAGCTTATCTGCCAATCAACAGTTTCTTAGGTGAAACAGTCGAAGAAATCAAAGAAGCGATTAACAATTTGATTTTATTTAATATTGATATTGGTAAGAATGAAGTAAGTATTAGTGAAGTGAATGAAGAGGAATGGGCTACCGCGTGGAAGAAGTATTATCACCCTGTAAAGATATCGGAAAGATTTACAATTGTTCCGACATGGGAAGAATACACACCTGTTAGCAGCGATGAGTTAATTATTGAGCTTGATCCGGGAATGGCGTTTGGAACTGGGACTCACCCAACGACCGTGATGTGCATTCAAGCACTTGAAAGAACGATCCAGGATGGGGACCAAGTGATTGACGTCGGTACAGGTTCTGGCGTTCTAAGTATTGCTGCTGCAATGCTTGGATCAGAGAAAGTGAAAGCCCTTGACTTAGATGAAGTGGCTGTTAATTCTGCAAGAATTAATATTAAGTTGAATAAGGTGCATGATCGTGTCGATGTGTCCCAGAACAACTTATTAGATGGTGTAAATGAACAAGTTGACGTTGTTGTTGCTAATATTTTAGCTGAAGTCATCCTGCGCTTTACAGATGATGTAGCTCGAGCTGTTAAAACAGGCGGTTACTTCATAGCATCTGGCATTATTCAACAGAAAAAACAAGATGTAAAAGATGCAATTGTAGCTGCAGGATTTGACATTGTTGAAACGATTCAAATGGAAGATTGGGTTGCGATTATCGGAAAGAAAAAGTAATTGTTGGTAGGGGGAAGCCATAATTTGTTCCCCCTATTTATTCGTTTAGTGAGGGATTTCATATGCAGCGATATTTTGTAAACGGAGTTATTAGCGAAAATCGTTTTGCCATAAATGGCGAGGATTTTCATCATATCAATAGGGTCATGAGAATGACTCAAAACGATAAAATTATCTGTGTTGCTCCTAACGGAAAAAGTGCCGAATGCACAATTGTGAAAATGACCGCTGAATCCATAGAAGCTGAAGTTGTACAATGGATTGAGAGCTCTTCAGAACTTCCAATCAATATGACGATTGTGAGCGGATTGCCTAAAGGGGATAAGCTTGAATGGATTATCCAAAAAGGAACAGAATTAGGTGCACATAGGTTTATCCCTTTTACATCAGCCCGTTCAATTGTAAAGTGGGATGAGAAGAAGGCTGCGAAAAAGCTAGATCGATGGAAAAAGATTGCAAAGGAAGCATCTGAACAATCCCACCGTACAATCATTCCAGAAATCAATAGCCCGCTGAATTTAAAAGAGATTCTTGATCATAGCAAAAGCTATGATATCAAATTGATCGCTTTTGAAGAAAAAGGAAAACAGGGGGAAGCTTCTGCTTTTTCTAAAGCAATCTCATCGATGGATATAGGACAATCACTTATGATTGTGTTTGGTCCAGAGGGTGGCCTGACTACGGAAGAAGTCTCTTTATTAGAGAAAAACGGATTTGTCTCTTGTGGATTAGGACCTAGAATTTTAAGAACAGAAACGGCGCCTCTTTATGTATTAGCAGCCGTTTCGTATCATTTTGAATTAATGGAGTGAATTAATATGCCAGCAGTAGCATTTCATACACTTGGCTGTAAAGTGAACCATTATGAAACGGAAGCCATTTGGCAATTATTTAAAGAAACAGGCTATGATCGAGTAGACTTCGAAACTTCATCAGATGTTTATGTGATTAATACCTGTACTGTAACAAATACCGGCGATAAAAAAAGTCGTCAGGTGATTAGAAGAGCCATTCGGAAAAATCCGGATGCGGTTATTTGTGTAACAGGCTGTTATGCGCAAACTTCTCCTGCAGAAATTATGGCCATTCCTGGAGTGGACATTGTGGTAGGCACACAAGATCGTGTGAAGATGCTTGAGTATATTGAGCAATTTAAACAAGAGCGCCAACCGATTAATGGTGTAGGTAACATCATGAAAAACCGTGTGTATGAAGAATTAGATGTACCATCATTTACTGACCGGACACGTGCATCATTAAAGATTCAAGAAGGCTGTAATAATTTCTGTACCTTCTGTATCATTCCATGGGCTCGCGGCTTAATGAGATCAAGAGATCCTGAAGAAGTAATTCGCCAAGCACAAAGCTTAGTGGATGCTGGATATAAAGAAATCGTGCTGACGGGTATTCATACTGGCGGATATGGTGAAGATTTAAAAGATTATAACCTAGCAATGCTGTTGAAAGATTTAGAAACCAAAGTCAGTGGGTTAAAAAGGATTCGTATCTCATCCATTGAAGCTAGTCAAATTACCGATGAAGTGATAGAAGTAATTGATCAGTCCAACGTAATTGTTAGACATCTTCATATCCCTATTCAATCTGGTTCTAATACAGTGTTAAAAAGGATGCGCCGTAAGTACACAATGGAATTTTTCGCAGAACGCCTACAACGTTTAAAAGAAGTATTGCCAGGTCTTGCTGTGACTTCAGATGTCATCGTAGGGTTCCCAGGGGAAACAGAAGAGGAGTTTATGGAGACATATAATTTTATAAAAGCGCATAAATTCTCGGAACTCCATGTATTTCCTTATTCAAAGCGGACTGGCACTCCTGCTGCGCGCATGGATGATCAAATTGATGAAGAAATCAAAAATGAACGCGTTCATCGCCTCATCAGCTTATCTGATCAGCTAGCTAAGGAATATGCGAGCCAATTTGAGAATGATGTACTTGAAGTGATTCCTGAAGAACCATATAAAGAAGCGACAGGCAGCGATTTATATGTTGGATACTCGGATAATTATCTAAAAGTCATTCTTCCAGCTTCAGAAGCAATGGTTGGTCAAATTGTAAAAGTAAAAATCACTAAATCAGGCTATCCTTATAATGAAGGTCAATTCGTTCGCGTGATGGATGAAATTGAAGGGGCAGCTGTATAATAAAAAGGAATTACCTTAACTGGTAATTCCTTTTTTGTTACTTGTGATTTGGTCTTTTTTCTAGGCTGTTTTCTAAAAGATTGTTGTTTTTTCATAGGTTTTGATAAGACAAACCATTGATAACAAAGTTGATTGGAACGGGTGTGGAGGGTCCTGAGGGAGCAGCGGGACAGGTGAGAGCCTGCAGAAGTCACCCGCCCCGCGGAAAGCGAGCACTTGATGAGGAAATCAACCACTACCTCGCGAAAAGCAACAAAGTATACGAAAACAGCCTTTTTCTAAAATTGATGTTTTGAGAATACCCTCGATATTTTTAAAATTAGATGGTATGATGAGGTACGTACAACTACATATAATATTGGAAGGAGTTTGATGACTTTGAATATCGCAAAAATGATTGATCATACATTATTAAAGGCAGATACAAAACAAGAACAAATTGAAAAACTATGTGAGGAAGCAAAAGAATTTAAGTTTGCTTCAGTATGTGTAAATCCTGCATGGGTCAAGCTCTCAAGTGAGCTCCTAGCTGGTACAGATGTAAAGGTTTGCACGGTTATTGGTTTTCCATTAGGCGCAAACTCTTCTGAAGTAAAAGCGTATGAGACGAGAAATGCCATCGAAAACGGTGCGACAGAAGTTGATATGGTCATTAATATTGGAGCCTTAAAAAGTGCTGACCTCACACTTGTGGCAAAAGATATCCACTCGGTTGTAGAAGCGGCAGCAGGTAAGGCTTTGACAAAAGTAATCATTGAAACCTGTTTACTAACGGACGAAGAAAAAGTCACAGCCTGTGAGCTATCTGTAAAATCTGGCGCAGATTATGTTAAAACATCAACTGGATTTTCCACAGGTGGTGCAACCGTCGAAGATATTAAATTGATGAGAAAAACAGTAGGCCCTGATATCGGTGTGAAAGCATCAGGCGGAGTGCGCAGTGCTGAAGATGTACAAAAATTGATTGATGCTGGAGCAACTCGAATTGGTGCCAGCTCGGGGATTGCTATTGTACAAGGATTAACAAGTGATTCAGATTACTAATGAAAAAAGCAGCGCCTCTATAGGTGCAGTTAGGCTGTCGAGACTCTGTCGACAGCCTTTTTTGGTTGTTACTTATAGAATAGCTTAACGGTCATGCAATTTAATAATGAAGCTGCTGAACCGGTGGGCAAACGGAAGCACGAACAGTGATGTAATCACGTTGAATAAAACGCTGACATGAGCCAATTGGACATCTATTTGATTGGCAGCATGCATTCCGATTTCTCCTAAGATGTTGATAAACGGAAAGAATAAGGCAACCCCAATGAAGTTTAACCAAATATGGGCATAAGCAGTGAGCTTGGCTTCTCTGCCCGCCCCAATCGCCGCTAACAAAGCATCTGCACATGTGCCGATATTCGCACCGAGCATGATAGCGATTCCCGTATCTAAGTTCATTGCACCTGCAGTTAAGAGGCCCATGATCATTCCTGTTGCTGCAGTGCTAGATTGGATAATGGCAGTGATGATAACACCAGCTAACACTGCATAAAAATGACTTCCATCAAGCGTAAGAAGGACCTCATTTATCCACGGGGTTTCTTTAATGGAAATAGCTAGGTATTCAAACCCCCTCATAGCAGCGAATACAGAAGAGATCCCTAATAGGCCAATACCGATGCTTTGTAACTGTTTATATTTCATAAAGGCCAAAACGCAGCCAGTTAAAGCAATGGGAATGAGAAAGGATTCTATATTAAAGGTAATGAGCTCAGTGGTGATGGTTGTTCCGATATTTGTACCTAAAATGATGCCAATTGATTGTGGAAATGTGAGGAGTCCTGCCGCCACTAAACCAATGGTAATGACCATGACAGCCGAACTACTCTGCATAATAGCTGTAATCACTATGCCAATGAAAAATCCCTTTAGGGGATTGCTGGTAAAAGCAGTTAGCCATCTTTTAGTTGATTCTCCTGATAAATGAAAAAGGGCTTTCCTAAGCAACGTCATTCCGAAAATAAAAATGCCAATTAGCAGTAAAAAAACTAATATTTGACCCAAGCTCTCTCCCCTCCTACATTTAATTAATATGGGCGACTCCCAGCGGACATGCATAGGAAGGAAAAAAGACAAAAAAAAATATAAATGCGTGTGATTTAGGATAAATTAAAAACAAACTTGTGCACAGGGCGAATTACAGTTGACCTTCAAACGCTGTTATATTATAATTGCAAAGTACATGGTATTCCATGTTTCTAATGTAAGTGTGTTGTGCTCGGAGGGAGGGAAAGAGAATGTCTAAAACCGTCGTTCGTAAAAACGAATCGCTTGAAGATGCTCTTCGTCGCTTCAAACGTTCAGTATCTAAAACTGGTACTTTGCAAGAAGCAAGAAAGCGCGAATTCTACGAAAAACCTAGTATTAAACGTAAGAAAAAGTCTGAAGCTGCAAGAAAGCGCAAGTTCTAAGAGAGGGTGTATGTAATTGAGTCTTCTCGAGCGTTTAAATGAAGATATGAAACAAGCGATGAGGAATAAAGAAAAAGAAAAACTCACTGTTATTCGGATGATCAAAGCTTCATTGCAAAATGAAGGGATTAAGCTTGGAACTGAGCTAACCGCAGATCAGGAGTTAACTGTCCTTTCTCGCGAAGTTAAACAACGCAAGGATTCCCTCCATGAATTTAACAAAGCAGGTCGTGAAGACCTTGTTGAAAAAATTCGTACTGAATTACAGTACGTAGATTTATATATGCCTAAACAGTTATCAGAAGAAGAAGTATCAAAAATCGTTGAAGAAACGATTTCGGAGACAGGCGCTTCCACAAAAGCTGACATGGGTAAAGTGATGGCTGCTATTATGCCCAAATTAAAGGGCAAGGCAGATGGATCACTAATTAATAAACTTGTACAACAACACCTTTCATAAAAAATGATGTACGAAAGACCGTAGCATTCGCTCACGGTCTTTTTATTGTTTTTTATGAAATGATAAAGATAGCAAATGAAAAACTCATCTTTTTATGATAGCTGTAAAAACCCTTTATTTCTACCGGTTTTCCCTGTTAATCAATATAGGATTCATGTACAATAAATAGTATAAATAAATAATGATGAAAAAGTTTGCTGAGTTTTGAAACCTTTTTTATATATAACCGTATAAAATGTGAAGGGTTAATTAGAAAGAAAGGAGGGAAAGAGTTGAAATTCAGAAAGCTTGCCATCATCCTTTCGTTTCTTAGTGCGTTAATTTTATTAGTAATCCCATTTAAAGGAAATGCTAATAATGAAGTTGTCTATATCGTCCCATTTGAAGAGACAGTTGAAAAAGGATTATTTTCTTTCTTAAGCAGAGCAGTGCAAACGGCTGAGGAAGAAAATGCTTCCGCAATCATTTTTGAAGTGAACACTCCAGGCGGCGAAGTAGACGCAGCAGGGAAAATTGGTCGCATGCTCTCTTCAACAGATATAAAGACAATTTCTTTTGTGAATAAACAAGCACTATCCGCAGGTGCATATATTTCGTTGAATATGGATGAAATTTATATGGTACCGGGAGCAACGATGGGGTCAGCAGCGATTATTGATCAGCAGGGAAATACAGCGGATCAAAAAGCTGTATCTGCATGGTTGTCAGCAATGACAGCGGCTGCTGAACAAAGTGGAAGAGACCCAATCATTGCTCAGGCAATGGCGGACGACTCAGTAGATTTACCTGAGCTTGGTGCACCTGAAGGGAAACTGCTGACTTTAACTGCTAGTCAGGCTTTGGAAGTCGACTATTCTGAAGGAACTTTTGAGACAAGAGCTGAATTATTAAAGCATCTTGGTTATGAAAATGCAGAAATACGCATGGTGGAAGAGAGCTTTGCGGAAAAGATTGCTCGGCTCATCACACATCCGGTAATTGTACCGATCCTTCTCTCAATTGGCAGTCTCGGTCTTATATTAGAGCTTTATTCTCCCGGATTTGGAATACCAGGTTTTATGGGGTTATCTGCTCTCTCTTTATTCTTTTATGGTCATCTCGTAGCTGGTTTAGCAGGATATGAATCATTAATATTATTTATTATTGGAATTGGCTTAATTATCGCGGAGATTTTCCTGCCGGGTGGCATTGCTGGTGTACTAGGAGTGGCAGCTATTATAGGCAGTTTGTTTATGGCTGGCGGCAATGTTCTTCATATGGGGATTTCCATTTTAATCGCAATGGTGGTTGCGATTGTGGCATCTATCTTAATGGTAAAGGTGTTTGGTAAAAAGATGAAATTTTTTAAGAAGCTCATTCTAAGTGATTCCACACATACGGAAAAAGGCTATATTTCTAATAAAACCCGGTCAGAACTTGTTGGCATGGAGGGTTATGCTTTGACGGGGCTCCGTCCATCAGGTACTGTTGTGATTGAAAATGAAAGAATTGATGTCGTCAGTGAAGGCGGTTTCATTTTGAAGGATGCGAAGGTCAGGGTTGTGAAAGCAGAAGGCACTCGCGTCGTAGTAAGAGAAATACCGAATTTAAATAAATAATTTTACAGGAGGCAATTACATGGCTTTAGATCCAGTTTCTATTTTTACAGTAGTAATCGTTATTTTAGCGATTATACTATTAGCAGTATTATTTACATTCGTACCAGTAATGCTGTGGATTTCAGCATTAGCAGCAGGCGTGAAAGTAAGCATTTTCACACTTATCGGGATGAGATTACGTCGGGTAATTCCGAATAGAGTAATTAACCCTCTAATTAAAGCGCATAAAGCCGGTTTAGATGTTACAAACAATCAGCTTGAGAGCCATTACTTAGCTGGCGGTAATGTTGACCGTGTGGTAAATGCATTAATTGCCGCTCATCGTGCGAATATGGAATTAAGCTTTGAACGCAGTGCTGCCATTGACTTAGCAGGACGTGACGTGCTTGAAGCCGTACAAATGAGTGTAAACCCGAAAGTAATCGAAACACCATTTATTTCAGGTGTTGCCATTAATGGTATTGAAGTAAAAGCAAAAGCGAAAATTACAGTAAGAGCTAATATTGATCGCCTAGTCGGTGGTGCAGGTGAAGAAACAATTATCGCACGTGTAGGTGAAGGGATTGTCTCTACAATCGGTTCATCAAAAAGACATACAGAAGTACTTGAAAACCCTGATATGATCTCACAGACAGTTTTGGCAAAAGGACTTGACGCAGGAACAGCATTTGAAATCTTATCCATTGATATCGCGGATGTTGATATCGGAAAAAATATCGGGGCAGAATTGCAGACAGAGCAAGCTGAGGCTGATAAAAATATTGCCCAAGCGAAAGCGGAAGAACGTCGTGCAATGGCTGTAGCGAAAGAGCAAGAAATGAAAGCGAAAGTTGAAGAAATGAGAGCGAAAGTTGTGGAAGCAGAATCTCAAGTTCCTTTAGCAATGGCAGATGCGCTTAAATCAGGAAATATTGGTGTAATGGATTATATGAACATCCAGAATATCACTGCAGATACAGATATGAGGGATTCTATTAGTAAAGTGTCCGATGATTCTAAAAAAGGACCTAAGAATGACTAATCATTCTTATTTTCAACAATCCCTTAGAAGGGAGGATTACTCTTCATGGAATTTTTACTCGATAATCCAATTCTGATTATCTTTATTATCGGGATCCTGACTTCTTTATTCGGTAATAAGAATAAAAAAGAACAGCAGAAACAACAAAGGCAGCCTCAAAAGCAGCCAGAGCCAGAGCCGGATCTAGATCCACTGCCTCAAGAGAGCAGACGGATGGAAGAAACTAGGAAACCGAGACAAACAAGACAATCAAGACATGCTGAAGCGACGCTTGTTGATATAAGTGAAGAACAAGTGAGGGAATACGCTAAAGATATTTCTGATAAAATTGAGCATGAATTTACAGATCGTAAGAAGGAAGCGGAGGAAAAGATTGCTGCGTTACGAAAGCAACGGCAGCAGGCGGCGAAAAAAGCGAGTGCTTTCTTAGCATCAACTGAATCGCAAGGAGTAACCTCTCCGATATCAAGTACTGTAAGCAAGCCTTCAATGTCCATTAAAGATCAAAAACTGGTGGATGGGATCATATGGTCAGAAATACTTGGACCGCCTCGATCCATGAACCCTCATCGGTCGATGAAGAGAAAATAATGATATTTGCCTTGAAAAAAGGTGCTAGAACCCCTTTTCATTTCATACATATGAGATGAAAGGGGGTTCTTTTTTTATGGCAAAAAAGTGGGGACATCTCTTACGTAGCTGGATGACAAATAATATGGAACTTCCTCAAGATGTCATGATGGATTTGCCCAGAATAACGATGATTGGACAAATCCATATTTATATCGAGAACCACCGTGGCCTTCTTGCGTTTTCAGATAAAGAGCTCAGACTGCTATTAAAACAAGGGCAGTTACTGGTAAAAGGAAATGCATTTGTAATAAAAACGATTTTACCGGAAGAAATATTATTAGAAGGTAAAATTGATCAAGTGATTTATATTAAATAAATCTTCTTTTGGGTCGGCTGGAGGGCGTTCATTAATGGCATAAGCAAGTAGGGCAAACAGACCGCTTTTAAAGGTGCTGAATATATGATCGGCACCTCTGTCTTTAGCGGTAGACTGCTTAGACCATAATCAATGGGAGGAAGATATGAAGAATCAATGGTTGGAATTCTATAAGGGAATTATTACAGTTAGGACAAGCGGAAAAGGAATAGAGCGTTTCATTAATACCCTGACACGAGATGGAATTTCGATTTGGAATGTAAAAAGCCACGGCACCCACATTGTAACATTTCAAATGAAACTTGATGATGTGAAGAGACTCCGCATTTATGCTCGGAAAAGTGATTGCAAAATAGAATTTATTAAACGCAGAGGATTTCCGTTTCTACAACAAAGAATACTAAGAAATGGCGGATTCTTAGTTGGTGCTTTGGCATTTTTAATCATCATTTTTATGTTATCCAATATGGTTTGGAACGTAGAGATTAAAGGAGCAAATCCTGCGACGGAATATAAAATGATGAAAGAATTAAAGGGGATTGGGGTTTCGAAAGGCAAACTGCAATTCTTTATTGATAAACCTGAGGGAATTCAGCGTCATCTTACAAATAATATAAAGGAATTAACATGGGTTGGTGTGGAATTAAAGGGGACAACCTACTATTTACAAGTGGTAGAAAAAAATGAACCAAAGAAAACGGAATTATTTAGTCCAAGAAATCTTATAGCAAAGAAAAAGGGTATGATTGTGGACATGTTTGTTGAGGAAGGCACACCAAAGGTTAAGATCAATGACTTTGTAAAACCCGGTCAAATTCTTGTTTCAGGTGCGATGGGAAATGAAGAGGAAGAGAAAGCGGGAACGAACACTGTCCCTGCAAGAGGGGAAGTTTTCGCAGAGACGTGGTACAAGTCAAAAGTCCAATTTCCGCTTAAAAAAACCTCACAAGTTTATACAGGTAATGAACAGATCAAGCATTATATAAACTTCGGGTCATTGCCGCTGCCCGTTTGGGGATTTGGAAAAGTGAAATATGAAGAGTTTGAAACGGAAGAAAATGTGAAGAATTTTAAGTTTCTAAAATGGGAGATACCTATATCCTATACAAGTAAAACATTCAGAGAAAGTGAGCAAATGACTAAGATCTATGATCATAAAGAGGGAATAGAAGAGGCGAGAAAATTTGCAAGGAATGCGATAAAAAATGATTTAGATGAAAATGCTACAATTAAAGGAGAAAATGTTTTGCACCAAGCAGTAGAGAATGGTAAAGTAACATTATCAATACATTTCCAAATTATAGAGAATATTGCTGAAGGACAACCAATAATCCAAGGAGATTCAGAATGACAGAGGATTTAAAAACACTAAATGTGCACTTTGAAGACCCTAATGAGGCTATTAGCTTACTAGGCAATGCAGATGTAAATGTAAAAATAATTGAAGAGCAGCTAAATGTCTCCGTAGTCACTAGAGGAGAAACAGTATATGTATCAGGGGAACCTGATGCAGTCGAACTTGCTGGAAAAGTGATTGAAAAACTGCTTTATGTGATTCGAAAAGGAATTAATATTAGCCAAAGAGATGTAATATACGCCCTTCAAATGGGGCAAAAAGGCACGCTTGAATATTTTCGTGATTTATATGAAGAAGAAATTACGAAAAATGCAAAAGGTAAACCAATTAGAGTAAAGACTTTAGGTCAGAGGCAGTATCTGATGGCGATGAAACAAAATGATTTAGTATTTGGTATCGGTCCAGCAGGTACAGGAAAAACGTATCTTGCCGTAGTGATGGCGGTTAACGCTTTAAAGAACGGTTTTGTTAAACGTATTATCCTTACGCGCCCGGCAGTAGAAGCTGGGGAAAGTCTTGGATTTTTGCCAGGAGACTTGAAAGAGAAGGTTGACCCTTACCTGAGACCTTTATACGATGCTCTTCATGATATTTTAGGAACAGAGCATACTCAACGATTAATTGAAAGAGGCACGATTGAAATTGCTCCTCTGGCTTATATGAGAGGAAGAACGCTCGATGATGCTTTTGTCATACTGGATGAAGCGCAAAATACAACACAGGCACAAATGAAAATGTTCCTCACACGCCTTGGCTTCGGCTCTAAAATGGTCATTACAGGTGACAGCACCCAAGTTGATTTACCAAGAGGTGTGAAATCTGGCTTAATAGTTGGCGAAGAAATCTTAGGTGGAGTAAAGGGGATTGCATTTATTCATTTAGAACAGAGTGATGTAGTTCGTCATCCATTGGTAGCCAGAATTATTCAAGCATATGAACAGAAAGAGGACTAAACCGCTGGATTCCAGCGGTTTTGCTGTTTAACGACGATTCTTTCTTGTTGCAAGCTTGTTGGAGCAGAACAGTCGCCTCTGCTTTTTATTTTGTCCAGCTCCGGTGGCTAGGGGCTCGAGGTCTTAAGTCGAAAAAACAAAAAAGGTAAAAACCAGCCTTTTTAGATTTTTCGCCCCTAAGCAAGCCACCTCCGCTATTCTGATTGTCTAGCTGCAGGGCCTAGCCCCTCGAGGTCATAAGTCAAGAAATCCAAAAAGGTGAAGGTCAACCTTTTCGAATTTCTCGTCTTATGCTTGTCAGGGCTGAGCAAGGCCCTTCCGCTTTTCAATTAACATTTGCTGAAAATAGGAAAATTAGGGTAATATAAGAAGGAATAGCTGATTGTTTTATTTGAAAATTTAGATGAAAGTTTTAAAGAAAGCTGATATTATTTTACATAATTGCAGTCGACTGCCACTGCTTATCTGGCACCTAATCCGCCAAGATAGGAGGAAAAATAATTGGAGAAAATCCATAAGTATATGGCAAAGATAAGAAATCTTTTAAAAATGACATTTATGAAAGTATTATTATTTCTCCTTCTTGGAATCATCATGTATGCTACGATGTTCTCTAACGTAAGACCGGAGAAATTGGATTTGAGTCTGTTTTCTGTGGCTGAACAAACCATTCGCTCTCCGATAACGATTGAAGATAAAGCAAGCACTGAAAAAAAGAAAAAGGATGCGGAGAATCAAGTTTCAGACGTTTATGTGGTTAAGAAAGAAATTGCCCAAAACCGTGTTGATTTGATTACTTCCATTTTTGATACTGCCTCTGAAGTAAATGATGAAATTGCTGAGGAAGAAAAGAAGGCAGCAGAAAAAGAGGCTGAAAAGGCCGAAGGGGAAGCGTCGACACCCAAAAAAATAGCGCAAGAAGAAAAGTTGAAGCGAACGAAGGATAAGCTAACCGAGGGTGTGACCAAGGAAGTTTCTGACGAAGTATTAATTGCGCTTCTTCAAGCAGAATCGAATGATCTATCCTTTGCCAAAGATGTCACAGTAACGGCTATAAATAATATTATGCAAGAGAGAATTCCAGCTGATGGTGTAGAAAATGCGAAAAAGAAGGTAGAGAATGAATTAAATTTAAAATCCTTTAGCTCAAATTTGAAATTAGCAGTTGTGGAACTTGGACGATACGCGATCTATCAAAATGAATTTTATGATCCTGTTGCGACCCAAGAGGCACGTCAAGCGGCTGTTGAAGGGGTTGAACCTGTCAAAATTCTTCAGGGACAGATTCTCGTTGAACAAAATCAATTAATAAGCAGAGATGTATATCGCCAGCTTGAATTAGTAGGCATGCTGGATAATGAAAACTCCATTCAGCCGTTTATTGGTCTAGGTGTCGTGATCATCATATTACTATCTGCAATTTACTACTATTTTCACGAACTGACTGTTTCTGAAGACGTAAAACAAAATTATTTATTGGTCTATAGCATAGTATTTGTTTTATCCCTATTGCTCATGAAGGGTATCAGTTATATTCAGGCCTTTGAATACTCGGAAATTGTCTATATTTTCCCTGTTGCAATGGGAGGGATGCTTATAAAGATTCTTATAGGCGAGAAGCTGGCCCTGTACTATACGGTCATATTGGCCATATGTGGAAGCTTGATTTTCAACAGCGGCATTACAGGGACATTTCATGTCACTGCTGCGATTTATATCATTTGCAGCGGGATTGCGGGAATCTTGTTTTTAAGTCAACATAACCAGCGTTCGAAGATTTTACAAGTGGGTTTATTTGTTTCGGTTGTAAATATTTTAGTCATTCTTTCACTCATGCTTTTGCGGAATGGTCAAATTGATTTAATGGAATATGGATTTTACTTTATTACAGGATTTATTTCAGGTATTTCGTCGGCTGTGCTGACAATTGGCTTCCTTCCATTTTTCGAAGCAGGATTTGGAATGCTTTCTGCGATGAAGCTGATTGAGCTTTCGAATCCAAACCATCCGCTTCTGAGAAAGATTTTAACTGAGGCGCCGGGGACTTATCATCATAGTGTCATGGTTGCTAACCTTTCAGATTCTGCTTGTGAAGCGATTGGTGCTAATGGATTACTAGCGAGGGTTGGGTGTTATTATCATGATATCGGAAAGACGAAACGCCCGCAGTTCTTTATAGAAAACCAAATGAATATTGAGAATCCTCATGATAAGCTGCCTCCACAAACGAGTAAAAATATCATCATTGCACATGCAGCCGATGGAGCGGAAATGCTACGTAAAAATAAAATGCCAAAAGAAATAGTTGATATAGCTGAACAGCATCATGGTACAACATTATTAAAATTCTTCTACCATAAAGCCAAACAGAATGGGCTGGAGGTTAAGGAAGAGGATTATCGTTACGCTGGTCCAAAAGCACAAACGAAAGAAGCAGCGGTAATTGGTATCGCAGATAGTGTTGAAGCGGCGGTACGCTCGATGTCCCACCCAACACCAGAGCAGATTGAGGACCTTATTAGAAAGATCATTGCCGATCGTCTTCAGGATGGACAGCTGAATGAATGTGATTTAACATTAAAAGAGATCGAGGTAGTAGCACACTCTTTTTGTGAAACTTTGAATGGGATATTCCACTCTCGAATCGAATATCCTGAAATGAATAATCAGAAGGTGAAGCAAGCATGAATTTGATGATAGATTTTTTAGATGAAACAAACGAGTTATTAGAAGCAAATATGACCGAGATCAACCAACTATTGAATTTCACTGCAAAATTAGAAAAGGTTGAAGCGGATACCGAAGTTTCTGTTACATTTGTAGATAATGATAGAATACAGGAGATCAATCGAGAATATAGAGATAAAGACCGTCCGACTGATGTGATTTCTTTTGCTATGGAAGAGCTTGGTGAAGGTGAAGTTGCATTGAGTGGGCTTGATCTTCCAAGAGTATTAGGGGATATCATCATTTCTATTCCAAAAGCTAGAGAACAAGCGGATGAATATGGCCATTCTTTTATGAGAGAGTTAGGTTTTTTAGCATTACATGGATTTCTACATTTATTAGGGTATGACCATGAAACGGCTGAGGAGGAAAAAATCATGTTTTCTCGCCAAAAGGATATTTTAGATGAGTATGGATTGGAAAGATAAACGACCGAATAGAAGCCGCAATCTGTTTGAATCCTTTTTTTACGCTTTTTCGGGTATATTTTCAGCTGTAAAAAAAGAAAGGAACTTACAAATTCATCTCATATCGGCTCTGTTTATTATTTTCTTAGGCTGGTTTCTTTCATTGACATGGATTGAATGGCTGTTCATCAGTTTTGCGATTGGTGGGATGGTGGCTCTTGAATTAGTGAATACAGCAATTGAAAGAGTTGTTGATTTAGCTACAGCCGATTTGCACCCCCTTGCAAAGCAAGCGAAGGACATTGCTGCTGGAGCGGTATTTATCTATGCAATATTAGCTATAATTGTGGGTTCTGTTATTTTTATACCAAAGCTTAGTCATTATTTTTGGTAGGTAAGGCTGGCCATCAGGTGAATGTACTTGTCACCTGTTGAGTCCAGTCTTTTTTATTGTCTTGCGGATTGCCTACTCCTTGAAAAGTACCTGATTTGAGTCAGAGTATTACGGATTGAAATTTACCAATTGGATAAGGACGATAATCATTTCCTGTTTGATAAACTGCATTGGATAAGCTAAAATGGCAGAACAGCTAAACATTATATGGGCTTATTTACTGAAAATTCAATTTTTTTATTACAAAATGACAACAACCCATGATTTTACAAAAGAAATGGTGTAAAATAAAAGAAGGCACTCGAGCCTTATAGGAAAGGAAGACGGACTTGAATATAGATCAATTAATTGCAGAAGCAAAAGTAGCAAGGGATAAAGCCTATGTTCCCTATTCTAAGTTTAAAGTTGGAGCTGCTTTATTAGCAGAAGATGGTACAGTTTTTCATGGCTGTAATATAGAGAATGCGGCATACAGTATGTGTAACTGTGCAGAGCGCACAGCCCTGTTTAAAGCTTACTCAGAGGGCGTGACCAAATTCACGGTCTTAGCTGTAGTTGCAAATACAGATCGACCTGTTTCACCTTGTGGGGCTTGCAGACAGGTCATAGCAGAGCTTTGCTCAAAGGATATGCAGGTTGTCTTAACCAATATGAATGGGGATATACAAAAACTAACAGTAGAACAATTATTGCCTGGGGCATTTTCATCGGAGGATTTAAATGAATAACGAACAAGGACATAAATCAGGGTTTATCTCAATCATCGGCAGACCAAATGTTGGAAAGTCAACTTTCCTTAATAGGGTCATTGGACAAAAGATTGCGATCATGAGTGATAAACCACAAACAACTAGAAATAAAGTTCAAGGCGTTTTAACAACAAATGAAGCGCAGTACATTTTCATTGATACACCAGGAATTCATAAACCTAAGCATAAGCTTGGAGACTTTATGATGAAGGTTGCACAGAATACCCTTAAAGAAGTAGATGCTATTTTATTTATGGTCAATGCTGAAGAAGGATTTGGGAAAGGTGAAGAATTCATTCTTGAGAAGTTTCAGTCTGTTCGCACACCGATTATTCTTGTAATCAATAAGATTGACCGAGTACATCCGGATCAATTGCTGCCAATTATGGAATCCTATAAAGACAAATATGATTTTAGTGATATTGTTCCTATATCTGCACTTGAAGGAAATAATGTCGACGGCCTTTTAAAACAAATTTATGGATATTTGCCTGAAGGTCCACAATATTATCCAGCGGATCAAGTGACTGATCACCCGGAAAGGTTCATTGTATCTGAATTAATAAGAGAAAAGGCATTGCACTTGACCAGAGAGGAAATTCCGCATTCACTTGCTGTTATCATTGATAAAATGCAACGTAAAAGTGAAAAGGATATCATCCATGTGATGGCGACAATTATCGTTGAGCGAGATTCGCAAAAAGGCATCGTAATTGGTAAGCAAGGCAAGATGCTCAAGGAAATTGGTCAAAGAGCCAGAGTCGATATTGAGAATCTTTTAGGAACAAAAGTTTATCTAGAGCTATGGGTAAAGGTTCAGAAGGATTGGCGGAATAAGATGACGCAGCTTCGGGATTTCGGTTTTAGAGAAGACGACTATTAATATTGGCCAGCCTTAATTAAATTATTTTACTTTGATGATTTTTATGCATGATATGGATTAACAAATTTTTCGTCTTATGATTTTCACAAGACAGGCTATGATAATGTTAAAGGAATATTTATTGCTAGTATTAACCGAAAGGTGGGGTTATCGATGAAAGATTTTACCTGGAAACTCTTTTCGCAAACGGGTAATATTGACACATATCTTCTTTTTAAAGAGTTGGAAAACGATAATCAAGATATACCCGATAGTCAGGATGAAGAACTAGCAGAGGTTGACTTTCCCATCTCATAGCTTGTCTAAATACAGGGATGGTGACATGATATGCTTGAAAAATGTGAAGGCATTGTCATTAGAACAATTAATTATGGCGAAACAAACAAAGTAATCACTCTTTTTACTCGCGAATGGGGCAAGGTTGGTGTGATGGCACGCGGAGCAAAGAAGCCGAATAGCCGGCTTTCCGCCGTCACCCAGCCTTTTACTTATGGATATTTTTTAGTGCAAAGAGGAAAAGGGTTAGGCGGGTTACAACAAGGTGATGTCATTCAGTCTATGCGTTCCATTAAAGAGGATATATTCCTAACAGCTTATGCAAGTTACATATTGGACTTAGCTGATAAAGGGACGGATGAGCGAAAACCTAATCCTTATCTGTTTGAGTTGATCCTCCAATCCATTAATTTGATTAGTGAAGGATATGATCCTGAGATTATCATCAATATTTTTGAAATGAAAATGTTGGATCAACTGGGACTTAATCCAATTTTAGATCAATGTGCGGTATGCAAAAGTGCAGACGGGGAATTTTCTTTTTCAATTCGTGAAGGTGGATTAATATGTCACCGCTGTCTTGAAAAGGATCCTTATCACTATAAGATATCACCTGCTACTGTAAAGTTGCTTCGGGTATTTTATTATTTTGATCTTTCAAGATTAGGCAATATTTCGGTTAAGGACACAACCAAAGAAGAACTGAAAAAAATTATCACAGCATACTATGATGAATATGCCGGATTGAACTTAAAAACAAAACGGTTTTTAAATCAGATGTCGAAATTTAAAGACCTCATGTAAAGTAGTTATCAAGTCTTACCTCTTTTTAGGATATTATTATTTTTAATTGACTTTCGCATTGAATTTCGCTATGCTTTTTTTAAATTCAACTAAATTGTTGTGGTGAAAGAGAAGAGTAATTAACTCACACTATCTAAGCGAGCCTGGGGCAGTGGAAGCCGGGTATAGAAGGTTAACGAAGGGCGCTCTGGAGCAACTAATACTTAATTATTGTTAAAAGTGGCTGCTTTTATGCAGCAAATAGGGTGGAACCGCGGGTTAACTCTCGTCCCTATGCCGGCAAATTACGGCATAGGGACGGGAGTTTTTTGTTTTTTATTTAAAGGGTTTAAAAAATGATTAATCATGAAACCAGTCTAGCTCCGGCGGCTAGAGATCGATTCCCTAATCTCTGTTATTCGAATGCCGTTCTATAGAAATAATGAAAGAGGTGTCTTATGAATATTCAAAACATGATTTTAACTTTACAAAAGCATTGGTCTGAACAAGGCTGTATTTTAATGCAAGCATATGATACGGAAAAAGGTGCAGGTACGATGAGTCCGTATACTTTCTTAAGAGCAATCGGACCGGAGCCTTGGAATGTAGCTTATGTTGAGCCTTCAAGACGTCCTGCGGATGGACGATATGGAGAGAATCCGAATCGATTATATCAGCATCACCAATTTCAAGTCATCATGAAACCATCACCAGATAATATTCAAGAGTTATATTTAAACTCATTAATAGCCCTGGGAATTGATCCGTTGAAACATGATATTCGCTTTGTAGAAGATAACTGGGAAAATCCTTCACTAGGCTGTGCCGGCTTAGGGTGGGAAGTATGGTTAGATGGGATGGAGATTACCCAATTTACATACTTCCAGCAAGTAGGCGGATTGGAATGTAAGCCAGTATCAGTAGAAATTACTTATGGAATTGAAAGGCTTGCTTCGTATATTCAAGATAAGGAAAATGTATTTGATCTTGAGTGGACAAATGGATTTACAGTAAGAGACATCTTTGGTCAGCCTGAATACGAACATTCAAAATATACTTTTGAAACTTCAGATGTTGATATGCTTTTCAATCTTTTTAATGTGTACGAAAAAGAAGCGCACAGACAAATGGATGAAGGACTTGTACATCCTGCGTATGACTATGTATTAAAATGCTCGCACACCTTTAATTTATTGGATGCTAGAGGAGCAATCTCAGTAACTGAGAGAACAGGTTATATTGGGCGATGCAGAACTTTGGCAAGAAAAATTGCAAAAACTTTCTATGAAGAGCGAGAAAAACTAGGCTTCCCAATATTGCAAACAAAGGAGGAAAACAGCCGTGACTAAGAAGGATCTCCTTTTAGAAATAGGATTAGAAGAAATGCCGGCAAGGTTTGTAACAAGCTCAATGAATCAGCTATCTGATAAGGTGCAGGCTTGGCTTCTTGAAAAGAAAGTGAGCTTTGATCATATTGATGCCTTCTCATCTCCGCGCCGTCTTGCTGTACTCGTAGAAGGAATCAATGAATCACAGGATGACATTTATGAAGAAGCAAAAGGTCCAGCAAGAAAGATTGCCTTAAATGAGCAAGGGGAATGGACAAAAGCAGCAATCGGTTTTAGCCGTGGACAAGGTGTAAGCACAGATGATATTTACTTTAAAGAAGTAAATGGCATCGAATATGTGCACGTGAAGAAGTTTACAAAAGGTCAAGATACAAAAGCTTTATTGCCAGAATTAAAGCATATTATTACAGCCATGACTTTTCCTAAAAATATGCGTTGGGCAAATCAAGAGCTTCGCTATGTAAGGCCTATTAAGTGGATAGCAGCTTTATTTGGTACAGATATCATCCCATTCGAAATCACAGGTGTAGAAGCCTCCAATCGGACACGCGGTCATCGTTTCCTAGGGAGTACGATTGAAGTGAAAGAGCCTAAGGAATATGTGAGGGCACTTTTAGGGCAGTATGTTATTGCTGATGCCAGCGAACGTAAGGAAGCAATTCTGACTCAATTGAAAAGAATTGAAGAAGACCAGAAGTGGATTATTCCAGTCGATGATGATTTATTAGAAGAGGTAACGAATTTAGTTGAATATCCAACTGCGTTATTTGGCCGATTTGAGGAAGAATATCTTGAGCTTCCAGATGAAGTATTAATTACATCAATGAAAGAGCATCAACGTTACTTCCCTGTTAAGTCTCCAGAAGGGACATTGCTGCCATTTTTCGTGACGGTACGAAATGGAGGACACGAGCATCTTGAAACGGTAGCTAAAGGGAATGAAAAAGTCTTAAGAGCAAGGCTTTCTGATGCAGACTTTTTCTATAAAGAAGATCAAAGAACAGAGATTGATACATCCTTAGCGAAGCTTGAGAAGATTGTCTATCATGAAGAAATAGGCACTTTAGCTGAGAAAGTTAATCGTGTGCGCCAACTCACCAATCAATTAAGTGAGTATTTATCCCTTAGTGATGAAGAAAAATCTGACGCTGACCGTGCAGCGGAAATATCCAAATTTGACCTGGTATCAAATATGGTATACGAATTCCCTGAATTGCAAGGCTTTATGGGTGAAAAATACGCCCTTCAAAAAGGCGAAAGAGAAGGCGTTGCCAAGGCGATAAATGAGCATTATATGCCGAGAAATGCTGAAGATGATACTGCCCCTTCAAAAGTAGGTGCTGTATTATCTATAGCTGAAAAAATGGATACGATTGCTTCTTGCTTTGCAATTGGAATTATTCCAAGCGGATCACAAGATCCATATGCCCTCCGCCGTCAAGCGGCAGGTATTGCTCAAACGTTATTAGATCAGAATTGGCATATTAATCTTGAGGAGTTTGCAGAAATGGCGATTGCGCTTACTGAGGCAGCAAGCATTAACAAAAGTAACAAGGAAGCTATTTCTGCTGAATTGATATCATTCTTTAAACTCAGATTGAAATATATTTTGCAAGAGAAGCATATTAGATATGACTTAATTGATGCTGTATTAGAAAATGAGATTGGCTCGATTCCTGCACTTATTAAACGTGCGGAAGTACTTAGTCAAGAAAAGGATTCAGAGGGCTTCAAAGAAAGCGTGGAGGCTTTGAGCCGAATTATTAATATTTCTTCAAAAGCAGAAGAGATTGGTGAAGTGAACATCAAATTGTTTGAAAATGATTTCGAAAAGCATTTATATGAAAAAGTTTTACATGTAGAAAAGGAACTTCAACAGAATGTTTCTGAACGTGAAGCCTTTTCACTGCTTGTTTCAATGAAGCCTGAGATAGATGCATATTTTGAGCATACGATGGTTATGGCTGATGATGAGGCAATTCGCGCCAACCGGTTAAGCCTGATGGCAAGAATGGCAAAATCCATTCAATCATTTGCGAATATGAATACAATACTTGTGAAATAACAAGCATATTGTTCGCATTTTATCTGTTATATGTAATAGAATAAGTAAAGAGTCTGTCTTTCTGCCGACAGACTCTTTCCGATTATTTGAAGACGACGAGATATGTCTTCTCATTCACTTTAAAAAAGCAAATTCTTTTCATTTCATTTAATTAGTATATAATAATTATATAAAAGTATAACCTTATTTATGCTGTTGGATAAGAAAATAGCATCGACTATAATAAGATACGTCATTCAAGTGCTTCCTACTATCCATAGCCATGTATCAGGCTCACGGTTTTTCAAGGTGCTTTCAAGTACTTAAAAATGAAAGCTTTAATTTAAGGTGGTGAGTACAATCGAATTAAATAAAAGGCAGGATAAAATTTTAGAGATTGTTAAAGAGAATGGCCCAATAACTGGAGAACATATTGCTGACAGGCTGAATTTAACGCGTGCAACATTAAGACCGGATTTAGCTATTTTAACAATGGCAGGTTTTTTGGATGCAAGGCCCCGAGTCGGGTATTTTTATACAGGGAAAACAGGTGCACAGCTGTTAACTGAAAATATGAAAAAGCTTTACGTAAAGGACTATCAATCAATCCCAGTGGTAGTCAGTGAAAGTGCTTCTGTGTATGATGCGATTGTGACAATGTTTTTAGAAGATGTAGGCACACTATTCGTAGTCGATAAGGAATCGCATTTGGTAGGCGTGCTGTCACGTAAAGACCTGTTGCGTGCAAGCATTGGAAAACAAGAGTTAACAGCGATTCCAGTTAATATTATCATGACAAGAATGCCTAATATTACGATGTGCAAGAAGGAAGATCTTCTAATTGATATTGCTCAGAAACTAATTGATAAGCAAATAGATGGCATGCCAATTGTAAGAGAAACAGATAAAGGCTTTGAAGTGATAGGCAGGATTACAAAAACAAACTTGACTAAAGCCTTTGTCGCTCTTGCTGGCGATCATTAATTGTTTGAAACTAGAGGAGATGATGTTGAGGGATGGGAAAAATGCCGATCATCTATGTTGTTTCCGATTCTGTCGGAGAAACAGCTGAACTTGTTACCAAGGCAGCTATCAGCCAATTTAATAATGGGGATGCGACAATCAAGCGCTTTCCTTATGTAGAGGATATCTCGCATATTGATGAAGTCATAGCTTTGGCAAAGCTGGACAATGGAATGATTGCTTACACACTGGTGAAGCCTGAAATACGCAAGCATGTATATGAACAAGCTAAGAAAGAACATATATTTGCTTATGACATTATCGGTCCGATCATGGATCAAATTCAATCTATTTGCGGCAAAGAGCCGCTCTTTGAACCAGGCATTGTCAGAAAGCTTGATGATGATTACTTTAAAAAGATAGAGGCAATTGAATTTGCTGTGAAATATGATGACGGCCGAGACCCAAGAGGGATTCTAAAGGCGGATATTGTCCTTGTTGGTGTATCAAGGACATCAAAAACTCCTCTATCTCAATATTTAGCACATAAGAGATTAAAGGTGGCAAATGTGCCTTTAGTACCTGAGGTTGATCCTCCGGAAGAGTTGTTTCTTGTACCGCCGGAAAAATGCTTCGGATTGAAAATCAGTCCAGAAAAGCTCAATCAAATCCGTCGGGAAAGGCTGATATCCTTAGGTCTTAGCGACAGTGCAAGCTATGCGAATATTGAGCGGATAAGAGAAGAAATTTCTTATTTTGAAAAGATTGTGGAGAAAATCAATTGTCCGGTTATCGATGTAACAAATAAAGCAGTGGAAGAAACAGCGAATTTAGTTTTAAATCATTATCGCAGAGGATTGCTTAAAGATTAGCACATAATGATCTTGATTATGTGCATTTTTCTTGTCTAGCTCCGCTATGGGGCTCGAGGTCTTTAGTTAAACTAGCGAGAAGGTAAAAAGCCAGTTCGTGTTAGGTTATTGTTCTGGGCAAGCCACTCGCACAATTTTTGGTTTACTTAGATATTGTAATTTTAATTTTCTGTAAAATGGTTATTAGAAGTAGAATCTCTGGAAATTATACTGTTCATATACTATAATAAAAAATTGTGATAAAAAATGTACCATAATAGGTTTAGACTTGACTTTTAACGAATAAACTATTTATTGAGAGAAGTCAAGGTTTCGGTTTAAAAAAAATTCGACATTGATTTCAGATAAAAGTTATCTTTTGAAAGAAGGAATATGCGGAGTGATGTAGAATTATAAGAACATTAGACAAACCAATGATATTGGTTGATGCAGATTCTTGTCCTGTAAAAAGTGAAATTGTCGAAATGGCTGATGCGTTTTCGGTCCCTGTTCTATTTGTTGCCTCCTATGCACATATGAAGAATGATTTAAGTGACACAGCTTGGAAGTTTGTGGATTCAACTAAAGAAGCTGTTGATTTATATATCATGAATCATGTGAAAGCAGGGGATGTGGTCGTAACGCAGGATATTGGCCTTGCATCTACTCTTTTACTTAATGGTGTTTACGTATTATCACCAAAGGGGAATTTATACGAAGAGAGTCAAATCCATACAGCCTTGGATATGAGATACTTATCTGCAAAAGCACGAAGAAGAGGCGTTTATGGAAAGGGACCAAAACCTTATAAAGCAGAAGATCGACGAAGGTTTGTTGATCAGTTGGCAAAAATATTGTCGAATTTTGAAGGAATTTAGGAATTTTTCTAGAATACCTCTAATGTAGCGGGAGAGTTGTTTTATGGCGGAGCGTATTGCTGAGGAAAAAATAAACGAAATTAGACAATCTGTAGATATTGTAGATGTTGTGGGTGACCATGTAAGTTTGACGAAGCAAGGAAGAAATTATTTTGGACTTTGTCCATTTCATGGTGAAAATACACCATCATTCTCTGTTTCGCCAGATAAGCAAATTTACCACTGTTTCGGTTGCCATGCTGGTGGGGATATCTTTTCGTTTCTAATGGATCTGGAAGGTTACTCCTTTCAGGAGGCAGCATTGAAGCTTGCTGAAAAAGGAAATGTTAAGCTGGATATAGATTCTGCCCTAATGAATCAATCAAAGACAGTTTCTCCTGACATTCAGCAAATGATAGAAGCTCATGAGCTTTTACGTAAATTCTACCATCATTTGCTAATCAATACAAAGGATGGTCAGCCCGCATTGGAATATTTATTAAATCGCGGATTTACAATGGAGTCCATCGTAAAATTCCAAATTGGTTATTCGCTTAACTCATGGGATTTTGTTTCAAAATTTTTACTCAAGCGAAAGTATAAACCAGAAATAATGGAGCGTGCGGGGCTGATTATTAAGCGGGAGAAGGACGATAGCCATTTTGATCGCTTTCGCCATCGCATTATGTTTCCAATTATGAATCGCAAGGGGAATACGATTGCTTTTTCAGGAAGATCTCTAGGGGACGATGAGCCCAAATATTTAAATAGTCCTGAAACAGTAATCTTTAATAAAAGTAAAACTTTATATAATTTTCAATTGGCGAGAGCCAGTATTAAAAAACTGCAAAAAGCCGTTCTTTTTGAAGGGTTTGCAGATGTGATTGCATCAGACCGCGCGGGTGTGGAAAATGGTGTTGCTACCATGGGAACATCTTTAACAGAAGAGCATGTGTCTTTATTAAGAAAGAATGCACAATCAATCACGATTTGTTATGACTCCGATAAGGCGGGAATTGAGGCCGCAAACAGGGCGCTTGAAATGCTGACAGATGCAGGCTGTCAAGTAAGGGTAGCTCTAATGCCTGAAGGTCTTGACCCGGACGATTATATTAGACAATTTGGCGAAGAGAAGTTTCGTAATGAAGTCATTGAGTCGAGCTTAACCTTCATGGGCTTTAAGCTGAGTTACTTGCGAAGAGGAAAAAGGCTTAATGATGAAGGAGATCGCCTCCTGTATATCGAAGAAGTATTAAAAGAGATCAGCAATTTAACTAAAGCAGTTGAGAGAGATCATTATCTCAGACAGCTTTCAGCGGAGTTTTCCCTTTCCTTGGAAGCTTTAAAAGAGCAGCAAAAGCAGCTTTATTATGCGAAAAAGAAGCAATTGCCTAATCAAAAGCGTAATGTTCAACAGCAGCATATGATGTCACTGCAACGTTCATCCGAGCTAAAACCTGCATTCCATACGGCTGAAAGAAGATTGCTCGCACATATGATAACTAATGGTGATATTGCTTTTAAAGTACAGGAATTGCTGCAAGGGAGTACTTTTCATATAGATGAGCATCAGGCTATTTTTACTTATTTATTGGGTTTTTATGAAAGCGGTCATACTTCTGATGTCAGTGCATTTATTCATTTTATCAATGATGACGGACTGCGAAGGATTGTCGCAGAGATCGAAATGATGCCTGTAAATAATGAGATAAGTGATAAAGAATTATCTGATTATATAAAACAGGTGTTGAATCAGCCAAAAATGATAATGATAAAAGAAAAAATGCTTGAAGAAAAAGAAGCAGAGCGTCAAAAGGATTATGCGAAGGCAGCATTAATCGCGATGGAAATTATTCAGTTACGGAAGTCGCTTTAGACTTTTAACAGTTGGACTTACTACTGCATCGTGTTAATTTTTATATAGACTGCATAAATTTGTCTTTATTTTAAAAGAAGTAATTTATAACAGACATTTATGCTGTTCCATGTTTATGTGATTTTTTGGAAGGAGGGGGACAAATGGCTGAAAAATCGGCCCGTTCAAAAGAGGTTGATACAGAGTTGACCCTGGAACAAGTAAAAGAGCAAATTGTTGAAACAGGAAAGAAAACAGGTGTTCTCGCCTATGACGATATAGCAGAAAGAATGGCCCACTTCGAATTGGACTCTCATCAGATGGATGAGTTTTATGAATTCCTTGGAGATCAAGGTGTAGAACTTGTTGGTGATAATGATGATTCTGATCCAAATCCACAACAATTGGCTAAAAACGAAGAAGAATTTGATTTGAACGACTTAAGTGTACCTCCTGGGGTGAAAATCAATGACCCTGTACGCATGTATTTGAAAGAGATTGGCCGTGTAGATCTTCTTACAGCAGAAGAGGAAATTGCTCTTGCTAATCGAATTGAACAAGGTGATGAAGAAGCGAAGCGACGTCTAGCTGAAGCCAATCTACGTTTAGTTGTAAGTATCGCCAAAAGATATGTTGGTCGTGGAATGCTCTTCCTTGATTTGATTCAAGAAGGTAACATGGGCTTGATCAAGGCGGTAGAAAAGTTCGATTACCGCAAAGGTTTTAAGTTTAGTACGTATGCTACTTGGTGGATTCGTCAAGCAATCACGAGAGCGATCGCTGACCAAGCTAGAACGATTCGTATTCCCGTTCATATGGTGGAAACCATCAATAAGTTGATTCGTGTACAACGTCAACTCCTTCAAGATTTAGGACGTGAACCATCTCCAGAAGAAATTGCGGAGGACATGGATTTAACACCTGAAAAAGTTAGGGAAATTTTAAAAATTGCTCAAGAACCAGTTTCTTTAGAAACGCCGATAGGTGAAGAGGATGATTCACATCTTGGAGATTTCATTGAAGACCAGGATGCAACATCTCCGTCCGAGCATGCGGCATATGAGCTGTTAAAAGAACAATTGGAAGATGTATTAGATACACTTACAGATAGAGAAGAAAATGTTCTTCGTCTACGTTTTGGCTTAGATGATGGCCGAACAAGAACACTTGAAGAAGTGGGTAAAGTTTTCGGTGTCACAAGAGAACGTATCCGACAAATCGAAGCAAAGGCATTGCGTAAGTTAAGACATCCAAGCAGAAGCAAGCGACTAAAGGATTTCTTAGAATAAAATAAGATATGAACAGCTGAAAAAATAGTTTACTTCTCCATGAAGTAAGCTATTTTTTTATTGGAACAGGAAAGCGTTTGCACTGGAAAATACGTAAAAAAGTGGAATTTCCATTTCGTTCAATGTTTGAATTATATGGAAGTGTATCTGATTTTTCTAATCCTACCATATATAATTTCTTTTTTCCAATCGCTTCAGAAAAAAATAACAGTAAATACCACTACTATTTAAAACTTATTTTACTGAATTGTTTATTATATTGCAAACTGGACTTTGTGTTTAAAATTAAGTTGAAAGATTTTTTTTATAATTATTATTTTATTAATAAAACGATTTTAAACATTCATTCATGCTAGAGAAGTAAAGGAAAGTGAAAGTATAAAGGGATTTTCTTTGAATCTTAGTTAAATAATATTAGTGGTAAATGATTAAATATTTTATTTTTGTATAATAAAATATTTTTAAAAATTTTTAAATCTTGTGAAAATTATATGATTCCCTATATAATAATAATGAAAGCGTATACAAATATTGTATCAAGGGGGATATTCATGAACTTTGACTTAACATCAGAACAGCGTATGATTTTAAAGACAATCCGTGAATTTGCGATAGAAGAAGTTGAACCGGGTGCTCTTGAAAGGGATCGAACGAAAGAGTTTCCATTAGAGGTTTTTAATAAAATGGCGGGCTTAGGATTAATGGGACTACCTTTTCCGGAAGAATACGGAGGGGCGGGTGCTGATACAATTAGTTTTGCAATTGTAACTGAAGAATTAAGTAAAGCTTGTGCATCGACAGGAATTACTTATTCGGCGCATATCTCACTGGGAGGAGCACCACTTTATCTTTTTGGTACAGAGGAGCAAAAGCAAAAATACCTCGTGCCTATTTGTACAGGAGAGAGTTTCGGAGCATTTGGACTGACAGAGCCTAATGCAGGCTCAGATGCTGGCGGGACAAGGACTACAGCAGTGGAGAAAGATGGAGAGTTTGTAATAAATGGAAATAAATGTTATATTACAAATGCAAGTTATGCAAAGAACTTGGCCTTAACAGCTATCACTGGCGAAACAAATGGGAAAAAAGAAATAAGTGCCATTATTGTTCCGACAGATGCTAAAGGGTTCTCTGTTATTGATAATTATGAAAAAATGGGTCTCCATGCTTCCAATACCACTGAGCTTGTCTTAGAGGACGTGTGCGTCCCTGCTGAGCACCTGCTCGGCAAAAAAGGGGAGGGTTTTAAACAATTCTTGATTACGTTAGATGGCGGAAGAATAGGCATAGGTGCGATGGCAGTAGGAATCGCACAAGCTGCATATGAAAAGGCACTTAAATATGCAAAGGAACGTCAACAGTTTGGCCGTTCTTTATCCCATTTTCAAGCGATTCAATTTAAGTTAGCAGATATGGCAATGAAGATTGAGTTGGCAAGGAATATGGTGTATAAAGCTGCATGGCTGAAAGATCAAGGAAGACCTTTTTCTAAAGAAGCATCTATGTGTAAGCTGTATGCATCTGAAATCTGCATGGAAATTACAGACCAGTCGGTTCAAATTCATGGTGGTTATGGTTATATGAAGGATTATCATGTAGAGAGATATATGCGAGATGGAAAGCTTACTGAAATAGGGGAAGGAACCTCAGAAATCCAACGAATGGTCATCGCACGTCAAATTGGCTGTTAATAAACATGTATAATATTCTTCAAATGGAAAACTCTATCGATATGATGGAGTTTTCCTGATTTTTATTCTTTGTTTTAGAATTTGGTATTAAATAGGTTCATTCTTTTATCTCTCTGGATTTGAAATTTTAAGATGTACATGCATTGGAGTGGTTTGCGTAGCGTTTTAAGGATACATGGACTTCTTCTCTTAGTTTCAAATGAATGCAGCCATCGGCATTTTCTTGGCATTCAAGCCAATGCTTATCAGTCTAAACAACCTCCATCCGCTTTTCTATAATTAAAATTATTTTGAACAGGATGTGACAAAGTTTACTTTAGGGCTTTTCCTATGGGGATTTTTAAAGTAAAATAGAGTTTGTTTGTATATACTTACTTATATTGAGAAGTACTTACATAAGGGAGGTTTAAACATTGAATCGTAATCCATTAATACCGTTTGCTCTTATTGCTATCCTAGGGATTGGCGCGATGTTCCTTGTGTCGTTTAAAGGTTTAGGCGATATGAAAGAACTAGCAGGTGAGGGAGAAGAGCCACAAACTGAAGAAACGGCGTCTGCAGATCCTGAAGAAATATATCAGCAAAGCTGTATCAGTTGTCATGGTGATCAATATCAAGGCGGTGTCGGTCCTGCTTTAACAGGCGTAGGCGACAAATTATCTGAAGATGAAATTGTTGAAATTCTTACAAATGGTAAAGGTGCCATGCCTGGTGGGCTAGTAGCAGGTAAAGAAGCCGATATGGCAGCTTGGTTATCAGAGCTTGAATAATGTTTTTAAAAGAAGTCCTTTGCATATGTAGAGGACTTTTTTTATACTATAAAAAGGTATCACTGATGCCATTGGAGTTTATACATAGTAAAGTGGTGAAGAAAATGAATACAGAAAGATTATCCAAACGCCTAGAGGCGGTTGTGAATTATATTCCTAAGGGCTATCGATTGGCCGATATTGGTTCAGACCATGCGTATTTACCTTGTTTCGCCGTGAAGCAGGGGATTGTTACCTCTGCAATAGCTGGAGAGGTTGTAGAAGGCCCTTATCAATCTGCCAAGGGCCAAGTTGCCTCAGAGGGTTTAACAGCTGCTATATCCGTACGGAAGGGTGATGGACTGGCGGTCATTAACAGCGGAGAGGTTGATGTTGTAACAATTGCCGGAATGGGCGGCGCGTTAATAGCCTCTATTCTGGAAAATGGGAAAAATCAGCTTGAGACTGTTCAAAGACTGATATTACAGCCTAATATTAGTGCCATCTCGATTAGAACATGGTTAAGAAATAACGGTTGGGAGCTGGTTGCTGAAGATATAATCGAAGAAGATGGAAAGATTTACGAAATATTAGTGGCTGAAAGAGGAGAAGTGGACAAGTCCTATGTACATTTGGAAGAGGGTTTATTATTAGGTCCCTTCCTGCTCAACCAGCAGCCCGCACCATTCTTGAAAAAATGGGATAGAGAAATGAGGAATTGGCAAAGAATTTTAAGTCAATTAGAAAAAGCTGCTGATTCAGAAGAAAATGCAATTAAAATAAAAGAGCTTCATGCAAAGATTCATTTAGTGAAGGGGGTATTAAAAGAAAATGAAAACAGTGAACGGACATGAAATCATTCAGTTGTTTGAGCAATTTTCGCCAAAAAGCTATGCAATGGAAGGCGATCCCATTGGTTTGCAAATTGGAAGCTTAAATCAAAAAGTGAAAAATGTGATGGTTGCCCTCGATGTGTTGGAAGAGGTTGTTGATGAAGCAATTAGAAATGATGTACAGTTAATCATTGCTCATCATCCGCCTATTTTTAGACCATTAAAGAAAATAGACACAGCTTCTCCAACTGGCCGAATGATTGAAAAACTGATTAAGCACGATATAGCGGTGTATGCTGCACATACTAATTTAGATGTAGCAAAAGGTGGGGTTAACGATCTTCTCGCGGAGGCTTTGCAGTTAACCAATACTGAGGTGCTGGTTCCTACATATGAGACTGTTCTAAAAAAGGTAGTGGTCTTTGTACCAGAAGAAAATGCAACTGAATTGAAGCAGGTTATTGGTGATGCAGGTGCAGGTGCCCTTGGTCATTATAGTCATTGTACTTTCTCTTCACAGGGTGTCGGGGAATTCTTACCCGATGAGGAAGCTAATCCGCATATCGGACAAGCGGGAACAATGGAGTCCGTTAATGAAGTGCGCATAGAAGCGATATTTCCAGCACAGCTGGAGAGAAAAATCGTGTCGGCGATGATTAAAGCACATCCCTATGAAGAGGTTGCCTATGATGTGTATGAACTCGATAATAAAGGGGAAATCCTTGGCTTAGGCAGAATAGGCGAAGTGGAAGATATGACATTAGGCGAGTTTGCTGAGCATGTGAAAGTAACATTAGAGGTTAAGGCTGTCAGAGTTGTTGGTGATTTAAATGCCAAAGTGAAAAAAGTAGCTGTACTTGGAGGCGATGGGAACAAGTACTTCTCTTCTGCCAAAATGAGGGGTGCAGACGTATATGTCACAGGCGATATGTATTATCATGTTGCACATGATGCGCTGACGATGGGCTTAAATATTGTTGACCCTGGTCATAATGTTGAAAAGGTCATGAAAAAGGGTGTGGCAAGAAAACTGGAAAAAATGAGTGCCGAAAAAGGGTATGATGTCCAATTCATTTCTTCAGTTATTCATACAGATCCATTTCAATTCATTTAATCTATAAAAGGAGCAGTCAAAAATAAAATGACTGCTCCTTTTATATTACACTGTTTTTGGTTTTCTTACTTTTGGTAAGATTTTTGATAACGGTACTTTCTTTTCGAGATTCCAAGTCGATTCATCTTCAGGATCAAACTGTTCAATGAATTGAATCACTTCTTTGGTAATTGGCGTAGGTGTTGATGCTCCTGAAGTAACCCCAACAGTTTTAGCATCTTTAATCCAATCAATTTCGAGCTCGGAAATATCCCCAATTCTATAAGCGTTCGTACCAGCGATTTCCTCTGATACTTGAGCAAGACGGTTGGAGTTGTTACTTTTCGGATCGCCAACAACTATCAATACATCTGCTTCGCCAGCTTGCTCTGCAACGGCTTCTTGTCTAACTTGAGTAGCCAGGCAGATTTCCTTATGAAACTCAGCGTGTGGATATTTTTCCTTGATTTGTTCCATCACATGGCCAACATCCCATTGACTCATTGTTGTTTGGTTTGTGACAAGGATTTTTTCGCCTTCGATTTGCAGACTATTGACATCTTCAATCGTTTCAACAAGGTGAACAATATCTGGTGCAACGCCAACTGCTCCTTCTGGCTCAGGATGTCCCTTTTTGCCAATATAAATAATCTGGAAACCTTCATCCTTCTTTTGGCTGATTAAATCATGTGTACTGCTCACATCAGGACAAGTTGCATCAAGTGTAACAAGCCCTTTTTCTGCTGCCCGCTGTTTTACTTGCGGTGACACACCATGTGCGGTAAAGATCACGGTACCCGAGTCGACCTGATCAAGGATATCTTCGCGATTTTTGCCATCTAATGTGATGATTCCTTCTTCTTCAAAAGCATCCGTTACATGTTTATTATGAACGATCATTCCGAGTATATAGATGGGTCTCGGCAAAGTTTGATCGAGAGCTGCATTCCTTGCAATAACCATCGCGTCTACGACTCCATAACAATATCCACGAGGTGAGATTTTAATGATTTTCATCGAGTATCCTCCCTGAATCTAGCTTTGTATCTGTAAAAATACATTAGAAATGTACCTGTAATTAAGATGGCTTCAAGTGTTCCATCTCTTCTAATCCATTATATAAGACATAACGTAATAATACAAAAAGGGAGTTTATATTTCCTTTGATGGACGGGCAAAATAAAAAGAATGCTAACTGCATTCTTTAATTTAAATATAAAGCTTCGGCGCGGATTCCCCTTTATTTGGGCTTTTTGCTCTTTTCGGCTTTTCATTAACGGTCTGGGTTTCGGATTCAGATTTTATCGCCAGCTTTTTCTCTTTTGGTTTTTTGCTTTTGCTCGTTTTCGATTTTTCCTCGGTGGTGTCTTCTGTTACATCTGCATCAGGCATATTCTTTAAGCTGCGATATAGCTTCCACATCGAAGGGATGTTTCTTACCATTGGTCCGTATTGTTGAACCATTGGCCCGATTTGTCCTGCGGTATTTAGAAACTTTTGTGTATTTGACAGGAACCCATTTATCGCTCCGGGATTTGTTAATGTTTGCAGTATTCCAGATCCACTACTACCAGCGCCGCCGATCGCTCTGCTTCCTAATGAGCTCGCAGCACCTGCTGCTCCTCTTGCTTGTGATCCCCCGCCAAGTATTCGTGAAAGCAAACCTCCGCCTCGGGCACCACCAGCAGCACCTCCAGCTCTAGGCATTGGTGCATTTCTCATCATTCCACCGCCAGCTTGAGGCCGTCCTTGCATCAGATTCATAAATTGATTAGGAGGCATTCCGCCTTGAAAGGGTGGTCTAGGTCCAGGAAACATATCCAATCTCCTCCTTTCGATCAAAAGTTGTATTTCTAGTCAATAGGGAAAATATCTATGTTATATAAAGTATGCAGTAAACTCAAAATGGTTTTAGGTATTATGCGGATGATCCCTTGTTTTCTTTTTGAATTCGAGGATTTTTGCCGATGATAAGAGTGGATAGTGAAGTATGGGTGGTTATTTAGGCCAAACTTTATTATAATAACATGATGAGTAAAAAAAAGCTGGATCGAATACGTTGCCAAGATTCTGTTTTCTATTCTCTAACATTCGATGAAATGTAAGGAGTTAATTATATGAACGAAACTAAATTTGATAAGTTTAATTTTCAGCCATTTATTATAGAAGCTGTTAACCATTTAGGTTTTTACGAACCAACTGAAATTCAAGAAAGGTTAATTCCTGCTATATTAAAAGGGGAGAGTGCAATCGGGCAATCCCAAACAGGTACAGGCAAAACCCATTCTTATGTTTTGCCAATGCTGCAAAAGATTGACCATGGTAAACAAGAAGTACAAGCTATTATTACTGCGCCTACTCGCGAACTTGCCAATCAAATCTATCAGGAAGTGTTAAAAATTACAGCGCATTGTCCTGAGGATGAGGCAATTACTGCCCGCTGCTATATCGGCGGAACGGACAAGCAAAGAACAATTGAGAAGCTTAAGAAACAGCCGCAAGTGGTTGTAGGTACACCTGGAAGAATTAATGATTTAATCAAAGAACAGGCCCTTCTAGTCCATACTGCATCTATGCTTATCATAGATGAAGCTGACTTAATGCTGGACATGGGCTTTTTAGAAGATGTGGATCAAATTGCAGCAAGAATGGCAGAAAAGTTACAAATGCTGGTTTTCTCTGCAACCATTCCAGAAAAACTAAAGCCATTCCTTAAGAAATATATGGAAAATCCAAAATATGTTCACATAGAGCCGAGACAAGCAACAGCAGCAAAAATAGATCATCAGTTGCTTCCTTCAAGACATAGAAATAAAGTGAATCTCGTTCATGATGCACTTACTTTATTCAATCCCTATTTAGCTATTGTGTTTACAAATACGAAGAAAAAAGCAGATGAAGTGGCAGATGGATTGATGAGCAAAGGCATGAAGGTTGGTCGTATCCATGGGGATCTAAACCCTCGTGAACGGAAGAAGATGATGAAACAGATCCTGGACTTAGAATTCCAATATATTGTGGCGACTGATCTTGCAGCAAGAGGTATTGATATTCAAGGCATTAGCCATGTCATCAATTATGAGCTGCCTACTGATTTAGATTTCTATATCCATCGTGTTGGAAGAACCGCAAGAGCTGGACATTCAGGTATTGCCTTAACAATTTATGATCCTGCTAATGAAGATGCACTGAATCGTCTGGAGAAGATGGGAATTGAGTTCAACCATGTTGATCTCCATAAAGGTGAATGGTCTGAACTTGATGAGCGTAACAAGCGGAAAAACAGAATAAGACAGACGGATGAAATTGATAAAAAAGCGCAATCACTTGTGCAGAAACCTCGCAAAGTTAAGCCAGGTTATAAAAAGAAGATGAAATGGAAAATGGATAAAATCAAACAAAGAGAAAGAAGAATTAAACGGAAATAATCATGCTGTATAGCCCACTGCGGCTAGCTCGACTTCAGCCTGCTTATTTCTTTAAAAGGGAGAGGGTAATGTGCTTAAAATTGGTTCTCACGTATCAATGAGCGGAAAAAATATGCTGCTAGCGGCAAGTGAAGAAGCAGCATCTTATGGGGCAAACACTTTTATGATATATACAGGTGCACCTCAAAATACGCGCAGAAAGAAAATTGAGGATTTAAATATTGAAGCCGGCATAAAGCATATGCAGGAAAATGGAATGACTGATATAGTTGTCCATGCACCGTATATCATTAATATTGGCAATACAACTAACCCATCCACCTTTGAACTTGGAGTGAATTTCTTAAGATCAGAAATTGATCGTACAGAAGCGATTGGTGCGCGGCAAATTGTTCTTCACCCAGGTGCTCACGTAGGTGCCGGTGCAGATGCAGGTATTGCTAAAATTATTGAAGGATTAAACGAAGTATTAAATGGTGAAGAGCGAGTGCAAATTGCATTGGAGACAATGGCTGGCAAGGGATCTGAATGTGGCAGGACCTTCGAAGAACTTGCAATGATTATCGATGGTGTCCATCATAATGAGCATCTTTCTGTTTGTTTTGATACTTGTCATACAAATGATGCTGGCTATAATATCGTAGAGGATTTTGATGGCGTGTTAGAAAGCTTCGATAAAATGGTTGGTCTAGACCGTCTCAAAGTCTTGCATATTAACGATAGTAAAAATGAGCGGGGAATGAGAAAAGACCGTCATGAGAATATAGGCTACGGCCATATCGGCTTTAAGGCACTTGATTATATTGTGCATCATCCACAGCTGCAGGACGTTCCAAAAATATTGGAAACACCCTATGTGGGAGAAGATAAAAAAAATAAGAAAGCGCCATATAAGCATGAAATCGCGATGCTTCGTTCAAGAGCATTCAATGAAAATCTTTTGGATGAAATTCAAGAAGGATAAAATAAAAGCGAGAAAACAGTTAGGGCTGTTTCTCGCTTTTATTTATGCCTTGTTAACCTAGTAAGTACAATATTACTTAGTAAACATTAAAAATAGCTTATTTACTGATTTAGCTGTATCTGCACCGGCAACCTTCGCGATTTCCTTAATCAGTTTTGTACGCTCGCTATCATTAAATATGTTTACTTTCTTCCCACGAAGATATTGGGCAATTTGTTCTGCCTCTGCTTTTTTAACAGAGATATTGAATTGCTTAGCATACTTCAGTAACTCATCTGCGGTAATATTACTCACCTTATGATTAATGATGTTTTCGAAAATATTCATCTGCATCACTCCTACATCTTACCTTATGATGGGAGGGCTTGGAATGTGACTATTTTATTCCATTAAAATTGCATGATAAAAGGGGGAGCATCGAGCATCGGGTAATCGATTAAGCCCTTAGTGCTGATTTAGTTGCGTTTTGAAAATCCGGCTTTATTTAGCTGACGTCTCTCAATCCACCATTCTTTACAATAAACGTGACATACGGTATACTACCTTTTGTGGTAAATCGTAATGATTCTTAATTTTGAAGGTGAAAGAAATGAAGGAAAGCAATCATCCAATGATTCAAATGCAGGATGTGTCTTATAGATATGAAAAGGAAAATGTGCTTGAGCATATTAACATGACCATTAATGAGGGTGTTTTTTTAGGAATTGTAGGTCCTAATGGCTCTGGGAAATCAACGATGCTTAAATTAATGTTAGGTTTATTAAAAGTTCAGTCGGGTCAAATTAAGCTCTTTGGTCAAGAAATAGGTAAATTTAAAGATTGGCAAAAAATTGGCTTTGTTTCGCAAAAAGCGAATTCTTTTAACACAGGTTTCCCAGCCACTGTATTTGAAGTTGTTGCAAGTGGATTAACAAAAAAAATTGGCCTGTTTAAATTCATGAAAAAAGAAGATAAACAGAAGGTTCTAGAGGCGATTGGATCTGTAGGACTGATTCAATTTAAAAACCGAAATATCGGGGAACTGTCAGGTGGTCAGCAGCAGCGTGTCTTTATTGCGAGGGCGTTAGTAAGTGATCCCAAGCTACTAATACTCGACGAACCAACAGTTGGTGTAGATGCCAGACACGTTCTATCATTCTATGGCATGCTTGAAAACTTGAATAAAGAACGTGGCATCACATTATTATTAGTTACTCATGATATTGGGACGATTTCGGACAAAGTTACACATGTGGCCTGCATGAATAAATCGCTTCATTTTCATGGAGAAACTGCAGAGTTTGAGAATCTTGATACAAATGAAATGTCGGCATTTTATGGCCATGATGTCCATATCTTATCGCATGAGCATCATCATCATGGAGGTACAGGGCAATGATATCAGCCATATTTCAATATGAATTTTTACAAAACGCTTTTTTAACAGGAATGATTATCGGTGTTGTTGCGCCATTATTAGGCGTATATATTGTGGTTCGAAGGTTATCATTGATCGCTGACGCACTCAGTCATGTCACTTTAGCAGGAATAGCTGCTAGCCTTTTGCTTGAAAAGAAGATTCTAGGATTAAGCGGGTTAAACCCAATTTATTTAGGAATGGCCTTCTCTGTAACAGGGTCATTGTTTATTGAAAAGTTGCGAAGCGTATATAAGCATTATCAAGAACTGGCTATTCCGATTATATTATCGGGAGGAACAGGCTTAAGTGTAATCTTTATCTCTTTGGCAGACGGATTCAATACAGACCTCTTTGGCTACTTATTTGGCAGTGTGAGTGCGGTGAGCCGCGCGGATTTATGGTTAATATTAATTATTAGTATCATTATTATCGCTACAATCATTATCTTATATAAGGAATTATTTTTATTATCATTTGATGAAGAACATGCAAAAGCTTCAGGTATAGCTGCTAGAAGCGTTCATTTTATTTTTATCGTAATGGTTGCGCTTGTGATCGCAGCTTCGATGCGAATAGTTGGAATTCTCCTTGTCTCAGCACTTATGACTTTGCCGGTTGCAGCGAGCATGCGGATAGCGAAAGGTTTTAAACAAACGATTTTTTATTCGATTGTATTCGGTGAGGTTTCTGTCTTAGGCGGTTTAATGCTTGCATACTATCTTGATCTTGCGCCTGGTGGAACCATTGTTTTGATAGCTGTGTTAATATTAATAATAACGATTCTAATTAAAAAGTTAACTTCATCAAGACCAGCAAGAGCACATTAGTCATTTTTTGTAAAAACGCAAAAGGCAAAGGGTGGGTAAAAATGAATGTAAGTGAAGCATTGGTATTATTGAAAGATCAAGGCTACAAACATACAGGAAAGAGAGAGGAATTGCTTGAATTATTTGCGGACAGCAATAAATATTTAACTGCAAGAGATGTCCTTGAAAAGATGAAAGGCAATTATCCAGGTTTAAGCTTTGATACGATTTATCGGAATCTTTCCTTGTTTGTAGACTTAAATATATTTGAGATGACAGAGTTGTCTGGAGAAAAGCATTTCCGTTTTACTTGTTCTCATGAACATCATCACCATCATTTCATTTGTCTTGATTGCGGAAAGACAAAGGAAATTGGCACTTGCCCAATGAACAGTTTAAAAGAAAATTTATTAGGCTATGATGTATCTGGTCATAAATTTGAAATATACGGTAAATGTCCAGAATGTTGTTAAAGTATTGAAAAAGTCCCAGCTATTGTTAGCTGGGACTTTTAATGATGCTCGCTACATATTATTTGCGTTAGTTACTTACTTTTAACCTTTAGCCAATCTTCAACCCATGCGGACGCTTCAGACCAATTGCTTACACGAATGACACCTTCTGGAATCGGGTCACGATTATATGGCGTATCAAATAGTATGACTGGAATTTGGCATTCCTCATGGATCATCACGGCATTATCATGCTTGTCCTCGAAGAAAATATCGACTTTATAGTCTTTCGCGGCCTGGACTTTATGATGGGTGCCAATTAGATCGATGTGGTGGAATCCGAGCGTATGTTCTAAGAACCACTTTTCTGTTACTTCCATTAGCTCCGCATTTCGTGCACTAATAAAAAATAATTCATGTTCTTGTTCCCATCTATTCAATACAGCTTTTGCTCCTTCAGCTATCGTAGATTCACGATAGATAGATGGTTCATTTTCTTTAAACCATTTATCAAAATCTGAGGGTGTTAAGTCTACAAGTGGATATAAGTCGTATTGCTTTACGTCATTAAGTGTTAATTCCAATTGAAAGGCTTTATTTAAAAAAGGAATCATCGAGGTGGGGCTCGTTACAGTTCCATCAATGTCTATTCCAAATCGTTTCTTCATATGATGTTCGCTCCTTTTATGACAAAATAAAAACGACGATTAAAAATCATGCGCCTCAATTAATTTTAGCGTATATGGTGAAGCAGATAAACCCTTTCATGTTAATACATTGTAAAATAAAGATGTTAAACATTAACATCTTTAAATCAGTAAAAGTCGTAAACAATAATAAATGCTCCAATACAGTAGTTGAAAATGAAAGCGAGGGATCATGATGGCAGATCAAGAGCGAAGATATGATGAAGATTATGATCTTCTTCATAATAAGCAAATTGACGAAAACCAATATGAAGTCTCAAGCGATTATTCAGAGGAAACTGCGGCAGAAATTGCCCCTCCTGTCTCTTATGATGATGATAGGGGAAGAGAGGGTGTAAGGGAAAATCAGGGGGAAGGCAGAGGGATAGGTATTACGGCTCTCGTTTTATCTATTATTTCTCTCTTTGTCATGCCGATTATACTTGGTGCTGCAGGAATTATACTCGGATTCATAGCCAACCGCAGAGGAGCAACAGGCTTTGGCAGTTGGGCGATTGGTATAGGTGCCATCTCCATAATTGTCGGTTTGTTTATATTGCCATTCTTTTAAAAGAGGGCAAAAAGAAAAGCCTGGCATCATTGCCAGGCTTTTTTTGAAAGATAAGAAAGTATAAATTTTCAAAAAGAAAGATGTCTAGCGCAAGCGTCCTACCCCCTCGAGGTCTTAAGTCACACAGGAATTGAAGGTAAAGATCGGCCTTCATTTCTCCTGTGCGACTTAAGCTATGCCTGAGGGTGAGCAAGGCGCCCCGTGCTTTTCTTATATAATCATTAGACAGTCTCTGCTGCTTCAGCTGCTTTCTTTTCTTCTTCCTGTTTTGCAAAATATTCTTCTGCAATCTTATCTATTTCAATTTTTAACTCCTCAACCATCGTGTCTTCAGGGACTTTTCTTACGATTTTTCCTTTGCGGAATAATAATCCCTCACCGCGTGCTCCAGCAATCCCAATATCAGCTTCACGGGCTTCTCCTGGTCCATTTACAGCACACCCTAACACGGCAACCTTGATAGGTGCTTTAATTGTTGAAATATATTCTTCGACTTCATTAGCAATGCTTATTAAATCAATCTCTATTCGACCGCATGTAGGGCAAGAAATTAATGTAGCAGCATTGGAAGAAAGGCCAAATACTTTTAACATTTCACGGGCAACTTTAATTTCTTCTACTGGATCAGCGCTTAAGGAGATCCTTAAGGTATTGCCGATTCCTTTGCTGAGAATCGCGCCTAAGCCTGCAGCACTTTTAACTGTTCCGGCAAATAATGTACCAGACTCTGTAATACCTAAGTGCAACGGATAATCGAATGCTTTTGATGCCTTTTCATAGGCCTCAATCGCAAGGTTTACATCAGAAGCTTTCATGGATACGATAATATCGTGAAAGTCCAGATCTTCAAGTATTTTTATGTGATGAAGTGCACTTTCAACCATCCCGTCAGCCGTAGGGTAGCCGTATTTTTCCAATATGCGTTTTTCTAATGAACCGGCATTAACCCCGATTCGAATCGGAATGCCTTTTTCCTTTGCTGCTTTAACGACAGCTTCAACTTTTTCGCGTCGGCCGATATTTCCAGGGTTAATCCTGATTTTATCTGCGCCGCCTTCAATTGCTTTAAGGGCAAGCTTATAATCAAAATGGATATCGACAACAAGCGGAATGTTTATTTGCTTTTTAATATCAGCAATGGCGTCGGCTGCTCGTTCATCTGGACAAGCAACACGGACAATTTGACAGCCTGCTTCTTCAAGACGTTTGATTTGGGCAACAGTCGCTTCAACATCATGCGTTTTTGTTGTTGTCATACTTTGGATAAACAACTCATTGCTCCCACCGATAGTTAACGGTCCAACCTTAACTGGACGAGTTTTCGTGCGATGTATAATTTCACTCAATGGAGATTCGCTCCTTTTTTCGTGTTTAGAATCTATATGGAACTTTTTTTAAAAGCTCGCTTTAATCATTGTATCAATGAAATGCTGTAGTTGACAAGAATGTTGATGGCAAACTTTAGTTTTCCACAGTGTAAGTTGGGAATTTATAGACTTTCCCGTATTTTATTTCCTCAGGTTTAATTCCTTCATTTAATTTAATAAAGTCAGAGACAATCTCATTCATTGGTATATTTTCTAATCCTTTATTCTGCTTCTCAACAATAGATAAAACAGTTTCACCAGGACTTACTTCTTTTTCAATAAAAGGCGAGGCAAATTGCGCAACCTCAGCAGAAGTTTGTACGGCAGGTTTTTCATTTGTGGTTTCTTGTGCTGTGGGTAGAGTGCCATTTGCTAAGTCGAAATAAATGGCGTAAGCAACAACAATTAATAGGATAAAGGCTGCGAATCTTCTCATAAAGGCTACCCCCTGTAATAATTAGGTCGATTACCAAATATTTATGCTTGACCATTTGCAATCAGAACAATTAAAGAAAATAAATCATTAATAGGTAATTATTCGTGGGTATAAAGAATTAATTGGAATTTAACCCAATCTTTATACTTTCTTTACAATGAGCCTTCATAATTTTTTTAGGGGGGATATTTTGAGAGTTAGAGCAGAAACAAAGCGATTAACTAGTCATTTATCATTACAAACACGGATATTAGTGCCGGTCATCATTATTTTTCTCATTACTGTTTCTTTTGTTGCTTTGATCTCATTTGGTAAATACAAGGAAACTGTCACTAATTTGATGGAGCAGCGATTGGAAAAGGAAGCAGAATTTATTTATGAAATGTCGCAAAGCTTGATGCTCATCTTTGTTGGTAATGAGGATGGTTTTAGTAAGAAAATAAATCAAGTAATAAAAAGGCAAGATGCAAAGCTGTCTCAAGATGGTTTTAAAGCGGATTTCTTTTTGATAACTGAAAAAGGGCCGCAGCCGTTTGATGTCAGCAAACATTCAGACATCATCATCGATCCATTGGTTTTACAAGAAATACAGAAGAAGCAAAATGGACTGATACATAGTGAAATGAATGGGAATTTATATACAATTTCGTTCCGGAACGTTCAGGAGTTGAGAGGAATATATACGATTGCTATCCCTCAAACTCAATATTTAAGTAATATAAAGCAAATTGCTCAATATATGGTCATTGCCGTGCTTCTCAGTTTGATCACCACGGTAGGGATTATCATTTTATTAGTTCGCAATTTAACTAATCCATTATCAAAGCTTATCGCAATAATGAAGGATGCGAGAAAGGGTAATTTGCAGGGACAGGCAGAAGAGACTTCGACAACACCAGAAATCATTTCATTGGTTAGAAGCTATAATGCAATGATTTCTCATATGCGAAATTTGTTATCGAATATGTCCAGCATGACTAAGGATTTATCAGCAACTGGTGAAGAGCTTACAGGTATATCTGGAAAAGTAATAGAAGATAATGAGGCTTTGATGGAATCCATTGCAATTGTTAAGCAGGGAGCGGAAGAAACGTCATTTAGTTCAGAAGAAAGTATTAGTAAAATTCATGAGATGAAAGAATCATTGAAACACATTATCACAAGTATGGAAAATATGATGTTAAAAGCAACAGAAATGGAAGCAGCAGCAAATGGGGGAGAAAAAGGACTAGGTAATTTAATAGCTGTTATTGATTCTTTTGCAGTTGAATTTGCTAATGTTTCAAATACAGTAAGAGAAGTAAAACAACATTCCACCTTAATTGAAGAAGTTGTTTCCATCATTCAGCAAATAGCTGGTCAGACAAAACTGCTTGCTTTAAATGCTGCCATTGAAGCAGCCAGGGCTGGTGAAGCTGGAAAAGGTTTTGCGGTTGTGGCAAACGAGGTAGGACTCCTTGCAGAAAAATCAGGAAATGCAGCTGAAGAAATTAAAGCAACGATTGGACAAATGAAATCCATTTCAACGAAAGCGGCAAATCAATTTGATCAAATAGGTACGCATTTTCAAGAGCAAATGAAAACCGTAATCGAGAGTAGAACCGGCTTTGACATTTTGATGAGGGAAGTAGCCAATGTGTCTCTTCTAATAGAACTGTCACAAGAAGAGCTTGCTGAATTAATCAGCATCGTTCCACTTATAGAAAAAAACGCGGATCATTACGTATCCATATCTCAAGAGACGCTTGCGAGCACAGAACAGATGGATGCAGCTTCTAAAGTATTGAAGAATAAAATGCTGCAAAGTCACCATGCTGGGGAAAGGTTACATAGCATATCGAAAGTATTAGATGAGCTTCATGGTGAATATAAAGTGTAAAGCAAGTTATATGAGGAAAGGCAATCTAGGTCAAAACCTTTATTTTTACATAGGTGAGCAGTTTCTTGTCTCTTTAGAATGAAATAAACAAAAAAAGCTCCTAAATTAGGGAAGCTTTTTTTGTTTATTTCTATTTAATATAGTTGTTATTCCTTATTATGAGGTATTTCTTTAATAGAAAGCATGAGTATAATTACTCCAACGAGCCAGCTGATAAATGCCCCGTTTGGTACAATCGTTTGCAATGCCCCCATAATCGTAAAGAAAACAGTAGGTAGCGTAACGCTATAGGCTGACATTCTCCATAAGTAACGGTATTCGAGCTTTCTTTGCATTATTTTCATTAATAAGAGACCAAGAAGAGCAAGAATAGATATTTCAATAAATCTTATCGCTGCTGTAAAAATATAAATAACTACAGCCATGATTGAGATAATAATAACTAGCCAAGAGTCTGCTGATGAGAGGAGATCGCTAATCATCGCTTTATCGATAGACTTGTCACCTAATAAGGAATAAGCATAAGTCTGCTGTTGTCCGCCTGCATTAAAAACAAATTCATCTTGCAGAAAGGCGATTGTATTTTCTGAATTCAGCAGTTCATCTTTTTTTACAATGCCATTTGAGTCAAAAACAATTGAAAGGTCCTCATGATTGATTGTAAGAGGGACTTCGTCCTCAGAGATGAGTTCACCATCTTTTATTTCAAAGGCAGGAAAGTCATTTTTTATTGTTGTTTCTAAAGTGTTTAAACTGCCAAAAATGGTAGAGCCTAGCAAGTAAATTGTTGGTATGACTGAAAGAAGAGTAAGAAGAAAAACATATAAAATTGTTTTTCCAATTCCTTGTGTTCTATAGGAAGCAATGTCCTTCGGTGAATACAAACTTTTTATTAATTGTTTAAATACATTCATTATTTACATAACACACCCTTAAATGTTTTCAGCATCTATTTTAACTTGATTACAAATGATGTACAAGTCGTGCGATTGAACGACTTTTCTGAAAGTTTTTGTAATCAAATTGTAATATAAAAGACTTTTGTTAAGGCTTTGTAAATTTATGCGGAGAAACGTTTACTTTTAAAACAAAAATCATTAATAATTGTGTGGGGTTTTAAAAATAATGTCGAAATATATTTTTAGGGGTTGAATAGTTTGGAACTGAATGTTCAGCAAATTATTTTTGAATTTATCGGTGGTCTCGGTATTTTCCTATATGGTATTAAAACCATGGGAGAAGGACTGCAAAGGTCAGCAGGGGATCGTCTTAGAGATATATTAGATCGTTTTACAACGAATCCGTTTATGGGTGTTTTAGCTGGTATCCTCGTTACAGTGTTAATCCAAAGTAGTACAGCAACTACAGTTATTACTGTAGGCTTGGTAAGCGCTGGCTTTATGACGCTTAGACAAGCAATTGGTGTTATTATGGGTGCAAACATTGGTACAACCTTCACTGCTTTTATCATTGGACTTAATGTAGGTGAGTACGCATTACCGATGATTGCTGTCGGTGTAGTATTATTAATATTCGTTAAAAATGCGAAAGTAAATAATATAGGTTCAATCGTGTTCGGACTAGGTGCATTATTCTTCGGACTTGGATTGATGACTGGTGCAATGAAACCACTAAGCGGTTTACAATCGTTCCATGACTTAACACTTAGCATGAGTGATAATCCTATTTTAGGTCTTGTAGTAGGTACTGTGCTAACCGTTGTTGTCCAAAGTTCAACTGCGACAATTGGAATTTTACAAGGTTTATATGCTGGAGGTTTAGTTGATTTAAATGCTGCATTACCTATTCTTTTTGGGGATAATGTCGGTACTACAATCACAGCTGTTTTAGCTGCAATTGGAGCGTCTGTTGCTGCGAAAAGAGCTGCTGCAGTCCATGTTGTATTTAATGTCATTGGGGCTACAATTTTCCTTATCCTATTGAAACCTTTTACATTTGTTATAAGTTATCTTGAGCAAAGCTTAGCGTTAAATCCTGAAATGACAGTCGCGTTTGCCCATGGGATTTACAATGTGTCAAACACCATTATTCAATTTCCATTCATTGCGGTACTAGCATGGATTGTTACTAAGCTGGTTCCAGGTGAAGACTCGATTAAGGATTATAAGGCTAAGCATCTTGATCCTATGTTTATTCAACAATCACCATCGATAGCATTAGGACAAGCGAAAGAAGAAGTATTAAGAATGGGCCAATTCGCACTCGATGGTCTAGAGGATACAAATAAGTTCTTAAAAACAGGGGATCAGAAATATTCTGAAAATGCCTACCAACTAGAGGATGCAATTAATGGTTTAGATCGAAATATAACAGAGTATTTAATAAGCCTTTCAAGAAGCTCACTATCCAATCATGAATCAGAAGAGCATACGGTGCTAATGGACACGATTAGAGATATTGAGAGAATCGGTGACCATTTTGAAAATATCATTGAGCTAATGGATTATAAGAAAGCAAATAAAGTGAGTATTACTGAATCGGCTATGGATGATTTAGATGAAATGTTCAAGCTGACCATCTCTACTGTAAAAGAGGCACTCGAGTCACTTGATCATGGAGATAAAGAAGCGGCTATTCATGTCGTGCAAAAAGAAGAACAAATCGATAAAATGGAAAGAAAACTGCGTAAACAGCATATACTTCGTTTAAGTGAAGGAGTTTGCTCCGGACAAGCGGGAATCGTTTATGTAGATATACTCAGCAATCTAGAAAGAATTGGTGACCATGCTGTGAATATTGCAGAGGCGGTTTTAGGAGAAGAATAAGCGGGAAAAGCAAGGGGGGATCCCTTGCTTTTTTCATATACTAAGGAGTGGTGATTATATTGGATATTTTATATTGGAGTATGATCATAATCTTGTTTGTCATTGCTTTTATCGGCTTAGTTTACCCGATTATTCCAAGCGTTTTATTTATTGCTGCTGCTTTTATTCTATACGGCGTATTTTATTCATTTGAGACATTTACTTGGCTATTTTGGTCAGTTCAAGTCTTATTTGTTATCTTACTATTTGGCGCAGATTATATCGCTAACATGATTGGCGTGAAGAAGTATGGCGGCTCTAAAGCGGGTATTTGGGGCAGCACAATCGGCATCATCGTTGGACCGTTTGTTATTCCTGTCTTGGGTATTATTGCAGGTCCATTTATTGGAGCGGTTGTGGCCGAGCTTCTTGTTCATCGAACCAATATAAAAGATGCAATAAAAATTGGTTTTGGTTCAGTTATCGGCTTTATTAGCAGCGTGATTACTAAAGGCATCATTCAAGCCATTATGATTATCTATTTTCTTATCGCTGTTTTTTAACTAGATGTTTGTGTTTTATCAAAAAGGGTATAAGAATATATATAGAGGGAATTTTAAATCTGTTAACAGAGCATATCATTTGCTGGTTGAAGAGATGTTTGATAATGTTAACGTAAAGACCTTTTATATTTAGAATTTTCTATTAAAAAGGTTAAAAATAATCATTTACATAGGGAGGAATTTTATCATGGCTTTTGAATTACCGCAATTACCTTACGCGTACGATGCATTGGAACCTCATGTTGACAAAGAAACTATGAATATTCATCACACAAAGCATCATAACACTTACGTGACTAATTTAAACAATGCTCTAGAGGGTAATGCTGAATTATCATCTAAATCAGTTGAAGAAGTCATCGCTAACCTAGATGCAGTTCCGGAATCTGCACGTACAGCGGTTCGTAATAATGGTGGTGGACATGCTAATCACTCACTATTCTGGCAAATCATTTCACCAAATGGTGGCGGTGCACCTACAGGTGAGCTTGCTGATGCCATTTCAAGCAAATTTGGCAGCTTTGATAGCTTCAAGGAAGAATTTGCTAAAGCAGCAACGACTCGTTTTGGGTCAGGTTGGGCTTGGCTATCTGTAAACAACGGAGAATTAGAACTATCAAGCACACCTAACCAGGACTCTCCAGTAATGGAAGGTAAGACACCAATCCTTGGTCTTGATGTGTGGGAGCATGCTTACTATTTGAATTACCAAAACCGTCGTCCTGATTATATCAGTGCATTCTGGAATGTAGTTAACTGGGAAGAAGTAGCAAAGCGTTATAGCGCAGCGAAATAAGATGAAATCAAAGCATGTGAGCGGACTTTTGCTCACATGTTTTTTACTTTAAGATGCAGATTAAATACATTTAATAAAAGTAGGAAGTTAATTTAAGTGATGAAGGGGATTTTTCATAGTTTTTCAAAGCCCTTTAGTCCAGGAAGCTGCTTTTTTGTACCTGAAGAATTATCCTTTATAAAATTGCATAAGTGAATAGACTTTGTTAGAAACTACCCTTTAGAACCAAAGGGGAGTTTTTTTATGAGTAAAATACAAAAATTCATTGGTGATGTAGAATTAACGAGAGATTTAACATTGCTGCTTGTTATAGGTGGCTTATATTCCTTAAGTATTGCGTTATCAAATACTTTTGTGAATATTTTTTTGTGGAAACAATCGGGCGAGTATTTGGACTTAGGCTTATATAATTTAGCCATTGTTGTTCTTCAGCCTATTACTTTCATCCTTGCAGGAAGATGGGCTAAGAAGGTTGATCGCGTGATCGTTTTCCGTATTGGGGTCATTTTCTTATCGTTCTTTTATGTGATGGTTTTAGTTGCCGGGAGCAGCGCTGCCAAATACCTTCTTTTGCTTGGTGCATTATTAGGAGTGGGGTCGGGATTTTATTGGCTTGCCTTTAATGTACTTACATTTGAAATTACGGAACCAGAAAACCGCGATTTTTTCAATGGATTCCTTGGTTTATTATCTTCAATTGGTGGAATGATTGGACCGATTACTGCTGGATTTGTTATTTCCAGAATGGAACAGTTTACGGGATATACAGTTATTTTTGGTCTTTCATTGGTGTTATTTGCGATTGCTGTTTTTTTAAGTTTTTTCATTAAAAGACGACCAGCAAATGGACGATACTGGTTTAAACAAATAATGAAGGAGCGACAGCGGAATCTTAATTGGAGAAGAATCACGAATGCTCATTTTTTTCAAGGCCTCAGAGAAGGTACCTTTGCATTTGTAGTATCGGTGTTTGTATTTATTTCAACAGGAAGCGAACTTGCATTAGGAACTTTTGGATTGGTTAACTCAGGTATTTCATTTGTTAGTTATTTTCTTGTCTCTAGACTATTGAAAAAGGAGCAACGGAAAGCAGCGATTCTAATTGGTGGCATTCTGCTTTATGCATCCATCTTTTTAATCATTTTTGATGTAACCTATCCAAAGCTTCTTGTTTATGCGGCCATCATTGCCATTGCTTACCCATTAATGCTTGTACCATATGTATCGATGACATATGATGTGATTGGCACTGCCTGGAAGGCTGCTGAAATGAGGATTGAGTATATTGTTGTCAGAGAGCTATTTTTAAATATAGGGCGAATCGTTTCCATTCTGAGTTTTATAATAGCTGTCGTATTTTTTGATGAAAAATATAGTATTCCTCTTCTCTTGCTTATTCTAGGAATTGGGCATAGTGTTATTTACTTTTATATAAGAAAAGTTGACCTTTCTTAATATTGTTAAATGTTTCCTCTACACGACAAATGGTTCCTAATAGAATTATTTGTCGTTTTCTTTTAAAATAGAAATAAGAGACTTTAAAGGAAGTGTGGTTATTACTATTGAATAAGAAGAAAAAGAGGAATCATGTATCGTTGCGGTTAAACATGCTCTTCTTAATGGTTTTTTTACTTTTTTCCGTCCTTATTTTTCGTTTAGGCTTTGTTCAAATTGTTTATGGAGATGATTATAAGCGTGAAATAGAAAGAACAGAGGATATAACGGTCAACAATCCCGTACCCCGTGGGAAGATTTATGATAGCACAGGTAAAATCATCGTTGACAATATGCCGCAAAATGCAATTACATATACGAATAGTGGGGCAAGCCAAGAAGAAATGCTTGAGACTGCAGCAAAACTTGCAAAGCTTATAGATAAAGATACGAGTAAAGTTCGGGAAAGAGATATGAAGGATTACTGGATTATGACAAATCCTGAACGTGCAGAAGAAAAAGTACCTCAAAAAGAACAAGATGTCATGAAAGAAGAATTAGAGGGATCTGTGTTTGATAAGGAAATTTACCAGCTTACTCTCGATCGCATCACAGAAGAAGAATTGGCTGAACTGACAGATGATGATCTTGAAATTTTAGCGATTTATAGCGACTTTACGAGTGGGTATGCACTAACGCCACAAATTGTTAAAAATAAAGAAGTATCAGATGAAGAATTTGCGGTTGTCAGTGAAAACCTGCAGCATCTTCCTGGAGTCGATACAACGACTGACTGGGAACGCCACTATACTTTCAATAGTACGCTGAAATCCGTTCTTGGTTCTGTTTCGAGTTCGGAGGAAGGGATTCCTGCTGAACAGCTGGATTATTATCTAGCACGAGACTACAGCCGTAATGACAGGGTAGGTAAAAGCTATATTGAACTCCAATATGAAGAAGTGCTGCATGGTCAAAAGGCCAAGGTAAAGAATGTAACAAACAAGGCTGGCAGTGTGCTTGAAACGATCCCGATTTCCGAAGGGCAGAGAGGGAAGGATTTAGTATTAAGCGTTGACATGGATCTGCAGCTTGCCACAGAGAAAATCCTAGAAGAAGAATTACGCTCTGCAAAAGGTTCTCCGGGAACAGGGCTGTTAGATCGCGCGTATGTCGTTTTATCTGATCCGTATAGCGGTGAAGTGCTGACGATGGCCGGTCGAAAAATTGTAAAGGATGAAGAAACAGGCGGGAGCAAGATGACGGACGATGCACTTGGGAACATTACTTCTACTTATAATGTAGGATCTGCAGTTAAGGGGGCGACAATCTTAACTGGTTATAATGAAGGTGTAATCAGTCCAGGTACTGTATTTAATGACAGGCCTCTACAAATCAAGGGAACGCCTCCGAAAAAGTCATGGAAGAATTTTGGTCCAATTAACGATGTGAATGCACTGAAGGTTTCCTCAAACGTGTATATGTTTGAAACGGCTATTCGAATTGGCGGAGGAAGGTATGAGCATAATAAATCTTTGCCGCTTAACAAACAAGGTTTTTCTACGATTCGTGATTCGTTTGCCCAATTTGGCTTAGGGGTCAGAACAGGTATCGATTTGCCAAATGAACAAACAGGCTTTAAAGGAGAAAGTACACTGCCAGGTTTCATGCTTGACCTTGTGATTGGCCAATATGATACGTATTCGAATATGCAGCTTGCTCAATATGTCTCAACCATCGCAAATGGCGGGAACCGGATGGAGCCGCATCTTGTAAAGGAAATGCGCGAACCGTTGTTAGATAATGAGCAGCTTGGACCGATTGTTCAAGAAATCGCGCCGAAAGTATTAAATAAAGTGGACGGAAAAGACGAATGGATGGATCGTGTGCAAGAAGGCTTCAGGAAAGTAACACAAGAAACAGGTGGAACAGGCGTTGTTTATTTTGGCAAGAAGGATTATAAGCCGGCTGGTAAAACAGGAACTGCGGAAGCATTTTACGATGGTCCTGAACGCAGTAAATATGATGAGCCGCCAGAAGTGATGAATTTAAGCTTTGTCGGTTATGCACCTCATAAAAACCCTGAAGTCGCTATTTCAGTTCTCGTTCCATGGGCTTTCCAAGGAAGTGTTGATCATAAAGCAAATATGAAGATTGCAGAAAGAGTTCTTGATGCTTATTTTGAAATTAAGAAAGAGCGTCAAGCAGAACAAAAAGATGAGGATATTACTAAACAAGAAGCAATAGATGTGACCAATGACGAAGAGTAAATAGTAAAAGAAGCTAACACATGCAGTTGTTAGCTTCTTTTTTTTTCCTTCTAATAGTAATGGGTATCTCTTAAATCAATCTTATCATTAATGAATTTACATTTCTTCACACTAATTTACAAAATATTCACAACGTATTAAAACCGTGTTAACCTTTCACCTTTATTCTAAACACATAGGACAAAACAACTAATTCTTAGGGGGAATAAAGAAATGAAAAGATTTAAATACATTGCAACAACAGCAATGATTGGAACAGTCTTAACTTTCACTTCAGCTTGTGGCTCTTCAGAAGAAGGAACTGCTAAAGGATCCCAAGCGAATGGATCATCAAACTCGGAGCAACCGGCAAGTGAAGAAAATAAGCAGCTTCAAGGAGAAATTAATATCGATGGTTCTTCAACGGTTTACCCAATTATGGAAGCAGTTGTTGAAGAATTCGGCATGGCACACCCTGGAGTAAGAGTTTCTGTTGCATCCTCTGGTACAGGTGGTGGATTCAAGCAATTTATTGCTGGTACAACAGATATAAGCAATGCATCAAGAGAGATTAAAGATGAAGAAAAAGCCCAGTTGGAAGAAGCTGGAATTGAATATACAGAATTAAAGTTAGCGAATGATGGCTTATCAATTGTTGTAAATAAGGATAATGATTGGATTGATCATTTAACAGTTGAAGAGTTGAAAGAAATGTGGGTTGAGGATGGAGAATCAAAAAAATGGTCTGATATTCGACCTGAATGGCCAGATGAAGAGATCAAGTTTTATTCGCCAGGAACAGACTCAGGTACTTACGATTACTTCAATGAAATTATCTTAGAAGATACGCCTATTGTTGAAAAAGCGACACTATCGGAAGATGATAATATTCTTGTTCAAGGGGTTGCAGGTGATAAAAACGCCATTGGATTCTTTGGATTTGCCTACTACGTTGAAAATAAAGACAAGTTGAAAGTAGTTCCTATCGATGGTGGTGATGGACCGGTTGAACCTACCCATGACACCGTAGAAAGTGGAGAATATGCTCCGCTATCAAGACCGCTGTACATCTATGTGAAGAATGAATCTATAAAAAAGGAAGAAACGGCTGAATTTGTGAAGTTCGTAATGGAGAATGGAGGCACTCTTTCTGAAGATGTCGGCTATGTAAAACTTGTGGATGAAGATTATCAAGATGGACTTAAAACCATCGAGGGGTTAAAGTAACGAGCTCTTAAAAGGTCATAAGCTCTCACAAAGCAACATGGGGTAGAGACTTATGACCTTTATTAAGAGGATTAAGGGGGTTTTCAACATGGCTATACAAGAAACTAGCAAACATGTCTCTATTAAGGAGTTAATAGAAAAAAAGAAGCAAAGCAAGAATAAATATATTCGATCAGAAAAAATAGTTCCATTTATTTTATTGTTAACCGCCATTATTTCTGTTTTAACAACAATAGGGATTGTCGCAACATTATTAGCAGAAACCTTTACATTCTTTACCCATGTATCAATAACAGAATTCTTTACATCGCAGAAGTGGTATCCATTTTCTGAGACGCAAGGGTCATTCGGGATCTTACCTCTTATATCAGGTACATTGAAAGTGGCGTTAATTGCAGCGATTGTTGCTGTTCCAATCGGATTAGCTTCAGCTGTTTTCTTGAGTGAGTACGCGTCAGATCGGACGAGGCGAATTGTAAAGCCAATTTTAGAAGTGCTTGCAGGGATTCCGACGATCGTTTATGGTTTCTTCGCATTAACTTTTGTTACACCAATATTAAGGGATATCATTCCTGCTCTAGAAATTTTTAATGCTTTAAGTCCAGGGATTGTCATTGGCATTATGATCACTCCGATGATTGCTTCATTATCAGAAGATGCGATGTCTTCTGTCCCTAAAGCAATGAGAGAAGGCGCTTATGCATTAGGAGCAACTAAGCTGGAGGTAGCGATGAAGATTGTCATTCCTGCTGCTATTTCAGGCATCATTGCCTCCATCGTCCTTGCAGTATCGAGGGCAATAGGAGAAACGATGATTGTCGCTGTTGCTGGCGGATCTACACCTAATTTAAGCTGGGATGTAACGAGCTCCATTCAAACAATGACAGCTTATATTGTTCAGGTGAGCCAGGGGGATGCTGGTTATGGAACAACGATTTATTACAGCATCTATGCAGTTGGATTCACATTATTCATTTTCACTTTACTCATGAACTTGCTTGCCCAATTCATCTCTAAACGTTTTAGGGAGGAATATTAATATGAAATTCATAGACCATACAAAAGTATTGCAGAAAATGAAACCGCGGTTAGCAGCAAATTTAGTATTCAAATTTGTATTTATGGCCGCTACAGCCTTCGCACTTCTTGTGCTGGGAATATTATTGTACCGTGTCATCACTCAAGGAATTGGCTATCTTGATTGGCAATTCCTTCAAGGGCTGCCTTCCCGTAATCCAGAGCAAGCAGGTGTCAAAACGGCACTCATCGGAACAATCTGGCTGATGGGGGTTGTTACACCTGTTACCTTGCTGTTAGGAGTAGGGACGGCCATTTATTTAGAGGAATATGCTAAGAAAAACAAGTTTACCAGCTTCATTCAAGTGAATATATCCAACCTAGCTGGTGTACCTTCAATTGTATTTGGTTTATTAGGATTAACAGTCTTTGTAAGAGCATTGTCGCTCGGTACCAGTGTTCTTGCTGCTGGATTGACAATGAGTTTGCTCGTCCTTCCGATTATCATCGTATCAGCACAAGAAGCGATTAGAGCAGTTCCTAAAGAGCTGCGGGAAGCTTCGTATGGCATGGGTGCAACAAAATGGCAAACCATCTTAAGAGTAGTTATGCCGGCGGCAATCCCTGGTATTTTAACAGGTGGGATTCTTGCTTTATCCAGAGCGATCGGTGAGACTGCTCCATTAGTAGTACTCGGTTTGCCGCTATTTCTCGCATTTTTGCCAAAGTCAGTGTTTGATATGTTTACAGTATTGCCCATGCAAATTTATAACTGGACTGGAAGACCGCAAGAAGAATTTCACGCAGTCGCAGCAGCCGGTATTATGGTTTTACTGACGATGCTAATCATCATGAACTCTATTGCAGTGTTTATCCGTAATAAATTTACAAGACGCTATTAAATATACACTTTCTAGCTGCGGCGCTTAGCCCCTCGAGGTCATCAGTCAAATCGCCATAAAGGAAAAGAACAACCTTCCTGCCGATTTGCCTTATGCTTGTCGGGGCTGAACAAGGCGCCTCCGCATTTTAAGGAGGAATTGGAAGATGAACACAACGATTGTGAAACCTGAAAATCTAGCTGCAGTTAATGGAATGGGTAATCAAGATGCGAAGGGAATTGTCTACCGCACAAAAGAGTTGAATTTATGGTACGGTGATAATCATGCATTGAAGAATATCAATTTAGATATTAATGAAAATGAAGTGACTGCCATTATTGGACCATCTGGCTGTGGTAAATCCACTTATATTAAGACATTAAATCGTATGATTGAGTTAGTGCCTGATGTGAAAACTTCCGGTGAGATTGAATATCGCGGTCGTAATATCTTTCAAAAGGGTTATGGAGTGGAAGAGTTAAGGACGAAGGTGGGAATGGTGTTCCAAAAACCGAATCCTTTTCCTAAGTCTATCTATGAAAATGTAGCTTATGGTCCTAAAATTCATGGAATTAAAGATAAAAAAATTCTAAATCAGATTGTTGAGAAAAGCTTAAAGGGAGCAGCTATTTGGGATGAAGTTAAGGATCGTCTTCACGAAAATGCTTATGGTCTGTCAGGAGGTCAGCAGCAACGTCTTTGTATTGCGAGATGTCTTGCGATTGAACCAGACGTGATTTTAATGGATGAACCGACTTCAGCACTTGATCCTATATCTACTTTGAAGGTAGAAGAGCTTGTCCAAGAACTTAAAAAAGAATATAGTATTATTATCGTAACGCATAATATGCAGCAAGCAGCGAGAATATCTGATAAAACAGCGTTCTTTCTAAATGGAGAAGTCATTGAGTATACAGAAACTGATAAAATTTTCTCCAATCCAACAGATAAACGTACTGAAGACTATATTACTGGAAGATTCGGCTAAACTTCTCTTAACTGAGAAAGGGGACTATCAAAAAAATGGCTGTTAGGGAAAAATTCGATGAAGAATTAATGGAGCTGCGAGGAAAGTTGTTGGAATTAGGGCACTTTGCTGAAGCAGCACTATCTAAAGCAATCGATGCTTTAGAAAATCATGATATTGATTTGGCTCTAAAGATTATGGACGATGATACTGAGGCAGATATTCTTTATGAGGAAATTAATGACTTTGCCATTCTTCTCATAGCTAAGCAACAGCCTGTTGCCATTGATTTGCGGAGAATTATCGTAGCAATAAAAATTGCAACAGATATAGAAAGAATCGCAGATTTTGCTGTGAATATTGCTAAATCTACGATTAGAATCGGTGCACAAGAGCATGTTAAGCCAATTGTCCATATAAAGCAAATGCATGCAATTACATTGGAAATGCTTAATCTATCATTGGAAGCATTCAATGAAGAAGACATCATGAAAGCGAAAAAAGCAGCGGAAATGGATGATCAGGTCGATGATTTATATGGGCAAACAATTTTGGATTTATTGCAAATAAGCAGAGAAAAGCCTGAGCATCTATCTCAGATTACCCAACTATCTTTTACCTGCCGATATCTTGAAAGAGCGGCAGATCATGTAACAAATATCTCTGAACATATTTTTTATCTCGTAAAGGGTAAGCAATTTGATTTGAATACTTGAGTTATTAAAAGCTAAAGGACGGTGTCCTTTAGCTTTTTGTGTTTCACCCGATTTAGCTCCCTATTTTTAAGTGCTTGAGGCTGCTCCATTATTATTATTTTTTTGAATCGCGTTGACTCCCATAATGACAATGATTAATTCTGCAGTATTTAATGAGTTTGAATGATTTTCTAACTTGAATGCAGGTACTGATAAGAAAGAGCTTACCCGATAGAATCGAGCAATTATTTGATCTGTATCATCATAAATTGTATATTCACGAGAGAAAATGGGGGACTCAATTCGATAATGCTGGCCGTTTGCCTTATGATAATCGAATGCTTTCGAAAAGGTAAACAGCTTTTGCTGAACAAGACCTTGTTCAGTACCATGAGGGTCAACAACCCTCCATTTTCTTGACAAAAAATGAAGGAACATTCCTTTCATTGTTTCCTTGCTTTCTAAATCAAGTACGGATACTTTTCTAGAAAAAGCTGTTTTTAAATCTAGTAATCCTACTTTTATATAATCCTTATTATGAATGTCTGTTAATCCTGATGAGAAAAAATTATCTTGGAAATATATTGTTTTGTCCATATAATTCACCTTTGTTTTTTATTTCCTACGTTTACGTGTTTGATTAGTAAAAAGTTTCAGTAAAAGTTTCCAAAAAATGAAATGTCCCAACTTACGTGTTTTTTACGAAAAGAGAGAGGTTCATAAAAGTGATTAATCTAAGTGAAGCAGATGAAAAGAGATATGGTTTTCTATATCCTGTACAAAAAAAGCTTTGAACTTTATGTTCAAGGCTTCTTCTTTTGGTGGGCCAAGCATGGGTGCAGTCTAAAGGGTTCAAGTCCCGAAATGTGAAGGCAGAGGTAACAGTAGCTACGCAATAATGTCTGCAGTGACTGAAGCAAGCAGGCGGAAACCTGACCCATATGTACGGTGGTGTGAGAGGTCGGGGGTTAATCCCTCACTTTGTACATTAGTCAGTCAGGCGTACTTCAAACTTACTGCACTAAAAGAGGCACTCATTCGAACTTTAGAATAAAAAGCTTTGATACAGAACTTACCTGCTGATTAATTCTGCTATTTCTTTATAAGTCATATCTGCTGATAATTGAAAGGAACCTATCTGTATTTTTTTGCTATATCCAAATTCATCAATATAGGTTTCTAGCGCATGAGCATCTTCGACGATATCAGCCTCGTGGAGCTGGTTAGCGATATCTTGGGGCGTCATGCCGACTTCAATAGTCAATTCATAGACAGCTGGCTTCTGTTCCTGCTCATTTTTCGCTTCCTTGGTTGTTGAATCATCACTGGCTTCAGTTTTATGTGTTTCGAGTGGCTTTGACAGCTGATCATACTCCTCTTGTGTAAGGATGATATATCCGTCTTTTTCAATGCTTGCTGCAGCAGCCTCCAAGTCAATGTTTGTCTTTTTGGAATCCAACTGGACATATGCAATCGCTATAATAAGGACGGATATTAAAACACCTGCAGCAAAGGCTCGTGTATTTCGTTTATTCATAATGATTCGCCTCTAAACATTTTTTCTGTCAAAATTCTTTTAACATCCTCAACAGTTAAAGAGGATTGCACAGCAATTTGTTCCACTGTGCGCCCTTGTTTTGCAAGGAGCAGCACTTGATTCTTAATAATGGCATGCACTTCTTTTTTGTTTGGCTCATTATGAGTGCTTACGGAAGTTGGCAGGGGTGTATCATCTGTGAGAAGCTCTTCCTCAATTATTTTTATCTTTTTCTTTATTCCATACATTTCTTGGATATGTAAAATTGACATTTGTTCAAGTTCGTCCTGCAAAGCTTTATAGGGATCTTTAAGAAATATCGATAATAACAACAATGAAATGGAAAATAAAAGTAAACCTCCTAAAACATATAACAATTTGATCACCTCAATCATTTTTAGTCAACATCAGATATTTTACCATAAAAAAGCGACAATTTTCGTACAGAGGTAATCGTTGGAAAAAGATTTTGTCGTATAACAAAGAAGGAAGGATGTCGAACTTCGTATTTTTTAACGGTTGCTCATCTCTGCTGATTTTTTTACATTGAATTTCCCATATGAAGTATGGGTTTCACAATAACCGACAAAATCCGTTCATTGTGAGACTGGCTATTCAGTGCTAACATTAAAGTAAGAATTATCAGATAAAAAAGCGAGGTGTCGCTGTGTATAAAAATAAAAAAAAGCAAGTTTCTATGAATAGAGGTTCTAGTCACTTGAGAGACTTCAGGCGAATGTTTGTATTCGCTAATGGCAGTAATCTATGAAAAATGTCCTTCATTCATCTTTGGAAAAGAAAGACGGAAATGATTATATAGTGGCCAGTTATCCAAATGAACAGCAGCTTGTAGTTACCTGGGCTGTATCTGAACAAAAATGCACCCTTGTTTCTTCTTATTTCAATCATGCTTTTGCCGAGTTTATAAAAGCTCTAAGAATATATGATGTAACCTCCATAGTATTTAATGGAGCCAATGCTCATACCTGCCATGAAGTATTTGTTCGCGAAGATAGTAAGCAATGGACGATTACAGGATTAAACAAGCATCGCTCTTACTGTGTTGAGTGGGGAATCAAGCTAAATGAAAATAAGTTCTTCCCTATATTGCGATCAAATATTGTACAAGCATTGTTTCCTGAGCATATGAAACCATCTGATAGTGGAGGTCGTTCAGATGGTCAGTCACCTGAATGGAAAGAGTATGTAAGCAGTTATAGTTATTATACAAAAGAAAGTAAAGGAGAAGCATAAATGGGGCGCATCATTCTATTGATATCCTGGGAGTATCCTCCTCATGTGGTAGGCGGCTTAGCGAGACATGTCCATGGTCTGGCTAAAGGATTATTCAAAAGAGGCCATGAGGTCCATGTCCTAACCGCGAATTCAGATGAAGACTTTGGCGAAGATAAGTCTGATAGCATCCATATACACCGTGTAGAGCCCTTAAATGAAAATGATGGACATTTCTTCCATTGGATAGCCGGATTGAATCTAGCGATGGAGGAACGAGCAAGGGAGCTGCACCATATTTATTGCTTTGACATCATTCATGCACATGACTGGCTGGTTGGTGCTTCTGCGATTACTTTGCATAAGTACCTCTATATTCCATTTATCACGACTATCCATGCAACGGAATATGGAAGAAATAATGGAATATTTACCGAACTGCAGAGGTTTGTTCATCATCAAGAGAAAATGCTTGCCGAAAGGTCAAATCACTTAATCGTTTGCAGCCAATCTATGAAGGAAGAATTGTTTCATTTATTCACTCAAAATAGCGATAAAATGACTGTGATTCCTAATGGTACAGAAAAAAACAACCTTCCAGTAAAGGCTCACTACGTTCTTGATTCATTGCCAATCAATTTTGGAAAAAGACTTATTTTTTCTATTGGCAGGATGGTTGAGGAAAAGGGATTTACAACACTTATTGAAGCTGCTGAAACATTAATTGAACAGAATGATCAAGTATATTTTATTGTAGCCGGTAAAGGCCCATTGCTTGAACCATATCGCCAAAAGGTGAGAGAGCGATTATTAGATCATGTATTTTTCTTTCCTGGGTTTATAACCGATCAACAAAGAACTGCACTGCTAAACATCTGTGAAATAGCGGTGTTCCCGAGCAAATATGAACCATTTGGCATTGTAGCACTAGAAGCGATGGCAGCGGAAAGGCCAGTGATTGTTTCAAGAACAGGTGGATTAAAAGGATTGGTTCAGCACCGTCAGACAGGCATGCTTATGGATCCAGGAAACGTGTGTAGCTTGATTGAACAGACCCAATACCTATTAAATCATCCCTTGCACGCAAAAGAAATGGGGAAGAAAGCAAGGCGGATTGTGGACGATATGTATAACTGGGATCGAGTGGCTGAGGAAACTGAAAGTGTTTATGAAGCAGCCCTTTTACAATCGAATTTAACAGAGATAAAAAAAATATAAGAAAATAGGTGTAAAAAATGAAAATAATTGAACCAGCACAATCATTCTCTGAGCAGTTCTCTAATCCAATTCAAAATAGTAAGCTCATCCTTACACCAGGGTTATGGATAGATGGACACACCCATTGGCTTGATTCAGGCATGGAAAAAATCTTTGCGGAAAAAGGAATATCAATCCGAATAAAAGAAATGGATATTCATTCAAAGGTCCGATTTTATAAACTGTATGTTACAAATCACGATCAGAATAATAGAAAGGTCAAGCTTCTTATGGCTCACCGCTATATTTTTCCTGTCAGGGAGCATGTATCATTCATTTCTCCTTCAGAAAACGTAATTTATCATGTAGCAGATAAGAAAACCTTTTTAATCAACGGACATCTTCGTGGTAATATTAAGCAGGAATGTACAGTTCAACCCTATTGGAATGTTTATAATGACCAAATTTGGTCACATAATGATAAAAGTGTGCTTAAATATCATCCGATGGTGAAAGGACATGCTGTTAGCATCTATGCTCATAACGTTGATTTTCAAGGAAAAGAATCGATTGAAGGAGAAGCATGGGTGATAAGTGATATGGATAAAAACGAACTTATAGACATAAATCATGCTCTTTTAAAAAACATACTAGCAATTCAAACTGAAAAGTGATATTATATAAAAGTCGTATGAAACGAACTAGTGCCTAATAGTTTGGAGGGAAATGACATGCGTGTAAATATTACGTTAGCGTGCACAGAATGCGGAGATCGTAACTATATTTCTAAAAAAAATAAACGAAACAATCCAGATCGTCTTGAGCTTAAGAAATATTGCCCAAGAGAAAAGCGTTCTACAACACATCGTGAGACAAAATAAGCAGTAGGTAGATTCCTGCTGCTTTTTTTGTTGCATTTTTTTATAAAATTAAATATGTTTTCATATATGAATATATAGGGGTGAAGCATATGAAAAATCGTAAAGCAGCACTTCGAAAACAAATTGTCACAAATTTGTCAACAATCCCAAAGCATCACTATGAACAATTATCTCAGGATATATCAAACCGGCTATTTCGTGAAGCGGATTGGATTGAAGCAGCAACTATAGGTATAACGATTTCTAAATTCCCTGAGGTGGATACATATCCCATTATTGAAGAAGCATGGAGATTAGGTAAACAGGTGGCTATCCCTAAGTGCTTACCAGCAGCAAGGGATATGGATTTTCGCATTTTTACGGATTTTCAACAACTAGAATCTGTTTATTCAGGGCTTTTGGAACCCATAATTGAGAAAACAAGCGAAACTAGGCCAGAGAAAATCGATTTGCTGATTGTTCCAGGGGTTGCTTTTAATGCAAGAGGGCACCGTCTTGGTTTCGGAGGCGGTTATTATGATCGCTATTTAAACAAGTTTCATGGACAAACAACTTCTCTAGCCTTTCATATGCAGATGATAGACGAATTACCTATTCAAACACATGATCTCCCTGTTAATAAGATTATCACTGATAAAGGAGTCCTTTATTCATGATTGGTTCTATCCTTCTGGTGATCTTTGTCGCGAGTATTTCTTTGGCTGGATATTATTTGCGTCTTTTAACTAAATCAGGAAGCATCGCTGCTTTTTTTGTCGGTGTTTCCGTTAGTTTAGGATTTGGCCTTCAAGGACTGCTCTTACTTGGTTTCTTTTTTGCAAGTTCGAGCTTTTGGTCGAAATTTAAGAGTAAAAAGAAGGAATCAATAGAAGATCGTCATGAAAAGGGTTCAACAAGGGATTGGCAGCAAGTTGTAGCGAACGGGGGACTGGCAGCACTATTTAGCCTATTATATGCTATTCATCCGAGTGATGTATTTCTGCTGGGCTTTCTTATTTCTCTAGCGAGTGCGAATGCTGATACTTGGGCTTCAGAACTCGGTTCATTAAGCAAGAAACCCCCATTATTCATTCGGACCTTAAAACCTATTGAAACAGGAACTTCAGGCGCGGTCAGCCTTTTAGGTACAGCTGCAGCCTTGGCAGGTTCTTTCACACTGGTGCTTTTAGCATGCTTGCTAATGTCCCTTTCACTATCAATTGGATTCATCGTCTTTATTTTTGGTTTTCTCGGAAATATCGTGGATTCATTTTTGGGTGCGTATAGTCAAGTCATCTATCGTTGCCTCGAATGTGGTAAAGATGTAGAGGGCTGGGAGCATTGTGGACAGAGAACAAGCAGGATTAGAGGGATTTCTTTCATGAATAATGATGCGGTGAATTTTTTATCTGCATTGATCGCTGTGATCATAGGGGTTACCTATTATCAATTTCTTCTTTTGTGATTTTTTATCCGTGTGATGGATAAATGCTTCTGTTTTTATTCATAATAAATGTGGACAGGAGGTTAGAAAATGGGAAAATTGATAACTGCATTGATGTTTGTATTAGGTGGCTTTTTCATTTATCAATATCGCTACCGTCTAGTAAGCGTCTTCTTAAATCGGAATCTATTCGTTTCTTCTGTAATGGGATGTCCGTTCCTTAGAGATCGCATGCTTCAAATGGTATTTCCTCGTACTAACTAACACCAGGAAAAGATAAATATGGTTTGCATTTATACATTTTGTGGTAAAAGGCCTCTAAAAGGCCTTTTTGTTTTTGAATCTAAAAAGGTTTGTCTATAATGGAGAGAGAAGATAAACGGTAGAAAGGCTTTGTCTGGGGAGTGGGGGAAACATTGAGTATCAAAGAGGAATATTTGTTCTGGGAATTAGCACATGAATTCATTATTAATCAAGATTATCGAGTGATACAACTTTCTGAAAGCCAAGATGAATTGTGGCTGGAGAAAATGGAGAATAAAGAAGCGCGTATGATTCGGCTGCTTTGTCGGGATATAGATTGGAGCAACTGGATACAGAGAGATATAGAGAACATAGCTGCAAATGGAGAGAGAATCCGAAAACAAACGGCCGGCAGAGATATGAAGATGTTAAATATTTATGTTTCCGGTTATCCGCCAGTGGATGATTATACTGATAAGGTATATCAGCCATACCAACATCCGAAAAATGATAAAACAACCGTAAAAACGATATTAATGGACCGTGCAAAAAGCAACCAGGGTCTGGAAGAAATCAACATGCTTTTTCATAATCAAATCAATATACAACTACATAACAAAGATGCTTACTATGAGAGTGATGTTGCTTCGTTAAAGAATCACGCATTGAAATCCGCATCTGATAAGGCAAAAGAAGAGCAAGCGTTATTTGATCACGGAAAACCATTGTTTACTTATCTTTTTATAGTTATTCAAATCGCAGCTTTTCTTTGGTTAGAATGGAAAGGCGGCAGTACAAATACAGCCATATTAATAGAATATGGCGCCAAGTTTAATCCGCTGATACTTGATGGTGAGTGGTGGAGGTTTTTCACTCCAATCTTTCTTCATATCGGGTTTCTTCACCTCTTAATGAATACACTTGCACTCTTTTATTTAGGCACTGCGGTAGAAAAAATATTTGGGAAAGTAAGATTCCTCTTTATTTATTTACTTGCCGGCTTTGGAGGGACGCTAGCAAGCTTCATTTTTAGTCCAAGTGTTTCAGCAGGTGCGAGCGGAGCGATTTTCGGCTGTTTTGGCGCACTTTTATTTTTCGGTCTCATTTTTCCTAAGCTTTTTTTTAGAACAATTGGATTTAATATATTGGTTGTATTAGGAATTAATTTAGTGTTTGGTTTCACAGTGCCGGGGATAGATAATGCAGGCCATATTGGCGGTTTAATCGGTGGCTTTCTTGCGACTGGTATAGTGTTTTTTCCAAATAAGAAACGCTTGCCTGTTCAATTGCTTTTCTTTGCAGGAACGCTTTGTTTGATTGCAGGGGGACTAATATATGGATTTAGCGGTCCCGAAAGACAAATGAACGAGCAAACTGCAGTAATGATGGCACAAGAATATGTGCAGTCAGAGCAATATGATAAGACGATTGCGATTCTCTCCGATTATGCAGATAACGAGGAAGGGACTCCAGAAACCTATTTCCTTTTATCTTTTGCGGAAATTAAGAAAGGAAAGATGGAAGAGGCGAAGGAGCATTTGCATCTGGTCATAGAAAAGAATGATACATTTCATGAGGCCCATTATAATTTAGCACTCTTATATTTAGATGATTATAATCTCCTTGAAGCGAAGAAACATGCTAGCAGGGCAGCGGAAATTGATCCAGATAGAAAAGAGTATCAGGAATTATTAGACCAAGTAAATTCACTTGAATAGGTGAACGGCGTGAAATCAATACTTATTCCATTCGACAGATAGCGACTATTTCCTAGGAAATTCTGCTCTGGCAATAAGAAAAATAGGGGTATTTTTACTAAGAATCATACTAGAGATAGTATGATTCTTTTTTTGTATGTCTAAGATGTTAGTTAGAAAGATAATAGAACCATTTTATTAAACATATTAGAATTGTTTTCTTATATTAAAATCGTATAAATATGGAAGTTAAGTGGAGGTGAGGAGTATGGAGCAGAAAGAACCAAGAAAAGTGTCTCAAAAACTTGAAGTGAATTCATCCTATTTAAAAGAAGCTTTAGCTGTTGAAAAAAACTTTGATATCTTACAAATTGATGTAGTCTATGCGGAAAGAAAAATGGCCTTATTTATGGTGGATGGCTTTGCTAAAGACGAGGTCATGAATAGACTGATGGAGTTTTTAGCAAGGATTAAGCCGGAACATTTGGAAGATGACGTTCTTTCTAAGTTAGTAAAAAGATATATTCCTTATATAGAAATTGAAACTTCAGATAATCTAGAAGATGTGATTGGTTCTGTGCTATCAGGTCAAACAGCATTAGTAGTGGACGGTATCTCAGATGTCATCTTAATTGATACACGTGAATACCCAGCTAGAGGGCCAGAAGAACCTGATATGGAAAGAGTAGTAAGAGGGTCAAGGGATGGGTATGTTGAAACGCTCGTATTCAACACAGCTTTAACGAGAAGGAGAATCAGAGATCGAACCTTACGAATGGAGTACTTGCAAGTAGGCAGAAGATCGAAAACAGACATCGTTGTTACATATATTGAAGATATTGCTGATCCAAAGCTTGTGGAACAAATAAAGGAAAGCATTTCGAAAATTGATACAGACGGCTTGCCAATGGCCGAGAAAACGATTGAAGAATTTGTCGCCGGCCAGCATTGGAATCCCTATCCAATGGTCAGATACACAGAACGTCCAGATACAGCTGCAGTCCATTTGTATGAAGGTCATGTGTGTATTATTGTCGATGGTTCACCAAGTGTTATCATTACTCCAACAACATTTTGGCATCATCTTCAGCATGCAGAAGAGTATCGCAATAAACCAGTGATTGGTGCTTACTTGAGATTTGTAAGATTTGTCGCAGTTTGGGCTTCTATTTTTTTACTGCCTATGTGGTATTTATTGGTAGTTAATCCTGAATTTCTTCCAGACTCACTTTTCTTTATAGGTCTGAATGAAATGGGCGCTCTTCCACTTATTTTACAATTATTGATCATTGAGGTTGGTTTGGATATGTTAAGGATGGCCTCCATTCATACACCAACCTCCTTGGGAACTGCACTCGGTTTAGTTGCTGCATTAATGATTGGAGAAGTAGCTGTTGAAGTGGGTCTGTTTACAAGTGAAGTAGTTCTGTACTTTGCAATCGTTGCTATTGGAACCTTTGCTACACCAAGCTATGAGATGAGTTTAGCCAATCGATTAATGAGAATGATGCTATTAATCCTAACGAGCATATTCCATGTTTATGGGCTAATAATAGGAACAGCCTTATTGATTATATGGCTTGCAAGTATGAAGTCTTTTGGTGTCCCATATCTATGGCCTTTCATTCCGTTTAATCTAAGAGCCTTTAGAGATGTGGTTTTACGATCGCCAATCCCATTAAAAAATCGCCGGCCTCGCATATTGCATCCAAAAGATCCTGATCGCTAAGAATGGAAGCTAATGACCTCTTGGTTGTTGGCTTTTTTTGTTGTGGCGACGATTGATGACATGCTTGTACTCTGATATCAGACTTGGAAAAGCAGATGAGATCATAAGCTAAATTGGATGAGTGCCATCCAACTCAGCCTTACGCTTGTCCGGGCTGAGCGAGGCGGCTCCACCTTTCTTTGTCTAGCTGCAGGGGCTAGGGGCTCGAGGTCTTAAGTCAAAATAAGCCAAAAGGCAAAGTGCGCCTTTTCTCTTATTTCGCCTTAAGCTTGTCGCCCCTGGGCAAGCCCCTTCCGCATTTCTTTGTCCAGCTGCAGGGGCTAGGGGCTCGAGGTCTTAAGTCAAAATAAGCCAAAAGGCAAAGTGCGCCTTTTCTCTTATTTCGTCTTAAGCTTGTCGCCCCTGAGCAAGCGCCTTCCGCATTTCTTTGTTGAGCATCATTTTTTTTTGATTTATACTTTATTTAAATTCATTTGAAGAAATAGGGGTTATTTATGAAGACGGTATATGATGTACAACAGTTGTTAAAGAGATTTGGTGCGATTATTTATATGGGAAATCGGCTACTTGACCTTGAAATGATGGAAAAAGAAATCATTGAGATTTATCAGGCTCGGCTAATTGAACCAACCGTATACAGAGATGCGATTCTCCTGTTAAGAAGCGAAATGCAAAGGGAGAAAGAAAAGAAAAAACAATAGAGATCATGATGTTCTATATATCTGCTTCATATGATACTGATAAATGGGGGAGTGGATATGATGAATGGGGAGGAAAAATGGGTTGTAGGGATAGACATCGGTGGAACAGCTATAAAGTTGGCGTTTATACGGCCGCAAGGTGAAATGATATATAAATGGGAAATAGAGACAAATCATTTGAATCATGGGGAAGAAATCCCTAATTGCATTGCTAAAGAGATTGAGAAGAAAAGGTTAGAGTTAGGGCTTATTAAAGGGAAGATATTGGCAGTTGGCGCCGGTGCCCCAGGTTCAGTGGATGTAGTTACCGGTATCGTCAATGAAGCAATAAATCTAAGATGGAGCCATCGATATCCATTACAGCAGAAGCTGGAGGATGCATGCCAGCTGCCTGTTGTCATAGATAATGATGCTAATTGTGCTGCGCTAGGAGAAATGTGGCAAGGGGCGGGAATCAGTTCAAGAAATCTCGTTTTTGTCACGATTGGTACAGGTATTGGCAGCGGAATCATTATTAATGGACATATTGTTCATGGTGCAGGTGGAGCGGCCGGAGAAATTGGACATGTTACAGTCATTCCTGTTGGCGGAGCACTGTGTAATTGCGGGAAAATGGGATGCCTAGAAACGGTTGCTTCAGCAACAGGGATTGTTCGCCAAGCGACTGCTCTTGTAAGTGAAGCTAGCGCCAGTGATGATGGACTTTCAACTTTATATAAACAAAATGGAGTATTTTCAGCTCGAGATATCTTTGAATTAGCAAAAACAGGGGATTATAAGGCGAATACTGTCGTTCAGACATCTCTCTCCCATCTAGGTATTGCGCTTGCAAATGTTGCTAACACACTCAATCCTGAGACCATCGTTATTGGCGGGGGTGTTTCTAGGGCTGGAGACTTCCTTCTTAGCCAATTGAATTTGATCTTTCATCAACATGCTTTTCAAAGTGTGAAAGAAACTACCGTTTTAACGCTCGCTTCAAAAGGGAATGATGCGGGTGTATTAGGTGCAGCCTGGTTGGCAAAACAGCAATATATGTAAACGGATGAAAAAGAGCTTGTAAAAGCTCTTTTTTAGTTTGGAGTGATCAGGGCCTTAATCGGTTATCTTTTTCCTTCTTTCATCATATGAATGGAATGATGGAGAGGAGGATGGAAATTGAGAATCCAAGTTCGATCAGGCGATTCCTTATGGTACTATAGCCAGCTTTTCATGGTTCCTGTCAATTTGCTGGTTGATTCAAATCCCAATGTAAATCCAACAGCCCTACAAATCGGTCAGGATGTCCAGATTCCAGGCTTTGATGTACAAAGTTATACAATTAAACAAGGGGACACGCTTTGGAAGCTGGCTACAGCGAGAAATATTACCGTAGACGTTCTTTTGTTAGTTAATCCACAGGTTAACCCTCAAGCATTAATGATAGGTACGAATATATTATTACCAACAAGGATTATCACTCCTTTGATGGATAGAAAAAGGAGTTATAGCTACCAAACGTTATTAAGTGATATTAAAGGCCTGCAGAATATATATTCATTTATTAGAGTGAATGAAATTGGTCAGAGTGTTCTTGGTGTTCCAATCTATGAATTGCGAATAGGAAAGGGCGATAGAAAGGTTCATATGAATGCCTCATTCCATGCAAATGAGTGGATCACCTCGAGTATATTAATGGCTTTAGTTAATAGTTATTTGCTATCCTTAACAAATGAGAGACCTTTAAGAGGGTTAGCGACAATGCCGTTTTATAATGAAACGGAGCTTTCGATTGTTCCAATGGTCAATCCGGATGGAGTCGATTTAGTTCTAGGTGGACCACCATCCGAAGTAAGCGAGCAAGTCTTGGCAATCAATAATGGCAGTGATGAATTTTCTGGTTGGAAAGCGAATATTAGAGGTGTAGATTTAAATAATCAATATCCAGCCAACTGGGAAGTGGAGCAAGCGAGAAAGCCAGTTGTTCCATCTCCGCGTGACTATCCAGGTGAACAGCCACTAACAGAGCCAGAAGCGATTGCCATGGCTGAGCTGGCATCTGACAATCAATTTGATCGCCTTCTTGCTTTTCATACCCAAGGAGAAGAATTCTATTGGGGTTATGAAGGGTTAGAGCCGCCTGAATCAGCGGTGATTGCTGAAGAGTTTGCAAGGGTGAGCGGTTATCGTTCGGTGCAATATGTAGATAGCTATGCTGGTTATAAAGATTGGTTCATACAAGAATTCCGGAAACCTGGATTTACAATGGAGCTAGGAAAGGGAGTCAATCCTCTTCCTTTATCACAGTTTGAAGATATATATGAAGAGATGTTGGGTGTGTTTTTAGCTTCTTTATATATGTAGTTTTTTTTTAACTTCCTAATCATGTCTAATGAATTTACTTTTTCCAATAAAATATTTGATTATCTTAGACTTGTTGCTTGTATTTCAAGGTTTTTCAGTTTAAAATGAACTATTGATTACAATGTTTTTGGTAATTAAATAGGAAAATATATTTATCATTTTCGATAAAGCCGGAAACGGCTTTTTCGTTTGTCAAACATAGCAACAGAAAGCTTGAAACTATTTCAAACAAATAAACGTATAAAATAAACGTATAGATATGGAAATTGGCCGTGGGGGGTGTGGAGAAAAGCTTATGAAGATTCATCAAAAACCAAATAAGCGAGTATTATTATTCATTTTTCTTGTTGTTTTTTCCACACTAGTTTTATTGGGCTGCCAGCCGAAGGACAATGATGATAAAAACAAGCAATCGAATCATCAAACGGCTGCTTCTACTGAAAAGAATATAAAAGCGGAGAAGATTCTCCCGCTCCCAACTGAAGAAGGCGAATTCTCAGATATCCACGGTTGGTTAGATGAACAAACCATTGTATATACAGAAACGAAAGGTTTATCCTCACAAATCTTTACATATAAAATTTTCACCGGCGAAAGAAAGATGATTTTTGACAGTGAGCTTGCTATTAGCAGTCTTACTATAAGCCCTGATCAAAAGTGGATGGTCGTTCAAGCGGCTAATTCGACTAATAAAGGTTTAATTACAGTAATTAACGAAGAAGGCAAGAGTATGTGGAGTGAAAGTTTACCGGGAACTGAACAGTTTATTTCCTGGAACCTCTACCATCCGGAAGAAATGACGATATCATCCTTTTCAGAAGATTGGACTTACAATTCCTATTTATTATCGATTGAAAATGGTTCACTAAAAGAAGTCCAGTTACCGGAACCTTTCGTTCATTGGATCAATAGGGAGGAATTTGTGTTTTTGGATTGGAATGAAGAATCACCATCCCTCTTAGCCTCTCTTAACCAATCATCGTTAGATGGGAATGGAAGTGAACAACTGTTCGAACTCTTTCAAGTCGATACTTTTCAAGATGTGATTATGACGATCGGTGTTAACCCTCAAAATAGGGAAGAGGCAATTTATACCTTTATGACAAATGATTATCAAGAAATGTCCTCATTTGTTATTCCACACTTATCAAGGTTCTCTGATTGGCTCATTCCGCAATATGATTTGGTCCATGACAATCGATTTTTAACTTTTAAACCTCAATATAGTGCCGATGCAGATTCGTATAATGGTACATTCGATTTAATCTCCACTGATGTATCCAGCGGGCAACAAGAAGTATTATTTGAGAACTTGGATAATGAACCTATCTCTTGTGCACCTGAAGGAGAGTATTGCTTATATGGCCATTATCTAGAAAAGCTTCTTCTGTTGGATTCTAAGGAAATAATAACTCTTAAGAAATAAGCTTGATCAGGCAAAATGATTTTGTAAAGCACTGCAATCGGTCATAATAAGAAACGTAGTATTTATACAGAAGGAGATGGACATCTTGGCAATCGTAGACGTAACAGTAATCCCAATTGGAACAGATTCACCCAGCGTATCCAGCTATGTGGCAGACATACAAAAGGTATTAAAACATTTTGAGGCTGATGGAAAAATTCGTTTTCAACTCACCCCAATGAATACGATAATTGAAGGCGAGCTTCCAGTATTATTTGAAGTGATTCAAGCAATGCACGAGGTTCCTTTTGAAAAAGGGCTTGCTCGTGTAGCGACAAATATTCGCATCGATGATCGTCGTGATGTGCATAAAAAAATGGAAGACAAAGTGAAAAGAGTAGAAGATGTGTTAAATGGAGAAAAATAAAAAGACTGCCTGTAGGCAGTCTTTTTATTTTGGCAGTCTCACTTTTAGTGAACTGCTGGATAGCCGCTTTTAAGTAAAGTCATGACAGCGAACCAACCAAAAATAGCTGCTGTACCAAAAGCAAACATAACCCCAAGGAAGTTTTTGTTCTTCAGTGCACTAATTAGACCGAAAATTGCTAAAATAGCTGATAGACCAAAGATAATTACCAGTCCCATTATAATAGCCCCCTTTATATTTTTAATCAGCAGGCAATTGCCTTTTTACGAAGGTTTGGAACCATATGTAATACTTATTTTTACATTCGAATCCTATTTTATACTTTTTTATTGCATTTGTCGAGGTCTAAAAATTCAACTTCGATGTGATAAGCATGGGCAATTCCAGACATCAATTCTTGTAAATGGGATTCTGTATAATATATTGTACCCGACGCTTCAGTCTTATATGTAAATACTAAATGCTCTGAGAGTTGAATCTCAGCCATTTGTCTGTCTATGGCATCTCCTTTTACGATGATAAATGTACAAAGTGCACTCATATCAAGGATGATTCCTTGATCACATTCTACCCCATAATCATAAAAGTTCTCTCCCTTTACGCCGCCTTGCAATAATACACATTGTGTAGCATTTTCAAACAAGCCTACCTCTAGAAGCAGTTTTTCAAGCTCCTTTGCCTCTTGTTGCTGAAGGAAAAAGTATTGCTGTTCTATACAAAGATGCGGATTCATTTCATGATGGATGATTGTCTTCAATTCTGGAACAGAGTCAATGATTGAATTGGCTTCTATGCAAAATAATCGTTTCATTTTACCTCCATATGTCCTGAGCGGCTTTTATTTAATTACGTACTCTTATAGTGTAAGATAAAAGGAAGTTATATATCAAATGGGGGTGCTGTCCGTGAAATATGCCCAAATTCCATTGGGACCACTGCAGACTAATTGTTATGTTTTAACAAAAGAAAATGGCACTTGTTTAATTATTGATCCGGGTGGAGATGGTGAAAAGCTTATTCAAGCTATTAAAGAGAATCAGTTAAAGCCGATTGCTCTCATCTTAACTCATGCGCATTTTGACCATATCGGTGCAGTGGATGAAGTCAGAGAGGAATTTGCAATACCTGTATATATTCATGAGAAGGAAGCTGCATGGCTGCTTGACCCCATTTTAAATGGCTCTCAGTCGTTTCAAATGGGTCAGATGATTCGTGTGAAGCCGGCAGACAAAATCATTGTCAATGAAGAGCAAATGCAAATAGGCGAATTCAAGTTTCAAGTTTTTGAGACACCGGGACACTCGCCAGGAAGCCTTTCCTTTTACTTTAAAGAAGAAGGAATGGTTGTGGCAGGTGATGCTTTGTTTAATGGCAGCATTGGTCGTACAGATTTGCGAGGAGGAAATCATGAGCAGCTTTTAAAAAGCATCCACGAAAAGCTTTTAACACTTCCAGAGGAAACAGTTGTGCTCCCTGGGCATGGTCCTGAAACGACGATTGGTCATGAAATGGACGGGAATCCATTTTTAAATGGGTTTTAAGGGTTAAAAAGTGCTCAAGTTCTTACAAGAGTATATAAATGTAAATAAAGAGAAAATGATTGATTTTGCTGATTTTATGAGTCAGGCCCTCTATCATCCGATATATGGATACTATATGAGGAGCGACGAAAAGATTGGTGCTAAGGGAGATTTTATCACATCCAGCAATATTGCAGATATTTATGGAAGAATAGTTGCAAAATGGTATCAAAGAGAAGCAGAGGAGCATAATCTGCCAGCCTCTGTTTGTGAAATAGGTGCAGGAAATGGCCGGTTTGCAAAAGCGTTTATTGAAGAATGGAATGCCATTTCTAATAAGACGCTTTACTATTATTTAATCGATGAAAGCAAAGACCATCGAAAGCTTCAATCACAGCTACTCCCACAGACAGAACATATTCAACAGATGAATCAGTTAGAAGAGCTGTCTTCATTTTCGGGGCTAATCTTTTCAAACGAGCTGTTTGATGCTTTTCCAGTTCATGTAATTGAAAGGGTCGATGGAGAGCTTGTTGAAGTGATGGTAGCATTCGATAATGGGAAGCTGATCGAGAAAAAAATGCCGGTTAAAAATGTACGTATGATAAATTTTCTAAAGCAAAGCAGTATTCATTTAGTGGATGGACAAAGAATCGAAATTCCGCTTGAAATGGAACCCATGTTAATCAGAATGGCGGGCGTACTTGAACGGGGATTCATTTTGACGGTTGATTATGGCTATAGTGACCAGGAATGGCAAGAGCCTGCGAGAAAGAATGGGAGCCTGCGAGGTTATCGGAAACATCAAATGATTAGCGATGTTCTGCAATATCCTGGTGAAATGGACCTAACTAGTCATGTGCATTTTGATTCGCTTATACGAATAGGTGAAACAGCGGGTCTCAGCTTTGTGAAAAAATGGCGTCAAGATGAGTTTCTATTGGATGCAGGCATATTAGAGGAATTGACAAATCATGCTGACATAGATCCGTTTTCAGAAGCGAGTAAAAGAAACCGTGCGATACGCAGTCTTCTTATGACATCAGGAATCAGCCAGACTTTTCATGTAATCCTGCAGCAAAAACAGTAGTGCTATTCTTTTATAACGGAAAATAAAAAAGCGATGAAGTCATCGCTTTTTTATTACTTATAAAACATCATAATTGCAAGTGATTTCTTAGTGGCCGCCCATTCCTGGTGTCATCATAAATGTTGTCCAGTAAGTGAAACCAACAAAGAAAACGGTTAAGTATGCTCCAAAAACATAAATATACATACGTTCGGAAAGCTTTAAATAGCTAAGAAGCATGAAAAATCCTGTTTGACCCAAGAAGATTAAGGCCGGTGTATACATGTCACCTATATAAAACATGATGGCGAATATGCCCGTCCAGAATCCCATAACTCTGTACATACGATCCATATGTATCCCTCCTTTAACGCATACAAGTCCATTACTACAATATTATAAGGTAAGACTTGGTTAAAAGTAAACAGCATGTTAATTATTTTGCATAGGTAGCTTCGTAGGAACAAGAAGAACATCCATTTAACATATTGCCCAATTCCCGCAATTCTATGTTATTAAATACAGATTCAAACATTCCTCTTAAAAATTCAAAATGCATTTGGCAAACTGTTTCTTGATGATTTTTGGCAGTTTCTTTAAAAGGGCAATTAAACATCTGGAAGAGGATTTTTTCTCCTTCTACCTCGAACTCAGGCTGCAATCCAGACATTTGGGCTGCTTGGATAATCATAGTCACTCTGTGATCAAATGATTGCTCCTCATTCATATAGCCCTCTTTTACCTTTTGCTCATCCATTAATCGTTCACCGTACCTTTTACCGGTGATATAAAGCGCTTTTTGCCCTTCTACTCCAAGGGAAACCATTGTCTCCAGTGCAATGTCTGATAGAAGCTGATAATTTCGATAAGGAAAATGAAGCTGAATGACTGTATCAGACATGCGATATTGCCGGCTTGGTCTGCCGCCTTTTCCTGTTTTGATCGTTTCTGAAATAATCATGTTTACGTCTTCTAGTTTTGAAAGATGAAGTCTGGCAACATTAGGGTGAATCGTAAACAAATCAGCAATCTCTTGAACGGACACTGTCCCGTGCTTATTGGAGATGAATTGGTATATATAGTATCGGGTAGGGTCAGCTAATGTATTCGTGATCTTTAATGTTTCTTCCACTGTTGTTCACCTCAATTCCCCTTTTAATTATATTATAAGCATTTGTTTATCCATTATTAACAATTTTTTAGCAATTTTATAAAATATTCATACTCCCTAGATATTAATGGAATTTTCTAAAAATAAAAAAGGGTTTTTAAAAACATTGTCGAATATGTCTTTATCAAAAGAAAGGTGGTGAAATATAAGTTTGATATCAATCGAAAGACTCGCATTTACCATCATAAAGGATGCAGTCCGAAATCAAGCAACAGATATTCACATTGTCCCCCGCAAGAAAGATACGGTCATTCTATTCCGTTTTGCAAATTATTTATTTCCAAGAAACACCCTTCCAATTGATGAATGTGACAGACTAATCTCCCATTTTAAATTTATTGCATCCATGGACATAGGCGAAAAAAGACGACCGCAGAGCGGAGCTTACTCCTATACAATTAATGGTCAATCAATTGGATTAAGATTCTCTACTTTGCCCTCGCACCATAATGAAAGCCTTGTTATAAGAATTCTCCCTCAAGCTGAACAAATTCCCTTCTACCAAATTTCCTTATTTTCGGACATGACACGAAAAATGCTTGCGCTTTTGAAACATGCACACGGTTTAATTATCTTTACTGGACCAACGGGCAGCGGCAAAACAACCACGCTTTATTCCCTGCTGAATGCGACCTCCCATATTTATCAACGAAGTGTGATCACCCTCGAGGATCCAATTGAAAAAGAAACCGATACCGTTTTGCAAGTACAAGTAAATGAAAAGGCCGGTGTCACCTATGCTTCCGGTTTAAAGGCGATATTGAGACATGACCCGGATATTATTATGGTGGGGGAAATTCGGGATGCCGAGACAGCAAAAATTGCGGTACGTGCGGCGCTCACCGGTCACCTTGTTTTAAGCACGATGCACTCGCGTGATGCCAAAGGGGCTATTTACAGGCTGGCTGAATTCGGTGTGAATTGGCTTGAAATCGAACAAACACTTGTGGCGGTTACGGCTCAAAGACTCGTTGAGTTGACCTGTCCATTTTGTGGTAATGAATGTTCTTTATATTGTTTTGGCTCTGGCAGATGGAAGAGGGCGAGCGTGTTTGAACTTTTATCAGGTAAAGCTCTTCAAGCCTCGATGAAAGCAGCAAAGGGGGTAGGGGCGGTGGGGAAGCATCGAACATTAAAAGAGGTGATAGCGAAGGGGATTGCTTTAGGGTTTATTAAGGAAGCTGAGTTCGAACGGTGGATATTAGATGAAGAAGGTTAATTGGAAGATCGAGGAGCAAAGTCACTTTTTAAAGCGGATTGGCGAACTATTATCAAGAGGTTATCCATTGTCTGAGGCAATTGAATCGGTTATTCTCCATCTTCCAATCGAAAAGAAATTACAAGTAAACAGCATTCTTTTTGATTTAAAGGAAGGGTATCCATTCTACCAAGCGTTAACGACAATGGAGTTTAATAACTATTTAATTGGCTACGTTTTTTTTGCTGAACAGCATGGGGGACTGGAAAAAGCATTTCAAGAGGGCAGCGAAATGATGCTTAAGAGAGGAAGTGATGTGAAAAAATTAAAAAAACTACTTGTCTATCCCTGCTTTTTAATTGGGCTTACAGCCATTCTTTTTTTGTTTGTGGAAGGAGTGTTACTGCCGCGTTTTTCTTCTTTGTTCACCTCGATGAATCTACAGGAAAATTTATTTACTAAATTGATTCGCATGGCCGGTGAATACTTGCCATATCTTCTTATCACCTTCATGGTTATCTCTATTTTCATCGGCGTATTTTATTTATTTCATTTCAAAAAACTTCCTCATATTAAACAAGCATCCACGTTGGCAGCTGTCCCAATTGCAGGTCCATTTTTCCGCTTGTTCTATACCCACTATTTCACTATTCAGCTTCATTACCTTTTGACTGGAGGTCTCTCTGTTTTATCTGCATTTAGTTTGTTTGAAAAAAATGAAAAACAGCCGCTTTATAAAGAAATTGGCGAAGAGATGAAAATTAATTTGCGCAATGGTGAGAAGTTTGAAGAAATGCTCACCCGTTATCACTTTTTTGACCGTGAATTATTTCGAGTGATTAAGCATGGGCAGAACAATGGAAAACTCGATCAAGAGCTGTACTATTTTAGTAAGCATTGTTTAAGGCAATTGGAAGAAAGGACGGATAAAGCGTTGAAAATAGTCCAGCCAGTAATGTATGGTCTGATTGGTTTTCTAATTGTTTCCATGTATTTAGCTGTTTTACTACCAATGTTTCATTTATTGGAGGGAATTTAAATTGAAGAAAAGCAATGAAAAAGGTTTCACGTTAATTGAAATGATGATCGTTTTACTCGTTATCTCGGTACTGCTCATCATTACTATTCCAAATATAACGAAAAACAACTCAGAAATTAATAATAAGGGATGTGAAGCATTTATTAAAATGGTTCAAGGGCAAGTCCAAGCTTATGAGATTGAAAATAATAAATTGCCGCAGAATATCCAAGATCTTGTTGAAGAGGATTATTTAAATGAAGGTGAGAATTCATGTCCCAATGGACAACCAATAATCATTTCGAATGGAAAAGTAGTTCTAGGAGCAGCCTCATAAAGCTAGAATCAGAAAAAGGCTTTACACTAATTGAATCATTAATCGTTTTAAGTATGTTTCTGCTGATTGTTTCCCTATCCGTCCTAATGATTCAACCTAAGATGCAATCTTTGGATGAGAATATGTTCTTTACAAAGTTTAAGGCGGATATTCTATTCGCTCAGCAGTATGCATTAGCGAATCAAACATATGTTAATGTTTTTATACCACAAGGAAGCCATCGATATATGCTTGCTGATGGTTATACTATGATCCTCGATCATGAATTTTCTGAGCGATATTCTATTATTGAAAGGACGATGCCGAGAACATTTCAGTTTCACCCGAATGGAAATATTAATATGTTCGGATACTTTTATGTGCAAACAGATAATAGCAAATATAAGGTCATGTTCCAAATTGGCCGTGGAAGGTTCTATGTTACAGAGGAGTAAAGGCTTTTTACTTGCAGAGCTGATAATAACTTTGGCAGGCTGGCTTATGATCGCTGGGATTATGATTCCGCTGGTCATAAGAATCATTACTTCTTCTATAGATACAAAGATGGAGTTCGAAGCGAGCCAGTATTTGTATGAATATCTAATCCGGGCAAACCAAGAAGGGTTTAATCCTTCACCGTTCTTTGTTCCTGAAAGACACAAAGTATTTGATCTTACTATTAGAGGCGGGCTGAAGGACGTTTTGGAGATTTGTGTAGTGTATGAAGATCCGTATAAGAAAAGGCGGGAAATATGTGAAATTTATGAATGATAGAGGGTTTACGTTACTTGAGATGATATTTGCCTTTTCCGTCTTTTTTATCATCGTATCCTTTTTGCCGTTAGGTTTGAAATTTATCTTTCAAAATCAGGTATTTGATAGCAGAATGCAACATTTTGAGTGGCAGGTTTTTACCAATCAATTAAAAAAGGAGATGCGTATGTCTGATGGTTTCGAGGTGGCAGTGAATCGCCTCACCCTTTTAAAAGATGGGTCATCGATTAGTTATGAGCCATATGGCAGCAATATTCGCAGACAAGTCAATCTGCAAGGTCATGAAATCGTTTTACAGCAAGTAGATATTATTCAATATGAACGTCTCTCAACTGGTGTGAAAATGACTGTTCAAGATCGCTTTAAACAAATCCATCAAGTAGAAATGCATTTAATTGTTAATCAACGGGGGCCATTCACTGATGCTCAGTAATGAAAAGGGGCTGGTCTATCCGCTCGCACTCATTATGATGGTCATCCTTTCACTTTTGTTATCGATTCACCTTGAGCTTTATATAAGCGAAAAGCGAATACTGCATGAGGGAAAGAAGCTGTTGCAGCAAGAATATTATTTTTTTAATTCCTTAAAAAGAGTGGAGGATGAATTATTAATCAATTCCTTTGCCCTTTTATCAGGCAAATATCAGTACAATGGGGGTAGAGTTGAATACACGGTAAAGGAAATAGCTCATAGCTTGCTTGAAGTAAAGCTAGTCATCAAGATGGATAGCAGCAAGGATATTGTCGGGTACGGGTACTATGACAGGGATTTGCAGAGGGTGATTAAATGGATTGAAAAGGTCTGATTAAGTTGGAAGAATAGGCTGCAGCTAACTGGACATACTGTAAGTAACTATTTAAAAGCAGGTGTGTCTATGAACTCGAATGAGTATGTAAAATATATTACTCAAACAGTTGTCAAATATATCGACCAGCCAAAAGATGAGCGGAAAAAAAATCGAGAGGATAAAAAGGAAGAAAAAGCCTCTGTGCTGTTTAGATGGTTCGGCATCATCCCTTATATTTTTTACTATGGGATGAAAAGGAGTGGGAAGAAATAAGATTGTTTAAGCAAGGGTTCATTTTCATGCGACCCTTGTTTTTTTTATGTTTTTTTTTAAGGGCTGTTTTCGTATACCTTGTTGCTTTTCGCAGGTAGTGGTTGAATTCCTCTCCAGCTGCTCGCTTTCCGCGGGGCGGGCGGTGAGCCTCCTCGCTTCACTCCTGCGGGGTCTCACCTGGCCCGCTGCTCCCGCAGGAGTCTCGCACACCCGTTCCAATCAACTTTTTTATCAATGGTTTGTCTTATCAAAACCTATGAAAAAACAACGATTTTTTAGAAAAGACCTTTTTGAAATAGGGTTAGCCAAATCAGTGATCCAATTAAACCTAGCGCAAGTAAACAGGGACTCGAGCTTATACATTAGATAACAGTTGAGTGAGAAAGGGGCTATTTTGTATAAAGCTTAGCCCCTGAACTTTGTGTGCTTGGTTTTAAATGGCTCTATCTGTTAAGTAATATAAGCCTCCGTTTACAATGGAGATGTTTACATGAGGTTCATATTGATCTTGCAGTGCAGCTTTTTCGTTGACATAACTCTCACTTTTCTCCTCAGTCTCTTCGTAAAAATGTTCGAGTAACTGTAAATCCTTTTGCCAGCGCTCTCTCGCCTCAATTGCCCATGCATGCTCTTCTTGATTAATGGCGTCTGTCAAAAAGTTTGCCACTCTTGTAATCCCGCTTTTTGGCATGATAAAAGGTGAGAGCGTAAACGAATAGTCAGGGATTTTTGGCGTTAAATCAATATTCAAGAGCTTATCATGAAAATGCTCAACCATTTGCCCATTGATTAAATGAAGACCGATTGATTTAAGGATATCCTTTTTCCGGTCACATTGATAAGATATCCGTAGATTCATGCCTAGCCATGGCCGCAATGGTATTTGTTGACCAGGAGCTGTTTGATGGTTCTCGTATAGCCGGATATAGCCAGCTAAATTCCTCGATGATTGAAAAATCTGGTGCAGTCGTGGCGATCCGAAATGGATAATCTCTCCTTTTAAGTCATTTGGAGCAATATCAGGATCCGTAATAAAGGTAAGCTGCATTGGATTAGGTATGCCGCCAGTCTTTTCTAAGTAATGCCAATAGAAAGGGCGGTTCATTAATTCCTTATCGAGTTCGATTGTGAGCTGCACGGTCATATACCCCGGCTTATTGTCAACAATTTCACAATTGTTGGCATGAAAATACCTTTCCAAAAAATCATGAATTTCCTGTTGCTGCATGTCCTTCACCACCCTTCATTGATTCTGCAAATTCGATCATCGATGTCAGGTTATCCATTTTTATTCGCATTTCTCCCTCAGAAGAAGAACGGCCAAAAATATCAGTAAGGTGATCATCGATATTTCCAAACTCCAGCTTTGTTAAAATATCATCTAAATCGCCAATGACCTTTTCAAACAAATGGATCTTTTCATAAAGAAGTTTTAATACATGTTCTTCAACGGTATCCTTAGTAGCAAAGTTGAAAATATGCACATCGTTTTTCTGGCCTAACCGATGAATCCGGCCAATTCTTTGTTCAAGACGCATTGGGTTCCATGGAAGGTCAAAATTTATGATATGACTGCAAAACTGCAAGTTAATTCCTTCTCCTCCAGCCTCAGTAGCAATCAAAACTTGGGCGTTGTTTTGAAAAAGCTCGCGCATCCAGTCCTTTTTGCCGCGCTTAAATCCGCCTCTAAAAGGAACAGAGGTAATGCCATGCTGTTTTAAAAACCATTGCAAGTACATCTGGGTTGCACGATATTCAGTGAAAATAATCACTTTATCATTGATTTGCTGGATATACTCCAATGCTTTCTCAGCTTTTGAATTACGCCCAACTGCTTCCACTTTGCTTACAAGAAATTTGATTTTCTCTTGGAAAGCTTCAGATGGCTCTTCTTGTTTTTTTAACATATTTCTTAAAGTATAGAATACGGCTTCTCTGCTGCTGCAAGCTTCACGCTGTAAGGTCATAATTGAAAATTGACTCGAGCTGGCCCAGTCCCCTTCACTATGCATATTTGTAACAGCATCATAAAGGTCTCTTTCGGCTTCGGAAAACTCAATTGCGATTGTTTCCACATGGCGTTTGGTCCATTCAATTCCTGTGTCTTGACGGCGATTGCGTATCATCACTTTGTTCACAAGTTGCTTTAAGTGTTCATCATCATCAAGTGATCGGGAATTCTTGTGATACTTTTCATAGAAGGCTGTTTCCGTTCCTAAATGTCCCGGCTTTAGCAATGAAACAAGATTAAAAATTTCACTTACGCGATTTTGAATCGGTGTAGCGGTTAAGAGAAGACAAAACTTCTTTTTTAAAGACTGCACAAATTCATAGTTTTTAGTTTTATTATTTTTTAATTTATGCGCTTCATCAATAATGATTAAGTCATAGTCCTGTTGAAAAATGATGTCACGATGAGGGTTTCTTTTTGCTGTATCTATCGACGAAACAACCACATCATACTGTTCCCATACATAGCTTTTCTTTTGAGCAACAGCAGGTATGTAGAATTTGGAATTTAATTCAATTGCCCATTGTGTGACGAGCGAAGCTGGAACGAGGATTAATACTTTCTTAACCAGTCCTCTAATCATATATTCTTTTAAGACTAATCCTGCTTCAATCGTTTTTCCGAGTCCGACTTCATCTGCTAATATCGCTTTACCATTCATATTTTCCACGACTTGCTTCGCTACTTCCAGCTGATGGGGAAGCGGTGTTAAGTTCGGTAAACGTTCAGGCGCTTGTAATCCCGCGAACTCTGGAATAACCGTTTGATGTTCAACTTCAATTGCCAGTTTATAAAGCTCCCAATTGCCCCATGGACCATCCTCGTCTATTCTTCGTAGAAATTCTTCCTGCCAAGATGAATCGAATTTTATTTGTACAGACATTTGTCATTAGCCCCTCTCAGTAAAGATTCTTGCAATAAAGGTTAAATACAATTTTTTCTATATAAGCGAGTTGACCACATGTTAATGTAAGCCAAAAATATCCTTTTTTATAACAGTGAAAAACCTTGGAAATTATGCAATAAAATGATTGCCCAATAACTTAACAGATGGTAGGATGAAAGTGAGCTTGAAAGTTTAGAATTTTCGACAATTCATTTAAAGTGTAAAAGTAATATTGCGCTCTTTTTGAATGAATTTTAAATCATTAAAGCAATTAGATTACTTAATCTAGTATGTGCTAAATTGGAAAAAATTATAAATGCGAATGATTTCAAGAGGAGAGACTACGCTTTTTGTAGCGCCGAAGGAGCAAGCAAATATATCATTTGTGAATCTCTCAGGCAAAAGAACTCTTGTTTGACGCATCTCTGGAGAGAGCCCATGTTAATCTGGGCCACCCAAGGGGAAAGCTGTGAATACAGTAAACTCTCAGGTGAAAGGACAGAGGTCTTCTCAGGTTTTTGAGGGGATTTTCTGTCTTTTTTTTGCGTATTATTTCAAGTCATCTAAGAATTTTCGACAATGAATAAAGGGGGATGAGTAAATGTCGCAGTTAAAGAGTACACCTTTACATGACGTTTATAAAGAATATGGTGGAAAAACCATTGACTTCGGTGGCTGGGATTTGCCAGTACAGTTTTCAAGCATTAAAGAAGAACACGAAGCCGTGCGCACAAAAGCGGGTCTTTTCGATGTCTCGCATATGGGAGAAATTGAGGTAAAGGGCCCTGATAGTTTGCAGTTTCTTCAGAAAATGATGACAAATGACGTCTCCAAACTGAAAGATCTTGGTGCTCAATATACAGCAATGTGCTATGAAAATGGTGGTACTGTTGATGATTTACTTGTTTATAAAATACATGATGCGAATTATTTGCTTGTAGTCAATGCAGCGAATATTGTTAAAGACTTCTCATGGCTTGAAGACCATTTAGAAGGGGATGTACAAATTAAAAACCTTTCAGAAGAAATGTCACAACTTGCCTTGCAAGGACCGCTTGCACAATCTGTCCTGCAAAAATTAACTGATACTGACTTAAGTGAAATTGGATTTTTTAAGTTTCGTCAGGAATTAAGCCTTAATGGAAAAAGCGCACTTGTATCAAGAACTGGTTATACAGGCGAAGATGGATTTGAAATTTATTGCAACAACGAAGATGCAGTCCCATTATGGAATGAAATATTAGCTGCAGGAAAAGAAGAAGGTGTCCTCCCGTGCGGATTGGGTGCTAGAGATACTCTTCGTTTTGAAGCGAATCTTGTCCTTTATGGACAAGAATTATCTGCAGACATTTCCCCATTAGAAGCAGGGATTGGGTTTGCAGTTAAAGTTAATAAGGAAGCGGACTTTATTGGTAAAGAAGTATTAAAGGGGCAGAAAGAGCATGGCGTACCAAGAAAATTGGTTGGAATTGAGATGATTGATCGAGGAATTCCACGCCATGGCTATTCTGTGTATATTGGAGAAGAAATGATTGGAGAAGTTACTACAGGTACTCAATCTCCAACATTGAAAAAGAATATCGGCTTAGTGCTTATTAAAGCGGATTATTCTGCTCTTGATACCGAAGTGGAAGTGGAAATTCGCGGCAAGCGTTTAAAAGCACAAGTAGCATCTACACCATTTTATAAAAAAGAAAAGAAGTAACCGGGGGGAGAAAACCAATGAAACATCGCTATTTACCGATGACCGAATCAGACAAAGAACAAATGCTGGAGGCGGTCGGAGTACAGTCAATTGATGAGCTTTTCAGTGATATACCTGAGAGTGTTCGATTTAAAGGCGAATATAATATTAAACCGGCGAAAACAGAATCAGCTTTATTGAAGGAAATGACACTTCTTTCACAAAAAAATGCCGATTTAAGAACAAATACTTCTTTCCTAGGAGCTGGCGTTTATGATCACTATATGCCAGTAATTGTAGATCATGTTTTATCACGTTCTGAATTTTATACGGCCTACACTCCGTATCAACCAGAAATATCTCAAGGAGAATTACAAGCGATCTTTGAATTCCAAACGATGATTTGCGAGTTAACTGGTATGGATGTAGCGAACTCCTCCATGTATGACGGCGGAACGGCTTTGGCTGAAGCTGCGATGTTAAGCGCAGGTCAAACCAAACGTAAAAAAGTATTAATCTCAAGTGCAGTTCATCCTGAATCTAAGGAAGTTGTAAAAGCTTATGCAAAAGGTCAATACATTGATGTGGTTGAAATTCCACATGAAGATGGTGTGACAGACATAGCGGCTTTGAACGACATGATTAGTGATGATATCGCTGCTGTTGTCATTCAATATCCAAACTTTTTCGGGCGCATTGAGCCGCTCGCTGAATTAGAAAAAGTAATTCACGCAAATAAATCATTGTTTGTCGTATCCAGTAATCCACTTTCCCTTGGGGCACTTACTCCTCCAGGTAAGTTCGGTGCAGATATCGTTGCTGGAGATGCACAAGTATTTGGTATCCCAACAGCATTTGGCGGTCCTCACTGCGGTTATTTTGCTGTGACAAATAAATTGATGAGAAAAGTGCCAGGCCGTCTTGTTGGACAAACGGTTGATGAGAACGGAAAGCGTGGCTTTGTTCTTACACTTCAAGCGCGTGAGCAGCATATTCGCCGCGATAAAGCGACTTCTAATATTTGCTCCAACCAAGCTTTGAATGCTCTAGCAGCATCTGTCGCTATGACAGCATTAGGTAAACAAGGTGTAAAGGAAATGGCAGCCGCTAATATGCAAAAAGCCTATTATACGAAACAGCAATTCAAGAAAAATGGATTTGAAATTGCTTTTGATGGAGCCTCATTCAATGAGTTCGTCATCAAATTAAATACACCAGTTAAAGAAGTAAACCAAGCTCTTCTTAAGAAAAACATCATCGGCGGATATGACTTAGGCAGAGATGATGAAGCTTTAGGCAATCATATGCTTGTTGCTGTAACAGAGCTTAGATCAAAAGAAGAAATCGATACATTTGTTGCAGAAATGGGGGATTACCGTGCATAACGAAGATCAGTCTCTTATATTTGAACTAAGCAGGCCAGGAAGAATCGGCTATAGCTTGCCGGAAATGGATGTTCCAGAAGTAGATTTAAGTGAGCTTATTCCAGAAGGCTATCAACGTGAAGAAGAAGCTGAGCTGCCTGAACTGTCTGAGCTGGATATCATGCGTCACTACACTGCACTTTCAAAAAGAAATCATGGAGTGGATTCAGGGTTCTATCCATTAGGTTCATGTACGATGAAATATAATCCAAAGATTAACGAGAATGTTGCTCGTTTTAACGGTTTTGCCCATCTTCACCCGCTGCAGGATGAAAGTTCTGTCCAAGGTGCATTAGAGCTCATGTATGATTTACAAGAGCATCTTGTTGAAATTACTGGCATGGATGAAGTGACTTTGCAGCCAGCAGCAGGTGCACATGGTGAATGGACAGGGTTAATGATGATCCGTGCATACCATGAAGCAAACGGTGATCATAAGCGAACTAAAGTAATCGTACCTGACTCTGCGCATGGTACAAACCCAGCTTCAGCGACTGTAGCAGGCTTTGAAACATTGACTGTCAAATCCAATGAGCATGGATTAGTGGATTTAGAGGATCTAAAACGTGTTGTCGGGGACGATACAGCTGCATTAATGTTAACTAATCCGAATACGCTTGGATTATTTGAAGAGAACATTCTTGAAATGGCGGAAATCATCCATGGTGCAGGAGGGAAGCTTTATTATGACGGAGCAAACCTAAATGCAGTGCTATCAAAAGCTCGCCCGGGAGATATGGGATTTGATGTCGTTCACCTTAACCTTCATAAAACTTTCACTGGTCCTCATGGCGGCGGCGGCCCTGGTTCAGGTCCTGTTGGGGTTAAAAAGGATTTAATTCCATACTTGCCGAAACCGGTCCTTGTTAAAAATGAAGAAGGCTACAGCTTTGACTATAATCGTCCTCGCTCCATTGGCCGTGTGAAGCCTTATTACGGAAACTTTGGTATTAATGTCCGTGCTTACACATATATTCGTTCAATGGGTCCTGATGGTTTAAAAGCAGTGACTGAAAATGCAGTGTTAAATGCAAACTATATGATGAGAAAACTGGCGCCTGCCTTTGATTTGCCTTATGACAGACATTGTAAACATGAATTTGTCCTAAGCGGCAGACGTCAAAAAAAGCTGGGCGTACGTACGCTTGATATCGCTAAGCGCCTGCTTGACTTTGGCTATCATCCGCCAACAATCTACTTCCCATTAAATGTAGAAGAATGTATGATGATTGAGCCAACCGAAACGGAATCCAAAGAAACGCTCGATTCATTTATCGAGGCAATGCTGCAAATTGCCAAAGAAACAGAAGAGAACCCGGAAATCGTTCAGGAAGCACCTCATACAACAGTGATCAGCCGCTTAGATGAAACTCTGGCAGCTAGAAAACCTGTATTACGCTATCAAAAACAATAATAGATAAAAGCTGATTCAAATTCTGTCATGAAGAATTTGAATCAGCTTTTTTTGTTTCGAGTGTAAGACCAGAGAAAACAGCTGTAGATGATAGAAAAGGGAGAACAGACTGCACATTAAATAATATATAAATTTCAAACCTTATCAGCAAATAACCAAACAAAAGAGGTCCCCGTAATGAGAACCTCATAATCAGCTTATTTTTTAGCTTTTATCTTTCCGTTCCATTTCTTAAATCCACCTTGCAGATGTGAAAGGTTTCTGTACCCTTTTCGGTGCAGAAATTGGGCAGCTCTTCCACTTCTCATACCGCTTTGGCAATATAAGTAAACTGGCTTGTCTTGGCGCAATTCTTTCATCCGCGTTTTCATTTGTGATAATGGAATATTTCGAGCACCAAGGATATGGCCAGCATCGAATTCATTCGGTTCCCGGACATCAATAAGCTGTGCTTTTCTATAGCCTTCGATAAACTCTTGTTCAGATAAAGTTTTAACAATTCTCTTTTGATATAACCATGTAATGACCGAATAAACGATAATCGCACCAATAATTATTAGAAGGAAATAAAGTGTAGTCAATAGATATTTCTCCTTTCACACTTTGCTTAAGCCAAGATATATTATATAAGGTTTTCCTAGGTTCCGTAAAGGAAAACGTGGAAATTTATTTTGAAATGAATTTGCTTTTTTTTTACATGGAATTTTGGTAGACTAGGAGACGCTTATCATTTTCGTAAAACATTTCGTAAAAGAGGGTTATTATGAAGAAAGAAGTATGGCGGTTTATTGATTCAGGAATGGGTTCACCATCCTTTAATATGGCTTTAGATGAAGCCTTACTGGATTGGAATAGTGAAGGGAAAATGCCACCTGTTATTAGGTTTTATGGTTGGAATCCCGGTACGCTTTCTATCGGCTATTTCCAAAAAGCAGAGAAAGAAATCGATTTGGCAGCAGTGAAACGGCATGGTCTAGGATTTGTGCGCCGGCCAACCGGTGGCAGAGGAGTCTTGCATGAGCAGGAACTTACATATAGTGTCATTGTCCCTGAAGAGCATCCAGAAATGCCAAAAACGGTTACAGAGGCTTATAGAGTTATTTCCGAAGGGGTTTTAAAAGGTTTCCATAACTTAGGCTTGGAAGCATATTTCGCTGTGCCAAGAACAGACGAAGAAAAAGATTCGCTAAAGAATCCCAGGTCATCTGTTTGTTTTGATGCACCGAGCTGGTACGAACTCGTTGTGGAAGGCAGGAAGGTAGCAGGAAGTGCCCAGACGAGGCAAAAAGGCGTGATCCTGCAGCATGGTGCTATTCTGCTTGATATTGATGAGGACAAACTTTTCAGCCTATTTAAATACTCTAGCGATCGCGTGAAAGAGAGGATGCAGCGTGCTTTCAAAAGTAAGGCTGTTGCAATCAATGCGATAACGTGCGAAAAAGTCACATATGATCAAGCGAAAATTGCATTCAAAAAAGGATTTGAAGAAGGTCTGAATATTGAATTAGTTCCCTATGAACTTACGGAAGAGGAACTTTCTTATGTTGAGAAATTAGCACGAGAACGATATGAAAGTGATGAATGGAATTTTAAAAGATAAAAACAAATTTTTTTAACCAGATATGGAGATTATAGGATACACGGTCTGGGTGATGATAGAGTCTCGCTTTTGAAAAGATAGAATAGCTCAGCCTAAGTATTTGATCGACTTGGTTTATTTAGCCAGCACATCTTCTATGCATTTTCTGATATTCTAGTAATTCTATGAGAGAAAAAAGTGCAAACCGCAAAATTGGTTAAAATTAAATAGAATATCCCATAAATCCAATCAAAACTCTCATTTTCTCTAGATTATCCTTTTTTTTATGTTTGACAAATTTATTTTCTTTCGAACTAAACACAATATATAGTGGTGTCGAAAATAATCGGAACACTATATATTGATTTTTTATGTTTGAATATGATAACGTAAGGGTATTCTCTAAAACATCGGCAGAATACATTTATATAATTATTTTATAGAGAAATCAGATTTTATTTATTGAAGGAGTTGTCATAATGTCTGTTGCTACTGGACAAAAAATGAACCTAAATATTGAGAGATTAAATGAGGACATCCGCTTATTCCCACAGGTGCACCCAATTACTCCGGAGATGAAATTAACTCACAAAGGCGTTTCCCGTCTTGTTATGTTGGACAGATATACATTCAAAGATACTGAAAAAGTCACTTTAACAGCAGGAGATTTCGTAGTTTTAACTATCAAGGAGGATCCTAAGTTTCCAGCTCGCGGATTAGGCTATATCGTTGAAATTGACTGGGAAGACAAGTCTGCAACGGTAATGGTTGAAGAGGATTACCGAGGTGTGCTTGATGATCCAGAGGAAGCTAAAACAGGGATAATTAAGAAATCACTTGATGTAATCGAGAAACCGCTTGAAATTTATTACGAGCAAATTGCTAAACGGAATGCAACTGGCCTCGCATCAGTTGAAAAAACAGAAGAAAAGCAAAAGGAATGGTTCGAGAAGTTTTACCAAGAGCTTGCAAGCCTAAACTTTATTCCTGCTGGTCGAGTATTATACGGGGCGGGAGCAGATACAGAAGTTACTTACTTTAACTGCTATGTTATGCCGTATGTACAAGACTCTCGAGAAGGTATTTCTGAACACCGCAAACAAGTAATGGAAATCATGTCACGCGGCGGTGGTGTTGGCACAAACGGTTCTACTTTGAGACCTCGTAACACATTGGCAAAAGGTGTTAATGGCAAGTCATCAGGATCGGTTTCATGGCTTGATGATATTGCAAAGCTAACGCACTTAGTTGAGCAAGGCGGCTCAAGACGAGGTGCGCAAATGATAATGCTAGCGGATTAAATAGATGCAGTAGTCCGCGTCATTCAGATAATGAATGACAAGAAAATCGGGTGAATTGCAGGGAAATCCTTAGAGGCTGACATGCGACAACGTGACTGGAAACGGTGAGCGTGAACGCTTAAAAAATGTCAAGCATTGGACAATCTGCAGCCAAGCGTCATTGGGCAAAGGTAATGGCGAAGGTTCAACGACTAGAGAGTGAGTCCCAACAATAAACTCTCATTAGCGCCCGGCCCCTACAGACTTTTCTGAGGGTGATGATATAGTCTAGTCCGGCTGCAAAGCAGCGTAAATATCCTGAAAGGGACGGTATGTACGTGGCATCCTGATATTATTGAATTTATTATTTCTAAAATGCAAAACCCAAGAATCCTGCGATTCCTTATTGAGAATACGAAGGATGAAACGATCAAAAAGTATGCGAAAGAAAAATTAAAATTCACTCCGTTCACAGAGCAAGAAATTGCGATGTACCAAGGGATTATGAACTATCAATCCATTCCAGGATCTGGCGGATTTAATGATAAAATCTTTAAAGATGCAGAAGAAAAGCTGCAAATGGGCGGCACTTATTCCGTTCATAACTCAGAATTTTTAACAGGTGCGAATATTTCAGTGTGTTTAACGAAAGAATTCATGGCTGCTGTTGAAAATGATGCAGAATATGAGCTGCGTTTCCCTGATGTGGAGAGCTATGATGCCGACAGCATGAAAGTCTATAATGAAGAATGGCATGAAGTTGGCGACGTGCGTGAGTGGAAAAAGCTTGGTCACCCAGTACGTGTTTACCGAAAAATCAAGGCAAAAGAGCTTTGGAACTTAATTAATATCTGTGCCACTTATTCTGCAGAGCCGGGTATTTTCTTTATAGATAATGCTAACGATATGACAAATGCTAAGAGTTATGGCCAAAAAGTTGTTGCAACAAACCCTTGTGGAGAACAACCTTTAGCACCTTATAGCGTATGTAACCTAGCAGCAGTTAATTTAGCAGAAATGGCAGATAAAGACACCAAAACAGTTGACTTTGAAAAGCTAGCAAAAACAGTAGAAATCGGTGTGCGTATGCAAGATAACGTCATTGATGCCACTCCATATTTCCTTGCAGAAAATAAAAAACAAGCACTTGGTGAGCGTCGTGTTGGCCTGGGTGTTATGGGTCTTCATGATTTGCTCATTTACTGTGAAACAGAATATGGCTCAGAAGAAGGCAATCAATTGATAGATAAAGTGTTTGAAACGATTGCGACAACAGCTTATCGTGCATCTGTTGAAATTGCGAAAGAAAAGGGAAGTTTCCCGTTCTTAACAGGTGAAACAGAAGAAGAGACGAATCAGCTCCGTGAAGCATTTACGAAAACTGGGTTTATGGGAAAAATGCCTGAAGACATTAGGACGTCCATTCTAGAAAATGGTATTCGTAATTCTCATTTATTAACGGTGGCGCCTACTGGATCAACTGGTACAATGGTCGGTGTTTCAACCGGGCTTGAGCCGTACTTCTCTTTCTCTTACTTCAGAAGCGGCCGTCTTGGTAAGTTTATTGAAGTAAAAGCGGATATCGTTCAAGAATACCTGGATAGAAATCCGGGAGCAGATGCAGAGAATCTTCCTGAATGGTTTATTGCTGCAATGGACCTTGCGCCTGAGGCACATGCGGATGTTCAGTGTGTAATCCAGCGCTGGATTGACAGTTCAATCAGCAAAACGGTTAATGCACCAAAAGGTTATAGCGTTGAGCAGGTTCAAAAAGTGTATGAGCGTCTGTATCGCGGCGGAGCAAAAGGCGGAACGGTCTATGTTGATGGTTCACGCGACTCTCAAGTGCTCACTCTAAAAGCGGAAGAAAATACATTTGAGGACGCGTTGGAGAATAAAGGAAAGAATAAGCAACATGTAGTACTCGTAGATACAATCAGTGATCTTCGTTCCACTGATGTAACGATTGGTTCTGAGGTTGGAAACACATGTCCAGTTTGCCGCAAGGGACAAGTAAAGGAAATTGGCGGCTGTAATACATGTACAAACTGTAACGCACAATTGAAATGTGGTTTATAATTTCAATTGTAAATAGGCAATATTTTTTAAGCTTGTTGAGAATCCTTTTTCTCAACAAGCTTTTTTAATTGTACTTTTGGTACATCCTTGATCTCTATTAATCGTCCCCACAGAACTCTGACTGCTAAAAACTTAAATCGAATCGCAAGAAGACTATGTGATGATCCAGAAAAAAAATCGGACTATATACGAGCTATCCTGATTATGAATGTATAAGTAAGTTCATTGATAGGGGTGGCTTGCATGGAAATAGATGGTGTGTTTTCTGGAGGAGGCATTAAAGGATTTGCTTTGATTGGTGCCTATGAGGAAATAGAAAAGCAAGGATTTCGCTTTAAGCGGGTGGCAGGAACAAGCGCGGGTTCACTCATTGCAGCGTTAATTGCTGCTGATTACTCTAGCGAAGAAATCACTCGAATGATGGACGAATTAGATTTGAAGAAGTTTTTAGACTCTCGTAAAACATTCATTCCATTAGCTGTCGCTAAGTGGCTCTTTCTCTATTGGAGTCTGGGCCTATATAAGGGAAATGAACTTGAAAAGTGGATTGAAGATAAGCTTGCGGCACGAGGGATAAGAACATTCGCAGATATACCGCCGCAATCATTACGTATTGTTGCTTCTGATTTAACGAATGGACGCTTAGTCATATTGCCAGATGATTTACCCAATTATCAAATTGATCCGGGCACTTTCTCAGTAGCAAAGGCAGTTAGGATGAGCTGCAGTCTCCCTTATTTTTTTGAACCGGTCAAATTGCATGGCCCTGGTCACACAACAAGTATTATCGTAGATGGAGGTGTTCTTAGTAACTTTCCAATGTGGTTATTTGATAAGGAGAATGTCAAAAAAACACGCCCGGTAATAGGGGTTAAATTGAGCCATAAAATAAATGAGCGGCCATCTATGAAAATAAAAAATGCGATTCAAATGTTTGAAGCCCTTTTTGAAACAATGAAGGATGCACATGATGCCCGCTACATCTCTAGGAGTCATGAGCAGAATATTATCTTTATTCCAACTGATGGTGTATTAGCAACTGAGTTCGAATTATCTCCTCAAGGAAAAACAGATCTATTATCCTTGGGAAGGGAATGTGCAAACGAATTTTTATCAAAATGGACGTACTAAGAAAAGCGCAGGCCCCTTTCTCAGCCAAGGCATAGCATAAGACGAGCCTCGCGGAAAGGTGTGCTTTACCTTTCTGGGTGGATTGGCCATAGACCATCGAGGGGCAGGCTGCTTGCGCCAGACATTTTTCTAACTTAAAAAATTTACTTTCTCATAAAAAAATCGGACTTCTATAGAGAAGCCCGATTTTTCTTTTTGCCTTTTTTGCCCTCAATCACAGTTAAATGTGTAGAAGAGTTTCTTTTTGTTTTCTTTATGGATGTTAGAGAGCCTGCTTTTGCTTTTCGGCTGCTGGCAGGACCTTGCTCGTTATTTTTAAACCGTCTTTTTGATTTTTTTGCTGCTTGTGCAAATGCTCGGTGCTCACGTTTACTGGGATTAGCTCGTGTCACTCGCTGCACGACGAAGTAAATAACAGCTGCGATAATAGCGATGATTGCTATGCTTTGGAAAAGACCGGTCGGGTTAGTAATAAGCTGAACGCCTAGTCCAAGGAATGCAAGCGTGATTAGTCCTAAGACAATATAAAAAGAAATCCGATTTTTCAAGAAAGCCACCTCCCTATGAGCATGATGAGCATTTTGTTCTGCTTTTAAACTTCCTTTTTAAAAAAATGATAAGCTTTCTCGTCTACTCTTCAGAGGTATCTTACCCAATTTTTTTAAAAAAAAGCAATAATTACTTAAGAAAAATATTATTCTAACATCCCTTGTACTATCAATATTAAAAAAAAAATAAAAAAGTGTGGATGAATGAAATCATTTTAAGTCATTTATTCAATTAAATTCTACCTTAAAGTCTTTAACACCTCCAAAATCATTAAAAAATGAAAGAAATAGAAGCCGGAAAATTAAATTTTTGTGAAAGATGCAATGGTTTGTTTGGCTTTGGACATAATAAAAGCGGAGGTGGATTAAAATGGGAGAAGAACATCAAGAATTAGAACAAAATGAACGAGAAAAACCGATGTCATTAATGACATTAACCGTATTAACTGGTTTCATAGGCGGGATATTATGGAGCGGTGTCGGTTATTTGTCTTATGTTCTTAATTTTACAGAAATCAGTCCAAGAGTGATTTTAGAACCGTGGACAATCGGAGAATGGAAAGATAGCTGGCTTGGAACAGTGATTGCAATTGGGTTGATGGGTGTTATTTCTATTGTTGCAGCATTGATTTATTATGTTACCTTGCGCAGGTTTACAAATATGTGGATAGGTGCGGGCTACGGCATTGTTATTTTTCTTCTCGTTTTCTTCGTTTTAAATCCAATTTTTCCAGGGATTTCAGCCTTTAGTGAGCTTAGTCGCGATACCATTATGACATCCGTTTGCCTTTATCTTTTATATGGTATTTTCGTCGGTTACTCTATCTCATATGAAACGAATGAGTTAAAAAAACAAAAAAAGATGGAGAAACAGACACAAACTGATACGCAATCGTAGTGAGTAAGAATTATTTTGTGATAGAATGTTCTTATTGAACATTCTTTTTTCACGGGAGTTAAAACAATATGAAAAAAATCTTGCTTTTAAACGGACCTAATCTAAACTTATTAGGTCAGCGCGAGCCAGGTATATATGGCTCTGAGACGCTGGAAGTGTTAGAGAGTCATGTGAAAAAAATAGGCAATACAAATGGTATTGAAGTGACATGTTTTCAATCGAATCATGAAGGAGCTTTAATAGATCAGCTGCATGAAGCGAATGCGCTTCGATTCGATGGTGTCATTTTAAATCCAGGTGCTTTTACGCATTATAGCTATGCGATCCGAGATGCGATTGCAGCGATAGATGTGCCGGTTATTGAAGTACATATTTCAAATGTTCATGCACGAGAAGAGTTTCGCCATCATTCTGTCATTTCTGCAGTGACGAGAGGCCAAATTGTTGGTTTGGGGATACGCGGTTATGAATTGGCCGTGTATGCATTAAAAGATTGATAAAGGGAGAGGATTTTAATGACAAAAATACAAAAACTACGATCAAATTTCGCAAAACTTGGAATTGACGGATTCCTTATTACGAGCCCTTATAATCGTCGCTATATGTCGGGCTTTACAGGTTCTTCAGGTGTCGTGTTAATCAGTGAAGAAAAAGCATTATTCATTACTGATTTCCGCTATACTGAGCAAGCGGCCAAGCAATGTGAAGGATACGAGATTGTTAAACATACTGGTTCAATCCCTGATGAGGTTGGTAAGGTTGTTAAGCAGCTTGGAATTAAAAAATTAGCTTTTGAGCAGGATCATGTAACTTTTTCGGCTCATCAAACTTTTAATAATGCAATTGCGGCAGAATTGGTACCAGTTTCAGGTGTGATAGAAAACTTACGCTTGATTAAGGATGAATCAGAGATTAAGATATTAAAGGAAGCAGCGAGGATTGCAGATGCTGCATATACTCACATTCTTGACTTTATACAACCGGGTAAAACGGAAATTGAAGTTGCGAATGAACTTGAATTCTTTATGAGAAAAGCTGGTGCTACATCATCTTCTTTTGATATGATCGTCGCTTCTGGCCATCGAGGTGCGCTTCCGCATGGTGTAGCAAGTGAGAAAGTCATCGAAAAAGGTGAGTTAGTCACATTGGATTTCGGAGCTTATTATGATGGATATGTTTCCGATATCACAAGAACACTTGCTGTAGGAAAACCTAATCCGAAGATGAAGGAAATCTATGACATTGTCCTAGAGGCTCAACTTAGGGGAATGAAAGGGATTAAGCCAGGCATCACAGGTAAAGAAGCTGATGCATTAACTAGAGATTATATCACTGAAAAGGGATATGGAGAGCATTTTGGCCATTCAACTGGTCATGGTATAGGTCTTGAAGTGCATGAAGGGCCTGGGCTTTCTTCGAAGTCTGATATCGTACTTGAGCCTGGCATGGTTGTCACTTGTGAACCGGGTATTTATGTCCCTGGCTTAGGCGGCGTGCGGATTGAAGATGATACGATCATAACAAAAGATCATAATGAATCACTAAATGATTCTACAAAAGAATTAATTATTCTTTGATGATTGATAATTAGGAGGATTTTTGCATGATTTCAGTAAACGATTTTCGAACAGGATTAACAATTGAAGTGGATAATGGCATTTGGCGTGTCATTGATTTCCAACACGTAAAGCCTGGTAAAGGTGCTGCATTCGTACGTTCAAAACTGCGTAATCTACGTACAGGCGCCATTCAAGAAAAGACTTTCCGTGCAGGTGAAAAAGTAGGGAAAGCTCAGATTGACAACCGTAAAATGCAATATTTATATGCAAATGGTGATCAGCACGTATTCATGGATACAGAATCATATGATCAAATTGAACTTCCTGCAACATCGATTGAATATGAATTAAAGTTCTTAAAAGAAAACATGGAAGTTTCCATCATGCTTTATCAAAGTGAAACTTTAGGTGTTGAGCTTCCCAATTCAGTAGAGCTTGAGGTTACTGAAACAGAGCCGGGTATTAAAGGAGATACTGCTTCAGGCGGAACGAAGCCTGCTATCCTTGAAACAGGTTTAAGTGTTCAAGTTCCTTTCTTTATTAACCAAGGTGATGTTCTTATCATCAATACAACTGATAGCTCTTATGTTTCACGTGCATAATAGCTAACGAAAGATCCCGGAAGCAGAAGCTTTCGGGATCTTTCACGTTTACTAGAAATCAATGGTTTAGCACCAAAACGAGATCTAACAACAAAAGGCATAAATATAATGCCTAAGAGGTGATGGACTTGCTAGTGAAACTTGAGTTCACTGAATGATATAATTCACTTGTCTTTCTGCTCATGTTATTGTAAGATAATAAACATCAAGGCTGCGTTGTTCGTTTGTATATGAAGTTTCACCTTTACGTATTTTTTGGGAGTTCGACATCATTGCTGGATTAACATGCCTGCTTCGTTCAGGACGCTTAGGATAGCAATTGAGAGCACCCACCTGGTGGAGCAGGTCTGAAACTCCATATAAATCGGCGGCAACAGCGGCTTACATACTTGATCAAAAAACATGCTCCGACCTAATGGTTGGCATGTTTTTTTTATTTGCGAATTTAGATAGCAGCTACGCCATTAAAGTTCATATCCCATCAATAGAGCGATTTTTTTTGGTATATCTGTATTATCAAGCACTCCGTGAAACTCTTCCTCACCTTTGCCGTAGGCCATGAGAATAATTGGGTTTCCTGTATGCCCTCCGGCTGAGCTTAGTGTTCGAATCTTACTTGTTACAATTCCTGCGTGATTCTTCTCTGCAATTAAGCTTCCAATTTCCCATGCTGCTTTGTTTTGTGGATAAACTTTTCCTCTCGAACTCATTATTCGATCATGTACATCCTTTAATTCTTCGTCTGTTAAGTCGATTCCCGCATATTCTTTCATTACGGTATGCATGGATGTCAAGTCATACCCCGTGCCATTTTTATCTTTCTTAAATTGCGAAACGATATATTCCGTTGAAGCCTTTATTGACTTTAAGGCTTTTATATTAAGCGGCTCTGTTCCGGATAAGCCCATCGTTTCATGATCAGCCAGGACGATAACCAATGTATTTTTGTCCTTTTCTGCCCAGTTTTTGGTATACTTGACTGCTTCGTCAAATTCGATTGTCTCCTTCCATACCCCTGCTATGTCAGCAGCGTGTGCAGCATGATCTATTCTTGCGCCCTCTATCATTAAAAAAAAGCCATCCTGTTTATTTAATAATTCAATTGCTTTTTTTGACATTAATTTTAAGGAGGGTTCTGAGCTTTGTATGTGTTTGCGGTCGGCCTTGAAGCTCATATGAATAGGGGCGAATAACCCGAGAAGCCTATCTCCCTTCATATTCACGAGTTCATTTTTACTTCTCACAAGCTTATAGCCATTCTTTCTAGCCTTTGCTAATAAATCTTCTTGAAAATAACTTTGTCCGCCGCCTAAGACAACATCAACCCCATTTTCAATTTGCTGTCTGGCAATATCTGCTTGGTTGGCCCAGCGATCAATTGCACTTGCTGTAAAGGCAGCAGGCGTTGCATCTGTTACTGAGTTTGTTGAAATAACCCCTGTTTTTTTGCCATCTTTCCTAAACAAATCTAAAATGCTATCGACTTCTTTTCCATTAGGATTGATGCCAATCATCCCGTTATTTGTTTTCTTTCCAGTAGCTAAAGCAGTCCCGGCAGCCGCAGAATCAGTTACGATTCCGTTGGCGGAATAGGTATGGACGAGTGCAGTCTGCGGGAGCGTTTCTAAAAACAATCGTCCGTTTTTGCCGTACTCCAGTTGTCTTGCGATTTCAATTTGACCTACTCCCATACCATCACCAATCATGAGAATCACATTTTTGGGCCCATTCACCTCCGCGGATGCTAAAGCTTGTGTTTCTGATAAACAGCTGTTTTCAACTAAAAAAACACAAAAAATTGTAATCAACACATAAAAGATTTTTACTTTCATCTTCCAATCCCTCCGTTATATCTATTTACGTTTATTGTTCCTTCTCTTGTTAGGATTATTTGAAAAAGAAATCAAAGTCATAATGTCGCAAAGTGGGCATACATTTTAATACAGGAGATGCTAGTCCTATATTGATGCTAACATCTAATCATTTTTTTAAAGGAGGAACTTTCGAGTTGGAACCCATTCTAACTTTTTTGCCGAAATCCATAACTGAAGTAATCATGCAACTGCCTTCTCGACAGTTAAGCAGTTTAGAAGAGATACGCGTGCGCATTAACCGACCATTGGAAATCGCTGATAAAGGAAAATACGTACTTTTGCCATATGTAGTCACGGCGGATGATGCTATTCATTTATTAAATAAAATTAGTCATTTTTCGATATATACACTCGAAGAAGAGTTGCGAAGAGGATATATCACTATAGAAGGTGGGCATCGTGTAGGGCTGGCAGGAAAGGTCATTCTTGAAGAAGGAAAGGTTAAAGCAATTAGGGATGTTTCATCCTTTAATATAAGGATCGCTAAAGAGAAAATTGGGATTGCTGAAAAACTTGTTCCGAATATTTATAGAGGTGACTGGCTTCATACAATGATCATTGGTGCTCCACAAACAGGAAAAACGACATTACTGCGTGATATCGCCAGAATCGTTTCTACAGGAGATGAGCATCATCATTTTCCAGCAAAGAAAGTGGGCATTGTCGATGAACGTTCAGAGATTGCAGGCAGTGTCGGCGGTATTCCGCAAATGACCTTTGGAGCAAGGGTGGACGTGCTTGATTCCTGTCCGAAGGCAGAAGGAATGATGATGATGATTCGCTCGATGAGTCCGGAAATTTTAGTAGTGGATGAACTTGGCAGCAAGGAGGACGTAGAGGCAGTCATGGAGGCTGTCAATGCAGGAATCAAGCTGATCACAACCACTCATGGCTATTCATATGCAGACATAAAAAAGCGGCCTATTCTGGAACCGCTACTGAACTTAGGGATTTTTGAGCGGTTTGTCGAGTTAAATCGGCGTGCCGGGCCCGGAAGTGTACAAGCAATCAGAAATGCTGATGGTAAAGAAGTTCTTCAACAAGTGAGGGTGCCATAAATGATTAAATTATTCGGTGCGGTGTTAATCATTGTTGCAACGACTTTAGTTGGATTTGAGTTTTCAAGGCATTTAAGTGAACGTCCGCGTCAGCTTCGATTATTAAAGTCAGCCCTGCAATCATTGGAGGCTGAAATCATGTATGGGCACACCCCCTTGCATGAGGCATCAAGGAGATTGGCGGCCCAGCTGGCTAAGCCCCTTTCAACATTCTTTCATTCTTTCTCTAAAAAGTTAACGGATACGGAAACAACGGTGAATGAAGCATGGGAGAAAAGTTTAAAAGAAATATGGAAATCAACTGCTTTAAAGCGTGGAGAATACGAGATTATGAAGCAGTTTGGCGAGACATTAGGAAGACATGACCGCATATCGCAGCAAAAGCAAATTCAGTTGACCCTGGCCCATCTAGAAAGAGAAGAAGCAGATGCATATGACAAGCAGGCCAAATATGAAAGGATGGCGAAAAGTCTCGGATTCTTATCAGGTCTTTTGCTCATCATTTTATTGATTTGAAACGAATAAAGCATTTCCCAAGGATGGAGAAGCTTAGGAGGAGAGAAGAATGGGCTTAGACGTAGATATAATCTTTAAGATAGCGGGTGTGGGCATTGTCGTTGCTTTCTTGCATACGATTTTAGATCAAGTAGGCAAGAAAGAATATGCCCAATGGGTCACATTATTTGGCTTTATTTATATTTTATTTATGGTTGCTTCCGTAGTGGATAACCTATTTCAGAAAATCAAATCCGTCTTTCTATTCCAGGGCTAAAAGGGGGGGTTCGCCATTGATATTCTAAAAATAGTCGGGATTGCTCTGATCGCTACCTTTCTCGCCTTAGTTGTCAAGGAACAGAAGCCTAACTTTGCCTTCCTGCTTGTTGTATTTGTGGGCTGCACTATTTTTTTATACTTGATTGATCAAATTTATATGATCATTCATATGATTGAAAAATTAGCTGTGAATGCCAACGTTAATATGGTGTATTTAGAAACCATTTTAAAAATTATCGGGATTGCTTATATTGCGGAGTTTGCCTCGCAAATCACCAAGGATGCCGGGCAAGGAGCCATTGCTGCAAAAATTGAAATGGCAGGAAAGATATTCATCTTGGCAATGGCTATTCCAATTTTGACCGTACTGATAGAAACAATCATTCAAATGATACCAAGTTGAACAATGTAATGCTGCTTAGTATAAAACCTCGATAGCCGCCTTTCTCATTTCAGTAAAGAGGTGTAAAGATGAAGCAAAATATCCGGAAAATACTGTTGTTATATTCGCTGTTCTTTTTCTTGTTTGTTGCAAATGTCCAAGCTGCAGAGGGCTCGAATGAACAAGGAGACATCACCGGGAAAGAGGATGCCACTGAAGTTTTTAGTCCGCAGGAAATAGTTGATTCCCAAATAGATACGCTTCATTTAGATGAATTGAAACAGTTTTGGGAGGATATTAGTAACGAATACGGCGGATTTTTACCAGAAAGTCAAAAAGGGAGTCTTTACGACTTTATAAAAGGTGAAAAAGAATTCTCTTTTAAACAATGGTCTACAGGGGCATTGAAATTTGCCTTTCATGAATTCATTGTTAACGGCAAACTGCTGGGTATGCTCATCCTTTTAACGATTTTCAGCATGTTTTTACAATCGCTTCAAAATTCATTTGAATCTAGCACTGTCAGTAAAGCAGCGTATGCCATCGTTTTTATGGTTTTAATGATCATTGCCCTTAATAGCTTTCATGTGGCCATGGAGTATTCGCAAGAAGCAATCCACAAGATGATTTCATTCATCATGGCATTGATTCCACTCCTATTAGCACTCATAGCTTCATCTGGTGGAATTATATCAGCGGCATTTTTTCATCCGGTTATCTTATTTTTGATGAATACGAGCGGGCTTTTGATTCAATATGTTGTTTTGCCTTTATTGTTCCTGTCCACCTTATTGCATATTGTCAGTGCCCTGTCCGATCAATATAAGGTAACTCAGCTGGCTAATCTGCTGCGAAACTGGAGCATCGGGCTGCTTGGGATGTTTCTAACGGTCTTTCTAGCAGTTATTTCTGTACAAGGTGCTTCCACTGCGATTACAGATGGTGTGACGCTTAGGACGGCTAAATTTATTACGGGCAATTTCATTCCTGTAATCGGTCGAATGTTTACAGATGCAACCGATACAGTTGTCAGTGCATCCGTTCTTTTGAAAAACACTGTCGGTATAGCAGGTGTCGCTATTCTTATGATTATAGTCGCTTTTCCTGCAATCAAAATTTTAATGATTGCGTTTATATATAAATTTGCGGCTGCCGTTTTACAACCATTAGGCGGAGGCCCGATTATTTCCTGCCTCGACATCATTAGCAAAAGTGTCATTTATATTTTTGCGGCGCTGGCGATTGTTTCTCTCATGTTTTTTCTTAGCATTACAGTCATCATCGCAGCAGGGAATTTAACGATGATGGTCAGGTAGGGAGGTGCTTAAATGGATTTTATAAAAGAGTGGATCACCAACATTATTCTATTTGTACTTTTAGCTACAGTGATCGATTTGCTATTGCCAAATTCAGCTTTGCAGAAGTATACGAAAATGGTAACAGGGCTCTTGCTCATAGCTATCATATTAACACCGATTTTTAAACTAGTATCGACTGACTTTGAAGCGGCCTTGTCATCTGCATCTGTTCCTACTTTAAAAGCATCTGGAGAAAAAAATATAGAAAATTCAATAGAATTGCAGAAAAAAGAAATACAAGCCTCACAGCATGCATATGCTTTAGAAGACATAACTAAAAGCCTTGAATTACAAGCGGAAGAGGAGTTGATGGAACAGTACGGATTAGAGATTACTAAGATTAAATTTATAGTAGATGAAAGGGCCAAAGCTGAATTCCCTGATAACCTTCAAAAGTTACTGGTAGAAGTGCGATCGATAGATGAGGAGAAAGAAGCTGAGGTAGTAGAAGTCGTACAAAGAGTAGAAGTGAATACTGGTAAACCTCTAACAACAAACGAAGTAAAGGATGCACCAAAGGAAGTTGCTTCTCTTCTTTCAAAGAGCTGGGAAATCGATGAGCAAAACATTGAAGTATTTACAGAAGGGGGGATTGCAAAAAAGGATGGATAAGGATAAAGGACCAATAACATGGATTAAAAATTGGCTTTCAAAGACTAACCAATCTGAAAAAAAGCCAGCTAAATACCAATACTTGTTGATCGTTCTCCTCTTTGGCGCTGCCATCATGCTAATCAGCAATCTCATGTTTAAAGATGATACTAAGCCGAATGACCTCTCCGTTTTTAATGGAGAGGAAAATAAAAATACAGAGGAAAAAGAAGTGTTTGGTCAAGGGGGATCTTCAGGGAATGGAACGATAGATGATTATGAAAAGGCGTATGTGGCTCAAATTAAAGACGCGCTTGATGCGATTGTTGGAGTAGAAGATGTAACAGTTGTTGTCAACGTAGATGCAACAGAGAAAAAGGTCTTAGAGAAAAATAAAACGACACAATCGCAAACGACCGATGAAATAGATCGTGAAGGCGGTAAAAGAGTCGTTGAGGACCAGTCAAAAGATGAGCAGCTTGTAATTATAAGAGATGGGGAAAAAGAGGTTCCTATAGTACTAGAGACAAAAAAACCTGTCATTAGAGGTGTGCTTGTCGTAGCAAAGGGAGCTGAAAATGTACAAGTTAAATCTTGGATCATTGAGGCTGTATCAAGAGTGCTTGACGTTCCGAGTCATAGAGTATCTGTTATGCCTAAAAAAACTAAGGGGGATTCATAGATGTTATTAAAGAAGCAAACAGTTTGGCTGTTGACAATGTTAAGTTTAGTGGTTGTTTTGTCTGTTTATTACGTGACATCGGATGGGAAGTCAAATTTAGCAACAACTGATCAGGAAGAAAGTAAAGCAGGCGAGGAAACAGCAAAAGGTGACGAGGATATCATTTCAAGTGTATCTGGAGATGAAGCCTTCGAAGAGAAAAGACTAACTCAAATGGATGAAAGAAGCAAGATGAGAGAAGATTTGACAGAAGTAGCAGGTTCAACTGACCTTCCAGCTGAGGAAATTAGTGCTGCTAAAGACCAACTAGATCAACTGGATGAAATTGCTCAAAAAGAAGAATTACTTGAAACAATGATTAAGGCGATGGACTATGAGGATGTCTTAGTGCAAGCGGATGGAAATAATGTGAAAATCACTGTCAAGGCAGATGAGCCTTCCAGAACACAAGCCAATAAAATCATACAAGAAGTGAAAAATGAGTTAGGCAAGTTAGAAGCCGTTGCAGTAGAATTTCAAGTGAAAAAATAAGGTGAAATGGTGAGCCAGATAGGTAGGGCTCACCATTTTTTTGGTTCTCTCGCTCATTCATCTTAAGTGAGCAAACGACAAAAATAGTTAGCAGAAATCGCTGGTAAACAGCATTCAGTTTGTACAAATCACCCCCATTTTATATGAATAAATGATAAAAATAAACAGTGGTATTTGCTGCATGCCAGGTAAGGTCATGCTTTATTTTGCTTTCGCAGTCTGAAAAATGATATTATAAGAATAATATTTCAAAACAATTAGAAAAATATTAAAATAATTATTATCTGATATAGAAAATATTGTGAGTCAATAAGATACTGTTGAACTTACATAAGGTCTTATCGTATGATTATAGTAGCTAGTCCTAAAATATAATTTATCGTACATACTAGCTTCACCGCCATTGGTGAATAGATGTAAAAGAGAACAGGGGTGTAAGGATGTTAAAAGTCCAAGAAATTCGAGAGCTGATTAAACTTGTCGATCAGTCAAATATTGAAGAATTTGTTTACGAACACGAAGGATCAAAAGTTGAAATGAAGAAAAAAGCAGGGATTGCAGTACCGGTTGCGGTCTCGCCATCCGTTCAACCAGTCGTGCAAGAGGTTGTACATATGGAGCAAAAGCCTGTGCAGACAGCAGCATTGCAAACGGAAACGAAACAAGAGCCGGCAGCTGCTGAAGCTGAGCAAATTGACACATCCAATTTGCATCAGGTGGTTTCTCCAATGGTTGGTACATTCTATCAGTCTCCTTCACCAGAAACTGACGCTTATGTTAAACAGGGGTCTAAGGTAACCAAGGACTCCATTTTATGTATCGTTGAAGCAATGAAGCTATTCAATGAAATTGAAGCTGAGGTTGAAGGTGAAATTGTAGAAATTTTAGTTAAAGATGGACAATTAGTAGAATACGGGCAACCATTATTTTTAGTAAAGCCTGAATAAGGAGGGCTTCTTCAATCATGATAAAGAAAGTTTTAATTGCAAATAGAGGAGAAATCGCAGTACGCATCATTCGGGCCTGCCGTGAAATGGGGATTGAGTCTGTTGCAGTTTATTCAGAGGGTGATAAGGAATCACTCCATGTGCAGCTCGCGGACGAAGCCTATTGCATCGGTCCAGTATCATCGAAAGATAGCTATCTGAACTTTACTAACATCATTAGTGTGGCTAAGCTAACAGATTGTGATGGGATTCATCCCGGTTACGGCTTTTTAGCGGAGAATGCAGACTTTGCCGAGCTATGCAGAGAATGTCATATTACCTTTATTGGCCCTACGCCGGAAGCGATTACAAAAATGGGGACAAAGGATATTGCCCGTGAGACAATGAAAGAAGCGGGTGTCCCGATTGTACCGGGCTCTAGCGGAATCATTAAGAATACTGAAGATGCGCTTGAACTCGTGAAAAAAATCGAATATCCTGTTATTATTAAAGCAACTGCTGGAGGCGGCGGAAAAGGAATTCGCGTCGCACGTAATGAAGAGGAATTGGTAAAAGGCATCAACATTACTCAGCAGGAAGCTTTAACTGCATTTGGAAATGCTGGTGTATATATTGAAAAGTACATTGAGGATTTCCGTCATGTAGAAATACAAGTGCTTGCTGATTCATTTGGTAATACGGTTCATCTTGGTGAAAGGGACTGTTCAATCCAAAGGCGTCTTCAAAAGCTTCTTGAAGAAACTCCATCACCTGCGTTAGATGGGGAAATTAGAGAAGAAATGGGCAACGCCGCAGTAAAAGCAGCAAAAGCAGTTGATTATACAGGTGCAGGCACGATAGAATTTATATATGATTATCATAACCGTAAATTTTATTTCATGGAAATGAATACTCGCATTCAAGTGGAGCATCCTGTTACAGAGATGGTAACAGGAGTGGATCTAATTAAGGAGCAAATTAAAGTAGCTTCTGGAGAGCGCTTAAACTTCAACCAACAGGATGTTACATATTCGGGCTGGGCAATGGAGTGCAGGATTAATGCAGAGAATCCAGAAAAAAACTTTATGCCATCAGCAGGTAAAATTACAATGTATCTACCTCCAGGAGGTCTAGGTGTTCGTGTAGATTCTGCTGCATATCCAGGATATACAATCCCGCCATATTACGATTCCATGATTGCGAAGGTCATCACTTATGGAGCGACTCGTGAGGAAACGATTTCAAGGATGAAGCGAGCTTTAAGCGAGTTTGTCATTGAAGGAATTCATACAACGATTCCGTTCCATTTGAAGCTTCTTAGTCATGAGAAGTTTGTAGAAGGTCAGTTTAATACAAAATTCCTGGAATTAAATGACGTTATGAAATCTGAATAAGAACTGGAGGTTTCTATATGAGCGATCAAAACATTCTTGAAATGAACCAAGAGGAAACTGGTTTAGGTAAGGTGGAAATTGCTCCTGAAGTCATTGAAGTCATTGCTGGAATTGCTTCCTCAGAAGTGGATGGAGTCGCGCAAATGCGCGGAAACTTTGCTACTGGAGTAGTAGAAAAACTCGGCAAGAAGAATCATGGTAAAGGTGTAAAAGTTGAACTAACAGATGAGGGTATAAAGGTTGATGTGTATTGCTTAATGAAATTTGGTATTTCTATACCGACGGTTGCACAGAAAATCCAAGACAATATTCGTCAAACTTTATTAAATATGACTGCTTTGGATACAAAAGAGATTAATATTCATGTAGTTGGCGTCCTATTTGAAAATCAAAAACATGAAATCGAGTATGACCAAGAAATTTAACTGAACTGACAAGCAGGCCAAAGACAACACCGTCTTTGGCCTGCTTTCATTTGTTTGGTATGGAAGAAATGTTTAAGAGTGGTTGCCTAGCCCCGAAGAGCCTCATCGCACCTGTCCACCTCCTGAGAATATCCATAAACTGACCAGTTAGCTGCAAAAAAATTGAGTATACAGTGCGAATCGTTAAGAGATATGCTATTATCTTCTTATGTGTTTTTTTATGAAGAAACGAAAAGGATTCAAATGATGAATCTATATTATAGATCATAAATGAAATTTCCTTATAAAGGAGTTAATGGATAAGATGAAAAGAAGAACAGCAAGAGAGAAAGCGTTACAAGCACTATTTCAAATAGACGTTAGTCAAACAGACATCGATGAAGCAATTGAACACGTATTAGAGGAACAGCCAAGCGATGATTATTTAAATCGACTCGTTAACGGCGTAATTGAACAGAAAGATGACATTGATCCAATGATTAGAAAACATTTGGAAAAATGGACATTAGAGCGTTTGGCAACAGTGGATAGGAACCTTTTGCGTTTAGCAATTTATGAGTTAAAGTATTGTGGTGAAGAGGTTCCGGCAAATGTTGTTATCGATGAAGCGATTGAAATCGCCAAACTATATGGAGATGACCACTCCAGCAAATTTATTAATGCTGTGCTGTCAAAAATAAAACAGCAATAATACAATGCTCATACAAGAATATCCAGAAAGGCAAAGCGTTTTTCTGGGATACATATATGCCTTATCCATTTTTAGCAAAGCTTACTTTACGTCGTTATACGTGACGAAAAGATGATCTAAACTTATAATGGAAGGGCAGTTTTTATGTTTTATGACAATAAACTTATGAGCAACAATAAAACGGCGAACATACCAGTGTGAAGAGAAGGAGATTGGGATGGAAGAAAAACGCTACTTATCAGTAAATGCTCTAACAAAATACATCAAGCGAAAATTCGATGCCGATCCTCACCTTCAAAATGTAATGGTAAAAGGAGAAATATCCAACTTTAAGCGGCATTCAAGCGGTCATATGTATTTTACATTGAAGGATGAGAAAGCACGCATATTGGCGGTCATGTTTTCAAGATATAATCAATCAATGAAATTCACACCTGAGAATGGAATGAAGGTTTTAGTTAGTGGGGATTTGACTGTATATGAGCCAAGCGGCCAATATCAAATCTACATTAAAGAGATGAAGCCTGACGGAATTGGTGATTTATACTTAGCCTATGAACAGTTAAAAGCAAAGCTTGAGAAGGAAGGGATATTTTCCGCCCAATCGAAAAAGGCAATTCCGAAGTTTCCGAAGACGATTGGATTAATTACTTCTCCAACAGGGGCGGCCATTAGGGATATGATTACTACCGTCAAAAGGCGATATCCAATTGCAAACATACTTATTTTTCCTGCGTTAGTTCAAGGAAACCAAGCGGCACCTTCGATAGTCAAAAGAATTACTGAAGCGAATACCGCAGACGAGGTCGACGTTTTAATCGTTGGTAGGGGCGGGGGCTCAATCGAGGAGCTCTGGGCTTTTAATGAAGAGGCAGTCGCACGAGCTATTTTTGCTTCGCATATTCCGGTGATTTCAGCAGTCGGACATGAGACGGACTTTACGATCGCTGATTTTGCAGCTGATCTGCGCGCGCCGACACCCACTGGCGCAGCTGAAATGGCCGTTCCTCATATTGAAGATTTGAGTGAAAGAATCTTCAATCGGCAATCCCAATTAATTCGTGCCATGAAGGAAAGGACGAGCTTTCAGAAGGAGAGACTTGTAAGGATTGAGAAATCTTATGCCTTCCGATATCCTCATAAGCTATATGAGCAGAAGCTTGAGCAAGTAGATAAAAGAACAGAACAGCTCGTTAAAGGAGCAAATCGTCTCCTGAAAAATAAACTAGAACAAACCGCGGAACTTCAAAAGCGGCTCAAGAGAAATCACCCTGAAGGCTTGCTTAAAGACGCTAAGCAAAATCATAGCAAAGTAAATAAGGAATTAAATAAAATGATTAAAGCGATTGCTGACGCTAAGCAAAAGGACTTCTCACACAAGATTTCCAAGCTTGAGGCATTGAGTCCATTAAAGATAATGGACCGGGGATATAGCATTATTTATTCTGCAGATGACAAAATGATTAAGACAGTGAAGCAAGTTGAAAAGGATGACGAGTTAAAAATAAACGTTACAGATGGAACGGTATACTGTCGGGTAACGGATGTAGAAAGGTGAGCCGAATATGTCATCAGATAAAAAGTTAACTTTTGAAGAAGCGATGGACCAACTTGAACTGATAGTGGAAAAACTTGAAGAAGGGGACGTCCCTCTTGAAGAAGCAATCAATATTTATAAAAATGGGATGGAGCTATCTAAACTTTGCCATGATAAATTAAAAAATGTTGAAGAACAGCTTACGCAAATCATAACAGAAGATGGTGGTAAAGAACCCTTCGCCGTCCTTGAGGAGGAATAGCATAATGCAGGAATCATTAAACTCGTTCACAGAAATGCATAAGCAGTTGCTAGTAGAAAAGATGAGTGAGAGTGTGAATCGGCTGGAAGCACCATCTGTAATAAAGGAATCTATGCTATATTCTCTAGAAGCAGGTGGAAAGAGGATTCGCCCGCTACTACTATTTGCTACCATAGCTGCTTTTGGACAAGAAACAAAAAAAGGTCTGAATACTGCGGCAGCACTTGAGATGGTACATACTTATTCACTTATCCATGATGATCTTCCAAGCATGGATGATGATGACTTAAGAAGAGGGAAACCAACAAATCATAAAGTGTTTGGCGAGGCGTATGCAGTCCTTGCTGGCGATGCACTATTGACATATAGCTTTCAGCTGATTGCTGATACAGACAGCAATCATGCTTCACCTGAAGTAAAACTTGCCTTAATTCAAGAGTTTTCTAAAGCGGCAGGAGCCGAAGGTATGGTTGGCGGTCAAGTAGCTGATATCGCTGGGGAAGAAAAGCAATTATCATTGCCTGAGCTTGAATATATTCATATAAATAAGACAGGAAAGCTACTTGCATTTAGCGTCATAGCTGGAGCAATTCTCTCCGGAGCTGATGAAGAGCGGAAAAAAAGTTTGACAGAATTTGCTACACACCTTGGACTTGCTTTTCAAATTAGAGATGACATTTTAGATCTTGAAGGTTCGGAAGAAATGATTGGCAAGCGAGTTGGAAGTGATGAGGTAAATAAAAAGAGTACATATCCCTCATTGCTGACAATGGCAGGAGCGAAGAAAGCATTAGAAGAACATACTAATCTTGCGAAGGAAAAGCTTGCAGAGACTGGTTTAGACACCTTCTTCTTAGGGGAAATTACAGATATGCTAGCAGTGAGAGACCATTGATAAATTATAACATTTGGCTTATCTCTGCTTTTAAGGTAATCTAGACATAATAACCTAAAAGTTTGAGGAACTTTTACAGATTGTTATAATTGATTCAATTAACATCAGATGAATAAGATACGAAAGTGAGTGGTCCTCCAAATGGATCTATTATCAATTAAAGACCCTACCTTTCTGAAGGGACTTTCTAATGAACAGCTTGAAGAGCTTGCACAGGAGGTTAGAAATTTTCTAATCGAAAAGCTATCAGCAACAGGTGGACATATTGGTCCAAACCTTGGCGTGGTAGAACTGACAATTGCCCTTCATAAATCTTTTGATAGCCCAACGGATAAACTTCTATGGGATGTTGGACATCAATCGTATGTCCATAAGATTTTGACAGGAAGAGCCGATCAATTTGACTCTTTACGACAATACAAAGGACTTTGCGGTTTTCCAAAAATGATCGAGAGTCCACATGATGTCTGGGAGACAGGCCATAGTTCAACTTCCCTATCTGCTGCAATGGGAATGGCCATTGCTAGAGACCTGAAGAAAGAAAAATCTCATGTCGTTCCTGTAATAGGTGACGGCGCATTAACAGGCGGTATGGCTCTTGAGGCGTTAAATCATATCGGACATGAACAAAAAAATATGATTGTCATTTTAAATGATAATGAAATGTCTATCGCGCCAAATGTTGGTGCTCTTCACAATGTCCTTGGGAGATTAAGAACGGCAGGAAAATATCAATGGGTAAAAGACGAGCTTGAAGCATTCTTGAAGAAAATTCCTGCGGTTGGCGGGAAAATTGCCTCAACTGCTGAGCGATTAAAAGATAGCTTGAAATATTTATTTGTCTCAGGCATGTTTTTTGAAGAGCTTGGTTTTACGTATTTAGGACCAATTGATGGTCATAATTATGATGAATTATTTGAGAATATTAATTATGCCAAGAAGATTGAAGGTCCAGTCCTTTTACACGTTATCACAAAAAAAGGAAAAGGTTATGAGCCAGCTGAAAAGGATACAGTAGGAACATGGCACGGTACTGGCCCATATAAAATGGAGACTGGGGATTTCTTAAAGCCAGTCATTACAGCCCCTGCATGGAGTAAATTAGTGAGTGAGACTGTTCGTGAACTTGCACGTGAAGATGAACGCATCGTCGCTATTACACCTGCAATGCCAGTTGGATCTAAGCTGGAAGGGTTTGCTAGTGAATTCCCAGAGAGAATGTACGATGTGGGTATTGCTGAGCAGCATGCCGCAACAGTAGCTGCAGGCCTTGCTACGCAAAACATGAAGCCGTTTCTTGCAATCTATTCTACATTCCTGCAAAGGGCATATGATCAACTTGTCCATGATATCGCAAGGCAAAATTTAAATGTTTTCATTGGTGTGGATCGTGCAGGGCTTGTCGGTGCAGATGGAGAAACGCATCAAGGTGTATTCGATATCGCTTTCTTAAGACATTTGCCGAACATGGTTGTAATGATGCCTAAAGATGAAAACGAAGGCCAGCATATGGTGAATACAGCTGTGAAATATGATGATGGTCCAATTGTAATGAGATTCCCTCGTGGCAACGGTTTAGGTGTACCGATGGATGAATCGCTTAAAACCATTCCAATTGGAACATGGGAAGTGCTGAAAGAAGGGCGAGATGCAGCAATCTTAACCTTTGGTACAACCATTCCGATGGCGATGGAATCAGCAATGTTGTTAGAAAAACAAGGTTATTCAGTTAAGGTCGTTAATGCTAGGTTTATCAAACCGCTAGATGAAGCAATGCTTGTTGAATTGCTGGGTGTGAATATGCCGATTTTAACGATTGAAGAAGCGGTTCTACAAGGCGGATTTGGCAGTGCGGTCCTAGAGTTTGCCCATGACCACGGTTTCCACCATGCGAAAATCGATCGTATGGGCATTCCTGATCATTTTATTGAGCATGGAAGTGTGAATGAATTATTGAAGGAAATCGGCATGACGACGGAAAATGTTGTAGAACGCATCAACCTCCTTGCTGAAAAAAAACAAAAAAGGGCTTAGATGATGAAGACAAAAAAAGAACGGGTAGATGTTCTTCTCGTAGAAAGAGGCTTGGCAGAAACGAGGGAAAAAGCGAAACGGGCGGTAATGGCAGGCCTCGTTTTCAGCAATGAAACCCGACTGGATAAGCCAGGTGAAAAAATTAATAGCGATATACCTTTAACGCTTAAAGGCAAAATGATGCCATATGTCAGTCGAGGCGGACTGAAGCTTGAAAAAGCATTGAAGGAATTTGATTTAGAAGTAAACGGAAAGGTCTTGCTTGATATCGGTGCATCAACTGGCGGTTTTACAGACTGTGCATTACAAAATGGAGCAAAAATGTCCTATGCACTTGATGTAGGCTATAACCAGCTTGCGTGGAAGCTAAGGCAGGATGAGCGTGTGGTTGTGATGGAAAGAACTAATTTCCGCTATGTAACATCGGTGGACTTGAGTGCGGATCTTCCTAACCTGGCATCCATCGATGTTTCGTTTATTTCACTTAAATTAATCCTGCCGGTATTAAAAACACTGCTGGTTGCAAATAGTGATGTTATTGCACTGATCAAGCCACAATTCGAAGCTGGTCGTGAGCAGGTAGGAAAAAAGGGAATTGTTCGTGATCCAAAGGTTCATAAACAAGTCGTTGATAAAATGATTGAGTTTTCCCTTGCCCAAGGTTATGATGTGAAGAATCTCTCTTTCTCACCAATCACGGGCGGCGATGGCAACATCGAGTTCCTTGTTCATTTATATTGGACTGGTGAATCTGAGCTGGGTAAGCTTGAATTGCAGAAAACATCAGAGCAAGTTGTAAATGAGGCACATAAAGAATTAAAATCAAACCGGACGAGTGAGGAGGAATAAGCATATGCTTGTTCCTTTTTTCTATTGAATGGACAAAGGGCTTTAATGTTATAGAATAATTAATGCTCGAATCGGGAAAATAATTGAAGATTATTGTAAAAATTTCTCGTTTTTGCTAGAAAAAAATTGTACAATATTGCAAAAATCAGCTAACATAATGATAGAAGATAAAAGGATAGCAAGGCGTCGTTTTAATGGGTGCTTTTGCTTTTTAACATGAGGTGAGGAAATTGAATAAAGGCCAACGACATATAAAAATTCGCGATTTAATTACTAATAATGATATTGAAACTCAAGACGAACTTGTAGATGAGTTAAGGAATGCAGGATTCAATGTAACTCAAGCAACCGTTTCAAGGGACATTAAGGAACTGCATCTTGTTAAGGTTCCTTTGCTTGATGGACGCTATAAATACAGTCTTCCGGCAGATCAACGGTTCAATCCTTTGCAAAAATTAAAGAGAAACTTAATGGATGCATTTGTACGCCTTGATGCGGCTGGGCATCTTCTTGTAATGAAGGTGCTGCCAGGAAATGCAATGGCAATTGGTGTGTTAATGGACAACCTTGATTGGGATGAAATTTTAGGAACCATTTGCGGAGATGATACTTGCCTGATCATTTGTAGAACACCTGATGAAGCTAAAGTGATTTCAGAACGATTTTTAGAAATGCTATAAGCTGAGGTGAACTGATTGTGTTAAATGAAATTTCGATTAGTAATTTTGCGATTATAGAAGCCCTTTCGATTTCTTTTGAAAAGGGCTTAACAGTGTTGTCTGGTGAAACTGGCGCCGGGAAATCAATTATTATTGATGCAGTCCATCTTTTGGTTGGTGGGAGAGGATCTGCTGAATTTGTCAGACATGGGGAAGATAAAGCAGAGATTGAAGGGCTTTTTCAGCTTGATGATTTAAACCATCCATGCTATAAAAAAACTCATGAGTTTGGTATTGAAATCGAAGACGGAATGATTGTTCTGAGAAGAGATATTAACAAAAATGGGAAAAGTGTGTGCAGAATAAATGGCAAGCTGGTTACGATTTCCACATTAAGAGAGATTGGCGGCACCTTGGTTGATATCCATGGTCAACATGAACATCAGGAATTAATGGATGATACCATGCATTTATCTCTGCTTGATCAATTTGGCGGAGAGAAAATCGCATTAAGTTTGAGTGAATATGAAATGATTTATCGCTCCTATGATCAAACAATGAAAAAGATAAAAAATCTTAGCGAAAATGAACAACAAATCGCTCATAGATTGGATTTAATTCAATTTCAGCTAGATGAAATAAGGTCAGCTGATTTAAAAATGAACGAAGACGAATTGCTTTTAGAAGAAAAAAGAAAACTTGGCAATTATGAAAAAATCTTTGATTCTTTGCAAACCAGCTATAGCGCATTGCAGGGGGAACAAAAGGGGCTGGACTGGATTGGCCTAGTCATGAATCATGTTCAAAGTGCAGCGGAGTTAGACTCGAATTATAAAGACCTATCAGAAATAATATCTACCAGCTTTTATCAGTTAGAAGATGCAATGCATACATTGCGAAACGAATTAGATTTTATGGAGTACGACCCAAGGCGGTTAAATGAAATAGAAGATCGTTTAAATGAAATCAACCAATTGAAAAGAAAGTATGGCCATTCAATTGAGGCCATTTTAGAATATGCTTCAAAGATTGAAGAGGAAATTGAAACGCTTTTAAATAAGGAAACACATATTGATCATTTGCAAAAAGAAGCCGCTTCCTTAAGAGAGGATTTACTTATTGAAGGACAGGAGTTAAGTAAGCTAAGGAAAAAAACAGCCATTAATTTAACAAAATTGATTCTAAAAGAATTAAAAGAGCTATATATGGAGAAGACTGTATTTGAAGTGAATTTTACAATGAAACATGATACATTTATGAAAAATGGCATGGATACAGTTGAGTTTTATATGTCTACCAATCCTGGTGAGCCTCTTAAACCACTTTCGAAAATTGCTTCTGGTGGTGAGCTTTCCAGAATAATGCTGGCTTTAAAAAGTATTTTTTCAAAACATCAAGGTGTTACCTCGATCATTTTTGATGAAGTGGATACGGGTGTGAGCGGACGAGTGGCTCAAGCAATCGCCGAAAAAATTCATCAAGTGGCAAAGGATTCCCAAGTTCTATGTATTTCCCATCTTCCCCAGGTGGCTGCGATGGCAGACACACATTTATTTATTTCCAAGAATACGAAGGCTGGAAGAACGAAAACACGGGTCAAACCTTTGAATGACGAAGAAAAAATTAAAGAAATAGGCCGAATGATATCTGGAGTGGAAATCACTGATTTAACTAGAGAACATGCTAAAGAACTCCTTCAAATGGCCAAACAAGTAAAGATACCTTGAAAAGCTATCCAAAGAAGGATAGCTTTTTTTATTGTGTTAGAGGTTATAAATGCTCCTGAAGCAGGCAAAATTATATATGTAGCCACGACAAGAAGCGAGGAGAGTGAAAAGATGACATATGACACAATACGCAAAATAATTGGTGGAATTCTCCTTGTTTCATTAATTGTAATTGGATTCTCAAAACCTTTTCAGGAGTATGTAAATACTCCTCATCATATTACAGTTTTTGAAGGGCAGCAGCTTGATTTTGCAAAGGCAGAGCCTGTAACGGCAACACTAAATTCTAACAACGACAATATGGCGATTAAACAGGATGCACATTCCGTTTCACTTACAGCTATGGAGCAGGGGAAAAGTGAAATGTTCTTAGAGCTTGCGGGTTTTCCAATAAAAAAAGTGGATGTGAATGTACTTAAGGATTTTAAAGTGATTCCTGGCGGTCAATCAATTGGTGTAAAATTAAATACTGTTGGCGTATTGGTGGTTGGCCACCATCAAGTAAATACCACAGAAGGCAAAGCATCTCCTGGCGATTTGGCCGGAGTAAAAGTTGGGGACATTATTACAGAAATCAATGGAAAGACAATAGAAAAGATGTCAGATGTCGCCCCTTTTGTTCAAGAATCAGGTAATAGTGGGAAACCGCTTAAGATTTCTTTAACGAGAGAAGAAGGAAAAATTGAAACAGAATTAACACCCTTGAAAGAAAAAGGGGAAGCAAACTTTAAGCTTGGTCTTTATATTCGAGATTCAGCAGCGGGCATTGGAACGATGACTTTTTATCATCCGGAAACAAAAAAGTATGGTGCTTTAGGTCACGTAATTTCAGATATGGATACAAAACGACCAATTGTTGTAGATGATGGACAAATTGTTCGATCAACGGTTACCTCAATAGAAAAAGGCAGCAATGGAAATCCCGGAGAAAAATTAGCGCGTTTTTCAAATGATAAAGAAGTCATTGGTAATATTGTTAGAAATAGTCCCTTTGGAATATTTGGCGAATTAAATCATGGCATCAAAAATGGCCTTTTTGACAAGCCGATGCCAATTGCACTTTCTCACCAAGTAAAAGAAGGACCAGCTCAGATATTAACAGTTGTTGAAGATGATGAAGTTCAATTATTCGATATAGAAATAGTAAGTACAATTCCACAAAAATTTCCTGCTACAAAAGGAATGGTCATCAAAGTAGTTGATCAAAAGCTGTTAGATAAAACTGGTGGCATTGTACAAGGTATGAGTGGAAGCCCCATCATACAGGACGGTAAGGTAATTGGAGCGGTGACGCATGTTTTTGTCAATGACCCTACAAGCGGATATGGTGTCCATATTGAGTGGATGCTAAATGAGGCGGGAATTGATATTTATGAATCAGAAGAAAAAGCGTCGTAATTTGGAAAAAGCGGGAAATTCCCGCTTTTTTTTTGTTTTTATGTTAAAGTATATACATAAAGATTATTCGACAAATGAAGAATAAAAAATCGAACATAGTCGAAAATGAGAGAAAATGAAAGAAAATAAAAGATTTTATAAGATTTTATAAGAAAAATATAAAAAGTAAAAGGGTTTTCAATTCCTTTGTCGAATTTGTCATTTAGAAAATAGAGATATCGATCAAAAAAAAGAGACCAACATTGCATTGAGGAGGAAAGTTCAATTGAAAAAGATTAAAGTATGCGTGGTAGACGATAATCGGGAGCTTGTGGCTCTATTAGAAGAGTATATTTCATCACAAGAAGACATGGAAGTGGTAGGATTAGCTCATAACGGTCAAGATTGTTTAAATATCATTGAGGACATTGAAACGGATGTTCTCGTATTAGATATTATTATGCCGCATTTAGATGGTCTTGCTGTTCTTGAAAAGATGAGGGAAATGAATAAAACTTCAGTTCCGAGTGTAATTATGCTAACTGCATTTGGTCAAGAAGATGTGACGAAAAAGGCTGTTGATTTAGGTGCCTCATATTTTATTCTTAAACCGTTTGATATGGATAACTTAGCAAGTCATATTCGCCAAGTAAGCGGGAAATCAAGCCCAATTATGCGTAAGCCGAACTCAAGCTACCGATCCCAAATGGAATCCAAGCCAAGGAACCTTGACGCCAGCATTACAAGCATCATTCATGAAATAGGTGTGCCTGCGCATATTAAAGGTTATTTGTATTTGAGAGAAGCGATTTCGATGGTATATAATGACATTGAGTTGTTAGGATCCATTACGAAAGTGTTATATCCTGATATTGCTAAGAAGTATAATACGACAGCGAGCCGGGTCGAGCGTGCAATTCGCCATGCAATTGAAGTAGCGTGGAGCAGAGGGAATATCGATTCAATCTCCTCGTTATTCGGTTATACTGTAAGCATGACAAAAGCCAAACCGACAAACAGCGAATTTATTGCAATGGTTGCTGATAAGCTGCGCTTGGAGCATAAAGCTTCTTGAAAGGGTTAGGCCGCAGTTGATTCCGATAAAAATCAATACAGAATGGACACCCAATCGTCAGCCTTATAATGGTCGGCGATTTTTTTTAATTTCATCGAGTTGATTGACTAAAAAGAAATGGACTAACGCCGGACCGCCATACAAGTTTTTTCTCTCATGAAAAATCGGTTATGAACGTAAGTATGTAATGGGGAGGGGCAGATATGAAGAGTAAGAAGTTTTCATGGCAATATGGTCTTTCATCACAAATAAATGAAGAAATAAAACGTTCATTATTTTCATCACATGAGAGAAATCAGGACAGAATTTATCGCTGTACTGACTGTGGAAACAGATTGACCAATCATCTGTGCATGATTCATAATCATTTCATCTATTGTGAAAAGTGCGGACTGAATAAACATTAAAAAAGCGATGTGAAGATATTCTTCACATCGCTTTTTAAGAAAAAAACATGAATCTTAAGGAGATGCTGCTTCACGTGAATTGGAACCGTGCGAACATCCCGCCACAATCACTTTTTACTTTATAAGCTGAAGCTGCAGGAGGCACTACTATACGCTATTGGTTCAGTTGCTTTTAAATTTGTCTTGGACTTTGTTTCTTTTACGATCGCGGTGTAAAATAAATCCTGCGATGAAGCCTATGCCAAGCATGACGAATAGCAGTCCGCAAACAAATTGAAGCCAAAGGTATGGAAAAGGGCTTTGTAAAATCCCGAAAACCATATCTCTCATTAATTTAATCCCATAAACAGCAAGGATACCGGGAATGACTAAGATGGATAATGCAATTATTCTAATCATGATATTCCTTTCATTTCACTCTTATTAGAAATTGTATCTGATATAGCTATTATATATGAAAAAAGTCAATCAGCGAAGATATTTGTAAATCGCATCGTTTTTCGGTTTAATAATAGTATGAAATGATTTGCATACATAAATTGAAAGAAAATTCAGGGTAGGGTGAAAATATGCAAAAAGTTGTTATAATTGGTGCCGGAACTGGCGGGACTGCCATCTTTAAATTGCTCAAAGAAGCAACAATGCTTCAAGTAGAAGCGATGGTGGATAAATATGAACAAGCCCCAGGGCTTGCTTTAGCCAAAAAAGAAGGAATAAGAACGGGTTCTGATTGGCGCCTATTCCTAACTGAAGAGATAGATATCATTATTGAAGTGACAGGTGATGAGTCAGTTTGTAAGGAGATTCGCGCTGTACTGAATGATCGGGTAATTTTTATACCTGGCAGTGTAGCTTATTTAATGGCGAAGCTCTTGGAACAAAAGGAAGATTTGATTGCAAAACTAAGAAATCAAACTTACAAATTTGATCTGATCTTCAACTCAACGGATGACGGTATGATTGTAATAAATCAAGATGAGGACATTATTTTATTTAATCGCAGTGCTGAATCAATGACAGGGGTCTCGAAAAAAGCGGCTTTAGGTAATAGAGTTGGTGACGTCATTACTGGCAGCTTGCTTCCTCGTGTCCTGGAAACCAAAAGAATTGAAATCAATCAAGAGTTTGTGTTGAATAGCGGAATAAAAATCATTACAACCAGAATACCTGTTATTGGAGATAATCAGCAAATTATTGGCGCTGTTTCTATTTTTAAAGATATAACAGAGGTCGTGAATTTAGCAGAGGAATTGACGGATTTAAAGGAAATAAAAACGATGCTTCAAGCAATCATTCACTCAAGTGATGAGGCGATTTCTGTTGTTGATGAACATGGCAGGGGGCTTTTAATCAATCCTGCCTATTCTAGAATTACCGGACTTTCAGAAGGAGAAGTCATTGGTATGCCAGCTACTGCTGACATATCAGAAGGCGAAAGTGTTCATATGAAAGTACTGAATACTAGACGGGCTGTGCGGGGCGTACCTATGAGAGTGGGCCCGAAGAAGAAGGAAGTCATTGTGAATGTTGCGCCAGTAATTGTTGATGGCAAGCTGAAAGGAAGCGTTGGCGTTCTTCATGATGTGACTGACTTGCAAAATGTGAGCAGAGAATTAAATCGAGCGAGACAAATAATAAGAAATCTCGAAGCGAAGTATACATTCCAAGATATTATCGGCCAAACCGAAGAAATGACGATTCCGATAGAACAGGCAAAGCTAGGGGCGAAAACCCCTGCAACTGTACTCCTGCGTGGAGAATCAGGAACAGGCAAGGAATTATTTGCCCATGCCATTCATAATGCTAGTGACCGGAAATATAACAAATTTATCAGAGTAAACTGTGCTGCTTTAGCAGAATCCTTGCTTGAAAGTGAGCTTTTTGGATATGAAGAAGGAGCATTCTCAGGTGCGAAAAGAGGCGGGAAACGAGGGCTTTTTGAAGAGGCGAATAAAGGAAGCATCTTCTTGGATGAAATTGGCGAGTTAACTGCTAATACTCAGGCAAAACTACTAAGGGTGCTGCAAGAGGGAGAAATTACACGAGTAGGCGGTACAAAGCCACTTCAAATTAGTGTAAGGGTGATTGCGGCAACTAATGTGAACCTTGAAAAGGCCATTGCGAATGGGACATTTAGAGAAGATCTTTATTATCGACTCAACAGAATGCCGATTCATATTCCCCCACTTCGCAGAAGGAAAGAAGATATCCCTATGCTCAGTGAGCGTCTTATTGAAAAAATCAATCAGGAATATGGACGAAATGTTGAAGGAATCACTGAAGAAGCGATGGAAGCACTAATGGCATATGATTGGCCAGGAAATGTGAGAGAATTGGACAATATTATCGGTAGAGCTATGATTTTCATGGGCTACCAAACAAAAATCGATAAAGAACATATTCCGGGATTAATCAATCAAGAAACTACATCAAAGCATCAGGATAGATTTTATATTGAAAGTGAAAGCGAACAGCCACTCAATCATCAACTTGAGGAATTCGAGAAAACAGTGATTATTCAAACCTTGAAAAAAATGAATGGAAATAAAACAACAACAGCAAAACAACTTGGATTGTCGGTAAGAAATTTATATTACAAGCTTGAGAAATACAAAATTGCAAATGATAGCATGCAATAATTTTCGCACTGTGAAAAAAGTTGCACGCTTTATTATGATGAATAAAGCGTTTTCAAGGAATTGAAAGTTGGCACACTACTTGCATATATAAATAGTGGGTGTAGCAAAAGAAGATTTTCTTAAATTTGCACAGCACTTTTTTAGTAAAGGGGTTGAGACAGATGAAATTGGATTCGCTTATAGAGAAAGCAACCCAATACGAAGAAAGCACGGTAGCGGTAGCTGCAGCTGAAGATGAAGAAGTTCTTGAAGCTGTTGCTGAAGCGGTCAAACGAAATATGGCAAGCTTCCTATTGTTTGGAGACAAGGAAAAAATCCTTCAAATAATAAATGCGCACCATGCTGAGATAGCAAAAAGCGATAAGCTAAACATTATACATGCAGATTCTAGTGCTGCTGCTGCTGAAATGGCAGTTAAAGCTGTTAAGGAAAAGAAAGCCACTGTATTAATGAAAGGTAATATCCCAACTGCGGTTATTTTAAAAGCTGTATTGAATAAAGAATACGGTCTTCGCACTGGAAATGTATTATCTCATGTGGCAGTCTTTGAAGTTCCTGACTTTGACAGATTTACAATTGTCACAGATGCAGCGATGAACATTGAGCCAGATCTTAATCAAAAAGCTCAAATCGCTAAAAACGCTGTTGGAATTGCACAAGGTATTGGTATTGAAACACCGCGTGTAGCGCCGATTGCAGCAGTTGAAGTTGTTAATCCAGCAATGCAAGCAACATTGGATGCAGCTGCATTAACACAAATGAACAAGCGCGGCCAAATTACTGGCTGTATTGTCGATGGACCATTGGCTTTAGACAATGCCGTATCTGCGATTGCAGCAGAACATAAAGGCATTAAAAGCGAGGTTGCTGGACAAGCTGATATTTTATTAGTACCAACAATTGAAGTTGGGAATACTCTTTATAAATCTTTGATTTATTTTGCAAAGGCGAAAGTAGGAGCAGTAATTGCTGGAGCCAAAGCACCGATCGTATTAACATCCAGAGCCGATTCTGCTGAAAGCAAGCTATATTCTCTTGCATTAGCAATTTGCTCTGCTTCAAAATAATTCACGCAACTCAGGGAGGAAAATTAAAATGGAAATCTTTAAATACCTAGAAAAATATGACTATGAGCAAGTAGTAATTTGCCAAGATAAAGAATCAGGATTAAAAGCAATCATCGCTATCCATGATACAACTTTAGGACCTGCATTAGGTGGAACTCGTATGTGGACATATGCTTCTGAAGAAGCAGCAATTGAAGATGCACTTCGCCTTGCTAAAGGTATGACATACAAAAATGCTGCAGCTGGCTTAAACCTTGGTGGCGGTAAAACTGTTATCATCGGTGACCCACGCAAAGATAAAAATGAAGAATTGTTCCGCGCATTTGGCCGTTATGTTCAAGGATTAAACGGACGTTATATCACTGCAGAGGACGTAGGAACAACTGTTGCTGACATGGATCTTATTCACGAAGAAACTGATTATGTAACTGGTATTTCTCCGGCATTCGGTTCTTCAGGTAACCCATCTCCTGTAACTGCTTATGGTGTATATGTTGGTATGAAAGCTGCTGCTAAAGAAGCGTTCGGTACTGATTCATTAGAAGGTAAAGTTGTTGCAGTTCAAGGTGTAGGTAACGTTGCTTACCACCTATGCAAACATTTACACGAAGAAGGCGCGCAACTAATCGTTACTGATATCAACAAAGAAGCTGTACAACGTGCGGTTGATGATTTCGGTGCGAAAGCTGTAGATCCTGATGAAATTTATGGTGTTGAATGTGACATCTATGCTCCATGTGCACTTGGTGCAACAGTAAATGATGACACAATTCCACAACTTAAAGCAAAAGTAATCGCTGGTTCTGCGAACAACCAATTGAAAGAAGAGCGCCATGGTGATCAAATTCACGAAATGGGTATCGTTTATGCTCCTGACTATGTAATCAATGCTGGAGGAGTAATTAACGTAGCTGACGAATTATATGGTTACAATGCAGAACGCGCTATGAAAAAAGTTGAAGGTCTTTACGATACGATTGCAAAGGTTATGGAAATCTCAAAACGTGACGGAATTCCAACTTACAAAGCAGCTGATCGTATGGCTGAAGAAAGAATTGCTAAAATGCAAAAATCTCGCAGTCAATTCCTTCAAAACGGACATCACATCTTAAGCCGTCGCAAGTAAGGCTATGAAAAGAAGCAAGCGCCGAGTTTTTTCGGCGCCTGCTACACATTTTTATTTGAACAAAGAGGCTAATGGTTAGTGCGAGTTATTGACTAATCATTTTTAATGGAGGTTTAGTTGTGCAAGAACAAATTAATCGAATTCTCGTAATCAACCCAGGTTCAACTTCGACGAAAATCGGTGTTTTCGATAATGATAGCTCTGTTTTTGAGAAAACTCTAAGACATGATACAGATGTAATCAATACTTTTGACAACATTATCGATCAATACGAATTCCGTAAAAATGCCATTCTAGAAACTTTAGATGCAGAAGGCATCAATATTTCAAAACTTAATGCAGTATGTGGCCGCGGTGGGCTTTTAAGACCAATCGAAGGTGGCACATATGCGGTCAATGATGCAATGCTAGAAGATCTTAAAGTTGGTTTTTCTGGACAGCATGCATCGAATCTTGGCGGGATTATTGCGTATGAAATTGCTACAGGCTTAAATATTCCTTCCTTTATCGTTGATCCGGTAGTAGTTGATGAATTGGCCCCGATTGCCCGCATCTCAGGATTCCCGCAAATTGAAAGAACAAGCATCTTCCATGCATTAAATCAAAAAGCAGTGGCGCGCAGAGTTGCAAAAGATTTAGGTAAGAAATATGAAGACCTAAACCTTATTGTTACTCATATGGGTGGCGGTGTTTCAATTGGTGCACATGAAAAAGGAAGAGTAATTGATGTTAACAACGCACTTCATGGCGAAGGTCCATTCAGTCCTGAACGTGCTGGTACAGTTCCTGCAGGCGAACTTATTTCTTTATGCTACTCTGGTGATTACTACCGTGAGGAAGTAATGAAGATGCTAGTTGGCGGAGGCGGACTTGTTGGATATTTAGGAACAAACGATGCAGTGAAAGTAGAACAAATGGTTGCTGACGGCGATGAAAAAGCAACATTAGTCTACAATGCTATGGCTTATCAAATTGCCAAAGAAATTGGCTCTGCAAGTGCAGTATTAAAAGGCAAAGTAGATGCGATCGTTCTTACAGGCGGACTAGCTTATGGCAAGGACTTTGTAAATGATATCTCTAGTTATATCAACTGGATTGCCGATGTCATTGTCCAACCAGGTGAAAATGAACTACAAGCATTAGCTGAAGGCGCTCTACGCGTATTGCGCGGCGAAGAGGCTGAAAAAGTTTATTCAGGGAACGAAAATACAACAGCATCAGTTAATTGATTGGAGGAAATAACATGGCACAAGAATATGATTTAGTCATTCTTGGCGGAGGCACAGGCGGATATGTCGCAGCGATTCGTGCTTCGCAAGCAGGCTTAAAAACAGCATTAGTTGAAAAAGGAAATTTAGGCGGTACATGCCTTCATAAAGGTTGTATTCCAAGTAAAGCACTTTTAAGAAGTGCAGAAGTATTTGCAACAGCAAAGAAAAGTGAAGAATTCGGAGTTATTACTAAAGATGTTTCTGTAAACTTCGCTAAAGTTCAAGAAAGAAAAAGTAAAATCGTTGATCAATTGCATAAAGGTGTTCAACATTTGATGAAACAAGGTAAAATTGATGTATATGAAGGACTTGGCCGTATTTTAGGACCTTCTATTTTCTCTCCTACTGCTGGTACAATCTCTGTTGAGTTAAACAGCGGTGAAGAAAATGAAATGTTAATACCTAAAAACGTAATCATTGCAACTGGTTCACGTCCAAGAACATTGCCTGGCTTAGAAATTGGCGGTAATGTGATGACTTCAGATGAAGCATTATCAATGGAAGAGATTCCTAAATCCATTATTATTGTGGGTGGCGGAGTAATCGGTATCGAGTGGGCTTCAATGCTTTCAGACTTTGGTGCAGATGTAACTGTACTAGAATTTGCAGATCGCATTATTCCTACTGAAGATAAAGATATTTCTAAAGAAATGCAGCGCCTAATGAAGAAGAGAGGCGTAAACATCGTAACAAATGCAAAAGTGCTTCCTGAAACACTTGCTCAAGGTGAAGGTGTAACCATTTCTGCAGAAGTAAAAGGAAAACAAAAAGAATTCAAAGCTGAAAAAATTCTTGTTTCAGTTGGCCGTCAAGCAAATACTGAAGGTATTGGTCTTGAGAACACAGATATTCAAGTAGAAAAAGGTCATATCGTTGTAAACGAGAACCTCCAAACAAAAGAATCTCATATTTATGCAATCGGTGATGTAATTGGTGGACTGCAATTAGCTCATGTTGCATCTCATGAAGGTATTCATGCAGTTGAGCATATCAGTAATGAAAACCCATCTCCAATTGATTACGATCTTGTGTCTAAATGCATTTACTCATCTCCAGAAGCAGCGAGTGTTGGTATCACAGAAGATCAAGCAAAAGAACAAGGACATAAAGTAAAAATCGGTAAGTTCTCTTTCCGTGCAATCGGAAAAGCATTAGTATTCGGTGAATCTGATGGCTTCGTGAAAATTGTAGCAGATGAGGAAACAGATGATATTCTTGGCGTTCATATGATTGGACCACACGTAACAGATATGATTTCTGAAGCGGGTCTTGCGAAAGTTCTTGATGCAACACCTTGGGAAATTGGACATACAATTCACCCGCACCCAACATTGTCTGAAGCGATCGGAGAAGCTGCATTAGCAGTGGACGGCAAAGCAATTCACGGGTAATTAACAAGCATTTTCCAGGTGTTCTATGCTTGCTAGAATAAGCGGAGAGCGCTTGGTCAACTTCTTGTAAAAAAGGTTTAAATTAGAGATTGCTATAAAGCTCTTCTCTATATATTTTTAGGAGGTTTTGAAATGGGTAAAAATCGTCATAAAGCTTTAGGTTTAAGTGATGAAAAAGTATTGGAAATGTATGAAACAATGCTTTTAGCTCGCCGTATTGACGAGCGTATGTGGCTTTTAAACCGTGCAGGTAAAATTCCTTTTGTTATCTCATGTCAAGGACAAGAAGCAGCTCAAGTTGGTGCTGCATTTGCTCTAGATCGTGAAAAGGACTATGCTCTTCCATACTATCGTGATATGGGGGTAGTATTGGCATTTGGTATGACACCAAAAGAATTAATGCTTTCTGCATTTGCAAAAGCAGCAGATCCAAACTCTGGCGGACGTCAAATGCCAGGTCACTTCGGACAAAAATCCAACCGTATCGTAACTGGTTCATCTCCTGTTACTACACAAGTACCACACGCTGTTGGTGTTGCTTTAGCGGGTAAAATGGAAGGTAAAGATTTATGTACGTTTGTTACTTTCGGTGAAGGTTCATCTAACCAAGGTGACTTCCATGAAGGTGCTAACTTTGCAGGAGTTCATAAACTTCCAGTTATCTTTATGTGTGAAAACAACAAATATGCGATTTCTGTGCCAATTGAAAAGCAATTAGCATGTGAAAAAGTATCTGATCGTGCAATCGGTTATGGTATGCCAGGTGTGACTGTTGATGGTAATGACCCACTTGCAGTATATGAAGCAGTTAAAGAAGCTGCCGATAGAGGCCGTGCTGGCAAAGGTCCAACACTTGTTGAAACAGTTTCTTACCGCTTAACTCCGCACTCTTCTGATGATGATGATAGAAGCTATCGTGACCGTGAGGAAGTAGCAGAAGCGAAGAAAAATGATTCCATCATTACATTTGCAGCTTACCTTAAAGAAAATAAAATCTTTGATGATGCGAAAGAAAAAGAAATGAACGATCGCATTATGGCAATTGTTAACGAAGCAACTGATTTCGCGGAAGCTGCACCTTATGCGGATGCAGAATCTGCAATGAAATACGTTTATGCAGAATAAGTAAGGGGGAACAAACATGGCAGTAATTTCTTATATTGATGCGATCACTATGGCGATGCGCGAAGAAATGGAAAGAGACCCAAAAGTATTTGTACTAGGTGAAGACGTAGGACGTAAAGGTGGCGTATTTAAAGCTACTAACGGCTTATATGAAAAATTTGGAGAAGACCGTGTTCTTGATACTCCACTTGCAGAATCAGCAATTGCCGGCGTAGGTATCGGTGCAGCAATGTACGGTTTACGTCCAATTGCAGAAATGCAATTCGCTGATTTCATTATGCCTGCAGTAAACCAAATTATTTCTGAGGCAGCAAAAATCCGCTACCGTTCTAACAACGATTGGAGCGTTCCAATGGTTATCCGTGCCCCTTATGGCGGCGGTGTTCATGGTGCGTTATACCACTCGCAATCTGTTGAAGCAGTATTCGCTAATCAACCTGGATTAAAAATCGTAATGCCGTCTACTCCATATGACGCCAAAGGCTTGTTAAAAGCAGCTATTCGCGATGAAGATCCGGTAATGTTCTTTGAACATAAGCGTGCTTATCGTTTAATTAAAGGCGAAGTGCCTGATGATGATTATGTACTTCCAATCGGCAAGGCAGATGTGAAACGCGAAGGTGAAGATCTTACAGTTATCACTTACGGACTATGTGTTCACTTTGCACTTCAAGCTGCAGAAAAATTAGCTAAAGACGGAATCTCCACACATGTTCTTGACTTGAGAACTGTATATCCGTTAGATAAAGAAGCAATCATTGAAGCTGCTTCTAAAACTGGTAAAGTCCTTCTATTAACAGAAGATAATAAAGAAGGAAGCATCATGGGTGAAGTTGGTTCAATCATCGCTGAAAACTGCCTGTTTGATCTTGACGCACCAATCATGCGTCTTGCAGGTCCAGATGTTCCAGCAATGCCTTATGCACCAACTATGGAGAAATACTTCATGGTTAACCCGGATAAAGTAGAAAAAGCTATGAGAGAACTAGCTGAATTTTAATATAAAATATGCGCTAATTAGAAGAAGCGGGAGAATCTTATCCCAAGCTCTCCCTGCATCTTCTCCGATATAAAGAGAGAACGCAGAGCTGCTAATATACAGCTAAATGTAATAAGGAGGTTAACCCATTGGCTATTGAACAAATTAAAATGCCTCAATTAGGTGAAAGTGTAACAGAAGGTACGATTAGTAAATGGTTAGTATCTGTAGGTGACAAAGTTAATAAATATGATCCACTAGCAGAAGTAATGACTGATAAAGTTAACGCTGAGGTTCCTTCATCATTTGACGGCGTAATTAAAGAATTAATTGCTGAAGAAGATGGAACATACGAAGTAGGGGAAGTTATTTTAACAATTGAAACTGAAGGTGGCGGAAGTTCTGACGCTGATTCAGCACCTGCTGAATCAAAATCTGAGCCAGCTAAAGAAGAAGCACCTGTAGCTGAAAATAAAGCAGCAGCTTCTACACCACAAGCTGACGTACCAAGAGGGCGTTTCTCACCAGCAGTGCTAAAACTTTCTCAAGAGCATGGCATTGACTTGAACCAAGTAACTGGTACAGGTACAGGTGGAAGAATCACTCGCAAAGATCTTAACAAGATTATCGACTCTGGTGAAATCCCAACTGCCGCTTCAGCACCAAAAGCAGAAGCGCCAAAAGCAGCAGAAGCTCCTAAACAAGAAGCACCAAAAGCAGCAGAAGCTCCTAAACAAGAAGCACCAAAAGCAGCTTCTAAGCCAGCTAAAGCAGCTGCAACAAATGTACCAGTTGTACCAGGCGATGAAGAAATCCCTGTTACTGGTATCCGTAAAGCGATTGCGGCTAACATGCTTAAGAGCAAGCACGAAGCACCACATGCTTGGACAATGATGGAAATTGACGTAACCAACCTTGTTGATTACCGTAATTCTATCAAGGGAGAATTCAAGAAAAAAGAAGGCTTCAACCTTACATTCTTCGCTTTCTTCGTAAAAGCAGTTGCACAAGCGCTTAAAGAATACCCGCAAATCAACTCTATGTGGGCTGGCGATAAAATTGTACGCAAAAAAGACATCAATCTTAATATCGCTGTTGCGACAGATGATGCTCTTTACACTCCAGTTATTAAAAATGCTGATGAAAAAACAATCAAAGGCATTGCGCGTGAAATTGGCGAGCTAGCTGGAAAAGTACGTGCTGGTAAATTAACTGGTGCTGAAATGTCTGGCGGCACATTCACTGTAAATAACACAGGTTCATTCGGATCTGTTCAGTCTATGGGTATCATCAACCACCCGCAAGCTGCGATTTTACAAGTTGAATCAATCGTTAAACGCCCAGTTGTTATGGACAACGGCATGATCGGTGTTCGTGATATGGTTAACCTATGTATGTCTCTAGATCACCGCGTACTAGACGGACTTGTTTGTGGACAATTCCTAAAACGCGTGAAAGAAATTCTTGAGAACATTTCTAAAGAAAACACTTCTGTTTATTAATCAGAAGAATCATACCCACTGCGCTTACTGCGCAGTGGGTTTTTATTTGCAGTGACTTTATAGTGGAGAAAGGAATGTGTGTGCTGTGCTGTTTTATAACCATTTTATGAAGGAAGATGGGATATTCATGTTCTAATCCAATTATTAGAACATCTTTTTGAAGGAAAAGTGAATTTTCATGTTCTAATCCAATTATTAGAACATCTTTTTAAAGGAAAAGCGGAATTTCATGTTCTAATCCAATTATTAGAACTTCTTTTTAAAGGAAAAACGGATTATCATGTTCTAATCCAACTATTAGAACATCTTTTTAAAGGAAAAGCAGAATTTCATGTTCTAATCCAATTATTAGAACATCTTTTTAAAGGAAAAGCGGAATTTCATGTTCTAATCCAATTATTAGAACATCTTTTTAAAGGGAAAGCGAATTTTCATGTTCTAATCCAATTATTAGAACATCTATTTGAAGGAAAAACGGATTATCATGTTCTAATCCAACTATTAGAACATCTTTTTAAAGGGAAAGCGAATTTTCATGTTCTAATCCAATTATTTACACATCTTTTTAAAGGAAAAACGGATTTACATGTCGATCTAATCCAAATACTAAGAACCATCCACTTTCAATCATAAGTAATTTGATTCTACTATGTCACAAAGAATCACCTCGCATTCATTCACCCACTGCTCGCCCCTTACATATTGCTTGTTTTCTTCAGGTATACTACAATTAGACATATATATTTAGAATTTTAGTAAAATTACAAAGGCATTTTTTATCTTTGTTTATAATGATGTGATTAGGTGAGGGGAGGGAAGGCTGTCTAACTATAGGCAGTGAAATTATGGCATTAGATCATATGAAAAATGAATCTTTCAAACCGCAAAGCATAGAAGATTGGAAGCTAAAAGCCGAGGATACTCTCAAGGGCAAATCCATCGATGCATTATCAAGAAATACATATGAAAACATAAAATTGAAACCGCTTTACACGAATGAGGACCTGCATCAAGATGTGTCGCAATATCCAGGTGAAGGTGACTTTAGAAGAGGAATGGACTCATTAGGATATGTTGAGAGGGATTGGAATATCTCCCAAAAGATGACTGAAACAGATCCCCAGATATTGCGAGAAAAGCTTTTGCAAGCATTTAAAACAGGACAAACCGCAATTGCTTTCAATATCGATGCAATGGCAGCAACCGGGCTCGTCCAGATTGTTGAAGGACTGCATGAACAATATCCATTTAGCATCGTAACTGAAAAATCATTAAAGCCGATTTTTGACCAATTACAGACTTTAAATAAAAGCGAAGAAATAGAAGGATATATTGCAATGGATCCTCTAGCAGTGACAGCTAAGACCGGAGCAAGCATAGATACCAGCTATTCAGGCTGGGCAGAGGCAGTTTCCTCAGCAGACAAGCATTTACCGAAACTTCAAACTGTAATAGTAGATTCATCTGTTTATCATAACGGTGGTGCCAATGCAGTCCAAGAACTGGCTGTATCCGTTGCTGTAGGAGTGAATCATATTGAGCGCTTGCTCAACCAGGGCATGAGCATTGAAAAAATAGTACAAAAAATTGTATTCAAATACGCAACGGGTGCAAACTTTTTTATGGAGATCGCCAAGCTTCGAGCTGCAAGACTATTATGGAATAAAGTAACGGAGGCTTATGGCGTTGCTGTTGTGGACAGAAGAATGGTCATCGCTGTCGAGACCTCATCGTTTACACAAACGGCCTATGACCCATATGTTAATATGCTTAGGTCAGGCAATGAGGCATTTGCTGCCGTGCTTGGCGGTATTCAATACTTGCACGTTGCTCCTTACAATGCACCTGAAGGCGCATCTTCAAACTTTTCCGATAGAATTGCCCGTAACACACAGCTCATTTTAAGAGAAGAAGCTCATTTGAAAAAGGTCATTGATCCTGCTGGAGGGTCATGGTATATCGAGCATCTAACCAAGGAATTGGCGGAACAGGCATGGGCTTTCTTCCTTCAGATTGACGAGAGAGATGGGATGGAAGCGGTTTTGAAATCGGGCTGGATTCAAGAACAGGTTGCGGCTATTCGTTCTAAAAGGCAAGAAGATACATTTGTAAGGAAGCAAAGCATGATTGGTACAAATATCTATGCTAATCTCCAGGACAAGCCATTGACTGAGAGACAGAATGATTTGAATTTAAGGAACACTGAAATTCAGATCATACCGCAATCACGGTTATCAGAACCCTTCGAGCATTTGCGCAGAAAAGCAGAGGGTTTAAAGGGAACAGGTATTCAGCCAGAGGCAGGGTTGATTTGCCTTGGACCGTTGAAGGCTCATAAAGCTAGAATGGATTTTATCACAGGTTTCCTTGCACCTGGTGGAATCGAGCCAGTTAAAAGTACAGAAATTGACGATACGGAAGCGGCCTTAGATTTTGTAAAACAATCAAGTTTAAAGCATTACTTTATATGCGGATCGAATGATCAATATGATGAGACCGTTGTTGACCTTGTGCAATCGGTAAAGACCAATAATCCGAGTGTACAGTTTTACCTTGCGGGTCTGCCTGCGAAAGACGAGCAGAATCAGTGGGAACAAGCAGGGGTTAAAGGATTCATTCATATGAGAAGCAATTGTTATGAAACTCTTCTCTCCATATTAAATGATCTGGAGGATGAAAATAATGAGTAACAAACCGGATTTTTCTAAAGTTGTTTTATTCGATGAAACATCACAATTAAATGATGAACCAGTAAATAAACAAGCTGACATTTCGTTTGAAACGAATGAGCAAATAGATGTGAAACCATTATATTCTGAGGGTGACCTTGAAGGGATGGAGCATCTGGATGATAAACCTGGGCTTGCTCCTTTCACAAGAGGCCCCTATCCGACGATGTACGTCAATCGTCCTTGGACGGTTAGACAGTATGCAGGATTCTCTACAGCTGAGGAAAGTAATGCTTTCTATAGGAGAAACCTTGCCATGGGTCAAAAAGGTCTATCTGTTGCGTTTGATTTAGCTACGCATAGAGGTTATGACTCTGATCACCCACGCGTTGTAGGGGATGTGGGAAAAGCTGGGGTTGCGATTGACTCTATCCTGGATATGAAAACGCTATTTGATGGCATTCCACTTGATCAAATGTCAGTATCAATGACAATGAACGGCGCAGTTCTTCCGATAATGGCTTTTTATATTGTGACAGCAGAGGAGCAGGGAGTTAGCCAGGAGAAGCTTTCTGGAACGATTCAAAATGACATTCTTAAAGAGTATATGGTGCGTAATACATATATTTATCCTCCTGAGATGTCGATGAAAATTATAGCTGATATTTTTGAATATACTTCCAAGTATATGCCGAAGTTCAACAGCATCAGCATTTCCGGCTATCATATGCAGGAAGCGGGTGCACCTGCTGATATCGAGCTTGCATATACATTGGCTGATGGCCTTGAGTATGTGAGAACAGGCTTGAAGGCTGGTATTGATATTGATTCCTTTGCACCGCGATTATCCTTCTTCTGGGCAATTGGCATGAATTATTTTATGGAAGTGGCTAAAATGCGTGCTGCCAGACTCATTTGGGCAAAAATGATGAAAACATTTGAGCCAAAAAACCCAAAAACAATGGCATTGCGTACCCATTCCCAAACATCGGGATGGAGCTTAACTGAACAAGATCCTTTTAATAATGTGACGAGGACTTTGATTGAAGCACATGCGGCAGCGATGGGACATACGCAATCACTGCACACAAATGCGCTGGACGAGGCGATTGCTTTGCCCACAGATTTTTCAGCAAGGATTGCGCGGAATACACAGTTGTTTCTTCAAGAGGAATCAGGTGTTACCAATGTAATTGACCCTTGGGGCGGCTCTTACTATGTGGAAACACTAACAAATCAGCTAGTGGAGCGAGCATGGGAGCATATAGAAGAGATAGAAGAGCTTGGAGGTATGGCAAAAGCGATTGAAACCGGCTTGCCGAAGATGAAAATTGAAGAAGCAGCGGCAAGAAGACAAGCGCAAATCGACTCAGGCAAAGAAACTATTATCGGAGTAAATAAATACCGCCTTGATCAGGAAGAACCAATTGAAATTCTGGATATTGATAATACGGCAGTGCGTTTAAAACAGCTTGAAAAGCTAAAGCGCTTAAAAGGTGGAAGAGATGATGCAAAGGTGCGTGAAGCCTTATCAGCAATTACGCTGGCTGCGGATACAGGTCAAGGCAATTTGCTCGAACTTGCTGTCCAAGCAGCGCGAGTCAGAGCAACCTTAGGGGAAATTTCCGACGCGATTGTAGTAGTGGCAAGGCGCCATAAAGCGATGATTCGTTCCATAAGTGGTGTATATAGTGCTGCTTTCTCAAATGAAGAAGAGATTAATGAAGTAAAAGCAATGACAGATGAGTTCTTAGAGAACGAAGGAAGAAGACCGCGGATTCTGATCGCTAAAATGGGCCAGGATGGTCATGATAGAGGAGCAAAGGTCATATCGACTGCTTTTGCTGATCTTGGATTTGACGTTGACATTGGACCACTATTCCAAACGCCTGAGGAGACAGCTGTTCAGGCAGTGGAGAATGACGTTCACGTAGTAGGCTTTAGTTCTCTTGCAGCCGGTCATAAAACACTTCTTCCACAACTTATTGCGGAATTAAGAAAGCTAGGCAGAGAGGATATCCTAGTGGTTATTGGAGGGGTTATCCCAGCTCAAGATTACTCCTTCCTTACTGAAAATGGGGCGGCTGCTATTTTTGGGCCAGGAACGGTCATCCCGGTTGCAGCTCAGAAAGTCGTTCGTGAAATCTATAGCCGCCTAGGATATGAGGAAGTGGCGAAATAGATGGCGCCTTTTAAAAAGCCTGAATGGCATCAAAATGAAAGAAATAGTGATGAGTTTACTACTTCTGTTGTGAGCGGTGTTCATGCTGAGCCTTCTATGCCTCAGTCAAAAAAAGGACGTTTTCAGAAAAGAAACCCGTCTATCCCAGACATTGAGCAGTTAGAACAAGACTTGCTTAAAGGTGAGCGGAGCGCTCTTGCCCGCTCGATTACATTAATTGAAAGCAATGCAGAGCACCACTTCCGCCCTGCGCAGGTATTGCTGCATAAGCTCCTTTCCCATTCAGGGAAGTCAATAAGGATTGGGATTACAGGCGTTCCAGGTGCCGGGAAGAGCACTTTTATCGAAACCTTTGGCACCTATTTATGCGATGATTTAGGTCTAAATGTTGCTGTATTGGCTGTCGATCCAAGCTCCAAAGTAAGCGGTGGGAGCATTCTTGGGGATAAAACGAGAATGGAGCAGCTTTCTCGCAATCCGAGAGCGTTTATCCGGCCTTCACCCTCATCAGGGAAGTTGGGCGGTGTGCACAGGAAAACAAGGGAAACGATGCTTTTATGTGAGGCAGCTGGATTTGATGTCATTTTAGTCGAAACGGTTGGCGTCGGTCAAAGCGAAGTCATCGTAAGAGATATGGTAGACTTCTTTATGCTCCTTGCTTTAACAGGGGCAGGAGATGAGCTACAGGGAATGAAAAAAGGCATAATGGAATTGGCAGATACAGTCATCGTAAATAAAGCAGATGGTGCGAATAAGCAGATGGCTCTAAGAACAAAAGCTGAGTATGATAAAATCCTGCATTTTTTACAGCCAGCTACGAAAGGCTGGGGGTCAAGAGCATTTACGTGTTCGGCTATGTATAATGAAGGCATTGCTGATATTTGGCAGGTCATTGAAAAATTTACAGAAGTGACACAGCAATCAGGCGTGTTTGAAGAGCGGAGAAGATTGCAAACGAAGGAATGGATTTATTCGATGATCATGGACCAGCTGCAGTTTAGTTTTTTTCAGCAGCCTGAAATTAAAGTGATGCTTCCTAAAATAGAGAATGATGTGATTGCGGGAGATCGAACAGTTACTTCAGCTGTTGAAGAGCTCTTCTCCCTGTATTCCAAGCAATAAAAATAAGCTGCCCTTTTAAAGGGCAGCTTATTAGATGATTTTAAGCCTGTTGATTAGAACAGGCACACCCAGGGGGAGAGGGTTATAATAAGTTATACCCAATATATTCTTTCTTAACCTTTTAATTGAGAAGTTTCTTCATTGTAAAAAGTGGTTTCAAATTGGTATGATAGGTACATACCATATTTGAATAGGAGGAGAAATTTTAATGAATATGGATTTTAACTTATTTATGAATGATGTTGTACAGCAGGCGCGGAAGGAAATCGTGTCTGCAGGATATACAGAGCTCAGAACAGCAGAAGATGTGAAGGATGCATTTGCTAAGGAAGGTACCACACTTGTGATGGTCAATTCCGTCTGTGGTTGTGCAGGTGGTATCGCTCGTCCAGCAGCCGCTCATTCCCTTCATTATGATAAGCGTCCGGATCACTTAGTCACTGTATTTGCTGGTCAAGATAAAGAAGCAACTGCTGAAGCGCGGTCATTCTTTACTGGATATCCGCCATCTTCACCCTCTTTTGCCTTATTAAAAGACGGAAAAATCATTAAGATGGTTGAGCGTCATGAAATAGAAGGCCATGAGCCAATGGCAGTTGTTCAACAGCTGCAAGAATCTTTTGAAGATAATTGTAAAGAACTTTAAAATTTCAGATGGTTTAAGCATAGGTGCTTACAGAAAAAAGTCTCCAAATTCTTGGAGGCTTTTTTTGATATTTACAAAAGTTTCCTATATAATAAATTAAAGTTTGAAAAATCAAACTTTTTCATGCGAGAGAATTATCAAAATATAATATTGCATATCCACTCATATGTGTTAAAATACAACTAGATGAATATTTATTAGATATTATATACAAAAAAAGGATATTAATAATTTTCTAGTATAAGATTTTGGGAGGAGAAAAAATGAAAAAGAAGTGGTTATCATTACTAGTGATGTTTGTTCTATTGGCGGGTGTATTAGCAGCATGTGGGACAAGTGAGAGCAGCTCCAACGGTTCAGGAGAAGGCGAGTCTAAGAAAAAATTAATTATGGGTACTTCAGCAGATTACCCGCCCTTTGAATTTATTGATACGGCAAAGGGCGATGAAATTATTGGGGTGGATCCTGACATTGCGCATGCTGTGGCAAAAAAACTAGGTTATGAAGTTGAAATAAGAGACATGGATTTCGGCGGATTGATCCAAGCACTGCAATCTGGACAAGTTGACTTTGTCCTATCAGCGATGAGTGCAACAGAAGATAGAAAGAAGAATGTTGATTTCAGTGAAATCTATTATACATCCAAACATATGATCGTTACGAAAAAAGGAAGCGATATTGCTTCAATTGATGATCTTGAGGGTAAAACTGTTGGTACTCAATTAGGCTCCATTCAAGAAACGAAAGCGAAGGATTTAGCTAAAGAAATGGATATGAAAGTGGAAAATCGCAATCGTATTCCAGAACTAATCCAGGAGATTAAAGCTGGCCGTCTTGATGCAGCGATCATTGAGGATACAGTTGCTCAAGGATTCTTTGAAAAGGACGAAGAACTAGACGGTTTTACAATTGAAGATGCAGATGGCGGTTATGCCATTGCATTGCCAAAAAACAGTGAATTAACAGAAGAATTTAATGAAGCATTAAAAGAAATGATCGACAATGGAGAAGTGGACGAAATCATTAAAAAATGGTTCTCCAAGGAATAAATGATTTAATAGGCGTTCAGAAGATTTCTTTCTGGGCGTCTTTTCCCTTAATGAAGAAACTCACATCAATTGCCGGGCATTCCCGAATAGAAGAGTTAAGGGAGCAATAAAAAAATTCGAGAGGAAATATTTGACAATGAACTTAGACTTTACTTCAGTCCACCCTTCTCTGCCCTTCATATTACAAGGTATTGGCGTAACACTGCAAATTGTATGTCTGGCAGGAATATTAGGGTTTTTATTCGGTGTCATTTTATCATTATGTAAAATTAGTTCTATTAAAGTACTAAACTGGATTGCAGATGCCTATACATCTATTTTCCGTGGAACACCTCTTATTTTACAGCTTATGATTATTTACTACGGCTCTCCGCAGATTTTAGGATATCAAATTGAACCAGTGGCTGCTGCAGTATTAGCTTTTGCTTTAAATTCAGCTGCCTATATCTCTGAGATTATTCGCGCTGGGATTCTTGCAGTGGATAAGGGTCAAAAAGAGGCAGCAATGGCCTTAGGTGTGCCGTATCGACCGATGATGCTGAACATTATTCTGCCGCAGGCAATGAAGAATATTTTACCTGCGTTAATGAATGAATTTATCACGCTTACGAAGGAATCCGCGATTGTGACAACAATCGGTGTTATGGATATTATGCGTCGCGCTTATCAGGTAGGAGCGGATCAATTTAAATTCATTGAACCTTTACTATTAGCGGGGATTATTTATTATCTTATGGTAACGGTACTGACATTCCTCGGTAAAATAGTGGAAAGGAGAATGAGAAGCAGTGATTAAAATCGAAAATCTCCATAAATCATTTGGAAGCAACGAAGTATTAACTGGAATCTCGACAACAATCAAAGAGGGTGAGGTCGTGGCTATCATCGGTCCTTCGGGCTCAGGCAAATCTACCTTCCTCCGCTGCATTAACAAACTTGAGGATCCTACAAAAGGGCATATTTGGATCAATGAACAAGATATAACGAATAATAAAACAGATATTATGAAGGTAAGACAAAATGTTGGCATGGTATTTCAGCATTTTCATTTATTCCCTCATAAGACAGTTATGGAGAATCTAACATATGCACCGATGAAGGTAAAAGGCCTGTCAAAACAGGAGGCAGAGAAAATCGGACAAGATCTGCTAGAAAAAGTGGGCTTATCTGTGAAAGCACAAGAGTATCCAAATAAGCTCTCAGGAGGACAGAAACAGCGTGTGGCCATTGCAAGAGCACTCGCGATGGAACCTGAAGTAATGCTTTTCGATGAGCCAACGTCCGCACTTGATCCAGAAATGGTAAAAGAAGTGCTGGATGTTATGAAGAGTTTAGCCCATACAGGAATGACAATGGCGATTGTTACGCATGAAATGGGCTTTGCCCGCGAGGTAGCAGACCGCGTGTTGTTTTTAGACGACGGTGTGCTTGTGGAAGATGCATCACCGGTGGCATTTTTTAATCAACCAAAATCAAATAGAGCGAAAGATTTCTTGCAAAAAATGCTCTAAAAGAGATATGCTATTAAAGATGATCAGGAAAATTGATCATCTTTTCTTTATGTTCTTGAACAATCGTCTTACCGAGAATAAATTGCCGAGCATAGGCCGAGCATATGAACATATAATGCAATTAAATAAAATACACGTATAGACAGTCATGAGGAGTTAAATCATGAAATTTAGAATAGGCTACCGTACAGTAAAGACAGCACTAGGTGCATCAATCGCAATCATGATTGCACAAATGGCAGGATTAGATAATTATGTGTCAGCTGGTATATTGACAATCCTTTGTGTAAAAGTAACAAAGAAAAAGTCATTAAGAGCATCATGGGACCGCATTTTTGCTTGCATAATTGCTATTTTAATCTCTTCCATATTATTTGAATTGTTTTCCTATCATCCATTAATTATTGGGTTAGTTCTATTGGTATTTATACCTACAGCGGTAATGGTTAATGCAAGTGATGGAATTGTAACAAGCGCAGTAATCATTTTACATATTTATTCAGCAGAGCAAGTGACATTTGAGCTGATATTAAATGAATTAGGCATTATTCTGATTGGTATTGGGGTCGCCCTTTTGGCTAATCTTTATATGCCAAGCTTGGATGCCAAGCTAAAGGATTATCAGTTAGAAATCGAACAAAATTTTAAACGGATTTTCGATGAAATTGTGATTTATTTGCGTACAAATGAAAGCAGCTGGGATGGAAGAGAGATCACTGAAACCTACCGTTTGATTGAAGAAGCAAAAGCATTGGCTTTTCGAGAAGTTGAAAACCATTTTCTTCGCAATGAAAGTTTATTTTATAGCTACTTTAAGATGAGAGAAAAGCAATTTGAAATTATTGAGCATGTATTGCCGATTGTGACTTCGATTGATCAATATGTTGACCAGGCAGAGATGATTGCAGATTTTATTGACGAGCTCTCAGATAACATACACCCTGGCAATACAGCATCGATTTTTATCACAAAGCTGCATGAGATGAAAGATGAATTTGAAAAAATGGAGCTTCCTAAAACACGCGAAGAGTTCGAAGCGCGTGCAGACCTGCTCTATTTCACAAAAGAAATGGAAGAATATTTAATCATAAAAAGTAATTTCATCGGATTAAAGGGTGCTCGCAAATTGAATCAAACGACAGCGACAGGAGAATAATAAGGGAAACTGACAAGTGGAGTGTGATCCTATGCTTAATCTTGTATATTCTCTTCTCCTTGCCTTTACACTTTCACCGATTTGGCCGCTTGGACCTAATCCACTGCCTGGGGATCCATTGGTAATAGTGAACAAAATGAATAATGAGGTTGCTTTTATAAATGAAAACAAGGTTCAATCCGTTCAGTCTGCAGCGACTGGGAAGAAGGAGGAACTCACCCCGGAAGGATTTTTCACGATAACTGTGAAGGCAGAAGAGCCTTATTATCGAAGGAAGGATATAGAAGGCGGAGATCCTAAGAATCCGCTCGGAACTAGGTGGATTGGCTTCGATGCAAAGGATACAGACGGGAGAATCTACGGTATTCATGGGACGAATAACCCGAATTCGATTGGGCATTATGTTTCAAATGGCTGCATCCGCCTTCAGAATACGGGTGTCGAAACCTTATATGACAGCGTACCGCTTGGTTCAAAAGTTTTAATCCTTTCGACAAATAAAAGCTTTGAACAGCTTGGCAGAGAATATGGAGCAATACAATAAGAAAAAGGGACAGATAAGCATTCCGTTTGCGAGAGTGCTTATCTGTCCCTTTTATGTTTATTAAAACAGCATCGTTAAGCCAACAAGCAGAGATGATGCGAGCATAGCAAAGATCATTAAATAGACGACAATCTTTCTTGTTTTTTTTGACAAATTAAATCCAACCTTTCTGTGAAATAGTCCTTATATGTATTTTACTAGGAAATAGATGATTGAACAACCGCTCGCAATAAAATAGAGGGTATTCGACATATTAAGAGAATATTATTATAATTATATATAGTGAGAATATAAGCAACGTTTTGCTAGTACTAGGGGGGGAAGATATTGATTAAAAAAATCGATCATATTGGTATTGCTGTTCGTTCTTTGGACGAGACTTTACCCTTTTATACGGACATATTGCAGCTGCCTTTACTGGGCATCGAAGAAGTGGAAAGCGAAGGCATAAGGGTAGCCTTCTTAAAGGCTGGAGAAACAAAGCTTGAGCTTTTAGAACCTCAGCATGACCAGAGTGCGGTAGCTAAATTTATAGAAAAGCGCGGAGAAGGTCTGCACCATGTTGCTTTAGGTGTGGATTCGATACAAGAGCGCATTGATGAAATGAAAACTCATGGTATTAGAATGATTCAAGATGAGCCTAAAATTGGCGCTGGCGGCGCACATGTGGCCTTCATGCATCCAAAATCCACAGGCAGCATTTTATACGAACTATGTGAAAAGAAAGGGTTGAAATAAGTAATGGCAGACATCTATGAGAAGATTAACGAACTGTATGACCGCCGCAGGGAAGTAGAGCTAGGCGGAGGAGACGAGCGCATTGAGAAGCAGCACGAGAAGGGCAAGCTGACAGCGAGAGAGCGTATTGATCTCTTAGTTGATGCTGGTACATTCGTAGAATTAAATCCGTTTATTGAACATCGAAGCACCGATTTTGGTCTTGATAAGCAAAAAGGACCGGGAGATGGCGTGGTTACGGGATACGGAAAAGTAAACGGCAGGCCGATTTTCTTGTTTTCGCAGGACTTCACAGTCTTTGGGGGTGCATTGGGCGAGATGCACGCGAAGAAGATTGCCAATGTCATGGATTTAGCAGCTGAAAATGGAGCGCCTTTCATTGGTCTGAATGATTCGGGGGGAGCTAGAATTCAAGAAGGTGTCGTTTCTCTGGACGGCTATGGCCATATTTTCTATCGCAATTCCATCTATTCAGGTGTGATCCCGCAAATCTCTGTAATTATGGGACCATGTGCTGGAGGCGCTGTATATTCCCCTGCCATCACTGACTTTGTGTTTATGGTTGAAAAAACAAGTCAAATGTTCATTACAGGACCAAAAGTAATTGAAACTGTAACTGGGGAAAAAATCTCACCGGAGGATTTAGGTGGAGCTAAAGTACATAATACAATTAGTGGGAATGCCCATTTTAAAGGGGAGACAGAGGCAGAGGTGATTGAGCAGGTACGTCATCTTTTAAGCTATCTCCCGCAAAATAATGAGGAAAAAGCACCGATTAATGATGTGGAGGAAAAAGATGATTATCGGCCAGACTTAACCGATATCATTCCTTTTGATGCGATCCGGCCATACGATGTCCGGAAGGTGATTGAGCAGGTTGTCGATACGGATTCCTTCATGGAAGTACAGCCCGATTTTGCAAAAAATATTGTTGTAGGACTTGCGCGAATCAAAGGTGAGTCTGTCGGGCTAGTTTGCAATCAGCCCAAAGTGATGGCTGGCGGACTTGATATCGATTCTTCTGATAAAGCTGCAAGATTCATCCGATTCTGTGACTCATTTAATATTCCGCTGATTACATTTGAAGATGTTACCGGATTCTTCCCGGGTGTTAAACAGGAACATGGAGGAATTATTCGTCATGGTGCAAAGATTTTGTATGCGTATTCAGAGGCGACTGTTCCTAAGCTTACAGTGATTTTACGAAAAGCATTTGGCGGTGCATATGTGGCTTTAAACAGTAAATCGATTGGTGCAGATTTAGTTTTTGCGTGGCCTAATGCTGAAGTTGCTGTTATGGGACCACAAGGTGCGGCCAATATCATTTTTGCAAAAGAAATAGCAAACAGCGACAATCCAGAAGCGACAAGAGCGCAAAAAATTGAAGAATATAGAGAAAAGTTTGCCAACCCATACGTAGCAGCAAGCAGAGGGATGGTGGATGATGTTATTGATCCTCGTGAAACGAGAATCAAAATCATTCAAGCACTTGAAATGCTTAGAAATAAAAAAGAATCTAGACCGCATAAAAAACATGGAAATATCCCACTATAATTCTCATTTGCTGATAAAATCTCTTAGGAGTATACTTATAATGATAAAAGGAGATCTTGGGACCAAACGTTTCAAGATATTTCCTTAAAAATTTGGGGGTCTATACTTAATGATTAATGAAGAAAGACTATTGAATGAATTTCTAGAGCTTGTACAAATTGATTCAGAAACAAAGTATGAAACACAAATTGCAAAAGTATTAAAGAAAAAGTTTCGTGATTTAGGTGTGGAAGTGTACGAGGATGATACAACTGAGCAGACAGGTCATGGAGCTGGCAATCTAATCTGTACACTTAATGCGACAAAAGAGGGTGTTGATCCCATCTACTTTACTTCTCATATGGATACAGTTGTCCCTGGGATTGGTGTGAAGCCTTCAATTAAGGATGGCTATGTTGTAACGGACGGCACAACGATTCTAGGTGCGGATGATAAAGCAGGCTTAGCTGTAATGCTTGAGGTTGTTAAGATACTGAAGGAAAAAAATATTCCTCATGGTATGATTCAATTCGTCATCACAGTTGGTGAGGAGTCAGGTTTAGTGGGTGCGAAAGTACTTGACCAATCATTGATGAAAGCTAAGTTCGGCTATGCACTTGATAGTGATGGAAAAGTTGGAAACATTATTGTTGCGGCGCCTACACAAGCAAAAGTAAGAGCAACAATAATTGGAAAGACTGCTCATGCGGGTGTTGCACCAGAAAAGGGCGTTTCTGCTATAACAATGGCATCCAAAGCGATTGCAAGAATGCCTCTTGGCCGCATTGATTCAGAAACAACAGCAAATATCGGCCGTTTCGAAGGTGGCAAGCAAACGAATATCGTCTGTGACCATGTTGAGATACTAGCTGAAGCACGTTCTCTTATCAATGAAAAAATGGAGCAGCAAGTGAGCAAGATGAAGGAAGCTTTTGAAAGTGCTGCAGAGGAAATGGGAGGAAAAGCTGAGGTAGAAATTGAAGTGATGTACCCTGGCTTTAAATATGGAGAAGGCGACCATGTCGTTGAATTAGCTAAAAAAGCTGCAAAGAAAATTGGTAGACCAAGTGAATTGCTGCACAGTGGCGGCGGCAGTGATGCCAATGTGATTGCGGGCTTTAACATCCCTACGGTAAATTTAGCCGTAGGTTATGAAGAAATTCATACTACGAATGAACGCATGTCTATTGAAGAGCTAAATAAACTAGCTGAAATGGTTATCGCAATTATAGAAGAAGTAACAGAATAACATAATCTTAAAAGAGGTAGCGTGAAAGCTATCTCTTTTTTTGTTTCCGTTATTGTGAAATGAGCTTGAAAAATCACTTGCTTATTTTCATATATCCCTCATATTTTATGGGTATAAAGACTTAAATATTAATCTAGTTCATTCCGATTATATATGTTATATTTTACTATAACTGATGTGTTGGGGAGGGCTTTTTATTTTGAATGAAGAGAGAAAGTTTGTTGTTTTTCAAGTGAGAACAGAGGAATATGCAATTCCAATCAGCCATGTAATATCTATTGAAAAAGTGGAAGAAATCAATAGGATTCCTCAGCTGCCAAGCTATGTAATAGGGGTTGTTAAATCCAGAGGTCACCTCATTCCGGTGATTGACATCGAGAACACTTTTTATCAAGGAGCATTACTGATAGATGAGACCGTTCGTATATTGGTTTTAAGGGGAAAGAGCTTTGAGTTTGGCTTAATCGTAGCTGATGCGAAAGAGATTATTGAAATAGCTGAAGAAAAAATCGAAAAAATAGGTCTATTCTCTCATTATGGATTATCGTATATGTCAGGTATAGCTAATCTTCACTCAAGACTGATCACTGTTATCAATCCAAACTCCTTTATTGAATCCTTGGAGGGAGTAGAAAGAATTGACGATTACATTAAAGAAGCAGTGGAATTGAAGGAACCTTCAGCGCAATAGAGCATCTTTTCTGGTACAATATATGTAAAAGAACGAAATGGGAAGTGCTTTGAATGAAGCAAATGTATCCTAAAAACGGCCGAGTAATTTTACATGTTGATATGAATAGTTTTTATGCATCAGTTGAGATGGCTTATGACCCGTCCTTGAAGGGAAAGCCGCTTGCGATTGCTGGAAACCCGGAAGAACGCAGGGGGATCATTGTCACATGCAGCTATGAAGCGAGAAGCTTTGGTGTGAAAACGACGATGCCGTTATGGGAAGCAAAAAAGCTCTGTCCACAGCTGATTGTAAAGACGCCAAATTTTGACCGGTATCGAGCAGCCTCTATCGGTATGTTTGAGATTCTACAAGGCTATGCAGACCTGGTTGAGCCAGTTTCCATAGATGAAGGGTATATGGACATTACAAATAGCCATGATTATGGTTCGCCACTTGAAATTGCCGAAATCATCCAAAAGAGGGTGAAGGAGCAGCTTGATTTACCGTGCAGTATTGGCATAGCTCCAAATAAATTTCTCGCTAAAATGGCTTCAGATATGAAAAAGCCAATGGGCATTACGGTTCTGAGAAAGCGTGATGTACCAAAAGTTTTATGGCCTTTAAATGTTGAAGAAATGCACGGTGTTGGTAAGAAAACAGGTGAAAAGCTGCGGAACATGGATGTTCAAACGATCGGAGAATTAGCAAAAGCCAACGATATAAAATTAAAAGCTGTGCTCGGTATCAATGGGCTGCGTTTAAAGGAAAAGGCAAATGGTGTAGACAATAGACAGGTTGATCCCGAGTCGGCAGCAGAATTCAAAAGTGTTGGAAACTCAACCACGCTGCCACGTGATGTCGTAAATCAGCAGGAGTTAAATAAAGTGCTGGCAAGCCTCTCTTTGAAAGTGTCTGTCCGCTTGAAAAGGAAAAAAGTACTCGCGACAGGATTAGGGATTACGATAAGATATAAGGATAGAAAAACAATCACTAGAAGTAAAAAATTGAATAATCCAATTCAATCTGAGGAAGAAATCCTTACGATAGCCAAACAGCTTTTTCATAAGCATTGGAATGGTAATGCTGTGAGGCTGCTTGGTGTCACGGGAATAGAAGTGGTCGAACAAGATCATGCAGTAAAACAGCTTAACCTATTCAATTATGAAAAAGAAGCAAAGAAAGAGCCTCTCTATAAAACAGTGGATCAACTTAGGGAGAAGTATGGTTCACGCATCATTGACCATGCCGCTTCACTGTCCGATACAAAAAAGAAACAGGAGAATATCGGGACAAGCACGAGCTTCAGCAAGGATTTTCTACAGATGTATAAACGGGAAAACGAAAAAGAATAAAGAACGGGCAGAAGGCTGTATTTTCTGCTCGTTCTTTATTTTATTAAAGTCATCACATCGCATAAAAAGAATGCCCAAATGATATTTGGACATTGCTTTTATTTCATCTTATTTGTACTTTAGATGGTCTACAGGCCACCAGAAGAAGCCGTCTTTTTCTAGCAGCTCGTCTGCTTTGCGTGGTCCCATTGAACCAGCTTCGTAATTGGGGAAATTCTCTGCTTTTGTGTTTTCCCATACCTCAGAGATTTTATCAACAAAACTCCAAGAGAGGGAAACTTCATCCCAATGAGTAAAGTTAGTTGCATCACCGCGCATGCAATCATATAATAATCTTTCATAAGCTTCGGGTGTATTCCCATCAATACCTGAGTTAGCGAAATTGAGCTTAACAGGCGTTGTCTCCACGTTTTCACCTGCTTTTTGTGCGTTTAAATAAAGGGTGATGCCTTCTTCAGGCTGAATATGGATCACAAGCAAATTCGGGTTTAATGTTTTTTCTGTTTGATAGTAGAGGTTCATCGGAATGTCTTTAAATTGAATGACAATCTTTGTTGATTTAGCGGCCATTTTTTTCCCAGTACGGATATAAAATGGCACACCCTTCCAGCGGAACGTATCAATCGATAGTTTCCCAGCAACAAATGTTTCTGTATTGGATTCAGGGTTAACCATTTGCTCCTCTCGATAAGCAGGAACATCCACTCCATCCACTGTTCCTCTTCCATATTGACCCCGTACAAAATTTTCTTTAACTGCTTCGCCTTCCAGCATATTCATTGCTCGGAATACTTTTACTTTCTCCGCTCGGATTTCTTCCGTATTGAGGCGGATAGGCGGTTCCATCGCTAGAAGTGCAACCATTTGCAGCATATGGTTCTGCACCATATCTCGAAGAGCCCCGCTTGTTTCGTAGTAGCGACCGCGTTCTTCTACACCCAACACCTCACTGGATGTAATTTGAATATTAGAGATATACCGGTTATTCCATAATGGTTCGAAAATCGCATTAGCAAAACGAATCACTTCTATGTTTTGGACCATTTCTTTTCCTAAGTAATGATCAATACGATAGACTTCATCTTCTGAGAATGCTTGGCGAAGCTGATTGTTAAGCTCTTTTGCCGATTCTAAATCATGGCCAAAAGGTTTTTCAATGACAAGGCGCTTGAAGCCTGATACCTCTGTTAATCCGTCTGACTTTAGATGCTCGGCAATGGTTCCGAAAAACTCTGGTGCCATCGCTAAATAAAAGATTCTATTTCCGTCAAGCTGATAGTGTTGATCTAAATCATTAGCCATTGTTTTTAATGATAAGTAAGAGCTTGAATCTGTAACATCGTGAGAATGGTAATAAAAATGGGAAACAAATGAATCGAGGTCATCACAATCTTTGATAGCTGCTTGAATGGAAGTTTTAACACTCTTCTGGAAAGCATCATTTGTCAGTTCTCTTCTAGCTACACCGATGATGGCATAGCGGTCAGATAGCTTTCCTCTTTTATAGAGTCGATAAAGAGAGGGGAATAGTTTGCGTTTGGCTAAATCCCCAGTTGCTCCAAAAATCATGATTAAGGCGGTTGGTTTTTCAGTATAGTTCAATTGAATATTCCTTTCTTCATAAAAAATTCATATGATAAACTAGCTCTGTTTTAGGTTCATCACAGATACATTATATATACCCACTCAAGTATTAAATTTTATCCTTTTCAAGTTAAAACAGCAACCCCTTAGACGTGCTTTTATATTGTTTTATCGATCGATGGGGCCAGGAGACTGGAAATATAGTATGATGGTAACAATGAGATTGAAGAGAAAGGAAGTCAGTGTAAGTGGATGTTTATTTCTTAGGTACGGGGGCAGGCATACCTGCAAAGCAAAGAAATGTGACTAGCATCGCATTTAAGCTTCTTGAAGAAAGAGGCGCGATCTGGTTATTTGACTGCGGGGAGGCTACTCAGCACCAAATTTTACATACAAGCATTAAACCGAGAAGAGTTGAAAAGGTTTTTATTACACATCTTCATGGTGATCATATATACGGCTTGCCCGGCTTTTTATCCAGCCGATCTTTTCAAGGTGGCAACTCAGAACTAACGGTTTATGGACCAAAAGGGATAAAAGAGTATATCGAGGTTTCTTTAGCTGTCAGTCAAACTTATTTAAAATACCCGCTGAAGATTGTCGAGATTACAGAAGGTCTTGTTTATGAGGATGAACAATACCTTATAGAAACCAAGCTACTTGAGCATGGGATACCTTCCTATGGCTATCGGGTAGTTGAAAAGGACCTTCCAGGAACTCTGCTGGCTGAGAAATTAATTGCAGAGGGAGTTCAGCCGGGTCCGGTTTTTAAAAAGATTAAAGCAGGCGAATCTGTCACACTTGAAGACGGAAGAATTCTTGATTCTGCTCAATTTGTGGGGCCGGATCAAAAGGGAAGAGTTGTAGCCATCCTGGGTGATACGAGAATGTGCAAAGCGGCTCTAGACTTGGCGCAGGATGCGGATCTGCTCATACATGAGGCTACATTTTCACAAGGAGAGGAGCAGCTTGCCTTTGAATATTTTCATTCAACTACGCTGCAAGCTGCAGAAGTAGCTAAGGGAGCCAATGCGATTAAACTTTGCATCACTCATATCAGTTCACGCTATGATCGATCAGAGTGGCTGCAGCTTGCTGCAGAAGCGCAGGAGATTTTCTCTAATACAGAAATTGCTGAGGATTTTAAAGAAATTAATATTCCTTTTAGATAATCTTGAAGAACATAAAACAATTAAGTCTTTTTACAATGATTGAATATGAATTCTTATTTTTTTTAAAACTTTCATTGACTCTCATCCAGCGGCATACTATAATCACATTTATACAAAAAAATTATATTTAAAAAGCTATGAAGAGAATCTATTAAGTCTTATTTCCCTGTTGGATAGAGAGTCAGTATATGGTGAGAGCTGACACAAAGATAAGATGAATTTCAATCTTGGAGCTTTTTCTTTACTGTAAACATCGGCCGATATGGCAGTAGAGACGGTTTCTTGCCGTTATAAATTTGAGTGGAAAGTCGTATGCTTTCAAAAAGGGTGGTACCGCGTGATCACACGTCCCTTTTGAATGATACGGCTTTTTTGTATTTTAAAAAAATGATTTGAACAAAATTCTTCGATGTAGCTGGATAATACCATCAAGAAAAGCAAGTGCGCTGCTGCACGTTTTCAATGTTTATTTCTCCATGCATCACAGGATAAATAAGCATTCTACATGGGAAAAAGGAGGAACAGTTATGCAAAACGATCAATGGTCTTCAAAGGTTGGCTTCATATTGGCTTCAGCTGGTTCGGCAATTGGACTTGGCGCCATTTGGAAGCTGCCTTATATAACAGGTACTAGCGGTGGGGGAGCTTTCATCTTTTTATTTCTCCTTTTTTCACTATTTATTGGTTTTCCGCTGTTGCTCGCTGAGTTTGTTATTGGGCGCAGTACAGGAAAAGAAGCAATTTCCGCTTATAAAGAAATTGCGCCAAAGACGAAATGGCATTGGATTGGTTATTTGGGGGTCATTACCGCTGTTATCCTATTATCTTTTTATAGTGTCATTGGCGGATGGGTGATTCAATACTTATTCTATGGTATTACGGGATTAACCGCAGAGGGGACAAGCGGATACGAAGGTTTATTTAATCAATCTGTTTCAAGTCCAATAGCATCTGTTGCTGCACAGGGGTTATTCTTATTTATTACCATTGCAGTTGTTGCAAAAGGCATTCAGCAAGGCATTGAAAAAGTCAGCAAAATTATGATGCCTGCCTTATTCATCTTATTCATTATTTTAATTATCAGGTCGCTTACTTTAGATAATGCAATGGAAGGGGTTAAGTTCTTTTTACAGCCTGATTTCTCTAAGATAACTTCTGAAAGTGTCCTTTATGCACTCGGACAATCTTTCTTCTCACTAAGCGTTGGTATTTCCGTAATGGTCACATACAGCTCATATTTAGCGAAAAAAGAAAGTCTCATGCAACCAGCAATCTCAGTGGTTATAATGAACCTATTTATTTCAATTTTAGCTGGACTCGCGATTTTTCCTGCCGTGTTTTCTTTAGGTTATCAGCCTGAAGCAGGACCTGGTCTGTTATTTATCGTATTGCCTGCTGTATTTGATCAAATCATTTTCGGAAAGGTATTTTTATTCCTATTCCTTGCTTTGTTCTTATTTGCAACCTTGACATCTGCTTTCTCGATGCTTGAGATTGTTGTCGCATCTGTCACGAAAGGAAAAAGCAATGGCAGAGCCCTTATCTCTTGGATAGTCGGAATTGGCATATTTGCTTTAGGTGTACCTTCAGCGTTATCCTATAGCGTACTTTCAGATATCACCATTTTCGGAAAATCAATCTTCGACAGTGCAGATTTCCTTGTGAGCAATATCCTAATGCCGTTCGGTGCTTTACTCATATCCATCTTCGTTTCATATAAAATGAAAAAAGATCTTTTAAAAAGCGAATTGATTATGGATTCAAAATCCTTAAACGGTGTTTTCACTGTTTGGTACTTCTTGATGAGATATATTGTACCGCTTGTGATTATCGCAGTATTTCTAGATTCATCAGGTTTGCTTAAATTATTTAAATAGAAGAAAGAGGGATGGTGGACCATCCCTCTTTCTTATTTGTGAAGCTGAACGCGTGCACTCCTGAACGAGCCGCCTTCACTTTTTGAGTAGTCCAGCTGCGCTAGGAGCTCGAGGTCTTAAGTCAAGCCCCTCAGAAAGGAAAGACCACCTTTCTAAGAGCCTCGTCTTAAGCTTGTCGCTCCTGAACGAGCCGCCTTCACTTTTTGGGTTAAATCCAGCCTCTAGTGTATTGTTTTGGTGGTGCAATCTCTGTTCTAAGTTCTTTTGCTGCAGTCCTCGGCCAATAGGGATCTCTTAGAAGCTCGCGGGCGATGAAGATGAGGTCTGCACGTTCATTCTGCAAGATATCCTCTGCTTGAATGCCAGTGGTAATTAAGCCAACTGCCCCGGTAGGGATTTGTGCTCCTCCTTTGATTTCCTCAGCAAACCTTACTTGGTAGCCTGGATATGCGTGAATTCTTGCCGGGACAACACCGCCTGAGCTTACATCAATTAAGTCAACGCCTTGTTCCTTCATCCATTTACTGATTTGCACATAGTCTTTAGCGATTAATCCATCTTCGTTATAATCATTTGCCGATACCCTTACAAATAATGGTCCATCCCAAACAGAGGAAGTGGCATCAATGATTTCCTTTAAGAAACGATAGCGATTCTCTACAGATCCTCCATATTCATCGGTTCGGGTATTTGTGAGCGGTGATAGGAATTCATTAATTAAATAGCCGTGGGCTCCATGAATCTCGATTACTTCAAAGCCCGCTTTTTTTGCACGAATAGCGGCTTGCTTAAATGCTTGGATTGTTTCGGTGATTTCCTGCAATGTCATTTCCTTTGGCTGTTTGTGGTTTTCATCGAATGCAAAGGCAGAGGGAGCAATGATTTCACCATCTAATACTGCTTTTCTCCCTGCATGTGCAAGCTGGATTCCTGGAGCAGATCCATTTGCTTTTAACTGGTCAGTCAGGTCTTTTAAGCCTTCGATTTGCTCATCATTCCATATCCCTAAATCCCTCGGTGAAATGCGGCCTTGAGGAGTTACGGACGTGGCTTCAATAATAATCAGCCCTACTTGACCAATCGCTCTGCTCAAATAGTGAGTAAGATGCCAATTGGTTATTTTTCCATCTTCTTTATAGCTTGAATACATGCACATTGGTGCCATAACAATTCTATTCTTTAAGGTTAAATCTTTAATTTTATAGGGTGAGAATAGCTTCTTTTCCATTAAATAGCCTCCTAGAAATTTTGGTAGTAATAACAGTATAACAAGTACAAGTTTTGATGAAAAAGAAACTAGCTCACAGGAACTATACTTTCATGCTTTTATTGAAATTCAATCCCAGCTTCTTTGATTGGGCTGTGGCTTCTTTAATGCAATCAATGACTGCTTGCTGAACAGCATGTTCGTCTAAAACTTTTAATCCAGCTTCAGTTGTGCCGCCTGGACTTGTCACGTCTTTTCTAAGCTGCTCAGATTCTTTAGGAGATTTGTCAAGCATCTCTGCCGCCCCGATTAATGTCTGGATAATAAACTTCTTAGCCATGCCCTTTTCAAGCCCGATTTCTTCTGCGCTTTTTTCCATCGCTTCAGCCAAATAATAAATATAGGCAGGACCGCTGCCAGACAACCCTGTAACAGCATCCAGCTGATCTTCTCTTACAGTTGTTGCGAGGCCGACCGTTTCAAATATTTGCTGAACAAGCTTCATTTGTTCAGCTGTTACTCGGTTATTGATAGAAAGAGCGCTTGCCGACCTTCCGACTGTCGCCGATGTATTCGGCATTGCGCGAACGATTGCCAGTTCTTCCTCGGCAAGCGACTCAATACTATTGATGGATACTCCGGCGAGCACAGAGATAATCAGCATGTCTTTCTTCAAATATGCTTTAATTTTATGAACAGCCTCAGCGACATCCTTCGGTTTCATTGCTAAAAAGACAATGTTTGTCTCTTTGAATAAAGACTGTAGGTCGTAAGTGATTTGTACATGATATTGCGCTTGTAATTGATTGAGTTTTTCATGGTTGCATTTATTTGTTACCCATATATGGTCTCCATCTATCAGGTTGTTTTTAATCATCCCAGAAATTAAAGCCTCCGCCATAGATCCGGCTCCAATGAATGCTATTTTTTTCATCGTGTCTCCCCCTTGAAAATGTTGATAGTTAGTGAAGTTTCGCAAATTCTGTCGAGGCTACAAGAACAAAATACAAAAAAACCCTCTCATCCTGTAAAGGACGAAAGGGTTTGCTTCCGTGGTACCACCTTCATTTACCTTCCATTTTAACGCTAGGGAAGGCAACTTAACTCCGTTAACGCCGGATATACGTTTAGGTTTACCTAACAGCTCATAAGGTAGGTTCAATGGACAAGTGGACTGTGAAGCCTTTCAGCCGGTGAGCTTCACTCTCTTTCGCCTTCGTTCATCTACTATTCTTAGTCATTGCCTTAGACGTTCAATTTTATTGTGATTATGCTTGATAAACAGCTTGTTTGTCAAGTGTGTTTCTGTTTATTTTGAATTATTTATGAATAAAGTTATGTGAAAATAATGACATTTTCTTATAATAAAGCTACACTTACTTATATATATGAAAGATGCAAATGAAGTGCTATTGTCTTTTTATTTAAATATAATGATTTTATTGGAAGGGATTGAAATCAATGGCAGTTTGGACCAACAATATAGCAAAATTAGTCATCCCGACACCTTTTCCGGTTGGCGATGTGAATTTGTACTTAATCAGTGGAGAACGATTGACGCTCATTGATGCAGGTCCGAAGACGGATGAGGCTTGGGCAGCATTACATAGTGAACTCAAGGATTTAGGATTGACTATCAATGATATAGAACAAATAATATTGACTCATCATCATCCTGATCATGTGGGGCTGCTTGACTATTTTCCAAAAGAGATGAAGGTTTATGGGCATCCTTTAAATGAGCGGTGGCTCAATCGTACAGAAGATTTCTTGCAGGAGAATAATCAATTCTATCGGAAAATACTCCCGGAATTTGGGTTAGTTAATATATTCGAGAAGTTTACTCATATGCTTACAAGTGAGCTTCGTTTTTTCTGCAGCCGTTCTCTTACAGGTGTTTTGACTGAAGGAGATGCTCCCATTGGGCTTAATGGCTGGAAGGTGATAGAAACCCCAGGTCACGCACAAAGTCATATAGGGTTATTAAGAGAAAGTGATGGCGTTTATATTGGCGGAGATCATTTGCTTGCCCATATATCGCCTAATCCCTTAATGGAACCCCCGCTGCCTGGTGAAACGGAACGTCCTAAATCTTTATTGCAATATAATGAAGCACTGGATAAGCTTAAGCGCTTGCCGATTACAACCTTTTATGCCGGTCATGGAAAAGATTTTACCAATGTGAACGAGTTAATTGATAAAAGGCGCAAAAGTCAGCATGATCGCGCAATGAAGGTAAGAGGCTGGCTAGTAGAAGAACCGATGACTGTATTTGATATATGCAAAAGGCTTTTCCCGAAAGTATATCAGCGTGAACTGCCATTAACCATTTCTGAAACAGTGGCTCAGCTTGACTATTTACTCGCATTAGGAGAGATTAGTAAATATAAAGAAGGAAGCGCTTTTCTTTATTCTGCAGATAAATAGAAGCAAGGGGGGATCCTTTTGGCGCAATGCCTGCAAAGCAAAAATATTATTATCACCGGGGCTTCCGGTGGAATCGGAGAAAGAATGGCTTATCTTTGTGCAGAACGTGGAGCTAATCTTGTACTCATTGCTAGAAACATTGAGAAATTACAGATATTGCAAGCAGAGCTGAAGCGCCGTTTTTCAGGAGATTTTCATATTTTTCAATTAGATGTCTCAGATACGGATAAAGTGGCCACTGTGTTTGCACAGGTGCAGAGGGTATTTAAAGAGGTGCATGTGCTCGTCAATAATGCTGGATTTGGTGTCTTTAGCTATGCGAATGAAGCAGAAATGGCTGAAGTAAAAGCGATGTTTGATGTGAATGTTATTGGCTTAATTTCTTGCACGAAAATGGTGCTCCCGCAAATGTTGGACCAAAAGCATGGGCATATCATTAATATCGCTTCACAGGCTGGAAAAATCGCTACACCAAAATCCAGTGCCTATTCCGCCACAAAGCATGCAGTATTAGGCTATACAAATAGCTTGCGTATGGAGCTTCACAAGCACCGAATTAAAGTGACTGCAGTGAACCCGGGTCCGATTGAAACCAATTTTTTTAATATAGCCGACAAAGAGGGCACATATGTAGAGAATGTAAAAAAATATATGCTCGATCCGGAAGCAGTAGCGAAAAAAGTTGTCGATAGTATGCTCACTTCAACAAGGGAAATCAATTTACCTCGCTGGATGAATATGGGGAGTATTATTTTTGCTCTTTTTCCGCGGTTATTTGAGCGTGTGGGCAGCAATGTATTTAATAAAAAATAAGGTGATTCTTCAATTGGCTTTTTCTGTTAGGAAGGATTGCAGCAGCGAGAAAGATGCTTATTTTTGAGGCATCTTTTTTCTTTTCAATTTAAAATCCAGTCCGTCTATCTCAAGCTAAGGAGTGAAAGTATGGATTCTGGACAATCTCTGCTAAAAAAGAAGGAAAGAAAAAATAGAATACTAGACAATCGCTGTCCAAAAAGAAGAAAAAGGGCGGCAAGACTCAATCCTGCTGCCCAATCCTCATACTAGAATTACCCTCTATAGCTCTATTAAGCTATTTTCTGCGCATCCTTGATCATTTCAATAAAAATACCAAGGATTTGTGTATCCTCCGTCAATTCCGGATGGAAGGAGCACACGAGCACATTTCCCTGTCGAGCGGCAACAATACTTTGCTCATGGCTTGCGAGTACTTCAACCTCTTCGCCAGCTTCTTCAATTATAGGCGCACGAATAAATACTGCAGGAATGGTTTGAACCAATCCGTGCATATTCAAAGTCGTTTCGAAACTATCGCGCTGCCGGCCAAAAGCATTTCTCGTAACAGTTATGTCGATTAAACCTAAGTGTGCTTCCTCGGATCCCGATAGTTTTTTTGCCAGTAAAACCATACCGGCACATGTTCCGAAAATCGGTTTATTTTCATTTGCAAATTTTTTGAGCGGCCCTATGAATCCATATCGATCCATCAATTTTCTCATGGTTGTACTTTCACCGCCGGGAATAATCAGACCATCAATGTCAGTTAACTGCTCGGGCTGTTTGATTTCTATTGCGCGAGCGCCAAGCCTTTCAATTTGAAGAAAATGTTCAGCTACTGCACCTTGAAGACTTAATACACCGATCGTAAGCATATTACCAGCCACGCTCCTGCATTCTTTCCTCAAGTGATAATTTGGATATGTCGATTCCTTTCATGGCACTTCCCAGCTCTTTTGATAAACGTCCGATTAAATCGTAATCTGTATAATAAGTGGTCGCTTGCACGATGGCACTTGCGAACTTTTCTGGATTTTCCGATTTGAATATGCCTGATCCAACAAACACTCCGTCAGATCCTAGCTCCATCATCAGAGCAGCATCTGCAGGAGTCGCGATTCCGCCTGCTGCAAAATTCACCACTGGCAGTTTTCCAGCCTTTTTGATTTCTCGTAAAATTTCAAATGGAGCACCAAGATTTTTTGCTTCAGTCATTAGTTCATCATCGCTCATTACAGTAATCTTGCGAATTTGAGCTTGAACCTTGCGCATATGACGAACAGCTTCAACAATATTGCCTGTTCCAGGCTCGCCTTTTGTGCGCAGCATGGATGCGCCTTCGCCAATTCTGCGGGCAGCTTCGCCCAAATCGCGGCATCCGCAAACAAATGGCACAGTGAAATCGCTTTTTAAAATATGGTACTCTTCGTCTGCAGGCGTTAATACTTCACTTTCGTCAAGATAATCGACTCCCATTGCCTCAAGAACTCTAGCTTCGACAATGTGTCCAATTCTTGCTTTAGCCATGACAGGAATTGTAACAGCATTCATTACCTCCTCGATAATGCGAGGATCAGCCATTCTTGCGACGCCACCTGCTGCTCGTATATCAGAAGGCACTCTTTCTAGTGCCATAACTGCAACAGCACCCGCAGCCTCTGCGACCTTTGCTTGCTCCGCATTCACAACATCCATGATCACTCCGCCCTTTTGCATTTGGGCCATACCTCTTTTTACAGTCTCAGTGCCTACTAATTTGCTCATATCTTATATCTCCTCCTGATTGCTTTTATTGGATTTGTTTACTAGTATAGAAAGTATCTGATTGTATTAAAAGTATCAGTTTTTATAAAAGTAATGAGGTCAGAGGAAAACGGAGTGATTATATATGGAAATGCTATCGTGTGAATTAAATCGAAATAGTTCTGTTCCTTTGTACGAACAATTATATTTATATATTAAAAAAGAAATAACACAAGGCAGACTTGTCTATGGAACAAAGCTTCCATCAAAGCGGAAATTGGCTAATTTTCTGGAAATAAGTCAAAATACCGTTGAAACATCCTATGATCAATTAACTGCAGAAGGTTACGTAGAAGTTATTGCAAGAAAAGGTTATTATGTTCAAACCTACGAGGATTTAGAATATATCGCATCAACGGATCAGAGTGTGAAAGTAGACCAACAAAATTATGATGATATTCGTTATAATTTTCATCCGAGCCATATTGATACGGTGAATTTCCCTTTTGAAAAATGGCGAAAGTATTTTAAGAATACAATGGATAGAGCCAATCACAAGCTTCTTTTGTTAGGAGATAATCAGGGAGAATATGATTTTCGCTGTGAAATTGCCCACTATTTATATCATTCCCGCGGTGTAAGATGTACACCTGATCAGATTATCATCGGAGCGGGGGTTGAAACCCTACTGCAGCAGCTTGTTCTTTTATGGGGAGAAAAAACGGTTTATGGAGTGGAAGATCCCGGTTATCACTTGATGCTACAAATATTGAAGAATTATCCTAACAAGGTTTTTCCACTCGATGTTGATGAAGAGGGAGTGGACGTGGAGGAAATCACCAACTCTAATATAGATGTTGTGTATGCGACCCCGTCACACCATTTTCCATATGGGACAGTACTATCAATTAATCGCCGACAAAAATTATTAAATTGGGCGAATGATGATGAAAACCGATTTATTATTGAAGATGATTATGACAGTGAATTTCGATACAATGGCAAAACAATTCCCTCGCTGCAAAGTATGGATTTTGGCGAAAAGGTCATTTATTTGGGCGCTTTTTCTAAATCGCTTATGCCTTCTGTTAGAATTAGTTATATGGTATTGCCCACAACATTAATGGATATTTATCGAAATAAACTTTCCTTTTACCACTCCACTGTATCGCGGATTGATCAAAAGGTATTGACAGAATTCATGAAACAAGGGGACTTTGAAAAGCATTTGAACAGGATGAGGAAGGTTTATCGGCGCAAATTGGATCGGGTGCTCGGTTTAATAAAGCCTTATGAAGATGAATTATCGATTATTGGGGAACGTTCAGGCTTGCACATTGTGCTTGTTGTAAAGAATGGGATGGACGAAACGACGCTGGTTCAAAAAGCTCTGAATGCACGGTTGAAAATTTATCCGCTATCAGGTTACTCAATAGAGGTCAATCATGAACTCCCACCGAGAATATTGTTGGGGTTTGCCGGGATACCTGAGGAAGAATTAGAAATAGCTATTATGACTTTATTGAGTGCCTGGGGATATAAGCAATAAAGTCATTTTAATCGTGGTTATTTTTTGTGCTTTTTGAAGAAGGGCATGAAAATGAATATTAAGACAATAAAACCAAATAAAAATAAAAAAGGATTAAAAATATTAAAAAGGTCTGCAAACATCGTCTTCAAAGGTTCGTAGTCAAATACCTTGGCAAATAAGAATAAAAATACAAGTATGATTAATAGATTTCTCATTAAATCCTCCATCTTTGTGTTCTTTCAGCATCTTAAATAGTATCAATCTCATGATATAATAAAAATGTATATACAAATCATACCATATCTTAACAAGGTGCCGCATTGGTGCCTTGTTTTTAAAATGATTACCAGACAAAAAAAATTTAGCCTAATTGAGCCATATCATTAACCTATAGTTTCCTCAGACATCCAAATAAACGATATCCTCTTCGTCTAAGCAAATATATAAGGCTATCCCCATTAATTTAATATATAATATGGTAAATGAAGGATGACATGGATAAATCTAAGAGAGGGTCATAAAGGAAGGAGCGCAATGATATGGCTAAGGAAACGATTTTGCTCGTTGATGATGATCAGGATATACAGGAAATCCAGAAGATATATTTAGAGAAGGAAGGCTTTCAACTAGTATTTGCTGGAGATGGACAAACCGCCATTATGCTCACTGAGCAAGTGAAGCCGGACCTTATTATCTTGGATGTGAACCTGCCTGATATGGACGGCTTTGAGGTGTGTCAAAGCCTGCGCAGGCTGACAAATGTCCCGATTTTATTTTTAAGCGGCAGAGAGGATGATTCCGAACAGATTCTCGGCCATCGAATTGGTGGGGACGATTATATAACCAAGCCGTTTAGTCCCGGTGTTCTAGTGGCAAAGGTAAAAGCGCATATACGCCGTTACCGCGATCTAACCATTCATGCCGGGACTGTAGATATTGCAGCTGATCCAAAGAGATTGACGTTCGGGAACATTAGGATTGAGAAAGAGGAATGTGTAGTGAAAAAGAATGGAGTACCACTCTCTTTATCAACAAAAGAGTTTTTGTTGCTTTGTTTTTTTGCTGAACATCCTAATCGGGTATTCAGTCTGGATCAAATTTTCAACCGCATATGGGGAGAAGACAGCCTTGGCGATAATCGCACGGTAATGGTTCATATTAGCAATTTGCGCAAGAAAATCGAAGCTGACCCTGCTAAACCTGCTTTCATTTTAACAGTTAGAGGGTTAGGTTATAAGTTTAGCATTTAATATTTTGGAGTTTTGATAGTTTTTGAAAAACAAGCGAACTTCATCGGTTGTCAGACCAATTTCTTTTGCTTCCGCGATGAGGAGCAGCCATTCTTCAAAATATTGTACGTCTTCAATATCACGAATATTCTCACTAGTATTTTTCATGTTTCGCCTCCGTCAGCATTTTCAATATATCTAGATTATAAAGTGGAAAGTTAAAGTTTAGCTAAAGTCATGCTAAAGATTACTTTAAAGATAGAGGTGGATGAAATGAGCCCAATAATGAACCTGCCTGGATTTAGGGTGCTTGGTATCGAAACTGAAAATGCCAGCATTCAGTTTTACAAAGCCTATTCTATCGAGACAGGCAAGCAAGTATTGATTAAAGCTGGGAAAAGCAAGGAGCCATCGATACAGGACAATACTTCCTCAATCCATGAATTCCATATGAGCAGCCAGCTTAAATCAGACGATATTCTGCAGCCGATTAAAATGGTTCAGCACTTAAATAAATATTATTTTGTTTATGAATATTTTTCCGGTATAACACTAGAGTCGTTTCTTAACAATCATCAGCTGCTCAATATAGGCGATGGCTTGAGGCTTGCGAAAAACTTGGCTACTGCGCTTTCATCCCTTCACCAGCAGCAGATTATTCATAAGAATATTAACCCTGAAAATATTCTCCTATCTAAAAGTACATATGATGTCAAAATAACTGGATTCAACCATTCCACATTATTATTGCGGGAAAACTATTCAGCATCGATTCGTCCGAACGAGATAGATGGGCAATTAAATTATATTTCTCCGGAGCAGACAGGACGAATGAATCGATCCATCGATTACAGAACTGATCTGTATTCTCTTGGAGTGACCTTATACCGAGTGTTTACCGGAATACTGCCTTTTCTTTATAATGACCCTGTGCAATTGGTGCATGCCCACTTGGCAAAAACGCCAATGAAGCCAGTAGAAATGAGAAAGGATCTTCCTAACCAAATTTCAGAAGTGATTATGAAATTGCTTGAGAAACCTCCGGAATCCAGGTATAAAAGCGCGTGGGGTGTACGCGAAGATTTAGGCAGTTGTTTAAGTCAATATTATGCGTTGAACGAGATTAAAGCGTTTCCACTTGGTGAGCGTGATCAATGGAACATATTTGAGACAGCTCGCAGAATCTATGGACGCGAAGGTGAAATTTCAACGATTCAAGCTGTTTTTTCCAAAGTGAGCAGCGGAGACCTTGGCATCGTCTTTATTCCCGGACAAGCAGGCATCGGCAAAACAGCACTTGTTAATGAAATTCATAAACCGTTAATCAAAGAAAAAGGCTATTTCATATCAGGGAAGTTTGATCAATTGCAAAGGCAAATTCCTTTCGCACCGATTATCTCCGCTTTTCAATCTTTAATTAGGCAGATCATGACGGAGAGCCCGGAACAAATTGCCCGTTGGAAGCAAAAGCTGGAAGAAGAGCTTTCCGTACACAATGATGTCATTGTCTCTATTATTCCTGAGCTCAAATGGCTCATAGGTGATGAGCAAATAAACATTCAAGAAGGCTCGTCTGTCGATACACAGCGGCGATTTTTGTTTATATTCCAAAAGTTTATTCAAGTCTTTGCTGCTAAGGAGCATCCCCTCGTCTTGTTTTTGGATGATTTGCAATGGGCGGATATCGCCTCTCTCGAAATGCTTGAGTATCTTTTGACACAAGCAAATAGTCAATACTTAATGGTAATTGGCGCTTACCGGCATAATGAAATCAATGATCAGCATCCCTTGAAGAAAACAATCAAGACCTTAAGGGAGGAGGACGTGCCGTTTGTTGAGATTCCATTAACCAATCTCTCAAAAGCAACAATTTATGATTGGCTTGGCGATTCATTGCTTGATAGTGGCAAGCAGACAGAAGAGCTCTCTTTTTTCATGCACAGAATTACTCAAGGGAATCCTTTTTATACGAAACAGTTATTGCAGTCTTTTTACGAGGATGGACATATTGTTTTGCTGCCGGAAGAGCGGAGATGGGCGGTGCAGTATAATACGATTATTGAAAGTCCGATTAATGAAGATATCATCAACTTTATTGTTGGCAGAATTCGTTTGCTTCCTCAAGAAACTCAGAATGTCCTAAAACTTGCCTCGTGCATTGGAAATTTATTTGACCTGAAGACTTTATCAATCATCTCCCAGAAGCCCATAAAGGAAACCGCCAATCATTTATGGGCCGCTTTGGAAGCAGGTTTAATCTTGCCGAATGATGGGTGGTACAAATGGGTTTATCCTGATGAAGAAGCAGGGCTGCTTGAGAATCGGCCTCCCGCTTATATTTTTCTGCATGATCGGGTCCAGCAAGCTGTGTATTCGACAATGACAGAGGAGGAACAGGAGCTAGCGCATGTGATGATCGGCCGTCTCCTCGTAAAGTTCTCGAATCAAGTTGAAAATCAATTATTTACTATCGTCAGTCATTTCAATCGAAGCAAGCAGCATTTATCGAGTGAGGAAACGTTCAAACTGACTAAGTGGAATATTTTGGCGGGGGAAAAAGCAAGAGCTTCGGCAGCCTTTATAGAAGCCCTTAAATACTTTAAAACAGCCAGTGACTTAATGGGACCGCGGTGGGAGGAGCAATATGACCTTACTTTGCGATTAATGTATAGGCTGGGGGAATGCCAGTACGTAACCGGACAGTTTGCAGAGGCGGAAAAGACGTTTGACACTATCCTGCAGAATTCGCGTTCGCAAGCGGATAAACTTGATATTTATACGATGAAAATGACCCTTTATACGCATATGCATCGAGTGGAAGAGGCTGTTCAATCAGGTATCAGAGGTTTGGAATTGTATGGAATGAAATTTCCGAAACAAACAACTAAATTAGATGTAGCCCGTGAGTTTATACTTGTGAAACAAGCGCTCTTACGAAAAGGAAAAAATGGAATAGAGAACTTGCCCGAGTTAGTTGATAAAGATAAAAAGAATATATTGAATACGATGATTTCAATGAATGCCTCTACTTATCATATAGATCAAAATCTGGCTACCTTGCTCATGCTAAGAGCTTTGAGATTTACTTTGAAGCATGGAATAACCGATATCAGCGCACTGGTCATGAATAACTACTCTCTCATTCTAAGCGCTGGATTCAGTGATTTCAAAGGCAGTCATGAGTTTGGCAAACTGGCATTGAGCCTTTCAGAAAAGTTTGGCCATATAGGGATAAAAGGGAGAGTGCAGTTTGTTTATGGGAGCTTTGTGAACCATTGGGCAGGACCGATCAGTAGTACGCTCGAATATCTTGAAAAATCGCAGCGCTACTGTCTTGATGCTGGCAATATTCATCTTGCTGGCGCTAACAGCTCTTTTATCGTTATTACCTTGCTGATGAAGGGGACGCAAATTGAGCAAGCCCTTGATGGTTTGCGGAACCAAATCCAATTTGTCAATCAAATTCAGTATCAAATATCAAGAGGATTTCTTGATGAGGTTCAACAGTGGCTCGAATTTCTTATTGGCATAAGACCCAGCCATAGCTGGGAAATGAAACCGGTTATGAATGATGATTCTGCTAAAATCATCCATTATACCATCAGGCTGCAGATGTCATTTATCTTTAATAAGAGTGATTACGCTCAGGAGATATTGGAGAGTCTTGCTCCGATGATTAATAAGCGCCTTACCCTGGTAATTGTCCCTGAGTATTATTTTTACCATTCGCTCTGGCTAGCTCGTTTTTATGAAGAAACAGAGGAAGCAATTGAGAAAAGAAGAATCTATCAAACATTAAAAAGGTTTATAAAAAAACTAAAGAAGTGGGCGGACCTCTCGCCTGTAAATTATCAGCATAAATATCTATTGCTTAAAGCTGAAATGCTGCGTTTAACCAATAAAAAGCCAAATGAAAAAGAGATTCTTACTCTTTATTCCGATAGCATTCGATTTGCCGAAGAAAATGGTTTTATTCAGGATGCGGCCATCTGCAATGAATGTGCAGGAAGATATTTTGCTCATTTAGGTTTTTCAAGGCTTTCCCACTCGTTTTTGATGGAGGCTTATCATGCCTATCAAAAATGGGGAGCAAAGGCCAAAACTGAACAGATGCTGCAGGCAGATGAAAACTTGTCTATGAGGACCATTTCAGCTTTTGGAGACAGTTCTTTTTTTGATACACATGCGGCGCTCGAAGCTACTCAAAGCATTACGAAAGAAATAATTCTCGATAAATTATCGGACAGATTAATGCAGATTACCATGGAATATGGCGGTGCAGACCGCGGGATACTTTTATTTAAGAAGGGTAGCGAGTTTATCCTGAGTGAGCATAAAAGCGTTGATGAATATGAAGCAGGCCTGTTAAAGTACAAGCCAATTGTGGGGAGCGGGCTGATATCCGATAAGATTGTCCATTTTGTAGATACAAGCAGGGAGGCGGTCGTGCTTGATAACGCAGCAGCCATCGGAATGTTTACAGACGATCCCTATGTAGCAGAAAGAAAAACAAAATCCCTCTTATGTCTGCCTATTTTAAATAAGGGGAAAGTAAACGGCATTTTGTATTTGGAAAATAATAAAGCGACACATGCTTTTACGGAGGAAAAGATTCAATTCCTGACCTTCCTTTCGACGCAAGCCGCGATATCGATTGAAAATGCTTATTTATATGAACAAATGGAGCATACCGTTGCGAAGCGGACGGCTGAATTGCATGAGGCAAATCTCAATCTTGAGAAGCTTAATCAAAGGCTTGAGGGCGCTGAGCATTCGCGCAAGCATTTCCTTGAGAATATATCCCATGATCTTCGAGCTCCTGTAAGCTCGGTCAATGGATATTTGGAGGCTGTTTTGGATGGGCTAGCTGTCAATGATGCTGAAAAGACCCGTTATTTAATTAAAGCGCATGAACGGCTGCAGGATCTTCAAATATTGATCCATGATCTATTCGAGCTTTCCCAATTGGAATCGGGCCAGCTGAATTTCACGAGCGACTATATTTCTCTCGACCAGTTTATCAATCATATATATCACAAATATGATGATGAAATTGAACAGCATGGTCTCTCTTTCAAGCTGGTCAATCAGCTTCAGGCTCAGGACATCCAGTTGTTCATGATTGAGTTGGACCTTGAACGAATTGAACAAGTGTTTACCAATCTGGTTGCGAATGCATTAAACCATACTCAACATGGAGAAATAAGCATAACTTTTGGGAAAGCAAGCAATTCTGAACAGGTTATCATCCAGATTCGCGATACGGGGAATGGCATACGACCATCAGAGCTTCCTTACATTTTTGATCGGAATTTTACGAAGCAAGGCTCGTATGCGAAGAAAAAGGGGCATGGGCTGGGACTATCCATCTGCCGGGAAATCATTGCCTATCATAAAGGAGAAATTTGGGTGGAAAGCGAGGAGGGTGTGGGAACCACTTTCTTCATCACCTTGCCGCTTTTCCAATATGCTGAAGAGGTCTAAGCTTTGAATTTGTGAATAAAGGTGCTCTAGAAAGCCGGGTAATTGACTTTCTAGAGCACCTTTATTTGGTTTCATAAAAGGAAGTAGCTTTTCCTCAATAGTAGTAACCCACTAAATAATATGATTAAACCAGTGCTAAAAAGGAGATCTTTACTTGTCCATTTAATGATGGTGTAGTAGCTCCGCTGCCTGCTGCCGTCAAAGCCTTTTGACTCCATAGCAATAGCGATGCGCTCTGCTTTTCGAATCGCACTCGCTAATAGAGGGATCAGGTATCTTTTGATTTCATACACTCGATCTGTGAAGCCTTTTGGCTCCCCTAAGCCACGGATGCGATGTGCTGCACGGACTTGATTTAATTCCTCTTGAAATAATGGGAGAAAGCGATAGGCAGCCATCATCCCATATCCAAGACGGGGAGGGAGTCGACAATGTTGGATCAAGCTCAACATAAACTTCGTAGGTTCCGTTGTTAAGACAAATAATAACGACCATGAAGCAAAAATAAGTGAGCGCAGTCCTAATGATATGCCAGTTTTGATATTTTCAAGCGCCACTGGCATACTGCCGATTGTAAAAAGAATCGTTTCCCCTCGTTCGCTCGGAAAAACGACATTGATCCAAACAAAACTAAAAGCGAATAAACTTAAGGGAGCCAGGAACTTGAATAAAAAACGCAATGATACTCCTCCCAAAACCTTAATGGCATTGATTGTGAGAAGAAGGAAAACAAAAGGCGTCCAAGGATCAAAAATGGGCATCATGAAAAAAATAACGGTCAAAATACTAATTAGCTTTAAAGTCGGGTTTACTTGCTGCAAAAAGTGATTGCTTTTTTGATGATTTTCTATCATAAAATTGCCGCCTCCTTCCCAACCTTAGCTAAATTTTGCAGCGAATAGGAAAAAGGCACTTTAAGTGAGGCCTTATGAAGCAATTCTTCTTTCTTAAAGAAAGAAATTACATCACCTTGATAAGCAATTTCTCTATCATGCAACAGAATGACCTTATTTGCGTACTCGGAAACGAGCTCCATATCGTGAGTAACCATCAAAATGGTTTTTCCATTTTGATTTAATTCCTTTAATAGATTCATAATGACTTTCATATTTGCATAATCTTGGCCAAATGTAGGCTCATCGAGAATAAGAAGCTGTTGATCATTCGTAAGCATAGTCGCAACAGACAAACGGCGTTTTTGCCCTTGACTTAATGAAAAGGGATTATTTTGCCTTTGTGCAGTTAAGTGAAATTGCGCTAAAAGTTCATTCAGACCGGGTTGCCACTTTTCTTTCCTCCAGCCACGAATTTTAAACCCATAGCTTAATTCCTGCTCTACTGTATCACAGATGAATTGATGCTCAGGATTTTGAAAAACAAAGCCAACCTTTTGCATATGCTCATAAGCTTTTAATCTGCTTAAGGGTTTATTATCCAAGTAAATTTCCCCTTTTTCAGGCTTTAATAGTTTCATTAAAGTCTTGGATAAGGTACTTTTCCCAGCCCCATTTGAACCGAGGAGCGCTACAAAATCACCGTTTGAGATTGAAAAGCTAATGTTCTGTAATACAGGCTGTTTTTGATAAGAAAAAGATACATTTTCCACTTGGAGAAGGGGGGTTTTATTGTTGCTAAGTACTTGCTTCTTTTGCATTTGAGGTACTTGGAAAGCGCCTGCTTCAGATTCTAATTCCCTTTTCCACTCTTCTATTGTGAGCGGGAAATGACGCCATTTCATTCCCTGTTTCTCCATGTTCTTTGCATATCTGCATATTTGCGGAACCCAAATTCCTTCCTCAATCAAAGTGGGAAAGCGATGATTGAAGATGTCGCGCGGTGCGCCATCGGCGATCACTTTTCCTTCCTGCCCAAGCACTATGACTCTTTCTAAGTAAGGCAAAAGGTAATCGAGTTTATGCTCAATAAAAATTAAGGTTTTGTTTAGCTTTTCGGAAAGGGCGATGAATAATTGAAAGATTTCATCCGTGCTAGCTGGATCTAAATTCGCTGTTGGCTCATCCAAAATAAACACTTCAGGATCCATGGAGAGCAAACATGCAAGGGCAAGCTTTTGCTTCATTCCACCGGAGAGCTCTCTTATTTGCGCCTTCCTCCAATTTGTCAGCCCAACGATGTCTAAACTTTTTTCCAGTCTTGCTTTCATTTCCATTCTTGAAAAACGAAGATTTTCTAAACCGAAAAGAATTTCATCTTCCACCGTTAACATACAGAATTGTGTTTCAGGATCTTGAAACAAGATCCCTAGGCGTTCACTTATTTCACGAAAACTTAATTCCTGCGGATTTTCCCCATCTACCATAATTGTACCCGTCATCTCAGCTTCAATTGATTTCGGAATGATTCCATTTAACGTCAGTGCTAATGTGCTTTTTCCGCCGCCGCTTGGACCAAGAATGAGTACTTTCTCCCCTTTGCTAATTTGGATATTTACCCCCTTCAACACAGGCTGTTGCTGAAAGGGGTAGCTCACGTTTAAATCTTCAATGGTGAGGTAGGTCATCTTTTTTCACTCTCTTTTGGCGATTTATTTTACCTAAGGCAAAGTTATCTAAAACGCCTGTGCGACCTAAGGCATCCGCAATACTTTTACTGCCCCATCCAGCGAGGATCGCCCCGCTAACGAGCATTGCAACGAGCATGAAGGTCGTTATAATTGATGAGTATTGACTATAGCCATACATGAAATAAATCGTGATAAAGTTAGCAAGTGTTCCGAACATTCCAGCTAGCATTAAAACAGGTAAACGGTAGCTGCGGTATAAAAATAATGCGAGAGCAAGTTCAGCCCCAAATCCTTGTGTCAAGCCGAGAATCAGAACAGCACCTGCATTGACAGAACCGGCAAGTATTTCTGTTCCAGCCGCAACTAATTCAGCGATCAAAGCAACACCCGGCTTGCGAATAATGTAGGCACAAACAATCGGCGCCATGATCCAAAAACCTGAAATCAACCCATGGCCAACTGGCCCAAAAATGCCTTGAATTAATTGGCCGAAGAAAACCCATAGAAGATAGAGAACCCCAAAGACTGCAGAAATTGAAGCAATGACAACAATTTCTCTCAAGTTTAAAGGTTTTGTATTTTTCATGGCGAGCTACTCTGCAACAGCACTAGCTTCTTTTTGAACAGGCCAGTCTTCCAACTTATAAGCCATATCAAAGAACATATATTCAAGCTGACAGCTTAACATAAAGTGCTCTTTCATTTTATTTCTTTCCTTCTCTGGGGCCTGCTCAGCAAGCTGATCGAATCTTTTTAAACTGAAATTTAAGCGTTCATGTTCCTTTCCTCCATAAAATGAAATCCAATCATAGAAAGGATGGGAGCGATTAGGCTTGTAGTCTTCCATTATCCGATCGCCAATATAGGCATAAATATAAGGGCAAGGCAGGGTCACTGCAATGATCTCTTCGACCGATCCAGAGCGGCCGACATTCAGCATATGCCTTGTATAATGCTGTGCAGCTGGAGCTAGGTGATGTCCTTGCAAATCCTCATATTTCACATCTGCTATTTGACAAAAGTTGTTATGGGGGTGAAGCTCACTATTTAACACAAAGGAAATACTCGTATTAAACATTGCCATCTCTTCACGATTTGTAGCTTTAGAGATTCCTAACGCATAGGTTTGCACAATTGCATTTAAATATTCGAAGTCTTGTTTCACGTAATGAATTAATTGTTCCTTCCCTAACTTTCCTTCTGCAATGCCTTTAACAAATAGGTGATTGTAGCAAGCTTCGAAAATGTAATTGGCTTCTTGACGCAATTCTTGTGAAAAACTCAAATCAATTCCTCCTTTTTTGATAAAAAAGGAAGTCGAGCGGCAGGGCTTAACCATAAAAAAAAGCCGCTCCGAAATGGAGCGACTTTACCTTAATAAACATAGTCCTATCCTTCTTTTGCACAAAGAAAAAGGATATTTCATAAAGTTAATAGGATTGTTAAGTCGACTCCACTTCCCTACGCTAGTATTAACTAGATCAGGTTCAAAGGGATTAAGATCACTCTTATCTCAGCCAAAATGGCACCCCTAGTGGACTTCCTTATTTAATTGATTAAAACTTAGCATAGGTTTCCAAAATTGTCAAAACAAAATTGTTAGGTTGATACGATTTATTTATGCATCCAAACCATAAAAAGCACGCCAAGAGACATGCTGTCCAATATGATGTGGAAGACAGAGGCAGCATGTGAAAAGTTGTATTTATCACATTTTTTCAAAGCCCTTCTAAGTTAGCCTATTTCCCTATTTTTTCACTTCTTGCAATCAAGCAGGACTTTTAAAAATATGGAGAATCCGTTATATATCCATACACTACATCATTTATAATCTCATTTAAGTCACTTTTGTCATCTTTCTTATGACAGTCAATTATTTTTTCATACATCTCCGTGAACGCTTCGCTTTCTGCTTTTATACTGCTCGGTTCTTCCATATATTGCTTGAGACAGTTTTGCACCATTTTATAAATGAACCGTTTTTCCATTGACCTCACCCCATGCAAAGATTATATCGCTTTTTCGCCTATTGGGAAAATTGTCGAATATAAGAAATTCGTCGTAAAATTTCCATTGATGCAGAACGTATATTCGATTAATATAATGGGTATATATAATTAGAACATTTGTTCTTTTTTAAAGTATAAATTTTATAGGTTAGGAAAATGTCTAGCGTAAGCGTCCTACTCCCTCGATAAGTCTAGGGGAAGCCTCCCAGAAAGGTAAAGAACACCTTTCCGAGAGTTATGCTATGCCTGAGGGTGAGCAGGCGCCCAGTTTCTCTAGAAGGAAGGCTGCTATATGATGGATTACACCATGATGCCACATCAACAAATTTTATGCGTGGATATGAAGAGTTTTTATGCAAGCTGCACAGCGGTAATGCTTGGACTCGACCCTTTAGACTGCTACCTTGTCATTGCGGGCAATCATGATCGAAAGGGGAGTGTGGTGCTTGCTGCTTCTCCCCGTATGAAAAAGGAGTTTGGCATCAAAACAGGTTCACGATTATTTGAAGTGCCGGATGATCCGCGCATTCTCGTAGAAGAGCCTGAAATGGCGACCTATTTAAGAATTTCCACAGAAATTACGCGCGTCTTCCATCGTTATGTACCAAAGGAGGCGATTCATACCTACAGCGTGGATGAAAGCTTTGTAAAAGTAGATGGCGCGCTCCGTCTTTGGGGAGATGCCCGTACAATCGCTGAAAAAATTAGAGATGATATTGAGCGGGAGTTTCAGCTTCCATCTGCGATTGGCATCGGCCCCAATATGCTGATGGCAAAGCTATGTCTTGATTTAGAGGCAAAAAGTAAAGGGATAGCAGAATGGAGCTATGAGGATGTCAAATCAAAGTTATGGGAGGTATCGCCTTTAAGCGAGATGTGGGGGATTGGCCGCAGAATGGAGAAAAACTTGACTGGCATGGGGATCTTCACTGTCGGCCAGCTTGCCCGCTATGATTTGGAGAAGCTGGAAAAGAAGTTTGGGGTCATGGGCAACCAGCTTTATTACCATGCATGGGGCGTGGATTTATCTGAAATTGGTGCACCAATTCTGCAAGGGCAAATCAGCTTCGGTAAAAGCCAAATTTTATTGCGGGATTATAAAGAAGAAGAGGAAATTAAGCACGTCATTCTGGAAATGTGCGAGGAGGTAGCCAGGCGAGCGCGAAATCATCGTAAAGTAGCGAGAACGATTAGCTTTGGCCTCGGTTATAGCAAGGATGAGTTCGGCGGCGGCTTCTACCGCTCCAGAACGGTGGAGGAACCGACAAATGTCACAATGGAGATTTACCGCGTTTGCTTAGCGCTTCTCAAAGAGCATTATCGTGGAAAAACCGTTCGGCAAATTTCTATCTCTCTTAGCAATCTCGTGGATGATCATATGTTGCAGCTGAGCCTCTTTGATCCGAATGGGTGGAAGCGGAGGGAGCTTGGCTATACAGTGGATAGCCTTCGCTCTCGCTTTGGTTCAGCTTCGATCTTAAGAGGTGTATCCTATACGAATGCTGGTACAGCGAGGCATAGGGCTACATTGGTTGGAGGGCATAAAAAGTAGTTAAAGGTTAAAACTTGTTTCCCCATTTCATCTTAGCGTATCGATATAACTCCATGTTTTTTTCTATGGCTCTTTTCTAAAAGATTGTTGTTTTTTCATAGGTTTTGATAAGACAAACCATTGATAAAAAAGTTGATTGGAACGGGTGTGTGAGACTCCTGCGGGACAGGTGAGACCTCGCAGGAGTGTAGCGAGGAGGCTCACCGCCCGCTCCGCGGAAAGCGAGCACCTGGAGAGGAAATCAACCACTGATGTGAAAAAGCAACAAAGTATACGAAAACAGCCTTTTCTTTTTACGTTATCGATATTTTTGGTCGAAGCCTATACATGCATAGATCAATGAATTGATAAATAATCATTGCCGCTGACATAAATAGAAATAGGATGACAATTTGTATTTTGGCCACCTCCATATGAATGAAAAGCTATCCCAATGTATGCTTGCTTCGTCTTTTAGAGAACAGAATTTACAGAAAGAAGGAAAACGAGATGATTCGTGATCGAGGGAATAAGAAATGGGTATCAATGATGCTGCCTGAGCATGTGAAAATGCTAAGGGAGTACGACGAGAGCCATAATAAGCTTGCGAAACCGTTTCTTGATGAACAGAAGTATGAACAGTTTGATGAGGTGATTGCCAGGGCGATGGAGAATAATCTTCCTTTACAATTGACTAGTCTGCAGAAGGGCGAAAGGAAACTGTATATTGGCAAGATCCATTATATGGATGAACTAAAGGGGGAATTGCGGATGATTAATCAAGCATCTGAACGTATTTTGCTAAAGCTTGCGGATGTGATTGAAATAGAGGAATATACGGGCTAGTAAAGGGGAACTAGCCCGATGGTATTAAGCGTCACCAAAGCCTTCAGCATTTTTATCATTATAATAAGTAAGGGGAATATGTTTGAAAAATTTAATCGTAAAGTTTCTAAATTCTGTTGATGCTTCGGAAAAGTAGCGTCTTTTATTCCATGCAAGTCCAATTGTCCGTCGGCACATAGGCGTGCTGATTGGAATTTGCACTGTCCGCGGTAGAGACTGATGAAGCAAGGATAGCTGTGGAGTAAAAGAGATGCCCAGCCCTAGTTCAACTAAACGAAGAATCGCCCCCGCCTCTTCAAGCTCGATTGGTGTATTCGCTACAAAGCCTGCCTGCTTGCAAAAATCATCTGTTAAATCCCGAAATTCATAGCCTGATGGCCGATTAATATAAACTTCATGCGCGGCTTCATGCAATTCTATGGATTGGCGATTGGCTAAATAATGATCAGGTGGTACAGATAAGAAGATCTCTTCATTTAATAAAGTCATCCACTCAATATCTTCTCCAAAAATAGGGCTCATGGAAATGCAAAAATCAACCTCGCCATTTTCTAGCTGTTGTTTCATCATGGAGGCAGAACCGCTGTGCTGCTTAATGTGGACGTCTGGGTTCCTCTTCATAAACTCAACGATGAAGAAAGGAAGAATATGGGGAAGAGCAATTGAAACAGAGGTGACCTGATTCTGTTTGCCCATCATATCCTTCAGCTGTCTTTCTCCTTCCTCAATCTCCAAGAAAATCCGATTGACACGTTCAAGATACGCATGGCCAAAATCATTTAACCGTATAGATCTGCCTTCACGATTAAATAAAGCAGCTCCGAGATTCTCCTCTAACCGAGCAATCATTTTACTTTGATCCTATTTATTAATAAAAGAAAAGCACAGCAATAATTCTTTTTGGCTTACTATACTAATAAAGTATAGTAAGCTTTTTTATTCAATCTTATCATTTTGGGATGGAGCTCTGACCACAGATTCAAATTTCCCTTTATGGCTACCATCACAAAACGGTGCATTTTTAGACATGCCGCAGCGGCAAAGCGAAAATGATGGCTTCGTTTGAAAAACATTGCCGTCTTTATCAACCAGCTCTATATCGCCTATTATACGGTAAGAGCCGTTATTATTTACTTTAATTTGTCCCTTTGTCATATGAAATCATCCTCTCATTTTTAAACATTGTAGCCTATGCTAAAATAGACTATGCAAAAAGAAGGGAAGTCGAAACATGAAAATTAAAGTAACAGCTGCTGCAGCTGAAAAAATGAATGAGCGAATAAATGGAAAAAAAGGCTACATGAAGCTTAAATATGATACGAAAGGCTGTGGATGTGTCGTGAGCGGTGTGCCGGCGTTGTGGTTTGTTGACAGACTTGATGAAGAGGATAGGGAAGTGCAAACAACGAGTGGAAGTATTTATGTAGAAAAATCTAAAGAAGTTTTTCTTGATGAAAGCTTGATCATCGATTTTTCTATGAAAGCGAATTGTTTTCAGCTAAAAAGTCCACATGAATATTTAAACCCGAGAATGAGCTTCCTTGATAAGACGAATGAATAGGCAGGGATTGCTGCCTATTTTATGATTAAGCGAATGAACATCCGACTGGGATATTCCACTTACTCCCCTGCCAGACCATATTCCACAAGAAACTCATCTATGACTTGCTCATATTCCTCTCTATTTTCATTATACGATTGTGCATGAAACCCGTTTTCCGCAATGAATAGTTTTTTTGGCCCCCTTTTTCGTTCATATAATGCTTTTGTCATTTCTGGTAAAATAAACCGATCGTTTTTACTGTGAATGAATAGAATCGGTTTTTCAATACTATCAATAACAGCAATAGGCGATACATCCTTGATAGAATACTTGTCGCGAACACGCAAGAATAGATTGCCAACAGGCAAGAGCAGCTTGGGAGGCAGCTTCATGCTTGTTTTTAAATGGTGGGTAAGCTGCTCTCGTAAATCTGAGAAAGGGCAATCAGCAATATAAAAATCGGCTCCATCCTCAACCATGCCGCCATAAAGCAAAGTTGTGACAGCACCCATCGATTCCCCATGGATCCCAATTTGAATGTCCTCACCCTTTAGAGCCCTCAGCCAATCCACAATTACCTTAAGGTCGAATTTCTCATAATATCCATAGCTTGTGGTTTTCCCGCCGGATTCGCCATGGCGACGATGGTCATATATGACGACATTAAATCCGCGCTGAAGGAACATGTTCATATATTTAATTGAATTGGTTTTATTCTCAGTTACACCATGCGCAATAACCATGTATCGTTTGTGTTTATGAGGCTCTGCAAGTACAGTTTTGATCTCATAGCCAAGAGAAGAGGGGAGAAGGAATTCCTCTTTTGACAAGTCCTCGTATGCGATAGCATCAAATCTTCCTGAAGTGCTTTCACGGTCGAAAATCACTTGGTCTCCCTTTTTACGTATATACATGAGCTTATTAGTGAAAAACACACCAATCGAAAGAAGTAAGAGAAGAGGCAGAAAGATATAGCGGCAAAATTTCTTCACAATAACCCTCCAAAGCGTTTTTCTTTATTTTACCATTTATGATGTATTTATATCCATATGAATGATGACGGATCTAGTGCACAGATCTCAAAAATATAGCCAATTTTAAGCGAGTGAATTGTAAAAGGTCACCCGTTTGAAAGACGGATGACCTTTAGTGGACTCAAAAAGAGCTGGTTTCGAGGCCTGTGAAAAAACGATTATTTTCAAAAGGCTCTAATGGGTTTGCGGATGCAATTGGTAATAGCTGCTTTCAATCGGCCGAGTAATATGCGGCTTAACGAGATTAATCGCTTCAATCAACTTTGGTAAGCTGACATTTGTGCGGATGGCCATTCTTTCAAGCATATAAACAACGTCTTCAGTTGCGGCATTCCCTGCGGCACCAGGAGCAAACGGACAGCCACCAAGACCGCCGGCAGATGTATCAAACCGATCGATGCCAGCTTGCATCGCTGCGAAAATATTCGTTAAAGCCATTTGTCTTGTATCATGAAAATGAGCGGTAAGTAGAGTTTCCGGGAATTCTTTTTTTAACAATGAAAATAAAGCGTAAGATTCATGGGGAGCAGCCATACCGATCGTGTCCGCTACACTCAGCTCATCGGCTCCAGCTTCGACAAAGGCTTTGCACAATAGCAGGGTGTCTTCACTTTCGACGGCTCCTTCATATGGGCAATAGAAAGCAGTGGAGATGCATGCGCGTACAAAATATCCTTTTTCCTTTAATTCGCGAATAATGGGTACGATCTCATCAACGCTTTCTTGCGTCGTTTTATTAATGTTTTTTTGATTGAATGTATTGCTGACTCCTACAAATATAGCAACGGCCTTACAGTCAGTCATATAGACGCGGTCAATTCCTTTGCGATTGGGCGCTAAGACGATATCACGCGAGTCCTTAGTGAGTGAATCCGCAACAATTTCCGCAGCGTCGCCCATTTGCGGCACCCATTTAGGGGATACAAAAGAGGTAAGCTCCATTTCTGTTAAACCAGCGGCTTTTAAAGCTTTAATAAATCCTTTTTTTACATCGGTTGGCACAAATGCTTTTTCATTTTGCAGTCCGTCTCTTGGTCCGACTTCAATTATCGTTACTTCAGTTGGCAACTGTAAACTCATCGTATCTCTCCTGACTTTTTTTAGAAAACGTTTTCTTTATTGTATTTCTTTAAGTTTCTGAAATGCAAGAATAATATAAAATATGTCATAATAGAAGGGGTTAGATTTTTTTTGCAGAAATAAATTAATGAAAAGCAATGAAAGGGTGAGTGAAATGGAACAAACTGAAGTGGTAATTGTCAGTGCAGTGAGAACAGCTTTAGGAAGTTTTAATGGCAGTTTAAAAGGTGTATCCGCTCCTGATCTTGGAGCAGTGGTTATAAAAGCGGCAGTGGAGAAGGCGGGAGTAAAGCCTGAAGAAATAGATGAGGTCATTTTAGGTAACGTGCTGCAAGCAGGCTTAGGGCAGAATACAGCAAGACAGGCAGCGATAAAAGCAGGGCTTCCTGAAAGCGTTTCCTCAATGACGATTAATAAAGTATGCGGTTCAGGTCTAAAGGCTGTGCACTTAGCAACACAAGCGATCATTGCAGGCGATGCTGACATCGTGATCGCAGGCGGGATGGAGAATATGAGCCAAGCCCCATACATACTAAAAGGGGCCCGCGAAGGCTTCAAGATGGGAAATACAACGTTATATGATTCATTGGTAGATGATGGTTTGACTTGTGTATTTAATCAATATCATATGGGGGTTACCGCTGAAAATTTATGTGCTAAGTATGAAATCGGCAGAGAGGAGCAGGACGAATTTGCAGCTGCCAGTCAAACAAAAGCAGTGGCTGCGATTGAATCCGGAAAATTCAAAGATGAGATTGTTCCGGTAGAGATCCCGCAAAGAAAAGGGGATCCTGTGATTTTTGACACAGATGAATATCCGAAAAAGGGCACAACTGCTGAGAAGCTAGGTAAATTGCGTGCAGCATTTAAAAAGGATGGCAGTGTCACTGCGGGGAATTCTTCAGGAATCAATGATGGTGCAGCAGCTCTAGTCATTATGAGTAAGAAAAAGGCAGATGAGCTTGGGCTACAGGCGCTTGTAACGATTAAAGGCAATGGAACTGCGGGAGTCGACCCAAGCATCATGGGAATTGGCCCTGTAAAAGCGGTAAAAAAAGCGCTTGATAAAGCAGGGGTATCTATGGAAGAGCTGGAGCTGATCGAAGCAAATGAAGCATTTGCCGCGCAGTCCCTTGCAGTGGATAAAGAGCTGAATTTCAATAAGGAGATTCTCAATGTAAACGGAGGGGCGATTGCACTTGGGCATCCAATTGGCGCAAGCGGGGCACGTATTCTCGTCACTTTGATTCATGAAATGAAGAAACGACAAGCGAAAAAAGGCTTGGCAACGCTTTGCATCGGAGGCGGTCAAGGAGTCGCGACGGTGGTGGAACTGGCTTCAAGCAATAAAGAAGCTTGAAATATTAAGTAGAGAGGGGCGAACGCAGGTGAAAACAATTCATACATCATTTGACGAAGCAGTAAAAGACATACATGATGGAGCTGTCATCATGGTGGGAGGCTTCGGACTATGCGGCATTCCGGAGAACTTGATCATTGCTCTTGTAAACAAGGGTGTAAAGGATCTGACAGTGATATCTAATAATTGTGGAGTGGATGATTGGGGACTTGGTCTTCTTTTGAAAAATAAACAGATTAAGAAGATGATAGGCTCATATGTTGGGGAGAATAAAGAGTTTGAGAGACAAGTACTCTCAGGAGAAATTGATGTAGAACTCATTCCTCAAGGGACCTTAGCTGAAAAAATTAGGGCGGGTGGAGCGGGCATTCCTGCATTTTATACTCCTGCTGGCGTTGGTACGCCAATTGCTGAAGGAAAAGAATCAAAAGTGTTTGATGGAAAGGAATACCTGTTAGAGAAAGCGTTAAAGGCGGACTTTAGCTTAGTAAGAGCATGGAAAGCTGATAAGATGGGGAATCTCGTTTACCACAAAACGGCAAGAAATTTTAATCCGATGATTGCTGCAGCTGGCAAGGTGACAATTGCTGAAGTCGAGCATTTATATGAAATCGGCGAGCTTGATCCAAATGAAATACAGACGCCAAGCATCTATGTTCAGACCATGATTGAAGGAGAACAAGAGAAACGAATTGAAAAACTAACCATTACGAAGTAGACAGGGAAGGAGTGGATGTCATGAGCGTAGATAAAGCGACTGTACGTGAAAAAATTGCAATCCGAGCAGAGAAGGAAATTGAGGACGGCTTTTACGTTAACTTAGGAATTGGTATGCCGACGCTGGTTGCCAATTATATTTCTGATAACAAACAAGTTGTATTGCAATCGGAAAATGGGCTGCTTGGAATAGGGCCATATCCTGAAGAAAAAAATGTCGATCCGGATTTAATTAACGCCGGAAAGGAAACTGTAAGCGTAATTCCCGGTTCTGCTTACTTTGATAGTGCTGAGTCGTTTGCAATGATTCGGGGCGGTCACGTAGACATTGCCATTCTTGGAGGTATGGAAGTTTCTGAAACTGGTGATTTAGCCAACTGGATGATTCCAGGGAAAATGATTAAAGGGATGGGCGGAGCAATGGACCTCGTCCACGGTGCAGGTAGAATCATTGTGATTATGGACCATACCAATAGAGCAGGAGAATCAAAAATATTAAAAGAGTGCAGTCTGCCGTTAACTGGCAAGGGAGTGGTGGATCGCATCATTACGGAGCGTGCAGTGATTGACGTCACAGAAACAGGTTTGAAGCTGGTAGAAGTAGCGAAAGGCTACACTGTTGAAGAAATTATTCAATGTACAGAGCCTACTCTACAAGTGGATGATTCAGTTTTAACGGATGCTTTTTAAAAGAATGACAGATGGGGCTCGCCTCATGGCTAAAAAAGAGGATTAGAACATTCTAATCCTCTTTTTGTATACAGGGAGTTTTTAGAATGACTTTTCTTTTTTCGAAAACTACAAAAGAAGATAAAATCAAATGAAAACGACAAATATTAAGAGGGTGATGTGGGTGGAAAAGGTATCTTAATTTAAAGTAGCAGTCGTTCAAGTTGGTTCTGAAGTAATGAATAAGGAAAAAGGGGTAAAGAAAACAATTAAGCTGTTAGAAGAAGCTGGAGAGCAAAAGGCAAAAGTCATTGTTTTCCCTGAAGCCTTTATACCAGCTTATCCAAGAGGAATGTCTTTTGGAGCCGTAGTGGGAAGTCGATCAGATGAAGGAAGAAAAGACATTCTCAACTTCTTGAAAAATGCTGTCACGGTACCAGGTCCCGAGACAGCAGAAATTGGCAATGCTGCTAAAAGAGCGGAGGCTTATGTCATTATCGGAGTTATCGAAAAAGATAATGAAACTAGTCAAGGAACGCTTTATTGCACCGCATTATTTTTTGGACCTGATGGTGAGCTTTTAGGAAAGCATAGGAAATTGAAGCCGACTGGTTCTGAGAGGCTAATATAGGGTGAAGGAGATGGAAGTACCATGCCCGTTTTCGATACACCTTATGGCAAAATCGGCATTTAATATGCTGGGAGAATTATATGCCCTTAGCAAGAGCTTCAATGTATGCCAAAGGCGTTCAAATTTATATTGCCCCAACAGCAGATGCCCGCGATACGTGGTTTGCCTCGATGAGACATATTGCAGCTGAAGGAAGATGCTTTGTTCTATCTTGTAACCAGTATTCAACCAAAGACATGTATCCACCAGAAATAAATTCAAGAGAAGAATTTAAATCTTTACCAAATGAGCTCACTCGAGGGGGGAGCTGTATTGTTGAACCATTGGGTGAATATATAGCAGAACCAGTATTTGGTGAAGAGAGAATCATTTATGGCGACATCAACCTCGATAAAATAGCAGAAGATGGGAGTAATGGGTGCCTGTCACCTCCAAGATTCGACAAAATTCTCGGTGTGCATTTATTTGGGATTTGATAAGGTTTTCTTTATAAAAGTTTTGATTTAAGTATGTTATAATGTGGTCAAATTCGTGAGATCAATTAGACGAGGGGATTACAATGAAAAAACGTAGACAACCAGCAACTCCTAAGAAGGATGATAAGCCGATAACATTAGGAGATATGCTGAATGAAGAATTAATGGCTCAATTAAAAGGAAAAAAGAATGAACTCAAAGAAGAAGAAACAAAAAGACAAGAAGAAGAAGCGCGTAAAAAACAAGAAGAGCGGCGCTTAAAAGAAAAAAACAAAAGCTTTGAGGAGCTGCTCGGTGAAAGCAGCATGAACTGGAAAGAGTTTAAATAGTGCTGAGTGAAACTAAAAGAGAGGATGCCCGAATGTTGGGCATCCTCTCTTTACTTTCTAATACTCACTCCTCAACAGCGAGAAAACAGCTAAATCAATATATCTTCCCTTTTCAAATTCATGCTGTCTTAAAAGACCTTCTTTCTGAAATCCGAGTTTCTCCATTAGACGAAGGGATGCCGTATTAGCTGGTTCAATTTTTGCTTCTATTTTATTAAGATTCATAGTGGAGAAGCCGAATTGAATAATCGACTTTACTGCTTCCGGCATGAGTCCTCTTCCCCAGTATTCTGGAGAAAGATCATAGCCAATTTCCAAGCGATTATTTGTTCTTTCATAGTTTAAATATCCGCAAGTGCCAATCACTTTTTTAGATTCTCGATCTTGAATCATCCAGCGCAGACCGGTTTGCTCATCGAATATTTGCTGATACCAGTTCATTTCATTTACTGCTTGTTCTACTGAAGTAAATGGGGTGAACGGCATATATTCGACAACCGCTTTAGATGAATAGAGCTCAAAAAGGTCATTGCTATCATTTATGGTTGCGTTTCTTAAAGTAAGCCGTTCTGTTTTTAGCTCGGGGAAATGGGTAAATTTAAATGTTGAAACCATCACTTTGCTCCTTGAAATATGTATTCTATCGATAAAAGCTTATAAGCCTCTTCGGTTAGGGGAAAAAATTATCATAATAGTGATTAATCTAATCTATTTTTTCATAGTTTATATACGACCGTAACTTGATCATCTGTTTGTATGAAAATGGCAATGGACATCAAGGCTCTCTTTGGTTTGTTTGGTCCAATTGTCTGCCATGCTAATTTGATGAAACACTTAATCTGTTAAATTCTCCGTCTCAACAATGATCGGTTTTTTTCAGACTCCGTTTTATGGTTGTTTCAAATATAAAAATCCTCCTAACTCTAAACTTCTTTTATTCTACAAATCATTTAAAAACCCTTTAAAAAACAAAAAAAGCCTAGTAGTCTGTTTTTTATTATTATTACCAATAGAAGAAGAAGCCAAGTTCATCCGACCTGGCTTCATTAAATGGACTATCTATGTGCCTCGTATTTGCTTGCTTTTGTAACTGCTTGAATAAAAGTAATTTCTTCCTTTGAAAGCGGGTTTGCCTGAACAGCAGCAGCGTTTTGTTTCACTTGTGCACCGGATGAGGCTCCTGCAATGATTGAAGATACAGCCTCATTAGCGAGATTATACTGCATCGCTACTTCAGTCATAACTCGTGAATCACTAAATTTCTCTTCAAGCTGTTTTAGCATTGTATGGAGTTCCTCTCCACTGTATTCCAAGTAACCTTTTTCTCCTGCTTTTTCAGCCCACTTTTCGCTCAGCATTCCCTTCGCCAATGGCCCGCGAGTAACAACACCAACTTGATGATCACGAAGGAGAGGCAGGGCTTCCTCTTCAGGTCGTCTATCAAGAATGCTGTACTGCATCATGACAGAAGCGATGGTCGCTTTTTCTACATACTCTCTAATCACATTTGGACGAATGGATGAGATACCATAGGCGCGGATTATTCCTTCTGTTTTCAGCTCCTCGAAAGCTTCAATGGTTTCATCGATTGGATCTTCAATCGTACCGCCATGCAGCTGGTATAAGTCGATATAATCCATCTCAAGGCGATTCAAGCTGTTCTTTACTGCTTCCTTAATATAGGCTTTAGAAGGATCCCACTTCCAATCACTCTTGTTCCTATTCCAGCGGTTTCCAACCTTTGTTGCAACAACAACATCTTCCCGTACATGCTTTAAGGCTTGACCAATCAGCTTTTCATTGACCCCAAAATCATATAAATCAGCGGTATCAAAATAATTGATCCCTTCTTCAAGAGCAGTATCAATCACTTTTCTTGCCTCTTTTTCATCAGTACCTAAAGACATGCATCCAAGTGCCAGTTCACTTACATAAATATCTGAGTTACCAAGCCGTCTCTTTTTCATTACGCACACCACATTTCCTCATTTTCCCCTATTTTACCGATAAAGTTGTATTGCCGACAAATCATCTGTCTTTCTTCATCGCCTTTGTTTCCCCGTCCGCCGATTCGATCCAATCTTTTAACAACGGGTATTGTTTATGATATTCCTTCAACTTCTCACGGATTTCCCAAGCTTTTCCGGCCATAACAATTCCCTTTTCATGTACATATATTTTCATCTCATACTCCTCCAATTAAAGTATGATAAAATGTATGAGCAAACATAATCGGGATAGAACAGGAGTGACGATAAAGATGAGTCATCTAGAAGAAAAAACAATCAAAACAGAGAAAATTTTTTCTGGAAAAGTCATTAGTCTTCAGCTCGAAGATGTGGAATTGCCAAATGGAAAAACCTCTAAACGGGAAGTCATTAAGCACCCTGGGGCAGTGGCAGTATTTGCCATTACAGAGGACAATAAAATAGTAATGGTAGAGCAGTATCGCAAGGCTTTAGAGAAAACAATTGTAGAAATTCCTGCAGGCAAGCTTGAAAAAGGCGAAGATCCAATGGAATGTGCGAGAAGAGAGCTTGAAGAAGAAACAGGATATGGCTGCGATGAGATGGATTGGTTAATTTCCTTTTATACTTCACCAGGATTTGCAGACGAAATCGTCCATTTATATATTGCAAAGGGATTAAAAATTGTAGAAGATGCGGCATCCCCGGATGAAGACGAGTTTGTCAATTTGATGGAAGTCTCAATAGAAGAAGCGTTGATTTTGTTAAAGGAACAGAAAATTTATGATGCAAAAACCGCTTATGCTGTGCAATATCTTCAATTGCAAGAGGCGTTAAAAAAGTAATGAAAAAATATTATGCAGATATGCATATTCATATTGGCCGCACATGGGCTGGTAAACCAGTAAAGATTACTGGTGCGAAGACGCTTACCTTTTCAAATATTATTAAACATGCGCGGAATGAAAAAGGACTGGATATAATCGGGATCATTGATTGTCATTCTCCTGAAGTGATTGCAGAAATTGAACAGCTGCTTGCAAAAGGCACCTTAATACAATCTGAAGAGGGCGGCCTTCAATATGGGGATCTGACGATTATTCCAGGATCTGAATTGGAAATTTATGATGAACATTGTCATGGTCCCATTCATGTACTCTGCTACTTTCCTTCAATGCATGCGATGAAGGAATTTTCATCATGGCTGGCACAGCATCTGAAGAATGTTCAATTAAGCTCCCAGCGAATCTATGCGAGCGGGCGAGAATTGCAGAAAGAAGTAAAAAGTCTCTCGGGGTTGTTTATTCCTGCCCATGTGTTTACTCCTTTTAAAAGTATGTATGGAAAAGGTGTAGTGAAATCCATGACCGAGGTCTTTGATGTCGAAGCCATTGACGCCATCGAACTTGGATTAAGTGCCAATACCGCTATGGCTGACCTAATCTCAGAACTTCATCCATTTACATTTTTAACGAATTCTGACGCTCATTCATTAAAAAAAATTGCGCGAGAGTATCAGTTGATTCAGCTGGAGAAGCCGACCTTTAAAGAATTTGCCAAAGCCTTAAGAAATGAAGACGGCAGGAATGTGAGCGCCAATTATGGACTCGATCCGCTTCTAGGGAAGTATCATCAGACGGTGTGTGCAAAATGCCTGAACTCTTATGATGGACATGCTGCCCAGTGCCGCTATTGCGACAGCAAGAAATGCATTAAAGGTGTGGCAGAACGAATTAAAGAATTAGAGTCAGGGGATAGGAATGCCCATAAACGGCCCCCATATATTCATCAAGTTCCCCTTGAATTCATTCCGGGACTAGGTCCGAAAATGCTTGAGCGATTATTAAATCATTTTGGGACAGAAATGGCGATCTTGCATCAAGTGCCTTACGAATCGATGAAGAGTGTGATTCCGGAATCCATCGCAAAGCAGATCATTGCCGCTAGAGAAGGAAAGCTGAAACTTGATGCCGGTGGTGGAGGGAAGTATGGGAAAATCGCAAAATCTTAAAAATAAAAAAGAGCTTTCTCATCAGGTCATGGGATGACTGAGTGGGAATGCTCTTTTTAGTTAAATTCACTCACCTTTAATCTTTGCAAATACACAAGTATCGCGCAACGTATTCCCATCTGTCCCCAGGCTGTCGCTTCTTAATATTCCCTCAAGTGTGAAGCCGAGACGTTCTGGAATATGCCTGCTATTCAGATTCATAGTATCACATCGAATTTCAACTCGATTCGCCTGCAAATGAGTAAATGTGAAGTCAGTCAGTTTCTCCACGGCTTCTGTTATGTACCCTTTTTTACTTTGACGTGTATCACACCAATAACCAATTTCGAATTTTCGCACATCCCAATTAACACGGTGAAGTCCGATTGAACCGATAAACATTTCGTCCTCTTTACGAAAAATATGCATCCTAAAATCAGTTCGCAAAATGAAGTCTGCATGTGACTGCCGAATACCTGCTTCTACCTCGGAGGCAGACTGTTCTTTTACGGCGAATGGCAGCCACTCACTCAAGCTCTCCCTTGAAGCTGTGATTGATTCTTGTACCACTGCTCCATCACCAGGCAAACAAGGTCGAAAATAGAGCCGCTCTGTTTCTATTCGTTCTGGAAAGTCTATTAAAACTGGCTTCATGGTGAAACCCCCCTGTGAATTTTTTTCAATTATATACGTGAATGGAAACTTAGACAATACAAATAATCTGTATTAATCAATTTTTTTATTCTTTCTGTCATACATAAAAAGGACAAGCATACACTTTAATAAGTAAAAATGTACAGGAGGAAGAGCAATGAAGAAAAAAATATACCAGAACGTCGTCGCAAATCATTTCCGCGAGCATTCCTCAATCTATTTATTTGTAATTGTGCTATTTCTAATGGGTGTTATTTTTGGTGCTGTGGTAGTAAACAGTTTAAGTTTGACTCAGAAAGAAGATTTGTTCTACTATTTAACACAGTTTTTTGGCCAAGTTGCTACAGGGGAAGTAGCTTCTCCAGGGGATCTATTTCAGCAGAGTTTGTTTCATAATAGTAAATTTATCGGTCTGATCTGGCTCCTTGGTATATCAATTATCGGCTTGCCGGTTATTCTTATCCTATTATTTATAAAAGGCATGGTAGTGGGATTTACTGTAGGCTTCTTAGTTAATCAAATGGGATGGCATGGATTTTTATTATCCTTTGTATCTGTTCTTCCACAAAATCTGATTATCATTCCAATTTTTATCGTTGCTGCGACATTGGCTGTCGCCCTTTCGTTAAAAATGATCAAACGGCAGTTTATGAAAAAGATAGGAAGTCCGATATTGCCGCTTTTTGGGGGGTATATGATCGCTTTTGCCGCTGCGATAATATGCTTGGGAGCAGCTGCTGGAGTAGAAGCATTTGTATCACCAACTTTAATGAAAACGGTGATTGAATCCGTTATTTAATATTATTTTTACACTGTGCGGAATCCTCAATGGATTTTTGCACTATTTTTATGTTTAAGAAAAGATGAAGGGGCTGAAAAGAAGGCTGGATAAAAACGGAGTCTGACCTCTTCCAGAAACGAGAAAAATACGCATTCAAAGAACCTCATGCACCTTACACCATACGTAGGAAAACAAAAACATTCAATACAATAATAGCAACTTAAGTTGAAATGCAGTGTTCCTATCTAAAAAACTTAACTCTTCGCTTAGCTTATTTCGTTTAGGGGTAAAAGGTATATATCATTCATCAATAGAAAGCGACTTAGGCTCGATGGTTGAAGTATAAAACAAACACTTCCACTGCTAAAATATGATTCAAATAAGCTCCATTACTAGAATAGTAATATAATGATAATTATTCTTTTTTGATAATTAATATTCACTCTTATTTGTAATAATTTTATTTTGATTCTCATCTGCTATCTGTTATAATGAGAATGTTAGTGGTGAGGGAGGGACTTTCGGTATGGAAAGCAGAATCGATAGAATAAAGAAGCAATTGCATTCATCCAGTTATAAACTAACACCACAGCGTGAAGCAACGGTTCGCGTTTTGTTAGAACATGAAGAGGACCATTTAAGTGCGGAAGATGTATACCTCCTTGTTAAAGAAAAATCGCCTGAAATAGGCTTAGCAACTGTATATAGAACGCTTGAATTACTTACTGAATTGAAAATTGTTGATAAAATTAATTTTGGTGATGGTGTTTCCCGATATGATTTACGTCAAGAAGGCGCAGCCCATTTCCATCATCATCTTGTATGCATAGAATGTGGAGCAGTGGATGAAATTCAAGAAGATCTTCTTGAAGACGTTGAAGAAGTAGTTGAAAGAAGATGGAACTTTAAAATAAAAGATCATCGCTTAACCTTCCACGGCATTTGCTATCGCTGCCTAGATAAGAAAAAAGATGATGAATCGGACGCTTAGTCAAAAACCTTTTCTACAATGGAAAAGGTTTTTATTTTGTTTATCCCCATCCTTATAAACCCGAGAATCATAAGGCAGATATGCCTTCATATACTTTACTGGGCTGACGATTTATTATAAATCTTAGAAAAAATCAAGATATGAAATAGAATATAAAACCTTTTAAAATCAGCTAAAGACTATTGGCTATAACTATTGGAAACCACACAATCATGTTTTACTCCTTTTCTTAGGATTGTTCATGCATTTTCCAGTAACCTTCCCTATTATAGGTATAATTCTTGTCCAAATTGGCATATCTTTTAATAATAAGAACTATTGTGGGGGAGAAGAAATGAAATCCTGGTTTAAAGTAGCTTATCAAACTGTCAAGGTTTTCGTGCTGTTTACTGGATGCACAATCCTTTTTTATTATGGTATTATGTGGTTAAATGAGGAGTATCAAGATTACCATAGATATGATGAACCAAATGGAGCGGCAGTTAAAGTAGTTTCAAGTGGAAATGATACAGATTCTACATGGTTTGATCGCTTAATTCTTTTCTATTTAAATGGGGAGTAATATTATGCAGGTGATGAACGATCAGCTTAAAGATTTTATCCATTATTTAGTGGTTGAAAAAGGTCTTGCAAAAAACACCATTCTTTCATATGAGCGTGATTTAAAAAGCTATATAAAATATGTAGCCAAGGTGGAGAAATTGCCTGAGCTAAACGCAGTCCAACGACTCTATATTGTCCATTTTTTGGCGCATTTGAAAGAGCAGGGCAAGTCTTCGAAAACATTGGCGCGCCACACAGCTTCCATCCGCGCTTTCCATCAGTTTCTTCTTCGTGAAAAAGTGACCGATCACGATCCTTCCGTTCATATTGAATCACCACAGCCAGAGAGAACATTGCCGAAGGTGCTTAGTATGGCGGAAGTGGAAACCTTGCTTGAAACGCCCAAGCTCGTGAATCACTTCGGTCTGCGAAACAAAGCTATGCTTGAGCTATTGTATGCGACAGGAATTAGGGTAAGTGAATTAATCAACCTAGAAATAGGTGATATTCATTTATCTATGGGATTCGTTAGATGTATTGGCAAAGGGAATAAAGAAAGAATCATTCCTTTGGGGAGAACAGCTCAAGGTGCACTTGAGAAGTATATAAATGAAGGAAGACCTCAGTTTGCCAAAAGTAAGCATAAAGTGGATGTCTTGTTTTTAAATCACCATGGTAAAGGGCTAACAAGACAAGGGTTTTGGAAGATTTTGAAACGGCTTGCAGAAGAAGCTGGCATTCAAAAGGAATTAACACCTCATACATTAAGGCACTCCTTTGCCACACATTTGCTTGAGAATGGAGCAGATCTGCGGGCGGTTCAAGAGATGTTGGGTCATGCGGATATTTCAACTACGCAGATTTATACTCATGTATCAAAAGCTAGATTGAAAGATGTATATAGCCAGTTTCATCCACGGGCCTAATCATAGTTTCATATTTTAAGAGCAGCCAAAGAAATTATCTAAAAGGGCTGTTTTTCTTTTTGGAATTCAGTACAATAGAGATGTCAGACTTCCGACATATAGATACATATTGTGTTGATTGGGATATGAACGGGTAATATATGTTTGTGCGAGAGCGGATACTTTATTTTATAATTGCTGGAGCAATGAACCAATTGCATTTTCAAAAGTTTACTTAAGTGAAATGAAAATAGATGATCATCATTTCTTGTTCGCTTAATTGTCATTTTATTCAGATTGAAGGAGGAATAGCATAATGCAAGAATTTACATACAAAAGAGTCTTTTTAATTGTCATGGATTCAGTCGGTATTGGCGAAGCGCCTGATGCGAAGAATTTTGGTGACGAAGGGTCGGATACAATAGGTCATATTGCGGAAAAAATGAACGGACTTCATATGCCAAACATGGGAAGCTTAGGGTTTAGCCATATTCGAGAGATTAAAGGCATTCAAAAAACAGAAAAACCGCTTGCTTATTATACAAAGCTGCAGGAAGCTTCTGTTGGGAAAGATACGATGACCGGTCATTGGGAGATCATGGGCCTTACAGTGGATACACCTTTTCAAGTTTTTCCAAATGGGTTTCCTCCCGAATTGGTTGCGGAACTAGAGGCACGGACTGGCAGGAAGGTAATTGGTAATAAACCGGCAAGTGGAACTGTCATCATGGAAGAGCTCGGTGAAGAGCATATGGCTACTGGTGCGTTAATTGTGTATACCTCAGCAGACTCGGTCTTACAGATTGCCGCACATGAAGGAATCATTCCGATCGAAGAGCAATATAAAATTTGTGAAATTGCAAGAGAATTGACTTTAGATGAAAAATATATGGTGGGACGTGTCATAGCAAGACCGTTCATTGGTTCACCAGGAAGCTTTGCAAGGACTTCGAATCGCCATGATTATGCATTGAAACCGTTTGGGCGTACAGTTATGAATGAAATGCAGGATGAAGGCCTGGACGTAATTGCCATTGGCAAAATTAATGATATCTATGATGGTGAAGGTGTGACTGAGGCGATACGCACCACTTCAAATATGGATGGGATGGACAGGCTGCTGCAAACGTTTGATAAGGACTTCACTGGGTTAAGCTTTTTAAACTTAGTGGATTTTGATGCGTTATTTGGTCATCGTCGTGATCCTGAAGGGTATGGGAGAGCACTTGAAGAATACGATGCGCGCCTTCCTGAGCTCTTTGCGAAAATGTCGGAGGATGACCTGCTCATTATTACAGCTGACCATGGGAATGATCCAATACATCCGGGAACGGATCATACGAGAGAGTATGTGCCTTTGCTTGTATACAATAAACGAATGGCTGAAGGAAAAGCACTTCCAATTGGCGAGACGTTTGCCGATATTGGCGCTACAATTGCAGAGAACTTTAATGTAAAGCTGCCCCAATCGGGAAAAAGCTTTTTACAGTCTTTAAAATAATCAAGCGGTGAAGGGAGTTCATATCATTGAATTATTCAAAAATACAAGAGGCTTCAGCCTTTTTAAAAGGACAATATAGGAAAAAGCCAAAGATCGGCCTTATTCTTGGTTCAGGATTGGGCGTTTTAGCGGATGAAATTGAGAACCCAGTTAAAATTCCGTATGAAGGTATACCTGAGTTTCCAGTTTCGACTGTAGAAGGCCATGCTGGCCAGCTCGTGTTTGGTAGTTTGAATGGAGTGGAAGTTGTTGCCATGCAAGGACGCTTTCATTATTACGAAGGATATTCCTTTGAGACTGTTACATTTCCAGTCAGAGTGATGAAGGAGCTCGGTGTTGAAAAACTCATCGTTACAAATGCTGCTGGAGGAATCAATGAAAGCTTCTCTCCTGGCGATTTAATGCTTATTACGGATCATATAAATAATATGGGTGGAAACCCGCTTATTGGTCGAAACGATAACGCGCTTGGAGTTCGATTCCCTGATATGTCAGAAGCCTATTCCAAATCTTTAACAAAACAAGCGAAGGAAGTGGCAAAGGGCTTAAGTTTAAACATTCAAGAGGGCGTATATGTAGGGAATACAGGCCCTGTATATGAGACGCCTGCCGAGGTCCGGATGTTAAGGACGTTGGGTGGAGACGCCGTTGGCATGTCAACAGTTCCAGAAGTCATTGTAGCTAATCATGCAGGGATGGAAGTACTGGGGATCTCATGTATTTCCAATATGGCTGCAGGGATTTTAGATCAGCCATTGAATCATGAGGAAGTGATCGAAACGACCGAAATGGTGAAGCAGCATTTTCTTTCATATGTAAAAGGCATCGTAAACGCAATCGGTTAACTATAAGCTTAAAGGCAGGGGAACGCATATGAGAATGGTAGATATCATTGAAAACAAACGGAACGGAAAAACCTTATCAACAGAAGAAATCCAATTTTTTGTTCAAGGATACACGAATGATACTATACCTGATTACCAAGTTAGCGCACTGACAATGGCTATCTATTTCAGAGGAATGACAGAAAGAGAAACAGCAGATTTGACGATGGCCATGGTAAAGTCAGGAGATGAAATAGACTTATCGGCAATAAAAGGCATAAAGGTCGATAAGCATTCAACTGGTGGTGTAGGAGATACAACTACGCTCGTACTCGGACCGCTTGTTGCTGCTGTGGGCGTACCTGTTGCGAAAATGTCCGGAAGAGGACTTGGCCACACAGGTGGAACAATTGATAAATTGGAATCAGTTGAAGGGTTTCATGTAGAAATAAAAAATGAGGAATTTATTAGTTTAGTCAATGAGAATAAATTGGCTGTTATCGGACAAAGCGGAAACCTGACACCAGCGGATAAAAAGCTCTATGCATTACGCGATGTAACTGCATCAGTGGATAGTATTCCATTAATCGCAAGTTCAATTATGAGTAAGAAAATCGCCGCAGGTGCTGATGCTATTGTCCTTGATGTGAAGACCGGGGCGGGCGCTTTTATGAAGACAATTGACGATTCAAAAGCACTCGCTCAAGCGATGGTTCGAATTGGACATAATGTCGACAGGCAAACAATGGCGGTTATATCGGATATGAGTCAGCCGCTTGGCTATGCAATTGGCAATGCGCTTGAAGTAAAAGAAGCCATCGATACATTAAAAGGCAAAGGTCCTGAGGACTTAACTGAATTATGTCTCACATTGGGAAGCCATATGGTCTACCTTGCAAATAAAGCAGAGTCTATTGAAATAGCACGTGCAATGCTGGAAAAAGTAATCAACGATGGTTCGGCCATCAATACCTTTAAAACATTTTTACGCGCTCAAGGCGGAGACGAGAGTGTAGTCGATGATCCAACGAAACTTCCGCAAGCCAAATATACATTTGCACTTGAAGCCAAGGAAGATGGCTATTTGACAGAGATGGTAGCAGATGAAATTGGCACAGCTGCTATGCTGTTAGGTGCTGGAAGGGCAACAAAGGAGTCAGAGCTTGATTTAGCTGCTGGGTTGATGCTTCATAAGAAAATTGGCGATGAAGTGAAAAAAGGCGAAGCGCTTCTCACAATTCACAGCAACTTTGAAAATGTTGAAGAAATCAAAGCCCGTCTTTATAAAAATATAAAGCTGTCTGCAAAGCAAGTAGACGCTCCATTATTAATTCATGAAGTCATAACAAAATAAACACAAAGAAAAGGACGAAGAGCACGCATGTGAATGCCTGCTCTTCGTCCTTTTTTATTTTTAAGTTTTTATCGCATAAAAATTCTTAATTGCAAGAAAGAAAATTGGTATAAATTATCTCTAACTGGAAATGATGGAAGCTATAAAGAATGGAGGGTTTATGCGATGAAACGATTTGTCTCATTCAGTATGGTCTTTTTATTATTGCTAACAGGTTTTTCTCCTCAAGCTTTTGCAAGGGAAAGCGGCGGAGAGGAATTAGTTGAAAATGTAAAGTCAGCTATCTTAATCGAAAGAGATACAGGTGCTGTTTTGTATGAAAAAAATAGTAACGAACAATTACCTCCAGCGAGTATGACCAAGATCATGACAATGCTTTTAATAATGGAAGCTCTTGATGAAGGGAAGCTAACTTGGGATGAAAAAATTCGCACGAGCGAGTATGCAGCATCAATGGGCGGTTCGCAAATCTTCTTAGAGCCGGGCGAAGAAATGACTACAAAACAGATGCTTCAAGGGATCGCGATTGGGTCAGGCAATGACGCTTCCGTTGCAGTAGCGGAAAGGTTAGCAGGATCAGTCGATAAGTTTGTCGACAAAATGAATGCGAAAGCAAAAGAATTAGGATTAAAAGATACCGTTTTTAAAAACCCGACAGGTCTGCCTGTTGCTGATCATTACAGTACGGCATATGATATGGGAATGATGGCTAAAGAGTTGTTGAAATATGAAGATATTACGAAGTTTACAGGTACCTATGAGGCGTATTTGCGTGAAAATACTGAAAAAAAATTCTGGTTAGTCAATACAAATAAGCTTGTCCGTTTTTATCCTGGTGTAGATGGGCTTAAAACAGGTTTCACACAAGAAGCAAAATATTGCTTAACCGCTACCGCAGAAAAAAATGGCATGCGTGTGATTGCCGTGGTATTTGGGGCGCCAACTTCAAAGGAAAGAAATGCTGAAGTAACCAAAATGCTTGACTTTGCTTTCAATCAATATGAAACTCACCCAATGTATAAAAGACATCAATCGCTCGCAAAGGTACTGGTAAGTAAAGGCGAGAAAAAACAAATCGAAGCTTTAACAAGTGAACCGATTTCAATACTTACAAAAAAAGGTGAGAATGCTAAAGAGATTAAACAATCAATCAAACTGAAAGAAAATGTGAAAGCTCCCGTTAAAAAAGGCGATGAAATCGGAACGATCACCTTTAAAAAAGATGGAAAAACGGTCGTTGAAAGCCCGCTGATTGCAAAGGAAAACAGTAAGGAAGCAAGCTTCTGGACACTTTTTAAACGATCAATGGGCATCTTTACGAAGGCAAATAATTAAGGTTGATGTCGAATGCTTCGAGAGCGCCACTAATTTTAGCGAATCTGCACTAGTTTTGTCCTGTTGAAGGAAAAGCAAGGCTCCATATAGAAATTGACTCATTATAAAGGCAAAATGTAGCTTAAAATCATTTGACTTAAGCTAGTAAAAGCCTATCCATTAAAAGCAGCTGCATATTAAAGGAGGCTATGGGTAGTGAGTCTATCAATTAATTTAGAGGTTAAGCATGATGTTTTATGTGTTCGATTAAGTGGAGAGCTCGATCATCACTCAGCAGATGAACTGCGTGCACAGGCAACAAAAGCAATCGAGGAGTTTGATATTCACCATATTGTATTGAATCTTGAACAATTATCCTTTATGGACAGTTCAGGTTTAGGTGTCATTTTAGGAAGATATAAACAAGTGAAGCAGATGAATGGCGAAATGGTTGTTTGTGCAATCTCCCCCGCAGTGCAAAGATTATTCGATATGTCTGGATTATTTAAAATCATCCGATTAGAGCCGACAGAAGAATTCGCTTTGCAAAGATTGGGGGTAGCATAAATGAAAAACCAAATGCAAATTCAGTTTAGTGCATTAAGTCAAAATGAATCATTTGCACGTGTTACCGTCGCAGCATTCATCGCTCAATTAGATCCAACTTTGGATGAATTAACTGAAATCAAAACGGTAGTTTCTGAAGCGGTGACCAATTCAATCATTCATGGATATGAAAATGATCCGAACGGCATCGTTTATATTTCTGCCAGTATTGAAGATGGAATGGTTGAATTAACAATCAAAGATACCGGATTAGGCATACTTGATGTAGATGAAGCTCGTCAGCCTTTATATACGACGAAGCCTGACTTGGAAAGATCCGGCATGGGATTTACGATTATGGAAAACTTCATGGATGAAATTACGATTCAATCACACCCCGGAGAAGGCACAGAAGTCCAATTAAAGAAGCATTTATCAAATAGTAAAATGCTATGTAATTAAGGAGTCTTGCTATGGATGTGGAGGTTAAATCAAATAAAGCACAAAACTACTTAAAAGATCACGAAGTCAAGGAACTCATTAAGAAAAGTCAAGATGGTGATCAAGATTCCAGAGACCTTATTGTGCAAAAGAATATGCGCCTTGTATGGTCAGTTGTCCAAAGATTTCTTAATAGAGGATATGAACCAGACGACCTCTTCCAAATCGGCTGCATAGGACTTTTAAAATCAGTAGATAAATTCGATCTAAGCTATGATGTGAAGTTTTCTACTTACGCTGTTCCGATGATTATTGGAGAGATTCAACGATTTATCCGTGATGATGGTACGGTGAAGGTAAGTAGGTCATTGAAGGAATTGGGCAATAAAATCCGTAAAGCAAAGGATGAATTGTCTAAATCTCTTGGCCGCATTCCAACCGTTTCTGAGATATCAGAGTTTCTTGATATCCCATCTGAAGATATCATCCTTGCACAGGATGCTAGCAGGATCCCATCCTCCATTCATGAAACAGTTTATGAAAATGATGGAGATCCTATCACCCTTTTAGATCAAATTGATGATGGCAATGAAGGAAAATGGTTTGATAAAATCGCTTTAAAAGAAGCTATTAGAGAACTCGATGAACGTGAAAGGTTAATTGTGTACCTGCGATATTACAAAGACCAAACACAATCAGAAGTAGCTGAAAGATTAGGGATTTCACAAGTGCAGGTTTCTCGGCTGGAAAAGAAAATTCTACAGCAAATGAAAGAACATATGGATATGTAAACCCATGTATCAAGTGCCGAAAAAAGAACAACAAACAAATTTCAGTGGATTTGGAGCGGCTCGACGCTCGCCACGCGGAAAGCGAGCGGTAAGCTTTGGAAAATCCCGTACTTAAATTTTTCAAAATAATTAAATAAGTTTGTCTGCAGTCTCACACATGGATATGTAAATCCATGTGTTTTTTTATTTTGCAGTCATTCATATTAGTCTTTCCACTCTTTTATAACTGAACTAGTTCGGTATATTTCCATAATGAACCATATTCAACCCAATTATTGGTCTTCATGAAGAAAAAGCTTGTAACTCATACTATATGCAAGGAAATCTTTGTGTGGGAAGTGAAGGGATGGATCATTTAGTTTATATTCGCATGCGACATCGTTTGCAAGTAAAACCGCACGAAACTGTATTTTTAAAAGATGTCGCACAAATCATTTCAGATGAGACCATTTATGAAAAGCTGAGGCAGATTCCAGTTCATTCAGTAACGGATAAGGATCGAAATATTATCGTGATAGATGTGATGAAGATTATCCGTCTGCTGGCTGCTTTTGATCAAACCATTGAGGTACAAACAATTGGACCCCCTCAAATTATTATTGAGGTCATTGCAAAGGGAAAGAAAATATCGATGCCAATGTTTATGTTGATATGGTTCCTTTTGTTCTTTGGCGCTGCTCTTACAATCATGAATTTTCATGAAGATGTAAGTATGCAGGAGGTACAGCAGAAAATTTATACCATCATAACTGGAGAAGTTGATAGTAAGCCGCTAATCTTTCAAATTCCTTATTCACTTGGACTCGGCTTGGGAATGATTATCTTCTTTAATCATGTGTTTAAGAAGAGGTTAAATGAAGAACCAAGTCCGTTAGAGGTTGAGATGTTTAATTATCAGCTTGACCTGGATAGCTATGTATCCATGAATGAGAACAAAGAAAGTATGAAAAATATTGATGATCGTTAAGGTTCTAATTGTGATGTTTATTGGGCTAGCTAGCGGAATTGCAGTAGGTGCAGGGTTTGTCGCTTTCTTATCAGTGCTGGGGATTATCCCCAGGCTTACGCAACTAACGAAGACAATGAAAATGATTCATTATTACGAATGGGCTGCTGTTCTTGGAGTGATAGGCGGCGCGATGGCAGCCTTATGGAATCCAGTCTTCTCGATTAGCCCGTTTGTATTAATTCCAATTGGACTTGCCTGCGGGACATTCGTAGGTATGCTAGCGGCAGCGTTAACAGAGGTGTTAAATGTATTTCCTATTCTTGCAAAAAGAATCGGTGTGGATGGACAAATTACGTATTTACTGATGGCGTTTGTTTTCGGTAAAGTCTTTGGTTCTCTTTTTCAATGGATTTATTTTGTCAGTAAATAAAAGGATACAGTCAATCTAGCGGTTGCCAGTTTTAGGCAGACAGACAGGAAAGGACATCAGAGAATGGGTGACCGGAGGCGTGTCATATTAATAACAGATGGTGATGAATATGCAAAAAAAACGTTGGAGCTGGTTGCGAAAGAGATCGGAGGTAGATGTATCTCCTCATCTCAGGCAAACCCGACAGTGCTATCCGGCTCAGAAATCGTTAAGCTAATAAAAAAAGCAAAATGTGACCCGGTTTATGTCATGTTCGATGATAGTGGATTTGTCGGGGAAGGCACAGGAGAGCTGGCAATGAAGGATGTCGCTAATCATAGGGATATTGAAGTACTCGGAGTCATAGCAGTTGCATCAAGAACCCATCATGAAGAATGGACGAAGGTCGATGTCAGCATAGACCGCTTTGGCGAATTAACCTCATATGGTGTAGATAAATTCGGAATACCTGATATGGATGAAGGAAGAATAACCGGAGATACGGTTTATTGCTTGGATACATTAAATGTTCCGATCATTGTAGGAATCGGTGATATCGGCAAAATGGCAAAAGTCGATCATTATAAAAATGGTTCACCGATTACCAAAAAAGCAGTTGAGCTCATCTTAGAAAGGAGCGGTTTTGATTGGCAGAAAACAAGGAGTTAACTAAAAAGCCAATTCCAAAGTCAGTGAAGGAATTGGAAGAATACATGAAGGACCGAGTTGGACTTGGAGAGAGTTTCGATTTAGGTGTAAGAAAGTTAAAGGTATTAAAAAAAGATATCCATCTTTACTATATAAATGGATTAACGGAAACGCAATTTATCATTGAGATTGTTGAAGAGCTTGTCGCTATTAATGATCATGAAAAATTGTCTACCCACCTGTTTGATATCGTTGAAAACCGTATTGTCCATCAGTCTGTGGATCGCATCAAAACCATTGATGAATTAGTGGATCAAGTGCTTTCAGGACTGATCGTAGTGGTCATGGAAGGTGAAAACACTGGGCTGGTTATTGATGTAAGAAGTTATCCGGGAAGAACACCACAGGAACCAGATACTGAAAAAGTCATCCGTGGCTCAAGAGATGGCTATGTTGAGAATATTATCGTAAATACAGCTCTCACGAGAAGAAGGATTAGAGATGAACGGCTCCGATTTGAAATGATGCATGTCGGGGAGCGCTCCAAGACGGATATCGCTCTTGGCTACATAAAGGATTTAGCTGATTCTGATCTCATTGATATTTTGAGAAAGGAACTTGACGCGATAAAGATTGATGGATTAACAATGGCAGATAAAACGGTTGAAGAATTTATTTTACATCAAAGCTATAATCCGTTTCCACTGGTTAGATATACTGAGAGAGCGGATGTAGCAGCTACTCATTTAATGGAAGGACATGTTGTTATATTTGTTGATACATCACCAAGTGTTATTATTACTCCCACTACTTTATTTCATCATCTGCAACATGTGGAAGAGTATCGACAAGCACCAGCAGTCGGTACATTTGTTCGCTGGTTGAGATTTGTCGGTTTAGCAGCATCATTATTTTTATTACCTTTATGGTTTCTATTTGTAATGGAACCATCCTTATTACCTGAAGCCATTTCTTTTATCGGACCAAATGAAGAAACAAATGTTCCTTTGCTTGTTCAAATATTATTAGCAGATTTAGGGATTGAGTTTCTCAGAATGGCAGCCATTCATACTCCGACCCCATTATCTACTGCCATGGGCTTAATCGCAGCAATATTAATTGGAGATATTGCGATAAAAGTCGGCTTATTTATACCCGAGGTTATCCTCTATGTTTCAGTTGCTGCGATTGGTACATTTGCCACACCGAGTTATGAATTGAGTATTGCAAATAAATTAATTAGGATGTCGTTACTTATTGCTGTAGCCATTTTCCATACCCCAGGATTTGTTGTCGGTGTAACTTTATTTATTATTATACTTGCAAGTATTAAATCATTTAAAACACCCTATTTATGGCCGTTTATCCCGTTTTGTCCTGGGGCGTTTGCTCATATCATATTTAGAAGAGCCATTCCTGGATCGAAAATTCGTCCAAGTATCACTCATGCCAGAAATAGATACAAACAACCAACTAATGATAAATAGTTGAATGGCGATTGCAGGCAACTTCGAATTATGTTAAAGTATTTTCAACTGAATAAAGGATTAAAGGATGACAGAATAGACAGTCTCTTTAGAAACTGTCTATTTTAACATTAAAAGAAATAAGCTTTGTTTATTGAAAGAGGGGGAAACATGTATCTTCACGGGACTTCTAAGGTTAATGAAAAAGGACATCTAGAAATTGGAGGAATGGACACAATTGAGCTAGCCAATAAATTTGGTACGCCTTTATATATTTATGATGTCGATCTCATTCGAAAAAGAGCAAGAGGGTTTAAGGAGACATTTGAACAATTAGGTGTTAAAGCTCAAGTTGCATATGCGAGTAAGGCGTTTTCAACAGTTGCGATGATTCAAATTGTTGAGCAGGAAGGTCTTTCACTTGATGTCGTATCTGGCGGAGAATTGTTTACAGCAATGGCTGCAGACTTCCCTGCGGAACGCATTCATTTCCACGGCAATAATAAAAGTAGAGAAGAACTGGAAATGGCACTCACTCACAATGTCGGTTGCATAGTTGTAGATAACTTTTATGAATTAAATTTACTGCAGGACATTGCTTTATCCTTTGAAAAAAAGGTGAAAATTTTATTGAGAGTGACTCCAGGCATCGAAGCTCATACGCATGATTATATCTTAACAGGTCAAGAAGATTCAAAATTTGGATTTGATTTGCAAAATGGCCAAGCTGAGGAAGCTTTAAAGATAAGTATGGAATCCTCTTGCCTTGATATTCTCGGTATCCATTGTCATATTGGCTCGCAAATCTTTGATACAACCGGATTTATTTTAGCCGCACAAAAGATTTTCACTAAATTATATGACTGGAAGACCCAATTATCATATGAACCGGTTGTCCTTAATTTGGGCGGAGGATTTGGTATTCGCTATACTGAAAATGATGAACCCCTGCCTCCTTCGAAATATGTTAGTGAGATTATTAAAGAAGTGAAAATACAGGCAGAGGAATATGGGATGGAAATGCCGGAAATTTGGATTGAGCCCGGACGCTCGCTCGTTGGAGATTCAGGCACAACCATTTATAAAATAGGATCGAGTAAGGATGTACCGGAAGTAAGGAAATACTTAGCGATTGATGGAGGAATGAGCGATAATATAAGACCTGCACTCTACCAAGCGAATTATGAAGCCGTATTGGCCAATAGAGTGATGGAGCAGCCAGAAGAAACCGTTTCAATTGCAGGTAAATGTTGTGAATCAGGCGATATGCTCATCTGGGATTTACCGTTGCCAAAGGCAGATAGTGACGATCTTTTAGCTGTATTCTGTACAGGTGCATATGGATACTCGATGGCGAATAATTACAATCGTATTCCTCGTCCTCCAGTCGTTTTCGTGGAGCAAGGTGCGTCAACATTGGTTGTCCGTAGGGAGACCTTTGAAGACATGGTCCGTCTTGACTTACCAATGAATGAAAAAGTGAAGTATTAAATAATCTTTAATAAATACGGGGAATAAAACTGCTCCCCGTATTTTCGTTTATTGTCAAAGATTATTCACACTTTTTTTAATGGTTTGGAAGATACCCTAATGATGTGATGTATCAACTTTTAAGCTTGAAATCATTACCATTTAATTCAAGTATGTCTGTTTTTTCAGAGCGTCCTGCTCTTGCTTTTCTCAAAAAAGCTATTGGATTCTATTAGCTTATGGTGTACAATGAGTGTTATCTTATCGTTGGGTTGTAAAAATGGTTTATTTTGGGATATGAAAATGACTCCATGAGGTTATCATTTTGATGATTTATCGTTATAATGGATAAAGGAGCGCTATTGGCACCATGAATAAGAGTAATTTGCTGCTATTCTTTTTTATTTTGGGTATTGGTTTAATTTGGGGCGTTATTTATTGGATATTTATTGCACCAGGGAATTAAATATATATTTTTTATCAAATGAGCAAAAAGGCAAGTACATACATAATATATAGTACCTGAGACAAAGTTTAATTTTTCAACAATATGGAAATAATAGCTAATAAAAGGTTTATTTAAATAATGAGGGATTATAATGCTAATTCGATATAAAAAATCTTTTGAAAAAATTGCTATGGGACTTTTATCTTTTATGCCGAATGAGAAGGACTTGAAAAAGCTTCTCCAGTCGATAAAGGATTATGAAACAGACGAAAACTTGCAATTGTTTTTGTGGAGGGAAGAAGAGGATATTATTGGCCTTGTAGGTGTATCCTTTACAGAAGCAACCCTCGAAGTACAACATATTTCAGTAAATCCTTCTCATAGACATCAGGGGATCGGGAAAGCAATGATCAAAGCTCTGAATGAGATGTATACAGATAAAGAATTAACAGCAAACGAATATACCGAACCATTTTTATTAAAATGTGAGGAAGTTTGTAAAAGCGGCGAATAAAAATTTCGCTGCTTTTTTATTTAACCTCCACTGGACAATATCTTAGTCATTCTTTATATATTATGGTTTCCACGGTCTTCATTTATGCCTTTGTTAAGCGCCAATGACCTCTCTTTTATTACATCTGAGCGATCTCTTCTCACATGTCGATGAATGAGATCCTCGTTGAGTAAGTCACTATCTTGACACCAAATAAACCCTTCTTGTATGCAATTCTGCTTCGCAATTTCAATCAATTGAGGGTCAGAAAAGGGAAAGGTATAACTTTTATACTTTGTTTGAGCGGCAATACCTTGCAGTTGACTATTAAGATCCATTAATAGTTTGATCTCATCTATCCCAAGCTGTTGTATTTCTTTCCTTTTACTCCCTAAGATATTAATTGACTTCTGCATTGTTCTTTCAGCACCTTTAAAGTTTCCTCTTCGGTGATGATAATGAGAAACGGCGAAAAGAATCAATCCAACCCATATTGAGCTTTTATTATTCTTATCAACACTTTTCCAATATTCTTCGAGGATTTCATGGCATTCAAAATAATCTCTATCGCCATGAAAATGAACCAAATAATTGATATAAGCTTGTGGATACATGGGATTACATCTCCTAAAAGGGCGTAGTATGCCTCTGAGTTAGCATCATATTAACATATTTTTTTATTGCAATCTATTAAGACAACAGAAAAATGCTCGGAAAACCCGAGCATAGTTGTGTATGAAAAAACAATTGCTTTTTGATTTCATTCAAACTTGTGACTGAGTGTTCATAGCATAGAAAGATATCACTTTTTTATCTAGCTGGGTATATGAAGCCAAATACTCTCCGCATATGTTAAAATAGCCAAGAAGCTCCAACGATAACTAATAAAATAAACAGGACGACAATTAAGGCAAAACCTGTGCCGAACCCGCAGTTGTCTTCTCTGCATGCTTCATTTTCTTGTCTAGACATTATTACATACCTCCATGATAGCCTATTTGTCATTGCCTTTTTATAGTATGTAGGCACTTTGTGTTTCGTTTGGGCGCTTTTAATGGAAGGAAGAGGTTTTTTGGATTGGACAACCTCTTGTATTCATCTATACTAGAAGATAGCTTATAGGCTAGAACGGTTTAAAACTAAAACTTAAATATTAATTATATAGAAATTTTGGTGGAATATATGCAACATTATAATGTGAAAATTGATGCCTTCGAAGGACCGCTTGATTTGCTTTTACATTTAATCAATCGGTTGGAGATAGATATATATGATATCCCAGTTGCTGAGATCACAGAGCAATATTTAATTTTTATCCATACGATGAAGGAGCTGGAATTAGATATTGCAAGTGAGTATTTAGTAATGGCAGCGACTCTGCTGGCCATAAAAAGTAAAATGCTTCTGCCTAAGCATGAGGAAGAAGCATTTGATGAGGATATGACCTTGGAAATGGAAGAAGATCCTCGGGACGAGCTTGTGGAAAGATTAGTGGAATATCGCAAATTTAAAGAGGCGGCTGAAGATTTGAAGGAACTCGAACATGAGAGAAGCCTGATGTACACAAAACCGCCTAGTGACTTGACAGAAATAACGAAGGAAACAAAGTCTGAAAAGGCGAATTTAGAGGTTTCTCTCTATGATATGTTGGGCGCTTTGCAAAAGCTCATGCGGCGAAAGAAACTGCAAAAACCGCTTTCTACAAGAATTACACGGCAGGAAATCCCAATAGAAATGCGAATAAATGAAATCATGAAAGAGCTGAAAGGATTTAAAGGCAAGAAAAGCTTTAATGACCTGTTCTCAGTCTCTAATCGCGAGCATGTGGTAGTTACCTTTCTTGCCATTTTGGAATTAATCAAAAGAAGGGACATACATGTAACTCAAGAGATGAACTTTTCAGAAATATTTGTAGAAGCTACGGAGGGAATATAAGTTAATGAATATTGTTAATTGGTATGGTATTGTTGAAAGTCTTTTGTTTGCAGCGGGCGATGAAGGACTTTCGTTAAAACAAATCGCATCAGTGCTTGAGGTTGAAGAAATGCAAGCGAAAGAAATGATGGATGGATTGATTGTATCTTTGCAGGAAGATAAGAAAAGAGGAATGACAGTACTTGAAATTGGGGGAACGTATCAGCTCGCAACAAAGAAGGAGAACGCGGTTTATTTAAAAAAATTAGTCGAATCTCCTTCCACTTCAACTTTATCCCAAGCAGCATTGGAAACTTTGGCTGTAATTGCATACAAGCAGCCGATTACTCGCGTTGAAATTGAAGAAATTCGCGGAGTAAAGACAGAGCGTCCGCTGCAGACTTTATCTGCAAAAGCATTGATAAAAGAGGTAGGAAGAGCTGAAGGAAACGGACGAGCCTATTTGTACGGTACAACAAAGGAGTTCCTTGATACATTTGGATTAAAGAATATTGCAGAACTTCCAAAGCTGCCAGAGCAATCAGAGGAAGACGATATTACCCAGAATGAAGCCGATCTCTTTTTTGAAAAATTTCAAGAGTCATTAGAATCGTGATAATTCTGAACACTCCCACAGCGATTTATGTTACTATATACTTAAAAATGAAATTGAAACTGAATTTTTAATCTTTTTTTGCATTGTGCAAATCCATGAATGGGATAAATTTATTATCACAACAGGTTCATTTTTGCTTAAAATGCCCATAAATTCACAATAAACACACCGATATAAATGAGGAGGAGTTTACTTGTTAATTAAGCATTATAAGGGCTGGGAGCTTGAAAAAGAAATGCCTAATACGTTTGAAGATTTCTTTAACAGAAGTGAAGTCGCCTTTGAAGAAGACGGGCTGGAAAAAACATTAACGATTACTTATGTTCAATATTTTGAAGAATTCCTCAGCGAGTTTACTCCCTATGATAAGAATCCATTGTTCATGGCAGGTTCAAGAGAGGTGGAATTTAAGGATATCGTGGCGATTGCCACTTTGTTAAATCAGCCAGCATTAAGCAAAAGGAAACGCATTTTTGTCCGTTCACAATCAGAACTTCAAACTTTATTCAAAGGCTATGACTTTAGCAAACTTCCAGACATTCTTGAATCAATCGAAAATAAATCAGCCCTTCAGCTACCTTAGTTGTTCATGTTTCGGTTTGGTTAAGCATATGTGAAGGTTGACAAAATGAAGGAACTTTCTAATCTTTTTTGTAAAAGTGTACCTTATAAAATAGGAGGAACATATGGGAAATTCAATTGTAGAATCACAAATGAAAGATGTGCAGCATTTCCTCAGTGACACTGTGAATATTTTTGAGGACTTCTTAAATGAAACAACCTTAACCGCCTTGTTAGAGGAAAAGGAAGGCGATAAGGATTATTATAAGCGTATTTTAACGAATATTAGAAAGCTATTAGTATACTGTGAAGAAGGCCACGATGCTTGCCGAATTATATTGATGAGCGATCAGTTCCAACGTGGAGCAGCGGAAAAAACGCTATATCGTCTTTACCATCATTGCATTGAAGAATTCTTTTCCCCAAGAAACGATGCTTGGTTTGAAAATAGCCGTTCTGCTTATACAGGGAAAAACTCCATCCGTTTTCATAAAGAAGTGCCAGATAAAGTATCAAATTTATTCAAAGGTCTTGAAAGTGATTTTCAAAATATTCGCGAGGAACTTGAATATTACGAAACTGACTATCGAACAAAAATGATGCAATCTCAATAATTTTGTAGAAAGGGACAGCCATGAAATGGCTGTCCCTTTTATCTTTCGGAAAAACATAATTACCTTGGTGCCTAGTATGACTCAAGCTCATGCCACTGAATTTTGCAGTTTAGCTATATTTTTATTAAACCCTTCATAGGATGAGAAGTGAGGTATTAACGACTGGGTTTCATTCCTAGCAATCAAAGTCAGTCCCACAAGGTTTAAAAAGCCAAACAGAAACTTATCTTAACCTAATCGTAATTCATTTTCAGAAGGAGTGAGATTGTGAGCAGCATGAACGAGTATCTGAGAGAAGTGTTTAAATGGAATCAGGAAATGCGTGATTTTCTAGAGAGTGAAAATATAGATGGAAATAATGAACTGTGGCAGAAATTGAATTCATTAACGAATGTAATGGACAGAATGGACCAACCTTTAAACACGGATGAATTAGGGTCATTATCAGAAAAGGTGGAAGAAATTCACGAAGAGATGGAAGCGTATTTTAACGAACGATTACAACTCGGAGCAATATATGCAAATGAAACATCAGTGCCTGCAGGTAAGCACGTGTTGCCTCCATTACCATATGGATATAATGCGCTTGAACCTTATATTTCTGAAGAAATTATGAGATTGCATCATGATAAGCATCATAAAGCTTATGTAGATGGTTTAAACAAGGCTGAGGATGCGCTTGAAAGAGCACGTGCAACCGGTGACTTTTCCCTTGTGAAACATTGGTCCAGGGAGCTTGCATTCCATGGTTCAGGTCACTATTTGCATACGATCTTTTGGAATAATATGAGCCCTGAAGGCGGCGGGAAACCATCTGGAGCATTGTTAGCTCAAATCAAAAAATACTTTGGCAGCTATGAGCAGTTCAAAAAGCATTTCACCGAAGCTGCGAAAGAAGTTGAGGGCGTAGGATGGGCGATTCTTGTTTGGTCTCCGCGCTCGCGACATCTAGAAATCCTGCAATCTGAACGACATCAACTATTAACACAATGGGATACCATTCCGCTGCTGGTGCTCGATGTCTGGGAGCATGCCTATTATTTGCAATATCAAAATAAACGGGCCGATTATATTGATAATTGGTGGAAAATTGTTAATTGGAAAGATGTCGAGACAAGATTTCAACATGCTGGAGAATTAAAATGGAAGCCAGTTTAAACTGGAAGAGTCCGACAAATGTCGGTCTCTTTTTTCGTGTTTCATATAGCGGGATTGCAGAATTTTTATTGTTAAAGTGAAAAAAGAATAAAAACGATTTTGTCATAACGATACTTGTCCCGCATAAACTTGTACAAACCAATAAATGAGACGGGGTCTGTACAATGAAAAAATGGAACAAGCTCATTGTTTTTTCATTCATTGCAGCACTATTAATGCTTGCTGCTCCACATAATGCATCGGCAAGTATATCAGTTAGTGCAAGAAATGCAATCATAATTGAGCAGGAATCTGGGCGGATTTTATATGAAAAAGCAGCGAATGATCCACAGCGGATTGCCAGCATCACGAAAATCATGACAGCAATCCTAGCAATAGAATCTGGAAAACTGGATGATATGGTGAAAATAAGTGAAAAAGCAGTTAGAGCTGAAGGATCTTCAATTTATTTGAAGCAAGGGGAAGAGGTAAAGCTTGAGGATTTGGTTTATGGTCTTATGCTCCGCTCTGGAAACGACGCAGCAGTTGCCATTTCTGAGTATGTGGGGGGAAGTCTCGATGGGTTTGTCTATTTGATGAACCAAAAGGCTGAAGAAATCGGCATGACAAGGACGCATTTTGCAAATCCGCACGGATTGGATGATGATGAAAATCACTTGTCAACTGCATTTGATATGGCGATATTGACCCGCTATGCAATGGATAATGAGAAGTACCAAAAAGTCGCCGGAACGGAAGTACATAGGGCGCCGAACCCGACGGAGGCTTGGGATCGTGTTTGGAAAAATAAAAACAGGCTGCTCACAGAACTATATGACAATACAACTGGAGGGAAAACAGGCTATACCAAACGGGCAAAGAGAACACTAGTATCGTCTGCGTCGAAAGGGAACTTAGACTTGATTGCGGTTACTCTAAACGGGCCGGATGACTGGAACGATCATATTCAAATGTTTGAAAACGGCTTTAAGAACTATCAAAACGTAGAAGTGTTAAGTGAAGGGGACATCGAAACAATCAACGATGATTTTTATCATAATAGAGTTTATTTGAATCATAGCTTTAGTTACCCCGTTACAAAGGATGAAAAGAACTCCTTTGAGGTGAAATACAAATTGACGAAGCCTAAGCAGGATTGGAAGGATGAAGAGAATATACCTGAAATTGTTGGAAAAGCGACCATATATTTTGAAAGTGCAGAAGTCAAATCCTTGCCAATCTATTTTAAAAAAGAAGATAAAAAAGAAGAGAAATCCTTTTTTGATTCTTTTCGTAATCTGTTTACAGCCATTGTTGGTGTGAAAATAGATGGTTAATATTATCTGGGCCTTTCTTGCGATAGTGGGAATCGTCTTTGCAATGTTCAATGGGACAATAGGCGAGGTAAATGAGGCGATATTTAAGGGAGCAAAAGAAGCGGTAACTTTATGTATTGGCTTGATCAGTATTCTCGTATTTTGGTTAGGGATGATGAAGATTGCTGAGCATGCGGGCTTGTTAAATAAGCTTGCGCAGTTTTTTAGACCGTTTGTGACCAGACTGTTTCCTGAAATTCCAAAGGATCATCCCGCCATGGGCTATATTTTATCAAATATGATGGCCAATATGTTTGGACTTGGAAATGCAGCCACACCCCTTGGTATTAAAGCGATGGAAGAGCTGAAGGTTTTGAATGGCGGAAGTAGTGAGGCAAGCCGTTCAATGATTACTTTTCTAGCAATTAACACATCAAGTATAACGTTAATTCCCACTACAATCATCGCCATTCGAATGAATTATGGTTCGGCTTCTCCGACAGAAATCGTTGGACCTACACTGATTGCTACAATTTGCTCAACCATTGGAGCAATCTTAATCGACCGCTATTTTTATTATAGAAGAACCCGAAAAGGATGAGGTAATATGGAGATTGTTTCATTAATATCCCTCTGGTTTATTCCTATATTAATAGGATTTATCTTACTATATGGTACTTATAAGAAGGTTCCAACATATGAAAGCTTTGTTGAAGGCGGTAAAGACGGGATCAAAATAGCTGTTTCAATCATCCCTTTTCTCGTGGGAATGCTCGTGGCAATATCAATATTCAGAGCTTCGGGGGCATTGGATTTTTTTATGGATTTCATTCGGCCAGTTTTCGTCGCTATTGGTGTCCCTCCTGATATCGTTCCACTTGCCATCATTCGACCCATCTCTGGTAATGCAGCGCTAGGAATGACCAGTGACTTGATTGCGGAGCATGGTGCGGATTCGCTCATTGGAAGAATGGCGTCTGTCATACAAGGGAGTACAGATACAACCTTTTATGTGCTAACTGTTTACTTTGGCGCAGTCGGCATAAAAAGGATGGGAGATGCATTGAAAGTAGGACTGCTTGCCGATTTAATAGGATTTATCGCAGCCATCTTAGTAGTTTTCTTAGTATTTGGCAGATGATTGATATATGTACATTCGTTCCAGTTTTTCAGTGAGAAACGAAAAGTCGCCGATATAATAAGATTATCGCTGATATAAACGAAAAGTCGCTGATATATTGGAATAATCGCCGACAAATTAAAAAAGTCGCCGATAAAATTTCCAATCAAATAAAAATAAGTGAAATGATCCCTGATGCTGAGCTGAAACAGCAGCACAAGGCAAGCGATTGAGGCGCGTATTGAAAAAACGCCGATAAAATAAGATTATCGCTGATATAAACGAAAAGTCGCTGATATATTGAAATAATCGCCGATATAATTTGAAAAGTCGCCGATATAATCTCCAATCAAAAAAAAATAAGTGAAATGATCCCTGATGCTGAGCTGAAACAGCAGCACAAGGCGAGCGATTGAGGCGCGTATTGAAAAAACGCCGATAAAATAAGATTATCGCTGATATAAACGAAAAGTCGCTGATATATTGAAATAATCGCCGATAT